>CANLND010000001.1 GCA_947492585.1 uncultured Paracoccaceae bacterium
TCAACGGCTTCTACAATCCGCGTCGTCGCCACTCAGCACTCGGCTGGAAAAGCCCCGTCGCTTTCGAAAGGAAAGTGCTTAAACGAGCACCAGGGGCGGCACGAAAGCGCGACAGGTCCACTTCCATACGAATTGAGCATTGGCCTTGGTCAAAGAATTGGAGACACGCGTAAAATTCGGTGGTCTGACATCCAAGATGGCGCTTGGGATTTCAATCAAGGCAAGACTGATAAGCTACTTTGGATACCTTTGACCAAGAGGCTGCAAGATTTCTTATCAGAGGTTCCGAAGGCTGGAAGTACTGTGCTCACAAATCGCTCCGGAGATCCCGCAACTTATCGCTCTTTAGCTGGAGAAATGAGGGACGTGAAAGCTGGTTTGGAATTTGACCGAGCGCAAGAGTACGTGACTCACGGCCTTCGAAAGAATGCAGCCATAGAGCTCTATCTAGCTGGTTGTGACGACGAGATAGTCAAAGCGATGACAGGGCATTCTGGTGTGGAAATGCTAAAAAAGTATGGTGGTCAAGTTCGCCAGTGAGAACTGGCAAGGCGTGCGCAGAGCGCTCGCAATTCAAAAGAACAAGACGGGACCGAAACGTGAAAGTTTCAACGGTTGTTTCAATAATGGCGGCGAAGGAGAAAAGGGATGACGCAAGTCTTTGATTTTATTGGAGGCGAGTACCGGAATCGAACCGGTGTACACGGATTTGCAATCCGCTGCGTCACCACTCCGCCAACTCGCCGCCTATGGTGTGTGGCGTGATTAATCATATGCGAGGGAGCTGCGCAAGGGGGTAAACGCGTGGAATGGTGCGGAAATTTGAAGTTTTTTCTCCGCTAAGATCGCCGGTACATAGGCCCCTTAGGCTTTCCGGGATGTTTTTTGGATGGCGCGGGCAATCAATGCGGGTACGCCGGGCAGGGCACCGACCACGGGCAGGCAGTGTCCCTGAAATCCCCCCGCCTCTAGGCCCGCCGGGATGTCATTACGCACATGGTCGCCGGCTTGGGCGAAAAATGGCAGGCACAGGGCGTGGTGTGACAGGCCGCGCGACGCCTCGGCAACAGTGGGGCTTTCTTCGACAAAGCCACAGGACACTTTCGCGCCTGATACCAGGGGACTGAGCGCCTTGGCAAAGGTCTGGGCGGCACGCGCAGCGCGGGGGCCCCGGGCGGAGCCATGCGCGGCAAGCAAAATCTCGGTATCTTTAGTTGACCAGCCCAACTTTGTGATCTGAGCGATCACGGCCTTGGCCGCGCAGGCGGGCAGAGTGGGATCCAGCCCAAAAGGGTCGGCAAAGGTCACATCATATCCGGTCAGGCGTTTGGGCAGGACATCTGCAGTGAACCAGCCCTTGGCCATGAAAAACGGATAGATCACCGCACCGTCTTGGACCGAGTGTTCCAGTCGCTCAGGCGTCGACAAGGTCGCGGAGCGTACCTCCCATCCGGGCAGATGACTGGCCACATGGGCCGCCAGTTCCGCCAACGCGGTTTCTGGAGGGGCCGGTGCTGAGGGCTGACCATGTGCAGTGAGAACAGCAAGGGGCATAATACAGAAGCCTTTTAAAGAGACCGATCAGGACAGACCAAATCATAGTGCCGGGCGCCATAAAGGCGAGCGATCTGTGGCAATAATTCACAGAAAGATTCAGCACCATACGGCGTCGGCCATTTTTTTGGCAGCTGAAGAAATTTCTTGCAAATTAGTTGGTTGACCTTCGCCAAAGCATAACTTAAATCACATCTCAGTCCTGAGCGGGTATGGTGAAATGGTATCATAAGAGCCTTCCAAGCTTAAGGTGAGGGTTCGATTCCCTCTACCCGCTCCATGACTGCTCTTTCCCATAAAATTCCCCTGTTTCTCTGCCCATGCGCTTAGGCGCGGCACTTTGCTTGCTTGACCTCTTTGTCTGTGAACGCCATGAAACGGCCAGACAGTTTTGGACCTACAGTCCCCTTCTCAGACGACGTGCAAAGGAAGCCCGATGGCTCGAGCCCCTAAAACCCAGGAAGAGCGTGCAACCTCTCGCAAAATTGGCGTGCTGCGTGCCCTGTGGCCGTTTATTCGGCCCTATAGCGGGTTAATGTGTGCGGCCCTTGCGGCCTTGGTGCTGACAGCGGGCGTGTCGTTGACCTTGCCTTTGGCGGTGCGGCGGGTGGTCGACAATTTCCGTGTTTCCGAAAGCGCATTGCTGAACCAGTATTTTATGGCTGCTGTTGCGATTGCCGCGCTATTGGCGGTGGGGACGGGGCTGCGCTATGCGCTGGTGACGCGATTGGGCGAACGGGTTGTCGCGGACATTCGCAAAGCGGTGTTTGATCGGGTGATCAGCATGAGCCCGGCGTTTTTTGAACGCATCATGACCGGCGAGGTGCTCAGCCGGATCACCACGGACACCACGCTGATCCAGTCGGTTTTGGGCTCCTCGGCCTCGATTGCGCTGCGCAATATGCTGATCTTTGTTGGCGGTCTGGTGTTGATGCTGCTGACCTCCTTCAAATTGACCCTTTTGGTGCTACTGATCGTACCTGCGGTTTTGGTGCCGATCATGGTTCTGGGACGCCGGTTGCGAGACATCAGCCGCGAAAATCAAGACTGGATTGCGGCGTCATCAGGCAACGCAGGCGAAGCGTTGGGGGCGGTGCAGACTGTACAGGCCTTTACCCACGAAGAGGCCAACCGCCGCCAGTTCGCCGAGCTGACAGAAACCGCATTTGATGTGTCGCAGCGCCGCATTCGCACACGCGCTTATCTGACGGTGATCGTGATCTTTCTGGTCTTTTCAGGGGTTGTGGGCGTCTTGTGGATCGGGGCCAACGACGTGCGCGCCGGGGTGATGAGCGAAGGCGCCTTGATCCAGTTTGTGATCTACGCAGTTCTGGTGGCAGGCTCGGTTGCGGCTCTGTCAGAAATCTGGAGCGAGTTGCAACGCGCCGCCGGGGCCACCGAGCGATTGATTGAACTGTTGAACGCCACAGACAGCGTGCGCGACCCTGAAACGCCCATCGAACTGACAACACCAGTGTCAGGTCGTATTGAATTTGCAGATGTATCGTTTCGCTACCCTGCGCGACCAAATGCGCTGGCTTTAAACAATGTCGCGTTGACTGTTGCGCCGGGGGAAACCGTGGCTTTTGTTGGGCCATCAGGCGCGGGCAAGACCACCATCATTCAGTTGTTGCAGCGCTATTATGATCCAACGCAAGGGCAGGTTCTTCTGGATGGCCAACCGTTGGAGCAAATGCGCCGCGATGATTTTCGACGGGCGATGGCACTGGTGCCGCAAAGCCCGGTGATTTTTGCCGCGTCAGCACGTGAAAATATCCGTTTTGGCCGTCCGGATGCCACCGATTCCGAGATCGAAGCCGCAGCGCGCGCGGCCGCAGCACATGATTTCATCACTGCGCTGCCCGAAGGCTATGACAGCTTTTTGGGGGAACGCGGCGTGATGTTGTCGGGGGGGCAAAAGCAGCGTATCGCCATCGCCCGTGCGATCCTGCGGGATGCGCCTGTTTTGCTGTTGGACGAGGCCACCTCGGCGTTGGATGCCGAAAGCGAACGTTTGGTGCAGGCTGCGGTCGATGAGCTGAGTCAGGACCGCACAACATTGGTGGTCGCCCACCGTCTGGCAACGGTCAAAAAGGCCGACAGAATTGTCGTAATGGAAGACGGCGCGATTGTGGCGATAGGCACTCATGATGAACTTGTGGCGCAGGGGGGGCTTTATGCCCGTCTGGCTCGGCTGCAGTTTACCGATGGCAGTCCCGACACCCCAGACGTACAACCTGCACAAGTGCTTGCACACTGACCAAAATACTCGCATCTTGCCTTTACGCCACGTCATCTGACGCAGCGCATTCGCAGGGAGGACGTCGACATGGTTGCATTTTCACAGGTCGAAGACTGTAAGGTACTCGAACGGGAAATGCCCTATGAGGCGCGGGGCATGCCGCAGACCCTATATGGGTTATTGTCACAGACTGCCGGGCGGTATCCAAACGGGAACGCATCAAGCTATCAGATCTTTTCTGGCCCCAAGGACAAGGCCGAAACGATCAGCTGGAGTACGCTCAAAGATCGGGTGAGCCAGACCACCAATACCCTGCGCGATCTTGGGGTGGGCGAAACAGATGCGGTGGCCTATATCCTGCCGAATTGCCACGAGGCGCTGTATACCTTTCTGGGGGGAGCGGTCGCGGGAATTGTGAACCCGATTAACCCATTGCTTGACCCGGATCAAATTGCCTCGATCCTGCGCGAAACCGGCGCCAAAGTGGTTGTGACGTTAAAACCCTTCCCTAAAACCGATGTGCCCCAAAAAGTGGCGCAGGCGCTGACCAAGGCCCCCGAAGTTACCACGGTGCTAGAGGTCGATCTCAATCGCTATCTGACGCCTCCAAAATCCTGGCTGGTGCCCTTGATGCGCCCCAAACTGGACCGCACCTCCGCGCCACGGGTGCAATATTTGGACTTCAATGCCGAGATCGCCCGCCGCCCCACCACGCTCACCTTTGCTGACAGTGAGGGCGACCGGGTGGCGTGTTACTTCCACACCGGCGGCACCACCGGCATGCCCAAAGTGGCGCAACACCGCTACAGCGGGCTGATCTACAACGGTTGGATCGGCAGTACATTGCTGTTTACGGATCAGGACAATATCATCTGTCCGCTGCCGCTGTTTCATGTTTTTGCCTGCCATGTGATCGTGATGTCGGCCTTGGCCTCGGGCGCACATGTGGTGTTTCCCACCCCGCAGGGCTATCGCGGCGACGGGGTGTTCGACAATTTCTGGAAGCTGATCGAACGCTGGAATATCACCTTTATCATCACCGTTCCCACCGCCGTATCTGCCCTGATGCAACGGCCGGTGGATGCGGATATTTCTTCGGTGCAAATGGCTTTTTCCGGGTCTGCTCCTATGCCAATGGAACTGTTCAAACGGTTTGAAGGCCTGTCGGGCATTAACATCGTCGAAGGCTACGGTCTGACCGAGGCCACCTGTCTGGTGTCGATCAACCCGGTGTCGGGTGAAAAACGCGTTGGCTCATGTGGCATTCCCTTTCCCTATACCGACCTGCGGATTGTCACCTCTAATGGGGATGGATCGGTGGAATGTGGTCCCAATGAAATTGGCGAAATCTGCGTTTCCAACCCTGGCGTTTATGCGGGCCACACTTATACCGAAATGGATAAGAACGCGGGCCTGTATTACCAAGACACCCACCTGCGCACCGGCGATCTTGGTCGGGTGGACAACGACGGTTATCTGTGGATCACGGGGCGCGCCAAAGATTTGATCATTCGCGGTGGCCACAACATTGACCCCGGCGAAATCGAAGAGGCCTTGTTGACCCATGAAGCCGTGGCTTTTGCAGGCGCCATCGGCCAGCCGGACGCCCACGCGGGGGAGTTGCCCTGTGCCTATGTCGAACTCGTCGCAGGCGCCTCTGTGGCGCCAGAGGATCTGCTGGCCCATTGTCGCACCCATGTCAAAGAGCGCGCGGCTATTCCCAAACATGTCACCATTCTGGACGAGTTGCCAAAAACCGCGGTGGGGAAGGTGTTCAAACCAGATCTGCGCAAAGAGGCCATTTCCCGCATTTATGACAGTGCTATGGCGCAGGCGGGGTTGGCTGCACGGGTGACAGAGGTGCTTGACGACAAAAAACGCGGATTGGTCGCGCAGGTTCAACCCAATGGCAGCGCCGATACGGAGATTTCGCAAGTATTGGGTGCGTTCACGAATCCATGGGACCGCTTGGATTGAACGTGATGTCGCGGCGGCGCGTGTTTCCTCCTTCTATGTGCCACGAAAAGGGCCGCGCGGTCCTTTTCTGTTCCAATTCAACTGGGCCCTGCCTAGTCTTGGGGAGGGGCAGCTAAGGTGGTTGTTATGGATTACGAACGGCGCATCGACGAACAGACCTGGCAGTTCATTCGTGAAACAGGCGAGTGTTATCCCGACGATATAGACACCCTGACAATCGCCGAACAACGCGACGCTTACGAAGAGATGGCCCGAAATTTTCGCGCCCCTTGGCCCGTCCAAGTGCACTGCGAGGATCTGGATGCAGATGGCGTTCCCGTGCGGCAGTACGTGGCCGGAGACCCCAGCCGCACCATCCTATATCTGCATGGTGGCGGATTTGTTCTGGGCAGTCTGGACAGCCACACCGACATTTGTGCCGAGCTGTGCGCCCAAACCGGATACCGGGTGATCGCAGCACACTATCGGCTGGCCCCCGACCACAAACACCCGGCCATGATAGACGACGCTCAGACGGTCCTGACGTGGATCCACAACACCTACGACGAGGGTGTTGTCTTGGCCGGAGACAGCGCCGGTGGCAATCTGTGCGCCGGCCTTGCGCATCGCAATCGCGGGGGCGATCTGGCCATCTTGGGACAAGTGTTGATTTATGCGGTGCTGGGCGGCGACACCTCAGTTGGATCTTATGTGGATCATGCACAGGCCCCCATGCTGACCACGTCAGAATTGAAAATATTCCAAGACCTGCGGAGCAGCGCCGCGACGGACCCCAATGATCCCCTGTTTGCGCCGCTGCGTGATACGGATTTCTCAGACCTGCCGCCGACGGTTTTGGTGTCCGCCGATTGTGACCCGGTGCGCGACGATTCAAAACACTATTGTGAGCAGATTCAGGCCGCCAATGGGCAGGCGCACTGGATCAACGAGCCCGGACTTGTGCATGGCTATCTGCGCGCCCGTCACAGTGTGCGTCGCGCCCGAGAAAGTTTTGAACGCATTTCTGTCGCCATCGAAGCGTTAGGGCAGGACATCTGGCCCTACGACTAGGTGCAACGTCATGGATCTGCGAAATTAAAAGGCCCGCTGAAGACAGCGGGCCCGGTGGTCTCATTAGCTGTGGCTGCCAGCCCGGTGTCGGGCCCTAGTTGCCACCGCTTTGCATTTTCCGATTGACCACGACCTCTTCCAGCCAACCCAGCCGCATGTGCGGTACAGAGCTCAGCAAGAGGTCGGTATAATCATCAAAGGGGGGTGACAACACATCCGTTTTGCTGCCGTAGCGCTGCACGTTGCCCTGGTACATCACCGCAATCGTGTCCGAGATCGCCCGCACTGTGGCCAAATCATGGGTGATGAACAGATAGGCAACATCTTCAACTTTTTGCAGATTCAGCAAGAGTTTAAGAATGCCATCCGCCACCAACGGATCCAGCGCCGAGGTGACTTCGTCGCAGATGATCAGCTTGGGCTTGGCAGCGAGTGCGCGCGCGATGCACACGCGTTGTTTTTGCCCCCCTGACAGCTCCGCCGGATAACGATCAATGAATTTTTCGCCCAACTCGATCTCATCCAGAAGCTCAATGATCCGCTTTTGTTTTTCAGCACCCTTCATGCCAAAATAGAACTCAAGCGGACGGCCAATGATGGTCCCCACCGTCTGGCGAGGGTTCATTGCAGTGTCCGCCATTTGGTAGATCATCTGCAATTCCCGCAGATCTTCGCGCGACCGGCCTGCCAGATCAGGCGACAATGCGCGCCCGGCAAAGGTGATCTGGCCAGAGCGTTGCGGCAATAGACCAGTGATGACCCGCGCAAGCGTGGATTTTCCCGACCCGGATTCGCCCACAACGGCCAAGGTTTGACCGGGATGCAGTTCAACGCTGACATTGCTCAAAACATCATGCGCGAGCCCGGCGTAACGGGCTGAAATGCCTTCGACTTTCAGAACCGGTTCCGAGGTCGGCGCCTTTTCCTCATGATCGATAGAGCGCACCGAGACCAGCGCCTTGGTGTAGTCTTCTTGGGGCGCGTTGATGATCTGGTCCACTGGACCATATTCCACCATCTCGCCCATGCGCAAAACCATGATGTCATCACTGACCTGCGCCACAACAGCCAGATCGTGAGTGATGTACAGGGCGGCCACGCCGGTGTCTTTGATCGCCTCTTTGATGGCCATCAAAACATCGATCTGCGTGGTCACATCCAACGCGGTGGTTGGTTCATCAAACACCACCAGATCCGGTTGCGGACACAGTGCAAGCGCAGTCATACAACGCTGTAATTGCCCTCCGGACACTTGATGCGGATAGCGATCACCGATGTTTTCGGGGTCGGGTAGGCCAAGTTTTGCAAACAGAACCCGCGCCCGCTCTTCGGCATCCCGGCGCGAGAATTTCTTTTGCTCAACAGCGGCTTCAATCACCTGTTCCATGATCTTTTTGGCAGGGTTGAAGGAGGCCGCCGCCGATTGCGAAACATAAGTGACCTCGGCCCCGCGCAACGCGCGGATGTCGCCGGGGCGCGATTTCAGAATGTCGCGCCCATTGACCCAAACTTCGCCGCCGGTCAGTTCGACACCACCGCGACCATAGGCCATAGAGGCCAGACCAATCGTAGATTTACCGGCACCGGATTCACCGATTAACCCCAACACTTTCCCGCGCTCAAGGTCAAAGCTGACCCCATGCACGATTTCAATGTCACGGGGTTTTTCACCCGGCGGATAGATGGTTGCACCGATTTTGAGATCGCGCACTTTCAACATGGGATCGCTCATCCGCGGCCTCCTTTCAAAGACGTGGTACGGTTCAGCACCCAATCGGCCACCAGATTGACCGAGATGGCCAGTGTCGCGATCGCAAACGCCGGGATCAGGGCGGCCGGGATGCCGTAGACGATGCCCTCTTTGTTTTCCTTCACGATGCCCCCCCAATCGGCTTCAGGCGGTTGCACGCCAAGGCCAAGGAATGACAAGGTTGAGACAAACAAAACCATAAAGATAAAGCGCAGACCCATTTCCGCCACCAAAGGCGACAGGGCATTGGGCAGGATTTCGCGAAAGATGATCCATGCGGTCTTTTCACCGCGCAGACGCGCGGCTTCGACGTAATCCATCACCGAAATGTCGACCGCAACCGCACGGGCCAGACGGTACACACGGGTGCTGTCCAGCAGCCCCATGACGACAATCAGAACAGGAATGGTGACCGGTGTCACCGACAGAACGACCAAGGCAAAAATCAGGGTAGGGATCGACATGATCAAATCGACAAACCGCGACAGCACCTGATCCATCCAACCGCCAACAACTGCGGCGAAAAAGCCCAGTATCGATCCGATCACAAAGGACAGAACAGTACCTGCTGTTGCAATAAAGATCGTGGTGCGCCCGCCATAGATCATCCGGCTAAGAAGGTCGCGGCCAATGTTATCAGTGCCCAATAGGTAGGTGCTGCTCATCGGTTCCCAGACATCTCCGACCACTTCCCCAACGCCATATGGCGCGATGAGGGGGGCAAAAATGGCCATAAGAAAGTAGGCGCCGGTAAAGAACAGCCCGACGAGGGCAGACAAAGGAATGTTCTTCATTTTGGATGCCTCAGACGGGGGTTGGCCAGGATCGAGACGATGTCAGCAATCATATTGAGGCAGATGTAAACGGCGGCAAAGATGAGACCGCAGGCCTGCACCACAGGCACATCACGTTTGGACACGTGGTCCACCAGATATTGCCCCATGCCGGGATAAACAAACACGACTTCGACGACGACGACACCCACAACCAGATAGGCCATGTTCAGCATCACTACATTGACGATGGGCGCAATGGCATTGGGAAGCGCGTGGCGGTAGATCACCTTGAACGAGGACAACCCTTTGAGCTCGGCAGTCTCAATATAGGCGGATTGCATCACGTTCAAAATGGCGGCACGGGTCATTCGCATCATATGCGCCAGCACCACCAGCGTCAGTACCGCGATGGGCAGGGCAATGGCATTCAGGCGCTCAAACAGTGACATGCTGCTGTTGACCATTGCCACCGATGGGAACCAGCCTAGACGCACCGAGACAAAATACATCAGCACATAGCCGATCAAAAATTCAGGAATAGAGATCGAGGCCAGAGTCACGGCTGAGATCAGCTTGTCCGGCCAGCGATCTTTGTAGCGGACCGCCAAAAGACCCAGGAAAATGGCCAAGGGAACAGAAACCACAGCGGCCCAGAATGCGAGGAACAAGGTGTTTCCAAGGCGCGTGGACAGGCTGTCAGCGATGTCTCGGCCATTGGTCAGCGCGGTGCCCAGATCACCCTGCATGGCGTTGAACAACCAGCTGAAATAGCGTTGCAACGGGGGCTCGTTCAGGCCCAATTCACGGCGCAGGTTTTCCAGCGCCTCGGGGGTTGCGGATTGGCCAAGGATGGACTGAGCCACATCACCTGGCAGGATCATCGTACCTGCAAATATCAGCGCGGACGCAGCAAATAAAAGCAGGAGGCCCAGCGCAAAGCGCTGGGCAACCAAAGTTAAAACAGGATGCATTTGCTGGATCTTACGCCTTTAGCCAGCATTTGATTTGGGCACCGTTGTTCATCATGGGGTTGTTTGGATCGGCCTCATAGCCGCCAACCTTATCAGAAATCGCATCCACAAAATCGTTGAACATCGGGCAGATCAGGCCGCCTTCGTCGTGAATGATACGGCCCATTTGGGAGTACATTTCCTTGCGCTTGGCGACGTCCAGTTCCCCGCGTGCAGCGATGATTTGGGCATCAAAGCTTTCACGTTTCCAACGGGTGTCGTTCCAGTCTGAAGTCGACAGATATGCTGTCGTATACATTTGGTCCTGAACTGGTCGACCAGACCAATAGGACGCACAGAAAGGCTGAACGTTCCACACTTCGGACCAGTAGCCGTCATTGGGTTCACGCTTGATTTCCAGAGGAATGCCCGCGGCTTGGGCGGATTGCTGGAACAAGGCTGCGGCATCAACAGCACCAGGGAAGGCACCATCGGCGACGCGCAGAATGATTGGCGATCCGTCATGACCGGATTTCTTGTAGTGTTCAGCCGCCTTGGCCACATCGTGCATGCGCTGTGGAATGCTGTCGTCAAACAGCGGGTAGGCTGCGTTGATGGGCATATCGTTGCCAATGCCCCCATACCCGCGCAGAATTTTATCTACCATTTCTTCGCGGTTGATGGCGTATTTCAGCGCCAGACGCAGTTCGTTGTTATTAAACGGTCCGGTGTCGGTATGCATGATAAATACATAGTGGCCGCGACCAGAAACGTTTTTCACATGCAGGTTGGGCGCGCGATCCAGAAGTTTGGCAATCTTGGGCTCAACTCGGTCAATCATATGCACCTGACCTGATTGCAGCGCCGCTGTCCGGGCGGTGGCATCGTTCAGGACAATGGTTTCAACAGCGTCGGCGTAGCCACGGCTGTCATCCCAGTAGTTTGCAAATTTCTTGAACAGGTGACGTACGCCGGGCTCGTCGGCTTCCACCTGGTAGGCACCAGCGCCAACACCATCGCCGGGGTTGTCAAAACCGCCGTCAGGCTGGATCACCAGATGGTAGTCGGACAGCAGGTAGGGCAGGTCAGCATTGGCACTGTCCAGGTTGACGATAAAGTTGTCGCCATCAGCCTTCATCGATTCAATGCCGCGCAGCAGACCCAGCGCGCCGGATTGACTGTCTTCGTTGGCATGACGTTCCATGGTGCGCAGCACGTCTTCGGCGGTGACGGTTTTGCCGTTGTGGAATTCCACGCCTTTGCGGATTTTAAATGTCCAGCTCTTGGCATCAGCCGAGGCTTCGACGCTTTCCGCAATGCGAGGGTTAATGTTGCCGGTGGGGCTGACTTCAACCAGTCGTTCACCAATGGTGGTGATATTGGTGATGGGGGTTTCGGACGAGGCAATTGCAGGATCCAACGTATCGGTGGAGCTGCCACCACCACGGCCGACCTTCATGGTTCCGCCGCGTACAGGTTCCGCTGCGTTTGCGGCGCTGGTGTACAGGTTGCCTGCGACGACGGCACTCACGCCCAAGGCGGCGGCTTTGCCCATGAACTCACGCCGTGTCATCTTGCCCGCGGTCACGCGGCCGGACAGGTGATTTAGTTGGTCTTGCATGGAATTCTCCCAGTTGAATCCTAATGCTAAATGCATTTTTATTTCTGACCGAATGATTGAAGACTTGCGCGCGTGATGCAACCGAGAAAGTTCCGGAAACGACGTCAGTCATGTCGGGTTTGGTATTTTTAGCCGATCTGGCTGCAAAAAAGGTCGCACATCCTGTCTTGGTTGATCCAAAATACAGGGGTCTTCAGTTTCAAATGCACCCCGAGGGACGCCAGATGACATACGCGTAGTGGTCGTATCACCCTGATCTTACGTCGCGTATTGCGCCACGCATTGCGTCATTTCTGATCGCTGTCGATCCAGATCGTCACCGGTCCGTCGTTGAGCAGAGACACCTTCATATCCGCACCAAACTCACCCGTTTCGACAGGCACGCCAAGCAGCCCCATCTGGGTGGCAAAATAAGTGTAAAGTGATCTGCCGAGGGCGGGATCGGCGGCCGATGAAAACCCAGGCCGGTTTCCGCTGCGGGTGTCTGCGGCCAGCGTAAATTGACTGACCACCAGCACAGCACCGTTGATGTCCTGCACGGATTTGTTCATTTTTCCGTGTTCGTCGCGAAAAATACGCAATTTGGAGATTTTGCGCAGGAGATAGTCGGCCTCGGCCTCTGTGTCGCCCTGCATGGCGCACACCAGCACCAATATCCCGGATTCAATCTGGCCGATTCGCGTGCCATCAACCGTGACGGAGGCTTCAGAAACCCGTTGAACAAGTGCGCGCATGTCTCTGTTTCCAGTCTTTTAAAGTTGTCCGCCAAAATAGGCGGCCCCTGCGACGATAAGCAACGCAAGCGCAACTGCCAGTGCGATCTTGGCGGCGGAATAAGGACGTTCGCCCTGCACCCGGCCTGACTGACCGTTGATCACAAATCGATAGGTTTTCCCACGGTATTTATAGGCCGCCATCCATACCGGAAGCAGTACATGTTTGAACGTGATATCAGACACCTGTGTCTGCATCTGATCGATGCGCTGACGGTCGCCGCCAATGTCAAACCGCACATCACGTTGGATCACCCGGTCCATCTTTTCGCGGGCGTTCTTGAACCCAGATTCAAGGTCAACCACATAGGCCTCGGCGCGAAACCCCGCAAGATACTGTGGCTGGTAGGGTTGCAATTGGGACAGGTCCCATGGTTCCAATCCTTCGGTGTTGCGCTTGGGCAGGGACTGTGACGCGAGGACCAGCACATCATCAAAGAACCGTTGCACCCGTCCGGAAACATGCCGCCAGCGGGTTTTCGACACCCGGCGTATCTGGTCCTTGCCGTCCACCTTTACGCGCTGCTCTTCATAATAAATGGTGCCGCGTTGCCCTTGGTATTGGGTCTGAGTTTGGGCATCAAAAGTCCAGAAGGGCACATAAATCCCGTCCATCTTTCGCCCTTTTCGGGCGTATTCCTGCAATCCGTTTGGGGCAAACCACAGGCTGCCCAACCAGTCAGTCATTGCCTTTTGGGCGGCGCGTTCGTCTTGATGAAAGGGTAATACGCCTTTGGGTTTGATGTGGCGGTTCTCTCCGGTGTCTGCGACGACAGGGGTTGCACAAAATGGGCACTCGCGTGCGTGGGTCACCGGATCAAACGCCACTTGTGCTGCGCAGTTCGGGCAGGTCGTGACCCGTGTCGTTTCCATCTCGGCGTCTGGCAATTGGGCCGCCACCGCAGCGGAGAAATCCAGCTCCTGTAGGGCTGACGGCGCGGTCTGCGTCAGCTGATCTTGATGGCCGCAATGGGCGCAGGTCAGGCTGCCGTCGGCGGGATCAAATCGATAGTCCGCGCCACATTGATCACAGGGAAATCGGTGTGTTTGCACCGCGGCGCTGTCTGGCTGTGGCGCAGGAGGAGGGCCGCTCATGGGGAATTCCTTTTGGCATAATCGTCAGTGCAACCGTCAAGCGAATACACTGAAACGGAGGCACAAGCGCGCGATTATGGCGCGCTTGTTGTCAGTTGGGGTGGGATTTAGGCGCCCGGAGGTGGTGGCGGAGGAGGGGGGGGCAGAATGGTAAAGAGCTGCGCCAATTCGGACACCTCTCCTGCGGCTTTCCAGCCATCCTGACCAGGGGTCCAGACCAGTGTCTGCCGGGTGAGCCCGCCCTCTTGGGCCATGCGTCCCAAACGGGCTTTGGAATAGGGGCCTGTTGTGGCGCCGTTTTCCGCGATGTGCCAGACATGTTCTACTGGCGGCGGTGGAGGAGGCGCCGCCACAGGCGCTGTGGGCTGCGCCGCAGCGGGGGCTGTACGGCCGCCCCACGGACCAGAGGCCTGACCCGCTGCCATCGATTGCCCCATGTTCTGCGCCATGGCCATTCCCATGCCCATACCCATCCCCGCGCCCATGCCACTGTTTGGCGTTTGCGCGGCGGCTGTCATCGCTTCGGCTGCGGAAAACTGCGTGTACCGCCCCAGATCGCCAATGATTCCCATCTGTGTGCGCTTGTCCATCGCCTGTTCCACCGCAGGTGGCAGTGAAATGTTTTCGATATAAAGCTCAGGAATCGAAAGCCCGTATTCCGCGATGGTGCCCGAAATTTCTGCGGCAACCAGCTTGCCCAGATCGGCGGTATTGGCAGCCATATCCAGCACTGGGATGCCAGAGCCCGCGACGATGCGGCTGAATTCCTGTACGATGATGTTACGCACCTGATAAGAGATTTCATCCATGGTGAATTCACCATCGGTGCCGACGATCTCGGTCAGGAAACGTGCTGGATCGACCACCCGCACGCTATAGCTACCAAAGGCGCGCAGGCGCACCGGGCCAAATTCGGGATCGCGGCAGATGATTGGGTTCTTGGTGCCCCATTTCAGATCATTGAACCGCGTCGTGTTGACGAAATAAATTTCGGATTTGAACGGCGACTGAAACCCGTGATCCCAGTGGTTCAAAGTGGTCATGATGGGCATGTTGTTGGTTTCCAACATATACATGCCCGGCGTGAACACATCCGCCAATTGCCCTTCGTGAACAAATACGGCTGACTGCCCTTCGCGCACTGTCAGCTTGGCGCCATATTTGATTTCATGGCCCTCGCGTTCAAACCGCCAAACCATGGTATCGCGGCTGTCATCCACCCAATGGATGACATCAATGAATTCACCCTTCAAAAAATCAAAAATACCCATCGCGTCCCCCAAATACGTCGTTTGCGCAAAAAGAAATTAGCGGTTCAGGCCTGATAAAGCCAAGCGCTATCTTGTCATATAGTGACGTTCTGCGCGATGCACAGAGCTGACGGCGCAACTGAGCCGCCAGAGGTGTCAATTTACTTACCCCGATATCAGGGCGACACGGGCGCCATGATCTGGCGCAGGATGGGGCGGGCGGTTTCGGTGCTCATGCCGGGTTTTAGGCGCGGATCATACAGCACTCGCAACAGCTCTTCGTCGTGGCTGGTCAGGCGCGCGAATTCGTCGTCATCATTAAAAATAGAGGGTCGCGCGCGCGGGCTGTCGTTGCGCAATCCCAACCCTTGCGCCACTTCTTCGTGCAGGCAGGCCTGACGGGTGTGACTGGGGTGCTCGGCCCGGATTAATGCCACAGCATTGGTGTAGGCAAACGGCGCGTCAGGGGGGCCGCCGGCCACCACGATACAGTAATAGATGCGCGGCGTGTTAACCAATGTGTCCAGCTGCTGCGGATTGATGCCGGGCAGGTGGTTCAAAACTTGACTGCGGACAAACGCCTTGTCGTCGAGGCCCGCAAATATCACTTTGAAATTCCCACCGCGCGCGACTTGGCTGATGGGGTGATTGGTCAAACGCGCCAGTCGCTGCGCATAGCGCGCCAATTCCGCCGCATCTGTCCTGCGTTGATCGGGGGCCACCGACGGGCCAAATACGGCTTGTAACCGCACCGGAGTTTGCCACCGGCTTAGCGCGCCTTGGGTGCCGACTCCCTTGCGGAAATGTTCGTCAAAAAAGGCAATGGCTTCAAAGTTTTGTATGATGTCATCGGTGTCATAGGGCGTATCCGGCCCACCGCCATCCACCCGCAGCAGACCACGTGTAAGCAGATCTTGCTGCAACATCTGATAAAACCGGGCCAACTCGGCACTTTCGGCTGAGGGGGGGCGTGAAACCTGTAAATTGGCCGGGCGGCTTGGCGGAACCAGCGACGATTGTGTCGGAGCTGCCACGCAGGCCGACAGCGCAACCCCCGCCAGCCAAAGCCCACTACGCAGTGTAGTGGGCATCCGGCTGAATATATGCTTGAGGGTGGTGCTCACATACATTTTGCGCAGGTCACTTTGGCACAGAGGTGTGCGCCATATCGCCAACCCCGTCTTTACGCGCTTTGGCCGAGGCCAGCGTGTCGCGCAGGTCGGATTCCATTTTCTTCAGGTCTTCCTCCGCTGCGGCGCGTTTGGCTTTGCCTTCGTCTGCGATTTGCAGGCTTTCCTGAATGGTGCCGATCAAATCTGCATTGGCCTGTTTCACGGCTTCGATATCGAACACACCGCGCTCCATTTCTTTGCGGATCATGGTGTTGGACTGGCGCAGATTTGCGGCGTTTGAGGTCAGCAGCTCATTGGTCAGATCATTGGCGGCGCTCACCGCTTTGGCGGCCTCGGCAGAGCGCTGAATGGTGACAGCCTGTGCGAGCTGGGTTTCCCACAAAGGCACGGTGTTGACGAGCGTTGAATTGATCTTGGTGACCAGCGATTTGTCGTTTTCCTGCACCAAGCGGATCGATGGCAGTGATTGCATCGTAACCTGACGGGTGAGCTTGAGGTCATGCACCCGGCGTTCCAGATCATCGCGCGCGGCGCGCAGGTCGCGCAGCTCTTGTGCGCGGATCACCTGATCGTCTTCGGCAGCGGCCTGAACGGCGGCTTCGCGGGCCGGAATATCGGTGCTGTCCAGTTCCGCCAATTTGGCTTCGCCTGCGGCAATATAAAGACCCAGCTCATCATAGAAGTTCAGGGTCTTTTCATAGAGCATGTCCAGCGATTTGATGTCTTTCAGCAAGGTGTGTTCGTGGCCCAGCAGATCATCTGTGATCTTGTCGATTTGGCCCTGCACGGTTTCAAATTTGGCAGTGAACTTGGCAAAAGGTGCCGCCTTGCCCAGCAGGCGCTCCCAAAAGGAGGGCTTGCGGCGCACGTCCAGTTCAGAAACCGAAAAACCGCGAATGGTGGTGACGATATTGCGCAGCGAGTCGCCTGCTGGACCAACGTCTTTGTTGCGGACGTCCGCCAGCATCGCTTGGCTGATCTGTTGCAGCTCGCCTTGGGCAGCGGATCCAAAGGCGATGATAGAATTGGTATTGCCCATGTCGATTTCATCCATACGCGTGCGAATGGCACCGCTGGTCGCATCATCGGCTTGGGCCAAAGGCAGCACCTCTTCGGCCGGCACGGGCAGGGCGACGGCGGTTACTTCAGTCACTAGGGCTTCGGCTTCGCGGGCTTTTTTCTGAATGGTCTCGGACATATGCGGTTCCCCTCATTGTTTTTAAGTCTTGGTGCTAAATGCAAGTTTAGGTGCGGTCCAGCTGGACGCCTTCGCGTTGAAGGCGTTCCCGCAGGACGTCAATTTCTACGGTCAGATCGCCGCGGTCTTCCAGCAGCATCTTACGGGTGCGGGCGGAAAAGTTTTGTTCCAGGTCATCCAATAGCGTCATGTAGTCGCTGCGTGCCTGTGCATCCTGACTGCGGTGGTAAATATCCGCAAATTTGATCGTCGCATCGCGCGCCCCAACCAAATAAACCGTCAGGTATTTGCGTGCAGATGTCAGGTCGCGCGGGTCGTCTTCGACGGTGCGACACAGATCGCGCACGATCTCTTGGAACTGATCCACGCGGGCCTCAACCCGGCGGTCGCGGGCGCGCAATACGGCGTCTTTCATCGCAGTCAGATGCTCTTCGGCTTCGTCGACCACGCGGGCCACCCGATTTTGTTGGAAACGGTCGATACCCTCGGTGCCTTTGTCCTGAAGCGGATCCACGCCAAAGGCTGCCAAATGTAGTCCAACAGTTGCGACGGCATAGGCACCGGCTGCCATCAGGCTTGCATCATCGCTGAACGCGGCAAAGGCAGATCCGCCGCCGGTCAGGACAGATGCTAGAATCTTGCGGGGCAGGGCCGGGCGTTTGGCAACGCGGCGGTCATTATATGCCGCTTCGGCACGGAGCCCCTCGCGCAGTAAAAACGCACCCAAGGCCCAAAGTCCCGCGCCAATCAAGCCCAAGATCATGGTGCTGGCGCCACTGAGCACGGATAGGATCAACAAGATACCCGCAGGCAATACCATCAAATTGGCGCGCAGGCCCACTGGATTTACCTTGGCTTTGGACTGTGGGCGCGGAGCAGCGGCGTCCGGTTGGGACGTGCCGTCTGGGCTGAATTTGCCACCAAATTTCTGTGCCATCTGCTTAGCCCCCCAGAACCCAGCCGGAGCTGAGCCCCAGCATCAAGATCAACAAAGCCGCAAAAGCAAGTTTTTGCACAGCGCACGTCCCCCAGTCCTTGAAATCTGCCCAGAATCTAGGGGATGCGCGGCGCAGTTACTAGGGGGAAGCTGCGGTAAAGCTCTTAACGGCGGGGATTTTTGCCACCGGGACCACCGGGACGACCTTTGGAGCCACCACGGGGCGGACCAGAGGGACCACTGCGAGAGGTCCCTGAGGGGCCGCTGCGTGCCGGACCAGACAATTTACCACCGCGCGACGGGCCAGAAGGGCCACTGCGCCCCCCACCTGACGGGCCACCCTGAGAGGATGGACCTCCCCGAGACGGACCACCGCGCGACTGGCCGCCACGAGAGGGGCCGGAAGGTTTGCCACCGCGCGCGTCGGCGTCACCAAAGGACGAGCCACCGGCATTTCGACGGCCTGAGTTGCCTTTGCTGGGGCCCCGGCTGAAACGCGCATCAGAATAAGCGTCATCCTCGTGACCGCGATACGGGCGAAGGGGCTTGCCACCGGGGCGACCAGCGGGTTTGCTGCCTTTGCCTGAACCTCCGCGCGGAGCACTTTCTTCGGGGGCCTTGGGGAAGCCGGGTTGACCACGGGTGCCCATGCCGCCGGGTTGTCGGGGCTGGCCATCCTTGGGGCGGCGCGACCGGGTGGGGCGCTTGGGTTTGGTCTCGGGGTCGGGCTCTTCAGCCGCTTCCAAGCCCAACTGATCGCGCAGCACTTTGCGGCGGACCTCTTCGACGGCACCAGGTTTTAGATCTCCCAGTTGGAACGGGCCATACGACAGGCGCAACAAACGGTTCACGGAAAACCCGATGTCTTCCATGGCGCGGCGAATTTCGCGATTCTTGCCTTCGCGCAGACCAACCGTGACCCAGGCGTTGGCCCCTTGCTGGCGGTCCAATGAAATGACCATCGGTTGGAATTTCTCGCCGTCAATCACCAGCCCCTTGCGCAAGGGCTCAAAGTCACTGTCCTTGGGGCGGCCATTGATGCGCACCCGGTAGCGCCGCAACCAGCCGGTTTCCGGTAGCTCCAGCTTGCGTTTGATGCCGCCATCATTGGTCAGCAACAGCAGGCCTTCGGAATTGATGTCCAAGCGCCCGACAGTCATGACGCGCGGCAGCTCTTCGGGCAGCTCGTCAAAAATGGTGGTGCGGCCTTTTTCATCGCTGTTGGTCGTCACCAGCCCGATGGGTTTGTAATACAGCCACATGCGGGCCTCTTCCGCCTGTGGTAGCGGCTTGCCATCCACGGTGATGCGGTCTTTGGCGGTGACGTTCAGCGCCGGGCTGTCGATCACTGTGCCATTCACCGAAACCCGGCCCACGGCAATCATCCGTTCGGCTTCCCGACGCGAGGCAACGCCTGCGCGCGACAGGACCTTGGCGATGCGATCCCCCTCTGGTGTGCGGGCGTCAGTGGGTTTTGCGTTTTTCGGGGCGTCGGGTTTCTGTGTCATGGTCCCGCCATAGACCAATTCGCACGCTTGCGAAAGCGGGCAATCTGGGGCAGGGATAGAGAGATGCCGTTCAAATCATATATGGATCTCGCGCTGAGTGAGGCGCGCGCCGCTGCGGAACGTGGCGAGGTGCCGGTGGGCGCAGTTCTATTGGCCCCTGATGGCACCGTTGCGGCCCAGGCCAGCAATCGCACCCGCGAATTGAACGACCCCACCGCCCATGCTGAAATCCTGACCATCCGTGCGGCCTGTGCGGCGATTGGCGCCGAACGCCTGCAGGGGTATGACCTATACGTCACGTTGGAACCCTGTGCGATGTGCGCAGCCGCCATCGCAGCGGCCCGCATCCGGCGGGTGTATTATGGGGCCTCTGATCCCAAATCCGGCGGCGTCGCCCATGGTGCCTGCGTGTTCGACCACCCACAAGCGCATCACACCCCTGAGATCTATGACGGCTTGGCAGAAAAAGACTGCGCTGCCCTGTTGCAAAGCTTCTTTGCGGCGCGCCGATAATCCCCAGTGGCCCTTGGCCTGCGCGGCGCGGATCTTTAGGATTGGCGGCAACCGCGCCCAGTGGGGCTGCGTTTCCAGATAAACCCGCAAGGACACCGACAGATGTATTTTATTCTCCTCACCTTTTCGACCAACCGTGACCAGTTGGTGGCCCATCTTGACGGGCACAAGGCTTGGCTTGAACAGGGTTTCAACGACGGTGTTTTCATCATGGCGGGGTCTATCACCGACGGCGAAGGCGGTGCCATTCTGGCCGTCGGTGAAGACGAAACCGCTCTGATGGAACGTGTCGCCAAAGACCCGTTTGTGGTGGCCGAGGTGGTCGAACCCGAAATCATCGGCGTCTCTCCGACCATGATGGATTCGCGTCTGGATTTTCTGCGGGGGGACACATGAGCGATCTATACATTGGTCCAGACGGCGAGCGCCGCTGTACCTGGGCCGGATCGGCACCGGATTTTCTCCACTACCATGACACCGAATGGGGGTACCCCGTTGCTGATGACATCCGCCTGTTCGAAAAAATCTGCCTCGAAAGTTTTCAATCCGGCCTCAGTTGGCGCACGATCCTGTCCAAACGCGATAACTTTCGCGCGGCGTTTGCCGGATTCGACCCCGTCAAAGTTGCAGCCTTCGGCCCGGATAAGGTCGAGGCATTGATGCAAGACGCAGGCATCGTTCGCCACCGTGGCAAAATCGAAGCCGTGATCAACAACGCCGCCCGCGCCATGGACCTACAGCAAGAGGTCGGCTCACTTGCCGTCTTTTTCTGGTCGTTTGAGCCAGATCCAGATCAGGCGCCGCCGCCACAAAGCCAAACCACCAGTGCCGCGTCCGTCGCCTTGTCCAAAGCGCTAAAAATGCGCGGTTGGAAATTTGTCGGCCCCACAACGTGCTTTGCCTTCTTGCAGGCCATGGGCATGTTGAATGATCACGCTCTGGGCTGCCTGTGTCGCGCAAAAGCAGAGGCCGCACGTGCTCGCTTCACCAAACCTGTCTGACCGGGTTGTTTGCCCGCCTTCGGGCTTCTTTTTGGCGTGAAATACCCCGGGGGAATGGACCAAAGGTCCAGGGGGCAGCGCCCCAAATGCCGCATTTCCACACGCCACAACACTTCTGTTTTGTCGCAACCCTTGCGAGCCGCGCGTGGGGGCGGTAAATGCCAGATAACACAGATGAGGGTAATCCATGTCGATTGACCAAAATACCGCCGCCAAAGTGGCCAAACTGGCCCGGATCAAAGTTGAAGATGACGCGCTGCCAGCCTTGGCTTCAGAATTCAACAACATCCTGGGCTTTATCGAGCAGCTGAACGAAGTGGATGTTGAGGGTGTTGAACCGATGACATCCGTCACCCCGCAGCGCCTCAAACGCCGGGTGGACGAAGTCACCGATGGCAGCCAGCAGGACAAAGTGCTGGCCAACGCGCCCGACGCCCGCGAAGGCTTCTTTGCTGTCCCCAAAGTGGTGGAATAAGACATGACTGATCTGAATAAACTTGGCCTCGCTGAGGCCCGCGATGCCCTGCGCAAAGGCGACATCACCTCGGTTGAACTGACCCAGGCCTGCCTGATCGCCATTGACGGCGCGGAGGCATTGAACGCCTATGTGCACAAAACTCCTGAAATCGCCCTGGACCGTGCCAAGGCCGCGGATGCCCGTCTGAACGCGGGCGATGCACCTGCCATGTGTGGCTTGCCCATTGGCATCAAGGATCTGTTCTGCACCAAAGGTGTCGACAGTCAGGCGGCGTCCAACATTCTCAAAGGTTTCAAACCTGCGTATGAATCGACAGTCACCCAGAACCTGTCTGACGCAGGTGCGGTGATGCTGGGTAAGCTGAACATGGACGAATTCGCCATGGGCTCGTCCAATGAATCCTCCGCATATGGTGCGGCCGTAAACCCCTGGAAACGCGAGGGCGACGACACTCCGCTGACCCCCGGTGGCTCGTCTGGCGGCTCCGCTGCGGCTGTTGCCGCGGATTTGTGTCTGGCAGCCACTGGCACCGATACTGGCGGATCCATCCGTCAGCCCGCCGCCTTCACCGGCACCGTGGGCATCAAACCTACCTACGGCCGCTGCTCGCGCTGGGGGGTGGTGTCTTATGCCTCCTCGCTGGATCAGGCGGGACCAATGACCAAATCGGTGCGTGATGCCGCGATCATGCTCGAAGCGATGGCAGGTCATGACGCAAAGGACAGCACCTCAGCTGATCTGGCCGTGCCAAACTTTGAAGCTCTGCTGACTGGTGATATCCGTGGTAAGAAAATTGGTATTCCGCGCGAATACCGCGTCGACGGCATGCCCGATTCTGTTGAACGCCTGTGGAACGAAGGCGCGGAAATGCTCAAGACTGCTGGCGCAGAGATTGTTGATATCTCGCTACCGCACACCAAATACGCCCTGCCTGCCTATTACGTGATTGCTCCCGCCGAAGCCTCTTCGAACCTCGCGCGCTACGACGGGGTACGCTACGGTCAGCGCTCCGCGCTGGAAGCGGGCGATGGCATCACTGAGATGTATGAAAAGTCACGCGCCGCAGGCTTTGGCCCCGAAGTGCAGCGCCGTATCATGGTCGGCACCTATGTGTTGTCTGCAGGTTTTTATGACGCCTACTACAACCGGGCCCGCAAGGTGCGTACGCTGATCAAGAAAGACTTCGAAGACGCTTTTGCCTCGGGCATTGATGTGATCCTCGCGCCTGCAACGCCGTCTGCGGCCTTTGGCCTGGGCGAAAAAGCCTCGGCGGATCCTGTGGAAATGTATCTGATGGATATCTTCACCGTCACGCTGAACCTTGCAGGTCTGCCGGGTGTTGCCCTGCCGGTTGGCACCAACAGTCAGGGCCTGCCTATGGGGCTGCAAATGATCGGCAAACCCTGGCAAGAAGGCGATCTGCTGAACGCCGCCTACGCACTGGAGCAATCCGTCGGTTTTGTGGCCAAGCCACAAAAA
Organism: uncultured Paracoccaceae bacterium; assembly: GCA_947492585.1. Lineage (GTDB taxonomy): Bacteria > Pseudomonadota > Alphaproteobacteria > Rhodobacterales > Rhodobacteraceae > Epibacterium. Next base: position 23,286 of record CANLND010000001.1, read on the forward strand.
TGGTGGTAATACAGCCAAAAGCTGAGCAGAAATCATAGGTCCCCATTATGCGTCTTTTGACCCTTCTCACCGCCGCCGTCAGTGTATGTGCACTTGCGGCATGTGATCCCATCGTGCCCGACAGCGCGGAGGGAGTAGGGATCGACGGGGATCCGTTTGCCGCGCGCCCTGCGCCCGGCACAACTATCAACGGTGATCCGCTGGTGCCCCCGGCGCAGGTGTCCACCGTACCTTTGCCCGGCGGCACGTCTGTGCAGAACGAGGAGGCGAACTGGAACGCCAGCACATCACGTGCCCCACGTTCACCAGCCCAAAGCACAACAGCCTCCTCTGATGACATCGTGCGCCAGACAGCAGCAGCCCTGGGCGGATCGGCAGGGCGCAGCGCCTCGGCTGCCGGTCTGGTGCACGCCAGCCCTAGCAATCCAGCGCCCCAGGTGATCAACAATCCGGGCATTTCGGATGAAAATGATTTTGGCGCGGTGTCTGCCCGACAATCCATTGAAAGTGATGCGGAACGTCTGCGACGTCAACGCGATCAATTCCAACAAGTCGCTCCCTCGGCGCTGCCCTCGCGGGGGGCAGACAGTGGGCCCAATATTGTCAAATACGCGCTGAGCACGCGCCATTCGGTTGGTCAGCGCATGTACAGCCGCGCAGGCGTCAACCTGCGCAACCGTGCTGCGCGCAATTGCGCGGCCTTTACCACCGCAGATGAAGCGCAAATTGCCTTTCTCTCCGCAGGTGGGCCCAACCGTGATCGTAAAGTTCTGGACCCGGATGGCGATGGTTTTGCCTGCAATTGGGATCCGCGCCCCTATCGTTTGGCCGTCGGGAACTGACGGGGCTGATGCAAGCCCTGCAACGTCCAAGTCCTAACTTTGGTCCGCGCCGCAATGGGCTGTCTCCCTCGATGGTGGTGCTTCACTATACGGCGATGTCCGACGCGGCTGCGGCCTTGGATCGTCTGTGCGATCCGCGCTATGAAGTCTCGGCCCATTACCTGATTGGGCGCTGTGGGACCCTCTGGCAATTGGTTGATGAACGTCAGCGCGCTTGGCACGCCGGGGCGGGGAACTGGGCCGGGCAGGGTGACATCAATTCTCGTTCGATCGGCATCGAGTTGGATAACGCAGGGGACCACCCTTTTGCCGCGCGGCAGATGACAGTACTCGAAACGCTATTGTCGCAAATTATGGCGCGTTGGAATATCGCGCCCCAAGCCGTGATTGGTCATTCCGATATGGCGCCTGGCCGCAAACAAGACCCAGGGCGCCATTTCGACTGGGCGCGCCTTGCGCGACAGGGGCTCGCAGTCGGACAGCCCAAATATACCGCTGTTGATGAGGTCTCTGCCAAATCGTTTCGGATAGCCGCGCAACAAGCCGGGTTCACATCTGATGTAAGTGACGAAGTGCTCTTATCCGCGGTGCGCCTGCGCCATAGGCCCTGGGCGAAGGGGCCGCTTTTGGCTGCAGACTTTTACCCACTCACTGGCAGAGTATCCAGATAACTCAGAAGCGAGGCGCTGCCTCGCGCTCCGGGGTATTTTTGGCCAAAAAGAAGCGCGGGCGATGGCTTCTTTTTGGCGGGAAATACCCCGGGGGAGACGCGCATTGCGCGGCGGGGGCAGCGCCCCTGTTCATTGTCATCTCAGTTCGGCTTGACGCTGGGGGGAGGAGCGCGTAGGAGCGCATTGCACAGAAGGCTGGACGGCCGCGCAAAGGCTTGCCGTTGCGAGGAAAGTCCGGGCTCCACAAAGCGACGGTGCCGGGTAACGCCCGGGCAGGGTGACCTGACGGAGAGCGCCACAGAAAACAAACCGCCTTGCATGTCGAGGTCAGGATGAAACGGTGGGGTAAGAGCCCACCGCGCCGCTGGCAACAGGGGTGGCACGGCAAGCCCCACCGGGAGCAATGCCAAATAGGGTCCCCGCGCGGGCAGGTCGGCTTGCCGCTACCGCCGCTAGGTGTGCTTTGACCGAGAGGGACCGGGTTGGCAGCTAGAGATGTTTGGCAACAAACGTCGTAGAAGAATGGTCGTACAGGGGGGCAACCCCCCGGACAGAACCCGGCTTATAGGCCTTCTGTGCGTTTACTTTTGGGTGTAGATAAAGGTCTTTCCGGTCCCTTTATTACGCGTCACGCGGTATTGGGATCCATCAAACTCCCAAAGCTGGCAATCAGTGTTTTTCGAATGGGTCGTGAGCGTACGACACCAGTAGCCATTCCGCCACTCCCACGCCCCCCGTCGAGCATTGCCGCCAAAGTTTCCACGAAGCGCGCCGTGCTTGCGGATCAGTATATGGTCCTTGCCGAACCATAGCTTTTTGTTGGTGGCAAGCGTGTGGAACGCCGCTTCGGTTGTGATGGGGGTGTAGCTTTGAGCAACGGTCGGGGTGGCTGTGAACATCAACGAAGATGACAGTGCCAACCCGGTGAGGGCCATCGTGAAATTCTTTAACATTGGGGCTCCTTTTCAAGATGTCATATCGTGAATGTAACGCAAGGCCGTGATATTTCGACTGTGCGCCTTTCGCTCACTCAAGGCTGGGGGCGGTTGAAGAAATATCGATGTGGATTATTCTTGGAAAACTATGCGCTTTCGGGCGCGCAGCTCTTGACTTGGCGGCGCATCAGGGTAAAAGCCGACCCAATATAGAATTTACCGAGAGGCCCCTGCCTTTTCGGACGCAGGAGAAGCAACATGGCGAAGCCGACCACAATCAAGATCCGCCTGAACTCAAGCGCGGGCACCGGCCACTTCTACGTGACCAAGAAAAACGCACGTACCATGACCGAAAAAATGGTCATGCGTAAGTACGACCCCGTTGTGCGCAAGCACGTTGAGTACAAAGAAGGCAAAATCAAGTAAGCCCTTCTGGATCTTTTGGATCAAAAAGAACCACACCTTTGGGTGTGGTTTTTTTATGCTTGGTGGGTGTACCCTATTGCGCCCGCAAGGTTTGCATTTGAGGCAATGGCCTTGCTCTTGCCGCAATTGCATCCTCCTCCTCCCTGATTTTGCGCCAATTCCCTGCCACCCTGAATGCGCCAGCAGGTGGGTTTTGGGTGAAGCCCTCTGTGTTCAGGCTTATGTGGGTGAATTCGGGGGGAGCGCATGCGTGTTTTTACAGTGCTGTGGGTGGCCGTTTGGTTGTTATGTGCTGAGGCGCTGCTGATGGCGCGCCTGCCTGCACGCGTTCAGGCGGTGCTGAGCGCGCCAGCGACCGTCACCTCACACTCCCTGTCACATCGCCGCTCTGATCCGCTCTGAGCCGCCGTCTAGGGTGCGTCGGCGCGCCACTCAGCAGTGGTGTTCACCGGCAGCAAGCCCATGGCACGCATCAGCGCGGCGGAGGCGGTGTTGAATGTTGCGTAGCTGGTTGTGATGATGGTGACGTCCTGCGCCAGCACACGTGCTTTGGATTCTGTAATCAGCGCTTTGCCGATGCCCATGCGCTGCCAGGGTTTTGCAACGGCAATGTGGTGTAACACCGCGCGCGTTTCTGCCGCGCGCAGGGGGGAGCCAACGCGCTCTTCGATCTGGTAGATCAAATAACCCAGCAGATCACCCTGTGGGCTTTCTGCCGCAAGCGCGTGCAAGCCTGGTTCTGTCAGCCATCTGTTCAACCATTCTACAAGCGCTGTGTCGCTGGGGGCTGCTGGGTGGCGGGCCGGTTGGTGGGTGACGTGCAGAGCGTGCAGCTCTTGCAGCAATGGCACAAGGCGTTTGGCGTCAATGGGGGGGATGTCGATGATGTGCATGGGAAACTCATGTTGGGGACTGAAAACGCAAAAGGGCGGGTCCATAATGGCCCGCCCCTTGCTAAAATATTATTAGGTTTGCGCGAATTATTCGCGGTCGCCAAACAGTGACAGCAGCATCATGAACATGTTGATGAAGTTCAGATACAGGCTTAGTGCGCCCATGATGGCAGACTTGCCCAGCCATTCACTGTCCCCGGAATGAGCCATTTGCAGGTAGGTGGTTTTGATGTTCTGGGTGTCGTAGGCAGTGAGGCCAGCAAACACGAGAACACCAATCACAGAAACGGCAAACGCCAGTGCCGAAGAGGCCAGGAAAATGTTGATGATTGAGGCGGCAAAGACACCAATCAGACCCATCATCAAGAAGGTGCCCATGCCGGACAGGTCTTTCTTGGTGGTGTAGCCGTATAGGGACAGGCCACCGAAGGCGATCGAGGTGATCAGGAAGACCTGAATGATCGATTCACCGGTGAAGGCGATGAAGATCCAAGAGATCGACAGACCCATGACGCCGGCAAAGGCGTAAAACACCAGCTGTGCGGTTGCCGCAGACATGCGGTTCATGCCAGCGCTAAAGCCAAAGATGAAGGCCAGAGGGGCAAACATGATCACCCATTTCAGGGGGGAGGCGTAAATCGTATATCCGAGCTGTGTCAGCTGGCCGTTTTGCATGGCAAGGTTGGAAATCGCCCAGGCCGCGGCAAAGGTGATCAGCATGCCGACAGACATCGTGCCGTAGACTTTATTCATGTGGGCGCGCAGGCCCTCGTCGATCTCGGCCGCGCGTGCGCCCGCGGCGGACCGTATTTGGTCAAATTGTGCCATTGGTTATGGTCTCCGTCGCAATAAGTATCGCCTGCATGGAAACGCCACACAGGGTTACATCAGATATTGGTCGAAGTGACCGAGGGTTCAAGTGTTTTCGACGAGATAAACGCGCGAAAACACTCAAAACAGACACATCTTTGTCGCAAGGCCTTACTTTATGGCTGGCGCCAGCAGTCTGGCGCGTCCCATGCCTTGCGGTTGGCTTCGTATTGGGCCTGATCGCGCGTGATCCCGATATCGGACAATTGTTCCGGGCTGAGACGACGCAGGGCGCGGCGTTCGCGTTGGATCCGCCACGCCTGCACCAGCCGCGGGGCCAGAGCGCGACGGCGCGGGGCTGCAAATTTGAACGTTGAAAGATCGGTCATTGATGTCGCTCCTGTGGTGTTGGTGTTGGTGTTGGTGTTGGTGTTGGTGATGGTTGGTCGGTGTTCCATCAGAACTGTTGATATGTTTGCCGTGATGTGACACATATTGAAAACGAATGTTTTTGATGAAACACATCAGGAGACGTGATGATACGTAATCTGGATATCACGACGCTCAGATCTTTTGTCGCCGTGGCTGACAATGGTGGCGTGACGCGGGCGGCGGGTTTTTTGCATCTGACCCAATCGGCGGTCTCAATGCAGCTGAAGCGGCTCGAAGAGCTGTTGGGGCTGAGCCTGCTGGACCGATCTGGCCGCGGCATTGCCCTGACCCCTGCGGGGGAGCAGATGCTGGCCTATGCCCGTCGTATGGTTGCGCTGAATGACGAGGTGATGGGACGGCTGACGGATCAGGCCTTTGAAGGCGAGGTGGTATTTGGTGTCCCCCATGACGTGGTCTATCCAGTGGTGCCGCGCGTGTTGAAGCAGTTCAACGCCAGCTTTCCTCGGGTGAACGTCAATTTGGTCACCTCTAACACCCGACAGCTGAAAGAGGAGTTTCAGCGCGGGGCATATGATTTGATCCTGACCACTGAAACCGGCTCAGGCGAGGGGGGGGAGACCATTCACGATATGCCTCTGCGTTGGGTGGGGGCTCCCGGCGGATCCACTTGGCGGCAGCAACCGCTGCGGCTTGGGTTTTGCCGCAGCTGTATCTTTCGCTCTGTTGCCACGCGGGCATTGGATGATGCGGGGATCCAGTGGGAAATCGCGGTGGACAGCGAATCTGATCGCACGGTTGATGCAACGGTCAGTGCCGACCTTGCGGTTTCGGTGCTGCTTGAGGGCACGCAGCCAGCCTATCAAGAGCTGATTGATCACAATGGTACGTTGCCAACGCTTCCCGTGCAGCAAATCAATATTTACGGAGCAGATAAGGTGCGGGCACCGTATGTGGCGGACTTGGCGGAGTTGCTGCGGCAGGGCTTTGGGGCGTTACGTCCGACGCAATTGCGCACCGCCGTCTAAGCGGTGCCCATATCGTTTGCTGGCAAGGTGGGGCGGTTAGCCCATGGTGATCACAACCTTGCCGGTGGATTTGCGCTGCCGCAGCAGTTCCAACCCGTCTTCAACCTGTTCCAGCGGCAGTTGATGGCTGACATGGTGATTGAGCTGGCCAGTGTTGTGCCACTCAAATAGCTGTTGCAGCGCATTGGTGATGATCTGCGGATGGGTCTTTTGGTATCCGCCAATATACAGGCCAATCACGGTCAGGTTTTTCACCAACAGGTGGTTGGCCGGAATTTTGGGGACCTCACCGCCTGCAAACCCTATCGGCAGCAATCGACCACCCGGATTGGTTGCACGAAAGGCCGCTTTCCAGACGTCGCCACCAATCGCATCATAGACGACATCTGCACCGCCCAGCTCTTTCAGGCGGCTGCGCAGGTCTTCTTCGGAATCAATCAGAATGTCTGCGCCTGCATGTTTTGCAGCAGCCAGTTTATCGGCGCCTCGCGCATGGGCGACCACGCGAGCCCCCATCTTTTTACCGATTTCAACCGCCGTGAGGCCAACGCCCCCGGCGGCGCCGGTGACCAATAGCGTCTCGCCAGGTTGCAGGCGGGCGCAGTGGTCAAGGGCAATCAAACTGGTGCCATAACTGATCTGAAACGATGCAGCCGTGACAAAATCCATTGTATCTGGCAGCTTAACGGCCAGCGCGGCCTTGAACACACCATAGGTCGCCAGCCCGCCATGGCCGGAAAACACCGCCACGCGATCGCCGGGATTAAAGATTTCAACATCTGGGCCAACGGCTGTGATCCGTCCCGCCAATTCCAGACCAGGAACAAACGGCAGGGCAGGGGTGTCCTGATAGGTCCCCTTTTTCATCAATAGATCAGCAAAGTTCAGTCCGCAGGCGGCGATCTCTACGCCGATTTCTCCGGGACCGGGGGCCTGCCGTTCCAAGGACGTGAGCTGTCCTTCTCCGACGGCCTGAATTTGATAGGCTTTCATGGGTTCTCGTCTGTCGGTTGAGTCTACGTTCACGCGGAAGGTGATTCGAGCAACGTCGTATAGTTCCCTATACTTTAGACTATAGAAAAAAGCGCATTCTTTCCGCGTATTAACCAATATTACCTAAGGTAATTTTTTTTAACCTTTAAAAATCAATCTGTTGCAGGTGCTCAACTGCTTTGCATAGCTGGTGATCTTGTTTTCAACCGTAAAGGTCGTACACTTTAGCCTTAGTTGGGCTCGGGTTATGGATGATGGGGAAATCCTAGTCGGAGCGTTTCCTCGGGAGTGTATCTGGGGAGCGTTCGCGAACGGCTGTTGGCTTGGCGCAACTGCGGTAAAAACGAAACGACTAGGAGAAACACATGGCACATCCAGTAGACGTCCATGTTGGAAAACGCATTCGTCACCGTCGATGGTTGATCGGCATGACCCAGCAGCAGCTGGCCGAACAGGTGGGGATCAAGTTCCAGCAAATTCAAAAATACGAAACCGGCGCAAACCGCGTTAGCGCTTCTCGGCTTTGGGATATTTCCGACGCCCTAGAGGTCAAGGTCAGCTTTTTCTTTGAAGGCCTTCAGGATGACGGAAAAGACACCACCGAAAACAAGGTGATGCCGGACGATCTGATGTGTGACAAAGAAGCGCTGGATCTGGTGCGGTCCTATTATGCGATCCCAGAAAATCAGCGTCGTCGCTTGTTTGATCTCGCGCGCGTCCTTAGCGACGTCGCCTGATCTTTGGCGTTTCGCCCGATTGGGCGAGACCTGCGACGGATGTGTATTTTCGCATCTGTGGCTTTGAATAACACTTGCAGTCAGGGCAGCTTGGTGGCACCGGTGGTGCATGACCAAAGCTGCCCTTTCTGATCTTGAAGTTGCGCACCGGATGGCAGACGCCGCCCGCAGCGCCATCCTTCCACATTTTCGCAAACTAACCGCGGCGACCGAAAATAAGGCCGAGGAAGGGTTTGACCCGGTGACCGTGGCCGATAAGGCGGCGGAACGTGCCATGCGTGCGGTTTTGGCCAGCCACCGTCCTGAAGATGGCATTCTGGGCGAGGAATATGACAATTTTTCTGGCACATCCGGGCGCATCTGGGTTCTGGATCCCATCGATGGCACGCGCGGATTTATCAGTGGCACGCCCACTTGGGGGGTGTTGATTGCGCTGTCGGACGTCAATGGCCCGTTTCTGGGCATAATTGATCAGCCCTATATCGGTGAACGCTTTGTCGGTGGGCCAGAGATTGCCCATATGACCGGCCCGCATGGGGCAATGGATCTGCGGTGCCGCGGCACAAAAAACTTGGATCAGGCAACCCTGTTCACCACCTTCCCCGAAGTGGGCACGCCCGAAGATCGTGCGGCCTTTGAACGGGTTTCGGCGCAGGTGCAGCTGACGCGCTTTGGGTGCGACTGTTATGCCTATGCGTTGCTGGCGGCGGGACAGATAGATCTGGTGATCGAATCCGTATTGAACCCTTACGATATTCAGGCGCCAATTGCCGTTATTCAAGCCGCTGGCGGCATTGTCACCAACTGGGACGGCGCACCGGCCCATAACGGCGGCCGTGCACTGGCGGCGGCAACGCCTGAATTGCATGCAGCGGCCATGGCTTTGTTAAAAGCCTCTTGAAACCGCTGCGACGGGTAAATTAATCTGGCCACGGTCCGAGTCCTTTGCCCGTCTTCTGTCGGTCCCCTGTCACACTTCGTAACCGAAGCGGGTCTGCCTGAGGTGTGATACATGCATGAAATTCTTATCAAAAACGCCAGAAAAGTTGTCACAATGGATGACAGCCGTCAGGTGCTGGACGACGCCGATGTCCTGATCAAAGGCGGCGCAATTGCCGCCGTCGGGCACGGCTTACAGACCACTGGCGAAACGGTCCTGGGCACGGGGTGTGTTGTGACGCCGGGCCTGGTGAACACGCATCATCATCTGTATCAAAACCTCACCCGTGCGGTGCCCGGCGCGCAGGATGCGTTGTTGTTTGGCTGGTTGCAGCGGCTCTATCCAATCTGGTCGCGTTTTACGCCCGAAGATGTCTATATCTCTGCCCAGTTGGGGCTGGCCGAACTGGCGTTGTCGGGCTGTACGCTCAGCGCCGATCATCTGTATCTTTATCCCAATGGTGCACGGCTTGAAGACACCATCGCCGCGGCGCAATCCGTGGGTCTGCGTTTTCAGCCTACGCGCGGTGCGATGAGCATTGGCGAAAGCGATGGCGGCCTGCCGCCCGACGCGCTTGTGGAGCAGGAAGGCGCAATACTGGACGATATGATCCGGGTGGTGGACGCCTTTCACGACGCCAGCGCGGCCTCGATGTGCCGGGTGGGTCTGGCGCCGTGTTCGCCGTTTTCCGTTAGTCGTGATCTGATGCGCGAAACAGCTGTTCTGGCCCGCGACAAAGGCGTGATGTTGCACACACATTTGGCAGAGAACGACGAAGATATCACCTATTCCTTGGAAACATTTGGCTGCCGTCCGGGCCAATACGCCGAAGATCTGGGCTGGGTTGGTGCGGATGTCTGGCATGCTCACTGTGTAAAACTGAACGGTGAAGAAATTGACCTGTTTGCCCGCACCCGCACCGGGGTCGCGCATTGCCCGTGTTCAAACTGTCGTCTTGGCAGTGGTATTGCGCCGTTGCGCGCGATGCGTGACGCGGGGGTGCCGGTGGGGCTGGGGGTGGATGGCTCTGCCAGCAATGATATGGCCAACCTGATCGGTGAAGCGCGACAGGCCATGATGTTGCAGCGCGTCGTGCTGGGGGCCGATGCGATGGGATCTTATGAAGCGCTGGAAATTGCCACGCGCGGCGGGGCGGATGTATTGGGACGGCCCGAGTGTGGTCGCCTGATGCCGGGATGTCGCGCGGACATTGCCCTGTGGGATGCGCAGGCACTGAATGCGAGTGGCAGCTGGGATCCCGGGGCGTTGTTGTTGGCCGGGGCCAGTCAGGTAAAACACCTGTTTGTCGAAGGCAAACAGATCGTGCGCGCGGGAACGTTGACCACCGTTGATCTGCCCAGCCTGATCGAACGGCACAGCCGACGCGCCGCGGCGCTGGTCAATAGTTCTGGTTGACAATTCAACGGCTTGTCTGCACGGGCTGACCTGCCACATATACTTGTTTTATGGCGCGGTCATCGCCCATCATCAGGGTTGGAAACACGGCCTCCCACAGATCTTGGGCGCGCTCGGAGCGTTGGGCAATGGCTGGGGTGGACTGTAGATCCACAACCACCAGATCTGCCTCCAGTCCGGGGGCGATATTGCCGATCTTATCGTCCAATCGCAGAGCTGTCGCAGAGCCTTGGGTGGCCAGCCACAGCAGCTGCGTCGGATGCAGGGCAGTTCCGTTCAATTGTCCCAGCTCATAGGCCGCCGCCATCGTGCGCAGCATGGAAAAACTGGACCCGCCGCCTGTGTCGGTGGCCAAACCAATACGCTGTCCTTCGGCCATCAGCCCAGCGAGATCAAAAATACCGGAGCCGATAAAGGTATTCGAGGTTGGGCAGTGGATCAAAGACGCGCCGAACTCTCGCAACCGATGGCGTTCGCGTTCTTTCAGGTGGATGGCGTGGCCATAGATACCGCGTGCGCCCAACAGCCCGAATTCTTCGTAGGTATCAAGGTAATCGCGCGCCTGTGGGAACAGCGATTTGACCCATTCGATTTCATCGGTTTGTTCGCTGAGATGGGTTTGCATCAGGCAGGTTGGGTGGTCTTTCCACAAGGCCCCCATTGCCTCAAGTTGCGCGGGGGTGGAGGTGGGCGAAAACCGAGGTGTGATTGCATATGAAAGACGGCCCACATCGTGCCAGCGCTCAATGAGTGCCGCACTTTGATCGTACGCCAGCTGCGGGGTGTCTTGCAGCCCGGCGGGCGCATTGCGATCCATGCAGGTTTTGCCCGCAACAAGGCGTTGTCCGCGCGTCTGCGCCGCCGAAAACAGCGCATCGACGCTTTCTGGGTGGATGGTGCAGAAACTACTGACGGTGGTGGTGCCATTGGCCAGCGTCAGATCCAGATAGCGATTGGCGATGAGGTCGGCATAGGCGCGATCACCAAATTTCATTTCTTCGGGAAAGGTATAGCTGTTCAGCCAGTCGATCAGCCGTTTGCCCCAGCTGGCGATCATCGCGGTTTGAGGGTAGTGCACATGGGCATCGACAAAACCTGCGAGGATCAAATCATGGCCATAATCGTGCAGTGCAGCGGTTGGTGCATGCGCCTGCAGGACATCCGGTGCGCCCATCGCAATGATTTTTCCATGCTCGACCAACACGGCTTCGTTTAGGCGTACATGTTCGCAGGGATCATCACCCTCAAAAGGTGAGCCGTCAAACGACAAAACCTGCCCCGCCAAAATCAGTGCCATGCTATATGTCCTTTCAGCGCCCCGGTGCAGTCCATGCACCCCAGTGCGCAGTGATGCGGGTTTCGCGCACGCAGTACCCTAGCGCACAGATAGTTTCCGGTAAATTCTCCCATTGTCATTGTTTTCCGGTAACTGCTTCTTTTAACGTACAAGAAAACACACCAAAGCAGAGGCAGCCAGAATGAGCAGCGCGCAGGAACAGGTCCTCACGGCACAGATGTCCGATGAACCGTTTGAGCTGACCCGCAAACTGACGGCGGCGGTGCTATATGCGGTGGACCGTGGGGATCAGGCGCAGCTGGCCGAGCTGATGGAGCCGTTGCACGCGGCGGATATCGCCGACCTTCTGGAGCAGATCAATGCCTACGACCGCAAACGCCTGATCCAGCTATATGGCCGTGAGTTTGACGGTGAACTGCTGTCGGAGTTGGATGACAACATCCGCGAAGAGGTAATCGCGATCCTGAACCCAGTGGTTCTGGCTGAAGCGGTGCGCGATCTTGAAAGCGACGATGTCGTCGACATTCTCGAAGATCTGGAAGAGCCGCAGCAAGAGGCAATCCTGGAAGCCCTGGAAGATTCGGATCGGGTGGCTGTTGAACAGTCGATGTCCTATCCTGAAAATTCTGCTGGTCGTTTGATGCAGCGCGAAGTGGTGATGGCGCCCGAACATTGGAATGTGGGGCAGGTCATCGATTTTATGCGTGACAGCGCAGATCTGCCGGACCAATTTTATCACGTGGTTCTGGTCGACCCTCGAATGCGTCCGGTCGGCAATGTGACCTTGGGCCGCATAATGGGATCGCCACGGGCGGCGCAGATTGCGGATTTGGTCGAAGAGACATTTGAATTTTTTGCGGCGGATCTCGACGAAGAAGACGTGGCCTATGCGTTCAATCAGTATCACCTTATTTCTGCGCCCGTAGTGGACGGCGACGGGCGGCTGGTTGGGGTGATTACCATAGATGATGCCATGGCCGTTTTGGACGAAGAACACGAAGAAGACATTCTGCGTTTGGCAGGGGTCGGTGAAGAAAGCTCATTGTCGGACCGGGTGATGGACACCACACGCAAACGGTTCCCGTGGCTGGCGGTAAATTTGGTGACTGCGGTGCTGGCCTCCTTGGTGATTGCGCAGTTTGAACAGACCATTGCCAGTTTTGTTGCATTGGCTGTTTTGATGCCGATTGTGGCGTCGATGGGGGGCAATGCGGGCACGCAATCGCTGACGGTTGCGGTGCGGGCCTTGGCGACGCGCGACTTGACCGGGTCTAACGTCTGGCGGGTAATCCGGCGCGAGGCGCTGGTGGGGCTGATCAACGGGGTGATTTTTGCGGTGGTCATGGGGATCGTTGGTGTGGTGTGGTTTGGCACGCCCATGCTGGGGCTGGTGATCGCCGTCGCAATGGTTATCAATCTTGTCGTAGCTGGCCTCGCAGGGACCATGATCCCGATTGTATTGGACAAGCTTAAGGTGGATCCGGCGCTGGCGTCGGGGGCCTTTGTGACAACGGTGACAGATGTGGTTGGCTTTTTTGCCTTTCTGGGTCTGGCCGCGCTTGTTTTGCTGTAGGAGCCAAGATGACACATCCAACTGACCTGACCGAGATCAAAGCGCAGGCGCGCGCAGATGGATTTGCGCGGCGTAAATTGGCGTTTGAGACCCGTCGCCCGGGCGCGGGAGGATATTTGTCCGAAGTGCTGGCAGGGTATCGCGGCGTTCCGTTGTCGGGCTATATGCCGATCCGCACCGAAATTGACCCGCTGACTGCGATGGCAGAGGCGGCGGCGCACGGGCCGGTGGGCGTGCCGGTTATTCAGGGCGCGGGAATGCCGTTGAAGTTCAGCCGCTGGCAGCCTGACGCCCCGCTGCGGGAGGGTCCCTTTGGCGCCAAGGTGCCCGAAGTGGATGACTATTTCGACCCTGAGATCTTGATCGTGCCGTTGGTGGCCTTTGACCGCAGTGGCGGGCGTTTGGGCTATGGCGGCGGATTTTATGATCGCACGCTGGAGGGGCTGCGCAAAAAACGCGCCACCTTGGCGATTGGCTTTGCCTTTGCAGGGCAAGAGGCCGACACGTTGCCATTGGAACCCACTGATCAGCCGTTGGATATGATCGTTACCGAACAGGGTGTGCTGACGTTTTGATCCTCGGGTTGATGCGGGTCATCGGATTTCCCGCAAAAACCCACGTGAATTCTGGCTAAAAAAGGGACAGCGTCTTTGCGGGACTTGTCCTTTTTTGTTGTGCCGCCTAGGAGGGGGCATGCGTATACTCTTTCTTGGCGATGTGATGGGGCGCTCTGGGCGTCAGGCGATCACGGAACACCTGCCGCGTTTGCGGCAGGACTGGCGGCTCGATTTTGTCATTGTGAACGGCGAAAACGCCTCCAATGGCATGGGTCTGAGCGGCGATCACGCAAAGCTGATGCTGAATGCGGGCGTTGACTGTTTGACGCTGGGCGATCATGCCTTTGACCAAAAGGACATGTTGCAGTTCATCGAAGGGGAAAGCCGGATCATTCGGCCACTCAACTTTGCGAAAGGTGCGCCGGGGCGGGGCTATCGCCTGTTCAACGCGCCAGGGGGACGCAAAGTCCTGGTGCTGCAGGCGCTGGGCCAAGTCTTTATGAAACGGGCCTTTGATGATCCGTTTGGTGCCGTAGAGGCGGTGCTAAAGGCGCATCCTCGCGGCGGTCTGGCGCAGGCTGTGATTGTGGATATGCACTGTGAGGCGACATCGGAAAAGATGGCGATGGGGCATTTTTGCAATGGCCGTGCCTCGCTGGTGGTCGGCACCCACACGCATGTCCCAACCGCAGATGCGCAGATCCTGTCTGAGGGCACGGCTTATTTGACCGACGCCGGCATGTGTGGGGATTACAATTCGGTGATTGGCATGGACAAGGCGGAACCGATGCGCCGCTTTTTGACCGGCATGCCAAAGGCCCGGTTCACGCCTGCCAATGGCGAAGCGACCCTGTCGGGCGTTTTTGTCGAAACCGATGATCGCACCGGTGCCGCCAAATCCGTGCGCATGGTGCGCAACGGTGGATTGCTGCAAGATGCGGCTCCCTAAATAACTCGCCTCCGACGGCCGGGGCGCTGTTGCCTGCCCGGCAGCCGCTCAAGTTCTGGGCAATGGCGCTCTTTTTGCGACTTGCGCTTGCCCGTTGCCAAGGGCTCCGGCACAATATGGGCGACACGATGTTTGCTCCCTAAGATACTGGGGGCATGGTTTTTTCTAGAAATGGCGGGATGCCCCACCGATGATGACAGTCTTTCAGTTTGGCGAACATACGGATGCCATTCTGGCGTTGGCTATTGTTCTTGTAATGTTTCTGGCGTTTTTGCGCGAAATCTATCCGACCGAAGTGGTTGCTGTGATGGGGGTCGCGTTGATGCTGGCGACCGGGGTGCTGCCCTATGAGGCGGCGCTGCCAGTTCTGTCAAACCCCGCGCCGTGGACGATTGGTGCTATGTTCATCATCATGGGGGCCTTGGTGCGTACCGGCGCGCTTGAGGCATTTACCGTGGTGGCGCGCAAAAAGGCTGAAACCAGTCCCAAGACGGCCATGGCGATGTTGATGGGCTTTGTCGTGGCCTCCTCGGCGGTTGTGTCTAACACGCCGGTGGTTGTGGTGATGATCCCGGTGTTTATTCAGATCGCACGAACGCTGGGCGTTTCGGCCTCTAAGCTGCTGATCCCGCTCAGTTACGCGGCCATATTGGGGGGGACGCTGACGTTGATCGGCACCTCGACCAATCTACTGGTCGATGGGGTCGCGCGGGCGCAGGGGCTTGAGGCGTTTTCGATTTTTGAAGTGACGCCACTGGGTGTCATTCTGGTGATCTGGGGCATGATTTATCTGCGCTTCATCGCGCCGCGCCTGCTGCCGGATCGCGACAGCATGGCCAGCCTACTGAGCGACCGCTCTACGATGAAGTTCTTCACCGAGGCGGTGATCCCACCGGACAGCAACCTGATCGGGCGTGAGGTCACGGGCGTGCAGCTGTTTAAGCGCCCCGGCGTGCGACTGATTGATGTGGTGCGCAGTGAAGTGTCATTGCGCCGCAATTTGAAGGCCGTTGTGCTTCAGGTCGGGGACCGGGTCATTCTGCGTACCAAAATGACCGAATTGCTGAGCCTGCAAAACAACAAAGAGCTGCGCCGGGTGGATCAGGTTTCGGCGGTCGAAACCACCACGGTCGAAGTGCTGATCACGCCGGGGTGCCGGATGATCGCGCGTACTTTGGGGGCCTTGCGGCTGCGTCGGCGCTATGGTGTCTATGTGCTGGCGGTGCATCGAAAGAACCAGAACATTGGCGTGCAGATTGATGATCTGGTGGTGCGCGTGGGGGACACGCTGCTGCTGGAGGGCACCGCCGAAGATATTCAACGCTTGGCGTTAGATATGGATATGGCCGAGGTCTCGCAGCCGTCGCAACGGGCCTACCGTCGAAGCCATGCGCCGCTGGCGATTGTGTCTTTGCTGACGATTGTCGCCTTGGCGGCATTTGGGGTGGCCCCGATTTTTCTGTTGTCTATTTTGGCGGTGGCCTTGGTGCTGGTCACGCGCTGTATTGATGCGGATGAGGCGTTTTCTTTTGTTGATGGGCGGCTGTTGGTCCTGATCTTTTCGATGCTGGCGATTGGCGCCGCACTGGAGCAATCAGGCGCGGTGAAACTGATCGTAGATGCCATTGCGCCCGCTTTGTCCCTGTTGCCGCCGGTTCTGTTGGTCTGGGCGATTTACCTGCTGACATCGGTCCTGACGGAATTGGTGTCCAATAATGCGGTGGCGGTGGTTGTGACGCCGATTGCCATTGGTTTGGCGCAGGCCATGGGCATTGATCCGCGCCCCTTGGTGGTGGCGGTGATGGTGGCAGCCTCGGCCTCCTTTGCGACGCCGATCGGGTATCAAACCAATATGCTGGTCTACGGTCCCGGTGGGTATCGGTTCACGGATTTCTTGCGCGTTGGTATTCCGCTAAACTTGAGCGTCGGCTTGTTGGCCTCCGCCTTGATCCCGTTTTTCTGGCCCCTGTAGCGGCGGTATCGCGCCGAAGCGCGCGGCGTCTTGTCGGGACGCACTGGAAAAATCGACGAACTGCTCCATTTGACAAGGTAAGTATTGTTAAAGGAGTGGCGCGATGAGCAGCAGGTTTGTGTTTTTAACTGTGGTGATCGGGGGATCATTGATTATTGCGCTGACCACGCAGGTGGTCGGCGGACTGTAAGTCAGGCGCTGTCTTGAGAGTTAATACCCGCCGCCAAAGCCCCAGCGTGACATGTGAATGCGCGATCGCGGGGGAGATGGCTTGAAAGCCCCCCGGAACCCCGGCTATATGGGTGCCAATTCAAACGGACACCACAAGAATAAGGCAGGGATGCACCATGGCAGGCCATTCAAAATGGGCAAACATCCAGCACCGCAAAGGTCGTCAGGACGCGGTGCGCTCTAAACTCTTTTCCAAACTCGCCAAAGAGATCACCGTCGCAGCCAAAATGGGCGATCCTGATCCCGATAAAAACCCCCGTCTGCGGATGGCGGTTAAGGAAGCCAAAAGCCAATCCGTTCCCAAGGACGTGATTGATCGCGCGATCAAGAAATCGCAGGGCGGCGATGCGGAAAACTACGATGAGATTCGCTATGAAGGTTACGGCCCCAATGGCGTGGCTGTTATCGTGGAAACGATGACCGACAACAAAAACCGTACCGCATCGACCGTGCGCTCGACGTTTTCCAAAAACGGTGGCAATCTTGGTGAAACCGGTTCAGTTGGGTTCATGTTCGATCGCAAAGGCGAAGTGACATATCCGGCGTCGGCAGGGGATGCTGACACGGTGATGATGGCCGCAATCGAAGCCGGCGCGGAAGACGCCGAAAGCACCGAAGACGGCCACGTGATCTATTGCGCGGACACCGATCTGAATGATGTGTCCAATGCGTTGGAAGCGGAACTGGGTGAATCAGAGTCCACCAAACTGGTGTGGAAACCCACCACCACCACCGAGATGGATCTGGAAAGCATGCAAAAGCTGATGAAGCTGGTGGATGCGCTTGAAGACGATGATGACGTACAGCGCGTCACCACGAACTTTGAAGCCTCGGATGAGGTGATGGCGCAGCTGTAAGCTGGGTGCCTGAACTATTTTGAAAAGCCCGCCTTTTGGTGGGCTTTTTTGTTCTGTTCAACACTGACCATTCAAGGCACCGGGGAGGTGATCAAATGGCAAAATCTGAGATCAGTTTTGTACGATTGACTGAGGTCGCGCTTGGCGACATCGTCTCGCATATGTCTGATGCTCGCATGGCTGAACATATGCCGCTGTTGACGACTGCGTGGGACGACCAGATCGCTGCCACGTTTGTGCAGACCAAAGAATCCTGTTGGCAGCGGGATGGGTTGGGGCATTGGGGCATCCTGGAGAATGGGGCCTATATTGGCTGGGGCGGCTTTCAAAAGGAAGGCGACGATTGGGATTTTGGTCTGGTCCTGAAGCCCGCCGCGTTTGGATTGGGGATGCAGGTGGCAAAACTGGCCTTGGCGCGTGCGGCAGCTGATCCGCGCATTCCCTATGTGACGTTTCTTTTGCCGCCCTCGCGCAAGAATCTGGGGGCGCTGAAACGGCTGGGGGCGGACTATTTGGGCACCGTTGAATATGACGGTGAGGTGTTTCGGAAATTCCGGCTTCAAACCGAGGCATGATAGCGTGACTGCGACCGGGGCGCGGGGTCAGGGCAAATGATAGGTGAGCGCCGCGGTGATCAGGGTCTGAATTTTAAACGTGTTTTCCGCTGTTTGCGGGGTAAACATCACAGCGCGGGTGCCGTCGTAGGTGAAATCATCGGGAAACTGCTGCTGAAACTCAGGCACCACTGAAGACTGGCAATGGGTAAAGATCGCCACCTTGTCGCCGGTTTTGCTGCAACCCAGTCGCAGTGGCGTGCCGGTTCTGGGGCGTTTGGGCACATATGACGGCTGCCCCCATTTCAACGTTTCACAGAGCGCGCCGACCTCAGGTAAATCGCGCGCAGTGTCAAAAATCAACCGACGTAGGGAGATCAGGGCCGGGCGTAGATCGCTGGGATAGTTCGAAAATACCGCTGCAATCGCAGAGGTGCTGAACGGGGGATGCGGGGGTTCCATTTTAAAAAACCTTGTGAACCGGTGGGTGGGAGCGTTACCCAATAGAAAACGAAACAGGGCATAAAGATGCAACTTAAAGGTAAGACGGTCATTGTGACTGGTGGCAGTGATGGAATTGGGCGTCATATCTGCCTGAAACTGGCGGCTGAGGGGTGTCGCATTGCCATTTTGGGCCGCAACGTTGCGCGTCTTGAGGCGGTTGTCGCAGAAACACTGGCTCTGGGTGCGCCCGAGGCGCGCGCGTACACCGTAGATTTCATGGACGCCCGCGCTGTTGCGACGACAGCCGAACAGATCGTTGCGGAGTTCGGCGGCGTTGATATTTTGATCAACAATGCCGGTATCTGGCACAAGGCTGGGCCGTTGGACAGCATCGATGCGGATATGCTGGTGGCGACAGTGCAGACCAATCTGACGGCGCTAATGCAGTTGACGCGCCATGTCCTCCCCAGTTTACGAGACCGCGACGAAGCCGCCGTCTTGAATGTTGCTTCTAAATCGGGGGTCATCGCGCAGGCGGGGCAGTCGGTGTATTCGGCGACCAAATACGGCGTGCGGGGCTTTACCGATGTACTCAAGATCGATGAAGCCGACAGTGGTGTGCGTGTGGCGGGTCTGTATCAAAGCGGTACCAATACCGGTATGTTTGCCAAGGCAAGCGAGGATGTTCCCAACCAAATTTTCACGGAGCCAGAAGATCTGGCAGAAGTGGTCATCTTTATGCTGTCGCGTCCGCCAAAATTGTGGATGCACGAGGTGCGCGTTGAGCTGTGATCTGGGCTAGACAATCTGGAGCAAGTGACTGCGGGCGGCCTGACGTACGGCTTGCGTGAGAGGCTGTAGGGCCGGGGCAAGCACACGGCTGACTTGCCAGCTGAGCGGGACGTCCAGCGTGCTGTCAGGGCGCAAGGCCTGCAGCGCGCCGCTGGCGATCAGCGGATCCACCAAGGGGGCAGGGTTCAACCCCCAGCCAATACCAGCGCAGCTCGCATCGATAAACCCCTGGGCGGACGGCAAAAAATGCTGCGGTGGGCGCACCTGTGACCCAATATGCTGGTCCAGCCAGTTGCGTTGCAGCTGATCTTTTGCGTTAAAGGTCAGGCAGGGGGCCAGTGACATCGCCGCGGGCGTCGGCCCGTTGGGCAACCAGCGCTGCACAAAATCAGGGCTGGCCGTGGCCTGATAGCGCAACGCGCCAAGAGACACATGATCGCAGCCGCCGACCGGTTTGTTGTCAGCAGTGACCGCCGCCGAAACCTCGCCGCGTTTCAGCCAGTCTGCACTGTGGTCCTGATCGTCGATCACCAGATCAAACAGAAGGTCGTCGCAGGCCGCCATGGCGCTGACAAACCATGTGGCCAGGCTGTCCGCGTTGACGGCAATCCGCAATCGGCTGGGCAGCGTCGTGGCGGGGACGCCCAGATCTTTGAACAGGGCCGCGTCCAGCAGGCTGATGTCTTCGGCATGTTTGGACAGACGCTGCCCGGCTGCGGTGCCTGTGCAGGGGCTGCCGCGACGCACCAGCACTGTCCCGATCCGATCCTCAAGCGCCTTGATCCGCTGCGAGATCGCCGAGGGGGTGACACCAAGATCCCGCGCCGCGCTGTCAAAGCTGCCGAGGCGTAGAACCGCTGACAAGGCAGCAAGATGCGGGGGATCTAGATGCATTAGAGTTCCTTAATCGACATTAATGATATTAATTTGTCTAACACTCCCTGCCACCGTATTCAAACCTCAGCTCCGCAACGGGGCGCTCTTCAACGTATATGGAATGTTACATTATGTGGCCCAGTCTTTTTGCCGGTTCTCTTCTTGGGTTTAGTCTCATCATGGCGATAGGGGCGCAAAATGCCTTTGTGTTGCGTCAAGGGCTGCGGCGACAGCATGTGCTGCCGATTGTATTGACCTGCGCCATGTCGGATGCGGCGTTGATCATGGCAGGCGTGCTGGGGTTTGGCACGCTGACCGCGTCGGTGCCGTGGTTTGAAATGACGATGCGGTTTGGCGGTGCGGCGTTTTTGGTCTGGTATGGCGCGCGCAGCCTGATTGCCGCGTGGCGTGGCGGCGCGGCATTGACGGCGGCTGAGGGCGAAACCCAGCGGCTGTGGCCGGTCTTGGCGACAATCTTGGCGCTGACCTGGCTGAACCCGCATGTTTATTTGGATACGGTGGTACTGTTGGGATCAATTTCCGCGCAATACCCCGACCCGAAGGTGTTTGGTCTGGGGGCGGTGCTGTCGAGTTTTGTGTTTTTCTTCGCGCTTGGCTACGGCGCGAGCCTGCTTGCCCCGGTGTTTGCGCGCCCGCGGGCCTGGCAGGTGCTAGACGCGTCTGTCGGGGTGGTGATGTGGGCGATCGCCGTCAAATTGTTGATGATGTAAGGGCTCGGCGCGTGGAGCCGTCAGGCAAGCCTATGCAGACAGGTCGCCACCAGAGGTGCGGTTCAACACCACATCGACCACCCGGTGTGCTGCGCGACGCGCCTCGGCTGGGGGCACAGCCTGGGCGGACAGCGCCACTTGAAGCCAGACACCGTCCATATAGGCCTGTAGTGCGTCATGTGCTGGGGCCACACGCTCTGCGGGAAGCAAACACCGTAATTCGGCCAGAAAATGGCTTTGAACGCGGGCACGGTTGATTCTGTGCAGACGGGCCAGACGTTCCGAATAGGGGGCGTTGGCCCAGAACTGCATCCAGATGCTACATTGCGTGGTTGAGAATAATTCGTCCGCAAAATTGGCATCCATCACCGCATACAGCCGTTCAAGAGGTGAATTTGCCTGTGCATATCCTGCGATCATCGCGCGTTTTAGCTTTGTCAGGAGGTGGCGCATGGTTGCTTCCATCAGCCCTTCCTTTGAGCCGAAATAGTAGTTGATCGACGCCGCAGAAGCATCGGCTTCACGAGCGATTTCCGCCATGGTAACAACGCTGTAGCCGTGTTTGTGGACCGCTACTATTGTCGCCTCAATCAGCTCTTCGTTGCGGATGTCTCTAATGCTTTTTCGTCCCATTGAGCATTCTTGCGACAGCTAGGCCGCGGTTACAATGTCTGACGCGAAAAAAATGAAACTTGTACGGACGTTTAAAAAAATGTTCCGAGATTTAATTTTGAGTGCTATATCGTCATCCCAAGTTCACGTCGGGCGCACTGCGTTCGCAAACCGGGAAGACATGATGACGCAACTTCTACCATTCTTGCCCACTTGCAGGATTCTGCTGGCCTTTGGCTTGTGGATGTCTTGCACGTGTAAAGGATGGATTGGACGTGTGAGTGTCCGCAACGGTTGGGCTGTTTGGCCGCCGCTCTGGTCGCGCGGCCACAGCGGCACGGCACAGTTTCAGAGCTCCTGACGAACAATCAGACTGCTTTTTTGATGATAAAGGCGTGACATTCTAAACATGGCCCCCGTTGCACTGGATGTGAGTTGGGGGCTGACCAACACCTGTTCGGGCGTGCTGCGGTTCGTCTTGGAACACAATCAAATGAATGGCGTAAGCCACGACACAATCCGAGTGAGGACCACATGACCAAATCGCCCAATATCCTGATCCTAATGGTGGACCAGCTGAATGGCACATTGTTTCCCGATGGTCCTGCGGATTTTCTGCATACGCCAAACCTAAAGAAATTGGCCGCGCGGTCTACGCGGTTTGCCAATGCCTATACCGCATCGCCGTTGTGCGCGCCGGGTCGGGCGTCGTTTATGTCGGGTCAGTTGCCGTCGCGCACTGGCGTTTATGACAATGCCGCTGAATTTCGCAGCGACATTCCCACCTATGCGCACCACTTGCGCCGCGCCGGTTACTACACCTGCCTGTCGGGCAAAATGCACTTTGTGGGTCCCGACCAGATGCACGGGTTCGAAGAGCGCCTGACCACCGATATCTACCCAGCTGATTTTGGTTGGACACCGGACTATCGCAAACCCGGTGAACGCATCGACTGGTGGTATCACAATATGAGCTCGGTCACCGGATCGGGTGTTGGTGAGATCTCGAACCAGATGGAATACGACGACGAGGTCGCCTATCACGCCAAGGCCAAATTGTATGATCTGGCCCGCCAGAAAGACGACCGTCCCTGGGCGATGACTGTCAGCTTTACCCACCCGCATGACCCCTATGTGGCCCGTAAGAAATATTGGGATCTGTACGAAGATTGCGATCACCTGCTGCCCGAGGTGCCTGACCTTGGCTATGACGCGCAGGATGCCCATTCCAAGCGGATTTTTGACGCGAATGACTGGCGCAATTTCGACATCGAAGAAGAGCACATCAAGCGCTCGCGTCGCGCCTATTTTGCCAATATTTCGTACCTGGATGACAAGATCGGCGAGATCTTGGAAGTTCTGGAAACCACCCGCCAAGAGGCTACGATCCTGTTTGTTTCAGATCACGGCGATATGCTGGGTGAGCGGGGCCTGTGGTTCAAGATGACCTTCTTTGAAGGATCGGCTCGCGTGCCGTTGATGATCTCGTCACCTGATATGCCTGCGGGTCTGATTGAAACGCCTGTGTCGACCATCGACGTGACACCCACGCTGGGTGCCTTGGCGGGCGTCAACATGGACGATATTGCGCCGTGGACAGATGGCACCAACCTTGTGCCTTTGGGGCAGGGCGAAGAGCGCACCGCGCCGGTTGCGATGGAATACGCAGCCGAAGCGTCTTATGCGCCTTTGGTGTCGCTGCGGACTGGCCAGTGGAAATACAACCGTTGCGCGTTGGACCCTGATCAGCTGTTTGATCTGATCAACGATCCGCATGAATTGAACAACCTTGTGGATGATGCTGCACATCAGGACACATTGGCCGAGTTGCGCGCGCAATCTGATGCCCGTTGGAATTTGGAGCAATTTGACGCGGACGTCCGCGCCAGTCAGGCGCGCCGTTGGATCGTCTATGAGGCGCTGCGTCAGGGCGGTTACTACCCTTGGGATTACCAGCCGCTGCAAAAAGCCTCGGAACGCTACATGCGCAATCACATGGATCTGAACACCGTCGAGGAAAACGCGCGTTTTCCACGCGGCGAATAAAAGCATTGGCTAGGACTTTTCACATGACACATCCCGCACAGCCCACCGCCAGCCATTTCATCAATGGCCAGTATGTTGAAGACACCAATGGCACGCCGATCCCTGTGATCTACGCCGCCACCGGTGAAACCATCGCCACCGTTTATGCGGCGACACCTGCGATTGTTGATCAGGCGCTGGCGTCGGCCAAAGCGGCCCAAAAGGCCTGGGCCAAGATGACCGGCACCGAACGTGGCCGCATCCTGCGCCGCGCTGCTGATATGATCCGTGATCGCAATCAAGAGCTGTCGGTTCTGGAAACCTATGACACTGGCAAACCCTTGCAGGAAACGCTGGTGGCAGATGCCACTTCGGGTGCTGATGCGCTGGAATACTTTGGCGGTTTGGCAGGCAGCTTGACCGGCGAACACATTCCTATGGGCGACGACTGGGTCTACACCATCCGCGAAGCATTGGGCGTGTGCGTCGGCATCGGCGCGTGGAACTATCCCACACAGATCGCCTGCTGGAAAGCAGCACCTGCATTGGCCTGCGGCAATTCGATGGTGTTCAAGCCGTCTGAAACCACGCCATTGTGTGCCCTGAAAGTGGCCGAAATTCTGGTTGAGGCTGGTTTGCCTGCCGGTCTTTACAACGTCATCCAAGGCATGGGGGAGGTTGGCGGCGCGCTGGTGACAGACCCACGCGTTGACAAGGTTTCGCTGACGGGGTCGGTGCCCACCGGCAAGAAAGTCTATGCCGCTGCCGCCGCTGAGATGAAGCACGTGACTATGGAACTGGGTGGCAAATCGCCGATGATCGTCTTTGAAGACGCGGACATCGACAACGCCGTGGGCGGTGCCATCAATGGTAACTTCTACTCCTCCGGGCAGGTTTGCTCAAACGGCACCCGCGTGTTTGTGCACTCTTCCATCAAGGAAAAGTTCCTGGCCCGTCTGGCCGAGCGCGTGCAAGGCGCGGTGCTGGGCGACCCTCAGGATGAGGCGACCAACTTTGGTCCTATGGTGTCGGAAAACCAGATGAACATCGTTCTGGGCTACATTGAAAAGGGCAAAGCCGAAGGCGCTCGCCTGATCTGTGGTGGCGACCGGGTAGATCTGCCCGGTTACTTTATCGCGCCCACGGTGTTTGCCGATGTCAAAGACGACATGGTCATCGCGCGCGAAGAGATCTTTGGCCCGGTGATGGCGGTGCTGGATTTTGAAGACGAAGACGAGGTGATTGCCCGTGCCAATGACACAGAGTTTGGCCTGTCAGCCGGTGTGTTCACCAAAGATTTGAGCCGCGGTCACCGGGTGATTTCTGCCTTGGAAGCGGGCAGCTGCTTTATCAATTCTTACAATGATGCTCCGGTCGAAGCGCCGTTTGGTGGTGTCAAAGCCTCGGGTGTTGGGCGTGAGAATTCCAAAGAAGCGCTGAACCACTACAGCCAGGTGAAATCGGTTTACGTACGTATGGGAGATTGCGAAGCGGCGTTTTAATCGCCCTTTTGCGCGCCGCCCACCCACCCACCCCGTCGCCCAAAAGGGCGATGGGGATCCATTTTGCGCCGCTGAGATAGGGGCGAGACGATAAATTTTAAGGCGGCTTTGCCGCGTTTCATTTGGGTATTTTGTGAATGAAACGGCGCCAACCTGCCTTCGGAGACCAGAGATGAACGCAGAATATGTGATTGTAGGTGCAGGCTCAGCGGGCTGTGCATTGGCGTACCGCCTGTCTGAGGCCGGAAAACGCGTATTGGTGATTGAACACGGCGGCAGTGATGCGGGGCCGTTTATTCAGATGCCCGGCGCACTGTCCTATCCGATGAATATGGCGATGTATGACTGGGGTTATAAAACCCAGCCCGAGCCCCATTTGGGGGGGCGGTCGCTGGTGACGCCGCGCGGTAAAGTGGTTGGTGGATCGTCTTCCATCAATGGGATGGTCTATGTGCGTGGACACGCCGAGGACTATAATCACTGGGCCGAAAAAGGCGCGCATGGGTGGTCCTATGCGGATGTCCTGCCTTATTTCAAGCGGATGGAAAACTGGCATGAAAGCGGTCAGGGCGGTGATCCGGAGTGGCGAGGAACCGATGGCCCGCTGCATGTGACCCGTGGCCCGCGTGACAATCCGCTTCACGCTGCTTGGGTAGAAGCCGGGCGTCAGGCTGGCTATCAGGTGACCGAAGATTATAACGGTGAGCAGCAAGAGGGATTTGGCCCGATGGAGCAGACGGTCTGGAAAGGCCAGCGCTGGTCTGCCGCCAATGCTTATCTAAAGCCTGCGCTGAAACGTGAAAATTGCGAGCTGATCCGCGCCTTTGCCCGCAAAGTGGTGATCGAGGAGGGCCGCGCGGTGGGCGTCGAGGTCGAGCGCGGCGGTAAGATCGAAGTGATCCGTGCCAGCGCAGAGGTGATCTTGTCAGCCTCGTCGTTGAATTCGCCAAAGCTTCTGATGCTGTCAGGCATTGGGCCTGCGGCGCATCTGGCTGAGCATGGCATTGATGTGGTTGCGGACCGCCCCGGTGTGGGCCAAAATCTGCAGGACCATTTGGAGTTTTATTTCCAGATGGCCTGTGCCCAGCCGATTACCCTGTACAAATACTGGAACCTGTTTGGCAAAGCCTGGGTTGGGGCGCAGTGGCTGTTTTCGCGCAAAGGACTTGGCGCGTCGAACCAGTTTGAAAGTGCGGCCTTTATTCGCTCGGACAAAGGCGTGGACTATCCTGATATTCAGTATCACTTCCTGCCAATTGCGGTGCGTTACGACGGGCAGGCAGCAGCGGAAGGTCACGGATTTCAGGCGCATGTCGGGCCGATGCGGTCTGGGTCGCGCGGGTCGGTCACGCTGGCCAGCAGTGATCCCAAAGACGCGCCCAACATTCTGTTCAACTATATGTCGACCGAACAGGACTGGGCCGATTTCCGCAAGTGTATCCGCCTGACCCGTGAGGTGTTTGGCCAGGAGGCGTTTAAGCCATATGTCAAACATGAAATCCTGCCGGGGGCCGATCTGCAAACCGATGAAGAGCTGAATGGCTTTATCAAGGAACATGTTGAAAGCGCGTATCACCCCTGTGGGACCTGTCGGATGGGGGATGTGTCCGATCCGGGTGCGGTTGTGGATTCCGAATGCCGGGTGATTGGTGTTGAGGGTCTGCGCGTTGCGGACAGTTCAATCTTTCCACGCATCACCAACGGCAATCTGAATGGACCGTCGATCATGACCGGTGAAAAAGCTTCAGACCACATTTTGGGCCGACGTTTGCCCGCGTCCAATGCGGAGCCTTGGGGGCATCCGGAATGGAAAGTCGCGCAGCGCTAAGGCTGTCGATTTTGTGACAATTGGGACCGGGGGCCAGCCCCCGGACCCCCGGGGTATTTCGCGCCAAAAAGAAGCGTTAGGTGATCTCATAGGGCAGGGTGCCGCGCCGGTCAGCGTCGACGCGCAGGCGGCGCTCTAGGGGGGGCACTGAGCGTTGGTGGCAGTTCGGGCGCTCGCAAATGCGACAGGAAATACCGATGGGTTCGTAGGTCTGTGCGTTGTCCAGATCAAGACCGTCGGCATAGACCACGAGGGGCGCGTGTTTGACATCACAGCCCAAGGCAATGGCAAATCGGCGGGTCGGTGCTCCGAAGGCGCCGCCTGGTTTGGAGACATCGCGGGCGAGCGAAAAGTAGCGCACCCCGTCCGGGGTTTCGGCCAGTTGACGTAAAAAACGGCCGGGTGTTTCAAAGGCCTGATGTACATTCCACAACGGGCAGGCCCCTCCAAAGCGCGCGAACTGCAATCGGGTCGCGGAGTGGCGTTTTGTGATGGTGCCCGCCTGATCGACGCGCACAAAGAAAAACGGCACGCCTTTGGCGCGGGGGCGTTGCAGGGTGGACAGCCGGTGCGCCACCTGTTCGATGGAGGCGTCAAACCGATTGGCAAGCCGTTCGAGGTCGTGGCGTTCGTCCTGGGCGGCGGTGAGGAAGGCCTCATAGGGCATTTGCGCCGCGCCTGCAAAGTAGTTGGCCAGTCCGATTTTGGCGATGGCGCGTGCGGCTTCGCTTTGGAACTTTGCAAAATCCAGTGTCGCTTCGAGCAGATCGTTGTAGTCCAGAAGCGCCAGTTGCAGCAGCAGTTGGAACAGCTGGCTTTGTGGGGTGGCGCGTTGAGACAGGCGCAGATGTTGGGTGTCTGGATCGTATTGGCGCAGCACCGCATCATCGCTAAAGCTGACGGTGACACCTGCGGCGGTCAGTCGGGTCAGGGCGCTTGTGCGCACGTCGCCATCGCGCGCAAACTGTTCAGCGGCGCGGTCCACGGCATCGATGTAGTTGTCACAATAGTGAAAGAAGTCGCGCACCTCTTCCCAGGGACTGGCCTGGATGCGGGCGTCTTCGCGCCCCAGAGCTTCGTCTAGTGAGGCGAGGCGTTCGTGGGTCTGCCGATAGGCGCGGTGCAAAGACAGGAAGGCCCGCGCCAGCGCGGGGGCGTTGGAGGCCGCCAGCCGCAGATCATTGAGGGGGGGCATGTCCTTTTCAAACAGCGGATCTGCCAGGGCTTCGCGCAGGTCGCTGGTCAAGCGTTCACTGTCACCCGTGCTGAGCTCGGTGACATCCAGGCCAAATTGCTGCGCCAACGCCAGCACGACGGTGGTCGAGACGGGCCTGTTGTTGTTCTCCATCTGGTTCAGATAGGGCAGGGACACGCCGAGTTTGGCGGCAAAGTCTTTTTGCGTCAGGCTGAGGCGCTGGCGGATTTCGCGAAGCTTGGCTCCGACGTAGAGTTTTTGTACGGCCATGGGGTGCCTTTGCAAATGTGATCCACGTGAATTGTAGAATTGCAAACTGTGATCCGCAAGGGATCACAGATGAGGCTAGATTACAGGCCCAGATGTTGTTCCCGTCGCAGCACCGATAGGATGGCCAATACGCCCAGGGCTGCTGAGGCGGTCATCAACGCCAGGAGGGGGCGGGCGGAGGTGGCGTTGGTTAACAGCCAGCCTGCGAGGGCGCTGAGCCCGCCACCGCCGCCCAGCATGATCGCGCCGCTTAGCCCCGAGGCGGTGCCTGCCAGCTCTGGGCGCACGGACAGCGCGCCTGCGGTGGCGTTGGGGATGGACATGCCATTGCCGACACCGACTAAAATCATCAGGCCAAAGAAGCTGAATGGTGAATCTATGCCAAGGGTGCTGATCACGAGGGAGAGCGCCACGCCTGCTCCATTGATCAGGCTACCCCAAAGGACCATCTTATTTATGCCAAATCGGGTGGAATAACGCCCGGATATGAAGTTGCCGAAGAAATACCCAATTGCAGGTGTGGCCAGAAACAGCCCTAGATCCGCCGTGTCCAATCCAAAAATTACCTGTCCAACAAAAGGCGCACCGCCGAGATAGGCAAAGAACGTTCCCGAAATCAGCGCGGTGCTCAGCGAATACCCCCAGAAGCGGCGCGAAGTGAGCAAGATCGGGTACTCGCGGAACTGGTTGATCAGCGTTTTACCGCTTTTGTGGGCGGTTTCGCCGAAATCGAGAAACACCAAGGCAAGTGTCAGAACGCCGAGGCCAAACAGCAGCCAGAAATTTGCCGCCCAGCCAAAGCGCACATCAATTATTCCACCAATAGCGGGCCCAATCATTGGAACCACCGCCATGCCCATTGTGACATAACCGATCATGCTGGCGGCGTTGTTCTGGTCATATAGATCGCGCACTGTTGCGCGGCTGAGCACCATGGCGACGACTATGGCCGCCTGAAGCATGCGAAACCCCAAAAAGATCTCGGCTGTGGGGGCGTAGATGCAGCCCAATGTAGCGCATAAGAAAACACAAATGCCGCCGAGTAGCACCGGGCGGCGTCCGAATTTGTCGGAAAGAGGCCCAACAAGGATCTGCACCACGGCGTTGATCACGAAGTACAGTGATATGGACAGCTGTAAGGTCGCGTAATCGGCTTCAAAGTAGACTGCCATGCCGGGGAGGGAGGGTAAAAAAACGTTTATCCCCATGGCAGAGAGACCCGCGAGCACGATCAGCGTGGCGATATGGGGTGGGCCGGAGCGGCTGAGGAATCGATTTTGCGACGGGGTCATGCACAACCCATAGGCGGGGCGGTCGGGATTGTCTATTGTCATGGGAGAGTGCGGTCTCGCGTCAACGGAGTGGCAGTTTGAGCGGGTCTGCGGCTCCGGATGTGTTGGTGAATTTTAGCCTCAGTATTTGCAATTATTCAATATTCACAGCTAATATCGGAAATACTTTGCAAATTTGCGAAAATTACCTTTTACATCTGATTTGCGCAAGATAAGATCGCAGTAAGTAGTCAAAGGGATTTGCACCATGAAGGATATTCTTTCCGAGCTGGAAGATCGCCGAAACGCAGCGCGACTGGGGGGTGGGCAACGCCGTATCGATGCCCAGCATGCCCGCGGAAAGCTGACCGCGCGTGAGCGGATCGAACTGTTGTTGGATGAAGACAGCTTTGAAGAATTTGATATGTTCGTGGCGCATCGCTGCACGGATTTTGGCATGGAAGAGCAGCGGCCGTCGGGTGATGGTGTTGTCACCGGCTGGGGCACCATCAATGGTCGTATGGTCTATGTGTTCAGTCAGGACTTTACTGTGTTTGGCGGCTCATTGTCTGAGACGCACGCGCAAAAAATCTGCAAGATCATGGATATGGCCGTTCAGAATGGCGCACCGGTGATCGGCATTAACGATTCCGGCGGAGCGCGTATTCAGGAGGGCGTAGCGTCCTTGGCGGGGTATGCCGAAGTGTTCCAGCGCAATATCATGGCCTCGGGTGTGGTGCCGCAGATTTCCGTCATCATGGGCCCCTGTGCCGGTGGTGCGGTCTATTCGCCTGCGATGACCGACTTCATCTTTATGGTGAAGGACACGTCATATATGTTTGTCACTGGCCCGGACGTGGTAAAGACTGTCACCAACGAAGTTGTAACCGCCGAAGAGCTGGGTGGTGCATCGACCCACACCAAGAAGTCATCGGTCGCCGATGGTGCGTTTGAAAACGACGTCGAGGCATTGGCTGAAGTGCGTCGTTTGGTGGATTTCCTGCCGCTGAATAATCGCGAAAAAGCACCAGTACGGCCGTTCTTTGATGATCCCTCGCGGATTGAGGACAGTCTGGACACGATCATCCCAGACAATCCAAACACGCCGTATGATATGAAAGAGTTGATCGGAAAAGTTGCCGATGAGGGCGATTTTTACGAAATCCAGGAAGACTTTGCGGGGAATATCATCACCGGGTTCATCCGCCTCGAAGGGCAGACTGTGGGTGTCGTCGCCAACCAACCGATGGTGTTGGCAGGATGTTTGGACATTGATAGTTCACGCAAAGCGGCTCGGTTTGTGCGCTTTTGCGACTGTTTTGAAATCCCGATCCTGACGCTGGTTGATGTGCCTGGCTTCCTGCCCGGCACCAGCCAGGAATATGGCGGCGTGATCAAGCATGGTGCAAAGCTGCTGTTTGCCTATGGTGAAGCAACCGTTCCAAAGGTCACAGTGATCACGCGTAAAGCCTATGGCGGGGCCTATGACGTTATGGCGTCCAAGCACCTGCGCGGTGATTTCAACTATGCGTGGCCGACCGCGGAAATCGCGGTGATGGGCGCCAAAGGGGCGACTGAAATTATCCATCGTGCAGATCTGGGCGATGCCGAGAAAATCGCAGCACACACCAAAGATTATGAAGACCGTTTTGCCAACCCGTTTGTGGCGGCTGAAAAGGGGTTCATTGACGAGGTGATCCAACCCAAATCTACCCGCCGTCGCGTGGCGCGTGCGTTTGCATCCTTGCGGAACAAGTCGCTGCAAAACCCATGGAAAAAGCACGACAATATTCCATTGTAATGGGGAATACCTTAGGTTGCGCGAGCAATCTATTCTGGAGCGAACTATGAAATATCTTTTCCCCTTTTTGTTGATGGCTTTTGCTGCACCTGTCGTAGCGCAAGAAAGCCGTGAATGCCGTGGCAAAGAAAGCTTTCAGTTGTCGGATGGATCTTCCGGATGTGTGTTGGGTGTCGGAACGACAACCATCTCAAGCAAGGTGACTGTTGATGGCGTTGAGATGCGGAACCGCAAAAGCGACTCTGCTCTTGTGGTGGTCGCTATGGCTGGGGAATTTGACACCAAACGCCGGGTGACATCCCGGCGTTTGAAAGAAGTCTGTAGCCATAGCATGGCTGCGGTTCAGCAAAAGTTTTCAGGAGAACCCTATAAGTATATCGTTGTTGGTATGAAGTGGCCTGGCAAAACGATGCCACGGGCAAGCGTCGCAAACGGTGGAAAATTCCTAAACCAGGCTGCGTATTTGACCACTAAATGTCGTAGCCCGCAGTATTTTGTGACGAAGTACCGGTAATGATGCAGCTGTTGCAACATATGCAGTGGGTTGACCGGGCCTTGCACCTATCGTCGACCTTGCCCTTGGGGCGGGTCCTATGAGTGGGCTCTGGTATATCCTGCGTGACGGCGACACAGTTACTCTGTGTCGCCAACGGCCACCGCAGTTTGATCTGCGCGCAACGACGCGACTGCCTGCGGGAAATCCGGTACGGTATGCGCATCAGATCCGACAGGACCTATGGCGACGCTTACAACGTATCCGGGGGTTCTCTCCTGTGGTGCGGCTGTCTGCCTTGCCGGATGGTGACTGGCAGGTTGAGGTCGGTGGGCGCGTCATGGGCGCGGTGCCACAGCGGGCCTTGGATGAGGTGGACGCCATGTTGGAAGATCCGGCCAAACGCGCCCGGTGGATCCGTCATGCAGCGCAGAAAAATTCCGCCAATACGGTGACCAACTGATGTGGGGGCGCTGTCATGAAACTGTCATCTATGCTGTTGAATGGATTGAGACATTCGCCCTGTGGATGAGCGATGCGTCTGGTCTGACCGGTAACGGTTTGGTGATGTGCGTTCGTACTTTTGACACAAACGCGTTTGACAAAGTGTTCGAATCAAAGCCATGATCCCTTCACGACATATAAAGTTAGCGCGCACCATGTGTGCAGCGCCTGCGGCCCCGGCAGGAGGAGGCCCTGTTCAAGGGTGTCGGGGCTGCGGAATCAAACTGATGTCCGCTCTGTTCTTTTCTCTTATTGGTTGTGCTGCGCAGGCCCAGACGGCCCGCTTGCCGAAATCTGTCGATGTGCCCTCACATCAGCCGATGTCACTGACCGAAGTCTTTCTGGATGATACGCCCGGCGAAATCTGGTTGCGGTTGCGCTTTGTTGCGCCCGAAATTGCGCGTGAGAGCGGGACAGTCCCGCACCACGTTGCTGCGCAGGATATGGAGCACCTGTGTGCCCATGTGGCGCTGCCAATGGTCGCACAGTCAGAGGTCGTGCCACAGCGCATTGCGATTTCGCTGTCGGATCGTGTGGTTGATTTTGGGGCGCGCGATGTGCGGGCGACGCAGTATTTCGAAACCTACCGCCCCGAGAATGGCGCCTGCGTCTGGGAGGGGCTGTGATGTTGACGTCTGTTTCCCAGAGTTTGCGCTGTTGTGGGCGGTATTTTGCGACTTTGTCGCCACAACTTGCTGGTGCGGCGGCGGGACTATGTCAATCCGCGAATGGCTGCGATAGCATGCGCATGGGCAGACTGTCGTCTGACCATGATTTAGGACTGGCATCCCAAGGGTCCATAGGGCCTGTGGATGCCACGCATGTAACCAGGAGACTGAAATGTCCAAAAGCATCAAGCTGTTTGCTGTTGTTGGCCTGTTGGCCGCTGTTGCGGCCTGTGGTGGCAGCCGTGAAGAAGAATTCGTCGTGGTTGATCCCGCGCCCATCTCGGTTGAGCCAACCTACACCGGCAAATACAAGTAATACAGACAGGGGTCCGGCTCTGTGGCCGGGCCTCTGTGCTCAGCACGGTGCCAGACCAGAGGCACCCTTATGCTAAAACATCGCGGATTCCCCGGCCGGCTGCCGGGCACAGATTTCCAATTCACCATTCGACGCCCTAACCCAAAAGGCGTCACACCGATCACCATGCGGGAACGGTTCAAAGACCGCCGTCCAGCAGATCGCCGCGCCGATGCGGGCTTTATGAAAGCCCTCTGGCTGCAATTTGGCAATGACACCTTTGAACGCGGCAATCTCGACGCCGGCCGCTTAAGCTGGCTGTTTGGACGAGAAGTTGTAGCCGTCGACGATCCGTTTGACCCGGCCAGCTATGATGCACTTTTGAAAATCGATGTGGACGTTGCCATGGCAGCGTTCCCTGAGGCTTTTGACGGGAGCACCTGGGAATGAGGGAGGGGCAGCGTCATAGTCTGCCCCACAGTCCCCAATGGGACACAGGGGCCCCTGCGCTCCTGTGTGCTGTGTGTTCCGGTTTCGTTGCATCATCGGCGATGGGTTGCCGATGTGCGCGGCCTTCTGCGCAAGTCTTTGCGGAAACTTTGCGATCTTTCTCGACGCCCTTGCGTGGCATGGATGATGCTGCGATCCCCACTGGCACACCTTATGTGTCAATAAAGGGATCAATACCATGCGGGCAAAATCTATTGTGGCCTCGTTTGCGCTGTGCGCTAGCTTGGCGGCCTGTGGCGACACCACCGGTGAGCAGGCGCTGTATGGCGCCGCTGCTGGCACAGTTGGTTCAGCACTGCTCAATGGCAATGTCGTCACTGGCGCTGCTGTTGGCGTTGCTGCCAACGTCATCTACTGCAAAGAAAACCCGCGCCGCTGCTAAGGCCGCGACCCGTTACACCAAATTTTTGCAAAACGCCGTTTCCGAGTTCTCGGAGGCGGCGTTTTTGCATGTCCAATCAACGTCCCGAGGGAGAGCCGATGTTTGACAAGATCCTGATTGCCAACCGTGGAGAGATTGCCTGCCGTGTCATCAAGACTGCGCGCAAAATGGGCATTAAGACGGTTGCCATCTATTCAGACGCCGACCGCCAAGCGCTTCACGTGAAAATGGCAGATGAAGCTGTGCACATTGGCCCACCGCCTGCCAACCAGTCCTATATCGTCATCGATAAGGTGATGGAGGCGATCCGTACAAGCGGCGCGCAGGCGGTACACCCGGGCTATGGCTTTTTGTCCGAGAATTCTAAGTTTGCTGAGGCTCTGGCCGCAGAAGGCGTGGCGTTTGTAGGACCACCTGTTGGTGCGATCGAAAAAATGGGGGATAAGATCACCTCCAAGAAAATCGCGCAGGATGCAGGCGTGTCTACCGTTCCTGGGTATATGGGCCTGATCGAAGACGCCGAAGACGCGGTGAAGATCTCAAACCAGGTGGGTTACCCGGTGATGATCAAAGCCTCTGCTGGTGGCGGTGGTAAAGGCATGCGGATCGCCTGGAATGATGAAGAGGCTCGCGAAGGCTTCCAATCCTCCAAGAACGAGGCCGCGAACTCTTTTGGCGATGACCGGATTTTCATCGAAAAATTCGTGACCCAGCCACGCCACATCGAAATTCAAGTTCTGTGCGATGCCCATGGCAATGGGATCTATCTGGGCGAGCGTGAATGTTCGATCCAGCGTCGGAACCAGAAAGTGGTCGAAGAAGCCCCTTCGCCGTTCTTGGACGAAGAAACCCGCCGCGCGATGGGCGAGCAGTCGGTCGCATTGGCCAAGGCCGTTGGCTACGCCTCAGCTGGGACCGTGGAATTCATCGTCGATGGCGACAAAAACTTCTACTTCTTGGAAATGAACACCCGCTTGCAGGTGGAACACCCTGTGACCGAACTGATCACCGGTGTGGACCTGGTCGAACAGATGATCCGGGTTGCCAACGGTGAGCCGCTGAGCATTACACAGGACGATGTAACCTTGACAGGTTGGGCCATCGAAAACCGTTTGTACGCCGAAGACCCGTATCGGAACTTTCTGCCGTCCATCGGCCGCCTGACCCGTTACCGTCCGCCTGCAGAAACCGCGGCATATACGCCCGGCACGGCTGCGGGTGATGCAGGTGATGTGGTTGTGCGCAACGACACCGGCGTCTTTGAGGGCGGCGAGATCTCAATGTATTACGATCCGATGATCGCCAAACTGTGCACATGGGCCCCCACCCGTGACGCCGCCATCGAAGCGATGCGCGTGGCGCTGGACAGCTTTGAAGTCGAAGGTATCGGCCATAACCTGCCGTTCCTGTCGGCGGTGATGGATCATGAGATCTTTGTGAAAGGGGAGATGACGACGGCATTTATCGCCGAGCAGTATCCCGAAGGCTTTGAAGGTGTCACGCTGCCAGAAACGGATCTGCGCCGGATCGCCGCCTCAGCTGCCGCGATGCACCGGGTTGCAGAAATCCGCCGCACCAAAGTGTCGGGGCGGATGGACAACCACGAGCGCAAGGTCGGCGATGACTGGGTTGTGAGCCTGCAAGGCGTCAGCTTTGCGGTGACAGTCGCGGCTGATGCTGCGGGATCAACCGTGTCGTTTGACGATGGATCTTCCATTCGTGTGGCCTCGGATTGGACGCCGGGTGATCAACTGGCAGAACTGACAACCGACGATGCGCCGTTGATCCTGAAGGTTGGCAAGATCACCCAAGGGTTCCGCCTGCGCACCCGTGGTGCGGACCTGAAGGTGCATGTGCGCACCCCACGTCAGGCTGAGCTTGCGGCCTTGATGCCCGAAAAGCTGCCGCCAGACACTTCAAAGATGTTGCTGTGCCCCATGCCCGGTCTCATCGTGAAGGTCGACGTTGAGGTTGGTCAAGAGGTTCAGGAGGGGCAGGCCCTATGTACGGTCGAAGCGATGAAGATGGAAAACATCCTGCGCGCCGAGAAAAAAGGCATCGTGTCGAAGATCAACGCCGCTGCCGGGGATAGCCTGGCGGTGGATGATGTGATCATCGAATTCGAGTAAAACAATGGTCGTTTCTGCACCGCATTTCTCTCCAATTGGTTTCAGTTTTGCTGAACCCTGTTGGGGTGCGGTGTGGAGACGACCGCATGTCTTAACCCTTCATAGAGAGCCTTTAAGTATCCTTTTCCGGCGTCGCTTTGTCGAAGCAGAGCCGGTGTGGATGGGCCCTGATCTGGGCGCCAGTCTGGAGGGTGTGGTGAACGGGGTTTTCTCCAAGGTGGCGCGTGGTTTTACAGCGGTCACTGTTTTGGTGTCGCTGGCGGGTTGCATCAAACAAAACGAACAGACATTGCGCCAGCAATTGTCGGGATGGCTCAAACTGGGGGACACCCAGTATTTCTATGCAACATCTCGCTGTTCCGCCGCCGTTTTTGCGCTGAAAAGCTTGCGGGTGAATTCACTGGTGAAACGCGCGCGCAGCATGCCATCTGGCATGAAGCTGATCGCACGCGGGGAACCTGTGGTGTTCGCCATCGAGGGGCAATCGCCCACAGATGTCACACAACAGATCATGTCCTATGATCTGCACAGTGGGCTTGGGGTGGTGTCCTCGGGGCTGAGCGGCAAGAATTGTATGACAGACCCGTTGAGATCCGCTTATTTCGACGCTCTCATCAATCCGGATGCGGATCTGATTTACAATCCCGAAGATCACGCGATCTTGGTCGTCGACCCTGACAACAAGCGTTTGTTTTATGTTTGGGGGAAGGTCTGATGGGTCAGTCGCCCCGCCTGTCCTCTACCTCGCGCAGACGCGATGGCATCTTGTCGATGCTGCGGCTCAGTTCACGCACGGTCCAAGGGAATGGCTTGCGCAGTTTGACGCCGCCATCTTTGCCGATCAATATCAGCTGGAACCCTCGCGGACGCAGTTTCGTGCGCCAGGGTGAGCGATCGCCAGGTGTGCTGTCAAAGACGACCACCACATCGCGGTCCCGCAAAGCGTCTTCTTGTGCACGCAACAGATCCAGCTGTTCCTGGAACCGTGGGTCCGCATCGGTGTCTGCAAAGACCAATATGGGGCGCTTCTTCCATAGAAAATCATTCAAATTTGATTCAACCCCCGGTCGAAACAATGGCTGTTCTTCCGGCAAAGACGCGTCACTCGCCCATACGGGAGACGTGAGAAATAGTGTCAAAACAATGGTTAAGATAGGTCGCATGACGCCTCCTGTTCTAGCCAATATAGGCCAGATCGTGGCAAATACGATGGCTGAAAGTGAGAAGCCCCGAAAAAAACACATAATCTTAACGGCCTGGGTAAGCTTTGGTCCCCAAACTGGAAACAGTTTAGGGTTTTCGCTGCTTCGACAGCCTCCGGTAGAAGGACCGGTACTGATTATGAAAGTTTTGCTGCACATCGGCGCACATCGCTGCGCGACCACTTCGTTTCAAGAATACATGCGTCAGAACATTGGCCCGATTGCCCTGCAAGGCGTCGGCTATTGGGGGCCAAATCAGACCCGCAAGGGGTTGTTCCAGGGCGTTTTACCGGGACCCCAAGCGCTGCCGGGCAAAGATCCGGGCTTGCGGGCCCGTGGGCGCGTCCAGCTGAAACTTGCGGCCGAACGGGCTACGGGTCTTAGCCAGTTGGTGATTTCGGACGAAAACATCATGGGCTCGATGCGCCAGAACCTGCATATCGGCGGGTTGTACTGCGATGTGGGCGAACGCATGACCCGCTTTGCCGCCACGTTTGACGGGGCGTTGACGGATGTGGTTGTGAATATCCGCAGCCTGGACCACTATTGGGCCTCGGCGCTGACCTATGGTGTCGCCCGTGGGTTTCCGTTTCCCAACACGCATACGTTGGATCGCTTTGCCCAAGCACATCGCAGCTGGCGCGATGTGATTACCGACATCGCGACGGCGCTGCCGGATGTGAACATTTGGGTGCAACCTTTTGATACCTTTGGCGGTCGTCCGGATGCGCAGCTGAATTCTATGACCGGTATCAAAGCCCCGCGTACCCACGCCCGCATTCGCCTGAACCGGTCCCCGCGGGTGGAAGAGTTGCGCACGTATCTGATCGAAGATGACGCCGTAAAACTGGACGGGATGTACGGTCGCTGGCGCCCCTTTGATGCAGAGCAAATTGCGCGAATGCGCGAGGCTTATGCGGATGACGTAATGTGGCTGGTTGGCGGCGCGGATGGCCTCGCTCAGCTGGCTGAGGACAACCAAGATCAAGCGGAAGAGACTAATACATTCCGCAGAACACTGACACGAGGAAGACCCCATGACCAAAACCGACAACTGGCGGGATCTGGCTGAAAAGGAACTGCGCGGACGCCCGCTTGAGGATCTGACCTGGGACACCCTAGAGGGCATCCCGGTGAAACCTTTGTACACCGAAGACGACACCAAGGAGCTGCCGCATATGGGCTCCATGCCCGGTGTTGGCCCCTTTACCCGCGGCGTCAAGGCAACCATGTATGCCGGGCGTCCGTGGACCATTCGCCAATATGCAGGTTTTTCTACTGCAGAAGAATCCAACGCGTTTTACCGTCGCAACCTCGCGGCCGGTCAGCAGGGGGTTTCGGTGGCGTTTGATCTGGCGACGCACCGCGGATACGACAGCGACCACCCTCGCGTCGAAGGCGACGTCGGCAAGGCGGGCGTGGCCATCGACAGCGTCGAAGACATGAAGATCCTGTTCGATGGCATCCCGCTGGACAAGGTGTCTGTGTCGATGACCATGAACGGTGCGGTGATCCCGGTGCTGGCCTCGTTTATTGTGGCGGGCGAAGAGCAGGGACATGATCGCTCCGTGCTGGCGGGCACCATTCAGAATGACATTCTGAAAGAATTCATGGTCCGCAACACCTATATTTACCCGCCAAAACCTTCGATGCGGATTATCTCGGACATCATTGAATACACCTCAAACGAGATGCCGAAATTCAATTCGATCTCGATCTCTGGTTATCACATGCAAGAGGCCGGCGCGAACCTGGTGCAGGAACTGGCCTATACCATCGCTGATGGTCGCGAATACGTGCGGGCCGCGCTGGACGCGGGCATGGACGTCGATAAATTTGCGGGGCGTCTGTCGTTCTTCTTTGCCATTGGTATGAATTTCTTCATGGAAATCGCCAAACTGCGCGCAGCACGTACCCTGTGGCACCGGGTGATGACTGAATTTGGCGCAAAAAACGAACGCTCCAAGATGCTGCGCACCCACTGCCAGACCTCAGGCGTGTCGTTGCAGGAACAAGACCCCTATAACAACGTGATCCGCACCGCCTACGAAGCGATGTCGGCGGTTCTGGGCGGCACGCAATCGTTGCACACCAATGCCTTGGACGAGGCCATCGCTCTGCCGACCGATTTCTCGGCACGGATTGCACGCAACACTCAGCTGGTGTTGCAGGAAGAAACTGGCGTGACCAATGTGGTCGACCCGCTGGCGGGCTCTTACTACGTCGAAAGCCTGACCAATGACCTGATCGAAAAGGCTTGGGCCTTGATCGAAGAGGTCGAGGAAATGGGCGGTATGACCAAAGCGGTCGAAAGCGGCATGCCGAAGTTGCGCATCGAAGAATCCGCGGCGCGCCGTCAGGCGATGATCGACCGGGGCGACGAAGTGGTGGTGGGCGTCAACAAATATCGTAAGGAAAAAGAAGATCCGATCGATATTCTGGACGTCGACAACCATGCGGTGCGTGATGCGCAGATTGCACGTTTGAACAAGATGCGGGCTGATCGCGATGAAGACGCGTGTCAGGCCGCCCTTGGCGAGCTGTCTCGTCGGGCAAAAGAGGGCGGTAACCTGCTCGACGCTGCTGTTGAGGCGGCGCGTATGCGGGCGTCTGTAGGAGAGATCAGCATGGCAATGGAAAACGAATTTGGCCGTCATCGCGCCGAAGTTAAAACACTGGCCGGGGTTTACGGCGCCGCTTACGAAGGCGACGAAGGCTTTGCTGCTATTCAGAAATCCATCGAAGACTTTGCCGAAGAAGAGGGCCGGCGCCCCCGTATTTTGGTGGTCAAAATGGGTCAGGATGGCCACGATCGCGGCGCCAAGGTGATTGCGACTGCCTTTGCTGACATTGGGTTTGATGTGGATGTTGGTCCATTGTTCCAGACCCCAGCAGAAGCAGCGCAGGACGCGGTCGACAACGACGTGCACGTGATTGGGATCTCCAGCCAAGCGGCCGGCCACAAAACGCTGGCACCCCAGCTGGTGGAGGCTCTGAAAGAGGCCGGTGCTGAGGACATTCTGGTAATCTGTGGCGGTGTTATTCCGCAGCAGGATTACCAGTACCTCTATGATCGTGGCGTAAAGGCGATCTTTGGTCCCGGCACCAACATCCCTGAGGCGGCTCAGGATATCTTGAAGCTGATCCGTCAGGCGCGGAGTTAAGATCCGCCATTGCGGTGGGTGTCCGTTTGGGCCGCGTACTCGCATTGAGAATAAGATGAGACAAAAGCACCGGACCGTTGGTTCGGTGCTTTTCATTTTTACTATGATAAAATGTGCTGAGAACGACTGGGCTTGGGGACAGGGGCTGTGGACCACGAGGTGAAAATTCTGAGCGTGGACATCGCTTTGCCCCCTGACAGTGGCGACAAAGCCGCCTAAGCTGTCTCTATGTCACTATGGACCCGCATATCCGAAGCGCTGGCGGCGCTGGCCAATGGCGAAAGCCTTGGGGCTGTATTTGATCGCCTCCGGTCACCACCTGAACGCACCGTGGCCTTTGCCATTGCGGTGGTCGCATTGGGAGCGAAAATGGCCAAGGCCGACGGGCAGGTGACCCGGGATGAGGTCTCTGCCTTTCGTGAGGTGTTCCAGATTGCCCGTGAGGATGAGGCCGGGGCGGCCCGGGTGTTCAATCTGGCGCGTCAGGATGTTGGCGGCTATGACGACTACGCCCGTCGTATTCAGAAAATGTTTGCGGATGATCCCACAACCCTATGCGACCTGATGGAGGGGCTGTTTCATATCGCCATGGCTGATGGATTTTATCATCCCAGCGAAAATGAATTCTTGCGTGATGTCAGCCGGATTTTTGGCCAAAGCGAACAGCAGTTTTTGGCGTTGCGGGCACGCTTCGTACCAGAGGCGCCACGCGATCCTTATACGGTTCTGGGGGTGTCTGCGGACGCCTCCAAAGATGAGATCCGCAAACATTGGCGCCAGCTGGTGCGCGAAACCCATCCAGACGCGATGATTGCGCGGGGCGTGCCCGAAGAGGCAATCCGACTGGCCGAAAAGAAAATGATTGATATCAATCGTGCCTGGGATCAAATCAACGGGTGCTGCGGCAATGCGTCTGGTCACCTATAACGTCGAATGGTTCGCCAATCTGTTCGATGAGCAAGATAATCTGCTTGTTGATTTCAAACAATCTGGTGGAGCCGCCTCTGAAACGGAACGGAAAATTGCTGCCTTGGTGTCAGTTTTTCAACAATTGAACGCGGATGGCATTCTGATTGTCGAAGCACCAGATACCGGTCGTAATCAGCAGACAGTTAGGGCTTTGGAGCGCTTTGCGCATCATGCAGGTCTTCGCGCGAACCGGGCGGTCATGGGGTTCGCCAATGACACACAGCAGGAACTGGCATTTCTCTTTGATCCAAACGTCCTTTCCGCGCGGCACGTTCCGCAGTCCAGCGAAGATGCACCGCGTTTTGATGGTGTTTTTGGATTGGATTTGGATGTCGACGAGACCGTCGATGCGGTGCAGTTTTCTAAACCTCCGCTAGAGCTGGTGGTCGAAACCAAATCCGGTGAAACGCTACATCTGATCGGTGCCCATCTAAAGTCCAAGGCGCCGCATGGCGCGCGCACCCGGGACGATGTGATCCGGATTTCGATTGCCAACCGGCGCAAGCAGCTGGCACAGGCGATTTGGTTGCGGCGACGTATTGTCTGGCACCTTGAACAGGGCCACGATCTTGTGGTCTTGGGCGATCTCAATGACGGTCCCGGACTGGATGAATATGAAACCCTGTTTGGGCGCTCATCGGTTGAGATTATTCAGGGAGATGAGCTGTTTGACCCGCATGCGGCCTCTCTGCTGTCGCCACGCGCCAGTGGCGTCCCCAGTTCTGCGCGGTTTTTCAATCACAAGACCAAGCGTTATTTCAGCGCTTTGCTGGATTATGTGATGCTGTCCCCCGGCTTGCGTGGGCTGTCGCCCAGATGGCGCATTTGGCATCCCTTTGACGATGCTGAGATTTATGAAAATTCAGCGCTACGCGAGGCGCTGTTGATGGCATCCGACCATTTCCCGGTTGCGCTGGATATCGACATTGGTGGAACAAAAGATACTGCAGCGTCTTAAGTTTGTGACTGAGAGCGCATATATTGGGGGTATGAAACAGATTTCATTGCCCATTGTCCTGGCTGCTTTTTTGGTTGTCCCTGCCGCTTCGGCCGAAGAAAAAGGCGGGGCGTCCCTGATGGAGCGGGGAGCAGATCTGTTCTTTCGCGGGCTGACACAAGAGATGGCGCCCGCGCTTGAGGATCTGCAAGAGCTGATGGGAGAAATAGGTCCGTCGGTTGGGCAGTTTCTGTCACAGATGGGGCCCGCCTTGGCGGAGATTTCGGATCAGATCGAAGACTGGAGCGCCTATGAGATGCCCGAGATTTTGCCCAATGGTGACATCATCATCCGCAAGAAACCTGTGATTGCGCCACCCCCCCACCCCAAAGGGGGAGATAGAACTGTAAGGGCTGCGTTATCCGCGGATCTTTACCTCAAGCGTGGCATCAAGCGCCGACACCAATGAGTTCAGCCGGGATTGCGCAACTTCGCTGTACAGATCTTCGTGGGCTTTGGGCAGGGTCAGATGCAGCTGGCGTTTACGTGGTTGCCAGTGAAATTTGCCCAGAGGCACCTTTTCAGTGACCATCAGCATTGCGCCAAACCGCATGGCTTTTCCCAAGATTTCAGCTTCGGATTTTTGTTTTTCATCAAGCAGTTCAAACAGCGCCTTAAAGCGGCCACCTTGGCGTTTATTGCTGTAGCGATACATCAACGCCATGCCCAAAAACACCCGTTCGCTGTGCCGCAATCCTCCCAAATGGGCGCGGGTGGTGTTCTCAAAACACATCTCTGCACGATAATCTGGATGCGCGCGCCAGCTGACGTCGTGCAGCAGGCAGGCCGCTTTGATCAGGCGGCGTTTCTGGGCGTCTGCGCGCGAAAACAACGGCAACACAAAATCATATAGATTGCGCCCAAAGCCGGGAAGGCGGGCGTCTTTGACTTCTGCAAAGCGGCAGGCTTCGATCAGTGGATCGCGATCCCGCAGGCGCTGGGACATCTGCTCGTACAGCATCCCTTCACGGATGCCGTAGCTTGAAATTGCGATATCTTGGGGTTTGAAGGTTTTCACCAGTCGGGCGAGGACATCTGCTGCGTAGGGC
The DNA here is from genome assembly GCA_947492585.1 of uncultured Paracoccaceae bacterium. Lineage (GTDB taxonomy): Bacteria > Pseudomonadota > Alphaproteobacteria > Rhodobacterales > Rhodobacteraceae > Epibacterium. Next base: position 67,066 of record CANLND010000001.1, read on the forward strand.
ACCAAGGCCATTCGCGACGAGGAGATTCCGCAATCCGAACGCAGGCTCTCAAGATCAGAAGTTTCGATAAACTTGGCCGTCTCCTGCGCCGCCTTAATAGACATGCGGTACTCGTGCTGCACTTTTAGGGGATACCCGCGCCGCTCCATATCGATGCGGGCGATGGCGCGCCAGCTGCCACCCACCAGAAACAGGCGGTCCCGCTGCGGACCCATTTCTGTCTGGAGCTGTTCAACGATTTCCTTGATGTGTGCCTTGCGGCCACGGCGCCCACCCTTGATGTCTTTCAACTTTAAGGGGCCAAGATCCGAGGTTACACGCTGGCCTACTTGTCCATTGTCAATTTCCGCCAGTTCCATAGAGGATCCGCCGATGTCGCAGATCAATCCATACGCACCGGGCCAGCCCAACAGCACACCTTGGGCGGAAAGTCGGGCTTCCTCGCGGCCATCAATGACGTGAATGGTCAGTCCGGTTTCGCGAAGGACCTCCTGGCAGAAATCCGGCCCGTCGATGGCGTCCCGCACGGCGGCTGTGGCAACCACGGTCAAGCGCGGCAGTTCCATCCCGTCGGCGAGCTGTTTGAAACGACGCATGGCCGCCACCGCGCGCACACGCCCATTGGGGTTCAGATGGCCCGTCTCGGACAGGCCGGCACCCAAGGCGCACATGATTTTTTCGTTGAAGAAATAGGCCGGGCTGCGCGCCGCACCATCAAACACCACCATACGCACCGAGTTAGAACCAACATCAACCACGCCCACACGCGACAGGGCACGGGCATCGGGGTCGTCAAACAGTGGAGCGCCAAATGGCCCCCAATCGGCCACGATATCAGAGGATTCGTTCATGACAGATACCCACGTCTCCATGCGGATGGGATTGTTGATGCGCAAGCTATCGTGAATCGTTTGGAAACGCTATGGCTGTTGTGCTGGTGTTTGAATTTCTGCCAGCGCCCTAACGGCCAAGGGGCGCGAAAGATTACGCTTTTCAGCGAGGCTTAGGTGGTCAAGCTGGCGGACAACCTGACCGGCGGCCACAAACGACCGGCGCATGTGGCAGACCAGATAGGGAATGACGTCTGGTTTGGGGGCGATCTGACGATCATTGAACAGTTTTGCCAGGACCAAAGTCAGCAAAACATCATCGGGCGCATCTAGGCTTGCATGGGTTGCGGCCTGCACGCGGCTTTGAAGATCTGGTAGGGACAAGCCCCACAGATTGGGCGCACCGCGCCCCGTCATAATCAGGGGTTGTCGTGCTGCCAGCAACATGTTGTGTAGGTGAAACAGCGCCTCTTGGGCCGGGAGATCGTCGGCAATCGCGTCAACATCTTCGATGGCAACCGGGCCGTTGGCGAGATCTGCAATATCTTGATCCGGTAGCGCAGCCGCGGTGACAATGCGCGCGCCCGTCTGTGTGGCCCAGACGTGGGTCAGATGGGTTTTTCCTGCCGCGGCGGGGCCTGTCAGCACAAGTTTCCCCTGTGGCCAGCGTGTATGTGAGGTCAGCAGGGCCACGGCCATGGCATTGGATGGTGAGACAAAGAAATCCTCACGTCCAAGTGCCGGTTTGGCAGGCAGGTCAAAGCTCAGCTGTTGCGGGATCATGGTCATTCCGCGTCCTTGTGGGACTGGCCCTGATACAGGCGGCTTTCCAGATATTGACCGGTGAAAAAGCGCGCGATGACACCCAAAGCTGCGGCCACGGGCACAGCCACAAGCATGCCGACAAACCCAAACAGTGCTCCAAAAACTGACAGGGCCAGCAACAGCCACACCGGGTGCAACCCAACCGAATTGCCGACCAGCTTGGGCGTCAGATAATTGCCTTCGACGATTTGTCCCAAGACAAAGATCACAACAACAATGCCGATGCGCAGCCAGTCGGTGGCATAGGTGACGCTGTCGCTGGTGATCACTTCGATTGCGCCCCAGAACTGAAACAGGGCCAGACCAATCGCCAGTGCGCCCCCGATCAGCGATCCGAGGTAGGGAATAAAGGTCACCATCCCGGCGACGAACCCAACGGCCAGGCCAAAATTCAACCCCACCAGCATGAGGGCCACGGCGTAGTAGCTGCCCAAAATCAGGCAAACCGTGCCCATACCCCGCACAAATGAGGCCAGCACGGCGTCGATTTCGCGTGCCAGCAGGCGAAGGACTGGGGCGTGGTCGCGCGGGAGCAGTGCATCGACGCGGGCGACCATACGGTCCCAGTCCAGCAGGAGATACACCGACACCACCGGGACGATCACCACCAAAACAACCAAGCTTAAGATCGATGCGGCTGAGCCAAGCGCAGTTTCAAAGATGACTGCGGCCTTGTCTTGTAGGGTGCTGCTGAGCGCGATCAGGGTTTGGTGAATGCGCGATTTGTCGTCAAAGATCGCGGGAAAGTTCTGTTGCGCATAGGCTCGCGCATCGCCCAGTGCCTCGGGCAGAACGTTAATGAGATCAGACAGTTGATAGATCAGAGTTGGCACTATGATTAGCAAAAGGACCAAAAAGAGCAGGGCTGCGGCGACAGTGATCGTGGCGGTGGCCTGGGGACGGTTGAGCCCCCAGCGTTCAAGCCGGTCCGCAATCGGGTCCATGAGATATGCAATTGCCGCGCCTAGAATAAACGGAAGCAATACGTCGCCCAAGGCCCATAGAATAACCACAAAGACCGCTGTCGCGATCCCCCAGTATTGAACTTGTTTTTGTGCTGGCAGTGCCATCACCCACCCATATGTTGCGTTCACATAATGTACCTACGCTATTTGTTGCTGAGGCAGCGCTATGGCGCAAGGGGGCTATGGACCGACGTGGTGGATAACGTTGGGATAGCTTGCGATAAAATGTGGAGGGGCAGGGGAGAAGGGGATGATAAGATCTGCGTCGGTCGGGTCTGGAATTTGGGCAACCTAGGGCTCTGATTCCAGAATCGGCCTATCCGCTATCACCGTGGGCAGTGCCCAACGTGGGGGCATCGACACGCTCGCAGCCGCGTCGATGCACAATATTTAAAGGTGGTTATAGTTAGAAGATGAAATCATCATCAATCAGCTGCGTGGCTGAGACGTTCTGAAGCGTGATGCTCGAATTCATAAAAGTGATCACGGCATGGCCATCGGCATTGTCTGCGATCGTCAGGTCATCAAACGAATCCGCCTTGCGGATTTTGATGCGGTCACTGCCCAGATCCATATCCTCAACGACATCATCACCAAAGTTGAAACCCTTGAAGTCAAAGACATCGTCACCAGCGTCGCCACGCAAGGTGTCATCGCCGCGCGATACAATGAGACGATCGTCGCCGTCGCGCCCGCGCAGGTGGTTGTTGTCATTGCCATCGATCAGTCTATCGTCAAAGTCTGATCCGCTGACCCCTTCGATGCTTCTGAGAAGATCAGTGCTGCCAAAGCTGTCAATGGCGGTATCTTTGCCGAGGTTGACAGATACCCCCTGTGTCGCGCCCTGACTGTCGGCACGATCATAGCGCACGGTATCAAATCCGGCGCGGCCATAGAACTTGTCCGCACCGTGAAGGCCAACAAAGGTGTTATCCTTACCGTTGCCATGGATTATGTCGTCATAAATGGTGCCTATAACGCGTTCGACATTGTAGACTTTGTCGATCTGACCATCCGGCCCTTCGACCCGATTTTTGTGCAGTTTGGCAACAATCCCCTGGGTTCCGAGGCTTGGGTTCCAGAAGGTCTCACTGTAGGAGAGTTCATCTTCGCCTGAACCTCCGCGGTAGATGTCAGCGCCACCGATGTCGAGCATGTAGTCATCGCCACCACGCGCAATGACGGTGTCGTTTCCATAGCCGGTACGGATTTCATCGCCCGTCCAGCCGTCGCGGCTATTCATACCATCGTTGGACCCGACGAATTCGTGGTCGCCCTGTAGGATGAAATCATCCATCGCAAACGGATTGTCTACGGAAAGCATAGCCGACAAAAGCGTTAGATCGGTGTCAAGCCCGGTGCCTTCGATCAGCTTGTCGCCGTTGGAGTTGTACCAAGTGAGCGTCGACAATGTGCCAGATGTAAAGATCAGTGTGTCCGCATCAGGATCCTGAACAACAGCATCGCTGAAGGTGCCTTCAAACCGAAAGGGCTGGCGGGTTTCGTCGATCGGACCATCTTCACCATTATATTCACCAGAGAATCCGTTCTCATCCAGGTTGGTGATGTCGAATCGGTTCAGAAAAAAGTAGCGATGTACGCCCTGATTTCCGTCAAACCACTTAAATTGCGCCATAATGTCTTGCCCTTCAGGATTCTCGTTAACACGTTCGAGCGTGCAAAAACCCCGGAAACAAGAACAATGCGCCGGTTTCAAAAGGCGTAAAAGAATGCTTCAGGGGTCGCTCGTAGATATTAAGTTAACATAAAGTTAATTTCGATTCAATTGAATGAAAAGGTGATTTTAATTTATGTTAATTTAATGGTACAGCTGCATTCCCCCCCTAACGCCAAGTCTGAGTAACCGCTGCTATGTGCGTGGGCAGGACGGCTATCCAACAGATTATTGGCATTGGTTTCGCGTCGGTGCGGTTTCCCAACAGCGCAGAACAGTTGCTTTGCGCTGTTGGGATGTTTGTGGTTATGCGGTTAGAAAATGAAGTCCTCCGCCGTCAATTGCGCGGCAGAGGTGTCTTTGAGAGTCACCGACCCCTCAGCAAACTGGATAACAGCCCGCCCATCTGAATCATTTGAAATGGTCAGCTGGTCAAAACTGTCGGCGGCGCGGATTTCGATAGTGTCGCTGCCATCCTCATAATCTTCGACGATATCATTGCCAAATTTCTGACCGATAAAGACAAACCGATCATCGCCGCCGTCACCACGCAATCTGTCGTCGCCACCAGAGGCGATTAACCGATCATCTCCATCCCGGCCGCGTAGATCGTTGCTTTTGCCATTGTCGCGGATCACGTCGTCATAATCTGTGCCCTCGACGCCTTCGATACTTTTGAGCCTGTCACGGGTGCCAAAGCCATCGATGGCAAAGCCCTTTTTAAGGTTGACGGTGACGCCGTCATGGCCGCCGCGATCATCGTCATGACGATACCGCACGGTGTCAAACCCACCACGCCCATCGATGCGGTCATTGCCTTGTAGGCCGGAAAATCTGTTGTCCTGTCCGTTGCCCAGCAAGACATCGCGAAAATTTGTACCACGCAGACCTTCGATACTTGAGACTTGGTCGATTTCACCGTCTGCTCCGCGCACTTCTTTGGCGCGCAGATCGGCGCGAATGCCCTGTAGGCCGTGGGTGGGTTGCCAATAAGTTTGACTATAGTCCAGTTCGTCGTGGCCAGCGCCACCGCGGTAGATATCGGCGCCGCGCGCATCCACGATGAAATCATCGCCACCACGCGCTATGACCGTGTCATTACCTATACCTGTGATGATTTCATCTCCGTTCCATCCATCGGGCTTCATGCCATCGTTGGCACCGACAAAGCGATGGCCCCCCGCAGGTATGATGTGTTCGAGCGTCCAAAATCGCTCTTCTGCTACCTGAACTGAAAGGTACGGCAAGTCGATCTCTAGCCCGGTCGCTTCTAGAATTTTGTCACCAGCCAGATTGTACCATGTGATCTTGCTGACGGTGCCTGCGGTAAATAATGGCGAGTCTACATTGGCATCCAGAATTTCGGCATTATTGAATTCAGCAGTGAACCGATAGGGTTGCCGGGTTTCGTCGATCGGGCCGTCGTTGTTATTATAGATTCCGTTCACGCCATCGACGGTAAACTGGCCAAAATCAAAATTCTCAAACCGGAAATAGCGATGCGCACCTTGGTTGCCGTCAAACCACTTAAATCGTCCCATTTGTCATCCCTCACTGATTACCTAAACAATGCGATGCCAGGTCTCGGTCGGGTCTATTTGTTGAAATTTAGTGCTGTTCGCGTGACCGAGATTGACAGGCACAGCAGATCGCCAAATTAGCACAAAATAGACTTTCAATCAAGTAATGTGGTGATCTTCCAGCTCTGCTGGCTGCGGCGCGGGGGGGCGGTTTTGCAATTCTCAACCGACGCGGATTGCCTGTAGAGGAGCGATGACGTAGACCGATGGCAACCATTGAAAACAAATGAGACCTCCATGCGCCTGTCCCGCTATTTCCTACCCGTTCTAAAAGAGAACCCCTCGGAAGCTCAGATTGTCAGCCACCGGTTGATGCTGCGCGCGGGGATGATCAAACAGTCTTCAGCTGGCATCTATTCCTGGTTGCCTCTGGGCTTTAAAGTGCTGAAAAAGATCGAAAGCATCGTGCATGACGAACAGATCCGCGCGGGTCACATTCCCATGCTGATGTCGACCATGCAGTCGGCGGATCTTTGGCGTGAATCCGGCCGGTATGATGATTACGGTCAGGAAATGTTGCGCATCAAAGACCGTCATGACCGCGATATGTTGTTTGGTCCCACCAACGAAGAGATGATCACCGACATTTTCCGTAGCCATGTGGCCTCGTACAAAGATCTGCCGCTGACCATGTATCAGGTGCAGTGGAAGTTCCGCGACGAAGTGCGCCCGCGTTTTGGGGTGATGCGGGGCCGTGAGTTCTATATGAAAGACGGTTATAACTTTGACCTGTCCAAAGAGGACGCGTTGCATGCCTACAACCGCCATTTGGTCAGCTATTTGCGCACCTATGAACGCATGGGCCTTCAGGCGATCCCGATGCGTGCGGATGGTGGGCCGATTGGTGGCGATTACACCCATGAATTCTTGGTGCTGGCGGAAACTGGTGAATCTGAAGTGTTCTATGACAGTGCCGTCACCGACCTGACCTTTGGCGATCGTGAGATCGACTACGACAACGTCGAGCAATGTCAGGCTGTGTTGGAAGAGTTCACCACCAAATACGCGCGCACAGATGAAACCCATGATGCGGCGACGTTTGAAGAGGTTCCAGAAGAGCGCCGTCGCACCGCGCGCGGTATCGAAGTGGGGCAGATCTTTTATTTCGGCACCAAATATTCCGAATCCATGGGCGCCAAGGTGCAAGGCCCAGATGGTAAGCCGACGCCGGTTCACATGGGGTCACACGGCATCGGCGTGTCGCGTCTGCTGGGCGCGATCATTGAAGCCAGCCATGACGATAAGGGCATTATCTGGCCCGAAGGTGTGACGCCGTTCCACTGTGGTATCGTTAACCTAAAGCAAGGGGATGATGACGCTGATGCCGCATGTAATGCGCTGTACAAGGCGTTGACGGCGGCGGGGCTGGATCCGTTGTATGATGATCGCAAGGAACGTGCGGGCGGCAAATTCGCCACGATGGATCTGATTGGTCTGCCATGGCGCATTACTGTCGGTCCACGGGGGCTGAAAAACGGTGTGGTTGAACTGACCTCACGTCGCACTGGCGATAGCGAAGAATTGTCGCCTGAAGCCGCGGTGGCCAAGATCGTTGAAATCTATGCTGCACATCAGACCAGCCGAGGTTTCTAATCTCTGAGAGTTTCGAAATATGGACCCCGCCAGAGCACTCTGGCGGGGTTTTTTGTTTCAAAACGACAAGGAGGCCTGTGTCTGATTAGAAAAGATCAATGGTGATGCTGCTCAGATCATCGATGTCGACACCGCTCAAAATCAGACGGTCGCCATCCCCAAAATCGAGGACCGTGCGATGGTCGTTGCCTCGGGCTGCATCCAACACGGCGTCTAGGCTGTCGATCCCATCGATTTTCAGTGCAAGACTGTCATCATCAATGTCAAAATCCACAATGCGATCGCGCTGATCGCCGGTGGCAAAGACAAACACGTCCTCACCGCGTCCGCCGACCAAATGGTCACGGCCCGTTCCTCCGGCCAATACATCGTTCCCGCTGTTGCCATACAGGCGATCGCGGCCGTCTCCTCCGGTCAGGTGATCAGAATCTGCGCCGCCAAACAACGTGTCGCGCCCGGATCCGCCCTCAAGTTGGTCGGTGCCACTGCCGCCTTTCAGAATGTCGCGCCCGTCGTCCCCAAACAGCAAATCATCATCCCGTCCGCCGACCAGTACATCGCGTCCGCTGCCGCCGCTTAGAATGTCGTTGCCCGCTCCCCCTTTGAGCAGGTCATTGCCATCACCGCCGTTGAGTTGATCCCAGCCACTGCGCCCCAGCAGAACATCACGTCCGCCATTGCCGAAAACCTGATCGTCGGCGCGCGAGCCTACAATAAAGTCAAATCCGTCATCGCCTTCAGTTTGGACGAATTCATTAATGTGCACCTGGGCGATCTGGGCGCCTTCGCGGGTAAAATCCGCCGCGACGGGATCAATCAGCTCACCAAAGGCATTGGTGCCGCCCAAGATGTTGCCTTGGCCTTCGGGCAGGAAACCGGGGTGATCGGTGACCACGCCGTTTTCATCAAGACCGGTATTGGGCGCGGTCTGGTTCAGGAAGGCGGCGTCTTCTTCGGTGTTGAGCTCGGTGCCCGCATCCAGAACATCACTGCCTTCAAATATCAGGTTTTGCGCGCCCAGAAAATTGCCGTCTTCGTCGAACAGCCGCAGGGCCTGCCCGGTGCCTACAAAGGCATCGTTTGACGGCAAGATCATCGCTGCGAGCGACAGGTACGGGTTCACGCTGCCGTCGACGTTGACGGTGGCGGTTGTGACTTCCTGCGCGGCAATCGGGCCGCGTGCGCCGATGACCGCACCTGTTATTGCATCGGAGTCAAAAGCTGTGACTTCTGCATTGATGGTGTCAAAACTGCCGTCCTCTGCAAGGGCTTCCAGTCCGGCGGATGCTTCGGTGTTGCGCGTGTAAACGCGAAACCCTTCGTTGTGGGCGGCGAACCATAATGGGGTCAGCGCGGTGCCTCCGTCGGCCGAAGTATTGAGAACGGAAATGCGTAGGTCAGTCATGGGATTCTCCACGGTTGGGGGATGTGGTGTGACCCTGCCGCACGGGGCAACCTTGTGGCCATCCCCTGGTGGATCACAGAAAATAACGTGGTTGAGAGTGCGCCGTGACCTCGCAATACTGTGACACCATGTGAGCTCATTTGTTTGATTTTTAACGAATAATTAACACGTCGACTATGTTGCGGCATGGAACCGGACGTGTCGCGCGTTGTCGTGACCTGATTGCTGAGTTGGAGGCTCACGCGTCGCCTGCATGAACGGATCTGATATGAGACCCCAACTACATTTGGCACGTCAATTCAGCGAAACGACTGATGCCGTGGACCACACAGTCATACGGGTAATACTGTCTGTAGTACCTATGTCGACGGGGGCGGACTGGCGCTGGCAGCGCCCTTGCACGCGCAATTTAGACTGTTCAAACCGCGTTGAGCTGAAACCAGCCGGGAGAGGTGGCAGAGTTGGGAAGATCTGGTGATCGGCTTGACCCCCATGGGCTGTCCCCCTAGGGTCGCGCGCAATCGCTGAGGTGGAAAAACCCGGAGCAGACATGGCAACCACACCCCCACCGTTTTCCCGATTTGAATGGATGATCGCCTGGCGTTACTTGCGCGCGCGCCGCAGTGAAGGCGGCGTCTCTGTGATGACATGGATCAGTTTGATCGGCATCACCTTGGCTGTGTTTGCTTTGATCGCGACGCTTGCAGTGCGATCTGGGTTCCGATCAGAATTTGTCAGCACCATTCTGGGCGCCAATGCCCATGTGACGGTTTATTCTTACGGCGAGGTGAACGCCGCAGGCCGGGTGGACCGCACGCTAAAAGACTATGACGCGCTGGCAGACCGACTGGCGGCCGTACCGGGCGTTGTGCGCGCTGCGCCGTTGATCAAAGGTCAGGTGATGGCGGCGCGCCAGCAACGCAATGCCGGCGTTGAGGTGTTTGGCATCTCGAGCACCGACATTCAGGGCATTCCGGGCGTGTCCCAAAGCACGGATGCGATTGGTGATCTGGGTCGATTTGAAGCAGGTATTGCCATTGGCTCTGGTGTTGCGCGTGAATTGGGCGTCACGGTTGGGGATCGGATAAAGCTGATTTCGCCAAACGGAGTGAAAACCGCGTTTGGCACCAGCCCGCGGGTTAATGCCTATGAGGTGGTCTATGTGTTTACCGCAGGGCGCTATGACATCGACCGCACCCGCGTCTACATGCCCTTTGCCGAGGCCCAAAGCTATTTTAACCGCGAGGGCGTGGCGGATCAGATCGAGGTCATGGTGGAAGACCCTGAAAACGTCGACACTGTCGCGCTTGACCTGCTGAAAGCGGGCACAGGAAACACCGGCGTGTGGACATGGCGCGACGCGTCCGGCGGGTTTTTGCGCGCGTTGGAGGTGGAGGATAATGTCATGTTTATCATTCTCTCGATCCTTGTTCTGGTTGCGGCGATGAACATCGTTTCGGGTTTGATTATGCTGGTGAAAAACAAGGGGCGTGACATCGGCATTTTGCGCACAATTGGCCTCAGCGAAGGCTCGGTGATGCGGGTATTTTTCATCTGCGGTGCTTTTACCGGAGTGATCGGCACCGGGCTGGGCGTGGTGTTGGGGTGTCTGTTTGCACTCTACATCGATCCGATTTTCTCATTTGTGAACTTCATGATGGGGGGGGGAGTCTGGGATCCGTCGATCCGGGGCATTTATGCGTTGCCTGCGGAATTGCACTTGTCTGACGTACTGACGGCGGTGGGGTTGTCGTTGGGCTTGTCGTTTGTTGTGACCTTGTTTCCGGCGCGTCGGGCGGCCCGGATGAACCCTGTGGAGGCGCTGCGCTATGAGTGATGTGATGTTGTCTTTGGAGGGGATCCGAAAAACCTACAATGCGGGCAAGGCCAATGCGGTTGAGGTTCTGCAGGGGGTGGATCTGGAGCTGAAGGCGGGAGAGCTGGTCGCACTGGTGGCCCCGTCGGGGGCGGGCAAATCTACGCTTCTGCATATCGCGGGTTTGCTGGATATTGCGGATCAGGGAAAAGTGACGCTTGCGGGCACTGATGTGGGCGCGCGCGGTGATCGGACCCGTACAGGTTTGCGGCGGCGCGATGTGGGATTTATCTATCAGTTCCACCATCTTTTGCCGGAATTTACAGGCACCGAGAATATCGTCCTGCCTCAATTGGCCAATGGCGTGCGAGAGGCAGATGCACGCGCGCGCGCCGCGCATCTGTTGGAGCTGGTGGGCCTGTCGCATCGCGGCGCGCACCGACCGGCAGAGCTGTCTGGAGGCGAGCAACAGCGGGTTGCGTTTTGCCGGGCCTTGGCAAATGATCCGCGGGTGCTATTGGCGGATGAGCCGACGGGTAATCTGGATCCGGCGACCTCGGATCAGGTGTTTGAGGCGCTGATGACTCTGGTGCGCGATGGCCAGCTGGCGGGTTTGATTGCGACCCATAATATGGACCTGGCGGCAAGGATGGACCGGGTTGTGCGGTTGGAAGCGGGGCGGCTGATTGATGCCTGAGCCTGGGGTGAATGCGGATCAGGGGGCGCTGCCCCCTTGCGCCTTTTCGGCGCTTCACCCCCGGGGTATTTCCCAGCCAAAAAGAAGCGTGCCGTGCAAAGGTGGGGCAGGCGCGGCTGTGTGCGTCAAGCCAGCTGTGTGAGAGCAACCCCCAGTGACATCAGCGCAATGCCCGCACCGCGGGTGAGCGTGAGGGGGGAGATTGGCGCGCCGAACAGGCCAAAGTGATCGATCACTGTTGCTGAAATCAACTGCCCCAGCAGGACAAAAAACACGGCGTTCCCAATGCCAAATCTGGGGCCGACGTAGGTAATGGACAACACATAAAACGCTATGAGCGCTCCGGCCAGAAACAGGTGCTGGGGCGCGGTGGTGAGATGGTGCAGCGGCGCAGTTGTGCTGAACAGGGCCATGGCGACCAGGCTGATCATCAGGGCGAGCGTGAATAAGACCACCGAGGCAACAATCGGGTCAGATATGAACCGGCCCAAGGCACCATTCAGAGCGGCCAGAACAGGAATACCGATGCCAGCGACCAGCATGATCAATGCGTAATGTGTTTGCTCTCGTTGTTCCTGGGGTCGATCGAACATGCAAAGCGCAGCGGCAGGGTGCAAGCGGATTGCCGATGTGTTCCGTAAGGTTTCTTAACCGCAGATTCCATGCAGCTGGACGTTGCGCCAGGGCAGAACCACGTCATGTTCACGGTGGCGCGGCAGAGGGGAGACTGGCATGGCCTTGCTGATCAGCTGCTGCAATCGGAGGGTGCGTTTGCCCTGTGGATCAAGGGCGCGACAGCAGACGTATTCTTCGACGATCGATCCTTGCTGCTCATAGCCGTAGTCGAGAAAACGCGTTTTTCCATCCAGTTCAAACAGATAGGGATCAGATGAGTTTGAATGTTCCGCCGCCGCGCGCAATGGGTGATAGCCCGTGGTTTTGCGATTTTGCCATTGCCAGACATGGGTGGCCTCATGGGCCAGAAGCATTGCGTCAGCCAGAGGGATCTTGTTTGGGAAATCGGGGGTGAAATCATCTGTGTACCAGTCGCGCGCCAGATACACCCGGTTGAACAGTGCCACCGCAGCGGGTTTGGCGGTGACCACAGCATCGGTGATGGGGGGCAGGATACGCTCACGGCAGGTGAGGCGCGGGCGGGCATTGCGTTTAAAGGTGACCGCGGCAACGGGCGCTCCGTTGATCAGGCGCATGCGGTTGGGATCAAGGCTGTGACCATGGATCTGGCTGAGGAAAGCGCGTTCAGGTTGGGTGAGGGGGCGACCACAGCCGACGCACAACAGGCAGAGTGCCAGCAGTACTAAGGCGCGTGGGTGGGCACGGATCTGGCGGGGACGGGCGCGCAACATCACGACGGCGCGTCAGGAATTTGGGCTGCGCGGGCGCAGTTCGACAATGGATTTCCCCAGTCGGAACGGCGCGGCAAAGCTGACCAGGCACAGGGCAACGATCTGAAACAGCAGGATATGTGCGTTGGCCTGTAAGATATCCCACTCCTGTTTCAGCTGTCGTACTTGGGCAATCAGCTCGTCATAGGCGCGTGCAATGATGAGGTAATCTGCGGCGATTGTGGGCACCTTGCGGCGCAGAGTGTCCACAGCGATTTGGGTGGGCGCGTCAAGCGCGGTGAACACCAGAAAGGGGTCGGGGTTAAACTGATCGGCTTGGGCGCGCTTTCCCTGCAGATCGGCCATATCGTCGGTTTGGGCGTTGCCCCAAAAGCTGAGACTTTGAAGCGGGGCGACATCGCGGGTGACGGCAAGGAACAGCGGGAGATCGGCATTGCCGGCGGTTGAGGCCGATAGGAATTCGACTTTATCGCAGAGCGTTTCGATGTCGCTGTCATATGCCGGGTCACAAAAGCGCAGACGAAAGCGGGCGGCATCGCGGTCAAATGCTGTGGTGGCGGCAAAGGCGATGTCGATCTGGCGATCAATGCGAGAGCTGTCGGCGGTGTAGATCCCTGCGATCAGCGCGGTAATCGCTCCAAATCCGCCCAAAAGCACCCATGTCAGGTCGGCGATTTTCCAGGCGCGTGCTCCGGCGGGTTTGCGAAACAGAAGTACCGTGGCGGCGCTGCCGCCGAGGAAGAAGACGATCAGCAACAGCAATTGGTTGTCAGCGATGAACATCATGAAACGGGCTGTCCTCCTGCGGGGCAATCCAAACGGGCCAAATGCGGGTTATAGGATGACCTTAGGGGGGAGGAGGGCGTCGGATCAACCTTTGGGGGCAACCGTCACGGGGCTGTGACCCTTTTGACGGTGCCTCCGTTGGCAATCACAGGGCGCGCCATAACAATTGTGAGGTCACCAGCACAATCAAGGTGCCGCCAAGAATTTCTAGTCCGGCAGCAAGGCGCAGACCCAATGTGCTGTTGATCTGTGCCAACGTGCTGGCACGGAAGGTGACGGCTGCCAGGGCAACCGCCAAGGTCACTGTCGCCGTGCCAAGACCCATGGCAATAACGCCGCCAATACCCGCTGCCATCAGGTCCATGCGCCAGGTGAGCAGCAAGAGGAAAATAGCCCCCGTACAGGGACGGATTGCAACAGCCCCAATAATCGCCAGTCCATCGCGCAACGTGGTCGCCTGTGCAGCCTCATCAAGAGTTGGACCGTGTTTGTGACCGCAGCTTGAACAGGTGCCGTCATGAGAGTGGGAATGCGCGTGTTCCTGCGAAGCGTGTGAGCGTAGTTTGCGCAGACCGCGCAGGGCAAGCCATAGGCCAACCAGCGCAATCAGACCATATGACAGCGGCGCCAGCACGTCTTCGGTAATGTCGGTCATTTGCACTCGCCCCCACTCCAGCAGGCTCAACCCGCCCAAAACCAGCACGATAGCTGTTGCGGATTGGGCAAGAGAGGAGGCGACAGCGAGGATCGACAGGCGCCGCAGGGGGATGTTTTGGGATAGGCCATATCCACCAAGGATCACTTTGCCATGGCCCGGACCTGCGGCATGGAAAAACCCGTAGGCAAAACACAAAGAGAGCAATGTGAGGAGCGCGCCGGTCTCGCCCTGTTTTAACGCTCGTAGTCCCCGGGCAAGGCCGTTTTGAACGTCCTGTTGGCCGCGCGCGGCCCAGAGGGAAATGGTATCATCACCGCCAAAGCCCCACAGCCAGATGCCTGCGGCCAACAGCGTGACAATCGCCAACGACGATAGCACAACCAGTCCGTTTTTGCGGGCGGTGACAGATCGCATCATGTCCCCGGGCACGTAATCTGAATGGTGTCGGCAAAGGATTGTCCCACTTCCGGGTAGGCGTCCTCGGCGTCTTGGGCGGGCATGGAATATAACAGTTCTTCAACAAGCGTATAGGCCTGATTAAGATCCGGCGCCGTGATGCTGGCCTGACAGTCCCCGCTGGCCAATTCCACTCCCAGTGCAACAGTATAGGCCGTGTAATATGTGGGGTCATAGGCCTGAAGAGTGACGCCATTGGCGGCGATGGGTTGTGGCAGTGGTCGGAAGTGTCGGGTGGTGATCCGACCGTTTCTGACCTCTGTTGCGCGGTGCTCTGGGCGACCCAGTTCAACGGGTGCCGCGCCGTGGGTCAGGTAAAGATCACCCGCGAAGTCGGGCTGCCAGTTTAGATCAAAGCCTTGCAGTTGACCAAGTTCAGCGTCGGTCAACTTGCCGTCAAAATCATTGTCGAGCAGCAGGTCTTCAAAGATCAATAGAGAATAGAAATCATCATAGCTCCAGGTGACGTCCACGCCGGTGATTTCACCTGATCCATTGATGTGAAGCGCAAACCCTGTTTCCACAAAAATATGCGGATGCGCCAGCGCGGGCGCGCAAAGGCTCACAAAGGGCAGGGCGAATATCGCTGGGGCGCGGGACCGAATGAACATACGCAAAGTCTTACTGCGCGTTTCTGGCCTGCTCAAGCATAACCGTTGCCAAAGAACGGCGAGGGGCGTGAATAGGCAAAGTTCGCGCGGCCCGCGGGCGAGCGCCTGCAAAGGTCAGGCCTCTGCAAGTGCCTGAACTGCATTCAGGGCAAAAGTGATGTCATGCGGGCGGGTGCGGTGGTTCACGATGGCGGCCCGCAACAGGGTAATGCCGTCTACGCGGGTGGTTGAAAACACGGCGGTGCCGTTTTCCTGTAGCGTCAGAGCAATGTTGCTGTTTAGCTCCGACTGGGCTTGGGGGGGGAGATCCGCATTGGCAGTAAAGGTACACACATTAGACACCACAGGCCGTCCCAGCGCCATGCGTGGGCGCTCTCGTATGTCTGCGGCCATCTGGGCGGCGCGGCGGCAATTGTCGGTGATCGCAGAGGCAAAAGCTGCCTCGCCAAACATTTCCAGCGCGCACCAGACTTTGATCGCGCGATTTCCGCGGCTTAGATCAATGCCGTAGTCACAGAACCACGGCTCATTTCCGGCGATGCCTCGGGTGGTGCCTTCCAGATAGACGGGACGCGCGGCAAAGGCGGCGCGGTGTTCGTCTTCGTTGCGGATTAACACCATGCCGCAGTCATAGCCAACGTACATCCATTTGTGGAAATCCAATGCGATGCTGTCGGCGCGCTCTATCCCATCTGTCAGGCCGCGCCACGGGGCCTCTGCCAATCGCGTCCACGCGCCAAAGGCGCCATCAACATGCAGCCACAGGTTTTCTTGCGCCGCAAGGTCGGCCATCTGGTTCAGATCATCAAACAGACCAAGATCCACAGACCCTGCATTGCCCACCAACAAAAACGGCAGGGCGCCGTCGGCGCGGTCGTTGGCGACAAGGTCGCGCAAAACGTCTGCATCTAATTTGCCGTCCGACAAGGGCACCAATCGCAGATTGTCTGTCCCAATGCCCAGCAACTGTAACGCTTTCAATGTGGCGTTGTGGACCCCAACCGGGGCATAGGCAGTCAGGCGCGCATCGCCCTGACCGGCATGCCGCACCGACGAAAGCACCCGCTGACGCGCGGCCTGAAAGGCAATCACCGTGGCTTGTGAGGTGCCGGTGACGCAGACACCACTGGCCGTTTCGGGGAAACCCATTTTTTGGCGCGTCCAGTCGATCACCGCGCGTTCCATGTAGATGCCGCCGTGATCTCGCCCGCCCATGTTTTCATTTGTCGCTGCGGCGGCCATGACTGCGATCAGGTCCGAGGCAAGCCCCGTGCCCTGAACCCAGCCCCAAAACCGGGGATGAATATTGCCACTGTGATAGGGGAGAACGTCAGATTGAATGCGTTCCAACAGATTGGTGTTGGGGGCTGTGGATCCGATGGCAAAGCGCTCTTGCAGATCGTGCGGCGCAGCTTGCCAGGGGCGGTCGGCGGCCCCGGCCATCTGATCGATCGCCATATCCAGCATGTCGTGCGCTTGGGTGCGAAAGGCAGTCCAATCTTGTGGGTCCAATCCAGTCTCAGTGCTCATCGCGACGACGCTCCCCATATCAGTCCTGATGTCTGCGCGCCCTTTTGCCAGAGAATGACCCAAAGAGGAATGGTTTATCCTCAGTCCCTTGCGCCCCCCTTTTCGTTCGCCACAACACCTGCCATAATAGCTGAAATCAAAGACACAATCATAAAGAGCAGACGACACCCCATGGCAGATGATCTTCTCTCCACGCCCGAGGCCGAGACCTATGACGCATCCTCGATTGAGGTCTTGGAGGGGTTGGAACCCGTTCGCCAACGACCGGGCATGTATATCGGCGGCACCGATGAACGCGCCCTGCACCATATGGTGGCTGAGATCCTTGATAACTCAATGGACGAAGCTGTCGCGGGCCATGCCAATCGGATCGAAGTAGAGCTGCACGCCGATTACTCGGTGACCATTCGCGACAATGGCCGTGGTATTCCGATTGATCCCCACCCCAAGTTCCCCGACAAATCCGCGCTGGAAGTGATCCTGTGCACCCTGCACGCGGGCGGAAAATTCTCGGGCAAAGCTTATCAGACCTCGGGTGGTTTGCATGGGGTTGGCTCATCGGTGGTCAACGCGCTGTCGGATCTGATGGTGGTGCAGGTTGCCAAAAACAAAGAGCTGTTTGAACAGCGCTTTTCGCGCGGCATCCCACAAGGTGGCGTGGAAAAAATCGGCGCGGCCCCTAATCGGCGCGGCACCTCGGTGCTGTTCCACGCAGATGAACAGATCTTTGGCTCACACCGGTTCAAACCCAAGCGTTTGTTTTCGCTGGTCCGTTCCAAGGCCTATCTGTTTTCGGGCGTTGAAATCCGCTGGAAATCTGAAATCGACGATGGCGAAACCCCGGTTGAGGCCACGTTCCATTTCCCCGGTGGCCTGCGCGATTACCTGACCGAGGTTCTGGGCAAATCCTCCACCTATTCAGACGCGCCTTTTGGCGGCAAAGTTGAATTCCGCGAACGCTTTGACGCGCCGGGTTATGTAGAATGGGCGATCAACTGGACGCCGTCGCGCGATGGGTTCACCCAGTCGTACTGTAACACCGTCCCAACTCCCGAAGGCGGCACCCATGTCGCCGGGTTCTGGGCCGCGATCCTAAAAGGAATCAAAGCCTACGGCGAGCTGGTCGGCAACAAAAAGGCCGGTCAAATCACCCGCGATGACCTGATGGCGGGCGGCTGTGCGCTGGTCAGCTGTTTCATTGCGGACCCCGCGTTTGTTGGCCAGACCAAGGACCGCCTGTCCACCGAAATTGCGGCCAAAATGGTCGAACAATCGGTGCGTGACCATTTTGACAACTGGCTGGCGGCGGACACTAAATCTGCCGGTGCCATCCTTGATTTCCTGGTCCTGCGCGCCGAGGAACGCCTGCGTCGTAAACAGGAAAAAGAGACCCAGCGTAAATCCGCGACCAAGAAATTACGCCTGCCGGGCAAGCTGACGGATTGCACCGCCAAAAACCGGTCGGGCACAGAATTGTTCATCGTCGAGGGCGACTCGGCCGGGGGATCGGGCAAGGGCGCGCGCAATCGGGTCAATCAGGCGCTGCTGCCGCTGAAGGGTAAGATCCTCAACGTGCTGGGGGCGGCGTCAAACAAGCTGACCACCAATGCTGAAATCAACGACCTGTGTGAAGCGCTGGGCGTGGGGTTGGGCACCAAATTCAATCTGGATGATCTGCGCTATGATAAGATCATCATCATGACCGATGCGGATGTGGACGGCGCGCATATTGCGTCGTTGTTGATGACCTTCTTCTTTACCCAGATGCGCCCGCTGATTGACGGCGGCCACTTGTATCTGGCCTGTCCTCCGCTGTTCCGCCTGACCCAGGGCGCAAAACGCGTCTATTGTCTGGACGAAGCCGAGCGTGACATGTGGATGGAGAAAGGTCTGGGCGGCAAAGGCAAAATCGACGTCAGCCGCTTTAAGGGTCTGGGTGAAATGGACGCCAAAGACCTGAAAGAGACCACCATGGACCCAACCACCCGGAAATTGATCCGGGTGACGATTGACGAGGACGAACCGGGTGAAACCGGCGATCTGGTGGAACGTCTGATGGGCAAAAAACCCGAGCTTCGCTTCCAGTATATTCAGGAGAACGCGAAGTTTGTGGAGGAGTTGGATGTCTAGCGCGCCCCATTGGTTAGAATACATTCGAGCTCTTGGACCTGCTTTAATTGCGCTCTTCGTGGCTTGGGTCGCTTATCAGCAATGGCAAGTCAATAAAGCGACTGCCAAAGAGAAACTTTTCGATAGGCGTTTGGAAATATATCGTGGCGCCAGAGAGTTTTACATTGAAATGCACCAGACTGGTACGTGTTCAGATGAAGCGCTTGGCAAAATGTCGGAGACATGGGCCGCGTCACTATTCCTGTTCCCTGAGGAATTTCGAGAATGCCTTTTGGCCTTTCGCAGTCTTGGCGTTGATTTGATGCATCACAACAGATTAGGGAAAGATGGCTCAGATCGGGTGCTTGAGGTACAAAATGCTCTTCCCGACGAATTTAATAAATTGATCGATGCGTTCCGTCCCTTCATGACCTTTTCCGAACTCGACCTACAAAAATAGCCCAAGGCCCGCGTCTGACCTTGGGGAGGTGCGAATGCGCCTTCCCGGGGGGAAGGTCAGGCGCGGGCCGTGCGGCTACGCCTTACGTCCCAATTGGGATACTGCTGACCTTAGCCTTTGAATTGTACTGTTGGTTGCGTAGGGCTCCGCCCGTCCCCACCTCAAACACTCCCCCGGATTGTTTGTCCCTTCGGGAACCGGTGTGAACTCCACGAGGGGAAGGTCAGGTGCGGGCCGGGCCTTTGCGTATCCTGTCCAAAGGGGAAAACTGCGTGTCTCTGTCCTTGGATTGCATCGGTTCTAGCTGGGACTTGTGCACAAACTGCTTCCCTTCTAAGCATTTGCCATGACCTATGCCTCACCCACTCCGAACCAGATGACACCTGCCGGACATGCCCGGGCCATTGCCATTTTGGGCCTGCCGTTGATTGGTGGGCATCTGGCGCAGTTTGCCATTGGGATGACTGATACCATCATGCTGGGCTGGTACGGGGTAGAGGCGCTGGCGGCGGTCACCTTGGCCTCTAGCTATTTTCTGGCGGTGTTCCTTTTGGGCAGCGGATTTGCCTTTGCGGTGATGCCCATTGTGGCCGAAGCGCTGGGATCAGGGGATCACCGACAGGTCCGGCGGGCTACCCGGATGGGGCTGTGGCTGTCGCTGGGATTTGGAGTGCTGGCGATGCCGGTGTTTTTGTGGGCCGAAGCGATCTTTTTATGGATCGGGCAGGCTCCGGAGGTGTCGCAACTGGCGGCTGAGTATCTGTCCATCGCCGGGTGGGGGCTGTTTCCGGCGTTGTTGGTGATGGTGCTCAAATCTTATCTGGCGGGGTTGGAACGCACACAGGTTGTCCTGTGGATCACGCTGTTTGCCGCGCTGATCAATGCTGTTGTGAACTATGTTTTGATCTTTGGGCATTATGGCGCACCTCATCTGGGGATTGCGGGGGCCGCGATTGCATCGGTTGTGACACAATGCGCCAGTCTTGCCGGAGTGTTGATCTACGCCCATCGGACGCTGCCGGAGCACGCGCTGTTTCGCAACCTTCACCACAGCGATTGGGAAATGCTGGGGCAGGTGTTTCGCGTTGGCCTGCCCAGTGGTTTGACCACACTTAGCGAGGCGAGCCTGTTTACGGCCTCCGCAATGATGATGGGCTGGTTGGGGACCGTCCCGCAGGCGGCACATGGTATTGCGGTGAGTTTGGCGGGCGTCACATTCATGGTGCATCTGGGATTGAGCAACGCGGCCACCATCCGGATAGGCAATGCGCTGGGGCGCAAAGATCGGGCCCATATGGTTCTGGGCGCTTATGTGGTGAATGGGCTATCGCTGACGATGTCGATTTGCGCGATCAGTGCGTTTGTCTTGATGCCTGAAAAATTGATCGCGGCGTTTTTGGACCAGAACGACCCTGCGCAACCGCAAATAATGGCGGTTGGAGTTGGATTGTTGGCCGTCGCTGCAGTGTTTCAGCTGACCGATGGGTTGCAGGTTGTGGCGCTTGGGTTGTTGCGTGGATTGCAAGACACCGGCGTGCCCATGGTGATCGCCGCCGTAAGTTACTGGGCTGTTGGCATTCCGACGTCATATGTCATGGGGTTTGTTCTGGGCTGGAACGGCATTGGCGTCTGGCTTGGACTGGTGGTTGGGCTGTCCGTTGCAGGCCTGATGCTGATGGTGCGGTTCTGGCGCCATTCCATCCACCGAATCTGATCCGCTGGCTATCATGATCACGTCCGCGCCGGATGGCCGTGTCCACAATGGAGCCTGAGGTTTCGAAAACCCGATCAGCTTAGCTACGTATTTGGGGGTTAGATGTTTTCAGGTTTTGCCAGCCGGTCGGCTTTTTTGCGCACCAACATGGTCCGCAAATCATGCATGGCCATCAACAAAGGATCTGTGATCGCCTCTAGTTGATCGTCCGACGCCCGGCTTTGGGCCCAATGAGTGGTCTGATTCAGGTGGTCGATGGTCCGATGAATGTCATCGATGTCACGTCGGGCCAACAGCGTGATACGCTCTTCCATCCAAGAGTTGATCGCAGCCAGATCTTCGGGCGTTAGGCTGCGATCTCCATGTGGTTTGATGTCACCATTGCGGATGTTGACCACCGCAATCTGATCCATTTCGATTCTGCGATGGCGGTTTTCCGTGTCGACGCGAAAGACAAAGGCGCCGTTGTCGCGCACACGAAAGTAATACTCAGGAAGATCAGCCGCCATCACGTTTACCCTTTGTGCCTAGGTCAGTGCCGCGCAGAATTTTTGAATGCGCGTACAGGCCTCTTGCAGGGCCTCATCCGAAGTAGCGTAGCTGACGCGGAAATTGGGTGAAAGCCCGAATGCCGCACCAAAGACCACAGCGACCTTTTCTTCTTCAAGCAAAGCAGCGGCAAAGGTTTCATCATCTGTGATCAACGTCCCCATTGGCGTTGTCTTTCCGATTAATCCGGCAATCGACGGGTAGACATAAAACGCGCCCTCTGGGGTTGGGCAGGTTACCCCGTCAATTTCGCTGAGCATCGACACCACCAGATTGCGGCGGCGCACAAAGGTCTGATTGTTGGTGGCCAGATAGTCCTGTGGTCCGTTCAACGCCTCAACCGCGGCCCATTGGCTGACGGAGCAGGGGTTGGAGGTCGATTGCGACTGCACTTTGCGTATGGCGGCGATCAGGGGCTGTGGCCCGGCGGCATAGCCTATGCGCCAGCCTGTCATGGCATGGGCCTTTGAGACCCCATTGCAGGTCAGGGTGCGGTCGTACAGTTGGGGTTCCACCTGTGCTGGCGTGCAGAATTTGAAATCATCATAGGCCAGATGTTCGTACATATCATCGGTCATCACCCAGACATGGGGATGACGCATCAGCACGTCAGTCAGTGCTTTTAATTCATCCCATGTATAACCAGCACCGGTGGGATTTGATGGTGAATTAAACAGGAACCATTTGGTTTTTGGGGTGATCGCGGCCTCTAACTGCGCGGGTGTCAGTTTAAAATTCGCCTCGAGGCTGGCTTCTACCGCGACAGGAGTGCCGCCGGCCAGCAGGACCATATCCGGGTAGCTGACCCAATAGGGCGCGGGGATGATCACCTCGTCACCGGGGTTCAGCGTCGCCATCAATGCATTGTACAGCGTATGTTTGCCGCCACTGTTCACAGTCACCTGCGCGGGCGTGTAATCCAGACCATTGTCACGTTTGAATTTGGCGCAGATCGCCGCCTTTAGTTCGGGAATGCCATCGACGGCAGTGTATTTTGTTTTGCCCGCTTTGATCGCGTCGATGGCTGCGACGACAATATTGTCGGGGGTACCAAAATCAGGTTCACCTGCGCCCAAACCGATCACGTCTTCACCGGACGCTTTCAGCTCCGCCGCTTTATTTGTGACCGCGATCGTTGGCGACGGTTTTACCCGTGACAGCGTTTCGGACAGAAATGATGGGGGCAGTTCAGACATATTGCGCCTCGATTTGTAAGTTGTACGGAACTGTCATAGGGTGCAGTTATACTGCGATCAAGCGGCATTGCTCGACCGCGAAAAGTCATTGGAGGCACGGACAGATGAGCGAATCTGAGATCGATTGGTATGGACCCGACGCGGCCACCCTGGGAGACCGTATCCTCGCGGCACGCGAAGCTGCTGGAATGACACAGGCGCAGCTTGCACGTCGTGTTGGTATCAAGAAAGCGACCTTGGTCGGCTGGGAAGAAGACCTGTCAGAGCCACGCGCCAACCGTATGTCGATGATGGCGGGCGTGTTGAACGTCTCTATCATGTGGCTGATGACCGGCGAAGGCGAGGGGATGGATGGGCCACAAGGGGACAACACGCCACAGAATTTGGCTGACGTCTTGCGCGAACTGCGGATGTTGCGCAGCGAAATTCGCACCAGTTCAGAACGTGCAGCCCGACTTGAAAAACGTCTGGTTGCCCTGATTGATGAGCCGGTGGCATGAACACAGATACCATTGAACCGCGTGAAATTCGTCTAAAGCGTCTGTACATGCGCTCCACTCGTCGTGGCATCAAAGAGATGGACATCCTGCTGCAGGGGTTTGCTGAGGCCAATCTGGAGAAGTTGAGCCCTGCGGATCTTGACCTGTACGAAACGCTGCTGAATGAAAACGATCAAGATCTTTATCAGTGGGTTACAGGGCAGGCGGCGGCCCCCGAGGCCTTGCAGGATATGGTCACCTATATCTCACAAACTTATCAAAAATAAATCGAAACCGCCTTAACGTATTTTTCGGGAATTTTCTGCATTCTCATTCTCAGCAAACTCGAGTCGGAGATGCGAATGAGTATGGAAATGCCAATCGGCCAGCAGGATACCAAAGGGTTCATGACTGGCTACCTTGAAGCACTGGCTTTGGTGGAGCGTCTGCACCGCCTCTTGTTGGATGTGATTAAGGATGAATTTGAACGTGTCGGCGTTCTGGAGATCAACGCGGTTCAGGCTCTATTGTTGTTCAACATTGGAGACAATGAGGTGACGGCGGGTGAACTGAAAACCCGTGGCTACTATCAAGGTAGCAACGTCAGCTATAACCTGAAAAAGTTGGTCGAAATGGACTATATGCACCATCAGCGATGCGAAATTGATCGCCGTTCGGTGCGTGTACGATTGACACCAAAGGGCCGCGAAATCCGCGATGTGGTGACGGACTTGTTCCAACGCCACGCGGAAGGTCTGGAAACACGCAATGTCATCAGTGGTGAAGGCATTGCAGATATTACAGCGTCGCTAAAGCGCGTTGAGCGGTACTGGACAGATCAGATCCGCTATATCTACTAAACGTAGACGAATTGGGAAATTCCCTCTTCATTTGGGAGTGGCCAGAATGGCCCGGACGACCCATCTGAGGAATGTCGCAGAACGTGGCAGAGCAAAGTAATTAAAAAGGGCGATCTCCAAAAACGGAGGTCGTTCTTTTTTTGTCTGTGCGTCTGTTTGTACAGATAGTTGGTCGCCTCTGTGACGCAGGAGGGGGCGCGCCCTGAATATTGGACGCGCCGGATCGTGTTACCAGTGGCCGGTGTTTTCCATACTGGCCCAGGGCTCGGCCGGGGCGAGGGCCTCACCGTTTTGCAGGAACTCGATTGAAATATTGTCGGGCGAGCGGACAAAAGCCATATGACCATCGCGAGGAGGCCGGTTTATGATAACGCCATTGTCTTGCAACATTTGGCAGGTGTCGTAGATATTATCGACCCCATAGGCCAGATGGCCAAAATGACGGCTGTCTGCGGGCAGGTCGTCATCGCCATCCCAGTTGTAGGTCAGCTCTAGTGGGGTCTCTTCCTGACCAGGAGCGGCAAGATACACCAAGGTAAAGCGACCCTTTTCGCTATCATGGCGTCTGGTCTCTTTCAGGCCTAACAATTCATAAAATGCCATCGATTTTTCTAGGTCTTTCACACGTACCATGACGTGCAGATACTTTAGGGGCATTGGATCCTCCATGTTTGCGTCTAAACTTCTAGGTGGTGCCGTTGTGGAATGCCAGTGGGCTGTTCCAATTTCGGGAGTGTTTGCAGCTCTGGCATTTGTGGGTGGGCTGTGACACTAAGTGGCATAGGACACATCGATGGGGGCATGATATGCGGCAGTATCACGACGCGCTGAAACTGGTTCTTGAGCAGGGGGTGCGCTCGACCGACCGCACCGGGACAGGCACGATTTCACATTTTGGATTGCAGTGTCGCTATCCATTGGCGGATGGATTTCCGCTGGTCACCACCAAGAAACTGCACCTGCGTTCGATCATCCATGAGCTGCTGTGGTTTCTATCCGGCGATACAAATATTCGCTACCTCAAGGAAAACGGCGTGTCGATCTGGGATGAATGGGCGGATGATAACGGCGATCTGGGGCCGGTCTATGGCCATCAATGGCGCCATTTTCCCAAACTTGAACTGCAAGAGGGGCAGACGGGCGACGAACCTTTGTACCGCGCAGGGAGTGTCGATCAGATTTCGGGTTTGATCGAGATGATAAGGTCCAGCCCCGACAGCCGCCGCTTGATGGTTACGGCGTGGAACCCGGCTGATGTGCCTGAAATGGCGCTGCCGCCATGTCATAGCCTGTGGCAGGTGCGCATTGCGGGCGGCAAGATGCACCTGCAACTTTATCAGCGTTCGGCGGATATGTTTCTGGGGGTGCCGTTCAATATTGCCTCTTACGCACTGTTGTTGAAAATGCTGGCACATGTCACCGGCTATGAGGCTGGCGACTTCATTCATACCATGGGTGACGCCCATATCTACTCCAACCATATGGAACAGGTCCACGAACAGCTGAGCCGTACCCCCAAGGCCCTGCCTCAGATAAATATCACCCGCGATGTGTCATCGATTTTTGACTTTAAATACGAAGATTTTGAAGTGGTTGGATATAATCCTGATGCCACAATCAAGGCCCCCGTTGCGGTATAAGGAATAGAACAATGATCACATTGGTTGTCGGCCGGGACCGCAATGGCGCAATTGGCAAAGAGAACACGATCCCGTGGCACGCGCCCGAAGATCTAAAAGCGTTCCAGCGTGAAACGCTGGGCGGGGCCATCATTATGGGGCGCAATACTTGGGACAGTTTGCCATTTAAACCGCTGAAAAACCGTTTGAATGTTGTCGTGTCGTCTAATCCCGAATGCGCTGATGTGGTGTGTCCAAGCATCGAAGCCGCGATCGAAATGGCGCGCGCGCAGGGGTATATGCGCATCTACGGTATCGGAGGTGCTGGAATCTACGCCGCGATGCTGGGGATGGCGGACCGGCTGATGATCACTGAGGTTGATATCGAGGTTGAGGGCGCAGACACATATTTCCCGCAGTTTGATGCTGCGGACTGGCGTCACGTCGCGACGACAAAGCTGCGCACAGAGGCGCCCATATGCGACCTGGTGGAATACCAGCGCAAACTCTAACGAGCCATTTGGCGCGCACACAGGATCATATTCGCTGCGCCTCCCCTGACGAAGGCGCAGCGAGGATCTCAATCAAAGGGTATGAAACCACCTTACAGAGGTTTCAGGTCGCCCGCCATTTGACGGCCGTCTCGCCCTTCGGTCAGCTCAAAGTCGATCTTCATGTTGTCAGACAACCCCGTCAACCCAGAGCGTTCGACTGCAGAAATGTGTACGAACACATCTTTGCCGCCGCCCTCTGGTTCGATGAAGCCATATCCTTTGGTGGTGTTAAACCATTTCACGGTGCCGGTAGGCATTTCCCGTGTCTCCTTCTACCTTGCTCCTTGCCGCCGCGAAATCGCGACAGGTTCGACGCCACAGTGTTGTCATTCCTGTGTTGGGTGCAAAAGTTACGGTGCACACGCAGGTTTTGTTGAAGCGCCGGGTTTAAGTTTTGCACGGTCAATGCAAAAATCAAGAAAAACTAAGCGTCTCTACCATAAATTGTGTTCGGACGTGGCAGAAGTAAGGAAAATGAGATGAAACTGTTCGGTTTGAAGACATGTGACACCTGCCGTAAGGCTCTGAAAGCGTTAACAGAGGTTCAGTTTCTGGACGTCCGGGACGATGGTGTGCCCGCCGAAACGCTGATGCGGGCCTATGAACAGTTTGAGGGAAAGCTGTTAAACACGCGATCAACCACATGGAGAGAGCTGGACGCCGTAGAACGGGCGCGTTCCGCGTTGGACCTATTGGCAGAGCATCCCACTTTGATGAAACGTCCATTGATTGAAAAAGACGGCGCATTGTTTCTGGGGTGGGACAAGACGACCCAGGCGGCGCTTGGAGTTGAGGCTTGATCACAAAAAAGGCGCTGTATTTCTACAGCGCCTTTGGGTCGTAATGTGTGTGGGCCGATGTTTATACCGGCGGTGTTCCTGCCATGCGTTTGCGCAACAGGCTGTCGACTGAAAGCGCACCGCCCCCTTTGATCACCAGATAGCCGAGAACAAAGACCCAAAACAGGCGTTGGTCCAAGATCACCGCGTCAGGGAAGCGATCAAACAGCGCGCCCAGTGTTTTGGGATCCGTTGCGTGGTGCCCGTAGACGTCGGTCAGGGATTGCACAACCACAAAGCCAATCATACCGGCAGAGGCCAAACGCGTGCCCAATCCAATGACAACCAAAGGTGGCAGGATGAATTCTGCGTAGGTACCAGCCATGACAACGGCCCAGTGAAACATGCCAAATTGGGACACGTCGTAGCCAACCGCTTCTAGTTGCTTTGGAAAGATCTGGCTATACGCCCCAATCGAGGGCGAAAACAGACCGAAAAAGCCGTCGCCCAGTTTGGTCAGCCCGGAGTTCCAGTAGTACAGCAGCAGGGTAGAAGCAAAAATAAAGCGGGCGACGACGGGGAAGACCCAATCGCCTGCTTTTTCGATCAGGCGAAAAATTCCGTCGTGAAGGGAGACAAGTGCGTTCATGGTCTCATCCTTTCCTATCAAGTTCCGAGAGTGCGCTTCCTTGGAGGAGCATCGTGAGTGGTGTTGTGAGGTCGAAGGCCGGGTACAATTGGCTGGCTGCCTCATAGGCTGAGCCAAAGCTTGCATCGTTTTGGAGTGCCAGAATCCACTCGGCCGCGCCTTGTGGCAGCAGCTGAGGGATGGGATCAAAGTCGGGGCGGGTGATCAGGATATCCTGCGCCTCCGAGTGAGGTTTTGGTGCATCGGCCTGCGTGTTGAAGCGCCAGATGTCGTAGATCGGCCATCTGGAGCGGAGAACGTGAACCGCCGGGGCGAAGGCCACATGCAGTTGCAGAAGTTGGTCTGGATCCAAGCTCGACAAGAGCGCCGCGTCAACCGGGGTGGCATCGGCCGCGTGGTATGCGCGGCGCAGTTGCAGCTCGAGTCGTGCGACATCGGGGAGATAGCCGAGATGTGCGAGCTGCGGCATCTGGGCCAGAAATGCAGGAAATTCCGCGCCGTAGTGCATCATCAGCGGCGAGGAGGGAGGATGTGCACGCAGGAACATGCCCGCGAGGCCATCCATGTTTTGCGGGCCCAGCAGTTTGGTGATCACTGGAAACGCTTGGTGCATGGCCTCTGTCAGGGACACGGCAATGTTGTTGCGATAGACGTTGAACCGACGACCCGCAGGGCGGTTTTGTCCGTCCAGCAGGCCATTTGGCACGGGCTGCGCTGCATCCATCACAGCACTCGTGAACAGATCCTGTGGCACGATCATGGCTGCACCTGTTGCAGGGCAGCGTGGGCACGTGCGGCTTCATTTTCCAATACAGGCCAGTCTGGAACGTCCGTGTCCCATTCCACCAGCACCGGCTTGGGGCCGGACTGCGCCAATGTATAGTCCAGGAGCGCCCAAACCGGGTCCACGATCTCACATCCGTGGCTGTCGATCAGCAAAGGCGCACCATGGTCGTCAGTGTCTTCATCGTGGCCGCCGAGATGGATTTCGCCCACCTGATCCAAGGCAAACGCATCAATGTAACCCTGTGGCGAGAACCCAAGATTGGTGGCGGACACAAAGACGTTGTTCACATCCAGCAACAGGCCGCAGCCGGAGCGTTTGGAAATCTCTGCCAAAAATGCAGGCTCGTCCCATGTGCTTTCGGCAAAGGCGAGATAGCTTGAGGGGTTTTCAAGCAGCATTTGGCGCCCGATGGTGTCTTGTAGTTGGTTGATGTGATCACAGATACGCGCCAGCGAGGTGTTGGTATAAGGAAGAGGGAGCAGGTCATTGTAAAAGTGACTGTCGTGGGTCGACCAAGCGAGATGCTCAGAAAAGCTTGCCGGGTTGAGCCACCCCACAAGATGTTTTAGGCGCGACAGGTGGTCGGGGTCCAGCGGGCCTTCGCCGCCAATGGACAGTCCAACGCCGTGGACTGACAGGGCAAACCGCTCGGCCAGATGGCGCAATTGTGCCAAGGGGCGTCCGCCGTCTCCCATGTAGTTTTCAGCGTGAATTTCAAGCCAGCGCACAGATCCGGGATCGGCGATGATATCCTCAAAGTGCTGTGGTTTATACCCAACACCGGGCGCGGTCGGCAGATGATGGAAAAGAGTGCTATCCAACATTCGATGTCTCCGATCATATCACGCGGGTGGGAAACACATGGGGCGGGTCATCGGGGCCCGCCCCATGAATAACGGGGTCCGTCAGGCCTTATGCAGGCAGATCACGGTCCTGTTCTTCAAGGGCGCCATGACGGGCGGTGCCGTCCGCCAGAGCAGGCAGTTCGATCGATGTGCACGTGCCAGCGTCAACCAGAGTCCAGGCGTTGCCTTGGTAGTCAACGGTCGAGGTGCCCGCACATGTGGTGCCGGGGCCGGCCGCACAATCGTTCTGGCCTGCCAAAGAAATGCCATAGCATTTTTCTTTGGACTGCGCAGAGGCTGCGCCGGTCAATGTGGCGGTCATGGCGGCGGCTACGGCACCGGCTACGGCGATCGATTTTGCAGTGTTCGACATCTCAATGGTCCTTTCGGTAAAACATGCTCTGTCGTGATGACATGGAAACACTAACGCGAAGTATCGAGGCTTTGAAATCACGAGCTTGTGTGTCACGTCCGCGTCAGTGCTTGTTATGAAACTTAGCCGATAAAACGCTGTGAAATCGGCGAAATACCGCATTTTCCCATAAAAAACGGCCCCCGAAGGAGCCGTTTGAAACAGTAGGGTCTGAATTGTTACAGAAGATCCGGGGGCGTGGCCTCGGTTGCGAGCGTTTTTGTAACATCTTCGAGGCTTTGAACGCTGGTGCGTTTGTCTCCAAGACGGCGAACAGAAACGGTGCGTTCTTCGACTTCGCGGTGCCCCACAGCCAAAATGACTGGAACCTTGCCAAGGCTGTGCTCGCGGACCTTATAGTTGATCTTTTCGTTGCGAATGTCCGCTTCGGCGCGAATACCCTGCGCGCGCAGGGTTTCGACCACTTCGTTCACATAGGCATCGGCGTCAGATGTGATCGAGGCCACAACCACCTGACGGGGGGCAAGCCAGAACGGCAATTTGCCTGCATGCTCTTCGATCAAGATGCCGATGAAGCGTTCAAACGAACCCAGAACCGCGCGGTGCAGCATAACAGGGCGGTGTTTGTTGCCATCTTGACCAATAAAGGATGCATCCAGACGTTCAGGCAGGTTGGCATCCACCTGAATGGTGCCGCATTGCCACGTCCGGCCAATCGCATCGGTCAGTGTGAACTCAAGCTTGGGACCGTAGAACGCGCCTTCGCCTTCGAGAAGCTCATAGTCATGGCCAGCGGCGCGACAGGCTTCACCCAGCGCTTTTTCCATGTGATCCCAGGTCTCATCCGAGCCGATGCGCTTTTCCGGGCGGGTCGACAGTTTGATGGTCCAGTCGGTAAAGCCCAGATCTGCGTAGATTTTCGACAGGAAGTCGATGAACAGCGCAGTTTCCGCCTCGATCTGATCTTCGGCACAAAAGATGTGACCATCATCCTGGGTAAAGCCGCGCACCCGCATGATGCCGTGCAGCGCCCCCGAGGGTTCGTAGCGCGCACAGGAGCCAAATTCAGCCATGCGCAGCGGCAGATCGCGGTAGGATTTCAGGCCCTGATTGAACACCTGCACGTGGCATGGGCAGTTCATTGGTTTGAGCGCGTTGACCGCTTTTTCGCGGGCATGGTCTTCGTCCACTTCAACGATGAACATGTTTTCCTGGTATTTGTCCCAGTGACCGGATTTTTCCCACAGCTTGCGGTCGACGACCTGCGGTGTGTTGACCTCAACATAGCCACCACGGTCCTGCTGACGGCGGATGTAATCCTGCAACAGGGTGTAAATGCGCCAGCCATTGGGGTGCCAGAAGATCTGACCGGGCGCTTCTTCCTGCATATGGAAAAGACCCATTTCCTTGCCCAGCTTGCGGTGGTCACGCTTGGCGGCTTCTTCCAGCATATTGAGGTGCTGTTTCAGTTTTTCCTTGCCAGTGAAGGCCACGCCATAGATGCGCTGCAACATGGCGCGGTCACTGTCGCCGCGCCAGTAGGCACCTGCGATGGACATCAGTTTGAAGCTGTCGCCGGGCACTTGGCCAGTGTGTTGCAAATGCGGACCACGGCAAAGATCCTGCCAGTCGCCATGCCAGTACATGCGCAACGGTTCGTCACCGGGAATGGCGTCGATCAGCTCAACCTTATAGGGTTCATTGTTATTGGTATAGAAATCAATGGCGCGCTGGCGGTCCCAGACTTCGGTTGTCACAGGCTCACGCTTGTTGATGATGTCGCGCATTTTCTTTTCGATCACGCCCAGATCTTCAGGTGTGAAAGGCTCGGCGCGGTCAAAGTCATAGTACCAGCCGTCTTTGATGACGGGGCCAATGGTGACTTTGGTGTCAGGCCACAGCTCTTGCACCGCGCGGGCCATGATATGGGCCAGATCGTGACGGATCAGCTCATTGGCTTGTGCGTCGTCTTTCAGCGTGTGCAGCGCAATAGTGCTGTCGGTATCAATCGGCCACTGAAGATCCCAGTGCTGGCCGTTGACCGTGGCGGAGATGGCTTTTTTTGCCAGAGAAGTGGAGATGTCAGCGGCCACCTGAGCAGGGGTGACACCTGCATCAAAACTGCGTGCGTTGCCATCGGGGAATGTGAGGGAAATCTGGGCCATGTGCGTGGCTGCTCCTCGTCGTTTTGGCGCCTACAAAGCGCCCGGTTGCGGGTCTGGTTCGTGGCCTTGATGGCCAAAGGTTGCGCCAAGGTCAAGGGGCAGGGGGCGAGGGGCGCTGCCCCTCGCGCTCCCCGGGGTATTTTTGGGCCAAAAAGAGAGCGGTTGGCGCGCGATCACTGCGTGCTGAATGGAACGTGATTGGCGTGAAGATGGGTTTGGCGCGATGCTTGGCGACAGAACGGTTGGAGACGGTCACACAAGACAGTCCAACCTTTGGGAAATCCCTGTTGATGTGCCGCAGGCGTATGTTCTGCGGTGCCCTTAAAAAGGAGTGGTCATGAGAGTCCTACGGAACCATCCTATTTGCAGTGTTATTGTGACATCTGTACTGGCGCTCAGCCTGAGTTGGGCGGATCGCGCGCCGGGGCAGGCGGCCACTGTCCTACCAGACTACGTGGTGGAGGCGTTTGGTGCGCCGCCTCTCGTGCCATCGGGGGGGCTGTCCCCGCAGGTTCAGGCGGCAATTCAGGTTGTGTTTGTTGACAGCGCCACGCAATCCACCTGGGGGGCGCCGCAAGAACAGGGCTTGCAGGTCATTGCGCAGTCCAAGGATCCGCGGCTGGTGTGGTTGATCGGTGATCTGATGCGATTTACCGCAGGGCGGGATCTAAATTCTATGCTGGGGGCCGCGGCGGCAGAGCTGTTGCAGATCAAAGCGCCGCGCCGCAACCATTGGGGGGTGATCACGGATCATCTGATGGCCTGGGAGATCCCGGCTCCTCCCGGGTATTTGCCCGCAAAACGTGCAATTTTCACCAGTTTCGTGCCCGGTTGGGACAAGATTTTTGTCGAAGGGGCGATTGACTGGCGCTTTGTGTCATGGGGTGGGGTTTTGATTGATGATCGGGCCTATGATCATACAGACGAACGCTGCAACTGTATCCCCGCGGCAGACAATCCAGATGTGAGCACAGCGGATGAGGCCACATGGCTGGATGACGATGATATTGTATTTGGCATTGAGATCAACGGCGAGAGCCGGGCCTATCCGCGTCAGATCATGGAAGTGCGCGAGATGGTCAACGATACCTTGGGCGGGCGCGATCTGGGGATTCCCTATTGCACCCTGTGTGGTGCGGCGCAGGCCTATTTCACCGATGACGTGCCGCGTGGTGTGAAGCGGCCGGTGTTACGCACTTCGGGCCTGCTCATCCGGTCAAATAAGGTGATGTATGACATTACCAGCCAGTCTGTTTTTGATACCTTTCTGGGCCATGCCGTCACCGGGCCGTTGGCGAAACGGGGGGTAACGCTGAAACAAGCCAGCGTTGTGACTGCGCGGTGGGGGGATTGGAAGGCCGCGCATCCAGATACAACAGTGTTGGTGGAAGAGCTGGCGTTGGGACGGGATTTTGATTTTCGCAATGGGCGTGATGCCAAAGGGCCGATTTTTCCGGTGGGCGATGTCGATCCGCGTCTGTCGGTGCACGAGGACGTTATCGGCGTTGTCGCAGCGTCGGGCAGGCCCGTTGCATTTCAACGCAGTAAAGCTGTCGCAGCCTTAAAGCGGGGCCGCACGGTGACGTTTGAGAATATTCGCCTGACGCTGGACGGTGGTGGTGTAAAGGCGGTGTCGTCTGAGGGGCGTGATCTGGGCAGCCATCAGGCGTTTTGGTTTGCGTGGTCGCAGTTTCATCCGGATACGGTGCTGTGGCCGCAGTAGTGCAAGGCATGCCGTTTGATGGGGTGTTC
Organism: uncultured Paracoccaceae bacterium; assembly: GCA_947492585.1. Classification (GTDB taxonomy): domain Bacteria; phylum Pseudomonadota; class Alphaproteobacteria; order Rhodobacterales; family Rhodobacteraceae; genus Epibacterium. The sequence continues at coordinate 100,750 of CANLND010000001.1, forward strand.
TGTATCGCCAGAACAATGTGATCTTGTTGATGAAATAGGGACTTTGGGAATCCGGAGGTCCATGGCATATCAAGATGAAATCAGGAGGTGTGGCATGGGCATTCAGTATCTGGAGACGGCGCAGGGGCGGCGGATTGCGTATCATTTACACGCAGGTGTGGGGCCATGCATTGTGTTTCTGGGCGGGCTGAAATCCGACATGGAGGGCACCAAGGCTGTGCACCTGGAGGCCTGGGCCAAAGCACAGGGACGGGCGTTTTTGCGGTTCGATTATTCCGGTCATGGGCAAAGCTCTAACACCTTTGAAGAGGGCTGCATTGGGGATTGGCATCAAGACACGTTGGCCGTCATCGATCAGCTCACGGAGGGGCCTATAGTGCCGGTGGGCTCTTCTATGGGGGGATGGCAGGCATTGTTGTTGGCGCGGGCCCGCCCCAAACGGATCACGGGGATGGTCACCATCGCTGCTGCGCCCGACTTTACCGAAGACGGCTGGTGGGCCGGATTTGACGACAGCCAGAAACGCGCTTTGGCGCACGACGGTTATGTCGATTTGCCCAGCGATTACATGGAACCTTTTCGGGTGACCCAGCGCATGATCGAAGATGGCCGTGATCAACTGGTGCTGCGCCAGCCCCTGATGCTGCCCTTCCCTGTGCGCTGCCTACAGGGGACGGACGATACGGCGGTGTCAACTGCAACGGCGCTGCATCTATTGGAACACGCCACCTGTGCCGATATGCGGTTGCAGCTGGTCAAAGATGCCGATCACCGGTTTTCGGACGAGACCTGTCTGGCGCTGATCGAAGCTGCCGTTTGTGATGTTCTGGCCTGAGATCGCCGCTGTCTATGCCTCTGGGCCAATGTGTTAACTGATTCCAACGCGCCGGTTGGGAATAGGCACGGGCGGCCCGAGCCGAAGTGGGACCTTGTGCTGTTACATCTCACTGCGTGAGCGCGGCGGAGACATAGCCGGGTCTATCGGCATGGGTTTGGTTGTCATCATGTCGTCACAGACCTACGCCAGCGTTGTTATACACTATCTGATTGTGTAACCGTTGGGGTGGGCCATTCATCTACGCTGCGAACCGCAGGGCGCTCCGGTTTCGATTGCCAGATCTTTTGCTGCGCAGAGTTTGTTTTAATTGCCGTGGACTGTTGGTCCGTTGGGCTGCGGGCAAGGTTGAAAAAAGGATCATTTATGGAACAACGGGTTAGCCTTATCACTCTTGGGGTTCGCGATATGGTCGCGGCCACCGCGTTTTATCGTGCAATGGGATGGGCCGAAGTGGACACGCCGGACGGGGTTGTCGCGTTTGACCTCGTGTCGCAGACACTGGGTCTGTATCCGTTGGACGCCTTGGCCGATGAGCTGGGCGTGGATGTGAGCGTTCTTGGGCAGGGCGCGTTGACGCTGTCTTATAACACCCGCAGCCGTGATGAGGTCGAGGACGTTTTACGTCAGGCGCAGGCGGCCGGAGCGGAGATTGTTAAACCCGCAAGTGACGTGTTTTGGGGAGGCTATCATGGGTATTTTCGTGATCCCGAGGGACATTTCTGGGAAGTTGCACATAATCCGTTTTCTCAGCTGCGCGCAGATGGCGCTTTTTGTTGGAACGGGTATCCAGACAATGCGGGATAACAGCGTCGTGGCTGGCTCCCAAGTCTGCATCCAGCGGGAGTTGTGCTGAATGAATGGGATGCCGTTTGCAATTGAACCTCTTGTGTTGATCCCGGGCATGATGGCCGATGCGCGATTGTTTGCGCCGCAAATCACTGAATTTGCACGTACCCGTGCCATTACAGTGGCTTTGCCAATTGGCGGCGATCGCGTTGAAATCATTGCAGAACGGATGCTACCACAATTGCCCCAGCGGTTTGCCCTCGCGGGACATGGATTGGGAGGTGTCGTGGCAATGGAGATCCTGCGTCGTGCGCCCGATCGTGTTTCTCGTGTGTGTTTGATGTCCACGTCCCCGTTGCCCGAAAGCCCGGCACAGGCCTCAGAGCGAGAACCGCAGATTATTGGTGCGCGTACGGGGCGCTTGCTTGAGGCCGTGAAATCACTGGTCTGTGCCGATTGGATGGCGCCCAGTTCAAAGCGGGTGGCGTTGGCGCACGACATTGTGCAAATGGGGGTCGAACTGGGGGGCGATCTGTTTGTCGCGCAGTCGCGCGCCATGCAGCGTCGTCAGGATATGCAGGCGGCGCTGCGTCGATATAAAGCACCGGCACTGGTGTTGTGCGGCGAGGCTGATCAACTTAATCCGTTGAAGCGCCAACGGATCATGGCAGAACTGATGCCGTCCTCGCAGATACAGGTGGTGCCATATGCGTCGCACATGCTGCCGCTTGAAAACCCACATGCGGTCAATCAGGCAATGGGCGATTGGCTTGCGTTGCCTGACCCGCGGCAGTCGTAACACCTGTGGCCAAGACTGACCTACCGGGTGAGCTGTGCGCGCTCTGCCTTGGAAATTACGGTGGGCGTGCGCACAGGACGGGCGTTTTCGACATCAAAGAACGGGTTGGTTTTCCAGCGACCGCTTAGACGTGCAGACATCATCCGGCTGAACAGAGCAACAACAAAGGTCAACGCCCCGATTGTGCGAGGTGGCCCGTTGGGTTGGGGCACAAAGGATCGCGTGCGGACCGGGCCCAACATGTCTGGAGCGGTGCAGACTGACAGGCGCAGTGCGCAGACGGGCAGGCCCGGTTTGGCCAAAGTGCTGGCAACAGGGGTATTGCAGCAGCTGGTGTGCCAGCGCATCAAGCCCTTTGGGGACAGCCGCATGACCTGTAGCTGCTCGTGACCTTGGGTGACTGTCAGGCTATCAGGTGTGATGTGCAGCAGATCAACCCCATTGGGACGTGGATCCGGCTGGCTCAGATACAATTCGGCGGCGCGGCAATCGGCGCAGAAACAGGTGACACGGGTTGCGGTCTGGATGCCTTCAACACTGACATACCCCTGAAACGTACCACAGCGACAGGAAATGTCCTGCCGCTGTGGTACAAACTTCTTTCGTCGAAACAGCCGCATCCGAGCTGGACTACTCGGCCGCAGCGCGCTGGGCAGGCGGGGGTGTGCGGCTGTTGGCGTTCATGAAATCAATCACCAGCGGGCGGATATTGTTGCGCCAGCTGCGCCCGGCAAAGATGCCATAGTGACCGGCATTGGGTTCGAGGTGGCTGGCCTTTTTGCTGTCATCCAGACCGGTGCACAGATCCAGCGCGGCGATGCATTGGCCGGGCGCTGAAATGTCATCGTTTGCACCTTCGACGGTTTTGACCGCGACATCTGTGATTTTGCTGAAATCAATTTTGTGACCGTTGACCGTGAACTCGTTCTTGGCAATTTCACTGTTCTTAAAGATACGCTCAACCGTGGATAGATAAAATTCGGCCGGCATATCCATGACGGCCAGATATTCGTCGTAAAACCGGTTGTGCGCATCATGGTCTGAGGTATGGCCTTGGGTGGCGCGGCTGATTTGATCCACAAAGGCTTTGGAATGCCGCTCCATATTCATCGACATGAAGGACGACAGCTGCAACAGGCCGGGATAGACCTTGCGCCCGACGCCTTTGTATTTGAAACCAACCCGCTGGATCATAGTTTCTTCGAGCTGGCCCATGGTCACGCGATGACCAAAATCTGTAACGTCGGTCGGAGAGGCGTCGGGATCGACCGGCCCGCCAATCAAAGTCAATGAACTGGGTTGGGCTTTGGGGTCCAGTTCGGCCAGATAGGCGGTGGCGGCCAGTGTCAGAGGGACGGGCTGGCAGACGGCAACCACGTGAATATCGGGACCCAATTCACGCATGAAGTCGACCAGATACTGTGTGTAATCTTCGACATCAAATTTGCCCGCAGAAACCGGAATATCGCGGGCGTTGTGCCAATCGGTGATATATACTTCGCAGGTTTCCATCAGGCTTTTGACAGTGGAGCGCAGCAACGTCGCATAGTGACCTGACATGGGCGCAACCAACAGCACCCGGCGCGGCTGCTGTTTGCGGCCCGCTACACGAAAGTGGATCAGATCACCAAAGGGCTGTTCCATCACTGTATCTATTTCCACAAGGTGGTCTTTGCCATCTTCGCAGGTTACAGTGTGGATGCCCCAATCGGGTTTCACAATCATGCGCTGGAAAGTGCGTTCAGTCACTTCGCCCCACGCCGCCATCCAGCTGAGCGCCGGATTGGGCAGGGCGGAGAAACAGGGGGACGACGCAAACGAGAGCGCGGAGGCACCCAACCACTGGTTGGTGTTTCGCACCGTCTCCATCAGGTCGTACGCTACCATGTATCGCATCTGGCTCTCCTCAATGTGTCACACCTTGAAGGAATTTTGCGTCTCAAGCGTTCAGCCTCTCGGAGTTCTGTCGCTTTGCCGTAAAATACCCAGGCGAATATTCTGCATAGCAGAAAGACTAGGAGGGATTTTTTAAGATGACAACAAGTGAAGATATTTCGATGACGGATAGCCCTGATCATGTTGATATTCTTAAGGAAAACATGGAGCGCGTGGACGAGTTATCCAAGCGTTTGGCTCATGCTATCTCTCAGAAGCAGCCTCACAACCGTGGATTGGACGCTCCGAATCACGAGCTGTTTGCACGTGCAGCGAGCGCTTATTGGTCCGAAATGTTCCAAAATCCGGCGAAAATCATGGAAAAACAGGTGGCATATTGGGGGCAGACTGTTGCAAATTTCGCAGAAGCACAAAAAACGTTCGTTGACCATTCCGAGCCAACTGAGAGCACCTCAAAGGATGGCAGATTTTCCCACGAGATGTGGGACAACAACGCATATTTCAAATACGTCAAACAACAGTATCTGACCAATGCTGAGACCATTCGCACGGCCGTAGCCGAGGTCGAAGATCTGGCGCCGATCGACAAAACCCGCCTGCAGTATTTTGCCGATCAGATCGTGCAGATGATGGCGCCCACCAATTTTCTGGCCACCAACCCCGAAGCCTTGGAACGCGCGATGGCGACGGACGGGCAGTCTTTGATTGATGGTCTGGAAAACCTGGTCGCGGATCTTGAAGCCAACAACGGTGAGATGATCGTGCGTCTGGTGGACGAGACCGCGTTTGAAGTTGGCGGCAATCTGGCCACGACACCGGGGGACGTGGTTTATCGCAATAAAATGCTGGAGCTGATCCAGTACCGGCCGACAACGGAGACCGTACACGAAACGCCCATCATCATGTTCCCCCCGTGGATCAACAAATTCTACATTCTCGACATGAAAGAGAAGAACAGCTTTGTGAAGTGGGTGACAGATCAGGGGTATACATTGTTTGTGGTTTCCTGGGTCAATCCGCATGATGGCTTTGCGGATGTTGGCATGGAGGAATACATCGAAGACGGCTACCTGACCGTCATTGATGTGGTGAAAAAGATTTGTGAAGTGCCGCAGGTCAATGCGATCGGCTATTGCATCGCGGGCACCACTCTCAGCCTGACGCTGGCACTGTTGAAAGCCCGCGGCGATAAATCAGTCAAATCTGCGACACTTTTCACAACTCTGACGGATTTCGGGGATCAGGGCGAGTTTACTCCCTTTCTGCAAAATGACTTCATCGACGGGATCGAAGAGCAGGTGGGGCAAGACGGCATTTTGAAATCCTGGATCATGTCACGCACCTTTTCATTTCTGCGGTCAAACGATCTGATCTATCGCCCGGCCATCCGCAGTTACATGATGGGAGAGGCTCCCCCGGCGTTTGATCTGCTGTTCTGGAACGGTGACGGATCCAATTTACCGGGAAAGATGGCAGTGCAGTACTTGCGGGGTTTGTGCCAGCGCAACGAGTTTTCCGATGGCGGATTTGAATTGCTGGGCGAGACGCTGAAGCTGAAAGATGTGGATGTTCCATTGATGTCGATCAGCTGCGAGACGGATCATATTGCGCAGTGGAAAGACTGCTATCGAGGTGTTCAGCAGATGGGATCGCGCAGTAAAACCTTTGTGGTGTCCCAGTCGGGCCATATCGCTGGCATCATTAATCCGCCCAGTAAAAAGAAATACGGCCATTACACAAACAAGAATTTGAAGGGGGAGGCCGGTGACTGGATGGCGGGGGCGACGTTCAATGAAGGCTCCTGGTGGCCGCTGTGGTCCAGTTGGGTCAAAAAGCGCTCCGGAAAGCAGGTCCCGGCACGAAAACCAGGAAACGAATCGTATCCCGCGTTGCAGGCGGCGCCCGGAAGCTATGTGATGATTAAGGCAACGCGTTGATTTTTAGGGTTTTACGATAATTTTTCTGCGTTGCGGCATGAAAATTCTTGATTTGCTGCGTTGCAGCATTCATATTGTGAGCATCAGACACACGCGGTGCAGTTATCCGCATCTTTTGAGGACGAGTACGATGGCTAAGACCCAAGATTTTACCGCATTCATGAAAGACATGATGGGTTCGTTTCCTGTGGACACATCCGCAATGGAAGACGCATTCAAGAACACTGCCGCGCTGAACGAAAAACTGGCGTCGGTGGCTCTGGAAGCCGCTGAAAAATCGGCCGAGATTTCCAACGTCTGGACCAAAGACGCGCTGTTCAAACTGGGCGCAATGTCCAAAGCACAAGCTGAGCCTGCTGACTACGCAAAAGTTGCAACTGACTATGCCTCCGCATCTGCCGAAGTTGCTGCTGAGAACATGGCTGCGTTTGCTGAAGTTGCCAAAAAAGTTCAGATGGACACAGTTGAGCTGTTGATGAGCGCTGGAAAAGACATCAGCGAAGAAGCAACTGCTGCGGTTAAAAAGGCCACAGATGAAGTGACCACTGCCGCTAAAAAAGCGACCGCTGCTAAATAATTCTCCCCGCAAATCGTTCCTAGTTCCTCCTCCCTATTGGGAATGATATGCGATTAAAAGGCAGGCCCTCGGGTCTGTCTTTTTTGTTTTTTGAATAATGGTACTGCGGAGTTTTCCTCTGGAAACGGTTTTGTAACAATTGGGCGGTAGCACAGTGCATGTAACTGGTTTCAAGGAGAGAATATGCGCTTCCCAACTATTGCAGCTTTGGCGGCTGCCCTACTACCTGTCGCGGCTCAGGCCGAAGGTCACATCGTTTTGGCACTGTCAAACAACTATCCTCCGCTCATGACTGCCGAAGGCGGTGTATTGGGGGATATCATCGATGAGGCGGTCGCGCGCGTTGGTGGTGACTACACCGTTGAAATTCAATCGGTGCCGTGGTCGCGCGCCGTTGTGATGGTTGAAAATGGTCAGGCCCACGGCCTCGTTGGCACATACTATCGCCCGGAAGCACGTCCTTGGATCAGTGCGTATTCCGAACCTCTGATGCAGGAACATGTGAGCGTGTTCTGCAAAAAAGGTGTGGCGCAGGCCTCTTGGAGCTTCCCTGATGATTTTAAGGGGCTCAAAATCGAAAAACTGCAAGGCAGCGCTGCGCCCGGTTCTGCGTTTTTTGACATGGTTGAATCTGGGCTGATTTCGATGACGGAATCCCCGAACGTTGAAATCAGCTTGAAAAAACTCAACGCCGGCCGCGTAGATTGTTATGTGAATGCGCGTATCAACGTCGACATTGAAATGGATGCGGGAAAATTTGATCAGGTTGAATATGTGACCGACGTCAAAACCGAAGACTCGTTGATCGGCTATTTGGACACATGGACTGAAGAAGGATACGCCAAAGGATATATGGCCTCCTTCGATGAGGCGGTGAAAGCCATGCACGAAGACGGCACCATCGAGGCAATCATCGCGCAGCACGTTTCTGGCTGACGAGTTCGCCATGAGTGATCTATGGCCCCGCTCAGGTGGGGCCTTTTTTGTGCATGGAACGTTTACAGCCACCCATCTGGCATCTGGCTGTGTCACGACGCCAGCGGATCATGGCGCAACATACGGGGCACAGGTGGCAGGATGTGATTTCTCAATCTTCCTTTAGGTCTGTGCAGATTTTTCTTTTCTCTACGGCAGGCGGGGCGGAGCCAAAGACATATTGTGTCGGACAGGCGGGCAAGGCTTTCCTTTTGTTCTGCACTCGCATAGGCTTTGCTGCAGCGCATCAAAGTACTGTGAGGATCCACATGGCGGAACAAGTCAGCCCCCTGCTTATCAAACGCTATGCGAGCCGTCGGCTCTACAACACCGAGACCAGCGATTACGTGACGCTGGAAGATATCGCTGGGTTCATTCGCGAAGGACGTGAAGTTCAGATTATTGATCTGAAATCTGGCGACGATCTGACACGGCAATATCTGTTGCAAATTATTGCCGAACACGAAAGCCGTGGCGAAAATGTGCTGCCGATCAATGTGCTGAGCGACCTGGTGCGCAGTTATATGGAGCCGGGCGGAGGTGTGATGCCGCAGTTCTTGCAAGCGTCTTTTGACATGTTGCGCGACAGTCAGTCCAAAATGATGGAAAATATGACGTCGATGAACCCGATGGCGCAGATCCCTGGGTTTGAAGCGATGAAGAGCCAGCAGGAAGCGTTTTTGAAGGCGATGACAGGTGGTTTTGGGAACGCTTGGCCAACAGCTGGCGAGGGCGGCGACGGCGAAAACAGCACAGACGGCGAAGATCTCGCGGCGATCAAGCGTCAACTCGCTGATTTGCAAGAGAAGCTTTCGAAACTGAAGTAGTTGCCAGTGCTGAAAGTCTCCCCAGATCGTAGGGCTGTTGGGCCTGAAACATAGGAACTGGCAAAGCTCGGGGTTTTGTCGGTTGGGTTGCAGCCCGCGTAAGCGGGCTGCCACGCCCAAGGCTTTGCGGCACATCGTGATGTGATGTAGAAGGCGCGGGAGCTCCCGCCCGAAGCTTGGCATCTTTGATGCCATCTTCCGTTGGGCCGGGCGCCGCGCTATCGCGCGGCGCGGGTGGGCCTACTAGAGGTCGGATGTGCCCGAGGCGACGGTTGCGGCGTCGAGTAGGATATCACAGATCACGTCGAGCTCGGCACGGGTGAGGCGCACGGGCAAGCGGACATCGCAGGCGCTCATCAGCATTTTGCGTGTCTTCGGAAGCTCGGGGATCTCTTCCAAAAACTGCCAGTTCCAAAAAGCGCGGGCATTGTTTTCGGAGCGTCCAAAGATCTGAACTTTAACGCCGTTTTGCGCCGTTGTTTCCGCAAAGAGGTTGATTTGCGCCTCGCTCAGACCCATCAAATTAAACTGGATGGAATCCGGAGCGCGTTGTTCTGGTGCCAGGGGCGCAGGCACACGCAATACGTCGGACGCATGTAGGCGCTCGGCCACGTAGTTATGGTTGGCGCGCCCATCCTGAACCCGGCGGGTCAGTTCGGGAATTTGCGGGCGGATCACAACTGCCGACAGGTTTGACATGCGCAGATTGTAGAGCGGCAGTTGATTTTGCCATTTGGCAAACGCCTCAGCCAGTTCGGGATCATTCTGTCCCTCAGGACCGCTGTGCTTCTTCCAGTTGTGCTCGTATGCGCCAGACATAATCACCGTGCGTGCCACGAGATCAGCGTCATTCGAGACCAAAATCCCGCCTTCACCGGCGTTGATCATTTTGTAAGATTGGAACGAGAAGCAGCCGATTTTACCCAATGTGCCAATGTTCTTGCCATGCCAGGTTGTCCCCAATGAATGCGCCGCGTCTTCGATCACGGGGATGCCGCGGGCGTCGCACAGGGCCATGATCGCATCCATGTCCGAGGTGTGGCCGCGCATATGACTGATGATAACGGCCTGCACGTCGCCCAGTTTGGCTTCAAAATCCGCCATATCGATACGGTAGTTATCCGCGACTTCACATAAAACCGGCACACAATCGGCATGAATCACAGACGAGGGGACAGCGGCAAACGTAAATGCAGGGATCATCACGCGCGCATCACGGGGGAGATCCAGCGCCTTGAGCGACAGGAACAGGGCGGCGGAACATGAAGAGACGGCCAGCGCGTATTTGGATCCAAGAAGCGCCGCAAACTCCTGTTCCAGCAGGGTTACAGGTGCGTTCTCTGGGGCTGTATAGCGAAACAGATCGCCGGATTTTAGCAACTCATCAATAGCCACGCGGGCCTCATCAGGGATCGCTTCTGCGGCGTGTACGTTGGGGACGTGCGACATATTTCAAAATCCTGAATTTATACTTTAGTAAATATAAAACAATGACATATCGATGCCAAGAGCACGGTGTTGAAAACCACTGAAATCGGCAAAATTTCACAGAACTGTTGCGTTCGCACCCGCCTCAAACCGCGGGTTTTGGCGCGCGATGAAATTCTCGTGATTGGCGAGGGAGGGGGTAGAAAACTGCGCTCCCCCTTGGCACGGCCAATCGTTTATGGATATGGTGCCGTTCGGTGTGTGTGCAAGGCAGGAGGTCGCCAGACCTCATGCTGGGTTTGACTTAAAAAACGAGCCGATGTGTTGGGCAAACCTTGCGTTGTCTGTTGGCACATCCAATGTGGCTGCTGCATCCTCAAGCTGTGCCTCCGGTACGACACCTTTACCACGAAAGCGGATCAACCCGTCGATGAACTCTGCATCAAATTCTGGATGGGCCTGGACGGTCCAGACCGTATCACCATAGCCCAAAATTGCATTTGCGCAGAAATCATTGCTGGCAAGGACGCGCGCAGTTTCTGGGCGGGCAACAACTTGATCTTGGTGCCATGCGTTTAACGCGATGGTCTCAGACCCCATTTGATATTGGCAGCGCCCAACGCTCCAGCCGCCGTCAAATTTCTCAACGCGTCCTCCGAGTGCCTGCGCAATGATCTGGTGGCCAAAGCAGATGCCAACCAGCGCGCGTTTGGTGGCGTAGATGTCACGGATCAACTCTTCTAGTGGGGGAATCCACGCGTGATGTTCATAGGCTCCGTGTTTGGAGCCGGTGATCAGCCAGCCCTCTGCGTCATGTGGCCCCTTTGGGAACTGGTTTTCAACTACGGAAAAGGTTTCAAATTCAAATCCCTGACCCTCCAGAAGTTTGTGGAACAGCTGGTCGTAGTTCCCGTGGGTTTTGAGCAGGGCCTCGGGCGCATGCCCAGTTTGCAAGATGCCGATTTTCATAAGTCACCGATTTGATCAAATTCAAGCGTGCGCCGGCCTGGGACGGCGTGGTGCCTCATACGACCTCATACCACGCGCGCCAATGGCTATCGGGGGGCAATGCAGCAAAGGTTTTGATTTCTTGTTGTTTCATTAGGGTAAGATTTTGAATGGCCATTTCGGGGAGAACCCGCGCAACGGTTGGATCGGCCGCAAATAGGGCGACAGCGTCGGGCCAGGTTTTGGCCAGCTGCGCCAAACCTTTTGTTTCATAGGAATTGCCTTGGGTTGGGGCGGGGGCTTGTAGTGCATCATCGATACCGACCAAGGCTGCGCCTAGAATACAGGCCAGCAACAAATAGGGGTTTGTGTCTCCTCCGGCGACCCGATGTTCAATCCGCCGCGCGGTTGGGCTTCCGCCGGGAATGCGGATGGCGGCAGTGCGGTTTTCATACCCCCAGGCCGCACCGGTTGGGGCGTGGGCATCGGGAACAAGCCGTTCAAAGGAATTGCCATGGGGCGCAAAGATGAGCGTGCTGCCGGGCATCGCATTCACGCAACCTGCGACGGCGTGCATCAACGCTGCGGTGCCCAATTCCCCACCATCGTCAAAGATATTGCGGCCATTCTTGTCGAGAACAGAGAAATGCACATGCATACCGTTGCCAGCTTCTGCGGCGTAGGGTTTGGCCATAAAGCTGGCGGAAAACCCGTGTTGACGCGCGACGCCACGCACCAAGTGTTTGAACAGTAAGGCATCATCAGCAGCACGTAGGGCGGGTTGGTGGTTCAGGTTGATTTCAAACTGTCCCAGCCCTGCTTCGGAAATGGCCGATTGCGCCGGAATGTCCATCGCCTTTGCACCAGCATAGAGCGCGGTGAAAAACGCATCAAATGCGTCAAGCTCTCCGACCGATAACACCGCCTGTTGATCCAGTCGCTGGCCGGTGATCGGATTCAGCGGCGGCTGGGGCATCGGGCCTTGATCGTCGAGCAGGCAAAACTCCATTTCCGTTGCCGTCATGACCTGCCACCCCCGTTCCGCATATTTGTCGAGCACCGTAATGAGTGCATGCCGGGGGTCACCAGGGAAGGGCGATCCATCTTCGTAATACATCATCATTGGGATTAACGCGGACGGCGTGTCCAGCCAGGGCATCGGCACCGGGCCGCGATTGGTGGGGTACAAGACCCCGTCAGCGTCCCCTGTTTCAAAAACCAGTGGACTGCCCTCTACGTCGCGGCCAAACAGATCGACGTTCATCGTTGACAGTGGCATACGCGCCGAACCGGTCTCCAATTTATCAGCCAGACCCGTCGGCATGCGTTTGCCACGCAAAATACCATTCATGTCAGCTGCGGCGATACGTACGGAAGACAGGCTGGATAGATCCATCGGCAATTCCTTGTGCATGTCCAACAACTGTACCGAAGCCGAAACAAACCACAAAAGAAAATTTGATCAAAAAGTATCAGAGTGAACTGCACCCCTATAGGCCACTCTTGTGCCCCTTCGGTGCGAGTGTTTGATCAGGAAGCGTCATGGAGCAGGACATTCCCACGACAAAACGGAGGGGTGTTCAGCGCATCAGGTTCATTCTAAGGCGTATTTTCTGCCGCCTGGGCTGTGGTAGATGCCGGTTCAACCGGGTGTTGACCCAACCAAAAAGCGCGATGATCACCAGTGTCAACAGGATGAAATAGAACGCCAAAATTGGATAGGGAATAAATGGGTTGAACGTCTTATCTGCGAAATAATTCGCGTAATACAAGGCGTCTCCCTGTTGGCGTCGTACGGGGAAACCCGAAAGAAACACCAATGTGGTGGCGTGAAACAAAAAGATCGCTTCGTTGGTATATGCGGGCCAGGCCAGACGCATAGAGGTGGGCCACAGGATCCGGCGGAATTTGTCCCAACCCGTCAAGCCATAGGCATCGGCGGCTTCTACATCGCCTTTGGGCACAGATCTGAGCGCGCCATAAAAGATCTCGGCAGAGTAGGCGGAGGTGTTCAGGAACAAAACCACAAGCGCCCCCAGCCACGCCGAGGAAAACGGCGCAAAGATGGGTGAGACAGATTTGAGGTTCAAAAACAGGAAGTATGCAAAGAAGAACTGGATGAACAGCGGAGAGCCGCGAAACACAAACACAAAGGTTTCGGCAGGTTTGCGCAGCAGCGGTTGTGGTGACGCCTTGGCCAAGGCGAGCGCATTGGCAAAGATGAAGCCGGTGATCACAGCCATAACACCAAAGTAGACATTCCAGAGCATACCTGACCCGATAAGGGTAAACTGCTCACATAGGGTGAAATCGCTGCGTGGCAGCAGGCGTTCGCCATAGCCGATGGCGCGCAGGCCGTAATCTTGCAGGGTTTGAAAACAGCTCATGCGGCTTTCCTTTGTGCTTCACCCGCGACGGTAGCTTGTCCGCGTGACAGGCGGGAACTGATGCGCCCGAGTACGATTTCGGATACTTTGGTAAACCCAAGATAAAAAACCAGCAGCGCCAGAAAATACCACATGCGCCAATCGCCATGCGGGTAGTCCGTAAAGCGCGCGGATTTGAGCCCCCCCAGATCCCGCGCCCAATAGACAATGTCTTCGACCCCCAACAGGAACAGCAGGGGCGTTGATTTGATGAGGACCATCCAGAGGTTCGACAGACCAGGCAGCGCATAGACCCACATTTGCGGCACCAAAATGCGCCAGAAGGTCTGTGAACGCGTCATGCCATAGGCCTCGGCGGTTTCCATCTGCGCACGGGGGACCGATTGCATCGCCCCAAAGATGACATTGGCGGCAAAGGCGCCAAAAACGATGGCAAATGTCAGTACCGCGAGGCTAAACCCGTAGGCCTCGTGCACCCATTGAGGCGCATTCCCCAGCGGCATTTTTGCAATCTGGCAGACAACGAAATCATTGCCCTGACGCACAGGTTCATCCCAGTCCGGGCATTTGATCTTGTGTCGCAGGTATTCGATGCCTTGGTCTAGGGCGATGACAAAAAACAGAAAAAACGCAATGTCGGGCACGCCACGCACAATGGCGATATAGGTTTTGCCAAACCACCTAAGTGGCGCAAAACGCGACCGCGCCGCCATGGCACCACTAAATCCAAAACTCAGCGCAACAGGGGCGGTGATCGCCAGCAACAGCAGAACAGTGAACACTGCGCTGTACAGCGACATATGTTTTCCTGTGGTCAAATAGCACGACAGCCAAGAGAAACCGGACAGGGATTGAGGATCGGTGCAGTATGAAAACATGGGGCCTGCGTCAATAGAAGACGCGACAGGCGGGCCCGCGGGACCGCACCTGTCGCGCCGATGTCATTTAGATCAGAAGGTCAGCTGGTCTTCGCCAAACCATTTCTTCAGCATGGTGTTCAGGCTGCCGTCGGCTTTCATCGCGTCGAGAGCTGCGTCAAACTTGGCCTTCAGTTCACCATCGGATTCACGCACGCCCATGCCAACGCCGCCGCCCAATGGCACGGGTTCGCCAACCCAGACGATGTCTGCGTTTTCTTCAACGATCGGCGCCAGGAATGAGCCCTGGAAGAATACGCTGTCAGCTTCGCCGCTGCGCAGGGCCGCAATCAGCTCGTCACCGGTGGCATACTCCAGCAGAGTCGCGCCGCTTTCAGCAACATAGCCAGCCTGGATGGTCGAGGTTTGCGAGGCGACAACACCCGTGGTGTCAGCATCAGCAGACAGGCCAATATAGCGCGAGGCTTCTGGTGGGATGTAGGCTTGGGTAAAGTCGATGACTTCGTCACGCTCGTCGGTGATCGACATGCCTGCGATGATGGTGTCGTAGTTGCCGGACACCAGGTTGGGGATGATCGAATCCCACTCGTTGGTTACCCATTCGCATTTCAGGTGCGCGCGTTCGCACATTTCGTCGCCCAGTTCGCGCTCAAAACCGTCCACTTCACCAGCATCGTTAATGAAGTTGTAGGGAGGGTAGGCGCCTTCGGTGCCCATGCGTACGGTTGCGGCATGGCCGCCTGCCAGCGCAAAGCCTGCCGACAATGTAAGAGCAGCTGTGCCCAGAAGAATGGATTTCATTGTAATACTCCCGTTCTGTTTGTTTCTGTTATTTTAGGTTTAACCGTGCCGTGTTGACTTCAAAAAGCCCTTCAGACGTGCGGATTGGGTATTGGCAAAAACCTGATCGGGTGAGCCTTGCTCTTCGATCAGGCCTTTGTGCAGGAAAACGACTTGGGTCGAGACATCCGCGGCCATGTTCATATCGTGTGTCACAATGATCATCGTGCGCCCTTCGGCGGCCAGATCCTTGATCACCTGAACCACTTCCTGTTCCAGTTCTGGATCCAAGGCAGACGTGGGTTCATCAAACAGCAAGGCCTCAGGCTCCATGCACAAGGCACGGGCGATCGCGGCGCGCTGTTGTTGACCACCTGACAACTGCGCCGGGTAGACATCACATTTTTCGCCAATGCCGACCTTGGCCAGATAGTGACGCGCCTTTTCTTCGACTTCAGCCTTGTCACGGCCCAGAACGGTCACGGGCGCTTCCATCACATTTTGCAAGATGGTCATGTGAGACCACAGATTGAACTGTTGAAACACCATGCTGAGTGTGGTGCGAATGCGGAGCACCTGTTGTGCGTTGCCGGGGCAACGATTGCGCCCCTTGCCTGACCAAACGATGGGTTCGCCTTTGAACAGGATGTCGCCTTGCTGACTGTCTTCCAGCAGATTGCAACACCGCAATAGCGTCGATTTTCCCGAGCCAGACGACCCAATCAGCGACACCACATCGCCGGTTTTTGCGGTAATATCCACGCCCTTGATGACTTCGAGATCGCCATAAGATTTATGCAGGCCGCGGATTTCGAGAACGGGCGTTGGTTCGGTCAAGGTGTATTTGTCCATGTCAAAGCAAGTTGATCTTTATTGGACCGAAAAATCAACCGAATGCAATGTGCAAACCGCGCAGTATCGATACGGAATCGCTCATTTTAGGCAAGAACTGCGCAGAAAAGGCGCATATTGGAATATTTTCGTGCATCTGTTGCTACGCGCTTCAGCACCAAGAACCCTATAAATTGCCTTCGATTTTTTTTCGTGCTTTTGCGCTGTCGATGTCGCTGACGCCCAGCAAGTTCACGGCCAGACGCAACAGGGCGTCCTCTTCAGGGTCGCGATCACCGTCTGCCAAGGCAACCTGCCACAAAGATTCAACCACGCCGATGCGGTGTTCGTAATCCACGGCCTCTTTGATCGCTCGGGTGAAACGGACGGTGTCCGGCGCCTCGGCTTCCATCTCTTCGGCCTGTTCTCGCAGTAGGCTGGCCTCGCCGGTTTCAAGATTGAACCGGGTGCGCAGGATGCGGTCAATCCGGTCTTTTTCGATCTCAGCATAATTGTGATCTGACCGGGCAATTCGAACCAACAGCGCGCTGAGTGCGAGACGCGCGTCGGTGTCTTGCAGCGGCTCAACAGAGGGTGACAACAGGCGATTCAGCAGATCTTTGAGCATATCAGTTGGCCTTTTGCTCGGGATGTAATTTGGCGCGCGCCTTGGCGCGGGCCTTTTTGTTGTCCACAACGGACAGGCCCATGGCTTTGCAGGCGTCATTCACGATCTGCACCTCGCCTTCACGTTCCACATCGTCCGCCAGTACCACTTCCCACAGCGCATCTAGCGCGGCCATACGTTCTTCCAACCCGGTGGTTTCGCGGATCAGGCGGCCAAAGGTGTCCGTTTCCGGCGCCGCTGCATGCAATTTTTCGCAGGTGGCACGGACCTTGGCGGCCTCAAGCGCGTTGTGCTGATAGAGACGCGCCAGAATGCGGTCGATCAGGCTGATTTCTTCGACCTGATAGTCCCGGTCGGACTGGGCCACCCGCACCAACAGCGCCCCCAAGGCCAGCTCGGCATCCGGATCAGGCAGCGGCGTTGTTGTGCTGGGCCGAAAGGCCTGAAAGAGTTTTCTCAACATGTTTCGTGTCTCTCCCAAATACGATGGCTTAGGTGAATGTCGTGGGCACGGCCCACCCGGTTTTTGTACCGCCGCATTCAGCCGTCGACCCCCTCGATAATGATCATATCAGCAGATGCAATCGGGTCGCGTATGGCTTTTGCAGATTGATAACCGACAGAGTCATAACAGGCTTTTGCGGTTTCAAGGTCTTTGAACTCTATCACAACGGTACGCTGGCGCAGCGCCCCTTCACGCCGGTCCGTCTCCCCACCGCGGACCAGAAAACGTGCGCCAAAGCGGGCAAAGGGAGCCGCGTTTGCCTCAATATACGCCTGATACCCTGCCATGTCTTCAACGTCGACATGCCCAATCCAGTAGCCTTTGGCCATCTTTTGCTCCTGATTGTGTTGATACGACACAGGCTGGCGCAGATCGCACACAAAGGCAATGTGTTGATTGGGCAGAGTTTCCCCGTTTTCCACAATGTTTGCGGAGCTTTGGCGGTAAACGGCCCGTCACAGAAAAACGCCCACCCGGTCACGGGGCAGGCGTTTTGCATGTGGCCGCGGATCAGCCGATTTCAGCCAGACGATCAAAGGCTTCTTTGATCTTGGCCTCTTCTTCTTCACGGGCCGCCAGATTGGCGCGCGCTTCGGCCACCACTTCGGCGGGGGCGCTGTCGGCGAACTTGGGGTTGTTCAGTCGTCCACGCAGGCCGCCCAGCTCTTTGGCCAATTTGCCCAGCGTTTTTTCAAGGCGGGCCTTTTCTTTGGCCACATCGATGATCTCTGCCAAGGGCAGGGCAAAGGCCGCGCCGGGGGCCGGGATGGCGATGCTGCCTTTGGGGGCCTCATCGGCCGGTGTCAGGCTTTCAATGCGCGCAAACCGTTTGATCAGCGCTTCATTGCGGTCCCAATAGGACTGCCCGGCGGCGTCGATCTGTGTCACCACCATGGGCACCTGTGCACCGGCGGGCACATTCACCTGCGCGCGGGCTGAGCGCACATTGTCAATGACCGCAATCACCCAGTTCATCTCGGCTTCGGCGTCCGCATCCACCAGATCCGCCGCCGTGTAGGTCGGCCACTCAGCATGGATCAGCATTTTGGAGGCATCACCGGTGTCAACGCCGCGCCCGTCAGTGACGTTCCAGATTTCCTCGGTCACAAACGGCATGATCGGGTGCATCAGGATCATCGACTGATCGATGGCCCAGGCATAAACGGCCTGCGTTTCATCCTTGGCCGCCTGGTCCTCACCATGGAAGATCGGTTTGGTGAACTCCAGATAGCGCGCGCAGAAGGTGTTCCAGAAAAAGGCATAAAGCGCATTGGCCGCGTCATTAAAGCGGAAGCTTTCCAGCCCCGCATCGACGTCTTCGCGCAGCTTGGCAACCTCACCAATGATCCAGCGGTTCAGGGGCAGGGTGGCCTTGGGCGGCTCGGCCCCGCGTTCAGCTGAGAACGCATCAATGACATTATCGCCATAAGACGACGCCTGCCAGATCTTGGTGACAAAGTTCCGGTAGCCTTCAATGCGCTTCATGTCGAGCTTGAGCACACCGCCCAAAGCCGCCATCGCCGCCGAAGAGAACCGCAGCGCATCGGCGCCGTATTCATCAACGATATCCAAGGGGTCAATCACGTTGCCGGTGGATTTCGACATCTTCTTACCCTTGGCGTCGCGCACAAGCCCGTGCAGATACACGGTGTCAAATGGCACCTGATCGACCACAGCCAGCTGCATCATCATCATGCGCGCCACCCAGAAGAACAGAATGTCCTGCCCGGTGATCAAGGTCGAGGTCGGGAAATACTTCGCCATCTCCTCACTCTCGTTGGGCCAGCCCAGCGTGCCGATGGGCCAGAGGCCGGAGGAGAACCAAGTGTCCAGAACGTCGGGGTCGCGGAATAGACAATACCGTTTCTTTTTCCCAACCTCGTGCATTTCCATGTTGGGCACGTCATCGAAGCCTGAAATCCCACCTTCAGCGCGCTTTGCTTCAGCTTGATACTGATCGTAGGACGAGATGTAAGCCTCTGCCTCTGGTCCGTAGTATTCGTTAGCTAGCTTGATAGCTTCTTCTTCTGTTGTAGCACAGAACTGAACTGGTGCTTCGCTAGTATAGTGTTGTTTATCGGCGCTAACCGCCGGACCAAACCATACCGGGATCTGATGGCCCCACCACAGCTGGCGCGAGATGCACCAGGGCTCGATGTTTTCCAGCCAGTGGTAATAGGTCTTCTCACCGCTTTCAGGCAGGATCTTCACATCGCCATTGCGCACAGCATCAAGCGCCGGGCCAACAATCTTGTCGGTCTCCACAAACCACTGGTCGGTCAACATCGGCTCAATCACCACTTTGGAGCGGTCGCCAAAGGGCTGCATGATTGGCTTGTTCTCAACATAAGGCACAATGTTGGAGACTTCTGTCTCGTTGCCATCGTCATCTTTCACGGTAGTGACCTCAGTCACCATCACCGCCAGACCTTCGGCATTGATTTCTGCAACAACAATTTCGCGAGCTTGTGGTTCACTATGGCCGTCAATGAAACGATTTTTGCCGCGCAATTCATCCGGAACGAGGTTAATCGTGTCGATGAAGTTGGCCGCAACGGTTTCGCGTTGTGAAACTTCAGTATTTTCTGAAACTGCTCCAAATTCAACCAGCGTTTCAAACAGCGGTTTTGTAGATTTTCCGATCTTGGAGGCGAGAGCCGCCGCCTCCGCATAGGGCGCACCATCCGCGCGCATCGCACCTTTGGTGTCCATCAGGCGATACATCGGAATGCCGCCGCGTTTTGCAACTTGATAGTCGTTGAAATCATGCGCGCCGGTGATCTTTACCGCGCCCGAGCCAAAGTCTTTGTCGGGGTATTCGTCCGTAATGATCGGGATCAGGCGGCGGTGCTCTTTGGGACCCACGGGGATTTCCACCAGCTGGCCAACGATGGATGCATACCGCTCATCCGACGGATGCACCGCGACCGCGCCATCGCCCAGCATGGTTTCAGGACGCGTGGTTGCGATAGAGATATAATCGCGGGTCTCTTCCAGCGTGATGGTGCCGTCTTCGTCTTTCTCGACATAGGTGTAGGTCGCACCACCCGCCAGCGGGTATTTGAAGTGCCACATATGGCCGGGGGTCTCGATATTTTCGACCTCCAGATCCGAAATGGCGGTCTCAAAATGAGGGTCCCAGTTGACCAGGCGTTTGCCGCGATAGATCAGACCCTTGTTGTACATTTCAACAAAGACTTTGATGACGGCGTCGTGGAAGTTGCCGTCCGCCTCGTCCGCAGGGGCACCCGGGGCGCCAGACATGGTGAAGGCCGTGCGCGAGAAATCGGCCGAGGCGCCCAGGCGTTTCAGCTGATTGATGATAGTGCCGCCAGATTGGCCTTTCCAGTCCCAGACCTTTTCGAGGAACTTTTCACGTCCCATTTTGGCGCGGGTTTGTTCACCGTTCTTGGCCAGTTCGCGTTCAACCACCATCTGGGTGGCGATGCCTGCGTGGTCACAGCCGGGCTGCCATAGGGTGTCGAACCCTTGCATGCGTTTCCAGCGGATCAGGATGTCCTGCAACGTGTTGTTGAAGGCGTGCCCAATGTGCAAAACGCCAGTGACGTTTGGCGGCGGGATCATGATGCAATATGAGGACGCCTCAGGCTTGGCATTGGCGCCAGCTGTGAAGCAACCAGCTTGCTCCCAAGCGGTAAAAAGGCGGCTTTCAGCTGTGGCCGCGTCGAATGTCTTGTCCATCGCCATAGATCTTGTCCTGCGTGCGTCTGTTCCGGGTTGTTTGATCTCATATCGAATGGGGCAGCGAAGGGAAAGGTGGCATCGTCACGCTAAACAGCGGTGGAGTGAACTGGCGCCGCGCTGGAATTGGGTATTTGTGGCCAAAATGAGGCGATAAGGGATTTCTTAACCACGAATACTCTATGCTCGGGGGGCGGTACAGGCTGGGGAGCCGATGGCCGCGCCAAGAAGAGGCTGCCTTTGCCGCTGGTATTGCTTATCCCTTTGAGGACGGACGACCAGTGAGCAAAGGCACCGAGCCCTTGCTTCTTTTTGGCGGAAAATACCCAATAGAACGCCCTTGGGCGTTCTTCGTCGGTTTCAGCCTCCGGTGCGGTCTAGTTTTGTTGCTAGGTGGATCAAGCTTTCTGACGTGCGTACACCTCTGGCTGCGGCGATGCCATCGATTGTATCGTCGAGTTCTTGCGGCGTTTGCGCGCTGATCTGTGCCAGAAGATCAAACCGACCTGACGTTGTATGCACGATCTCGACCCCTGACAAGCTGCGTAGTCTGGATACGACCTCGGGGCCTGAGCGTGGCTCGATTGAGATAAGTACCGTGGCTTGCAGCAACGGTCGGTCCAACGCGCTGTGACGCAGCGTGTAACCGGCGATGACACCTGTGGTTTCGAGCCGCTCCAATCGGGCCTGAACGGTGGTCCGGGCCAGACCCAAGTGACGCGCAAGGTCCGCCACTGGGCGGCGGGCATTTTCGCGCAACAACGTCAGTAGTCGCTGGTCCGTTTCGTCAATCTGCATCATCGTCCCTGCCTTTCGCAGTCAATCCCCAGAAGTTTGAGCGTATCGCCGGGAGAAATCGACGGTTTTCTAAGCGATCCTGAAAGAAAGCGTGAGATTATATCATGGAACACACTCTTCCATCGTGGCGTAGCCCTTACGCCCATTTGGCCAGCCGACAGCCAGATCAGCCAATTTTGTACTTTAGCCCTCAGATCCTGTTGCAAACGGCGGATCGGTTTTTGTCTCATTTTCCGGGACTGACCACATATGCGGTTAAGGCAAACGCGCACCCCGAGATCTTATCAAATCTCGTGGCGGCGGGCGTGTCGAGCTTTGATGTAGCGTCGCCCGCTGAAATGGAGGCGGTGCGCGCCGTTCGAAAAGATGCGACGCTGCATTACAACAACCCTGTGCGATCCGAGGATGAGATCCAGCGCGGGATCGCGCTTGGCGTGCGCAGTTGGTCAGTGGATGATGCAGTTGAGTTTGCCAAGCTGTCGAATGTCGCCAAAACCTGTGAAATATCGGTGCGCTTTGCCTTACCGGTTCCTGGCGCTGCATATGATTTCGGCAGCAAATACGGTGCCTCTCCACAGAAGGCGGAGCGTCTGTTGCAACAGGTTGCGTCTGAGGGGTACCGGCCATCTTTGTGCTTTCATCCGGGCACACAGTGCGAAGACCCATTTGCCTGGAACAGCTACATTACCGCAGCGCGCGATATTGTCGGGGCATCAGGTGTTGCAATAACGCGCTTGAACGTCGGAGGTGGATTTGCGGCCAACCGCACAGGTGCGGCGCCGGATCTCAAAAAGGTCTTTTCCACCATTCAGGCCGCACATGCCAAGGCGTTTGGTCCACGTGGTCCGACGCTGTTGTGTGAACCCGGGCGGGCAATGGTCGCTGAGTCCTGCACCCTTGCGACGCGTATAAAGGGAATGCGGGCGGATAAATCTGTGGTTTTTCTGAACGACGGTATTTACGGTGGATTGGTGGACCTGCGGGATATGGGGCTTTCTGGGCGTGTGTGTGTCGTTGGACCCAATTCAGAGGTTCGACGTGGGTCGAAACTGCCTCGGGTGGTGTTTGGTCCAACCTGTGACAGTTTGGATCGTCTCCCAGATGGGTTGCCTTTGGCCAGGGATGCGCGCGTTGGAGATTATGTATTGTTTCCGGGCTTAGGTGCATATTCGGCGGCTATGACAACAGGTTTTAACGGGTATGGCCTGAAAAAGATTGTGACGGTCATGGATCTGACATGATCCGTACGCTGCCGTTACGATATCGAAAGTATTTTGCGACAGGCTGACTGTAGTCTTTCGCCTCAGGAGGCAGGGCGAGATCCAGTCACGGAGATTGGTTTTATTCGAACGGCGTTCGGACAGGCCCATATAGGGGGAGGGGGTGGCTGTCACACTATTGTTGATATGCCGTGTGTTGCGGACGCCTTTGTAGCCCCCACGTAAATGATAGGTTCGATGCCTCTGGCACCCCCAACGGGGGAAGGTCATGATCGTGTTGATATACGGCGGGTTTGGACCAGTTCATGTGTAAGAGGTGAGCAAAGACCAGACGCGCACTCAGAACCGGAAAGTGAAAAGGATGGTATTAAAGCAGCTAAGCAAATCTTTTCTGGAATGGTTGGGGCGCCCCTTGCGTTCGGAACATTCTGCAGAGAGCAAGCTGCGCGGGCCGCAGGCCCATGTGATTATTCTCGATGGAACGATGTCGACACTGGATCCCGGGCATGAAACCCATGCAGGCCAGCTCTTTCATATGTGTGTTGAAATGGGGGGCGCTGTCTCGGTGTTCTACGAGGCGGGCGTGCAATGGCGAGGGTGGAAAAGTGCGCCAGACGTGATGATGGGGCGTGGTATCAATCGCCAAATCCGCCGGGCGTATGGGTATTTGGCGTCACGCTACCGCCCCGGTGACAGCATCTATTTGTTCGGCTATTCGCGCGGGGCGTATGCGGTGCGTTCACTGGCTGGAGTGATTGATCAGGTCGGGTTGCTGCGCGCCGAAGACGCAACCGTTCGCAATATTCGCACAGCCTATCGGCATTACCAGCACAACTGCGCTCCTGAGATCGCCGCAAAGTTCACCGCAGCCTTGTGCCATCAGAATGTTGAAATCGAAATGGTTGGCGCCTGGGATACGGTAAAGGCGCTGGGCATGCGGCTGCCATTGCTATGGCGCTGGGCCGAAAATCAGCACGCCTTTCACAACCATCAGCTGGGACAGCATGTAAAAAATGGCTATCAGGCGCTGGCATTAGAAGAAACCCGTCAGGTCTTTGCCCCTGTGTTGTGGGAATGCCCCGAAGGGTGGAATGGCCATGTGGAGCAGGTTTGGTTCCGGGGCAGTCACGGCGACATCGGTGGACAGCTTGGAGGCATGGAAGAGGCGCGTCCGCTGGCCAATCTGTCGTTGGTGTGGATGTTGGAAAAGGCTGAGGATTGCGGCCTTCCGCTGCCGCAAGACTGGCGGATGCGGTTCCCTGTGGATCCCACTGCGCCCTCCGTCGGGACTTGGCGCGGATGGGGTAAAATATTCCTCCTGCGCGCGCGCCGTACGCCCGGGCGGGATCCGAGCGAGCGCTTGCACGGCAGTGTGCGCCATCTCAGCCAACAGCATGACATGACAAATTGGTCAAAGATGAGCAGCCGTTCGTTACGCTGAGGGTTCCCGTGTCACAGAGCGGATATTGATGACAGGCTGCGCCCCAAGCAAAGCATAGATTTTGGCGCCGGGAACGCCGCTTTGTGCGTCACGCCGCACGCCGCCCGTGGGATCAGGCGGCGCGACACTCTGGCGGAACGGATCAGGCCACGTTTTCCAATGACACTTTTGGGCTGACACCCAGTGCAAAACAGACATCGCGCGTCAGCTCTGGGCGATTGAGAGTATAAAAGTGCAGCTTTTCTACGCCGCCGTCGAGCAGTTCAGAGCACAGTTCTGTACAAATCGCAGTGGCCAGCAGGTCTTCGCGGTTGTCGCGCGCGGCTTTGTCAAAGGCATCATCAACCCACGCCGGAATTTTGGTGCCGCAGCGCTGGGCAAAATTGCGGGCACCTTTCCAGTTTTCGATCGGCAGGATTCCGGGGATAATCTTGCTGGCATCAATACCGGATTTTTCGCACGCATCCCGGAAACGAAAGAAGGTTTCCGCCTCAAAGAAAAACTGCGTCAAGGCTTCGTCAGCACCTGCATCAATCTTGCGTTTCAACCATTCGACGTCAGCGGCCTGGGTGGGGGCTTCGGGGTGTGGATCAGGATAGGCCCCCACGCGCAGTGAAAATTTGCCGGTTTCGGCCAAGGCTTCGATCAGCTCGACAGAATTGGCAAACCCGTCTGGGTGTGGGGTAAAGACACCTGTGCCTTTTGGCGGATCGCCGCGCAGGGCCACGATTTCATTCACGCCAGCCTCAGCAAACTGGTTGGCGATCTCAAGTGTTTCGGCCTTGGAGGCATTCACGCAGGTGAGGTGCGCGGCGACATTCAGGCCCGAGGATTTATGCAGGGTCGACACCGCCTCGCGGGTCAGTTCGCGTGTGGTGCCGCCCGCACCATAGGTGACAGACACGAACCGAGGAGCCAGCGGCGCCAGCACCTGAACCGTGTCCCACAGACGGAACGAGGCTTCCAGGTTCTTTGGGGGGAAAAATTCAAATGAAATCTGGGGCGTCGGCATGTGATGCTGTCCTCTTGTTGATTTATGCTCTTGTTGCACGCGGCCGCATGTGAGACAAATTCAATATTCTCAAGAATAACATGAGCGAAATGAGGGTTAATGTTCGCAAGATTTCAATCACCGCCGAAGGAATTCATTTTTGTGTGTGAAAACAGATGATTGTGTGTTCTTCGGGTGTGAACGTGACGTGAGCGTTGGCTCAAAGATCTCACGTTTTGAGTCAAAAAGCGGCAATAAATATCTAAATCGCGCAAGAAACTGACAGGACTTAACACCCGTGCATATCGAATTTCGCCATCTGCGTACCATCAAGGCCATTCACGAAGCGGGGGGCTTGGCGCGGGCCGCTGACCAGTTGAACATTACCCAAAGCGCCCTGAGCCATCAGATTAAGGGGCTGGAGGATCAGACTGGGGTGGAATTGTTTATTCGCCGCTCAAAGCCCTTGAAGCTGTCAGCGGCGGGAATGCGTTTGTTGCGTCTGGCCAATCAAATCCTGCCGCAGGTTGAAGCTGCTCAGGCTGAATTTTCAGCTTTGCGCAGTGGTAAAACGGGCCGTATGCATATCGCGATTGAGTGCCATGCGTGTTTTGAATGGTTGTTCCCCGTGCTTGAGGGGTTTCGCAAAAACTGGGGCGATGTTGATGTGGACATTCGCCCCGGTCTGGCCTTTGACGCGCTGCCGGCCTTGCAAAAAGAAGAGGTGGATCTGGTGGTCTCGTCTGATCCCGAAGATATCCCCGGTGTGACGTTTATTGAACTGTTTGACTACAAGGCGGTGTTTGTCGCGTCATCACAGCACCCTCTGGCCAGCAAAGCATTTGTTGAGGCCGAGGATTTTGTGGGCGAGACATTGATCACCTATCCGGTGGAGAAATCTCGTTTGGATATCTTTAGTCAGTTGCTGACACCGGCTGGCGTTGAACCGGCCCATGTCCGCCAGGTTGAACTCACCGCGGTGATTTTGCTGTTGGTCGCATCTAACCGCGGGATCTCGGTCTTGCCCGACTGGGTGGTGCGCGAAGTGAAGTACAACTCTGACTACGTGACCCGTCCCCTGACCGAAGGGGGTATCACACGGGGTCTTTATGCGGCGATCCGCAGTGAAGACGAAGAAAAACCCTTTGTGCAAGAGCTGGTACGGCTGGCAAAATCGGAGGCGCGCAAGCTTCAGGTGTGAAACTGATAAGGGGGGCAATTGCAGGTCAGTTATGCGCCAAAACCCCCTTGGCAAAGGGCAAGATGCGGCGTATAGGCACGGTTTGACCGGCATCTCCCCACCGAAAGACAGGACCTCGCACTCATGAATGGCAGCGCAAACCTCAATGTGATGATCAAGGCCGCCCGTGCGGCGGGCCGTTCTTTGGTAAAAGACTTTCGCGAGGTGGAAAACCTGCAGGTCTCGATGAAGGGCGCTGGCGATTTTGTCTCCAAAGCTGACATCGCAGCTGAGAAAATCCTGAAAGACGAATTGCGCGGCGCGCGCCCAACCTACGGCTGGCTGGCCGAAGAAGGTGGTGAAGAGCCCGGCGAGGACCCGACGCGTCGTTGGATTGTGGACCCGCTGGACGGCACCACCAACTTTTTGCACGGTTTGCCCCATTGGGCGGTTTCGATCGCCTTGGAGCACAAGGGCAAAATCGTTGCAGGCGTGATTTATGACGCGGCCAAGGATGAGATGTATTTCGCCGAAAAAGGCGCTGGCGCATGGATGAACGACACCCGTATTCGTGTGTCGGGCCGCCAGCGGATGATTGAATCTGTCTTTGCAACAGGCCTGCCGTTTGGTGGCCGTTCGGACCTGCCTATGACGCTGAAAGAACTGGCGCAGATTATGCCAGCCTGTGCGGGCGTGCGCCGTTGGGGCTCGGCGGCGCTGGACATGGCCTATGTTGCGGCGGGTCGCTACGAAGGATACTGGGAGCGTCGCCTGAATGCTTGGGATATCGCGGCGGGTGTGATCATCGTGAAAGAAGCCGGTGGTTTTGCGCAGGCGCTTGATCCAGCAGACAAGATTGTCGAGTCTGGTACAGTGATCTGTGGCAACGAGGTGATCTTTGAAAACTTTGCCAAGGTTATTCGCGGCTAAGGCTTCGGAAGGTCATGATCAGAATATAAAACGCGCCTGCTCAGCTGCAGGCGCGTTTTTTGTTGTGTGTGGCGCATTCTCTTGCACAAATTGGATGTGCAGTCACACGTCGCGCGGGGCCATATGTGACAATCTGCGTGGGGTCACCGGACGGTAAATGCGCCCGGCGACCTCAGATGCTATCAGCCCATGCCCCCCAACAGCGAGGCGTTGCCGCCCGCAGCGGTGGTGTCGACGCAAACATGTGTTTCCGCCAACACGCGTGCCTGATCGGGCAAACCTGGGATCAGCGGCAGAATGGCCCCTTCACGTGATGCAAGCTGGCGCTCAATTTCGCGTGCTGTTGCTTCATCTCCCCACCACACAACACCAGAGATGCCTTGCAGCGTTCCCAATGTGTCAAGATCCAGATCTGCATTCATCGCGATCGCGCGCCCTCCATGGGCATGTACCGCGTTGACCTGCGCTGCGACCGCGTCTTTGCCGGGGCCCATGCACAATAAGGGGGGGCGTGGTGCCGTCGTCAGGCGATTGGATTCACCGGTTGGGCCGGGCAGGGACAGCGTGACAGGGGCGATGTCGGTGCCAACAGGTGCGGGCACGGATTGGGTGGTTTCTGTCCAGGTGTCGTTGCTGCGCTGGCGATCGGGGGCGCAGAAACGCGTTTGATACAGTGGACCGCCCGCCTTGGGGCCAGTGCCGGACAGGCCTTCTCCCCCAAAGGGTTGGCTGCCAACGATTGCTCCAATCTGGTTGCGGTTTACATAGATGTTGCCTGCGTGGATGCGGTCGCAAACGTGTTGCACGCGATCATCGATGCGGGTGTGCAGACCAAAGGTTAGCCCATATCCAGTGGCGTTTATGGTGTCGATGACTTTGTCCAGATCCTGAGACTTGAAGCGGGCGACATGCAACACCGGGCCAAAGATCTCTTCCTTGAGGGCATCGATGCCGGGCACCGAAATTAGGGTCGGCGCAACAAACGTGCCAGACTGCGGCGGCGTAAGCTCATGCAGAACACGTCCTTCGCGCCGCGCTACGTTGATATGCGCAAGGATGCCGTCGCGGGCTTTGGCGTCGATGACCGGGCCGCTGTCTGCGGACAATGCCCACGGGTCGTGCAGGCGTAGGCAGTCCATTGCGCCTTTTAGCATCTCCAGGACCGTATCTGCGATGTCTTCTTGTACATACAAACAGCGCAAGGCGGAACAGCGTTGGCCTGCGGATTGAAAGGCGCTTTCGATTATGGATTGCACAGCCTGTTCTGGCAGTGCGGTTGAATCCACAATCATTGCGTTTAACCCGCCGGTTTCAGCGATCAATGGCGCGCCCGGGCGCAGGCCATTGGCCATTGCGGTGCGAATATGCATGGCAGTGGCCGTGGAGCCAGTAAAGGCGACGCCATCGACGCGTGGATCACCGGTGAGCGTCGCCCCAATTTCGCGCCCACGTCCGGGTACAAGTTGCAGAACGGAACGGGGCACCCCCGCGTCGTGCAGCAGCTGCACTGCGCGATGCGCAATCAATGTTGTGGGTTCGGCGGGTTTCGCCAGAACAGCGTTGCCGACCGATAGGGCGGCTGAAACCTGACCTGTGAAAATTGCCAGTGGAAAATTCCACGGTGAAATACAGGTAAAGACGCCAGCGGGAGCAGCATCTGGAATGTGGGCCGCATAGTAGCGCAGGAAATCCACCGCTTCGCGCAGTTCAGCCACGGCGTCCATCATGGTTTTGCCTGCCTCGCGATGCAAGATCGCAAACAGCTCACCATAATTGTCTTCGTATAGGTCTGCCGCACGATTCAAAATCGCCGCACGCTCTGCGGCTGGCGCATCCCAAGGAGCGGCAGCCGCCAGCGCTGCCTCCACATCATCCACGCTGCAATTGTGGCTGTGCCCCACAACAGAAAGATCGGTCGGATTGATCACCGGCTGTGGCGCGGCCGGCGTTGCGTCTGCCGCCAATAGGGGGCCTGCAGACCATTTGAGGTCGCGCCAAGGGGCGCGTGCGGCATCAATGCGCGCCAAGGTCGGAGCGTGGGCAAGATCAAATCCAACGGAATTCGGGCGTTCCTCACCATAGAGTTGCGGCCCCGTCGGAATGGCGCGGGTCAGGTCCGAGATTTGTTCAAAGGGATCGGCCGCCACGGTTTCAGGCGCGACAGTTTCGTCCACGATCTGGTTCACAAACGATGAGTTGGCACCGTTCTCCAGCAGGCGACGCACCAGATAGGCCAGCAAATCGCGGTGGGCGCCTACGGGGGCATAGATGCGGCAGTTGGTCTTGTTCTGCTCCAGGACCATCTGGTGCAGGGTTTCGCCCATACCGTGCAGCCGCTGGAATTCATAAGGTTGACCCGCGTCCGCCATATGCAAAATGGCGCTGACCGTATGGGCATTGTGCGTGGCGAACTGGGGGTAGATCCGGTCGGTCATGCCCAGCAATTTGCGCGCGTTAGCAATATAGGACACATCGGTCAGTGCCTTGTGCGTATAGACTGGAAAGCCGTCGACGCCTTCGACCTGCGCCAGTTTGACCTCGGTGTCCCAATAGGCGCCTTTGACCAGACGTACCATAAATTTGCGGTCGTATTGCTCGGCCATTTCATACAAGGCATCCAGCGCCACGCCCGTGCGTGGCCCATAGGCCTGCACCACCACGCCAAAACCATCCCAGCCCGCCAATGCCGGGTCAGAAACGACCGCGTCGATCACCTCCAAAGACAGGGACAGGCGATCGGCCTCTTCCGCGTCGATGTTCAACCCCATTTTTGCAGCCTTGGCAAGCAGCGCCAGCGCTTTGACGCGCGGCACCAGATCCTGCATTACGCTGTCTTCTTGCGCCAACTCATATCGTGGGTGCAGAGCCGAGAGTTTAACTGAAATACCAGGGTTTTTGCGAATGTCATCGCTGTGGCATGCGGCCGCAATGGCCGAGATCGCTTTGGAATAGGAGAGGTGATACCGCGCCGCGTCGGCCTCGGTACGGGCTGCCTCACCCAGCATGTCGTAGGAATAGGTATACCCTTTGTTCTCCATGCCAGCCGCGCGTTTCATGGCGCTTTCGATGGTCTCGCCCAGAACAAACTGTCGGCCCATTTCTTTCATCGCGCGACCAACTGCGGTGCGGATCACCGGCTCGCCCAATCGTTTGATAGCGCCGCGTAGCGCGCCGACAGGGCTGCCGTTGTCATCCAATACCTTGCCGGTCAGCATCAACGCCCAGGTCGAGGCGTTGACCAGCGACGACGACGAATGACCCAGATGTTTGCCCCAATCTGACGGCGCAATCTTATCTTCGATCAGCGCGTCGATGGTGTCGGCATCAGGCACCCGCAAGAGGGCCTCGGCCAAGCACATCAGCGCCACGCCTTCATCGGTGGAGAGACCATATTCTGCGAGGAAAACTTCCATCAGGCCGGGCGATGCATGCCCGCGAATGTCCCGAACCAGCTGCGCGGCCTTGGTGCTGATGTCCTGGCGGTCTTGGGGCGTCAGGCGCGCGGTGTCGATCAGCTCAGCCCGTTTTTCGGCGGGTTCAGCATAAGTGGACTGGTCAATGCGGTCTCGCAGTTTATTCGACGCGGTCATGGCAGGTCTCCATATAGATCATTAAGACCATTATAATGGCTTTTACATGAGACTTTTGCCTAAAAAGTTCGTACAGTGAACCAATCGTACCTAAATATTCGGAATTTTTAGGCCAAATGAGCTACTCAAGTTTAGATCAGTTTGATCGCAAGATCCTCTCAGTTCTTGGGGAAGATGGGCGGATTTCCATTGCCGATCTTGGTCGGCGTATCGGTCTGACCAAAACGCCGACACAGGCGCGGCTAAAACGGTTAGAGACCGCGGGCGTTATCACCGGCTATAGGGCCATGGTGGACCCGATCCGTATGGGGTTGGATCATGTTGCTTTTGTTGAGGTCAAATTAAATGACACCCGCGAGGCGGCGCTGGCAAAATTTAACGCGGCCATCACTCGTATTCCGGAAATCGAACAGGCCCATATGATGGCATCGCATTTTGATTATCTGCTCAAGGTGCGGACCCAATCTATGTCGGCCTATCGCACGGTCCTGGGCGAGAAAATCTCGTCTCTGCCACATGTTTCGGCCACTTCGACCTATGTGGCGATGGAGGCCGTTAAGGAAGATGCCGCACTGGCGGGATTGTGATGCCGAGCGAGCGACATTGATTTTGTGAAATCTTCATCTTGTTGCAGACTTGGATCATGCGATGTTTGGTTCCTGTTTTTCTGGCGGCGTTCCCTGCGGCTGCGATGGCACAGTGCCCACGTGCCCCGGACCATTCTGCAGCGTTGAGCGAACTTCTGGCGGCGGTGCAGGCCGCCCCAAGCGAGGCCGAGGCCTTGCCTATTTTCAACCAGATGTGGACCTATTGGGCGGATGCACCTGATATACATGCACAGGAAATTCTTGATCGTGGGATGGCGCGCCGCGAGGCTTATGACTTTTTAGGGGCCTTGGCTGATTTTGATCGTCTTGTGAACTATTGCCCCAAGTATGCAGAAGGCTACAACCAGCGGGCTTTTGTGCATTTCTTGCGTCGAGATTATCGATCCGCTCTTAGGGATTTGGATCAGGCGATCAGTTTGTCGCCCCATCATGTGGCAGCGTTGAGCGGGAGGGCGTTGTCATTGTACGGTCTGGCGCGCCTTGACGAGGCCCGAGCGGCCCTTGCGCAGGCCTTGACGCTGAACCCTTGGTTGCCAGAACGCGGGCTGGCCGCACCGGGCGGACCATTGGCGCCTGACGCCTCCGAACCCGACATCGACCTATGAAAGATAGGGTGATTTTTCCAAGTATTAGAGCTGATCGCCGAGAAAATTTTGAATTTGGTCGGATCGAAGCCGGAAAATGATCAAAAACTGATTGTGCCTGTTGGTTGCTCTCGTTATTTCAACTCATGGGTGCTGATACAGATCAGACCCCACGTCAGTGCGGGCGTGATGGAATGGTAGACATACCAGACTTAAAATCTGAGGGGCTTATGCCCGTGCGGGTTCGAGTCCCGCCGCCCGTACCACACTCATATATCATGTCGTTTGTTGTGTCGCGCATTGGCGATTGTGCTGTGTGTTTGTCTGAACAGCCCATCAGCAGATGCCACGCTGTGTCCCATGATCTATCGGGCAAGGGGGAAATCTGCATTAAAAAAGATACGGGCTGCGGCTTCGAATTCACGGGGTTTTTCGGCGTGCAACCAATGGCCTGCGCCCGGAATTTTGGCAAAGCGCGCGGCGGGAAACATGGATTTGATCTGGGGACGGTGCGCAGCGGTAACATAGTCAGACGTCGCTCCAGACAGAAAGAGCGTGTCACCAGACCATTGGAGACTGAGATCTTCTGGGAAAGACAAAACCAAATGCATCTGGTCGGCGAGCACGTCCAGATTAAGGCGCCAGCGCTTGTTTGGAATGTCCAAGGATTGGGTGAAAAAGCTTTGTAGCGCGGGATCGACGCCTGCCTCGGCCAGTTGCGATTCAGCGTCGGAACGGCGTGTCAGGCTGGACAGATCAACACGGCGCATTGCGTCGATAAATTGGATCTGACTGTGACCATAGGACACCGGTGCAATGTCCGCCGCCAAAAGGCGGTGCACAGCCTTGGGGTATTTTAGAGCCAGCATCATCGCCGCTTTCCCACCCATGGAGTGTCCGATGACATCCATGCACCCGCCATTTGCCTCAATAACTTCGGCAAGATCATCAGCCATTTCGGGGTAGCTGTGGCTGCTGGTCCAGGGGCTATGCCCGTGGTTGCGCAGATCAACGGCAATGACCTGGCGTTCATCCGACAGCCGTTTTGCGATCACGCCCCAGTTGCGGGCAGAGCCATAAAGCCCATGGACAATCAAGAGGGGGGGGCGGTCGGTTGGGGTTCCGTGGAAAATCATGTTCAGCATGGGCACTTGATAGCGGGGAACGTGTTCCGGAGCCAGCCCCATTGAGTTGTCTGCGACGCGGCCATAAACTGTACCACAACAACACAGAAGAGACCGGGCCGTGACAGATCAATTGATCGAAGACATCGAAGCGATGCATCAGCTGCTGTGTGATCGAGAGCGCGTAAGTGGGGATTTGCCCAATGCGCTGAACGCGGCACGGCGTAGCCTGCCAAAACGGATTTACCGACAAGGCTGTCAGGTCGCTGAGGCGTTACCGTTGTTGCGGCATCCAAGACTGAAAGTGATACCCGACATTGCGCAAGTGGGCGCTGGAGTGCGGGAGGTTACCGAATATCTGGAGGCAATAGATCTTGCTGACCGACGGCGGGGATGGTTTTTGGGGGTGATGGCAAATATCGTGTTTTCGCTGTTTCTCGCCCTTGGAGGCGCGTTGGTTCTGTTGCGATGGCAGGGGTTTTTGTGACGGGTACGGCGGTCACTTTTGGAGCAATGGGCTCCCGCCTCATTTTAGTCTGCCACAGGCAGCCCAAAATAAGTTGGGCCGAGCGCCGCGCTGACGCGCGGCGCCGGGGGGGCAGCACAAGCGTCATCACCTGTTTCTGCTGACCTGTTAATGGCGGGCGGTTCGGTAGCTATGGCACGCCCTACGTTGCTGTCAGAGGGTATCTGCGTCCGTTTCGACATGTGCACGAAGCGCCGCACCTTAGGGATGGTTTTTGGTCTTTGGCGATTTGGACAGATCGCCGGATTGGCGTGCTGCTTTGGCTGAGGCTGTAGATCAGCCTGGTCGAGAGGGTGTTTGATACATGACCAATGCGGCACCGCAAAATTCAATTCATTTCCGTGATTGCCGGATCCGTCTGAGATGGTGCAGGTCTAGGCTGTCATGATCGTGTCGCAGCAAGGGGGAGGGAGCGAGTGTCCCCGCGGGCCGTTCTGTCATGAAATAAGCCGCCCCAGCTGGGCTGAGGCGGCTTATCGTATTCGACTTGGGCTGCGTTACATCGCAGCGCTAATCGATTAGTGGTTTGGGTACAGCGGGAAACGGTCGCACAGAGCCGTAACCTTTTCGCGGACGGCTGCTTCAACCGCAGCATTGTCGTCGGCGCCATTTGCGGCCAGACCATCCACAACTTCGACGATCATTTGTGCGATTTCGCGGAACTCAGCTTCACCAAATCCACGGGTTGTGCCCGCAGGGGTGCCCAGACGAATGCCCGAGGTGACTGTGGGTTTTTCCGGGTCAAACGGGATGCCGTTTTTGTTGGTGGTGATATGTGCACGACCCAGCGCTTTGTCGACGATGTTGCCGGTCACGCCCTTGGGGCGCAGGTCCACCAGCATCACGTGGGTGTCGGTTCCACCGGTCACGATGTCGAGTCCCCCCTTCATCAGCTCGTCCGCCAGAGCAACAGCATTGGCACGGACTTGCTTTTGGTAAGTTTTGAACTCAGGACGCAGCGCTTCACCAAAGGCCGCAGCTTTGCCCGCGATCACATGCATCAGAGGACCACCCTGAATGCCAGGGAAGATGGCTGAGTTGACCTTTTTGGCAATTGCTTCGTCGTTGGTCAGGATCATACCACCACGGGGACCGCGCAGGGTTTTGTGGGTGGTTGTGGTCGCAACATGCGCATGTGGGAACGGGGAGGGGTGCTCACCCGCGGCCACCAGACCTGCGAAATGCGCCATGTCCACGTGCAGATAAGCGCCAACTTTGTCGGCGATCTCGCGGAAGCGGGCAAAATCGATGACGCGCGGGATCGCGGACCCACCTGCAATGATCATTTTGGGCTGGTGCTCAACGGCCAGGGCTTCGACCTGATCATAATCGATCAAGCAGTCTTCTTGGCGTACACCGTATTGGACGGCGTTGAACCATTTACCGGATTGGTTGGGCGCAGCGCCGTGGGTCAGGTGACCACCAGAAGCCAGGTTCATACCCAAAATGGTATCGCCGGGTTGCAGCAAGGCTTGGAACACACCTTGGTTGGCCTGCGAGCCAGAGTTGGGCTGCACGTTGGCAAAGCCACAGTCAAACAGTTCTTTGGCGCGATCAATCGCCAGGTTTTCCGCAACATCAACGTGTTGGCAGCCACCATAGTAGCGACGTCCTGGGTAGCCCTCGGCGTATTTGTTGGTCAGCACCGAACCTTGCGCTTCCATTACGGCCGCAGAAACGATGTTTTCAGAGGCGATCAGTTCGATCTCGTTGCGCTGGCGATCCAGCTCGTTGGTGATTGAACCAAACAGCTCGGGGTCGCGTTCAGCCAGGGATTGGGTGAAAAAACCGGGGTCACGGGTGGTCGTGGTCATGTTAGCTCCGTCTGTTTGGAGGTGGGTCTAGTAAATTTCCTATAGGAAACTCCACATATCGAGAGAGATGTAAAGCGACAAAACAGACGATCTGAGCGTCATCTGTGCACGAACACTGGTCATTGGTGAAAAGCTGTGCTTGTTTTGGAACCGAATGCGCAGCACCGGAAACAGAGGGTACATCGTTGAAAATAGCGTTTTTGGCCAGTCGAGCCCCTGTCGCGCAGACCGCCCGTGCCACTTTGATTGGCAGATATGGTGATTCGGAACCCGAAGACGCGGATGTGGTTGTGGCATTGGGCGGTGACGGTTTTATGCTGCAAACGTTGCATGACATGGTCGATCTGTGTGTGCCGGTCTACGGTATGAACCGTGGTACGATCGGTTTTTTGATGAACGACTACGGGGAAAGCGACCTGATCGAACGGCTGGAGGCGGCGGAACAGGAAGTTATTCACCCCTTGTCGATGCAGGCGCAATGCCGCGATGGGAGCAGCCACCATGCATTGGCGATCAATGAAATCTCGCTTTTGCGCGCAGGTCCACAGGCAGCAAAGCTGCGCATCCTTGTGGATGGGCGGCAAAGGCTGGAGGAGCTGGTCTGTGATGGCGCTTTGGTGGCCACTCCGGCGGGGTCAACGGCGTATAACTATTCCGCACACGGGCCTATCTTACCTATTGGGGCGGATGTTCTTGCTTTGACTCCGATTGCGGCCTTTCGTCCGCGGCGTTGGCGCGGTGCTCTCCTGCCCAGCGAAGCCAAAGTGCGATTTGAAGTGCAAGAAGGCGACAAACGCCCGGTGATGGCGCATGCTGATTCTCAGTCGTTTACAGATATTGATTGGGTCGAGATCAAGATTGAACGCAAAATCGGCCATAAAATTCTGTTTGACCCGGATCACGGATTGGAAGAGCGGCTGATCTCAGAGCAATTCGCCTGATTGTCACACCCGTTCATAAGCTGCGCCAACCTCCCTTAACTTGGTGTCCAAATAGTAGATCTCAATCGGCGAGGGGCGGTGTACCTCTTTGAGCAAACGCGCGTGCTCGTATGTCCGCGGTCTCAGTAAATACAATGACGCGGTAGATCACCTGCCCCAGAACACGGAGCAGGTGATTGGTGCATCACGCCGTGGCAAACCCGTTGCGCTGAAGCGTGTTTTTGATTTCGTCCAAAATGGCAGGGTCATCAATGGTGGCAGGCATCTTGTACGGCGTGTCGTTTGCGATGTGCACCATCGTTGCGCGCAGGATCTTGCCTGATCGGGTTTTGGGCAACCGGTTCACCACCAGCGCTTGTTTAAACGCTGCCACGGGTCCGATCACATCGCGCACCCGCTGAACGACCTCCGCCACAATCTCAGCCTCCGGGCGGGTGCATCCGGCGTTTAGGCACAAAAATCCAAGTGGCGTTTGACCTTTTAACGTATCCGCCACACCAATCACGGCGCATTCTGCCACATCTGGATGATCCTGTAGCACTTCTTCCATTGCGCCCGTCGACAGCCGATGCCCGGCAACATTGATGACATCATCGGTGCGCGCCATGATATAGAGATACCCATCGGCATCAATCATGCCCGCATCGCCGGTTTCGTAATATCCTGGAAAGGCCGACAGATAGCTGTCATGAAACCGCGCGTCTGCGTTCCACAGTGTGGGGAGCGTGCCGGGTGGAAGCGGTAGCTTTACTGCAATGGATCCAAGCTCTCCATCGGGCAGCGGTTGGCCGGTGTCGTCCAGAATGTCCACCTGATAGCCTGGCATGGGCACTGCGGGCGAGCCAAGCTTGGTCGGCAACGTCTCGATCCCCAATGGGTTGGCGGCAATCGCCCAGCCGGTTTCAGTTTGCCACCAGTGATCGACCACCGGGACCCCCAGTTTGTTTTGGGCCCATGTGATGGTGTCCGGGTCGGCGCGCTCTCCGGCCAGATAGACCTGTTTCAGACAGGACAAATCGTACCGTGCAACCTGGGCACCAGTGGGGTCTTCGCGTTTGACCGCACGAAAGGCCGTCGGGGCGGTGAAAAAACTGCGGACCTGATGTTCGCTGATCACCCGCCAGAAGGTGCCCGCATCAGGTGTCCCCACAGGTTTGCCTTCAAAGACAATTGAGGTGTTGCCGTGGATCAAAGGCCCGTAACAAATGTAGGAATGTCCAACCACCCACCCGACATCGGACGCCGCCCAGAACACGTCCCCCGGGTCAACGTTATAGATATTCTTCATGGTCCAGTTTAGCGCCACCAGTTGTCCACCCGTGTGGCGGATCACGCCTTTGGGTTGTCCTGTGGTGCCGGAGGTATAAAGAATATAGGCCGGATGATTTCCCGCAACGGGCACACAGTCGGCAAGGGGGGCATCGGCCTGAAAGGCCATCCAGTCCAGATCGCGGCCTTCGGTCAGCGGCGCGGGCTGCTCAGGGCGCTGCAAAATAGCGCAAAATGCGGGGGTGTGGCGGGCGAGCGCGATCGCACTGTCCAAAAGCGGTTTGTAGGCGATGACGCGGCCCGGCTCGAGCCCGCATGAGGCCGCCAGAATGGCCTTGGGCTGCGCGTCATCAATGCGCACGGCCAGTTCATTGGCAGCAAACCCGCCAAAGACCACCGAATGGACAGCTCCGATACGGGCGCAGGCCAGCATGGCTTCAATCGCTTCGGGGACCATCGGCATGTAGATCAGCACGCGGTCGCCTTTTTCGACACCCTGGGCACGCAATGCACCGGCAAGTCGCGCCACGCGGGACTGCAATTGCGCAAAGGTGATCTTGCGCTGGCTGTGCGTCACTGGACTGTCGTAGATCAGTGCCAGCTGTGATCCCCGACCTGCCTCCACGTGACGATCCACCGCATTCCAGCAGGTGTTTGTCAGCCCATCCGCAAACCATTCAAAACGGCCGTCGCCGAGATCTGACAGCGCCCGTGAGGGGGCCTGTACCCAGTCTATGGCTTTGGCAGCCTCCATCCAGAAGGCCTCTGGATTGTCCTGCCAGCGCGCATAAATTTCGCGATATCCCATAGTGTTATCTCCTCCCTCCTACATGGGTAGGGCAAAGCTTTTGTCTGAGGCAAGCGTCGCGCAGGACTGGCCGTGTCTTTTGTAAAAGGATTTGCAAATAAAAGTAGCTGTGAAATCGCATTTTTTACAAAGTTTGACAAAATAAGTCCCCTCAGCGTGCACGCTGGTTCCTGTGTGGCGAATGCGAGCGTGCCTGTGGGGGATATGAATAATTTTCGCGTTCAGGTGTTACCTCATCAATACCCCAATCACCGCCACGTTACGAAGAGGTTCCATGTTACGCTGTCTCTACCGCATTGGTCGATTGCCTTGCGGCCTGTCTGTTTTATGGTTGTGTGCCTCTGCTGCTCTGGCTGCGCCCGAGGCCTATCGGTTGGATACGGGCGCCAGTCAGGTGGGGTTTACTTACGATCTGGCAGGGGCGCCGACCCGTGGCGTGATGCCGATCAGCGCTGCGCGCTTGCAGATCGATGTTCACGACATTCGTGCCAGTGTCATCGATGTGACGCTCAATCCACGCCGTGCCAAAGCGGGTATTTTTGTTGCGACCGAAGCGATGCGCGGGCCGCAGGTCTTAGATGCACGGCAGTTCCCACAGATCCGATTTCAGACCCGTGAAATCACCGGGTCGTTGAAGGGTGCACAGATCAGGGGCGATCTGACCATTCGTGATGTCACCCGGCAGGTGACATTGGACGCGCGGCTGTTTCGCCAGCGCGGCACAGCCGTGACTGATGTCTCGCAGTTGGAAGTCGTGTTGTCCGGGGAGGTGGATCGGCATCACTTTGGCGCAACGGGATTTGCGGATTTGGTTGGCCCGACGATCCGCTTGCGCATTTTGGCGCGAATGATCCGCATCGATTAGCGCGGGTCTGTCGCGTAGGGTACACCACCGAAGACCGCAACCTCCCCGGTGGTGTGAACAACAATCGATCCGTTGGATCAGCCGTAGGATTTGACGGGGGTTCCTGCAATTGCGGCCATGTTCAACAAGCCACGTGCCGTAACCGAAGGTGTCACAATATGCGCGCGATTGCCCATGCCCATCAGGATGGGGCCGACCGCGAGCCCGTTGCCTTTGGTGGTTAGAATGTTGCGTACAGCAGACGCGGCATCGGCATGACCAAAGATCAACACATTGGCCGCCCCCGTCAGGCGGTTTTCGGGCAACAGGCGCTGTCGCAGATCCGCATTCAGCGCGGCATCTATGTTCATTTCGCCTTCGTATTGAAAATCGGTGTCCATTTGATCAAGAAGTTCAATCGCGTCGCGCAGACGTTTGCCCGAACCTTCGTTTTGTGTGCCAAATTGCGACTGTGAACAAAACGCTATGCGCGGCTCAACGCCAAAGCGGCGCGCGTGACGCGCGGCGCCAATCGCGGTCTTGGACAGTTGATCTGGGGTGGGCAGCGACCAGACGTGGGTGTCGGCAAGAAACAGAGGGCCGTCTTCCAGAATCATTAGAGACAGGGCTCCATCGGGGCTGTAATTGGCGTTGCCCAAAACCTGCTGCACATAGTTTAGGTGCCAGCGGAATTCGCCAAATGTACCACAGATCATGCTGTCTGCGTCACCGCGATGCACCATGATCGCGCCAATCGCCGTGGTATTTGTGCGCATGATGGCGCGCGCCAGATCCGGCGTCACGCCTTTGCGCGCCATGAGTTCATGATAGCTGCCCCAATAGTCGCGATAGCGGGTGTCGCTTTCCGGGTTCACCAGTTCAAAATCCCGGTCTGGTCGAATGGCCAGACCCAACCGCTCACACCGGGCGTTGATCACATCTGGGCGACCAATCAGGATGGGTTTTTCCGTGGTTTCTTCCAGAATAGCCTGCGCCGCACGGAGCACGCGTTCGTCCTCTCCTTCGGTGAAGACGATGCGGCGGCTGGCGGTTGCAGCGGCCTGAAACACTGGCCGCATAAGCATGGAGGATTTAAAGACACCAGCGTTCAGCTGGTTTTTATAGGCCTCAAGATCCATGGGGCGGGTGGCCACACCGGTGTCCATTGCCGCCTTTGCAACGGCGCGGGCAACGGTTTCTGACAGCCGCGGATCAAAGGGTTTGGGGATCAGATAGTCGGCGCCAAAGGTCAGCTGTTCGCCCTGATAGGCCGCTGCCGCCTCGGCCGAAGTGGTGCTGCGCGCCAGTTCCGCAATGCCTTCGATACAGGCAATTTGCATCTGGTCGTTGATCTCAGTCGCGCCGACATCCAAAGCACCGCGAAAGATAAACGGAAAGCACAGTACGTTGTTGACTTGGTTTGGAAAGTCGCTGCGCCCCGTTGCCATGATGACATCTGGTTTTACTGCACGTGCCTCTTCGGGCATGATCTCGGGGGTTGGGTTGGCCAGGGCAAATATGATCGGACGATCTGCCATCTTCGCGACCATCTCAGGCTTGAGCACACCAGGGCCCGAGAGGCCAAGGAACAGATCGGCGCCGTCGATCACCTCATCCAGGGTGCGTTTTTCGCTGGTCTGGGCATATTCGGCTTTTTGCGGGGTCATATCGGCGGTGCGGCCCTCATAGACCAGACCTTCAATATCACAGAGCCAAACATTTTCACGTTTGACCCCGAGCTTGAGCAGCATGTTGAGGCAGGCGATCCCGGCAGCGCCGCCGCCGGTTGATACGATTTTAATGTCAGCGAATGTTTTGCCCGCGACACGCAGCGCGTTGGTGGCGGCAGCCCCCACCACGATGGCGGTGCCGTGTTGGTCGTCGTGAAACACCGGGATGTTCATCCGCTCGCGGCAGATCTTTTCAACGATGAAACAGTCGGGCGCTTTGATGTCTTCGAGGTTAATAGCGCCAAAGGTGGGTTCCAGCGCGCAGACGATATCGGCCAGTTTTTCGGGGTCTGTTTCGTTGACTTCGATGTCAAAGCAATCGATGCCCGCGAACTTTTTGAACAGAACAGCCTTGCCTTCCATGACAGGTTTGGAGGCCAGAGCGCCGATGTTGCCAAGGCCAAGCACCGCAGACCCGTTGGAGACAACCGCAACCAGATTGCCCCGCGCAGTATAGCGCGATGCCGTGGTGGCGTCTTTGCTGATTTCAATGCAGGCTTCTGCAACACCGGGCGAATACGCCAAGGCAAGGTCGCGGCCATTCGCCATCGGTTTGGTGGCGCGGATCTCCAACTTACCGGGGTGTGGGAATTCATGATATTTGAGCGCGTCTTCGCGCAAGGTTTTGGGATCGGACATGAGAGCACTCCAGATTGAAGTTTAGCCTTAAACAAAGGTGAGAAGCAGGGGAACCAAGAATAGAGGAAACCCGTCTTTTTCGCGCTGATTTGCGCCTTGTGTGAGATTTGCGTTTCATCGATTTAGGCGGCTCTCCCGCGCCTGACATGGATCCGCTGCTGCGCAGCGCACCCGTGCAGCCTTGGGCGTGGCCTGGCGCCAACGGCGCCAGGCCACGCCCAACGAGCGGAGATCTTTGAGAAAAGATCGACGATGGGCGGGAGTGTTTGGATGCGGTGGTGCGCAGTTCCTGCGGTTCTATCGGGCGCAGGACGTGTTTGAAAGCCACCCAACAGGGCTTCCACTTGGCACAAAAACCGAGGTATGCTTGCTCATTGACATCTGATCAAAAATGGACCCATGAGATGAGCCTAAAAAACGCCGCAACTGCCGTTCGCGACAATGCCCACGCGCCATATTCGAATTTCAAGGTTGGTGCTGCGATCCGGTCAATTTCGGGCAACGTCTATGCAGGCTGCAACGTTGAAAACGCCGCATATCCTGAGGGCACATGCGCCGAGGCGGGCGCCATTGCGGCCATGGTAGCAGCCGGTGAAACGGAATTGGTCGAGGTTTATGTGATCGCGGATTGCCCCTCGCCCATCCCGCCCTGTGGGGGCTGTCGTCAGAAGCTGGCGGAATTTGGCGCGACAGATGTTGCGGTGACCATGGCCACACTCACAGGCAAGGAACAAACGGCAACCATTGGGGATCTGTTGCCTGGTGGGTTCGGCGCTGATTTCCTGGACCGTCCGTGATCAATGGATGCGCGCGCCATTATTGCTGGGTTACGACAGGGCCAAAGTCCCGCATTGAGTGAGCTGCGGTGGTTTGCGCAGGGGCTTGCGGATGGATCCGTCAGTGACGCGCAGGCTGGGGCCTTTGCTATGGCGGTGTGTCTGCAGGGGCTGGACACCGAGGGCCGTAGCGCGTTGACGCTGGCGATGCGGGACACTGGTGATGTGTTGACATGGGATGTGGACGGTCCAGTGCTGGACAAACATTCCACTGGGGGGGTGGGTGACTGCGTTTCGCTCCTGCTTGCACCGGCGCTTGCGGAATGTGGTGCGTATGTGCCGATGATCTCAGGCCGTGGCCTGGGGCATACCGGGGGCACGCTGGATAAGTTAGAGGCCATTCCTGAGGTCTCTACGCAGATTGAACAGGGCCGTCTTGTTCAGATTTTGCAGGACGTCGGCTGCGCCATTGTCGGCGCGACTGCGCAGATCGCACCGGCGGACAAACGTCTGTACGCCATTCGCGATGTCACCGGTACAGTGGAAAGCCTCGATCTGATAACCGCATCCATCCTGTCAAAAAAGCTGGCCGTCAGCCCGGATGTATTGGTGCTGGACGTAAAAGTCGGCTCGGGTGCGTTCATGAAATCGATAGAGGAGGCGCGGGCGCTGGCACGGGCGTTGCGGGACAGCGCCAATGCCGCAGGATGCCAGACATCTGCATTTATCACCGATATGAATCAACCGCTTGCGCGAAATTTGGGCAACGCGCTGGAAATTCGTGAGGTGATGCACACCCTGACGGGAGGGGCTGCGGTTTGTGACGACAGCCGTCTTGTTCAAATCACTTGCGACCTGGGCGGCGCCTTGTTGGCGGACGCGGGGCTGGCCGCGGACCCGGAAGACGGACAAAAGAAAATCCGCGCGGTGATCCGTGAGGGGGGGGCTGCCGCGCGGTTTGCTCGGATGATCGCAGCCATGGGCGGCCCGACGGATTTTCTGACCCGGTGGCACAGCCAGTTGCCCGTCGCACCGGTTCAGCGTGTGGTGGCGGCAGATATGTCTGGTATTCTGTCACATATCGATGGGGAAGCGTTGGGCATGTGTGTTGTGCACCTTGGCGGTGGGCGTCTGGTCGAAAGCGATCAGATCGATCCCAGTGTGGGCCTGTCTGATCTGCTGCCTTTGGGCAGTACGGTTGTGCAGGGCAGGCCAATTGTTACGATCCATGCCGCCGACGATGAGGCGGCAGATCGGGCTGAGGCGACGGTGCGGGCCGCGATCGAGATCTCAACCACTGCGCCCAACCTACCCGCGTTGATCCGAGAAAGGATCACCTGATGGCGCGCGCCTTTCTTGTTGTGATGGACTCTGTTGGCATTGGTGGTGCGCGTGATGCCGGCGCATATTATAACCGGGACTTACCTGATCTTGGGGCCAATACGCTGGCCCATATCGCTCAAGCGTGTGCAGCGGGGCGGGCCGAGGAGGGGCGCAGCGGTCCGCTTTGTCTCCCCAACCTTGACAGCCTTGGGCTTGGTGCTGCGATGCGGCTGGCCTCTTCCGTGCCTTTTTCCGGGTTGACCGCATCTGCGACAGGGCGCTGGGGCTGCGCAAATGAAATGAGCCCCGGTAAAGACACACCGACAGGTCACTGGGAACTGGCCGGAGTGCCCGTTCCGTGGCAATGGCACGTCTTTGGGGATCAGACCCCGGCGTTTGATGCCGACCTTTCGGCTTATGTCGCGAAACTGGCCGTCACCGATGGAATTTTGGGCAATTGTCATGGCTCGGGCACCGATATGCTGGATCAATTTGGCGCGGCACATCTGCAGTCTGGGTGGCCGATCTGTTACACGTCGGCAGACAGTGTCTTTCAGATTGCCGCCCATGAGGAGCGTTTTGGGCGGGACCGATTGTT
Organism: uncultured Paracoccaceae bacterium; assembly: GCA_947492585.1. Classification (GTDB taxonomy): domain Bacteria; phylum Pseudomonadota; class Alphaproteobacteria; order Rhodobacterales; family Rhodobacteraceae; genus Epibacterium. The sequence goes on from CANLND010000001.1 coordinate 145,206, forward strand.
GGCGCTGTGTGAGGCGGTTGCACCGCGGTTACACGCGATGAAAGTAGGGCGTGTTATTGCGCGGCCTTTTGTTGGAGATTGTGAAACCGGGTTCACACGGACCGCGCATCGGCGCGATTACGCTATGCGCCCGCCTGCGCCGGTCCTGACCAATTGGGTCCAGAATGCGGGACAGACGGTGCACGCCATTGGCAAGATCGGTGATATTTTCTCTATGGAAGGCATTGATACGGTTGATAAGGGGCCAGATTCCAAATTGATGCAGGATCTCTTTGATCGCATAGAGACGGCCGATGACGGCAGCCTGACATTTGCCAATTTCGTTGAGTTTGACAGCGTGTATGGTCATCGCCGTGACGTTGCCGGATACGCGCGCGCGCTGGAATGGTTTGATGCCGAACTGGGCAAATTGTTGCCACGCCTGCGGGGGGGCGATCTGTTGGTCGTGACGGCAGATCACGGGAATGACCCGACTTGGCCCGGCACCGACCACACGCGCGAACGGGTGCCGGTCCTGGTGGCGGGCGCCGGGGCCGGACCACTTGGGCACGTCGGCTTTGCCGATGTGGCCGCCAGCATCGCGAAACATCTGAATGTTGCCAATGCAGGCACCGGGCGCAGTTTTATTTGATCTGTTGATCAAAAAACATGGGCCGCATAATGAGAGCATAACCCTCACGGCCGGCATATACGGGAGACTACGGACCATGAACGATCATTTGACTGTTGTTGATCACCCTTTGGTGCAACACAAGCTGACCCTGATGAGGGACAAGGCCACGTCAACGTCGGAGTTTCGCCGCCTGCTGCGGGAAATTACCCAGCTGCTGGCGTATGAGATCACGCGCAATATGCCGTTGACCACGACCACGATCGATACACCGATGGAAGAAATGGAAGCGCCTATTCTCGCGGGTAAAAAGCTGGCGTTGGTGTCGATCTTGCGTGCGGGCAATGGCATGCTTGATGGGGTGCTTGAACTGATCCCGTCTGCCCGCGTTGGGTTTGTCGGACTGTACCGTGATGAAGAAACGCTAAAGCCGGTGCAGTACTATTTTAAAGCGCCCGAAGGAATGCAGGACCGTCTGGTGATTGCCGTTGATCCGATGCTGGCAACTGGGAATTCCTCGGCTGCGGCGATTGATCTTTTGAAAGACGCGGGCGCGACCAACATTAAGTTCCTGTGCCTTTTGGCGTCACCTGAAGGCGTAGACAGGATGAAAGAACTGCACCCTGATGTGCCAATTGTCACCGCCTCCCTAGATCGTCAACTGAACGAAAAAGGGTATATTCTTCCCGGTCTTGGCGACGCGGGCGACCGGATGTTTGGCACCAAATAAGCGCGTTTTTCAAAAACCACGGCATCAGTAGGGCAGATCCGCAACGATCTGCCCAATTTCTGCCACAAACTGCCTAGGGGCATCTTTACTCAAAATTACTAATCAGGCATCCTTCCCCCATATTTTGTGGGGCACGGGCATGAAAATAACTAGAATTATTGCGCTTGGCATTTTTGCGGGAACTTTGGGGTGGAGCACAGCGCAGGCGCAGAATCTGCGTGCCTCGGGACCACCGGCCGAAATTCCACCAGCCTCATATACGGGCAAACAATATGTCGATAGCCGGGGGTGTGTGTACATCCGCGCAGGCATCGATGGCAGCGTAAACTGGGTGCCCCGTGTGGCGCGCAGCCGAAAGCAGTTGTGCGGTTTTGAACCCAGCCGGGTTGCCGGAACTGCGCGGGCCTCTGTGTCACAAGAGACCGCACCCGAGCTGATCACATTGCCGGACGCCCAACGCCCTGCCGCAGCCGCGCCTGCGCCCGCGCGGGCGAAGAAGGCAGCGCCTCAGACCCTGCGCCAAACACCCCGCCGCACGACGAATGTGACCAGCCCCTCTGTTCAGGTTAGACGTCCCGCCGCTGTTGTGGTGCCGCAAAAACCCCGTCGCAACGTTGTTGTTGCACCACAGGTCAAGCCCCGCGTGGCGCAACCGCAGCCGCCGCAGGCCAAACCTCGGGTGGTTGTCAAACGTGTAATACGGGCACCCGCGCCCGCCGCGCCGTCGGCTTCAAATGCGGGCCCCTGCCAAGGGGCGTCGGCGATCAGCCAGCAGTACATCAATGCCAGCGGCGCCCGCTGTGGGCCGCAATCCGAGGGGCCGGTCAGCTATGGAACAGGCTCTGGCATTGGGCCGCAGTCCTATCTTGCCCCCAACACGCGTGTGGTGCCTGCGCATGTGTATCAGATGCGTAAACAGTCTGCAGATCTGCGCGTGCCAGCGGGATATCAGACCGTGTGGGCGGATGATCGTTTGAACCTGCGCCGCGCAGAAGGCGTACTGAATCCCGGACCTGCGCCTGCGGGGATTGGGCGGAAATACCAGCCTGCCTTTGCCACGCAGGATCGTTACAATACACAACGTGGTCAGGGACGCGCTGACGGGACTGCCGCAATGGCGCAAGTGTGGACAGAGACGTTGCCCCGCAAATTGGTCCCCGTTGCCGTTACGGGACAAACAATCAAGCGCCGTCGCACCACCCGCAAGGTCTATGAGGCAACACCTGTGGCAAGCCCTCAGACCTATTCGATTTCAAGCCGATCTGCGCCCGCGGCGGCGGCCGTTTCGCAGGCAGTCACCGCCCCGCGCCGGTATGTGCGCGCTGCAACCTTCTCTGATACATCCAAGGCGTCATTGGCTCTGCAACGCCTTCGGGCCACAGGTTTGCCCGTTCGAATGGGACGCGTGAACCGCAATGGTCAGGTGTATTCAGTGGTTCTGGCGGGTCCCTTTGGTGAAAGCCAAGCGGCTGGGACGGCTTTGCAGCGGGTCAAACGTGCGGGTTTCACCGGTGCGCGGCTGAGCAAATAGATCTGCGACTTTCAGTTCTGAAAATGTAAAAAGGGCCGGTCGTTTGACTGGCCCTATTTGCATGCAGTTTAACCGCAGATGCCTTGCAGCGTGACCCATTGCTGGTCGTTCAATACCGGCCCAACCGAGCGCTGTGCCATTGGGTCAAACTCTATCAGCGATAGCGTGGTTTCACCCGTTGCATCCAGTGCGTAACCATAAGGCGAGGATGAAATGGCGCTGTCGTCAAAAGCCGCCAAAAGCGGAGCTTCGTCCACCGGCGGGCGGGGGTGGGTCAGTGCGGTTTCGACGTATTGGTTGAGCGTATCCTGACGCAGCTCTCCGGTGGTGAGCAATCTAAACGACGTGCGCAGGCCTCCCACTGCCAGTAGAGCCGCAAGCGGGTCCTGCTGTTGCGCACGGAGCCGTTCGGCAAGGACAACACCCGCCGCAACGGCAGGGTCTTCTTGGTCTTCGATGAACGACCGATTGAGCAGAATAATACCACCGGGCAGGGCGAGGCTGGTCTTTACTCCGGTCCGAACGACCGCGATCTGTTTAACGTTTGTACGCGTGGCAAGGTAGTGTAGCAGTGCAGTCGTTTCCGGGGTGGTACAGATGGGGCCGGTCTGTTGTTCGATCCGGCTCAAAAGGGCGTGACCGATCGCCGTGCGGTTGGCATCGGGCACAACGCTGGCGGCATGCTGCTGCAACCCCTCGGGCAACCACAAGGTCACGGCGGCGGCTGCGGCGGCCACGACGCCCAACACAGTGAGCCTGCGCAACCGCCCTGTATGGGGGCGAGCGCGATCAATGGCGCCACGGACCTTATCGATTGCCTCCAGCATGATGACTTCATCCTGGCCAAGCTCCAAGGTTTCAGCTGGATCGCCATCGGGGTGAAACACGGCCGGAAACGCGCCGGGGTTCTTGCGCTCAATCGCCGCCAGAGACCAATGGGCCAATGGTCGGTCCTGTAGATCCGTAATGGTGAGCGTCGCCTCTCCGATAGAGACGATGACATCACAGCGTTTCGCCCTAGGGCCATTGCGCCACGATCCTGCTGCCTCAAGCCGTTGAAATTCCCTGAGTGCTGTCATTGCTGCTGTCTGCTCGCTCGCATCATGTGTTTTGGCGCAGAGTAACCGCATATGGTTGCGGCTTCAAACCTCTTTGCAACTCGATAATCCGGTACATGGCTATCTCAGGGTATGAACGGCCCGCTGACGGGGGGCATGAGTAATCCTCTTTTCATCCCCAGAGCAAACACTTAGCCTAGGCCTATGATCTTGTCAGTTGGCCGTACCTATTTGTTTGTTCACAGTCCCAAGACCGGCGGCACGGCGCTGGCACTGGCGCTTGAGGCGCGGGCCATGGCGGATGATCTGATGCTGGGGGACACGCCAAAGGCACGCAAACGGCGCAGACGGCTTGACGGCGTGTCGACGCGGGGGCGGTTGTGGAAACACTCTACCCGTGCCGACCTTGAAGGGATTGTGCCGGCCGATGTGATGGAGCGCCTGTTCACGTTTACTTTGGTGCGGAACCCATGGGATCGGATGGTGAGCTACTATTGCTGGCTTCAATCCCAGCGATTTGAACATCCCGCGGTGGCGCTTGCGCAGCGATTGGAGTTTGCAGAGTTCCTGTGTCATCCACATACCCTGCAGAGTTTAAAGGCAAATCCAGCGTCATCATACACCCGCGATTCAGAGGGGCGGGATCGATGTAACCTGTATATCCGTCTTGAACATTTCCAAGAAGATGCGCGACCTTTGTTTGATCACCTCGGGTTTGATCTGAAGTTGCCGCGGGTCAATCAAAGCACACGCGGGGCGGATTGGCGGCCATATTTCACGGAAAAAACTGCTGAAATGATCGCGCAGTGTTGCGCTGAAGATATCGGACGATTTGAATACTCTTTTAATGATTTCGCCTTAACACCGTAGCACGACATGCAGCCCAGCTGGCTGGCATTATTGGTTGGAAAGGTGACGGATGTTGGAATGGTTGACGAAACGCGACGGCAATGCAGGTTATGAAACTATGGATCTTCGTGTGCCACTGGTGCCCACTGGATGCGGCGGGTTTCTGGCGGGTACGCGGGTGGCGTCAAACCTAGGCTGGCGCGCGATTGAGGCCTTGGATGTTGGGGATCAGGTTCTGACCTTTGATCACGGCATGCAGCCCATTACAGAAATGCATCGCGATTCACTGGTTTGGACCGGCGGGGCCGTTGCCCCCCTGCGGGCCCCGGTGTTTGTTCCCTCTGACGCTTTGCACAATCGCGCACCTGTCTGGATGATGCCGGATCAGGGGGTGTTGATTGAAAGCGACCTGATTGAAAACCTGTTTGACGATCCGTTTGCCATTGTCCCGGCATGTACGCTGGTAGGGTATCGCGGGATTGAGCGGGTGACACCGGGCCAGAAGATGAACGTTGTGATGCCACGGTTCGCCGAGGATCAGGCCATTTATCTTGAAGCCGGGACCTTGGGGTACAGCCCCGCCAAACGCGATTTGATCACCTATGGCGTCGAGGCGCAGGATACCCTTTACCGTGTTCTGTCGACAGAGGATGCACGCTCTTTGGTGGTTGATCTCATCGCTCAGGATGATGCGTTTACGGCGGAAATTCCGTTTACGCCCTCACCGGATGGAAGCAATCCATTTGGAATGCACACTTAGCAATAAACTCGCCCCAAAGGGGCGTTCATCTGGCAAGATCGAGCAGCCAGTTATGCAGGTAGGGAAACCTCTACCTGCATTTTTGCGTACCACGGCTGGCCCAAGTGGAGCGATCGCCTGCGACACGTCCCTTGATCGACATTGACACAGGCGGCCAAGGGAGTGTTGCGCAGGTCAGGCGTGATTTGGGCGCAGGTCGCGACCGCGTCAGGCGGCCTTTTGATCTGACGCGAACCTTGTGTAAAAACTGTGTCCCTTTGCAGCCATTTCGTCCAGCAGTGCGGGGCAGGCAAAGCGTGCGCCATAGGTGTCAGCCAGTTCGTGGGCACGCGCGGCGGCATAGGGCGCGCCGAGCATATCCAGCCAGCTGAACGGCCCCCCTGACCACGGCGCAAATCCCCAGCCCAGAATTGCGCCAACGTCGCCTTCGCGAATGTCGGTCAACACCCCATCCTCCAGCGCGCGCACCGCCTCTAGTGCCTGGGCGAACATCATGCGCTCTTGTACTTCGGTCAGGGCAGGCTGATCGGCAGCAAGCGGGTAGTGCTGGGCCAGTTCAGGCCAGTGCTGCGTGCGCGCGCCTTTGGCATCATAGTCAAAGAACCCAGCCGACGCTTTGCGCCCCAAACGGCCCTGCGCTTCCATCCAGAACAGCAGATCATCGGCGGGGCTGGCATCATAGCTGTCGCCAAGGGCCGCCATCGTGGCGCGGGTGATCTTGACGCCCAGATCAATTGACGTCTCGTCCGTCAGTTGGATCGGTCCGACTGGGAATCCCAACTGCCGTGCGGCATTGTCGATCAAAACCGGTGAAACCCCTTCGGTCACCATACGCAGGGCTTCGTTCATGTAGGGAATGATGCAGCGGTTGGCGTAGAAAAATCGGGCATCGTTGACCACGATGGGAGTTTTGCGGATCTGGCGCACAAAATCCAAAGCCTTGGCAACGGCGCGATCGCCGGTGGCGTGGCCGCGAATGATTTCGACAAGCAGCATCTTTTCCACCGGAGAGAAAAAGTGAATGCCAACAAACTGCTCTGGTCGTGATGACGCCTTGGCCAGCTCTGTGATGGGTAAGGTTGATGTGTTCGATGCAAAGATGCAGTCCGCTGGCACGATGGCCTCAACCTTCTGAGTGATCTCAGCCTTGACGGAGGGATCCTCAAACACCGCTTCGACGATAAGGTCGCAGTCCTTTAGGCTTTGGTGATCGGGGGTGGCGGTGATCCGCGCCAAAATCTCATCTTTGTGCTCAGGTGTGGTTTTGCCGCGTTTTATACCTTTTTCAAGATACGCCGCACTGTAGGCTTTGCCCCGGTCTGCGGCATCTTGGTCTTGATCGATCAGCACCACATGCATGCCGGCCTGCGCTGAGACCAGCGCAATGCCGGCTCCCATCATTCCAGCGCCCAATACTCCCACAGTTTTCACGCTCTGATCGCTGATCTCTTTGGGGCGCACGGCACCTTTCTCCAGCGCTTGTTTGTTCAAAAACAAGGATCGGATCATCGCTGATGAGGAAGGGTTCATCAATACATGGGTAAACCAGCGCGCTTCAATCTTAAGTGCGGTGTCAAAATCCACTAAGGCGCCTTCATAGATGGCTGACAGCAATGCCTTGGCCGCCGGAAAGGCACCTTGGGTTTTGCCATTTATCATCGCCGAGGCGCCGACGTAGGTCATAAAACCTGCGGGGTGATATGGCGCGCCACCGGGGATCTTAAATCCCTTTGCGTCCCACGGTTTGACGATGTCAGTTGGCGTGGCAGCCAGCACCCAGGCACGTGCAGTTTCCAGCGGATCGGCGCTGATGGCATCTACCAGCTGCGCCGCTTTGGCTTTTTTGGGATCCAGCATCTTGCCTTCTAGCAGTACTGGGGCGGCGGCCATGGCACCCACCATACGAGAGTAGCGTGTGGTTCCGCCGCCGCCGGGAAACAGACCCACCAAAATTTCGGGCAGACCGATGCGTGTTTTTGGCGCGTCAGAGATCACGCGGTGATGACAGGCCAACGCGATTTCGGTGCCAATGCCCGCACAGGTGCCGGTCAGAGCGCAGGCGACAGGTTTGCCACCTTTGTTGGTTTTGGGATCCATCCCAGCGCGTTCGAGTTTGCGCAGCACACGGTGGCCGTTCATGGTGAAATCAAACAGGGCCTGCGCCGGGTTGTCGCCGTTTTCCTCGCGGATGCTGGCCAAAACGTTCAGATCCATGCCCCCGGCAAAGTCTTTTTTGCCGCTGGTGATCACCAGACCTTTGACCGCCTCATCGCCGAGCGCCTGATCGATCATCGCCTCCACCTCAGCAAAGGCTTCGCGGGTCAGAACGTTCATGGATTTGTCGGCGGCGTCCCACGTCAGGACTGCCACGCCGTCGTCATCAACCGTGTAGTGGAAATCGCTCATGTGTTGTCTCCTGTGTGTGACGACAAAAGGGAAATAACGGCTGGGGTGTCAGTCCGCCGCTCCAATTTGATCTGCGGTCAATGGGCTGCCGTCTTTGCGCGTAAACTGGTGTCGTGCGTCGGGGCGATCTTCGACCTTCATGTCAAGATCGCTGTAATACGCCGTTTCCGTAGGTGTTCGTGTGCCAATGACCAGAAAGGATGCCGGGGTTGTGCTGCGATTGATGAAATGATGACCATTGGCCTCACCGGCCGGAAACGTCGCACAGTCGCCGACGTGCAATTCTGTGTCTCCATGGTCATCCACCAGCGTGCAGACGCCTGCGGTGACCATGACAAATTCGTCCTGTTCCATGTGGTAATGGCGCAATGCGGACATGGCGCCGGGCGCAAGCTGTACCAGGTTGGCACCAAATTGGGTCAGCCCGCCTGCGTCACCCAACTGTTGACTGCTGCGCCCCTCCATCTGTTTGGCCAGATCTCCGGGATAGCCGGATCCAGTTTTTGTGGGGACCGTTGAGAGATCAAGTTTTGGCATCAGACTCTTTCAATTATTGTTGCGGCCCCCATGCCGGACGCGATGCACAGTGTGGCGAGACCACAGGTTTTGTCCTGCCGCTCCAGCTCGTCCAAGAGCGTGCCGATAATGATCGCACCTGTCGCGCCCAAGGGGTGCCCCATAGCGATGGAACCGCCATTCACGTTGACCACCGCAGGATCTACATCAAAGGCCTGCTGGAAGCGCAAAACCACGCTGGCAAAGGCTTCGTTGACTTCGAATAGGTCAATGTCGCTGATGGCCATGCCAGTATCCGCAAGGATTTTCTGGGTCGCGGGGACGGGACCGGTGAGCATAATCGTGGGATCACTGCCAATTTTTGCGGTGGCTTTGATGAGGGCGCGGGGTGTCAGGCCGTGGGCCTCACCAAAGGCCTTATTGCCGATCAGCAGCGCGGCGGCGCCATCCACAATCCCCGAGGAGTTGCCCGCGTGGTGAATGTGATGAATTCGTTCCAGATGCGGGTATTTCATCATCGCAACTTTGTTAAAGCCGGGCATTTGTTCGCCCATCATTTGAAACGCGGGGTTCAGTGCCCCAAGCGATTGCATGTCTGTGCCGGGTCGCATGTATTCGTCGCGATCGAGAATGGTCAGCCCGTTTTGGTCGGTCACCGGGATCACCGACTTGGCAAACCGTCCCTCATCCCAGGCGCGGGCGGCACGGCGCTGGCTTTCGACCGCCAGCGCATCGGCGTGATCGCGGTCAAATCCGTATTGGGTGGCGATGATGTCGGCGGAAATGCCCTGAGGCACAAAATAGCTGTCCATGGCCAGTGACGGATCCACCGCAATCGCGGCCCCGTCTGATCCCATCGGCACCCGGCCCATCATTTCCACGCCGCCTGCGATATAGGCCTGTCCGGCGCCGCCTTTGATCTGGTTTGCGGCCAGATTGACCGCCTCCATGCCGGAGGCACAGAAGCGGTTGATTGACAGTCCGGGGATGTGTTCATCCAGATCTGATGCCAAAACAGCCGACCGGGCCAAACAGCCGCCCTGTTCCATCACTTGGGTGACATTGCCCCAGATGACGTCTTCGATTGGGGCGTTGTCCAGCCCGTTGCGGGCCTTTAACGCATTCAAAGTGAGTGCAGACAGGCGCAAGCTGGTCACTTCGTGCAGGGACCCATCTTTGCGTCCCTTGCCGCGGGGGGTGCGCAGGGCGTCGTAGATATAGGCATCATGCATGTCGCTCTCCTTTTTGAATGGTACTGGTGGGACGCGGGGTCAGGCGCGGTCTGAGGGGTGTCCGGGCATTAGATCATAGGGGTGTTTCCAGCCTGGCAGGTCGCTGATCCGGGTCAGCCAGGCGTCGATGTGTGGCCATGCGGCGCGATCAAATCCAAAGGGTTCCGGGTAAAATAGATAGCTGCAACAGCTGAGATCAGCATTGGTGAGCCCATCCCCCACAATCCAGTCGCGCCCGTCAAGGTGGGTGTTCAGGGTGGCAAATGCCGCTTGCAGTCGGGACTGCATGAATGAAATCACCTCTTGCGGACGTTTGTCTTCGGGGAGGAAGTTCATCAGGAAACGGGTCATCCCAACCTGGCTGGACAGTTTGTGATTGTCCCATAAAACCCAGCGCAGAACTTCGTATGTGTCGGCCTCTGCGCCGCCAAACAGGCCTGTTTTATCGGTGATGTACTGTTGGATCACACCGGATTGGCTTAGTGTCAGATCTCCGTCCACCAAAACCGGAACTTCGCCTTGGACGCTGAGCTGACGATAGTCGTCGCTGCGGGTTGCCCCCTTAAAGAAATCCACAAATACCGGCGACCAAGTGAGATCCGAAAGTTCCAGTGCCAGCGCGGCCTTATAGGCGTTCCCGCTTTCGCCAAAGCAATGAAGTTTGAGAGTCATCTGAGGTCCTTACCTGGTAAAAACATGGGGTCGAGGTCACGCGATTTTCGAGCGCTTATGGACCAATTGTGACAAGATGAGAGCGCTTCATCCATCGTTAAACGACCGGGTGCGTTGATGACGCTGCGGCACAGAGGACCGGGCCGATGGCAGTCGAATGTGGCGCGTCGCGTGGTTCTCTTGGCGTCGGGCGCAGCGCAGCAATCAACGCCCAGACGCCGCGCACGGCGCGTGGGCACACCGGGCCACTGTCTGACCAATAGGGCGTTTGATACGGGGGGAGATGTAATTGGATCAGAATACACTAAGTGACGGCCTCCACTGACATTTCTACCGTTTGCGACTGTCCAGTTCGGCGTTGAATACCCGCAGGCGATGGGTCAACGTATCGCCGTCGGTCACGCTGTCGAAGTGTTCAAACAGGAACGAAAGCGCTTCTCCTTCATCCAGTCCAGCCTCGGTCGCAAACCGTTTGAGCCGCCGATAGCCATCTTCGGTCATAGAGACCGGAAACCGGCGGGTGAGACGAAATCGTTTGGGCATCGGGTGTCCTTGGTTGTAGGCGTTTTAAAAACGCCTGGGGGCAGGGGGCTGAATGTTCAATTCAGAAATCACTATGCGAGAGCGCCATCACAGGTTCAGCGCCGCTTTGGATGCGGGCCAGATGCAGGGCGGTGGCGGGCAGGCGTCGGGCCATATAATATCGACCGGTTGTCAGTTTTGCCCGATAAAACGCAGGATCGGCGCATCCCTCAGACAAGGCGTTATGTGCTGATTTGGCCATTTTGGCCCACATCAAGCCAAGGCAAACATGCCCAAAAAGATGCATGAAATCATATGACCCGGCCAAGGCGTGATTGGGGTTTTGCATCCCGTGTTGCAAAAAGTACTGCGCCGCCGCCTGAAGGTCTTTGGACGCTGATTTGAGCGGGGTCAGGAACTGCTCGTCGTAGTCTTCGGACAGGCCTGCGGTGTCTTTGCAGAATGATTTGACCTCTTCAAAAAAGCCGAGCAGGTGCTTGCCGCCGTCCTGTCCCAGCTTGCGCCCCACCAGATCCAAGGCTTGCACGCCGTTGGCGCCTTCGTAGATCATAGCAATGCGGGCATCACGGGTGAACTGCGACATGCCCCATTCTTCGATATAACCATGTCCGCCAAACACCTGTTGGGCCTGCACCGTCATGTCATAGCCTTGATCGGTCAAAAACCCTTTTAGAACTGGGGTCAGCAGTGACACAAGTCCTTCGGCGGAGGCATCCGCGTCCCGGTGCGCACGATCAATCAAAGTGCTGCCCCACAACAAAAAGGCGCGCGCGCCCTCAATAAAGCTTTTTTGGTCCATCAAGTTGCGGCGAATATCGGGGTGCACGATCAGCGGGTCAGCGGGGCCATCGGGGTTTTCAACGCCCGTCACCGCGCGCCCCTGAAGACGATCTTTGGCGTAATCGACCGCGTTTTGATAGGCGGCCTCAGCCTGGGCCAATCCCTGCATGGCGACGCCCAGTCGGGCTTCGTTCATCATCGTGAACATTGCGCGCATGCCTTTGTGGGCCTCTCCAAGCAGATACCCGGTGGCACCATCGTAGTTCATCACACAGGTTGCATTACCGTGGATGCCCATTTTCTCTTCGATATTGCCAACACTTACCGCGTTGGCCGCACCCAGGTTGCCGTCGGGCGTCACCATCAATTTGGGCACGATAAACAACGACACGCCTTTGATGCCGTCAGGGCCGCCGGGGATCTTTGCGAGAACCAGATGGATGACGTTTTCCGCCAGATCGTGATCCCCTGCGGAAATAAATATCTTCTGGCCAGTGATCTGATAGCTGCCGTCGTCCTGTGGCTCGGCCTTGGTGCGCATCAGCCCCAAATCGGTGCCGCAATGCGGTTCGGTTAAATTCATGGTGCCAGTCCACTGGCATTGGATCATCTGGGGCAAATAGGTGGATTTTTGTGCCGCTGTGCCATGTGCCAGAATGGCCGAGGCGGCGCCGTGGGTCAGCCCCTGATACATGGTAAAGGCCTGATTGGCCGCCGAGAAAAATTCGCCGACGATGGTGCCGACGATACTTGGCATGTCCTGGCCACCAAATTCTGAGGGCATATCCAATCCGGGCCAGCCGCCTGCCCGAAGTTCTGCAAAGGCCTCTTTGAAACCGTCGGGTGTATGTACGGTGCCCTTGTCCAATCGGCACCCTTGGGTGTCTCCGATTTGGTTTAAAGGTTGAAGCAAGGTGCTGGCGATCTTGCCTGCTTCGTCCAAAATGGCACCAGTTACGTCCCGCTCCAGCTGGTCATAGCCGGGAATGTCATATTCGGCGACGTTGAACACATCATGAAGCAGGAATTGCACGTCTGCGATGGGAGCGGTGTAGCTGGGCATGAAATCCTCGTTTTTTTGGGCTGGGTGGCGTCGGTCTCTTTGGGGGCTAACGGGCGTTCGGGCGGGCGTTGTTTTGCAGTTCTGCGATGCGGGCCGCGCCCCATTTCAGCTGGCTGCGCAGATCATTGATGGCGTCGTCTAATTCGGCGCGACGGTGTTCCATGTCGGTCAATCGCTCTTGGGCCAGTTCATGAACCCGCATCAGTTGCACCAGATGCTGACCATCTGCATTGTACAGATCCAACAGTTCGCGGATTTGATCCAGAGTGAACCCAAACCGTTTGCCGCGCAGGATGAGTTTTAGCCGGGCGCGATCCCGTTTGGTGAAACGGCGGTGCGGTCCCTCCCGGAGGGGAAAGAGCAGCTCTTTTGCTTCGTAAAACCGCAAGGTGCGTGGCGTCACATCAAACGTGTCGCACATCTCGCGGATCGTCATTGTGTCGTCGGGCGCGTCTGGCACGGGATGTCTCGCTTTTAGCATAGTACAAATCTGTGCAGCCCAGTTGGGCATTACAAGATTAACTTGACGTGTACGTCAAGCGTACGCCACTTCACCGCGTTTGAGGGAATGGAAACCGCAGAGAATTCGTTAAAATATCGAAAATGCAAAAAGGGGCCAAAGGCCCCTACCATCGACACAGACCAAATATGGGTCGTTTCAGGTTTACTCTCGCTCGGTCATCAGTGCCTGGGTGGTGGACCGGAGTGTTTCCAATTCATCCAAGGCTTCGTTCAGTTGATCGCGCTGTTTGCGCAGCTCGTCCAACTGTCGATCTGCCATCCCCAAGAACGCTTGCATCTGGGCCTGATTGCCTTCGTTTTCATAGATCATCAGCCATTGTCGGATTTCCTCAAGCTGAAATCCAAATTTGCGACCGCGCAGGATCAGTTTCATGCGTGCCCGTTCGCGCGGCGCATAATACCGTGACCGGCCCTCACGGTGCGGCTGCAACAGCTCAATGTATTCATAATATCTGAGCGTTCGCGGTGTTACATCAAACACGGCGCACATCTCTTTGAATGACAAAAGTGGCTCGGCCATCCCAGTTCCCCCTTGGCTGCAACCTAGGCATTGATATTTCAGAGTGCAACAGCTGCCGTAGTACTTTAAAAACAAGACAGCATCTTAACATAACAGGGCGGACACGATGGACGAAATGTTGGAACAGGCCCGTGCCTTTATCCAATCTTTGCCGCATGCGCGTGCATTGGGGATGGAGTTGATAGAGTTTGGCGGAGGCAGCGCAAAAATTATCATGCCTTATGATGACAAATTGATCGGAGACCCTCAGACGCGGGTGATCCATGGAGGCGCAGTATCTGCGCTTATGGATACCTGTTGTGGCGCTGCTGTGATGTCGCATCCCTCGCGCCCGACCACCACCGCTACAATTGATTTGCGCATTGATTACATGCGCAGCGCAACGCCGGGTCAGACCATTACAACCACCGCCACTTGCCATCACGCCACCCGTTCGGTCGCGTTTGTGCGCGCGGTCGCGGTGGACGAAGACACCGCTCTTCCCGTTGCCACCGCGACCGGTGCCTTTACCGTGGAGTTGCCCGCATGAGCCGTCCTCGTCCCGAACCGATCCAGCAGGTCAAACAACGGCGCGACGCTGCCTTGGCGGCCTTGGTGCAATCCGTACCTTATATTCAGTTTCTGGGGGTGACCTTTGACCGGCGCGGCAATGAGCTGACTGGGCAATTGAATTACCACGACACCCTGATTGGCAATCCGCGACTCCCCGCGCTGCATGGCGGCGCGACGGCTGCGTTTTTAGAAATTACCGCGATGATCACTCTGAACTGGTCCGTTCTATGGGAACGCGTCGAAAATGGGCAGCTGGATCCCGAAGATATGGCCCGTGGCAATCTGCCCCGGCAGCCAAAGACCATTGATTTCAGCGTGGATTACCTGCGCTCGGGTCTCCCCCGCGACGCCTACGCGCGAGCGCGGGTCTGGCGATCTGGGCGGCGCTATGCCTCTGTCCATGTCGAAGCGTGGCAGGACGACAAAGAAAAGCTGCTGGCACAGGCCACCGGTCACTTCCTGATGGCGCAGGCCGAGGATTAAGCGCGCGATGACCACCCCAACGCCCGGTGATGCTGCGGTTTCACCGCGGCACACGCCCGAGATCATCCTGACCCACACCCGGGTGTTGAAAATTGCTGTACCTGTCGTCTTATCCAATGCGACGGTGCCGCTTTTGGGCGTGGTTGACACTGCCGTGGCTGGTCAGCTCGGCGCGGCGGCGCCGATTGGGGCCGTGGCGGTGGGGGCTGTCATTCTGACGTCACTTTTTTGGCTGTTTGGTTTTTTGCGCATGGGCACGGTCGGGCTGGTCAGCCAGGCGATGGGACGCGGCGACCGCGCTGAAGTGACCGCTTTGTTGACGCGCTGCATGTTGATTGCGGTGGGCGCGGGGGTGACCTTGATCCTGCTACAGGCGCCGCTGTTCTGGGCGGCGCTGCGCTTGGCCCGTCCGTCGCAAGATGTGGCTGCGATGGCGCAGGAGTATCTGAGCATCCGGATCTGGTCTGCGCCGGCGGCGATCGCGCTATATGGCATGTCGGGATGGTTGATCGCCCAAGAGCGTACGCGCGCATTCTTTTTGATCCAAGTCTTCACCAATGGCGTGAATATCATTTTGGATCTGTGGTTTGTTCTGGGCTTAGAGTGGGGCGTAAATGGCGTTGCGATCGCAACATTGATCGCCGAGTGGAGCGGCTGTCTGCTGGGGCTTTGGTTCTGTCGCGCCGTGCTTGCGACGCCTGACTGGCGCAACTGGGCGCAGGTTTTGCAGGCCGCGGCGCTGCGACGAATGGCGGTGGTGAATGTCGATATCTTACTGCGGTCTCTCTTGCTTCAGGCGATCTTTGTGTCCTTTACCTTTCTGGCTGCGCGTCAGGGCGATCTGGAGTTAGCGGCCAATCAGGTCCTGTTGCAGCTGATGTTTGTGACCGCGTATGGGATGGATGGGATTGCGTTTGCGGCCGAAACACTGGTGGGGCAGGCTGTGGGGGCCCGGAAGCGGTCCGCGTTGCGCCGCGCTTCGGTGCTGACCAGTCTTTGGGGCGCTGTGGTGGTGCTTACGATGGCGCTGATTTTCTGGCTGTTCGGAGCGGTGTTGATCGACAGAATGACCACGGCGACAGAAGTGAGAGAGGCTGCACGCCAGTACCTGCCTTATGTTGTTCTTGCTCCGGTTCTGGGGGGGGCGAGCTGGATGCTTGATGGGATTTTCATCGGGGCAACCGCGTCACGGGATATGCGCAATATGATGGTGATCAGCGCTTTGGTCTATGCAGTTTCTGTTGCGGTACTAATGCCGGGGTTTGGCAATCATGGTCTATGGGCTGCACTGTTGATCTCGTTTGTGGCACGTGGTGTTTCGTTGGGGCTGAAATATCCGGGGCTGGAAGCCCGCGTTTCCCGCGCATCTGCGGGGTGATGCCGCCTGCTTTTGGCCAACATACCTGTCGATCTAAGAGGTTTTGGACTACATATGAGGTATTGCGCTGCGCCTTGCGCATCGCGAGGGGGCAGGCCGCGCCTTCGGCGCGGCCTGCCCGGCCCAAGGGGAGAGGGTGTTTTTTAAACACCAGATCCGCGCGGGAGCCGTGCGATTTGTCGCGACTTAAAGCAGTACTGCCAGGGCGTCGGTCGGACGGCCGATGACCGCACGCGACCCGTTCAGCGCGATAGGGCGCTCTAGGAGCGCTGGGTTTTCGACCAACGCCGCGATTAATTTGTCCTCTGGCAGATCCTCCGCGAGGCCAAGATCACCAAACAGCGCGTCTTTGGTGCGGATCATCTGTAAGATCGACCCGCCAAGAGCGGCCAGAACGCGTCGCAGCTCCTCATGAGATGGCACATCCTTCTTATATAGACGTAGGGTCACGTCTGCGCCGCGCTCTTCCAGAAACGCCAATCCGGCTCGCGATTTCGAACACGCCGGGTTGTGCCAATAGGTGATCACAACCACTCTCCGCGTTTGCTCCCGACGGCGTCTGACACCGTGTCAAACCCGTCGCGTTGCAACAGCTGTTCCAACCCGTCCAGTATCTCAGTGATCAGCGACAGTCCGCCATATACCATGGCTGTATACAGCTGCACCGCACTCGCGCCTGCGCAGATCTTGGCATAGGCCTGTTCGGCCGACCCAACGCCGCCAACCCCGATCAGTGGCACCTGACCCTCCAATCGTTGCGATAGGCCCGCCAGAACACGTGTGGATTTTTCGAACAACGGCGCGCCGGACAGGCCACCCTTTTCACCACGGTGCTGACTGTGCAACCCGTCGCGATCCAGCGTGGTATTGGTGGTGATCACCGCATCGATCCGCGTCTCAAGCGCGACTGCGGCGATATCGTCCAATTCCGCCGCGCTGAGATCGGGGGCGATTTTTAGGAACACGGGGACCCGACGTTCTAGACCATCGCGGGCCTCAAGCGCGCCATTTAACAGAGCCGTCAGTGCGGCCTTGCCTTGCAGGTCACGCAGTTTCTCTGTGTTGGGCGACGACACATTTACTGTGGCAAAATCCAGATGCGCGCCACAATGGCTCAGGACCTTGGCAAAATCCGCCGCGCGGTCGTCGCTGTCTTTATTGGCGCCAAGATTGAGACCGATGATCGCCTCCTGTGGGCGCTTGGTCAGACGCGCTGCAATCACGTCCATACCTTCGTTGTTAAAGCCAAAGCGATTGATCGCGGCACGATCCTCGGTCAGGCGAAACAAACGGGGTTTGGGATTGCCGGGCTGTGGACGTGGTGTGGCGGCACCCACTTCAATAAAGCCAAATCCGGCCTTGGACAGGGGAGCGAGCGCTTCGGCATTTTTGTCATATCCGGCAGCAAGCCCTAACGGGTTGGGCAGCTCTAATCCTGCGACGCGGGTGCGCAGGCGGCGAGAGGTTTTTGGGCCAGGCGCGGGCGCCAATCCCAGGGTCAGCGCCTTTATCGACAGGCTGTGCGCCTGTTCCGGGTCCAGTTGGTGCAGGGCCTTCAGCCCAAGAGTTTCAATCAGTTTCATCGTATTTTCCTTGGACCTTAGATCATTTCAGCCGGGAACTGATGCGATCCGTTCACCAACGGCAACGGTTTGGCCCATACTATGTCTGACATCACCATGTCACGATACAGATGGGGGAATTCAGCGCCGCCGCGGGACACTTCCCATTTCAGCGCATCGCCCAGTGGCGCGGCCTCTAGGGCGAGCAGCCACAGATCCTGCGCTCCGGCAAAATGTTTCGCTGCCGTCTCCGCTGCCTGTTCGGCGGTGGAAAAGTGGATGTAGCCATCAGCCAGATCGATGGGCGCGCCCTTGGTTTCGCCAGAGGCCTCAAAGGAAGCCCATTCGTCGGTACGGAAAATTTTGTAGATCAGCATGCAGGCGTGATGCGCTGATGTGGCATCTGGGTCAAGGGGACAGGGCCACAAGTTTGGGCAATTCGGACCTGCGCTGCCACAAAACACCGCAAATTCCCAGGCCGCGTCATTCTCTTGTTACGCGTGCTCCGATATGAGCTGCACAGAGATTTTGACTCATTGGTCCAATCATGTCCCTATGGGTCCTATAGATGTTAGGAGAGCCACATGTTTACACGTTTTCTCAGCGGTGCCGCAGCTTTGGCACTCACCGCCGGAATGGCCTCAGCCGACTACAAGTTGACCATCCTCCACACCAACGACATTCACAGCCGTATTGAATCGATCAACAAATACGATTCTACCTGCAACGCCGAAGGCGAAGCCGAGGGCACGTGCTTTGGCGGGGTGGCGCGTATCAAAACCATGGTCGACGCAAAGCGCGCTGCGCTGGCTGGCCAGAATGTTTTGGTTCTTGATGCGGGTGATCCGTTCCAAGGGTCCCTGTTCTACACCACCTACAAAGGTGCCGCGGAGGCCGAATTCATGGAGGCCATCGGTTATGATGTGATGGCCGTGGGCAATCACGAATTTGACGATGGTCCTGCTGCGCTAGAAAAATTCGTTGATGCCGTATCCTTTCCAGTGATTTCCGGAAACTTGGATTTGTCGTCTGAACCCTTGCTGAACGGCAAGGTTGGCAACCATGTGGTGCTAGAGATTGGTGGCGAAAAGATTGGGATTATTTCGGTCCTGGCCACGGATACGGTTGAAACCTCTTCGCCCGGCGACAACGTTGTGTTTCAGGACGAGATTGAAAGCCTGAAAGCAGATGTCGCAGCGCTGGAAGCAGACGGGGTCACCAAAATTATTGCGCTGACCCATGTTGGGTTGCCCAAGGATCTCGACATTGCTGCAAATGTTCCGGGCATTGACGCGGTTGTTGGTGGCCACTCGCACACCTTGCTGTCCAACACATCAGACCGCGCGGCAGGTCCGTACCCCACCATGGTTGGCGACGTGCCGGTTGTTCAGGCCTATGCGTATTCCAAGTATTTGGGCGAGCTTGAGCTGACTTTTGACGATGCGGGTCATGTGATCGTCGCCGCAGGTGAGCCGATCCTGCTGGACGCCTCGGTGACGCCAGATGCGGATGTCGCGGCGCGCGTGGCCGAAATGGGCGCGCCCATCGAAGAGATGAAGCAGCGCATCGTGGCGGAAACCGTCGATGTTGTAGAAGGCGCGCGGGATGTGTGCCGCGCTGTGGAATGCCCAATGGGCAATCTTGTGGCGGATGCGATGCTGGATCGGGTCAAGGATCAGGGTATCACCATCGCACTTCAAAACGGCGGGGGCTTGCGTGCCTCGATCGACGCGGGTGAGGTCACAATGGGAGAGGTGCTGACCGTACTTCCGTTCCAAAATACGCTGTCGACCTTCTATGTGTCAGGTCAAACTGTGATTGACGCGCTTGAAAACGGGGTCAGCCAGGTCGAAGACGGAAAAGGCCGTTTCCCGCAGGTTGCCGGTCTGAAATTCACCTTTGACATGTCCGTTGCGCCAAACGAAGGCCGTGTGTCTGATGTACTTGTGATGGAAAATGGAGCGTGGGAGGCGATTGATCCTGCCAAAACCTACGGCCTGACATCCAACAATTATGTGCGGGGCGGTGGCGATGGCTACAAAATGTTCCGCGACGCGGCCAACGCCTATGACTTTGGCCCCGATCTGGCGGACGTCACGGCTGAGTATCTTGCCAAAAATGGCGCCTACACGCCGTACACGGACGGGCGCATCACCCGGAAGTAAGACCGTCTGTAACGTCGCTTATTCGCCGCCGCAGGGGCTCTCTGTGGCGGCGTTTCTGTGTCTGGTTTCTGGCGTGGTCTCGTGGCAAACTGCGCGCATGGACCACCCGCTGATAGATCTGATTAACCTGCGTATTGCCGAAGCCGAAGCCGACGGCGCGTTTGACAACCTTGCGGGTGCGGGGCGCCCGCTGCCCTCGTGTGACGATCCAGAAAACGCGCTGATCAATCGGCTGGTCAAAGAGAGCGGCGGCGTGCCTGAATTTGTCTCTTTGTCCAAAGAGCTGGCGCGTCTACGCGCCGAGTTGCGCGAGACCGGAGATCGGACGCGCAGGCGGGATATCATGAAAGAGATGTCCCTGACCGAAGCGCGGATCGAATTGGCGCGCAAGGCGTATGTGAAATAGCGCCCTGCGTCGGTCGTGGGTTTCGGATCGGCGCGTGTGGATGCGATCTCGGAAATCAGTCGCCCAACCGTTTTTGTTTTGGGGCATGCATCGCAGTGTCTCCGGCCTTTGCCACCTTGGTCATCAGCGCGACCAGGGTGGCGCGCTCTTCCTCTGTGATCCCGGGCAAAATGCGGGGTTGCATGTCCAACACAATGGGATGGGCCCGATCCAGCAGGGCGCGTCCTTCGGCGGAAATGGAGATCTCGCGCGCACGTCGGTCAGCACGGGAAATCACGCGTTGTATCAGCGATTTGGATTCAAGCCGATCAATGACTTTGCCCAGCGTGGCCCGGTCATAGCCGATCATTTTTGCAACAGACGCCTGATCAACGTCTGGATTTTCAGAAATCGCCCAAAGTGCGGCATATTGCACGGGTGTTAGGGGCAGTCCTTCTTCCGTCATGGCGGCGGTGAATAGGGCCGCTGACATCTGGTTCAAGCGACGGATCAGATGAGACGGCAAGGTGTTGATGTCTATCTGCGGAGCATTCATGTGGCGCGACCCTGTTCGCTGATGCGGAAACGCGGCGTTTTGTGCCGTATTTTTATTCTTAACATGGAAATTATCGTTACTTTCTATTTGAACCGCAAGGCAAGATTCATTTCATGTTAATTGTGAAGAAACGTGGTTTTCCGCCTGTTCCTGACGAGTGAAGTGTACGATTGGCACAAAACGAGCCAGTATTGGCTGAGATTCCGAAGCGACAAACATGGCCTGCCCCGCGGGCACAGTGACGCGCCACATGTGGATGAAACGGGGTTAGATGGGCTTTGCCCGTACTCGTGGGCGCGGGTCGTGCGGTGGTTCGGTGATTTCACCAATCACAGCGGCCCGCTCGCCCGCGGCAGTGAGCGTTTCTAAGATCTGTGCGCTGTGCATCGGGGGGAGGGCCGCCAATAGGCCACCCGCAGTCTGTGGATCGCACAGCAGCGGTTCCTGCATTGCCAGATGGGGAACATGCGCCGCGTTGTGGATATATGCACGGTCACGTGCGCGACGTGCTGAGAGGCTTTGTGCACCTGAAAGGTATGGAATCTTTGGCAAATCCAATAGCGCGCCACAGCGCGACATGGCGCAAAGGTCCGTCAGGTGTCTGGCCAAACCCAAATGACCCACGAGTGTTCTGGCCGTCGCGCCCCGCAATAGATCTATGGTTGGTCCAAGGGGACGACACATGCTGGCATAGGCCTGCGCAACGTCCGTGCTCTTGGCGACATTTGCCAGATCCGCCGCCAATAGCACACCGGTGCCGATGGGTTTTGTTAGCACGAGCAGATCACCGGGGCGTGCCCCGTGCGAGGCCTGCGAGGGCATGTCTTTGGTTTGTTCCCCAATGAGCGTAAATCCAATGGTCAGTTCTGTTCCAACAGTTACATGCGTGTCTTCTAACGTCACGCCAGCGTTGGACAAATCTGCCTGTGCGGTGAGCCTGATCTCTGCGAGCGTGCGTTGCTGCAAAGGGGCGGACATGCGCGGAAGAATGACCATCAGGGTTGCAGTGTGCGGCGACGCGCCTGTCAGTTGAATTTTTGCCAAGGCTTCAATCACCGCTATCTGCGCCGTCAAAACCGGATCCCGCGCGACGCCGTGCAGGTGGTGGGTGCAGGTGACCTGCGTGACAGGGGCGATGGATCGAGTTTTGGCGTATGCCGGGGACAGGGGCGTCGCGCTATCGCGCTTTGACGACGGGGGCGGCGCTGCGGGAACCGTATCGCATGCTATCTCAGCTGCCACGTTGCCACAGACCGGGCCGTTGCGCATCTCTTGCGGCAAATCCACGGTGTGTTCCGCGGGGAGTGCGGCATGTGAGGGCATCGGCAGGTCACTGAACTGGTTCATGAAGGTCTGATCGATGTGGTCTTTCCACCGCCACATCATCGGTCCCGATATGGGTACTCCAAATCGCTCTGCTAACGCCGATGTACTACCCAGCGAAATGAGCTTTAAGTAATCCTGTTGAGGCTTGTATGCAAATAAGTCATCATCAGTAAGAAATGCACGTAAGTTACGAAAGAGAACCTTTGATTGGCGAACGGCATAAACCCCGGCTTTGGGGCGCGGGGCAAACGACAGGTGCGCGCAATCTCCGGTGGCAAAGACGCGCCGATCCGATGATTGCAGGCACGGGGACACAGCAACATAGCCGTCGTGCAACGCCAGTCCGGTCTCCGCGAGCCAATCATAGGGGCGGGCCCCTGCGGCCCCGGTGGTAAAGTCTGACAGGATCTCTCGCCCGTCGGACAACCGGATGTGGTCGGTTTCAATGGATGAAATTGTGGCCTCTTCGATCAGGGTGATCCCTAATGTTGTCAACTGGTTGCGCAGACGTTGCGCCGCCGCTGCGCCAATCGCAGTCAAGGCACGGGCACTGTCGATCAAAGTGGCGCGGGCCAGCCGATTGCGGCGGCGCAGGTCAAACGCCATCGCCATGATCAGCTCTGCTCCTGCCACGCCACCGCCAATCACGGCAACGTGGGCCGGGGCGATGCCTTTACGATAGCTGTGCCACCGGGCGGCAAACTGACCCAGCGGTTTTGCAGGCACCGCGTGGTCCGCAAAACCCGGTAAATCAGGCATGTCGGAGGTGATGCCCACGTCAATCGCCAGCGCATCATAGGCAATCGGCGGACGGTCAGCCACATGTACAAGCTGCTGTGTGGTATCGATCCCTGTAGCCGCCCCAAGAACCAACCGGGCCCCTGCAAAGCGCGCGAGTTTCACCAGATCAATGTCGAGCGCATCGCGTTCGTAATGCCCTGCAACAAAGCCGGGCAACATGCCGGAATAGGGCGCAGTGGGGCCAGGATTGATCAACGTCAGGCGTGCACCGGGCAAAGGGTTCATGCCCCATTGGCGCAGCACCAGCGCGTGAGAATGGCCGCCTCCGATCAGCACCAGATCCTTGGTTAAGGGAAAATGTGGTGACGGATCCATGGGGCGGCCTTTCGCGTTATTATTGTATGCTAGGCCTCGTCGGTGGCACGGTCGTCTGGGACGATGTCATGCGTGGCCCAAAGTTTGTCTGAACCCGCATCCGGCAGGCTTTTGGGAGTTTCATGCCGGTGTATATGCACCTTGGCAATGAAATTTGCCGTGATCGGTGCTGTGAGCAGCACAAACAGGGTGATCATGATTTCATGAAAAGAAACATGATGTTCGGCCAATATTGAATGCAACATTGAGGCCAGAAGAACACCCCCCAAGCCGAGCGTCGATGCCTTGGTTGGGCCATGCAGGCGCGACATGGGATCGTTAAGTTTGATCAACCCAAATGACCCAATAAGGCCGAACACACCTCCCACAACCAGAAAGACGCTCACGGTGATTTCAAGGAACTGATCCATAGGCGTCTCCGTTATTCGATGATATTGCCGCGCAGGATAAAGCGGGCATAGGCTACGGTTGATACAAATCCCAACATGGCGATGATCATGGCGGCTTCGAAATAGACTTCGGTGCCAAGATACATGCCATACAGCACCATCACCGCAATTGCGTTGATGAACATGGTATCCAACGCCAGAATGCGATCCGCGACCTGATCGGAAAACACGACCTTGTACAGATTCATCAACATCGCGAGGGCAAAACAGCCAAAGGCAAACGTCAGAGCATAGACCATCATTCAAAGATCTCCTTGAGCCGCGCCTCATAGCGGGTTTTGATGTCGTCGCGCACCGCTTCGGGGTTTGGGGCGTCCAGACAATGAACCAGCAGCGCGTGACCTTCGGCTGACACATCGGCGGAAACAGTGCCGGGGGTCATGGTGATGGTGCCCGCCAGAACGGTAATCGCCTCGGGCGTGCGCAGGTCTAGCGGTATTGTGACCCACGCTGGAGTGCGGTTGGCATTGGACTTGAATAATACGATCCGCGCCACCTCGATATTGGCGACGACAATGTCATAAAACACCACGAGGATGTATTCGATGATCTTCAACGGTGCACGCACGCGGGGTTGTTGCGGCCAGTAGGCGCGGGTGACAAAAGGGATCAACCAGCCCAGCAAAAAGCCAAACACCAGCGAATTCAATGACCATCCGTTGACCAGCATCAGCCAGGTCACAGTCAGCAGAAGGGTGAGGTAGGGGTGGGGCAGAAGCCTGCGCAGAAATGTCATTTCGTGGCACCTCCCAGAACAGTTTCAAGATAGCCAACAGGATTGAACAGCTGTTCAGCCGTTGCAACGGCGTAGTCGTTCATGGGGCCTGCGAAGAGGGTCAGCGCAGCCAGCCCGCCCACCAGCATAAAGATGGCAACAAACGGCAGCGCGGCAGGGCGTGGGGGTTCGGCAGTGTTGTCCTGGTCATCATCCGGTGCCGCGGTGTCGGCATCATAGGATTTCCAGAAAATCAACGTCCCAGCCCGTGCCAGCCCCAGAATGGTCACCAATGAACCGCCAAGAATGACAGCCCAGATCGTCCAGCCCAGATCGTGGTCGCGCGCGGCATCCATCACCAAAAGTTTCCCAATAAAGCCAGACAAAGGTGGCATGCCCGCCAGCGCGATGGCCGCGACAAAGAACACGGCAGAAATTAACCCATTTTGAGCCATCGGCGCGTTGGGTGCGATGCTGTCACCGCGGCGTTCTATGATCATATCCGCGATCAGGAACAACAGTGCCGCGGCAAAGGTCGAATGAACGGCATAATACAAGGCCGCAGCGGCCGCTTGTGGGGTGAACAACGCCACGGCCGTCAGCAGGGTGCCCATGGAGGCAATCGCACCAAAGGCAATCAATCGACCAATATCACGTGCGCCCAATACACCAACGGCGCCTGCGCCCAAGGTAAACAGGGCTGCGGGCAGCAACCAATCACCGGCCAGTCCTTCCGTGGCCTGAACCTCGGGACCAAAGATAAGCGTGTAAAACCGCAGGATCGCATAGGCGCCCACTTTGGTCATGATGGCAAACAGTGCGGCCACTGGGGCCGGCGCGTTGGCATAGGAGGCCGGCAGCCAGAAATGCAGCGGCAAAAGCGCGGCTTTGATGGCGAAAACCAGCAACAGCATGATCGCACCCACCCGCAGAAGTGCGGTATTGTCGGGCGAAATTTCAGCCACTTTTACCGCCAGATCGGCCATGTTTAGCGTGCCGGTCACCGCGTAGATCGTGCCAAGCGCAAACAGGAACAGGGTTGATCCCAGCAGGTTATAAACGACATATTGCACGCCCGCCTGAAACCGTTTGGCGCCACCACCGTGGATCATCAGGCCATATGAGGCGATCAGCAAGACCTCGAAAAACACAAACAGGTTAAATGCATCACCGGTCAGGAACGCGCCCTGGATGCCCATAAGTTGGAACTGAAACAGCGCATGGAAGTTGCGCCCGCGCGCATCCCAGCCGGAACCAACCGCATAGAGGTTGACCACGAGCGCCAGAATGGCCGTCAAGACGATCATCATGGCGGACAGGCGATCCAGCACCAGAACAATGCCAAAGGGGGCTTGCCAGTCGCCCAGTTCGTAGACTTGGACCGTGCCGTCCGCAGCCTGCCATCCCAGCGTCAGGGTGATCACCACCAGCAGCACTGAGGCCGCCAGCGAAAAGATCCGGGTCAGATCCATATGATGACGTGTCACCATTGTGATAAAGGGCGCTACCAGTGCTGGCAGCACAATTGGCGCAATCAGCAGGTGGTTCATGCGTCGTCTCCTGCTGTGTGATCGTCGGTCATATTGATCTTATCCGTTTTCGACGAAAGATACGCCCCAAGCGCAATCATCACCACCACGGCTGTCATCCCAAACGAGATAACGATCGCAGTCAGAACCAGCGCTTGTGGGAGTGGATCGGCATAGGCCACCTCTTGGTATTTGTTCAGCACCGGCGGCGCGCCCACGGCCAGACGGCCGGTGGCAAACAGAAAAACGTTCACCGCATAGGTCAGCAAAGACAGGCCAAGGATCACCGGAAACGTGCGCAGGCGCAGGATGAGATAGATGCCAGCGGCGGTTAATATGCCCACGGCAGAAGCCACAAGGAGTTCCATGCGTTATGCTCCTTCTTCGGTCTTGGACGCGTCGTCGTCGCGTGCGGGGTTGATGTCCATGGCGTGTTCGCTGGTGATGCCGGGCTGCCAGGCAAAGCGCGACAGGCTTTCCAGCGTCAGCAACACCGCGCCGACCACCGCAAGGAAAACACCAAGGTCAAACAAAGCAGCGGTGGCCCATTCGAATTTTTCGAGCGGCGCCCAGGTGATATAGCCAAAGGCTGAGGTCAGGAACGGCATGTCGTTGAACCACGCGCCCATGCCGGTGGCGGCAGCGATCAATACGCCAGAGCCGATGATGGCGTGGTACTGGAACCGCTGGCGATCCGCAGCCCAGCCAAAGCCGGAGGCCATGTATTGCATTATGATCGCAATGGCTGCGATCAAACCGGCAATGAAACCGCCTCCGGGCAGGTTGTGCCCCCGAAAGAAGATATAGGCCGCAACCATCAGGGCCACGGGCATCATCACCCGCGTGGCGACCACCATCATCAACGGATGCGCGTCACCTGCCTGTGGCAGATCCGGCGTGCGGTTGAGCAGATAGGCCCGGACTTTGGAGCCAAGCACCGCCTCGGTCAGGGCGTAAATCACCATGGCGGCGATACCAAGAACGATGATCTCGCCAAAGGTGTCAAAGCCACGGAAATCGACCAGAATAACGTTCACCACATTGGTGCCGCCGCCGCCTTTGTAGGAATTGGCAAGGTGAAAGCCTGAAATGGTGTCGGCAGCGAAGTCGCGGGTCATCAGCGCATAGATCAACCCACCCGCTCCTAGGCCCGCGGCGACCGCAATTGCGCCATCGCGCAGCCGGGTGCCAACGGGCGATTCAACCGGGGTCTCTTTGGGAAGAAAGTTCAAGGCCAGAAGCATCAAAATGATGGTGACGACCTCAACCGAAATTTGGGTCAACGCCAGATCGGGAGCCGACAGGTAATTGAAGCCTAACGACACCACCAGACCAACAACGCCGATCAATACCAGCGCCAACAGGCGGTTGCGGTGGTGCAGCAGGATGAAACCCGTGGCGACAACCAGTGCGATCCAGCCCAGTACAGGCAGCGCGCCCACGGATTGCACCGCGCGGGTCGCGTCCGGGAGGGTACCGGTTTTGAACGCCAAATAGCTGATGCCCGTGGTGAACAGCACCATAATCAATCCGTAACGGGTGATGGCACCATTGTGCACGCCAGCGGTCACGCGATCCGCCAAAAGAGTCAAAGCGCCGATGTATTTGTCAAAGATCGCTTTGGCTTCGGGGCGGGGGAGGGCGTTCCACAGGGCTTCCACGTGACGGTGTAGAGACAGCAGAAGAATGCCGCCAACCACAGCAATTCCTGACATGATCAACGCAGGGTTCACGCCATGCCACAGCTTTAGGTACACTTTGGGGTGGGAACCGGTCACAGCGTCCGCTGCCGCCTGAACCACTGGGCCAACCAATGTGCCCGAGAACAAACCAATCAGCACCACAAGCACCACCAAGAGCGCAGGCGCGGCCCACATGCCAAAGCCCGGATCATGCGGTTGGGCAGGGTAGTCGTCGCGTTTTGGGCCAAAGAACACATGCGCAATAAAGCGGAACGAGTAGGCCGCTGAGAACAGCGCGGCAAAGGTCGCAAGCGCGGGGATGATGTAGGGATTGTCTAGCCAATACGTGTGGCTGGCTTCCTCAAGCATCATTTCTTTGGACAAGAACCCGTTCAATGGCGGAATGCCGGCCATAGACAAGGAGGCGACCATAGCGATGGTAAAGGTCACCGGCATCAGGTGACGCAATCCCCCCAGACGTTTGATGTCGCGGGTGTGGGCCTCGTGGTCGACGATACCCGCCGACATAAACAGCGCAGCCTTGAACGTCGCGTGGTTGATGATGTGAAACACAGCAGCAACTGCAGCTGCCTTGGTGCCAAAGCCCAAAAGCATGGTGATCAGGCCCAGATGTGACACGGTAGAAAAGGCCAACAGCGCCTTTAAGTCGTCTTTGAACAGCGCAATGACCGCGCCTAGGACCATGGTGATCAGCCCAGCGGTTGTGACGATGTAGAACCATTCGGGCGTCCCCGCCAGCGCAGGCCACATCCGTGCCATCAAAAAGATACCTGCTTTTACCATGGTGGCTGAGTGTAGATAGGCGGACACCGGTGTCGGCGCGGCCATGGCATGGGGCAGCCAGAAATGGAACGGGAATTGCGCTGATTTGGTGAAACAGCCCAACAAAATCAGAATCAACGCTGGCAGATACAGTGGCGACGCTTGGATCAGTTCTTTGTTTTGTAGGATCACCGTCAGATCATAGGATCCCGCGATATTGCCAAGGATCAGCATGCCGCCAATCATTGCCAGTCCCCCGGATCCGGTCACGGTCAGCGCCATTCTGGCACCCTGACGTCCGGCGGGCAGGTGTTTCCAATACCCGATCAGCAAGAATGAACTGAGTGATGTCAGCTCCCAGAAAATCAACAAAAGCAGGATATTGTCGGAGGTGACGATCCCCACCATCGCCCCCTGAAACAGCAATAAATAGGTGTAGAACTGCCCCATAGGATCCTGACGCGACAGGTAAAATCGCGCGTAGAGAATGATCAGCAATCCAATCCCAAGGATCAGAGTGGCAAACAAAAAGCCAAGACCATCAAGAAAGAAATTGGCGTTGAGCCCCAGTCCGGGCAGCCAATCAAACCGCGCCTGGATGGTTTCACCGCGCAATACAGCGGGGGCATGAAGCATGAGGCCGACAAAGGCCAATAGAGTGGTCAAACCTGCCGCCGATGCGGACGCATTGCGCCCCGCACGGATCAAAAGCGCAGGAAAGACAGCTCCTAGAAAGGGCAGGGCCGCGATCAGAAACAGGGACACTTGGGGACATCTCCTGGTTGGGCTAAAAAATGTCATTTTTAGGTAAGCTTTTTTTACGCGTGGCGCCAGCGTTTCAGAACGCTAGACGGGTAAAATCGAAGTGTGACCGCGAATTTGACTGATTACACGAGACAACTTCACGGGGGTTACACAGCGGATGACGGGATCTTGATCCGCATCGAGCACCCAAAATGTGGTGCGACGGGTGATCTGTTGGACAACAGCTGCTACATCTCAGACATAAAATTGGAACCGGAGACCGATATGGACACCCCCCCTTCAAAGACCTCCGCGTCGCGGTTGACGCGTCGACGTTTGTTGCTTGTTGGGGTCGGGCTTGGGGGCGTTGTTGCGATCGGGCGCTGGCGCTATTTGACCGCGCCTGAGCACGGCAACACCAAGTTTTCGGTGCAGGAGGTCCACTCAAAACAACGCGCCGGTGAGGTTGTGCTGATTGATATTCGCACCCCGCAGGAATGGGCCGCCACTGGGATTGCCAAAGGGGCCCATCCCATTGACATGCGGCGCGATGACTTTATCGCAGCCTTGCAACAGATTGTGGGCGATGCGCGTGACGCGCCGATTGCGCTGATCTGCGCCCGTGGCGTGCGGTCCGCCCGTATGACGCTTCGTTTGGCTGAGGCCGGATTTACCAATATCATCGATGTGCCAGAAGGCATGCTTGGATCAAAGGCAGGACCAGGATGGATCAAATCAGACCTACCGCTGGTGCGCTGACGGCCGTTGTCGTCTGCGCATTTACCTCAACGCTCGTTGGCACCGCCGCACAGGCCGACTGTGATCCGGGGGGCGCCTGTGCCCTGCCGGACGGGGGCAGCTATCATATCCGTGTGCCCGACCAGCCACAGGACGCTATGCCAGCGGTTGTGTTTTTACACGGGTTCGGCAGCTCGGGCCTTGGTGCGCTGTCACAGACCAGTATGGTCGAAACCCTGCGCGGCCGTGGCTATGCGGTGATTGCGCCAGATGGTGCGCCGCGCACGGATGGGCGGCGCAGTTGGAATTTCTATCCCGGTTGGGAGGGGCGCGACGAGACCGCATTTTTGCAAGACGTCTTGCAGGACGCAGAAACACGGCACAATATCGATCCCGCACAGGTGGTGTTGGCCGGGTTTTCGGCTGGTGGCTTCATGGTGAACTATCTGGCCTGCGAAACGCCTGATATGTTTGCTGCCTATGCCCCCGTTGCCGGCGGGTTCTGGCGGCCGCAGCCTGCTGAGTGTAGAGGGCCTGTTCGTCTGCATCATACGCATGGCTGGTCGGATACCGTGGTGCCGCTTGAAGGGCGGTATCTGCGCGGGCGGACCTGGCAACAGGGCGATATCTATGCAGGTCTTGAAGTCTGGCGGAATGCGTTGGGCTGCGAAACCCATGCGCCGTCGCGGGTCTGGTCCAAAGACCGCGATCATATCCGGCAGTGGAGTTGCGGTGAGGGGGCCGAGATCCGGTTTGTGTTGCATCCGGGCGGTCATTCCGTACCCCGTGGTTGGGCCGATAGTATGACAGACTGGTTCGAGCGGGCGCAGGCTACACAATAGCCGCGCCCGACCGGGCAGAAGAGATATTATTCCGCAGGTGTCTGGGCCTGACCTTCCAGATACCGGCGCAGCTGCAGACGATAGCTGCGCGCAGCCTGAGTGATCTGTGGTTCAACAAAATGGTCATGTGTGCCCATCCAACGATGAATGCGGTCACGGATCGGCATGCCAGACAGCGCAGACAGCGGCACGGCAAGGACCAGCGACACCGCAATGGGAACCAGCCAGATTGACACAACGCCCGCCAGAATGCCGACCCACAGTGCAACACCACTGACCGTTTCCAATGCGTGCACCTGAACAATGGTGCGCAGGCTGTAGTCACCGCCATCACGTGCCTGAGGCGACCAGCCTTTTTGCAGGCCCAGCACCGTGCGCAGCACCGCGATCATCTGTTGCACCATCAAAATGGGGGCATACAAAATCGCGAGGATCACTTCGGACAGCATCGACACGCCAAACTGTCCAATACCGCCGTATTCGGTGAACTTGCGTCCGGTCAGGGGCAGGGCCAGAACAGACAACATTTTGGGCGCCAGTAGCATGGCATAGATCAGCAGGATCACCAGCACATGGCGTGGCTCTGTCATGTCTGGCCAGGATGGCATGGTTGGGTTTTTCTCAGAGAAATATGTCAGCACCGAGGCTTCTTCGCCGCGCCCGATCAAGGCCCAGATCACCAGCAGCGCAAACCAGATCGGAGCCATAAGGTAGCCAATCGCCCCATGCAGCAGGTGAAAGCGCGAGATGGCACGGAACCCACGGGCGTTCAGAAGCTTGATATGTTGCAGGTTGCCCTGACACCAGCGGCGGTCCCGTTGGATGTGGTCAATCAAGGTTTGCGGCGTTTCTTCATAGGATCCTTTGATCCGCGGCAGGAACCGCACAGCCCAGCCCGCGCGGCGCAGCAATCCGGCCTCAACAAAATCATGGCTCATGATCAGTTGATCCTGACCACGCAACGTCCGCAAATGGGGCAGCCCGGCACAGGCGGCAAAGGCCTGTGTGCGCATGATGGCGTTGTGGCCCCAATAGTTGCCTTCTTGGCCCGCCCACCGTGCGAGACCCTCTGCCAAGGCCAAACCATAAACGGTATTGGCGAACTGCTGCATACGGCCAAATACGGATTGGGCGCCGATCAATTGCGGGTAGCTTTGGATCAGACCCGCCGATGGATCGCTGGCCAGAGCGTCCGCCAGACGGCCGATGGCTTGTCCGGTCATTAGACTGTCGGCGTCCAGAACCAGCATGGCCTCATAGGCATTGCCCCAGTTTTGGACCCAGTCACTGATGTTGCCGACCTTGCGGCCGGCGTTGTCCGGGCGACGGCGATAGTAAAGATTGCTGCCTGCGGGCAACATGGAGCGCAACGCTTCGACGCTCTTCTTTTCCTGAGCGGCAATGGCGTCGTCGCGGGTGTCAGACAGGATGAACATGTCATAGCTATGGGTGCACGCGCGCGCGTCCAGCTCGGCCAGCATGGAATGGGCATTGCCCAGAACATACCACGGAACTTCGTTGTACACGGGCACCAACAGCGCGACGTTCAGCCCGGTAGCTTCGGCGCTGGCGGTGGTCTGTTCGCGGCGCGACAGAGAGTACAGCCCCAGCAACACGGTGGACACGCTGAAACAAATCCAGAAAAAGTTGAAAATGATCAAGGTGAGCAGCGCCACTTCCAGTCCGGTAAAGCCGCCATCGGCAAACCAGCCCTGCATGACCCAGCCCAACAGCCCGGTTGCAAGCATTGCAGGTGAAAACGTGACCGTGCGCCACAGCGCCACCTGACGCGGCGCTTTGGGGGAGGGGGCGCTGCGATCATGGAAGGGACGCGTAAAATCTTGTGCGGGCATGTCCAGTGGCGCGCGGGAGGGCATCATATCAGTCATGCAGTCCACCGATACAGCCATACCTCAGAGGCGGGGGCGCCGTCCTTGCGCAGCTGGGCGCGCAGTTCCACATGGCTACGTTCGCCGGGATCAAAGGAAAACGCCAGTCGCAGCCCGTCAGTTTCAGGATTGCGCTGCAACACGCCCTCGCTGGTTTCCACATGTGGTGAGGACACGTGGATATCCAGCAGGTCTTCACCGTCTTCACCGTCCACGAAACCGGCAAACAGCGGGTGCGCTTCAAAGTCGATCACCATAAGGCGGCCGGGGTCGCCAAAAATCTTTTCGCCAGATGCTGTGTTCAACACGCGCGGCAAAGACATCTCAGGCTCTTCGCCCCAATTCAGGCGATAGGACAACGTAATTTCACTGCCAGCGGCATAGGGTTCGCGTGGACGCCAGTAGGCCACGATATTGTCGTAGATTTCCTTGTCGGCTGGAATTTCCACCAATGTGACCGCGCCTTTGCCCCAATCGCCGATGGGCTCCACCCATAGGCTTGGTCGGCGGTGGTAGTTGGCTTCGAGATCTGCAAAGTCGGACAGTTTCCGCGCACGCTGCATCAGGCCAAACCCTTGCGGATTTTCATCCACAAAAGAGGAAATTTGCAGGTGTTTGGGGTTGGCCAGCGGCCGCCACAGGACTTCGCCATTGCCGTTCTTAACCAGCAGGCCTTCGCTGTCATGGACCGCGGGGCGGAAATCATCAAAGCGGTGACGGTTGGTTTCATCAAACAAGAACATCGAGGTCAACGGCCCCAACCCCACGTGGGGCAATTCTGTTCGGGCAAACAGCGTCGCCTCAACATCCATCACACAGTTGGTGCCCGGAACGATGTTAAAGCGGTAGGCACCCGACACTGAGGGAGAATCCATCAGCGCATGCACAATCATATTGAGTTGCCCCGGTGCCGGGGCTTCCAGCCAGAAATCGGTGAATTCGGGGAATTCTTCGCCTTCGGCATCTCCGGTTTTCAGGGCCAGACCGCGGGCAGACAGACCATAAGCGTGATCGGCCCCGATGGCACGGAAATAGCTGGCACCTTGGAAGACGCAGAATTCATTCTTTTTGTTTGGGGCGTTGAATTCGGTTCGCAGTCGGATGCCGGAATAGCCCAGATGGCCTTCGGTGCTCAGCGCGGGGGCCCGATCGGAGGCTTCAAACAGGGTGATGTCAAAGGGCTGATGTTCGACCTGACCCTCGGTCACACTGTGCACCTGCACCGCGCGTGGGAAATACAGGCCGGGCAGAAAGTAATCAATATTGTAGCTGCGATTGGTATTAGACCACAGCGCGTCGCGGGTATTGAACCAGCGCGCTTTGTAGTCGTCATAGGACTGCTGCAACCAGTCGTCAGGAACGCTGGGGCGGGGTGTATACGGATGCGCGGCAAGCGCGCGCGCCCGTGCGATGATCTCGGCGTGGCTGAAGGGCACATCCTGCTTGCTCAGGCCAGAGGCCACGGCAGGGAAAGCCAGCAGACTGGTGCTGCTGAGCGCGATCGAGAGGAAAGAGCGACGGGAGAGACGGCTCATTTCTTGCTTCTCCAAGGTTGCGATTTGAACCAGCCCGCGCCGTAGGCGCAGGCGATAATAAGGGCAAAGCCCACAAGGTTGGCAAAGGCCACGGTCAGAATGGCGCGATCGGTGTGATCCAGCGCAAAGCCGATCAACCGCGCCAATGCCATTGAAAAGACAAAGACCGCCAGGGACTGTTGCCCCACCTTGGTCAGCACCGCAAGCAGGACGCTCCAGATGCGCGCCAGACCGCCGGTTCCGTTGGCAATCAATCGCTTACCGCCTTCACCAGCGACAACCCACCCTAGATAAGCCAGCGCCAGAAAATGCACATATCGCAACAGGCCAAAGTCGGTTTTCTCACGCCATTCGGATGTGATCTCCCAGGTGGGGCGGATGATGTCAGCCAGATCTGCATTGGCTGCTTTGACCCACAGGTACACTTTCCACGATCCAAACGGCGCGCCCAGCACCACAAAGGCCAAAGCAGCGGCGATCAGCAGTTTTGACACTGGCGGCTTCGGCAGCCAGCCCTTCATGAAGGCAAAGCCAGTGAAAAACAGAAGTTGCCAGCCAAAGGGGTTAAAGAACCATTCGCGGTTGGACCAAGGTTCGGCACTGAGGCTTACGCCATTTGGGCCAAGACCAATCAGATAGGGGTTGGCTGACAGCCAGACGAGCAGCGAAAAACTCGCGATGGCCCAGACGCCAATTTTCTCCAGCCCCATCATCACCGGCATGAGCGCCAGAACCACCAGATACATCGGCAGGATGTCAAAATAGTTCGGCACATAGGTCAGGGTGAACAGGCCAACCAGCTGAGGCGCAGGATCCGAGAAGAAATGGCCAAGGTTCAGGGAGTTGATATAGCTCTTTTCAAAGGTGCCATAGGTATCCAATGCGGCCATGCACACTGCAATAAACACAAACAGCCCGATATGGGCCCAAAACACCTGCCAGCACCGAAAAGCCACGCGCGCCGTGCCCAACCACCATCCACGTCGTGCGAATGATCCGCCAAAGGCAATGGCCGACGCCATGCCCGAGCAAAACACAAAGATCTCGGTGGCATCTGAAAACCCAAAACGGGCCGGAATCCAGCCGGTCCAGCGGTTGCCGGGGATATGGGCGATGAGGATGATGAACATCGCGATGCCGCGATAGAAATCCAACCGTGGATCGCGCGCGCGCGGCGTTGGGGCGGCCTGCCGATTGGCAGGTTCAGCCGACGCTGCGGGCTGTGGGGTTGGAAGAGGTGTAATCGTGGCCATCTTGTCGCTTCGGTCTTTCACAGTATCGGGTCAGGCAGGCTGACTGTTTATTCAGCAGGAACGCTTCGGCTGTTGTCTGGATTGCGGGCGTCGGAAATCAACGTGCGGCGCGCCAGCGCATAATTATCTTCGCTGCCACCGCGTTTTGTGCGGCGATCGTCCAAAATAGTTTCAACCGTATCAAAAGCACCTGCACGCAGGCCTGCATCAATGGTCATGCGTTCAAACACGTCTCGCTGGGCGTGACTACCCCCGGCCAGCTGCATTGATGCGCGCGCGGTGTTCAACCGCGCAAAAGCTGTGGCATAATCGCCATCCCCAAACGCCTCAAGCCCCAGTGCGGCGTCACAGCCGGGGGTGGCCATGCGGTCTTGGGCTTCGTCGCTGCGACGTTGGCCGTCCTGATGAATGCGCGCCACAAGGCGTTTGGTGGCGCAGGCGCGATCGCGTCCCGCCAACGCCAGGAGATAGTGCAGGTCTGCAAAAATCAGGCAGCCGTCTTCGGTACGATTGGCGCACAGTTCAGACAGTTCTTCCCAGCGATTGCCCACAGAGACACCTTCAAGCTCCAGCCGCATCAGAAGCGACGTGGCGTTGGAAATATCGCGGTAGTCGTCGGTTTTGTCTTTACGCACTTCGGTGTCATACAGATCCATCACCTGATCGATCTGACCCAGATCCAGATGCATCAGCGCCTTGTGCCACCACACGTGATAGCGGAAGTTGTTGCAATGTGCCCAGGCGTCCTCGCGTCCTTTCAGCCAATCCAACCCGCCCTTGGCGTTGCCCGTCATATCATGAACGTGGGCCACCGCATGCAGGCCCCAGGCATCGTTGGGGGCCATCCACAAGGCTTGCTTGCCAGCGATTTCAGCCTTGTCATAGGCGCCGGTCTCTTCCAGCGCAAACGCGTGACAGCCCAAAAGGTAGCCGCGTCCTGCGTGGTCAGGTGCATAGGCGGGCATCACCCGTTCAACCGAAGCGCGCATTCCCTGTGAGTCGCCCAAAATAAAGCGGATACCATGGCTTAGTTTCATGGCCAGTGTGTCGCAGGGGTCGATTTCGAGAACCTGCTCCATGTGCATGATTGCTTCTGACGGGCGGCCCTGCATCCAGGCCTGTAGCGCGTCGACATATTTACGTTCGCGTGGCAAGGCCGCGTCGTAGCCTGCTTTGGCCGCGGTCAAAGCGTCCTCTGCCATGGGAAGCAGTTCAGAACGCCCCAGCATCACCAGAGACAAACCTTTGATGGCTTGGGCGTGGGCAAAATCCGGCGCTGCGGTCAGCACTGCGCCCAAGTGGTCTGCTGCACTTGCACCATGGGCCAGAACGGCCATTTGGACCGCGTTCCAATCCGTCACGACGGAAGCAGACGTGAGGCTTGTCTCTTGTCCAAAGATGTCTTGGGTCATGTCGGGAAATTCCTTGCAGTCTGAAACATCAGTTACGTTTTATCTGAGAGTAGAGGATGCCAGCGTCTCGGGCGACGCCTGCTCTCGCTTTGGTGATGGTCTGTGTGTGTTTTGATGGTAATGTTGCCGAAACCGGTGGCAGGATGGGCAGAAAGCCGCACAGTGACGCCTTTTCAAGTCTGTGTACGCCGAGGCTTCGGCACGCTATTGCGTGTATTTGTAACATTCGGGAAATGCCGCCAATATGGTGTTTAGGATTTCGGCGCAACTGCGCCAATAGACTGCAACACGTCGGCAGTATCTTGCCCGAAATGCGGGGGGGCATGGCGATACGTCACAGGGGTCCGTGAAAACTTCAATGGGTTCCCGATGAGCTCCACCGGCCCGGCCTTGGCGTCCATGCTGATTTGCATGCCGCGCGCCGCAACCTGATCCGATTGAAAAACCTGATCCAATGTTTGTACAGGCCCGGCGGGCACCTTGCGGGCCTCTAGTCCTGCAATCACTGCCTGAGTGGTGTGGCGTTGCATCGCGGGGACAAGGATGGCATCCAGAGCGTCGCGATGTTCAAGACGCGCCGGATTGGTCGCAAAACGCGGATCTGTGCCCAGATCTGACAGGCCAAGAAATTCGAGAAACCGCTGGAACTGACTGTCATTGCCCACCGCGAGGATCACGTGCCCATCACTGGTTTCATACACGCCATAGGGCATAATATTGGGATGCCCATTGCCGCGGCGCTGTGGCAGCGATTTGGAGGTCAGGTAATTCACACCTTCGTTGATCAACCACGCGATTTGACTGTCGACCAGGGCCAGTTCCACCCATTGGCCTTCGCCGGTGGTGGTGCGGTGCTGAAGGGCGGCCAGAATGCCAATGCAGGCATACATGCCACACATCACATCAGCGATGCCAACCCCGACCTTTACCGGAGCGCCGTCTGGGGCACCGGTCAGCGACATGATGCCGCCGTAGCCCTGTGCCATCAGGTCATATCCGGGCTTTGATGCATTTGGCCCGGTCTGGCCATAGCCTGAAATTGAACAATAGATCAGGCCGGGAAGGTCAGATTTCAAACTGTCGTAATCCAGCCCGTATTTGGCCAGGCCACCGGGTTTGAAGTTTTCGACCAGAATGTCGGCCTCCGCAGCCAACGCCCGGATGTGTGCCTGACCTTCTGGGGTTGCGATGTCGATGGCCACCGAACGTTTGTTGCGGTTTGCGCACATGAAATAGGCGCTGAGATCCGTTTTGACGCCCTGCGCGTCTGTCACATAAGGAGGCCCCCACTGGCGGGTATCGTCGCCGCCGGATTTTGGGTTTTCGACCTTGATGACTTCGGCGCCCAGATCGCCCAGCAACTGCGTGCAGGTGGGGCCGGCCAAAATGCGCGACAGGTCGAGAACCTTGAGACCTTTGAGCGCGCCATACGGCAACATATCAGATCCGACCATCATACCCTCCGCGTTCGATTTCGGCTGCAATCACGGTGAAGCTGTCAGAGGCTTGCGCGGCGTTCAGGGCAGCGCGCAATTCAGCGCGGTTGCGGACGGTGACGCCATTGCCGCCAAAGGCGCGACCCATCGCAGCAAAGTCGTGTCGGGAAAAATCCACGCCAGTATTGGCCAGCTGTCGCTGACGTTGTTTCAATTCGATTAACGCCAAAGACGCATCTACAAAGACCAGAAAAATAGGGGCAAGCTGCATCTCGCGTGCGGTGGCCAGTTCTCCAGCGACCATGAGAAATCCTGCATCCCCTGAAAAGCTGATCACCGGACGGTTTGGCTGCGCCAATTTGCGGCCGATGGCCAGGGGGACAGCACAGCCCATGGTACACAACCCGGAGGATTGGATCAGGGCGCGCGGTTCAGAGCAGCCCCACATCTGTGACAGTAGAATGCGATGCGCGCCGCTGTCTGCGGTGGCCAATGTGGTGTCTGGCAAGACGGCGCGGGCCTCGGCAATAACGCCAGCAGGGCCCCAGTCGTCGTCATCGGGGAAGGCGTGGGTGAGCGCGGTTTTGCAGGTGGCAGGTTCACCACCGGGCCATGTGTCACGCGGCGACAGATCCGCCCCAAGCGCGTGGAGTGTGGCGGGGAGGGGGGCAATGATGTTGATCCCGGCCTGATGCATGTAATGTGTATTTGGCTCTGGCGAAATGTCGATCACGCGGGTTTGGGTGACGTCCCATGCGTCGCGCCAGCCCGTGCGCATTTCAATGGGGTCGTAGCCAAGCGTCAGGATCAGGTCGGCGGCCTCAAGCAGTGGAAGAAGATGGCGATCTGCCAGCGGAGACAGGCCTGCGCCGCCCAGACATAAGGGGTGGCTTTCGGGCAGGATGCCTTTGGCTTTGTAGGTGGTGACAAAGGGGATTTGAAATGTTTCAACAAAGTGTCGCAACTGCCTGGTGGCCTGATCGTGCACCGCGTCAAGGCCGATGATGGCGACAGGACGCTCGGCCTGCGCCAACCAATCCCGCGCCTGCGCCAATGTCTCCCCCGCGGGGGCGGTGGTGCCTGCAGGCGCGCGGCGGATGTTGCGTTCAGTTGCGGGGGTCTCTGCAACTGAGATGGGCACGTCGATGTGCACCGGGCCTTGTCGTGCCTCGGTTGCGATGGAAACTGCTTTGTCGGCGATCACTTCGGCTGCGTTTGCCTCCAACCGAAACGAGGCCTTGGTGATCGGGCGAAAGACGGCTTGTTGGTCGAGAACCTGATGCGTGTAGGTTTCCGCTTCGTCGGCATCGACGCAACCGGTCAGGACCAACATTGGCACCCGATCCTGATGCGCATTGGCCACCACGTTGACGCCATTCAGCGCGCCCGGCCCAAGCGTGGCAACCAGGATGGCAGGAGCGCCATCCGCGTGGTGCACCCCTTCGCCCATGAAACCCGCGCAGTTTTCATGTTTCGCCAAGTGAAAACAGATGCCCGCCTGTTCCAACGCATCCACAAGCGTCAATACCTCACCCCCCGGCATGCCAAAGGCGTGGCGGCATCCAGCATCATACAATCGGCGAGCCAGCACATCTGCGGCGCGGAGCGTCTTTGTCATCGGGATCCATCCTGATTAAAAAATCTTTTGCCCAGATTGCGCGCTGAGCGGCGCGGCGCAAGGGGGCTCACATCTCTGTGAGAAGCGTTACCAATTTTGCACTGACCCCGTGCAGAAGGCCAGCGTGCAGAGGTTAACGTATTGCAGTGGAAGCGATTTGGTCAAACTGCTGATCAAGTTCTTCGGCGATTTCTTGCAACACGTCGCCGCCTTCGGCGAAATAAGGCGCAAAGATGTGGCTGGGCCGTTTGTACGACAGGCTGGCGGTGCCGTCTTCGTTTTCGGTGACATAAAAACGGATTGGCGCTTCGATCATTGCGGCGGTTGAAGCGGCCAGTACACGCAGGGCGTAGTCATTGTTGAACACACCGACCACGCGGTTGCCGGGAATGGTAATGCCGCGCGCAGCGGCGGCCTTGGTGGGGCCCGCTTGGGTGACAACAAAAAGCCCCTGCGCTTTTACCGCGTTTTTCAGATCACTGATGACTTCGGTATAGGGCTTGGCGCTGGCATGTACGGCCCAGCCTGCGCGGGCCGAGACCGCGGTTTCAGCCTGGGCTATTTGCGCAAGGGGCAGCAGAGCGCTTAGGGAAAGTGCAATGCAAAACAGATGGTGCATAGGTAACATCCTAGGAATGGCGTTTGGGGAAATGTATCGGGTACAAGTTAAAATTGGTGTCACTTTATCGTGCGGTGGCAGATAAATGCTGCGGCGTCCCGACCTGTATATCTCACCGCCCCGCGCGACGTCAGGACCAGCCTTTGCGAAAGAAATGTGGGCTGGCGCCAAAGCGTCGTTTGAACTGACGTGAAAAATGTGTCGCGCTGTTAAATCCTGACGCCAGCGCGATTTCAGTGATCGACAGTGCGGTCTCGTTCATCAACCCGTAGGCGTGATGCAGGCGCATATCAAAATAGACCTGCATCGGGCTTTGATTCAGGTAGCGCGCAAATAGGCGTTCAAGTTGTCGTCGCGAAATGTCCAGCTGGGTGCATAGGTCCGCGACGGTCAGCGGGTCTTCGATCGCGTCTTGCATCAGCTGAAGGGCATTCAACAGATGCTGATTTCGACTGCCGATTGCTACGGCGATATTGGACCGCTGCGGCACCGTCCCGCCGCGTGACCGCACGTGCAGGCACATATCGGCGCAGACAATGGCGAGCTGTTCGCCGTGGCGCTCTTCGATCAATGTCAGCATCATGTCGGTTGACGCGTGCCCACCTCCGCAGGTGAGCAGAGTTTCCGAGATTTCAAAAATGTTCTGAGATGGAGTAAGATCAGGAAATTCTTCAATAAAGGCGGGTTGATCCTCCCAGTGCAGCGTAAAGGTCTGCGCGTTTAACAACCCCGCTTGCGCCAAGGCAAACGTGCCGGTGCAAATGGCGCCCAGACGCCGCCCAAACCGATGATTGCGCCGCAGCCAGTTCAGAACCGGTTCAGAGGCGGCCGATTGTGGCTCTCCGCCCGCCGCAACAAGCGCGGTTGCGCCAGATGGAAGCTCGCTCAGGCTCATATCGGGCGTCACGAGCATGCCATTTGAGCATCGGACAGGTTGACCGTCCTCGGTCATCAGGAACCAGCGATAAAGTTCGCGATTGGTGATTTGGTTGGCCACACGCAGCGGTTCGATTGCCGCAGAGAGTGCCAGCATCATGGTGCGTGGCAAGACGACAAAATAGAAATCCTGTGGCTTGCCGTGATAGCTGATGTCAAAATGTGCGGAGGACGCCCTGGGCACAAAGTGATCTGGGAGGCGGGACGATGCGGCAGCTTGTGTCATGACACGATATCCGTTGGGAGCGACTTTTTTGTCGTAAACCAGAGTGTTGGATTTCGAACTGTAAGTCGCGACATTGCCGTGGCAAAACACGACCTTGTGTTTCCATGCCAGCATCGGCGTAAAAACAATCTCGGCCCCTTGCAGCCCAATTGGCCCGCCACTAAGACTTGAGTAACCCTCACGCGTCTATGGTGACGAAACAAGTGATACGAAGGCAGGTCCAAATGATTGATCCCCGCGAAACCTATATGAACACCCTGGTGCCAATGGTTGTAGAGCAGACCAGCCGGGGCGAACGTGCCTATGATATTTTCTCGCGCCTCCTAAAAGAGCGCATCATTTTTGTGAATGGTCCGATTCACAGCGGTATGAGCAATTTGATTGTTGCGCAGTTGCTGCACCTTGAAGCGGAAAACCCGTCGAAAGAAATCAGCATGTACGTCAACTCACCCGGCGGTGAAGTGACCGCGGGTATGTCGATTTATGACACCATGCAGTACATCAAGCCCAAAGTATCGACGCTGATCTGCGGCATGGCTGCGTCTATGGGCTCTGTGATCGCGATTGGTGGCGAAAAGGGCATGCGTTTTGCACTGCCCAACTCTGAAGTCATGGTGCACCAGCCCTCTGGCGGTGCACAGGGCATGGCCACCGATATGCTGATTTCCGCGCGTCACATCGAACGCACACGTGAGCGTCTGTACCAGCTTTACGTGAAGCATTCGGGTCAGGATTACGAAACTGTGCAAAAGGCGCTTGATCGTGACACCTGGATGACGCCCGAGGAAGCCAAAGAGTGGGGCCACCTCGACGAAATCGTTGAGAACCGCTCAAAAGGCGATGAAGAATAAGGCAAAAGTTTGACTTTTGCATTCGGTGTGTGCCGGCCAACACGGCGCACACTTTTGCGATTGTGGCGGCGGTCAGGCTGGCCTAAGCTGCCCCAAAGACCAAACGTCGGCAGACGTTTTGATAGTGTGGACTGAAAGGTAGACCATGGCATCGAATTCAGGTGGTGACAGCAAAAACACCCTCTATTGCAGCTTCTGCGGCAAGAGCCAGCATGAGGTTCGCAAGCTGATTGCTGGTCCAACCGTGTTCATCTGTGACGAATGCGTTGAACTGTGCATGGACATTATCCGCGAAGAGACCAAGGCGTCAGGCCTAAAGTCGACGGATGGGGTTCCTACGCCAAAAGATATTTGCGAAGTTCTGGATGATTATGTGATTGGCCAGGCGACAGCCAAACGGGTGCTGTCGGTTGCGGTACACAATCACTACAAGCGTTTGAACCACGCCCAAAAGGCGGGCACCGAGCTGGAGTTGGCGAAATCCAACATCCTGCTGATCGGCCCCACCGGTTGTGGTAAAACACTGCTGGCGCAAACGCTGGCGCGTATTCTGGATGTGCCCTTTACCATGGCAGACGCAACCACGCTGACCGAGGCGGGGTATGTGGGGGAAGATGTCGAAAACATCATTCTCAAGCTTCTGCAATCGTCGGAATACAATGTGGAACGCGCACAGCGCGGCATCGTGTACATCGATGAAGTCGATAAGATCACCCGCAAATCCGAAAACCCATCGATCACCCGTGACGTATCGGGCGAAGGTGTGCAGCAGGCGCTGCTGAAGCTGATGGAAGGCACGGTTGCCTCGGTGCCACCGCAAGGTGGGCGCAAGCATCCGCAGCAGGAATTCCTGCAAGTGGATACCACCAATATCCTGTTCATCTGCGGCGGCGCGTTTGCCGGTCTGGATAAGATCATCGCGCAGCGCGGCAAAGGCTCAGCCATGGGCTTTGGTGCGGACGTGCGCAACAATGATGACCGCGGTGTTGGCGATCTGTTCAAAGAACTGGAACCCGAAGATCTGCTGAAATTCGGCCTGATCCCAGAATTTGTTGGCCGCCTGCCGGTTTTGGCAACGCTGGAAGATCTGGACGAAGATGCGCTGGTGATTATCCTGACCAAACCCAAAAACGCGCTGGTGAAACAGTACCAGCGTCTGTTTGAACTGGAAGACACCGAGCTGGACTTTACCCCAGAAGCGCTGAACGCAATTGCCAAGAAAGCGATTGAGCGTAAGACGGGGGCCCGTGGTCTGCGTTCCATTCTGGAAGACATCCTGCTGGACACAATGTTTGACCTGCCGGGAATGGACAGTGTGACCAAGGTTGTGGTGAACGAAGAAGCTGTAAATTCAGACGCGCAGCCGCTGATGATCCACGCCGACGCTGATAAAGAGCCTGCTTCAGCTGGCTAACGCTATGATCTGGGGTTTACTCAGAGGATTGGCCAACGTCTTTCTGACGTTGGCCTTTTTTGCATTTTGCGGTTGGTGGCTTTTTATAGGGTATATGGATCGATTACGGCGTATCGAGGATCCGGTTTATGCGATGGAGTATTTTGAAGGGATTTTGCCGGTTGCCGAAATCCTCGAAAGTAGAAAATGGCATGCCAAAAACGCTGAACCATGGGACTGCACCTATGCGATTGCGCGGTTAACATCAGAGGCGCCGGAGCACCCTCCGCTACGGCCGTATCGCAATGAGCTTGGATGGCAGTA
This sequence comes from uncultured Paracoccaceae bacterium, assembly GCA_947492585.1. Classification (GTDB taxonomy): domain Bacteria; phylum Pseudomonadota; class Alphaproteobacteria; order Rhodobacterales; family Rhodobacteraceae; genus Epibacterium. The sequence continues at coordinate 189,495 of CANLND010000001.1, forward strand.
CGAGTTTGGCGGTGACTGGGCAGTCACGCCTGCGCCAGAACTGAGGGACACCACGCGGAATGCTGTGGCGTTTTGTGCAAAATACTGGCCGCGAGATTTGGCCATCGAGCTCCACAGCGCCCTTGCCGCGCCAGGGGCATGGTTTGTCCGTGATGCAGTTGGTGAAACATTGTTCATTTACGCCCCGAAACAAAGACTTGCCGCGCGCATACGATTTGGCGATTAATCCCCCGTGACAAAGGAGACTAAATATGACGATCAAACGCATTTCATCTGGTGGTGAATTTGAAGCCAAAGTGGGCTATTGCCGCGCTGTTGTGGCGGGGGGCTTTGTGCATGTGGCGGGCACCGTGGGGCAGGGCGACGATGTGGTCTCGCAATGCAAATCTGCTCTGGCCACCATCAAGGCCGCACTGGACGACGCAGGCAGCGATCTGTCCAAAGTGGTGCGGGTAAACTACTATATGGAAGACCGTGCGGAGTTCGAACCCTGCTGGCCTGCGTTGTCCGAAGCGTTTGGCGACAATCCGCCCGCAGCAACGATGATTGAATGCGGCTTGATCGATCCCAAATTTCGCATCGAAATTGAAGTGACGGCCCTGGCCTGATTATCGAACCGGGATGGGGCGTTCGGTTGCTGCATTGTTGTGGTTGATCGCCCCGTCTCGCCGCCAGCGGCCATACAGATCAACAAGATGTTCCAGCGTCTGTGGATTGTTCTGCCGCAGTGCGGCGATCATATGTCTGCTGTCATCAACCAGATTGCACATGATCCCACGTATTGAGGCGCGCAGCAGGTCTTCGTCCAGATCGCCTTGGGCGATGCCGACGGCCAGAAACTCGTAGTAGTTCAACAGCTGCTGGAGTGCGTCTGCCCCGTTTTGCAGTTCTGTCGCGCGCGCCGCTGACCCCGCAGTCTCGGCTGTGGCATGGCGGGCGGCTTGCCACGCGTCCAGAGTGATGTCTTGGTCCACCGGAAAGGCTGCTTTGCGGGCGGCGTTGGTGGCTTGGAAGTCTTTGGAAACGCGGGTTTGGAACAAGATTGTGATGGTGTGTTGCTTGCGTCCTGCGCGTAGTGCGGCTGCACTGGAGCGCACATAGGTCCAGATCGCGACACCAACCCCAAGTAGCGCCGTGAGCAAGGAGCTGCCAATGCCCACCAAAGCGACAAAAATTCGATCTTTATTTCCGGGATCGTCCGGTATGGCCTGCAAAATCGCGTCTTTCTGATCTAGCAGCAGGGACAGTCCTAAGGAAATAGCAAACAGAATCGCCAACACCGCCAGAATTAACCCGGCGCTGAACAGCGTGAAAATAAGAAGACGATCAAAAAATGTTTTCAAAACAACAACGTGGTGTTGAAAGAACGGTTGAAGTCCGGTTAGCCGTTGCCAAAGCCTTCGAGGGTCATGTCGCTATATCTCCTGTTGCTTGCGGTTAAACTACACCAGATGGCGGGATCTGGCAAATATGCCTCGCCTCGCTTGCAGAGTGCGCCTGTGTTCTTAAGATGGGATTAAGCAACAGAACTGCAAGGTTTTGCTGGAATACCTATCATATGTTTTCTGCGTCTGGACCTTGCCGCAGATTTACGCCATATCAAAAAGCGAAATTTTCGGAGGTACCGATGGGCATCCTGAACACTCTTCTGCGCGCCGTCACTTGGTGGAACGGTTCAACCTTGAACACTGCAATCTTTACCGCCCGTAATGGCGAAAAGGTTGGCGAAGATGACCAAGGCAACGTGTTTTACCGCACGGTCGATGACAAAAAGCGTTGGGTCATTTTTAATGGCGAAGCCGAAGCCAGCCGGGTAAGCCCGGAATGGCACGGCTGGCTGCACCGTACCTTTAACGAACTGCCAACCCAAGCGCCGCTCAAGCGCAAGAGCTGGGAAAAGCCGCATCAGGAAAACCTGACAGGTACGGCCTTGGCATATGCACCGACGGGCTCGATCCGCGCGGGCGGGGAACCAAAACCGCGCAGCGATTACGAAGCGTGGGTGCCCGAATAATTCTTACCAAAAGGTCGGTTGAGATGTCTGAGAACACCACAGAAGTGCTGGTTGGTGGCGTTGTCCTTGCGGCGGCGCTTGGCTTTGCGGTTTTTGCCGGGCAGGCGGCAGGCCTGTCGCGGGCTGGCGCGGACTATCCGTTGACCGCTTCGTTTCGCTCGATTGAGGGCGTTGGGGTGGGCACTGATGTGCGCCTGGCTGGAGTGAAGATTGGCACCGTCACCGAGGTGGGCCTAAACGCTGAAACCTTCCGCGCAGATATGCAGCTGAATGTCAAAAACGGCATCGAAATCCCCGACGACAGCGCGGCCGTGATCGCGTCAGAGGGGTTGTTGGGTGGAAATTTTGTAGAAATTGTTCCCGGTGGCTCACCTTTGGGCTTGGAAGCCGGCGATGAAATTCTGGATACACAGGGATCGGTTAGCCTGATTTCTCTGCTGTTGAAATTTGTTTCTGGCGGAGACGACGCGTGATCCGCAAAATTTTGATGGCGGCGGCGCTCTCTGTGTCAGCGGTCCCCGCAGTCGCGCAACAGCAGGCGACACAGGGCACTGCGGCGGTATTGCGTGGGTTGGACAAGGTCAACGGACGTGTCACCGACGTCGAAGTCCCTCTGGGGGGCAGTGCCAACCTGTTGGGCGTGCTGGTCACTGTCAGGGACTGCCGGTATCCTGCGGACAATCCAACCGGCAACGCTTTTGCATATCTCGACATTCGTAGCGTTCAAAATGGCGTGCGCTATTTTGAGGGCTGGATGGTTGCCGCCAGTCCTGCGCTGAACGCGCTGGACCACAATCGTTATGATGTTTGGGTCCTGCGCTGCAAAACGTCTTGAGCGGTGGCAGGCGGCAGATCAGCAAAGCGCGCTTTGACCTGTATCGCCTCGCTGAGCAGGTGTTTGTAATCGGACCTAGGGATTTCCACGCCGCCAAGCGAAGCCAGATGCGGCGTTAGAAACTGCGTATCGCACAATAAAAACCCACCCCGGTTCAAACGGTCAATCAGGTAAGCCAGCGCGATTTTTGACGCATTGGTGCGTCGTGAAAACATGCTTTCGCCAAAAAACGCGCCCCCTAACGCAACGCCGTAGACGCCGCCGACCAATGTGTCCTCTTCCCAGACTTCCAGAGAGTGGGCGTAGCCGAGTGAAAACAGCTCGTGATAGCGGGCGTTGATTTCCTCGTTGATCCACGTTTCTTCGCGGTCAGCGCAGCCTGCAACAACCCCTGAAAAATCACGATTCACGGTGATGTTGAAAGGCTCTTTGCGCATGCAGCGTGCAAGGGAGCGGGAAATGTGAAAGCCATCAAGCGGCAGAACACCGCGCAATTTAGGATCAACCCAGAAAATCTCTGGATCGTCACGTCCTTCGGCCATGGGGAAGGCCCCAATGGAATAGGCGTGTAAGAGAAGATCGGCCGTCAGCTGCAACAATTGGGTCAGTCTCATGAAAAAGGCGCGCCGTGGCGGCGCGCCCTGGTCAGATCAGACTATCAGGCCTGTAGATTTGTTTCTAGCCAACGTTCAAGCCAGTGGATGTTGTATTCACCGGTGTGAATATCCTTCTCCTCCAGCAGCGCATGGAACAGCGGCACGGTGGTGTCGACACCATCCACAATCAATTCACCCAATGCGCGCTGTAGGCGCGCGAGAGCCTCGCTGCGGTCCCGCCCATGCACGATCAGTTTGCCAATCAGGCTGTCGTAATAAGGAGGGATCGAATAGCCGTTATACAGCGCGGAATCCATCCGTACACCCAGGCCACCCGGTGCGTGATAGGCGGTCACCTTTCCGGGGCAAGGCGCAAAATTGGGCAGGCGCTCGGCGTTGATGCGGACTTCAATGGCGTGGCCGTTGATTTCCAGATCATCCTGAGTGAATGACAGGGTCTGGCCTGAGGCAACACGGATCTGTTCACGCACCAGATCGACGCCAAAGATTGCTTCGGTCACAGGGTGTTCCACCTGAAGGCGGGTGTTCATCTCGATGAAATAGAACTGACCGTCTTCGTACAGGAATTCGATGGTGCCAGCCCCAGAATAGCCCATTTCGCCAATCGCGTTGGCGCAAATCTGGCCAATTTCAGCGCGCTCTTGCGGTGAAATGCTGGGGCCGGGGGCTTCTTCAAAGACTTTCTGGTGGCGGCGTTGCAGCGAGCAATCACGCTCGCCCAGATGCACACCATTGCCCTGACCATCGCCAAAGACCTGAATTTCAATGTGACGCGGCTTTTGGAGGTATTTCTCCATATAAACTTCGTCATTGCCAAAGGCTGCTTTGGATTCTGAACGCGCTGTCGAAAACGCCATTTCCAGATCATCAGCGGTTTCGGCAACTTTCATGCCGCGCCCGCCGCCACCTGCGGTGGCTTTGATGATCACGGGGTAGCCCATTTCGGCGGCGACCTTTTTGGCCTCGGCCACAGTCGCAACACCACCGTCTGATCCGGGCACACATGGGATGCCCAAGATTTTTGCGGTGTCTTTCGCGGTGATCTTGTCGCCCATCTGGCTGATATGCTTGGCCGAGGGGCCAATAAACTTCAGGCCATGGTCTTCGACGATCTGCACAAAATTGGCATTTTCCGACAAAAAGCCATAGCCGGGGTGGATCGCCTGCGCGCCGGTGATTTCACAGGCCGAGATGATCGCGGGGATCGACAGATAGCTTTGCGTGCCCGAAGGGGGGCCAATGCAGACCGATTCATCGGCCATACGCACATGCATTGCATCGGAGTCTGCAGTGGAATGCACCGCAACCGATTTGATGCCCATTTCCCGGCAGGCACGGATCACGCGCAGCGCGATCTCACCTCGGTTGGCAATCAGAATTTTATCAAACATGAACCAGCCTTACTCGATGATGGCCAGAGGGGACCCGAATTCAACGGCCGCGCCATCTTCGACCAGAATGCGCTTCACGGTGCCTGATTTGGGGGCAGGGATGTGGTTCATGGTTTTCATCGCTTCGACGATCAACAGCGTGTCGCCTTCGGAAACCTGATCACCCACTTTGATAAAGGCGGGAACGCCGGGTTCTGCCTGTAGGTACACGGTGCCGACCATCGGAGAGGTCACGGCGCCGGGGTGGCTGGCAGGATCTTCGGCAATCTCTGCAACCGGAGCGGCTGCAACCGGAGCGGCAGCGGCAACAGGGGCCGCGGCGGGCATCTGCATCTGAACGGGGGCTGCAACAGCCACCTGGCGTGACACACGCACGTTCAGACCATCATCTTCGCCGTATTCGCGGCTTACTTCCAATTCGGTCAGGTCATTTTCGCGCAGCAACTCCGCCAGCGCTTTGATAAAGGCCACGTCTGCGTCGTGATTTTTGTTCGACATTTTTGTTCCCAGCGGTTCACAAATGGGCCCGCAACAGCCGCGGGCAAAAGATTAGGGCGCTTATAAGGTAACAAATGACGCAAGAAAAGCGTAATCCCTAAAATTGCCACCCTCAGAGTGGAGCTTATAAAGGCAGGAAGAACAATCAAAACAAGAGGCTGGCCAACAGAAATTGGACCTGCGATCAAGATGGGGTGATTTTGGGTCGATTTTTCACCGCTGTCGCGGGGTCCTTGTGGGGATCAAAGCGGCATGCCGGTCAGCTTTGCGACCAATTCCGGCAGTTTGCGGGCCTCAAATTTAACCAATAGATTGGCGCGGTGCGTTTCCACCGTACGATAGGACAGGTCCAGCTCTTTGCCGATTTCTTTGGCCGACAATCCGCGACATGTCAGGATCGCCACCTCACGTTCGCGCGGTGACAAGGCAACAACCGGTCGATCATCCGATATATCAGCAAACGACCAGACCCCGGTTGCAAAGGGCTGGCTCCCTGAGGTGGACCGACCCCGCACACGACACCAAAACAATGCCCCATTCGACCGCCGCATGATGCGTTCATCGCTATACGTTCCATGACGCACATCATCCTGCTGCAACCGTTTTCCGATCCGGTTGAAATCTTCCTGGCTTGGATACAGTGCGGCGATGGACTGCCCAAGAAAATCCAACGGGGTGCCATTGAAAGTGTCGGCGAATTGCAAATTGCAGCGGGTGATGGTGCGCGCCTCTAAAACGGCAAGGCCGACCGGCGCATGGTCAAAAGCTAAATCAGTCATGGCGGGACTATGTCATAATTCTAAGCCCTGACCAGATCGAAAGTGCGCCTCACCTCTGACAAGGAAATCGGTCAGGCGCGCCTTTCGACCCGTCCACGTGAAAAGAGCGCGCGGACAGGTTGTCAGGTTTTTAGATAGCAAGGTACTCGGCGCGGAGTTCGTGATTGTTGAGCACCTCTTCGGCTGACCCATCAAAAACGATGCCCCCGGTATCCAGAATAACGGCACGGTCTGCCAATTTCAGCGCGCGCACGGCGTTTTGTTCCACAATGATGGTGGTGATGCCCTGTTCCTTGATCAACGACAGGGTTTTTTCGATCTCATCCACAATCACCGGCGCCAGTCCCTCATAGGGTTCATCCAGCAATAACACCTTGATGTCACGCGCCAGTGCACGGGCGATGGACAGCATTTGCTGTTCGCCCCCCGACAGCGTTACACCCTCTTGTTTGCGGCGCTCCCCCAGACGGGGGAACAGATCATAGAGCCGTTCGATAGACCAACCGATGGGCGGGGCAATCTGGGCGAGCTGCAGGTTTTCCTCGACCGTTAGGCCGGGAATGATACGGCGATCTTCGGGCACCAGCCCCAGACCGGCAGCAGCGGCCTCATACGACGTCATCTTGTGTAGCGGTTGATGGTCCAGCCAAATCTCACCCTGTGTCACGCTGGGGTCACCCGTGCGGGCGATTGAACGCAGGGTCGAGGTTTTGCCCGCGCCATTGCGACCCAAGAGCGCGAGGATCTCACCTTCTTGTACGTTGAACGAGACCCCCTGCACGATATAGCTTTCGCCGTAATAGGCATGGATATCCCATATTGACAGAAATGCAGGTGCTGAGCGCGGTTTGTGATCGGTCATGAAGTCGGTTTTGATGTTCATACTTCGGGCTCCTTATGCCGTTTCGCCCAGATAGGCTTCGCGCACCTTGGGGTTGCCGCGGATGTTTTCGGGATCGTCTTCGACAAGCGGAGTGCCCTGCGCCAGAACGGTGATGCGATTGGCCAGACTGAACACCACATGCATGTCGTGTTCGATGATGGCGATGGTGATGTCGCGCTGGTCTGAAATCTCTTTCAACAGATCAATGGTGTTGTTGGTGTCTGCCCGTGCCATGCCTGCCGTGGGTTCGTCCAGCAGCAGCAGACGCGGATCCTGGCTGAGGCACATGCCAATCTCCAGCCGCCGTTTGTCACCGCGTGACAGGGCCGCCGCATGCATATTGCGCTTTTCGGCCATATTCATTTCTTCCAGCATGGCTTCGGCCTTGTGCAACACGTCTTTTTGGCCTCCAACCGATGGCATGGCATTCAGGGCAAAGGCCCCATCGCGCCGTGCAAAACAGGGGATCATCATGTTTTCCATAACCGTCAGATCACCAAAGATCTCAGGGGTTTGAAAGACACGGCTGATGCCCATCTGGTTGATTTCATAAGGTGCGCGCCCCAGTACGGACTGGCCGTCAAACATCACCGATCCGCTGTCCGGGATCAGTTTTCCCACCAGACAGTTCAGCAGGGTGGATTTCCCGGCCCCGTTGGGGCCGATGATGGCGTGTACGGTGTTTTCCTTTACGCTGAGATTCACATCGCTCAGCGCTTGCAACCCACCAAAGCGTTTGCCGACGTTTTTGACTTCTAGAATGCTCATCGTGTCGTGCTCCTATTCTGCGGGTTCGGTTTTGGTGGCGGTTTTGGATTTGCGGCGTTTGCGGCCCCGCACCCAATTGCCGATGCGCTGTCCACCTTCGACCAGACCACCGGGCAGGAAGATCACCACCAGCATGAACAGAATGCCCAAGGTCAGGTGCCAGCCTTTGCCGATAAAGGGGTGGATCAGGAAGACGACAAAATCCTCAATCCCATCCGGCAGAAAGGCAAACCAGCTGTGCAGCACGTGGTCGTTGATCTTGGAGAAGATGTTTTCGAAGTATTTGATGAAGCCTGCGCCCAGAACCGGGCCAATCAGGGTGCCCGCGCCGCCCAGAATGGTCATCAAAACAACCTCACCTGATGCGGTCCACTGCATGCGTTCAGCGCCAGCCAGCGGGTCGACCGCAGACAGAAGGCCCCCCGCCAGACCGGCGTACATTCCCGAAATCACAAAGGCGGCTAATGTATAGGGGCGGGTGTTCAGGCCAGTGTAGTTCATCCGCTGCTGGTTGGATTTCACTGCGCGCAGCATCAAGCCGAAAGGAGAGCGAAAGATGCGGATGGCCAGATAGAAACAGCCCAGCATTACCAGCGCACACAGGTAGTAGCCGACATTCAGCTGAAATTCCCATGCGCCGATCTCAAGCTTATGTGTGGCGCGCATCGACAGGCCAAACAGATGCGGCAGATCCGGCAGGCTGTCGCGGTGGAACCACTGCGGATCATTGGCATAGACCTGAAGGCCAGTTTCGCCATTGGTCAGGTTGAACTTGGGGTTTGATAGCACTGAATAGGCCAGTGAAAAGCTCATCTGCGCAAAGGCCAGCGTCAGGATTGAGAAATAGATGCCCGAGCGACGCAGCGAGACATAGCCAATGGCCAGCGCAAAAATGCCAGAGATGACAACCGACAGCAGGATGCCGGGGATAACGTTGTAGCCCAGCAGCTTGAACATCCAAACGCAGGAATAAGATCCGACGCCCAGAAAGGCCGCGTGGCCGAAGGACAGGTATCCGGTGAGACCAAAGAGAATATTGAACCCAATGGCAAAGATGCCAAAGATGACAAATTTTTGCATCAGATCCGGGTAGCCGGCGTTAAATTGCGCCATGGCAGAGGCCGCTGGAAACGGGTTCAGGATGAAAGGGGCCAACACCACCAGAATGGCAACGATGATCAGCGAGCGGGTGTCTTTTGTGTCTAGTCCAAACATGGGCTTAGTCCTCCATCACGCCTTTGAGCCCCATCAGACCGCGCGGACGGGTCAACAGAACAAGGATGGCAACGACATAGATGATGATTTGATTGATGCCGGGCAGGGTGGTTGTTGCCCAGGTGGTGGAGGCAAAGCTTTCCAGAATGCCCAGTAGAAAACCGGCCAGAACCGCGCCGGGTAGGGAGCCCATACCGCCCACAACAACCACCACAAAGCTGAGCACAAGGAAGTCCATGCCCATGTGGTAATTCGGTGGGTTGATCGGCGTGTACATCACCCCGGCCAGCCCCGCGACAGCGGCAGCAATGCCAAACATAATGGTAAAGCGGCGGTCGATATTGATGCCCAGCAGGCCAACGGTTTCACGATCCGCCATGCCGGCGCGTACAACCATGCCAAAGGTGGTGAACTGCAAGAAGGCAAAGATGCCGCCGATGATCAGCACCGAGAAGAAGAAGTAAACGATGCGCCAAACCGGATAGACAATGTCCATGCCGATCATCGCGCCGACATTGGCCACACCGTTCAGCGCGTCAGGCGCGGGGGTCTGGATGGGGTTGGCGCCGTAGAAATATTTCACAATCTCCTGCAACACGATGGCCAAACCAAAGGTCACAAGGATCTGATCCGCATGGGGGCGTTTGTAAAAATGCTTGATCAGCCCGCGTTCCATCACAAAGCCAATGGTGATCATGATCGGAATGGCAAACAAAATGGCCAGCGGCACTGACCAATCGATGATGGCTCCGCCTGCGTCCGGGCCAAGCCAGCTTTCTAGATACGGCGTTTTCACCTTCAATGGATTGCCAAGGAAATCCTTTTGACTGGGATCAATTGTTTCAAAGCTGAGACTAAACAGCCGTTGCAAGGTGACGGCGCAGAAGGCACCGATCATGAACAACGCCCCATGGGCAAAGTTCACAACGCCCAAAGTGCCAAAGATCAGCGTCAGCCCCAACGCGATCAGCGCGTAGGCAGAGCCCTTGTCGAGCCCGTTTAAGATTTGCAGAAGGAATGCGTCCATCGTCCCCACCAAAATTGTCATAGCGTGTCGCGCCCCAGTCGAGCTGGAGCGCAAAAGGGGTGCCTGTCACCCGTGTTTTGTGACGGGTGGGAACCGGGCTTTTTGAAAACTCCGGTCCCCGAATTCAGCCCGCGTTAGGCACCGGGGTTACAGCTGCCCAGCGTGCCACCCGCAAACATCGGGTGATCGGGCGCATAAGTAACCTGCGCCGCCGGTGTGACTTCGACCACTTCTAGAAGGTCGAACTCGCTGGTTGGATTTTCTTTGCCGCGCACCACCAGAACGTCTTTGAAGCATTGGTGATCTTCCGCACGGTACAGGGTGTGACCGTTGCCCAGACCGTCGAACTCAAAGCCTTCCAGGGCTTCGGCGACCGCGCAGGGGTTGAACGATCCCGCACGGGCAACCGCGTCCGCATACAGCAAAGTCTGGCAATATACGGTGTGCGCGGCCTGACTGGGCGGGAAGCCGTATTTGGTGCCAAACGAGCGCACGAACGCTTTGGAGCCTTCGTCCTGCAGCGACCAGTGCCAGTTGGTGGAGCCGTGGATGCCTTTTACGTTGGCGCCCGCGCCTTTGGCCATCAAGCGGGAATAGAGCGGCACAACAATTTCAAAGTTCTTGCCGTTCACCACCTTGTCACGCAGGCCAAACTGTACCGCATTGGTCAGTGAATTCACCATGTTGCCGCCGTAGTGGTTCAGCACCAGAACATCAGCCCCGGAATTCAGGACCGGCGCGATATAGCTCGAGAAATCCGTCGCGGCCAGTGGTGTGCGCACCTTGTTGATGGTGTTCCAGCCCAGAGCCTCAGTGGCTGCGGCGATACTTTCTTCTTGGGTCCAGCCCCATGTGTAATCCGCCGTCAGGTGATAGGCGGTGCGGTCGGTGCCGTAGAGGTTCTTTAGAACCGGTGCCAGTGCGGCGCCAGACATGAAGCCGTTAAAGAAATGGCGGAAGCCATTGGCTTTTTTGTCTTTGCCAGTGGTGTCGTTGGAGTGAGTCAAACCGGCCATAAAGATCACGCCAGCCTCTTGGCATAGGCCTTGAACCGCAATCGCCACACCCGAGGACGACCCGCCGGTGATCATCACCGCGCCGTCTTTCTCGATCATCGATTTGGCCGATGCGCGCGCGGCATCAGATTTGGTTTGGGTGTCTCCGGTGACAAATTCAACTTTTTTGCCCAAGATCCCGTTGCCCTGCAACGTCTTGGACGAAAACGTGTTCATCATGCCGCCGTCGCCACCGCCGTTCAGGTGTTCGACCGCCAGCTGGTAGGCGCGCAGCTCATCTGCGCCTTCGTCGGCATAGGGGCCGGTCTGGGGCACATTAAAGCCCAGCGTCACGGTGCCACCTGTGGGTTCGTTGGTAAAGGCCGCCGCTGATGACGCGGTGAAAATTGTTGGAAGCGCCAAACCAGCGCCGCCCAAAGCTCCGGTTTTCAGCACGCCACGGCGTGAGAGTTCGCGTTTGGACATCTAAATCTCCCTTGTGTTTGCGCGTTCCCAGCTCCTCACTTTCCGGAAATGCGACACTCCTCGTGCAAATCAATTATGCGCGAGCGTTGTAAACTCTCGCAATAAAACGCTTGCTTTAAAGGATTATCCTGTAAACAAATGAACTGTGCGGCCGTGAATTTTGTAAAGTTCATGTTGTTGCATCGCAGAAAGTGTTTGAAATCATTGCCTTTGATTGGAGACGGGCGCGATGGCACGACAGATGTTGACAGGCAGCCGGATCCGCGAGCGGCGGTTGATGTTGGGGCTACGACAAAGCGATCTGGCGCAACAGGTCAGTATCTCGGCGTCCTATCTGAATTTGATAGAACACAACCGACGAAAAATTGGCGGCAAGCTTCTGGTCACCATTGCAGGTGTGCTGGGGGTGGAGCCAACAATGCTGACCGAAGGCGCCGAAGCCACGCTGTTGGCCAACCTGCGCGAAGCGGGGGCGGATCACGACACACCGATTGCGGAACTGGACCGGGTCGAGGAATTCGCCGGCCGCTTTCCGGGCTGGGCCGAGGTATTAGTGCGCAGTCACGCGCGCATCGCCGCACTTGAACGCAACGTGCAAACGCTCAGCGATCGGGTGACGCATGACCCACATTTGGCGGCCTCGCTGCATGAGGTTCTGTCGACCGCGGCTGCCATTCGATCAACGGCGGATATTCTGGTGGACAGTGAGGATCTGGACAGCAGCTGGCAGCAACGGTTTCATCGCAACATAAACGAAGACGCCCAGCGCTTGGCCGAAAGCAGCCGTGAACTGGTGTCGTTTCTCGATGAAAGCGGCGCCCAGTCTGATCCGTCGGGCCTGCCTCAGGAGGAGGTGGATCGGTTTCTCATCGACAACAGCTATCATTTTGCTCCGCTCGAAAGTGGAGAGGCAACAGTTGCAGAAGTGATCGATGCGGCGCCACAGCTGCAAAACGATGCATCGCGGCAGATGGCGCGTCGTCTGTTGGTGCAATATGCCAATGATGCAGGCTTTATGCCGCTTGAGGACATGTTGACCGCAATCCAGGAATTTGGGATCGTGCCGGATCGGTTGCAGGCCCGGTTCGGTGGGCGCATACAGCAGGTGCTGCGCCGTCTTGCCTGGCTGCCCGAAGAGCGTCTGGGACAAGAGGTCGGGCTGGTCCTGTGTGATGCGTCCGGGGCGGTGTTGCTTCGCAAACCTATTGCGGGATTTTCCATACCTCAGTTTGGCGCATCCTGCCCCTTGTGGCCCCTGTACCAGGCCTTGGGGCAACCGCATGTGCCCTTGCAGCACAGGCTGCGCCAAGAGGGGCGCGGCGGGGCGCCGCTGACCAGTTTTTCCTATGCGTGGCAGGCCGGAGAGGCCGGATTTGAACGGGATCCGCAACTGCGGGCGGCGATGGTATTGATCGCGGCGCCTGCTGACGCGCCTGCCGCGATGTCGGTTGGGGTGACATGTCGGGTGTGTGATATCGAACGCTGCACCGCGCGCCGGGAACCGTCGATTTTACGGGAAGGGTTTTGACAGCTTGGGGAACATCAGCCTAGTCTGACGACGCCGGACTTGGAACAAGGACGGCCACTTGGGAACAATTCAGGGAGGGATTGTCACCGATGGGCAGGCATGTGGTGTTGATTGAGGACGAACCAAATATCACGGAAGCCATCCGGTTTTTGTTGATGCGGGATGGATGGCAGGTCGATGCGCATGCGGATGGGGCTTCGGCGACGGATGTGATACAATCGGCCAAACCGGATTTGGTCATTCTGGATCTGATGTTGCCGGGAAAAAGCGGGCTGGATATTGTGCGCGAGCTGCGCGATTGCGGTGAAATGCAAGCCTTGCCGATCCTGATGCTGACCGCACGAGGCCAGATGAAAGATCGCGAACGGGCTGAAAAAGCGGGCGTGACCCGGTTCATGACCAAACCGTTTTCCAACCGTGAAGTACTGACAGCTGTCCGGGATCTGCATGCGCAGGCCGGGTTAGAATGACCCCCGAGACAGAGCAATCCGCTGCACGCGCTGCCGAAGGGCGGCTTGGCCCGTCGTTTGTCAATCAGCGCACTTACCGGCGACGACGGTTGATGGACATGGCACGTTTTCTGCCTCTGCTGGGGTTGGTGTTGTTTGTGATCCCGTTGTTCTGGCCGGTGGCCACAGACAGTGGTGCGGTGGCGCCGCAAAAGCTGTCGGATGCGTTCCAGTATATCTACGGAGTCTGGGGCGGGCTGATTGGGCTAAGCCTGTTGTTTGGTTGGGCGGTGCAACGCTGGGCGCAGCACTGGACGGCGGGGCCGGGCGGATCGGCCGACGGGCCTGATGTAGAGCCTCAACGGCGCGCTGATCCGGTGTCGACCGACTGATGGCGTCGTTGAATGGGCTGATCTTGGTTTGCCTGCTCTATGTGGCGCTCCTGTTTCTGGTTGCATTTGTGGCGGATCGGGCGGCGGCACGGGGGCGCAGTGGCCGGTGGATGCAATCTCCCCTGATCTATACGCTTTCGTTGTCAATCTATTGCACGGGCTGGACTTTTTATGGCGCGGTGGGCTATGCGGCGCGGTCAGGGTTGGAGTTTGTCACCATCTATCTTGGCCCGACCCTGGTGATGATCAGCTGGTGGTGGGGCCTGCGCAAATTGGTGCGGGTCGGGCGTAGCCAACGCATTACCTCGATCGCTGATCTTTTGTCGGCGCGCTACGGAAAATCCAATGCGCTGGCCATTTGCATCACCCTTCTGGCGGTGGTCTCAACCACGCCCTATATCGCGCTGCAATTGCAGTCGATCACCCTGTCTTTTTCTATCTTTGCCGAAGGTGATCCCGCGAGCGGGTTCAGCGAGACCAATACTGTGTTTTGGGTGGCCAGTGGCCTTGCGGCGTTTGCGATCTTGTTTGGAACGCGGAATTTGAACGCCAATGAACGCCACCACGGAGTCGTAACGGCTGTTGCGCTTGAGGCGGTGGTTAAGCTGGTAGCGTTGCTTGCGGTTGGGGTGTTTGTGGTCTGGGGGATTGCGGGGGGCATTGGCCCCACCTTGGATCAGATCGATGCGTCTCCGATCCGCCACTGGCAGGTGGCACCGGGGCGTTGGACAACAATTACTGTGTTGTCCGCTGCGGCCTTTGTGTGTTTGCCGCGGATGTTTCAGGTTATGGTTGTCGAGAATGTAGATGAGCGTCATCTGAAACTCGCCTCCTGGGCCTTTCCGCTGTATCTCCTGCTGATCTCTTTGTTTGTTGTGCCCATTGCTGCGGTCGGATTGAACCTGCTGCCCGAGGGCGCGAACCCCGATCTGTTTGTTCTGGCGATCCCGTTGGGGCAAGGGCAACATACATTGGCAATGCTGGTGTTTCTGGGGGGCTTTTCCTCGGCCACGTCGATGGTGATTGTGGCGGCAATGGCGCTGTCGACCATGGTGTCCAACCATATCGTGATGCCGTATTGGCTGCGCTATCGCGCCAATCACGTTTCGATGTCTGGCGATGTGCGCAATGTGGTGCTGATGTCGCGGCGCATCTCGATCGCTTTGATTATGGCGCTGGGGTATTTGTATTACGTCATTTCGGGCGGTGGCACCGCGCTTGCGGCCATTGGTCTGGTGGCCTTTGCGGGGGTGTCGCAATTGCTGCCTGCCCTTGTGGGGGGGCTGTTTTGGCGCGGGTCAACCCGCAATGGCGCGCTGGCTGGTATTTTGGTGGGGTTCGCAATCTGGGTCTACAGCCTTTTGCTGCCCGCGCTTGGCGGTGGTCTGTTGTCGGATGTGATCCTGCAGCAGGGGCCTTGGGGGATCAATTGGTTGCGCCCGCAGGCACTGTTTGGCCTGCGGGGGATGGACCCAACGGTGCACGCGGTATTCTGGTCGCTGGGCTTGAACAGTTTAACATTTTGCGCGGTCTCTTTGATGAGCTTTCCCAGCCCCATCGAACGGTTGCAGGGTGCGCAGTTTGTACATGTATTTGAACATTCCGCCGGACCGCGCGGTTGGACGGGATCCGTGGCGCAGGCCGAAGATCTGATGATCATGTCCCAACGTATATTGGGCTCAGACGAAGCGCAGAAGTTTTTTGACCAAGAGCGCCAGCGTCAGGGGGGCAGGGGCGTGTTGCCAGAACCTACACCTGCCTTTTTGGAACGCCTTGAACGCGAGCTGAGCGCCTCAATCGGCGCCGCCGCCGCGCATGCGATGATTGGTCAGATTGTTGGAGGCTCGTCCGTCTCGGTCGAAGACCTGATGGCGGTGGCGGATGAAACCGCGCAAATTCTCGAATATTCCAATCGGCTTGAGGCACAATCCGCCGAGCTGGCCGACACTGCGCGTCAACTGCGCGACAGCAACGAAAAGCTGCGCCAAATTTCCACGCAAAAGGACGCGTTTCTTAGCCAAGTCAGCCATGAATTGCGCACTCCGATGACCTCGATCCGGGCGTTTTCTGAAATTCTGGGCGAGGCGGATGGCATGGCCGAACCTGAGAAAAAACGCTATGCGGCGATCATTCATGATGAAAGCCTGCGTCTGACGCGCCTGTTGAATGATATTCTGGATCTGAGTGTGCTCGAAAACGGGCAGGTGACGCTGAACCAGCGTGCGGGCTCGTTGAGCGCGGTGCTGACACGGGCCGAGGCCACCGCGCTTACCGGGCTTGATCATCCGATCAAGGTGCGACGCACGCCAGACACCGAAGACATCCAGATCACCACGGATCAGGACCGCTTGGCACAGGTGTTTATCAATCTCATTTCAAATGCGCAGAAGTACTGTGATGCCCCGTCGCCAGAACTGCGTATTCAGGTGGTGGCGGGCCGCGATTGGACACATGTTGATTTCATCGACAACGGAACGGGTATAGCCAGCGAGCATCGGCAGGTGATTTTTGAAAAATTCTCTCGTGTCAGCCCCGAAGACGCAGGCGGGGCTGGTCTGGGATTGGCGATTTGTCGTGAGGTGATGCAACGCTTGGGCGGTGAAATTAGTTACCATGCCTATCGAACAGGCGGAGGCTTTCGGGTTTCGATGCCAAATTCCTAAGAAATGCGATTTCGGTGCTTTGTGTAAATATCTTGGTAACTACCTCAGCTTACAAAGATTTCTAAAGAGGCACGAACTGGTGCAGGCTGGAATCTATGGCTGAGACAGATAAGGCAGACACAGCAGGCGGCGCGGGCAATGCTCTCGCTCGAAAACTTGCTGCTACCAAAGACGGAACTGGGGGACTCAGCGGATCGCTGATGCTCCGTGCGCTGCGCCGATCATTGGCGCGGTCAGCTGCTGACCTGTGCGAACTGCCACTTGGGGTTATTGCCGCGCGCCAGTGTCAAAGCACCCCAGAAGACCTGACCGAACATCTGGACGATTCCAATTTGTTGATCGTATTGGATGGTCCCGACACTCGGATGGGGGCGGCATCCCTGGATGCGGCGCTTGTGACCGCACTGATCCAGCAACAAACAATGGGGCAGGTGCTCAGCTCCGGTCCGCAGGAGCGCAGCTATACCCCGACGGATGCGGCGATGATGGCCGATTTTCTGGACACCAGCCTTGCCAAAGTGACGTCTTTGCTGGCCGAAGAACCCGAGCGACATATTTTTGACGGTTACGCGTTTGGCGCCCAGATCGACGAGGTGCGCAAACTGGTTTTGGGGCTCGAAGCCGAAGACTACCGCGTCATTCGCGTCACCTTGGATTTGGCTGGGGGCCAGTTGCAGGGGGAACTGGTGCTGGTGCTGCCCGAACCCGTTCCCGAAGGTGATAACGTCGCAGAACTTGCTGGGGGATCACTGGGGAACAGTATGGGATCCATGCGCGCCGAATTGAGCGCGGTCTTGTGCAAGATGCGGGTGCCCCTGAACCAACTGTCCGCTTTGAACGTCGGCGATATGCTCCCCTTGGATCAGGCGTTTTTATATGAAACGGACCTGCTGTCGATCAGCGGTCAGTCCATAGCGCAGGGTCGTTTGGGCCAAATGAACGGCGCACGCGCTGTCATGCTGAACTTGCCCAAGACCAAGCTGGTCTCTGATTTGGATGACGGGGCAGGATTTGGAGATGCGCTGGGAGGGGCTGCCATCGCGGACGAGCCGCCAACGCTTGACTTGGAAATCGCAGCTCAGGGGGTTCAGGATCCCATGGATATGGGTGGCGATCTCGGAGGTGGGCTTGGCGATCTTGGTGGCGACTTAGGGGATCTGGGTGGTGGTCTGGACGACCTGGGCGGCGGTCTCGACGATTTGGCTGGCGATCTGGGGGATCTTGGTGACTTTGGCGGGGATCTGGGTGATCTGCCGCCACTGGGGGATGATCTGGGCGATTTCTCGGCCGATCAGGCCGCGATTGAAATCAGTGATCTTGCTGGATTGGACAGTGCGGGAACCTGATGCCGCGCGCCACGACTATGATTGGCGAAAATCGGCGTGCCTAATCAAATCAGCGTGCCCAACCAGCCTGTCTCATCACAGCCTGCCAGACAGTCGTCCTACTTTTGTGTGGACAGCGCTTCGATCGTGGGGCGCAAGCCGGCCAGATCGTATCCGGCTTCAGAAGTTGCTGCCATGATTTCCTCAACATCCCGACCGGTGGCCTCACTTAAGGCCCACACCACAGAGCACCGTGTTCCGGATGCGCAATAGGCCAACACCGGCTCGGGGCAACCTTCATACAGGGCGCGTTGGCGGGCCACGTTTTGGGCATTCATCGTTTGATGAGTCAGCGGCAATTCTTCAAATCGCAACCCCGCAGCCTCAACCGCGGCACGCAACGCTGCGGCTTGATGGCTTGGCGGGACTTCGGCGTCAGGACGGTTGCAAATGACGGTCTTGAAACCGGCGGCGACAATCGCGGGGACGTCCTCGACCGAGATCTGGGGAGAGACCGAATAACGGGGGGTGAGAGTACGTGCATCCATGGGTCTATTCTTACGCCTTTGTTTGCGAACGGTCTAGTTGGATCGCACGCTAGTCGCAAGAGCGTGAAATGGCCATGGTGCAATGCTGCGAGACCAGCACAAAAATGGCAAAAACGCAGGCATATGCGCAAGAAATATACGCGTATAATTCCCGCGTAAAATTAATGAAACCAACTGGCTCATAATTTAACGAAATTGCCGATATTTTATGGGTTTAGTTGGTTTCTTCTCTTGTTTTACCACCGCCTCGTAATGTTGAATAAGGTCAATCGCTAACATCTGAATCAATCTAGCTCAGGACCGCAATATCACGCGGAGCTGCTGGCGATGCGACTAATTGTTAGAGTGGACGGAGGACGCATATGACCACCAATGAACTACTCACGGCTGCTGAAACTTTGGAGCAGAAAATCCTATCCGTGACCGAAGACGGACGTCTCAGCTTTCACGATGAATATCAGGATGTCCTGCGCCGGTTGCGGGCCTGCGGTGCCAGCGTGCCCGGTCGTTTGCGGCGGTTAGAACATAACCTGCAAGAGCAAGCGGCTGAGCAGCTCTTTGACAATATGCCAATCTGATCCGGCTTTGGCTGGTCCGTGTCTGACCCGTTTATTGGCCGACGCAGACCAGCCGCGACCGAAAACGCAGACCTAATGCCTGCGCCGTAGGTTTATGCGGGCGACGTTCAGGTTAGGAACAAGCCGACCATCACCAGAATTAGCCCCATCACCGACAACAGCAATGTGCCCAGATTGTAGGGAATGATGGCTTGAACCTCAGCGCGTAATGCTTCGTCGCTGAGGTTTTTTCGTTTGGCGTTGGCTACTTTGAAAATGCACCAGAACAGCCCCAGCATGCCAGCCAGAGTGAGCGCAGCCCCGATCCAGATTAAACTTTGCAGCATGTTGTGGCTCCTTCTCCAAAAAAGACAGCCTTCGGTTACGCGCTCTGTCCGGGTATCGCAAGCGGACAAATTGCATTGCCCCCCTTTCAACCCTTGCGATGCCGACAGCGCGGCTGTATCTCCTGAGCCTGAAAAATTCAGCGAGCACAGTGTGAACGGAGCCGAAGATGGACATCACCGAAGACGAAAAAAGCGAAAATTATCGTGTGACCGCAGGCGAGTTGCGTCAGTTCGTGGAGCGCTTTGAACGGCTGGACGAAGAGAAAAAAGCAATTGCCGAACAGCAAAAAGAAGTCATGAGCGAAGCCAAAGGCCGCGGTTATGACACCAAGGTGATCCGCAAGATCATCGCGCTGCGCAAGCGCGACGAAAACGACATCGCCGAAGAAGAAGCGGTGCTGGAGATGTACAAAGAAGCGCTTGGCATGTCCTAATCCGCGAACAATGCTGCTCTTTTGCGGCATCTTTGTGAGGGCCACCTGACCGCCCAATGCGTGGCGGAGGTGGTCCCTCATAGCGCTTGCCTATCGCGCTATTGTGCCCTTTGACGCGCACATCTCGATGATTTCTCCCAGTATTGACCCGTGTATTGAGGCTGAAAAAAAGACGCCACAGCTGGTTTGAGCTGTGGTTTTTTTGTGTCTGACCGTCAATTGCGCGTCATAAAACAGGGGAGATGCACAAATTTTCGGCACCAACCCAGTGCGTTGAAAAACCCCTGATGTCGAAGCGAGTAGCGTATTCCTTCTTCTTTTCAATACGCTGCGGTGTGTCTGTTGGTGAAATTTGGTTGGGGATAAAATTTTACCAGTTGATAAAAAATTCAAACGTGGCACTCTGAGATAACCATCACAGTTCAGGGAGACACCCAATGGCCCACAGCCATCAGGCATCTGGCGTTCAATCCGCGCGGTTATCAGCGTCGGAGATCGCCGAGAATTTTACCGATCTTCACCCCGCCTATAAAACACACGAGGCCGTGGTGGCTGCGGATCGTTGTTATTTTTGCCATGACGCGCCCTGCATGACGGCCTGTCCGACCTCAATCGATATTCCACAGTTCATTCGTGAAATTCAGGGCGGGCATCCCGAAAGCGCGGCACGCACCATCCTTGAACAGAACATTTTGGGTGGGATGTGCGCGCGGGTCTGTCCCACCGAAACCCTGTGCGAAGAGGTCTGTGTACGGGAGGTGGCCGAGGGCAAGCCGGTCGAAATCGGGCGGTTGCAGCGGTATGCCACCGATGCCCTGATGGCGCGCGGCGTGCACCCTTTTGAACGGGCGGCCTCTACGGGCAAACGAATTGCTGTGGTGGGGGCCGGACCTGCGGGGCTTTCGGCGGCGCACCGACTGGCGATGCTGGGCCATGACATTGTGCTGTATGAACGCCGTGCGAAATCCGGTGGTCTCAACGAATTTGGGATTGCAGCCTATAAATCCACCCAAGATTTCGCCGCCCAAGAGGTCCAGTGGTTGCTTGAAATTGGCGGTATCACGGTGGAATACGGCCAGTCGCTGGGGGATCAGCTGTCGCTGGATGCTTTGAACGCGACGTTTGACGCGGTGTTTTTGTCGATTGGGTTGGGTGGTGTGAATGCGCTGAACACCAGCGGTGAAGATCTCGATGGCGTGCGCGATGCGGTGGAATTCATCGCCGAGCTGCGGCAGGCTTCGGACCTGACCGCGCTGCCGGTCGGACGTGATGTGGTGGTGATTGGTGGCGGCATGACCGCGATTGATGCCGCCATACAGTCCAAATTGCTGGGCGCTGAGAACGTCACCATCGCCTATCGCCGCGGGCGCGATGCTATGGGCGCCAGCCGGTTTGAGCAGGATCTCGCGGCCTCTAAAGGGGTGAAGTTGATGTTCAACGTCATGCCCATGTCGATCACAGGCACCGGTGCTGTTCAACAGATAGAACTGGAATACACTCAAATCGACGAAGGGCGCGTGACGGGGACGGGCGAAACCGTGCAGGTGAACGCAGATCAGGTGTTCAAGGCGATTGGGCAGACGTTGACGGGCCAGCCGCAGGCGCTGGCACTGGAGCGTCGCAAAATCAAGGTGGATGACAATGGCAAAACCTCTGTGATGGGCGTCTGGGCTGGGGGAGATTGCGCCTCGGGCGGTGACGATCTGACGGTGACAGCTGTGGCCGAAGGGCGCGACGCAGCCATGGACATCCACACAAGCCTTATGGGCTGAGCCACTCCAGAACGCTTGCGTCTGGACCAGCAATAAAAGGAGCTGAAACATGGCTGACCTTACAACCGAATTTCTTGGAATTACCTCTCCGAACCCGTTTTGGCTGGCCTCTGCGCCCCCCACGGACAAGGAATACAACGTGCGCCGCGCCTTTGAGGCCGGATGGGGGGGCGTCGTCTGGAAGACCCTTGGCGCAGAAGGGCCACCCGTCGTCAACGTGAACGGCCCGCGCTATGGTGCAGTGTGGGGGGCGGACCGTCGCCTGTTGGGGCTGAACAACATCGAACTGATCACGGATCGCCCGCTTGAGGTTAATCTGGAAGAGATCACCCGCGTCAAAAAGGACTATCCGGATCGGGCCATCATCGTCTCCTTGATGGTGCCCTGCGAGGAACAGGCGTGGAAAGACATCCTACCGCGGGTTGAGGCCACCGGGGCTGATGGAATTGAGCTGAACTTTGGCTGTCCACACGGCATGGCCGAGCGCGGCATGGGGTCTGCGGTAGGGCAGGTGCCGGACTATATCCAGATGGTGACGGAGTGGTGCAAAAAATACTATTCCAAACCGGTCATCGTCAAACTGACACCCAATATCACCGATATTCGCTTTCCGGCACGCGCGGCCAAGGCCGGCGGTGCGGATGCGGTGAGCCTGATCAACACGATCAATTCCATCACTTCGGTTAATCTGGACAGCATGGCCCCCGAACCCACCATTGGCGGCAAGGGCACCCACGGCGGTTACTGCGGCCCGGCGGTGAAACCCATTGCCATGAACATGGTCGCCGAAATTGCCCGCTGCCCGCAAACCCATGGAATGCCGATCTCGGCCATTGGTGGTGTCACCACCTGGCGCGATGCGGCTGAATTCATCGCGCTTGGCGCGGGCAACGTACAGGTTTGCACCGCCGCCATGACCTATGGATTCAAAGTGGTTGAGGAAATGATATCCGGCCTGTCGGCATGGATGGACGAAAAAGGCCATGCGTCAATCCAGGATTTCATGGGATCAGCCGTGCCCAATGTCACCGATTGGCAATATCTGGATCTGAACTACGTCACCAAGGCGCGCATCAGTGAGGCGGACTGTATTCAGTGTGGTCGGTGTTATGCCGCTTGCGAAGACACCTCACATCAGGCGATTGCAATGAGCGCCGACCGGGTCTTTACAGTAAAGGACGAGGACTGCGTGGCGTGCAATCTTTGTGTCAATGTGTGCCCTGTTGAGGGCTGTATCACGATGGAAGAAATCCCCGCCGGGGAAACCGATCTGCGCACCGGCGAAGTGGTTTCGGACACCCATGGGGACTGGACCACCCATCCAAATAATCCATCGGTTCAGGCTGCCGAATAAAGCGGCCTTGCACCCGGCTGATACGGGTGGGTGTGGTGGACCAGAGAACGGAGGCTCGCGTTATTGCGGGCCTTTTTCTATGATTGCGCGGGATCGAGCAGGCGGCGAAACAGGGTTTCCAAATGCGCAGGCGCAGCATCGTAGGGGTCTTCGCCGTCCATCAGCGTGCGCACTTGCACATCAAAATCCGCATAGTGCTGGGTCAGCGCCCAGATGGAAAACATCAGATGCTTGGGGTGGGTTTGATTGATTTTCCCCGCATCCATCCAGGCTTGGATCACCGCGCTTTTTGCCTCAACAAGCTCTTTTAATTCGGTCGACAGCGTCTCCAGCATACGCGGGGCCCCCTGCACAATTTCGTTGGCGAACAGGCGGCTTTCACGAGGGTAATCGCGGCTCATTTGCAGTTTGCGTGCCACATAGGCCAGAATTTCCGCCATCGGGTCACCCTCGGGGTCCATCGCGCGCAAAGGATTCAGCCATGTGTCCAAAAGGTTGGACATCAGGGTGGTGAACATGGCCTCTTTTGACGGGTAGTAATACAGCAAATTTGGTTTGCTCAGACCGGCCGCACGCGCGATTTGATCAATCGTTGCGCCGCGAAAACCATGGGCCGAAAACACATCCAGTGCTGCCTCCAAAATGGCGGCGCGATTTTTCTGCTGAATGCGGGTCTTTTTAGGGCCGTCGGCAGGGGGCTGAGCCTGTGACATGATGACAAATATGCTCCGTTGTTCTGTGTCCTGAATAATTTACGTGCTGGACGCCTGATTTTACGACACGCGCTCCCATAGGAGCATAAAACCATTAAGGCTCTGCCGCATTTTCTTGACTGGGTGTCAACCCGTGATAGCCTGAGTTTGACCGGTTGGTCAAATCCGTGATCATAAACGGAGGCCAGCAGGTCCGGGGCGTGCAACGACTTCGCCTTGATGAATAGCCAGCTAAATAGGCAGTGCCTAAGACGCCATAGATGGCTGTCTGGCGGCCTTGGGGAGACCGCTCGCAATGACAGCGCTTGGACAGAATTTAAAGATTAACGGTGATCGGCTGTGGGACAGTCTGATGGAGATGGCCAAGATCGGACCCGGCGTGGCTGGGGGCAACAATCGGCAAACTCTCACCGACGAAGACGCGGCGGGGCGCGCCTTGTTTCAATCATGGTGTGAGGCGGCTGGCTGTGAGATGGGGCTGGATCAAATGGGCAATATGTTTGCCCGCCGTGAGGGCACCGACCCCGAGGCGCTGCCCGTCTATGTCGGCTCGCATCTTGATACGCAACCGACGGGTGGCAAATACGATGGCGTGTTGGGGGTGCTGGCGGGGTTGGAGCTGATCCGGTCCCTGAACGACATGGACATTCGCACCAAACACCCCATTGTTGTGACCAATTTCACCAACGAAGAAGGCACGCGTTTTGCGCCGGCTATGCTGTCGTCCGGTGTCTTTGCAGGGATCCATACCCAAGACTGGGCATATGCGCGTGAGGACGCGGATGGAAAGACCTTTGGCGCTGAGATTGAGCGGATCGGCTGGCGCGGTGATGAGGTGGTTGGCGCCCGTAAAATGCATGCGTTTTTTGAATTGCATATCGAACAGGGCCCGATACTGGAGGCCGAAGGCAAAGACATCGGCGTGGTGACCCATGGTCAAGGGCTGAGCTGGACCGAGGTGACAATCACCGGCAAAGACGCCCATACCGGCTCCACCCCGATGCCCCTGCGGCGCAATGCAGGGCTTGCCATGGCGCGGGTGCTGGAGGCTGTTGATGACATCGCGATGCGCCATGCTCCACATGCCGTGGGCGCGGCAGGCCATATCGATGTTTATCCCAATTCGCGCAATGTAATCCCGGGTAAAGTGGTGTTTACCGTTGATTTCCGCAGTCCCGATCTGGCGGTGATCCAAGATATGGAAGCGCGCCTGACGGGTTTTTGCAATGATCTTGCGACAGCGATGAATGTTGAAATTGCATTTGAAAAAGTTGGCGGATTTGATCCAGTGGCCTTTGACGTGGATTGCGTCGATGCCCTGCGTAATGCTGCGGACCGGTTGGGCTACAGCCACCAAGATATCATTTCAGGCGCGGGCCATGACGCCTGCTGGATCAACCGGGTTGCGCCAACCGCGATGGTCATGTGCCCCTGTGTGGACGGATTGAGCCACAATGAGGCGGAAGAGATCAGCAAAGACTGGGCCGAAGCAGGCGCCAATGTCTTGCTGCATGCGGTGGTCGAAACGGCGGGCATCGTGGCGTGATCCAAAACAAGGGGGGCGCTGCCCCCAACTGCCCGTTGGGCAGTTTCCCCCGGGGTATTTTTACCCAAAAAGAGGGGCCGGTGTGGCCGGTGGTTTCGCGCAAAATATCAGGGAGATGAAAGATGGATAAGGTCATCAAAAACGGGACCATTGTGACGGCGGATCTGACGTATAAGGCGGATGTGCGCATTGACGGCGGTGTGATTGTGGAGATCGGGCCAAACCTGAAAGGCGATGAGGTTCTGGAGGCCACTGGTTGTTATGTGATGCCCGGCGGTATTGATCCGCACACTCATTTGGAAATGCCGTTCATGGGGACGTATTCTTCAGATGATTTTGAAAGTGGCACACGTGCGGCGCTTGCCGGTGGCACCACAATGGTGGTGGATTTTGCGCTGCCCAATCCGGGTGAAAGCCTGCTGGATGCGTTGACGCGCTGGGACAATAAATCGACGCGCGCGAATTGTGATTATTCTTTTCACATGGCGGTGACCTGGTGGGGCGAACAGGTGTTTGACGATATGAAAACCGTTGTGGAAACACGCGGTATCAACACGTTCAAACATTTTATGGCCTACAAAGGCGCGCTGATGGTCAATGACGACGAGCTGTATGCGTCTTTTCAGCGACTGTCTGAACTGGGTGGCATTGCCATGGTGCATGCCGAAAACGGCGATGTGGTGGCGGAGCTGTCGGCAAAACTGCTGGCCGAAGGCAACACGGGCCCCGAGGCGCATGCCTATTCACGTCCCCCCCAGGTCGAGGGGGAGGCAACCAACCGCGCCATTATGATAGCGGATATGGCTGGGGTGCCTTTGTATGTGGTGCATACGTCCTGTGAGGATTCACATGAGGCCATCCGGCGTGCGCGAATGCAAGGTAAGCGGGTCTGGGGCGAGCCGTTGATCCAGCATCTGACGCTGGACGAACGTGAGTATTTCAATTCCGATTGGGACCATGCTGCGCGCCGGGTGATGTCGCCTCCATTTCGCAACAAACAGCATCAGGACAGCCTGTGGGCGGGTCTGCAATCTGGGTCTTTGAGCGTGGTTGCGACAGATCACTGCGCCTTTACCACCGAGCAGAAGCGATCAGGCGTTGGGGATTTTACCAAGATCCCAAATGGCACCGGTGGTTTGGAAGACCGGATGCCAATGTTGTGGACACATGGTGTGGCAACCGGGCGTCTGACGCCCAATGAATTTGTCGCGGTGACCTCCACCAATATTGCCAAGATCCTGAACTGTTATCCAAAAAAGGGTGCCGTTCTGGTCGGAGCTGATGCGGATTTGGTGGTGTGGGATCCCGAAAAAACCAAAACCATTGCGGCCAGCACCCAGCAATCCGCGATTGATTACAACGTGTTCGAAGGCCAAGAGGTCAAAGGCCTGCCGCGCTATACCCTGACACGTGGACAGGTGGCCATCCTCGATGGAGAGATCAAATGCCAAGAGGGCCACGGCGAATTTGTGGCCCGTGACGCCAACACCACGGTGAACACGGCGCTGAGCACGTGGAAAGAGCTGACCGCGCCGCGCCCCGTTGAGCGTCGCGGCATTCCGGATACCGGCGTATAAGACACATAAAGGACAGGCCAGCGGGCTTGTCCTTTTTCATCTGATCCAGGACCTGACATGAATATGCAAGTGATCTCCGAGGCCCCGTCCCACACTTTGACAACCGAAGATCTGGTGATCCGCGCCCGCGCGCTGGATCTGACTTTTGAAACCAATGATGGCCCGGTGCATGCGTTAAAAGGGGTCGATCTGGACATCAATAAAGGGGAGTTTGTTTCTTTTATTGGTCCTTCGGGCTGTGGGAAGACCACGTTCTTGCGCTGTATTGCGGCATTGGAAACACCAACCGGTGGCGCGCTGAGCGTCAATGGTATGACCCCGGATCAGGCGCGGCAGAAACGGGCGTATGGCTATGTGTTTCAGGCGGCGGGGCTGTATCCGTGGCGCACCATTGCCAAGAACATTAAGCTACCGCTTGAAATTATGGGCTATTCCCGCGCGGAGCAGGACCGTCGGGTTGCCCAGGCTTTGGAGCTGGTGGAGCTGTCTGGATTTGGCGGTAAATTTCCATGGCAGCTGTCTGGCGGCATGCAGCAACGCGCCAGTATCGCGCGCGCGTTGAGTTTTGATGCCGATATTTTGCTGATGGACGAACCTTTTGGCGCGCTGGATGAGATTGTGCGCGATCACCTGAATGAGCAGCTGTTGCAGCTTTGGGCGCGTACCAACAAAACCATTGGATTTGTCACCCATTCGATCCCCGAGGCGGTCTATCTGTCGACCAAAATTGTGGTGATGTCGCCCCGACCGGGGCGCATTACCGATGTGATCGACAGCCCGTTGCCCAAAGAACGGCCATTGGATATTCGTGACAGTCCTGAATTCATCGAGATCGCGCATCGTGTTCGTGAAGGCCTGCGCGCGGGGCATAGCGATGTATAAGATTGACCGCGCTATGTCTTTGGAAACTGTTTGTGTGTGTGGTGTCGCGTTCTCTTGGTTCTGTGTGAGGGCGGCGCGATGAAAACGCTTTTCTCGGTTCTCACGGTGATCGCAGTCATCGTGGCCGTTTGGTACGCCGCCTGTGTGCCGATGAACATCAAAGGTGTGCTGGATCAGGTTGAACGGGGCGGCGCGGTGGTGGTGCCAGAAACGCCAAAGGCGCGACGTGATGCATCGGCCTTTGGGTTGGTGGTGAACAACGCATTTGCCATTGCTGAGGTGTGGTCGGTTGAGCGCCCGCGTTTACCGGCGCCGCATCAGGTGGCGGTGGAGTTGTGGAACACGGCAGTTGAGAAAAAAATCAGTTCAAAACGCAGCCTGATTTATCACGGCAAAGTAACGCTGAGCGCAACTTTGCTGGGCTTTGCCATCGGCACGGGGCTGGGCATTTTATTGGCGGTGGGGATTGTGCATTCCAAGGTGATGGATATGTCGATTATGCCCTGGGCCATTGTCAGCCAGACCATTCCAATCATTGCGCTGGCGCCGATGATTATTGTGGTTTTGTACTCAATTGGGGTGCAGGGCTTGCTGCCCAAGGCGATTATTTCGGCCTATCTCAGCTTTTTCCCGGTTGTTGTGGGCATGGTCAAGGGGCTGCGCAGTCCGGACGCGATGCAGCTGGACCTGTTGCACACCTATCATGCCAGCGCGGCGCAAGGGTTTTGGACGCTGCGGCTGCCGGCGTCGATGCCATATTTGTTTGCTTCGCTGAAAATCGCGATTGCCGCCGCGCTTGTTGGGGCGATTGTTGGCGAGCTGCCCACCGGGGCGGTGGCTGGGTTTGGTGCGCGTTTGTTGGCGGGAAGCTATTATGGGCAGACCGTACAGATCTGGTCGGCTCTGTTTGCGGCGGCATTGCTTGCGGCGGGTTTGGTCGCCCTGCTGGGACTGATGGAGCGGCAGATCCTGAAACGCATGGGAGAGGGCTCATGAGGGGGCGATCTGAGGGGGCGCTGCCCCCGTCGGGCGGGCCCGACTCCCCCGGGGTATTGCTGGCCAAAAAGAGACCAAGGGGAGGGGGGATGTGCTGATGGTGTTTGGAGCGGTGCTGATCTGGGGGCTCGGCTGGTGGGTCAATGTGCAGTTGGCCAAGGGATCATTTGCGGACCACAGGGGGGTGCAGCTGCTGGTGCCTGCAATTTTTGGCGTGACACTGGTTTTGATCTGGGAACTTTTGGTGCGCGGGCTTGAGGTGCCTTTGGTGATATTACCAGCGCCTTCCGTTATTGCGCTTCGGTTTGGGAGCAGTCTGGATCTGCTTTGGGCTGATTTTAGCCAGACCATCCTGAAAGGCGCGCTGGGGGGCTATGTGATCGGGTGCAGTGCGGCGCTGGGTGTTGCGGTATTGGTCGATCGCAGCGAGTTTCTGCGTCGCGGGCTGTTGCCGGTTGGAAATTTTGTCGCGGCGCTGCCGATTGTGGGCACGGCGCCTATTCTGGTGATGTGGTTTGGGTTTGACTGGCAGTCCAAAGCCGCGGTCGTGGTGGTGATGGTGTTTTTCCCGATGCTGGTGAATGCGGTGGCGGGCCTGCGTGAAACCTCGGCCTTGCAGCGTGATTTGATGCAGACCTATGCGGCCTCTTATGGGCAGAGCTTTTTTAAGCTGCGTTTGCCCGCGGCTTTGCCGTTCATTTTCAATGGACTGAAAATTTCTACCACCTTGGCTCTGATTGGCGCCATCGTTGCCGAATTTTTTGGATCCCCCACCGTGGGGATGGGATTTCGCATTTCGACCAGTGTGGGACAGCTCGCATTGGATATGGTCTGGGCTGAGATCGTGGTGGCGGCCCTGGCCGGATCGGCGTTTTACGGGCTGATGAGCCTGATTGAGAAACAGGCCACGTTTTGGCACCCCTCGCAGCGACGGGGCAGAAATTGAGCCGTGTGTCGGCTTGGCAAGTGGGGCTGTGCCCGTCTTGTCGAATGTGACGCGATCTGCAGAAATAGCAGGCGCGACAGGGATCTCAGATGCATTTTGACCTATTCAACAGGGAGTTAAGATCATGAAACATGTAATTGCAGCGTCGATTGCCGCGGCGAGCATCACAGGGGCCGCGCGGGCCGCGGATGATGTGACCTTGCAGCTGAAGTGGGTGACCCAGGCACAGTTTGCGGGTTACTACGTGGCGTTGGATCAAGGGTTCTATGAGGCCGAAGATCTGGATGTCACCATCCTGTCCGGCGGCCCCGATATTGCTCCGACACAGGTGATTGCCGGGGGCGGGGCGGATGTAACTGTCGAATGGATGCCCGCTGCATTGGCCGCGCGTGAAAAAGGGTTGCCGCTGGTCAATATTGCGCAGCCTTTCAAATCCTCCGGCATGATGCTGACCTGCTGGAAAGACACCGGTATTGCCTCCCCCAAAGATCTGGCCAATCGCACATTGGGTGTTTGGTTCTTTGGCAATGAGTTTCCTTTCATGAGCTGGATGAGCCAGCTGGGCATTGGTGTTGATGGCAAAGGCGACGCGGGTGTTGAGGTGTTGAAGCAGGGCTTTAATGTTGACCCGTTGTTGCAGCGTCAGGCGGATTGCATTTCCACCATGACCTATAATGAATACTGGCAGGTCATCGATGCGGGCGTTGGCGCGGATGAGCTGATCACCTTTAAATACGAAGATCAGGGCGTCGCCACGTTGGAAGACGGGCTGTATGTGCTGGAAGAAAACCTGCAAGATCCAGAATTTGTCGGCAAGATGGAGCGTTTTGTGCGCGCGTCGATGAAGGGGTGGAAATGGGCGGAAGAGAACCCGGATGCCGCGGCCGATATCGTTTTGGATAATGATGAAACCGGTGCGCAGACCGAAGGCCACCAGAAGCGAATGATGGGCGAAATTGCGAAATTGACCGCGGGCAGCAACGGCGCATTGGATCCTGCGGATTATGAGCGTACCGTGGCCACTTTGATGTCAGGTGGATCAGATCCTGTGATCACTGCCGCCCCGACAGGGGCCTGGACACACGCGATCACCGATGCAGCGCTAAAGTGACCTGAAACCTCTGTGCACATGCTGCGCCGTCTTTTGAATAGGGACGGCGCAGTTTTTCATTTGTCTCTATTGTGCTGTCAGAAAACGCCCGATCGCATCCGGTTTTCCCGAGATTTTTTCGCCAAATTGGCACAGCTGTTTTGCGTTGCCCGCGTTAATGCCCCTGTTCAAAAGCGCATGCCGTCCTAGCGCGTTAAGCGATGTGGTTTTGCTGTAGTACAGCAGGCGCAGCACCTTTTGTTTGCGCAGCCTGTCGAGGGATTTTGCCATGTCCGCCGCGCCATCTGGGCTGACACTGTTCAACCTGCTACAGTGGCTGGCAATCAGAGTTGAGGCCATATATTGGCCGATGAACTGGTCGTATTTGCTTTGTGCATGTGCCGAAGAAGCAAGGGCTGTGGACATCAGGGCCGCAAGCGATAGCAATCTGAATTTCATTGTCAATTCCGTGGAAACGCTCTGTCATACCTGAGGCTGCCCAAACGGGATCGGGGCATGGATGGCAATGTTTCTAAGGATAAAATGTAAGGGGGCGCTGGCCCCCTTGATTTGGTTTCAGGTGTCGGCGCGGTTTGCGATCAGATCGTCCACCACCGAGGGGTCCGCCAATGTGGACGTATCCCCAAGACTGCCAAAGTCGTTTTCGGCAATCTTGCGCAGGATGCGGCGCATGATTTTACCTGAACGGGTTTTGGGCAGGCCAGGGGCCCATTGGATCACATCCGGCGAGGCAATGGGGCCAATTTCGGTCCGCACCCATGTCCGCAGTTCTTTGCGCAGCGCCTCAGATGGCTCTTCGCCATTCATCAACGTCACATAGCAATAGATGCCTTGTCCTTTGATATCATGGGGGTAGCCCACCACCGCTGCTTCGGCGACGGTGGCATGCGCCACCAGGGCGCTTTCGACTTCGGCGGTGCCCATACGGTGGCCGGACACGTTGATCACATCGTCGACGCGACCGGTGATCCAATAATCCCCGTCGTCATCCCGGCGACAGCCATCCCCGGTGAAATAGTAGCCTTGGTAATCGGCGAAATAAGTCTTTTCAAACCGCGCATGATCGCCCCAGACGGTGCGCATCTGGCCGGGCCAGCTGGCTTTGATACACAACACGCCTTCAACACCGTTGCCGTCGATTTCGACACCCGATGTCGGGTCGAGAACCACAGGTTCAATGCCAAAAAACGGTTTCATCGCGGATCCCGGTTTGGTGGCGTGGGCGCCGGGCAGGGGGGTCATCAAATGGCCTCCGGTTTCGGTTTGCCACCAGGTGTCCACAATCGGGCAGCGTCCGCCACCAACCACGTCGTTGTACCAGGTCCAGGCCTCAGGGTTGATGGGTTCCCCCACCGTGCCAAGCAGCTTTAGTGCGGACAGGTCGCAGTTTTCTACAAATGCGTTGCCTTGCCCCATCAGCGCGCGAATGGCGGTCGGGGCGGTGTAGAACTGGTTCACCTTATGTTTTTCGCAGACCTGCCAGAACCGGCTGGCGTCGGGGTAGGTGGGCACGCCCTCAAACATTAGTGTGGTGGCACCATTGGCCAGCGGACCATAGACAATATAGCTGTGCCCCGTGACCCAGCCCACATCTGCAGTGCACCAATAAACATCGCCGTCGTGGTAATCAAAGGTCACTTCCTGCGTCAGGCTGGCATAGACCAGATAGCCGCCGGTGGTGTGTACCACGCCCTTGGGCTGGCCGGTGGAGCCGGACGTGTAGAGGATAAACAGTGGGTCTTCGGCGTTCATTTCTGCTGGAGCATGGCTGGTATTGGCAGCGGCGGACAGAACGGAATAATCGCGATCACGAGCGTCGTTCCACGGGACATCGCCGCCGGTGCGGCGCACCACCAGACATTGAACGCTGTCAGCGCATTGGGCCAGTGCAGCGTCCGCATTGGTTTTCAGCGGAGTTTTGCGGCCCCCGCGCGGGGCTTCATCTGCGGTGATCACCACTTTGGCGTCACAGCCGTTCACGCGTGCGGCCAGTGCGTCGGGAGAAAAGCCCGCAAACACGATCGAATGGATTGCGCCGATACGGGCGCAGGCCAGCATGGCATAGGCGGCTTCGGGGATCATTGGCATATAGATCACCACCCGGTCGCCTTTTGCGATGCCAAGACCCTCTAGCACATTTGCCATTTTGCAGACCGAGGCGTGTAGATCTTGATAGGTGATGTGCAGCGCACCCTCGGTGGGATCATCAGGTTCCCAGATGATTGCAGTCTGATCGCCGCGCGTCGCCAGATGGCGGTCCACACAGTTGGCGGCCACGTTCAGCGTGCCGTCGGCGTACCATTTGATGCCGACATTGCCCAAGTCATAAGACACGTCTTTGACCTGGGTGAAGGGTTTGATCCAATCCACCCGCTTGCCCTGTTCGCGCCAGAACCCTTCGGGATCCTCAATGGATGCGGCGTAAAGCGTGTCGTATTTTGCCGCGTCCACGTGGGCGTTTTGGGCAAAATCTTCGGCCGGAGCATAGGTGCTCGGTGATGATGCTGTCATGGCGGTTCTCCCTGGTCCTGTAGTGTTTGTCAGATCAGACCCGATCGGGTGATCCGTCAAAACAACTCCTCCTGATTGGTGATAATAGACAGGACTGAAAAGAAGGGAATAAGCTTTTGGAAGATAACGTTTTGTCTGTGAAAAAATTTTGCAATTTCGGCTCGGGTTGTCAAAACCGCAAATGAGAGGTCGTAAAACGTCACGGTTTACTGAGGTTTACCTGTAAAACCGCAGGCCAGTGCGCAACAGTGCCGCTGTCAGCTGTGATTGCGGGTCAGCCGGGTGCAGGCTTTGTCGACCGCAAAGTGCAGCAGCAGGGTAAACACGGCCAGCACAAAAAGGGCTGCAAACATCAGATCGATCTTGGCCCGCCCATTGGCCAATAGCATCAGATAGCCCAGGCCTTTGGAGGCTCCAACCCATTCGCCAATGATTGCCCCAATTGGGGCATAGACCGCCGCCAATCGCAGACCCGACGCAAATCCGGGCAAGGCCGCCGGGATGCGGATCACCCACATCACCCGCCAATAGCTGCCGCCCATGACACGCGCCTGCTCCATCCAGCCCGCGGGCGTGCGCATCAATGCGTCAAAAAAGGCTGAGGTGACAGGAAAGAAGATAATCAACAGCGCCATCGCCACCTTGGACATCAACCCATAGCCCAACCACAGCGTCAGCAATGGGGCCAGGGCAAAAACTGGGATGGTCTGGCTGAACACCAACAAAGGCCGGACATATTTACGCGCTGTTTCCGAAGACGCCAGCCAGATCGCAGTGACGGCGCCAATGCTGGCGCCAAGCACCAGACCGACCAACACCTCAATCCCGGTAATCACGGCGTGTTCCGCCAAAAGCGCGCGGCTTGACCACAGCGTGTTGGCGACTTTGCTTGGCGGTGGCAGCAGGAATGAGGGCAAATCGCCAAACGTCACCAGCCCCTGCCACAGGCCCAAAAACATCAGGACAAGTGCTGCGATATGTTTGACCCGGCTCATGCGCGCGCCATCAGACGGCGGTGCAGCGCGCCCTGTAGATCCAGCGTTTCCGCGCCGTCGTAGGGGCGAGGCGTGGCTGTGTCAGGGGCGGTCACCTGAACAATTCCGCTTTCGGTCATCACCAGAATTTTATGGCCCAGCCGGGCGGCTTCGCCGGGGTCGTGGGTCACATGCAAAACAGTACGTCCTTGTAGGGTTTCCGCCGCCAGATCCTGCATTTCCACCCGCGTGCGGGCATCCAGTGCCGAAAACGGTTCATCCAGCAAAACCACCGGCCGATCTTCCATTAAGGTGCGCGCCAAAGCGACGCGTTGTCGCTGGCCCCCGGACAGGGCGGTGGGGCGCTTATCGATATGCGCCGTCAGCCCGACACGGTCGAGCAACTGTTCCGCGCGGGCCTGATCGGCGTTACCGGTGCGCAACCGCTGTCCCAACCCCACATTCTGGCGCAGATCCAGCCAGGGCATCAGCAGGTCTTCTTGGGCCATCAGAGCCACGCGCCCGGTCAGGGGCTGCGCATCACTGGCACCAAAGTCACCCTGGACATCTACCGCGTCGCCAAGCCCGGCAAACAATCGCAGCAGGGTGCTTTTCCCCACACCAGAAGGGCCCAGCAGGCAGGTCCACTGCCCCGAAGGCGCATGGAACGCCACCGGACCAAAGATGCTCGTGTCATCAATTTGGGCGCTGCCGGTCAGAAACAACCCCGGTGGAGGCGTCACGGCAAGATCATGGACGCAGGCCCATGTCCCAAAATCCAACCTCAAGCTGGGTCGCGGTTCTGAACCGTTTGCACAAAGCGTCCCAACGTGGGTTCGTCTCAGGATCGTTGCCCAAACGACGTGCTACGGCACCATCCAGCAGCCCGGCTACGGCCTGACAGGCGGATTGGTAGTCCTTGCCCGCATAGGTCGCGATCCAATCCGCATAGGGTGTTTCTCCGGCCTCTGCCGCCAACCGCGCACCGATTTCTCCATACCCCATCACACAGGGGGCCAGAGCGGCAAGCAGGTCAAGAAAATCACCCGAATGCCCTGCGTCCAGCACATAGCGCGTATAGGCTAGGTTTTCGGTGCGCTCTTCGGCCTTGGCCAGATCGTCAAGACTGATGCCCGCTTCGGTGCAAATGCCGATGTGCAGGGTGATTTCATCATCAATCAGCGCATTTACCGTCGCCGCACACAGGCGCATTTCCTCGATCGTCTCGGCCTTGGTGACAGCCAAGGCCCACGCACGGGAGAAATGGATCAGGAAGATATAGTCCTGCACCAGATAGTGCAGGAACGCCGCGCGCGGCAGGGTGCCGTCGCGCAGACCTTCGACAAAAGCATGATGGGTGTAGGCAGGCCAGGTCTCCCCAGCCGCCGCACGCCATTTGCCAAATGTTTCGCCGTAAGTGGGGATCATTCCGCCAGATCCACCGCCAGTTCGGACACAGCTTTGATCTCTTCGATCAGGCCGCTTTCCTTGAGGAAGGCTTCAAACCGCTGATACCGGCCTTCGTCCAGCGCTTCGGGGCGCAGGGCAAAGCGGGGCAGCGTGTCAGCCCAGGCCATTTCGTTCAACTGGTCTTGCAGTTCAGGTGAGGTGCCCGAGAAGATCTCCCAGCTTTTCTGCGGGTGGTTCACGATGTACTGCGTCGCCTTTTCGGTGGCGGCCATGAACCGGCGCAGCATGTCCGTGTCCATGGTGTCGGGGTTGGCGACATAGATCAGCTCATCATACGATGGCAGGCCTTCTTCTTCGATGTAGAAACACTTGCCGCCAACGCCTTCGATTTCCATCTGGTTCAGTTCAAAATTACGGAAGGCGCCGATGACGGCGTCAACCTGACCGGACATCAGCGAAGGCGACAGTGACCAGTTCACGTTGACCAGTTCGATGTCATCCATCGACACGCCGTGGGTGCCAAGGACCGAGCCCAGCAGCGCCTCTTCAACGCCCGCGACAGAAAAGCCAATCTTTTTGTCTTTGAGGTCTGCAATTTCTTTGATCGGGCCGTCTTCCAGAACCAACAGGCAGTTCAACGGGGTGGCAACCAGCGTGCCAACGCGTTTCAGTGGCAGGCCTTCGGCGACCTGAAGGTGCAGCTGTGGCTGATAGGAAATCGCCAGATCCGCGCGACCTGCGGCCGCCATTTTTGGAGGATCTGCGGGATCTGCGGGGGCGATGACTTCGACCTCAAGATCCTGTTCGGCAAAGTATCCGTTTTCCTGCGCGATGATGATGGGGCCGTGGTCCGGGTTGACGAACCAATCCAGGATCAGTGTCATTTCATCCGCTGCAAAGGCAGGTGTGGCAGCCATCAGGGCGGCGGCGGTGAACAGGGATTTGGTCATGTGATGTCTCCGAAAGATTGGCTTTGGTCACCCAAAGCAACAAGGGATAAGGGGCCGTCGTGGGTGGCCAAAAGATGCTCTGCCGCCTGCCAGGCGCGCAATCCGGACCGACAACACAGGACGATCCGTTGCTGCGGTTTTGTTGGCGACAGCGGCGTGGTGATAAGGTCGTGCACCGAAAGGCGTTGCGCCTTTGCGTGCGCCAACGGGCCTTCATCCGGTTGGCGCAGATCGATGATCAGATCATCTGCGGTCATTTCTGAGGGCGCGATGAATTCAGGGCAATGTGCCGGTTCTGGCGCGCGGTCAAAGCGAAAGCCGCCAAACCGAAACCCTGTGGCTTCAAATGTGACCAACTGTCCCAGTGGCGTGGGGGTCTGATCTGTCAGAACGGCCAGCGCCATCTGCGCCTGAAGCGTGGCGATGACGCCCACCACCGGCCCCAAAACGCCCAAGGTGGCGCAGCTGCCTGCGGTCTGGGGCAGATCGGGGAACAGCGCCCGTAGGCTGGGTGCGCCACCACAAAATCCACCGACATAGCCGCCAGTGCCGACCACCGACGCGCTGATCAGTGGCAAGGTATTTCGCTGGCAGATGTCAGAGGCAATGTAGCTGGCGGCAAAACTGTCGGCGCAATCCAGCACCAGATTTACGCCGTCGCACAGGGTCTCGGCGGTGCTGGGGTCAAACTGTGCCACCTGTGCATCCACTGCGCAATCAGGGTTGCGGGCCGCCAGATGAGCGGCACAGGCGAGCGCTTTGGGCTGGCCAATGTCGTCCATGGTGAACAGCGTTTGACGGTGCAGATTGCTCAGCTCCACCACGTCCGGATCAACCAAGCGGATGTGCCCCAGTCCGGCGCTTGCAAGGTAGGGCAAAAGCGGCGCTGCCAAACCGCCCGCACCGATCACCAGAACGCGGGCACCGGACAGGGCGTGCTGTCCGGTTGCGCCAAATTCAGGCACGGCGATCTGGCGGGCGTAGCGGCTCATCCGCAGGTTTCCAACCATGCGCGCACGCGCGCTTCGGGGTCTGGGTTTAGGGTAATGTCAGTGACAGCCGCCACCACATCCGCGCCCGCGTCATAGGCACCGGGCGCGCGTTCAACGCTCATACCGCCGATGGCGATCAACGGCGTATCCGGCGCGATCGCCTTCCATTGTGTCAATTTTTCAAGGCCTTGCTGGTGCCACTTCATCTTTTTGAGGATGGTCGGATAGATCGGACCCAGCGCGACATAATCCGGCTGGAGGGCCAGCGCGCGCGCCAGTTCGTCTTTGTCGTGGGTCGACAATCCCAGCTTTAGACCTGCGGCCTTGATCGCATCCAGATTGGCCGTATCCAAGTCTTCTTGGCCCAAATGCACCCAGTCACAGCCGAGATCGATGGCGTCTTCCCAATAGTCATTCACGACCAGAACCGCGCCGTGTTCAAAACACAGATCGCGGCCTGCCTTTAGTTGCGCGCGCACCTCTTCTTTGGGCTGATCCTTGATGCGAAGTTGCACCAGTTTGATACCAAGCGGCACAAGGCGTTCCAGCCAGTCAACGTGATCAAAGATGGGATAAAACGGGGGCAGGACGGTCATGTCAGAAAGGCCTTTCCAATCACTGGTGTTGACGGGGCAGCCATGTCGCGCGGTTCCATCGGGTCGGCTTCAAATGCGAGGCGTCCGGCGTCGACGGCTTGGGCAAATCCACGGGCCATGGCTGCGGGGTCTCCGGCCTTGGCAACGGCGGTGTTCAGCAGAACCGCGTCAAAGCCAAGCTCCATCGCGGCGGCGGCTTGGCTGGGCAGGCCAAGACCTGCATCAACCACCATCGGCACATCCGGGAACTGCGCGCGCATCGTGCGCAATCCATAGATGTTTGACAGGCCAAGGCCCGAACCAATCGGCGCGCCCCATGGCATCAAAACTTCGCAGCCGGCCTCCAGCAATCTGTCCGCGAGGATCAGATCTTCGGTGGTGTAGGGAAAGACTTTGAAACCGTCGGCGCATAGAATTTTGGCCGCCTCAACCAGCGCAAACGGGTCGGGTTGCAGGGTGTCGGTATGGCCGATCACCTCCAGCTTGATCCAATCGGTGTCGAACAGTTCCCGCGCCATATGTGCGGTGGTTACGGCCTCACGCGCGCTGTGACATCCTGCGGTGTTTGGCAATACGTGGACGCCGAGGTCTTTGATCAGCCCCCAGAAATCAGCGCCTGCCTGATCGCCGCCGGCCTCACGGCGGACTGAAACCGTGGCAATGCCTGCGCCCGATTGGCGAAAGGCATCGGCCAGAATGGCGGGAGACGGATACTGCGCGGTGCCCAGCATCAAACGTGAAGACACCTGAGTGCCGTAGAATTCAGCCATGTTAGCCTCCCTGCCGTGGTGCAACAATTTCGAGCCGGTCGCCGGGGGCGAGTTTGGTGGTCGCGCGCAGGGCGGTTGGGACAAAATCTTCGTTCAAGGCTGTTGCCACTTTTGCAGGGCCATAGCCCAGCTCATCCAAGGCGGCACCCAGCGTTTCACACGTGATTTCAGTGGGTTCACCATTCACCGTGATCTTCATCCATCATCTCCGGTTTGCGGCCTTCACAGATTAGATCCGCCACTTGCAAAGCCATCGCTGGCGCAAGAAGGAACCCGTGTCTGAACAGTCCATTTACATAAATTGTCTGGCCGCGTCGGCGGATGCGCGGCAGGTTGTCGGCAAAGGCGGGGCGTGCGTCTGTGCCGATCTCTAGCAGTTCTGCTTCGCCAAAGGCCGGGTGCAGCGCATAGGCCGCGCTGAGCAGTTCGAGCAGCGAGCGCACCGTGGGGCGGGTGCGTTCGCCGCTTTCGATTTGGGTCGCGCCCAGCATGAACACGCCATCTCCGCGGGGCACCACGTACAAAGGAAAGCGAGGGTGCAACAGGCGCACCGGACGGTGCAGGGACACATCCGCGCTGCGCAAAATTACCATTTCACCTTTGACGCCGCGCAGGTCTTTTAACGTGTCTTGTGCGGCCAATCCCCGGCAGTCGATCACCCGACCATCTTGCGGCGCGCTGTCGCTGATCTGCACGCCGTTTTCGCGTAGGCGATCCCAGAGCGTGGCCAGTGCAGTGCGTGGGGTGATGTGGGCTTCGTCTTTGAAGTGGAGCGCGGTATTGAAACGGCCCTCTAAATCCGGTTCCAGTGCGGCAATTTCATCGCCGGTCAGCGATTGGTGGCCATGGGTCCGGCGGGCAAATCGCGCCAGTTCACGTTTGTCCCGGCCAAGCGTCACCACCAGCGATCCGTTGTGCACCACCTGTACACCCTGTGTGCACCACCAATGCGGCGCCTGTTGCCCTAAACGGACCACGGGCTCCTCGGCGGTCTCGCCTTCGCAGAAGGGGGCAAGCATACCCCCCGCCCACCAGGAACAGGCCTGAGGACCGGGTTCGGGGGCAGTTTCGCACAGTTGCACGGGAACGCCGCGCGCGGTGAGCTCGGTCGCCACGCACAGTCCGACAACACCGGCGCCCAAAATGGTGATGGGGGCGTTGGTCACGTCCAGACCTCGTGGAAGTGATGCACCGGGCCGTGGCCCTGACCGATGTTCAGGCGATCTGCGGCGCGGATCGCGTCGTGCAACCATCCATGGGTGCGCGTCATGGCATCGTCCAGCGTCGCGCATTTGGCCAGTTCCGCCGCCAGAGCCGAGGACAAGGTGCAGCCCGTCCCATGGGTGTTGCGGGTGTTGAGGCGTGGCGCATCAAAGGCAATGACCTGATCCGTTGTCATCAGGTAGTCGCGACAGGTGTCGCCGCTGCCATGTCCGCCTTTCATCACCACGGCCTGAGCACCAAGGTTCAACAAGGCCACGCCTTGGGACAAAACGTCATCTTCGGTTTCGGCGACATTCTGTTCAAGCAGGCGTGCGGCCTCGGGTAGGTTCGGGGTGAGCACACTTGCGCGCGGCAGCAGGCGGGACTTTAGCGTTTCAATTGCGTCGTCCGCCAGCAAGGGGTCACCAGATGTGGCGATCATCACCGGGTCCAGCACAACTGGACCGGTGAAGCCGTGCAACGCATCCGCGACTTCGTTGATCAGAGGGGCGGTTGCCAGCATTCCGATCTTGATGGCGCTGATTGTGATGTCATCCAGAACGGCAGCGATTTGCGCTGCGGCCATGCCGGGATCGACGGCCTGCACGCGGGTGACACCCTGGGTGTTTTGGGCGGTCAGCGCGGTGATGGCCGAGGTGCCATAGACGCCGAGCGCCGAAAAGGTTTTCAGATCCGCCTGAATGCCAGCGCCGCCGCCGCTGTCTGACCCCGCAATGGTCAGTGCCGCTACGGCCTGAGCGGTGCTGCTGTCTGACAAGGTTTGCCCCATAGTCGCATCTTTCTGTTCGACCAACGAGGGGAGGGAGGTGAAACGCATGGCCTGTGGCACCGACGCGTTCGGTTCCGTTCCCTACGCCGGTACTGTCCGGATCAGGTTCGATGGGTTAGCGCGCGGCCTCTCAGCCCTGTTGGACAGGGCACCCCAACGGATTTGCCCGACACTATGCGCGAACGGGGGCGTCACGCAAGAGGGTAAATAGACCGTCTAGCCAATACCTGCGATCGTTCTGTTTCGCATCCTGAGGGCGGGAGTTGTAGTATTTTAATCAAATTGTTACGCTGATTTGTTAAGGTCCAGTAACTCACGGTAGATTCCGGAGTGATCCAGATCAGCACCTTCAAGGTCGTGCACCAGACGTCGGTATCGGCCTTGGATCTGTTCGGTCAGCGGTAAGGACAGGCCCAGAGCTGCGGCCTCATCCATCGCGTTGTTCAGATCTTTTAGCTGTGTTGCGGCGGTGGCGCCGGGGGTGAAATCCTGCGTCGTCATGCGGGCACCATGCTGTTGTAGGATGACGGAGTCCGCAAAGCCTCCCATCAGCGCGTCACGGATCGCGGCCGGGTCGGCACCGCCCCGGTCCACCAGCAACATGGCCTCAGCGATGGTCGCGATGGTGACGCCGACAATTGCCTGATTGGCCAGCTTGGCCAATTGCCCGCTGCCAGTTGGGCCGACCCGCACGGGCCGCCCCAGAACGCTCAGTACCGGGAGGGCGTCGGTGAACACCGTCTCATCTCCGCCCACCATGATGGCCAGCGTGGCTGCCGCCGCTCCGCGGGTGCCGCCAGACACCGGGGCGTCCAGATGGCGCAGCCCGTGGTTCGCCAGCAGGGAGGCTTCGGCGCGGGCTTCTTCGGGTTTGGTCGAACTCATATCGATCAATAGGGCGCCCGACGCCATCGCAGCGGCGACACCTTGATCCGACAGAAGGGAATGAACCGCCGCACCATCGCTAAGAATGACAATCACAATCTCTGCGTCTTTTACCGCGTCACGCGGCGAGGAGGCCACAGTAGCGCCGTGTTGAACCAAGGCTTGTGCCTTTTCCGGGCTGCGGTTCCAGACGGTGACATCAAAGCCCGCGGCCAAGAGATTGCGGGCCATGGGCGCACCCATCAATCCGGTGCCAAGAAATGCGATAGTCGGGGTCATGAAAAAGAGGCCTTTCGGGCTGAATTATGTGCGTATTGCTGCAAGGTGTGCGCATTCGGGAACGGGTGT
Organism: uncultured Paracoccaceae bacterium; assembly: GCA_947492585.1. GTDB lineage: Bacteria > Pseudomonadota > Alphaproteobacteria > Rhodobacterales > Rhodobacteraceae > Epibacterium. Next base: position 231,572 of record CANLND010000001.1, read on the forward strand.
CAGCACCTCTCCGGTGTCAAAGAATTGCACCAGATTGTTAATCGTCAAATCAGTCATTGCGGCGCGGGTTTCACGGGTGGCGCTGCCGACATGGGGCAACAGGATGACCCTGTCCATATCAATCAGCGCTTGCGGCACATTGGGTTCGTCGGCGAACACATCCAGACCGGCCGCGCCAAGGCGTCCCTCCTGTAGGGCTGAAATCAACGCGGGTTCCTCTACAACCGAGCCACGGGCCACATTGATCAACGTGCCCTGCGGCCCCAGCGCATCCAATACGGTGCGATCCACCAGACCTTGTGTGGCGGTTCCGCCCGGCACCACGACAATCAGGGTCTCCACATGCTGGGCCATCTCCACAAGATTGTCGAAATAGCGATAGGGCACGTCCACTTGTGGGCGTCGCCCGTGGTAGGAGAGTTCGCAATCCAGTGCGGCAAAGCGCCGGGCGACGTCTTTGCCGATGCGGCCCAGACCTAATATGCCAACGCGCCGCCCAGAGGCCGTGCGCGCCACCGGCGGAGACCCTTTGATGGCCCATGCGCCGCGGCGCAGCCAAGCGGCGTCATGCATCAGGGACCGGCTGAGCGCGAGATGAAGCATCAGGGCAAGATCCGCCACATCGTTGTTCAGGACGTCGGGCGTATGGGTCACGATCACCCCGCGCGCGGCGGCGGCGGTGGCATCGATGCTCTCATATCCGACGCCGCAGGAGGACACGACTTTGAGGTTGGGCAGTGCAGCGATGGCGTCGGCACTGAGCCCTGTCGTGGCGGAGGTTGCGACGCCCTGGATGTCGCGGCTGTGGTGGGCCAGAATATCAACGAGCGCAGCCTCATCCCCGGCACGGTGCAGCGTGAAATGCTTAGACAACTGTGGTTGCATGACCTCAGTTGAATCGCCCATCAGGATAATATGTGTGTTCATCTTCGTCCCCGCCATGCCCCAAATCGAGGTGCGCGAAGTTGGCATAGCTCCCCCAGAATTTCCAGCACTGGTTGCAATGTTTCTTTGCGTCGCCCGAGATATGAACGGTCCCAGGTGTCCTAGGGTCAGGACCCATTGATTTCCGCTTAGCTGCGTGATTCACAGTTCGAAAATCGAGCGGTGAACATGTCTGATCTTTTTTGGCTGACGGATGCGCAGATGGCGCGTCTCGAGCCCTATTTTCCCAAGTCCCATGGTAAGCCACGCGTCGATGATCGGCGTGTGTTGAGTGGAATTATCTTCATCAATCGCAATGG
>CANLND010000002.1 GCA_947492585.1 uncultured Paracoccaceae bacterium
GATCAGACATGTTCACCGCTCGATTTTCGAACTGTGAATCACGCAGCTAAGCGGAAATCAATGGGTCCTGACCCTAGCCGAGTTCGATGCTTCCAGTTCGTTTTGCTGCCGAATGGATTTCGCCCTGCCAGTCAGTCGATCAAACACTCCACGCAAACCTTTATTCAAACGATCTGAACGCGCCTTGGTTTCTTCGATCCAACGTGCGTTCTGCCCAACCTTCAGCTTATGGCGTTCGTTACGATGGGCTTCATTCATGCCCCGCAGTTTGTCGCGCAATGGATCAAGGTCGCGGTTTTGGCGGTCTTTGATTTGATCGACGAACTCACGCATTTGCCCAGAGAGTTTCTGACGAATGGTTGTTTTTGCCTCACTCACCGAGGGCAAGTTTGCGGGAGAGCCAAGTTTAGCATTTACCTCTTTAGTTTTTATGCCTGTCCACTTGGCAATTGAATGAACATTGCCTTCAACATCCAAGGCAACGAAGCCACGCCGATCACCACGGGCGAGGAAATACCCTCGATCTTCAAGCGCATTCTTGAAACCTAATTGACTGTCGCATCGTTCCCAAGCCTGCTGAAACGCTTGTTTGATCTCGCGCGGATCAAGACCTTGGCGTTTGGCCTGTTGCCATTCTGCGAGCGTGAAGTTCAGAGGTGATTTGTTCCCATGGGTCGCCAGACCATCTGGCAATTGCCACCCATGATCCAAGAATAGATCGCGTGATAAGTCCCGCAGCTTGTTCTTGAAGTGCGGTAAGTTGATTGCGGTCAGTGTTTCCGCATCAATGCGGCTCCACACGGCGTGTGCGTGGCGTCTGCCTTCTTTCTCATGCACGATGACAGCGCGGGGTTGCCCCTCAAGACCAAGCGCTTTCTCGGCGCGATCAGCCGCATCCAAAAACTCTTGTTCAGAGGCCACATGGTCTTGTGGCGGGTTTAAACTCAACGAAAACATAAACTGCTTACAAAAGGTTGCTTTAGAAATCGCGTGGGCCTCAGAAAAAGCCCCGTGCAAATGTTCAGATAAAAATCCACGCAACTCTAAGCAGTTTACATGATCGTTGTCACGATCATTCATCAGATGATCGGCGAGCGCTTTCGCACCCGCCCGCTGGGAGCCTTTAAGGATCATTGCTTCACCCCCAAGGCTTCCATGATGGTTGCCCTGATCCATGTGACTTCGGCAACGGCACGCTTGAGGTCTTCTTCCAAGTCAGGATCGACGATCAACGTCCCTTGGTTCAGGTGCTTGGCGATTTGATTGAGATTGTTCGCCTGACGTGTTTGACCCAATCGTGCCAGCACTTCCGCCAAGAGCTGTTGCTCCGCAACAGGTGGTTTCCGCCGCTTCCGATATTTAGGAGCTTCAGCGACAAAAACCACGGACTTGATATACGAGGACAACGGCATTGCCCCAGCTTGGTCTTCAAGCTGAGATCGTTCTTCTGGCGTCAGTCTTAACGAAAAAGGTGCGAGGCGGCTCATGGGCGTGGCCCCCGCAGGTGTATTTTGTGGGGCTTGAGAACATCATTCCAGTTCTCCAATTCCTCAAAGAGGGTGTTCGAACAAACTTGCTCTCTGTCCGCCACTATTCCCATGAAATTCAACGATAATGAATGTGCTTTTGGGGTAAGAAATGTTTTGTATCATTTTCGATTTTTCAAACCAAATATCTAGCCTTTGCTCGAAGGTCGACTGGCTTTTTCCATCTCGCAGCAGGTGCCATTAGGACAACTACATCGTCCATCGTTTGAGAAACACATCTGCCGAACCGGGCGTTGACGCAGGTTTATCGGGCGTACCCGCCAGGCGGGATACTCACGGGATGTGACCTGCATAACACCACGCAGAAACCCAACAGAGCGTTGTCATCCCATGCTACGTTCTTGCTGCCCCAAAATGAGACAAGGGGGCCGCGCGGCCCCCTCTTTTTTGGCGTTTCGATCTGTGCGGTCACTCCTTACAGGAACACACGCTCCACAAACCAATACGCACCAACACAGGAGATGAACGCACTGGCGGGCACGATGACACGACTGTGGTAGATCGCGCTTTTTCTGAACCAGACCCCCACTGCCGCAAAGGCAATGGCGACAACTGTCAGCTGCCCCACTTCAACACCGATGTTAAATCCAAGCAGTGCAGCCACAAACTGATCCGACGGCAGGCCAAATTCCCCCAGCACCGAGGCAAAGCCCAAACCGTGCAGCAGACCAAAGCCAAAGATCAGCGCTGGACGCCAGACATGCAGGCGTTTCACAAAGATGTTTTCTACAGCAACATAGACAATGGACAGCGCAATCAGCGGTTCAACAATCGCGGGATTGATGGCCACCCACCCCATAGCGCCCAGCGCCAGGGTGATGGTGTGTGCCACAGTAAAGGTACTGATCTGGACCAGCAGCGGCCCCATGCGGGCACTAAAAAAGAACAAACCGAGAACAAATAAAATGTGATCCAACCCTTTGGGAAGGATATGGTCAAAGCCCACTGGGATATATTCTACAAAAACCTGCATTGTTGTCTTGGACGAACCACCAGACAGGCCAATCTCAGGACTGGTGTCGCCGCCATTCAGGTAGCCGGTGTAAGGCGCCTCAACACCGTGCTGACGTAGTACAACGGCGCCTGCGCCTTTTGGCCATCCAAAGGTGAAGGTCTGCGCGCCAGCTGGCAATGTGCCCGTCAGATACATACTGGACGCACGCGGCAAGTCTGTATTGCCCACTTCTGGAATATCAACGCGTGCAAGGGACAGGGCGACGTCGCCGTCTGCAGTTACGCGAACAGTCGACAACCAATCCTCGGCAAACTGGCGTACCATCGGCGCCAGCTCATCCGCGCTTAACGCGCGCAATGTGTCATAGTCCTGCGCTTGTGCGGCTGTATCGGTGTTTTCCATACCATCCAGATCGATGCCGGACACAAAGGCTTCTACGTTCAAGCGCAGGTCGAGCGAAATTTCCTGACCCGTTACCTGAAAATCTGCAATTGTCGGGGTGACCTCGTGAGCCATCGCGCTAGAGTGCCAAACCACAAGGCTGAGCAACATGCCTAGCTTACCCCAAATTGAGCGTCCCATAATGTCTTTACTTCCTCATCTTAAAATCAAATATTTAGTTCAAGCTATTTCAACAGTTTTGTGCACCACAATAGCGCAGCCCGTTCTTGCACATGAATTTTGGATAGCGCCAGAAAATTATTCTGTCGCCGCAAACGTCCCCCTCCAAATCGACCTGAAGAACGGCCAAAACTTTGAAGGTATCCGCCAGCCTTACTTCGATCGCAGCAGCACCCGCTTGGATATCGTACAGGGGGAAACACTCACGCCTTACGCAGGGCGCGCAGGCGACCTTCCTGCGGTGACATTAACAGACGCACAGGAGGGGTTGTTGGTGTTGGCGCATGAAACACGAAAGGAGTATCTGGTCTACGACACATTTGCAGAGTTTCAGAGCTTTGTGGAACACAAAGGCTTGTCTCACGCGATTTCAGACCACATCGCACGCGGACTACCGCAAAACGGTTTTGAAGAAACCTACAGTCGCCATGCAAAAGCGCTGGTTTCGGTGGGCACCGGGGCTGGTGCAGATCGGGCGCTGGGATTGGCGCATGAGATCGTCTCTCTCAACAATCCTTACACAACAGCCGCAGGTTCCGAGCTGCAGTTTCAGTTGATGTACCAGAACCAACCCCGTGCAAATGCGCAAATCGATCTATTTGAACGCACCCCTGATGGCGCAGTGATGCAAAGGCTGCTGCACAGTGATCAGGATGGGAAGTTTGCATTTTCGCCAACCCCTGGTGCGACCTACCTGCTCAATTCTGTCGCGCTACGGGCCGCAGCAGCAGACGACACCGCAGTCTGGCGCTCGCTTTGGGCCACGCTGACCTTTGCAGTGCCATTGCAATAAACTTGGCTCAAACCGGGTTGCGAGGGGCGAAAAAGGCTGCAATAGGAAGGTATGACACAGGTTAATACCCCCCTCTCTCCGCAAATCTTGTGCATCGGTTCCGTTCTTTGGGACGTGGTCGGGCGCTGCTCTTCTGAAATGCGTTTTGGCAATGACATGCCCGGGCGCATTACCCGCCTGCCCGGTGGAGTCGCGATGAACATCGCTATGACCCTCGCGCGGTTTGGCATGCAACCCGCATTGCTTAGTGCGGTGGGGCGTGACGCCGAAGGTGATGAACTGGTACGCGCCTGCGGCCAACTGGGCCTGAACACGGACTATCTGTATCGTTCAGATGATCTGCCAACCGATCGCTATATGGCCGTCGAAGGCGCCAACGGACTGATCGCCGCGATTGCGGACGCACATTCTCTTGAGGCCGCAGGCAACAAAATCCTGCGCGCACTGGAAGACGGCACCCTGGGTGACGAAAGCACGCCGTTCACCGGATTGATGGCGCTGGATGGCAATCTTACGCTGTCGCTGCTCGATCATATCGCCGCCAACCCTGCCTTTGCCCAGTCGGACCTACGGGTTGCCCCGGCGTCGCCGGGAAAGGCAGAGCGTCTACGCCCCTTCTTGACCCGTACGCGCGGTACGCTTTATGTCAATCTCGAAGAGGCCGGGCTATTGTGCCAAACCACATTCGACGACAGTGAAAGCGCTGCCAGCGGCTTGCTGGAGCGTGGCGCAGCCCGTGTTCTGGTCACAGATGGTGGTAAAAGCGCTACCGAGGCGGACCAAGCTGCCTGTGTCACTCAAGCCCCCCCCACCGTGACCGTTGCGCGCGTCACTGGCGCCGGGGATACATTTATGGCTGCGCATATCGCGGCAGAGGCGCGTGGCGAAGACCGCACAACCGCCCTGAATGCCGCATTGAACGCAGCTGCCACCTATGTTTCCGGAGAACCTCCGCTGTGATCAAAATCGCCTATTCCGCAGAAGTCGACAAAGCCAAGGCCGAAGGCGGCCCGATTGTCGCACTGGAAAGCACTATCATCACCCATGGCATGCCATACCCACGCAACGTTGAGACGGCAGCTTTGGTCGAACAGGACATCCGCGACGCGGGCGCCACTCCGGCGACCATGGCCGTGATAAAAGGCGTGTTGCACGTGGGTCTGGAAACAGATCAGCTGCAAGAACTCGGTCAGGCCAAAAACGTCGCAAAGATCAGCCGCGCGGATATGGCGGCCTGCATCGCAACGGGTGGCACTGGCGCGACCACTGTGGCGGCCACCATGATCGCAGCCCGATTGGCTGGTATTGCAGTCTTTGCCACGGGTGGCATTGGAGGCGTGCACAAAGGTGGCGAAACCTCCTTTGACATTTCAGCAGACTTGCAGGAGCTGGCTCAAACACCGGTGAACGTGATCTGCGCCGGCGCCAAGGCCATTCTGGATCTTGCGCTGACATTGGAATACCTGGAAACCCAAGGCGTTCCGGTCATCACCTATGGCCAAGACACCCTGCCCGCCTTCTGGTCTGCCCAATCCGATCTGCCGGCACCTTTGCGGATGGACGATGTCGCATTGATTGCGCGCGCTTATGCGGCGCGGCGCGACATTGGGCTGCCCGGTGGCCAATTAATCGCCAACCCGATCCCCGCAGACGCCCAGATCCCGATCGAGGAACTGACGCCCATTCTTGCACAAGCGCAAAAAGAAGCGGATGCCTTGGGCGTGAGCGGCAAGGCCGTGACTCCCTTCCTATTGCAGCGCATTTTCGAACTGACAGAAGGCCGCTCGCTTGAGGCAAACATTGCGCTGGTCCGCAATAACGCCAAATTGGCGGCGCGATTGGCACAGGAATTGAACAAACTGGCCAAATGATTGCCTTTTGCACGTCATGGCCCATTGCCGTGGCGTGCAACACTTCATAGTTTGCAAGCGTCCAATGGAATTAATGTACAATGACGACGCCTTTTGATGAAGAACCTCATAAAGGACCGGGCCTGTTCGCCAGCCTGCGCGCCTCTTTTTTAACCGGGATTGTAGTCATTGCACCAGTTGGGTTGACCATCTGGCTGTTGTGGAGCGCGATGGGTTGGGTTGATGGCGTGGTGTTGCCATTGGTGCCCGAAACCATCCAGCCTGAGAAATATATTGGGATCAACCTACGTGGTGTAGGCCTGATCATCTTCTTACTCTTTACCATTGTCGTGGGTTGGATCGCAAAGGGGCTGATCGGCCGCTCGATGATCAACTTTGCCGAAGGGCTGGTCGACCGTATGCCGGTGGTGCGCACCATCTATTCCGGCATTAAACAAATCTCAGAAACAGTTTTTGCCAAATCCGATCGCAGCTTTGAACGCGCCTGCATGATCGAATATCCCCGCAAAGGTATCTGGGCGATTGGTTTCATCTCAACCACTGCCAAGGGCGAAATCGCCCAACAAGCCAATACCACGGGTGATCTCGTGGGGGTGTTTGTGCCAACCACGCCCAACCCAACCTCAGGTTTCCTGCTGTATTTCCCGCAGGAAGACGTGGTTGAACTGGAGATGAGCGTGGAGGAAGCGGCCAAGCTGGTGATTTCCGCCGGGTTGGTTTACCCAAACGCCAAAGATCCTTCAAAACCTGAAAACGCTTCGAAATAAACACCTTAAGAGGCGTAATACATACGCCTCTTAGCCAAACATTTCCGTCAAATTCACCGTTGATCGCGCCCCTAGATCAGATTTATGGGCGGCTAAGAACCGCTCGGCGCCCTGTCGACCTGCGCGCTTCAGCTGAGACAGGATCTGCGGAACTGGCATCATTTTGGTGGTCACCGACAATTGACGCATCATGTCATCGTCCGCGATCATATGCACAAACACTTCCTGCATTTTCCCCTGCTCCAGTGTTCCATCCTGGAGCATCCGCTGCACAAAAGAAATCGCACGCAGTTCACGTAGCAACGACGAGTTAAAGCTGATCTCATTTACCCGGTTTTGAATATCCTGTGGTGACTTCGGGATTTCATCCCGTTCAAGCGGATTGATATTCACAACCAGAACATCTGATGGCAAGCCTTTGTTAAACAATGGAAACAGCGCAGGGTTTCCAGAGTACCCACCATCCCAATAGGCCTCAACCCGTTGGGTTTTGGGGTCTTCGATCTCAACCGCCTGAAACAGGCTTGGTAGGCAGGCCGAGGCCAGAATTGCTGAGGTCGAAATCTCATCCCCGGTAAACACCCTCACCTTGCCCGTCCGTACCGACGTGGCACAAACAAACAAATCCGGCCCCTCGTCACAACAGATCTCTTGGAAATTGAACGCATCTACAACAGCTTCCAATGGGTTATTGTAAAACGCCCCAAGATGGTATGGCGACACGAGCTGGCTCATCATGTCGAGCGGCGTATATGGCACAAGACGTTCGAACATCTCAATCCACCCAACCGCATCCACACCTGCATACCACCGGCTCATCCGGTCATCACGCAGGGCCCCCATCCGTTGCCACAGCTGATCCAAACACTGTTTGCCCCCCAAACGCCCCCCATGCACCAGCCCAGCCTTTAGCGCAGCACCGTTCAACGCACCGGCCGAAGTCCCTGTGATTGCAGAAATTTCAACGTCTTCTTCTTCGAGAAGGCGATCTAAAACTCCCCAGGTAAACGCGCCATGCGCGCCGCCGCCCTGCAGCGCCAGATTAATCCGTTTCAGGGCTGCCATCGATGCACTCCTGTGCCTGATACGCTGCAAAGAGATCCGAGACCTTCACGCCATTGATGGTCATATCGGTGAGGTCCGCGTCCGAGATGGCAACGCCTCTGAGATTGGCGTTGCAAATCGTTGCACCTGACATGTTGACGTTTTCAAATCTCGCATCAGACAAGTTTGCATTTCCAAACCGTATCTGTGTCCCCAGAATATTTTCGAACGCCGCGTCAACAAGATGTGCATCAATAAACTTGGCGCCTTTTAGGCTCACACGAGAAAAACGTGAGCCGCAAAGGTACATGTTGTCCAATTCAAGTTTATCATTCCCAGCTTCGGGTTCATTACTCATAAAACATACCTTTCAATAAGATAGCGCGAAAAATTAAAGTGCGGTCCACCCACCATCGACGCTGATCGTGGTGCCCGTAACCTGAGCCGCAGCATCTGAGGCCAGATAGATCGCGGTTCCGCCCAATTGCTCCACAGTCGCAAATTCACGTGACGGCTGACGTTCCAGCATCACTTTCTTGATCACTTCTTCGCGGCCCATGTTGTATTTTTCCATAGTGGCGGGGATCTGGGCCTCAACCAAAGGTGTAAGAACATAGCCCGGGCAAATGGCATTGCAGGTGATCGGCTCCTGAGCGGTCTCCAATGCGACAGATTTGGTCATGCCAACAACACCATGTTTCGCCGCGACATAAGCCGATTTGTAGGGCGATGCCGTCAATCCATGCGCAGAGGCGATATTGATCACCCGGCCCCAGCCGGCCGCGCGCATCTTGGGCAGTGCGGCCGCCGTCGTGTGAAACACCGACGACATATTGATCGCAATGATGGCGTCCCATTTTTCCGTCGGGAATTCATCAATCGGTGCAACGTGCTGAATACCTGCGTTGTTGATCAAAATATCGCAGGCACCCGACTGTTCGATCAATGCGCGACAGGCCTCTGCACTGGACATATCGGCCTGAATGTAACGCGCGGTCACACCAAATTCTGCAGCAATTTCAGCAGCTAAACGGTGATCTTCGTCTCTGTCGCTAAAGGAGTTCAGCACCACATCCGCGCCTGCCTTGGCCAATTCCCGCGCCACACCCAGACCGATGCCGGAATTTGAACCGGTAATTACCGCCGTTTTACCTTTTAACGTCATATTGCTCTTTCCCCTGAAATGCATTTGATGCTAGTGCACAGCCCTGCTGTACTGCATGTGCGCAAAGGAAACAATTTTAGCGCCAGCCGTTCAAGGCTGTATCCGGCACCTGACTAACGATTTCCACAATATGAATCTGCGCACAAAAAAACGCCCGCACGAAGCGGGCGTTGAGTTATTGAGGCAGGTTTCATACAGGCAAGAAACCTATCGAGCAGTGACACCTTTATAAGCAATTTCCCCCTGCGGTCCAAGCTAAAAGTTTGATTTGATTCATTGTCCCAGATAGCCTCAGTTCCTAAGAAAATATGGGCAGAACAGGATTACACCCAAAGTGGCATCAAATTTTTTCCTTCGAAACACCGTCTTTGTTGCGGGAATCACCTTGGCCTTGGCGGCAAAGTTTGCCATGGCAGAATCAACCACAGGGACAGTGACCCATGGTATTGCCATGTACGGCGACCCGCAGCTGCCCGCGACCTATACGTCCTTGCCCTACGCCAACCCGGACGCGCCCAAGGGCGGCATGGTGGTATTTGGCAACACCGGCGGTTTTGATACGCTAAATCCTTTTGCACAAAAAGGCACCACGCCATGGCAGCTGCGCTTTTGGGCCGCTGAAAGCCTCATGGGCCGCAATCAGGATGAACCGTTTGCCCTGTATGGGTTGCTCGCGGAAACGATAAAAGTCCCCGAAGACCGGTCCTGGGTCGAATTCACATTGCGGGCCGAAGCCAAATTTTCAGATGGCAGCCCCGTCACCGTCGAAGATGTAATTTGGTCATTTGAAACTCTGGGAACAGAAGGCCACGCGCGCTATCGCCGGTTTTGGGAAAACGGAATCGAAACGATCGAACAGACCGGCCCGCGCAGCGTGCGTTTGACGTTTACCAACGATAACCGCGAGTACGCCCTGATCGCTGGGTTGCGCCCTATTTTGAAGAAATCACAATGGGATGGCAAAAGCTTTGCGGACTCTGGGCTGAGCGAAGCACCGATCACCAGCGCCGCCTATGTTATCAGCGACTTTGAGGCAGGTCGTTTTATCACCCTCAAACGCAATCCTGACTATTGGGGGACTGATATACCGTTCCGTCGCGGCACCCAGAATTTTGACGAGATGCGCATAGATTTATATGGCGATATCAACGTGATGTTCGAAGCCTTTAAATCAGGAGCGCTGAGCACCTATCGCGAATATAACGCCAATGTTTGGGAAACGGGTTATGATTTTCCACGTTATTTGAACGGTGATGTGGTGAAATCTGAAATCCCGCATGGCCGCCCTTCTGGTATGACTGGATTTGGTCTGAACACCCGCAATGCCGCCCTCTCCGACTGGCGTGTACGTGAGGCGCTTATGTTGGCGTTCAACTTCGAATACATCAACGATACGGTCACTGGTGGACGGCAAGAACGGATCAGCTCCTATTTTTCAAACTCGATACTGGGTCTTCAGCCAGGCCCTGCAACAGGCAAAGTTGCGGAGCTGCTTGAACCCTTCACCACTGATCTGGTTCCGGGCGTCCTTGACGGCTATAGCCTGCCAAAAAGTGACGGCACCGAACGCAACCGGAAGAACCTGCGCAAGGCCGCCAAGCTGCTCACAGACGCGGGGTGGCATATTGCTGACGGGACTTTGCAAAATGGCAAAGGTAAACCGCTGAATTTGCATGTACTTTTGCGCCAAGGCGACAATGAAATGCAGTCGGTGATGGACATTTACGCGCAGTCTCTTGAACGGCTCGGGATTAGGCTCATTCAAGATGTAGTTGATAACGCTCAGTATGTTGAACGCGAAAGCGCGTATGACTTTGACTTAATTCACCTGCGCCGGGATCTATCTCTGAGCCCTGGCAACGAACAACGCTTATATTGGGGCAGCGCGGGCGTAGACCAACCCGGCAGCCGGAATCTCATGGGCGTGAACAGCCCAGCCGCAGACGCGATGATCAATGCCATGCTGAATGCGCGGTCCACCGAAGATTTTAATGCCGCGACGCGCGCCTTGGATCGTGTATTGACGGCCGGACGCTATGTGCTGCCAATCTGGCAATATGACGTTGCACGGATCGCCCATAACAAAGACCTGACATACCCCGACACCCTGCCCCTATATGGTGATCGCGCCACCTATTTCATGCCAGAAGTCTGGTGGTCAAAAGCCGCCGAATAACGCCCTTAGGCAAACAAAAAAGACGCGTTTCACAAACGCGTCTTTTTCAATTATTTCAGATGATTATTCCAGTGACGTAACCCACAAAATAGTTGCGTCTTCATCGCTCAATGAGGTGACGTTATGCCCCATCGTCGCGTCATAATATGCGCTGTCCCCCCGACGCATTTCGATGGGTTCGTAAAACTCGGTATACAGTTTGATCACGCCCGTCAGCACATACAAAAACTCTTCGCCATCATGACGAACCCAGCCGTCAAATTCATCCATCGACCGTGCCCGTACACGGGCGCGATAGGGCAGCATCTGCTTGCGTGATAGTCCATCAGCGAGCAGTTCATGTTCATAGGTTGTGGTGGCGTGTGCAGCACCATGCCCCATTTTAGTAACCGTGAAACGACCGTTCACCTGCTCGCGTTTGGGCGGCGTAAATAGCTGTGGCACCGAAATTTCCAGCCCTTCGGCTAGCTTCTTCAACGCCTCATACGTCGGTGACATCTGCCCATTTTCGATCTTTGACAGGGTGGAACGCGCCAACCCCGCCTGATTGGCGGCGTGCTCTAGCGTCCAATCACGGGCCTTGCGCAGCTCGCGCACCCGCATGCCCAGGTCAAGCGGCTCAGGCTCGGTCACGGTACCGCTTTCACGAGCGATGGAAATCAATGATTTGGGGTCTTTATCTGTCATCTCTCTTCTATAAGACGCAGGCGCAAGGCTTGCAACGTGCCTGCGCCTCAGCTAGCCATTTGCCATGCAGTCCATTTTTGATCAGGGCAGCCCAGATCCCTGCCCGTCTTCGTTTAACATGGCAGCCTACGTGCTGCGGCACGCCGCTTCCCGCGCGGCGCATCCCGCGTTGACCATTGCGGGGCCCACGACCGAGGAAACCTTAAACTACAAAGAGTTAGAGGCCAAAATTCGCGGAGCCGCTAGCGGGTTACTGTCGGCAGGAGTGCAGCCCGGTGACTTTCTCCTGCTCCAATTGGGCAATATCGTCGATGTTCCTATCGCATATCTGGCGGCCATCGCTGTGGGTATTATACCTGTGCCCACCTCGTCACAGCTGACCCCACCCGAAGTGCAAAAGATCTGCGATGATCTGGACCCAGCTGCAATCCTACGCGCGCCGGATATTGTTGGGGTGCCCAATCAACGTGAAATTGATCTCGCCACGTTTCGCAGTTGGCAGGACCTTCCGCCCTGTACCTATGCAATGGGTGATCCCGACCGGCTGGCATATGTGGTTTATACTTCGGGCACCAGCGGAACACCTCGCGCGGTCGCCCATGCACACCGGGCAATCTGGGCCCGTCGGATGATGATCCAAGATTGGTACGATCTGAAAGCAACTGATCGCATGATGCATGCAGGAGCGTTTAACTGGACCTATACGATGGGCACCGGACTGATGGATCCCTGGAGCGTTGGCGCCACGGCGTTGATCCCCGACGCAGGTGTTGACATCTCTCAGCTTCCAGACCTGTTGGTGACACAGAGAGCCTCTCTTTTTGCCGCAGTTCCAGGCGTTTACCGCAAACTCCTGAATTCACCAAAACTGCCCGATTTCCCATGCTTACGCCATGGATTAAGCGCCGGAGAAAAACTATCACCCGAAATTTTCGACGCGTGGAAAACTGGCACAGGCACCAGGATTTTTGAAGCCTTTGGCATGTCGGAATGCTCGACCTTTGTGTGCAGCGGACCCAGTCGGATGTCTCCCATCACCACCTTGGGCCAGCCACAACTGGGGCGGCGCGTCGCTGTGGTCGATGACGTCGGACCTGTTCCGGTAGATCACCCCGGAATTTTGGCGGTGCACCGTAGCGACCCCGGTCTTATGATTGAATATTTTGGAAGCCCAGACGCGACACAACAGCGTTATGTCGGAGATTGGTTTTTGACCGGGGATCAGGTCTCGATGTCAAATGACGGTCATATCACCTATCTGGGGCGCGCCGACGACATGATGAACACCGGCGGGTTTCGTGTCTCCCCGCTTGAGGTCGAAGCAGTACTGGCGCAACATCCGGATGTGACGCAGATTGCGGTCACCAGTGTTTCCCCGAAACCCGGCGTTCAAATCATTGCGGCCTTCTATTGCAGCGCAAAAAGCTTAGACGAAGACGCGCTGATGGCTTTTGCAAATAGCAGGCTCGCGCGTTACAAACAGCCAAGAACCTATAGGCGTGTTGATCACCTCCCCACCGAACCAAATGGCAAGATAAAACGCCGCGCTTTGGCGCAGAACTTCAAAGGATAACCCCTTATGACTACAGTGAAACTTGATATTGTTTCGGATCCGATCTGTCCTTGGTGTTACATCGGTAAGGCGCATCTTGAAAAAGCGCTAGAAGCCCAGCCCAATCACCCCTTCACCATTGAATGGCACCCCTTTCAGCTAAACCCTGACATGCCGCTGAATGGCATGGACCGCCGTGCCTATTTGGAGGGGAAGTTTGGCGGCAAAGACGGCGCTGTGCGGGCCTATGCCCCTGTTGCAGAGCATGCCGAAAAGGCCGGGCTTGCACTGAACCTTGAAGGGATCAAGCGCACTCCGAATACGATCAATGCCCACCGCCTGATCCATTGGGCTGGCATCGAAGGCAAACAAAACGCCGCGGTTGATGCGCTGTTTCAGGCCAACTTTGTCGAGGGCAAAGACATTGGTGACGTTGACGTACTGGTGGAAATTGCCATCGCTGTTGGCATGGAGGGCGAGGTCACTCGCAAGCTGTTGGAGGGGGACAGCGATATCGAAAACATCCGTGATCGTGATGCGCATTCTCGTAAGATGGGCGTAAATTCGGTCCCAACGTTTATTGTCGCAAATCAACACGCCGTTCCCGGTGCGCAGCCGCCTGAACTGTGGGCGCAAGTGATCGCAGACATCATGGCGCAGATCGAGCCCTCCGAAGAGTAACGGTTCCCGTCCACTCCACCCTCCTTGGCTCTTCAATCACGCGCGAGCGCGGGGCTTATTCACGATGTGACGGATGGAGCGGACCACCACAGTATAGGAACATACGTTCTATATATGGCTGCATTTTGCAGTTCAGCCTCGACAGTGCTCAGGACTGCGACATCGCACTGCAAAAACGCAAGTATACGGCTGGCGAACTGCGAAGAAACAGCAAAACAACCTTGGATTGAATTGATCTGGCGAGCACCGTTGACATGTGATATGCGTCACAGACGCCCAAGACGATCTGTGCGATCGCTAAGGCCTCCATTCCGACGAGAATTCACATGCCCCAGTCCCGCCTATCCCCCATGAGCAAGGGGGAGTTCATTGCCCTTGTGGCAATGATGTTTGCCACCATCGCGTTTTCTATCGATGCGATGTTGCCTGCGATGCCAGAAATCGGCAAAGCGCTCAGCCCAGACGATCTAAACAAAGCGCAGTTGGTGCTGACGACTTTTGTGCTTGGCATGGGGCTTGGCACCTTCTTTACGGGTCCGCTCTCGGACGCATTCGGGCGCAAGCCGGTCATCCTGATGGGGGCCGTTCTGTACATTCTGGGAGCGACCATTGGCTTCCTCAGCCAGTCGCTTGAGCTCTTGCTAGCCTCACGCATATTGATGGGACTTGGTGCCGCTGGTCCACGTGTAGTGGCGATGGCCGTAGTTCGTGACCTCTTCAAAGGCCGCGAAATGGCCAAAGTTATCTCCATCGCAATGATGATCTTTACCTTGGTGCCTGCAATTGCTCCGTTTTTGGGGTCATTGATCATTGCTGCTGCGGGCTGGCGCAGCGTCTTTCTCGCGTTTATTCTGTTTTCCCTCGTGGTGGTTCTATGGGCTGGACGTCGTCTCCCCGAAACTCTCCCCCAACATGAGCAGCGCGCGTTTCGCGTGCCTCTGCTCCTCGAAGCTGCCAAACAGATGTTTGCCCATCCCACCGTACGCCTTTCGATCTTGGTCCAGTCCCTTTGCATGGGCATATTGTTCACAATGCTGACGATGGTGCAGCAGGTGTACGATGTGGTGTTTGATGCAGGCGACACCTTTCCCTATTGGTTTGGATTTGTCGCTCTGATGTCCGGCAGCGCCAGTCTATTGAATGCAGCCGTCGTCGAGCGTATCGGGATGCGCCGTATGATTACTGTGTCACTGGCAGCGCAAATTCTGTGCAGCCTGATCGTGCTAATTTTGGTTCAAAGCTCGCTTTCAACCCACTTTCTTTTCTATGTTTTTGTGGCCTGGCAAACCACAGTCTTTTTTATGGTGGGCACCACATTGGGCAACCTGAACGCTCTCGCAATGGAGCCGATGGGCCACATCGCAGGTATGGCCGCGTCGGTGATTGGTTCGATTTCAACGGTCATAGCCGTGTGCATCGCGATCCCCGTGGGTCAACTTTTTGACGGGTCTCTTGTGCCGCTGGCGACCGGACTTTTCCTGATGGCGAGCCTTGGCTTTGGATTGATGCTGCATATGGGCCGTATTGATGCGCAAGTCGCCGCTGCCGAATAGCAGCCGGTGGGGCATACGCCCCGCCCGTTTATGCCTTGGATTTCTTGCGCTTTTTCTCAGCGACAACTTTTTCCGCCAAATCCCGCGCGATAGCAAAGGCGCCTTTGATCTTATCCGCATCCGACGCCCAATCCCGCCGCACGACAATTTTGTTGTCTTTGACCTTCGCCAAACCGTTTTGCGCCTGAATAAATTCGACCAACCCCTGAGGCGACGCAAATTTATCATTGTGGAACTGTAGGGTCGCCCCTTTTGGACCGCCATCCAGTTTTGCAATCCCTGCCCGTTTGCACATCGCCTTGATGCGAACTACAAGCATCAACGTATTGACCTCACGAGGCAATTTACCAAACCGATCAATCAGTTCCGCCGCAAATCCTTCCAATTCAACCTTAGTCGACAAAGAGGACAAGCGACGATACAGCCCCAGACGCACATCCAGATCCGGCACGTAGTTTTCCGGAATAAGAACTGGTACGCCCAGATTGATCTGCGGCGCCCATTGATCATTGTCGGCCAACATCTCGGTCTCACCCGATTTGATCTTTGAAATCGCCTCTTCCAGCATGGATTGATACAGCTCATAGCCCACATCGCGCATTTGGCCGGACTGCTCTTCCCCCAAAAGATTTCCTGCGCCCCTGATATCAAGGTCTTGCGAGGCTAAAGTAAAGCCGGCCCCCAGCGTATCAAGGGATCCAAGAACCCTCAGACGTTTTTCGGCTGTGTCTGTCAGCTTCTTGCGCGGCTTGGTGGTCAGGTAGGCATAGGCCCGTGTTTTTGAACGTCCCACGCGACCGCGAATTTGGTACAACTGGGACAGACCAAACATATCAGCTCGGTGCACGACCATAGTGTTCGCCGTCGGAATGTCCAAACCACTTTCGACAATTGTCGTGGCCAGGAGAACGTCGAATTTGCCATCGTAAAACGCATTCATACGATCATCGAGCTCTCCAGCCGCCATCTGACCGTGGGCAATCACATAGGTCAGTTCGGGAAGCTGTTCTTTGAGGAACGCCTCAATCTCAGGCAGGTCAGAGATGCGCGGCACAACGTAAAAGCTTTGCCCCCCACGATAATGTTCGCGCAACAGTGCTTCGCGAATGGTGACACCGTCGAATTCGCTCACGTAGGTGCGGATCGCCAGACGGTCCACGGGCGGCGTGCCAATGATGCTAAGATCGCGAACCCCGGTTAAGCTCAACTGCAAGGTACGTGGAATGGGCGTCGCGGTCAGCGTCAACACATGAATGTCGCTGCGCAACTGCTTCAGTCGCTCTTTGTGGGCGACGCCGAAATGTTGCTCTTCATCGATGATCAACAGACCAAGGTTCTGAAACTTGATATTTTTGGCCAGAACAGCATGTGTGCCCACCACGATATCAACGGTGCCGCGTGACAGTCCTTCGCGGGTTTTGCTGGCTTCCTTTGCTGTCACAAAACGCGACAACTGCCTGACTTCCAATGGAAACCCTCGAAATCTTTCAATAAATCCCGCGGCGTGTTGGCGTGCCAGAAGCGTGGTTGGGGCAACAATCGCCACCTGAAGCCCAGACATCGCAGCGACAAAAGCGGCCCGCATAGCCACTTCGGTTTTACCAAATCCAACGTCGCCACAAATCAAACGATCCATGGGAGCGCCAGATTGCAAATCGTCCATCACCTCAGAAATTGCGTTCAGCTGATCGTCAGTTTCCTGATAGGGAAAGCGCGCGGAAAACTCTTCCCATGCATGCGGTGGCGGGTCCATCATTGGCGCTTTACGCAAGGCGCGCTCCGCCGCGATGCGGATCAGCTTATCCGCCATCTCGCGAATGCGTTCTTTTAGCTTGGCCTTTTTAGCCTGCCATGCGCCACCGCCCAAACGATCCAGCAGCCCTTCGTCGTGGCCATATCGGCTGAGCAATTCAATATTCTCGACTGGCAGATAAAGCTTTGAATTCTCAGAATATTCCAGAAGAATACATTCATGCGCCGCCCCAGCCGCAGTGACCACTTCAAGCCCCATATAGCGGCCGATGCCGTGATCCACATGTACAACCAGATTTCCCGGGCTTAACGATTGGGTTTCCGTCAGGAAGTTTTCAGCCTTGCGTCGTTTCTTGGGAGATCGGATCAAACGATCGCCCAGAACGTCCTGTTCAGAAATTACGGTCATATCCGGCGCGTGGAAGCCATGTTCCAAGGCCCAAACGGCAAGGTGCAGCCCCGTTTTACCAATCCGGGTGCCATCTTGGATCGGGATGACTTCGGCGAGGCCTTCGTCTTCGATCAATCCCGTCAGACGCTCCCGTGCCCCCTCGGAATAAGAGGCAATAACAACCGGGCCGGTTTGGAGACGTGCTTTAATATGATCCGCCAATGCCCCAAAAAGGCTTATACTTTCCTGCTGACGCTCGGGCGCGAAATCGCGACCAATACGCCCAGCCGCATCCACAACACCCGGCCCTGAGGCTTGTGGTAACGGATGAAGCTGGATCACGCGGTGATCA
The DNA here is from genome assembly GCA_947492585.1 of uncultured Paracoccaceae bacterium. GTDB lineage: Bacteria > Pseudomonadota > Alphaproteobacteria > Rhodobacterales > Rhodobacteraceae > Epibacterium. Next base: position 17,908 of record CANLND010000002.1, read on the forward strand.
ACAGTGGCCTGTTCCCAAGCGGTGTCATCGAGATACAGCAGTTCCGGAGGTGTGGGCTTGTAGACCGTGTCCATTCGCCCTTTTTGCCCCATGGCGATTTTGCGGGTTTCGTACTGGTCTACGATGCTGTCCCACCGAGCCAGACGCACCGGAGTACATTGATCATCCAACGTGATCGACGCCTCGGGCAGGTAATCAAACAGCGTTTCCAGCTGCTCGTGGAAAAATGGCAACCAGTGTTCGATACCCTGATGTTTGCGCCCGGCGCTAACCGCTTCGTACAGAGGATCATCCGTGCCAGCCGCGCCAAATTCTATGCGATAGTTCTGACGGAAACGCGTGATCGCTGCTTCGTCCAGAATCACTTCGGACACCGGCGCCAATTCCACTAAGTTCAGCTTTTCTGTGGTGCGCTGTGTGGCCGGATCAAACCGGCGCGCGCCATCCAAAACGTCGCCAAAGAGATCCAATCGCACCGGGCCGCTTTGCCCCGGAGGAAAGATATCAATGATACCACCCCGCACGGCATAATCGCCAGGTTCCATCACAGTCGGGCTTTGGACAAATCCCATACGAACCAAGAAGTTACGCAACGCTTTTTCGTCAAGCCGATGATCCACTTGCGCACGAAAGGCCGCCTCTTTCAGCACAGCCCGCGCCGGGACGCGTTGACTGGCGGCATTCAACGAGGTCAGCAGAATAAAGCGATCAAGCGGTTGATGGATCAGCCCAGCCAGGGTCGCCATACGAGCGGCAGAAATATCGGGATTGGGCGAAACACGATCATACGGCAGACAGTCCCACCCGGGGAACATCAATACGGGCACGTCGGGGGCAAAAAACGCCAAAGCCGCACGCATGGCTTCCAGGCGTTTGTCGTCTCGCGCAACATGCACCACCGGCTTGCCCGTTTTGTGCAGCTCTTTCAGCAACAGGCGTGCATCAAACCCCTCGGGGGCGCCCCCGAGGGTGATATGATGTGAGTGTTTAAAACCTGCCATGAAACATATTCCTGTTATACATCCGCGGGATACGCGCCGCGCCCGAGTTCTGCTCAGAGAGCCCCGATCTGAAGGTTCTGGTACATGCCCCAAAGCGCGGTCACAAAAATGGCAATCATACCAATGACCTGCACAACCAACCGGCACAGGCTGAGGGCCTGCAAAAGTGTTTCACCCTCAGCACCTGACGCATCAATGTGATGCGCGGTTTTCAGATTTACAAGCCGTACCAAGCACATTGGAAAGGCGATCAAAAACACCGCCTGCGCGAACTCAATCCTGAACCAAAAGCCGAGCACACATAGCCCCGACAGTAGAAAACATCCAAGGGCAACAATCCAAATCCCCGACATCTGCATAATAAACAGACGGCGTTTAACGTTGATCTGCACCAAAATTTCCAGATCCGCCTGATACTGCTGCGGCGCTTTGCGCGCGCGTGCCACCATGTCGAACGGCACGCCAAGTATCCAATGGCTCGCTGATGACCAGGTGACAGCCAATGCAATCCAGAACCAGAGGTTGGAAAATGATCGCATATCGATCATTTCGTCCATCAACTGAAACAATTCCATGCATCGTGCCCCTTTGAATGTGCGGGGCCCCGCCCTATACAAGGCTTGGCCTACGGTCTTTGCGCAGTTCTATATCAACCGTTCAAGCGACAGACACAAGGGCGCAAACCCCTGTGAAGGCAGTACACTCTTGTTCTGAACAGCATTCCATGCGACCCAATGATAAAGCTGACTGAGAGATCACAATGAAGCCAACTGTTGCGCCCTTTCCCGCCGCGCGTCTGCGTCGAACCCGTGCCACCACCGCGCTCCGCAATCTGGTGCGTCAGAATACGCTCACGGTGGATGATTTGATCTGGCCAGTGTTTCTGCGGGATGGCGAAAACGTCATGGAGCCCATAAGTTCGATGCCAGGTGTGATGCGCCAGTCCATCGACAACGTGGTTCAATCTGCAAAACACGCACATTTATTGGGTATCCCGGTGATCTGCTTGTTTCCATACACGGACCCCAGTTTGAAAACGGCTGACTGTGCAGAGGCGTGGAACCCCGACAATCTGACCAACCGCGCCATTCGCGCCATCAAGGATGCCGTACCAGACATCGCCGTGATGACAGATGTCGCGTTGGATCCCTACAATATCAACGGTCACGACGGGTTTGTCGAAAACGGCAAGATCGTCAATGATCGTACGATTGAGGCGCTGGTCAAGATGACGCTGGCACAGGCCCGGTCCGGTGCAGATATTATTGGCCCGTCAGACATGATGGATGGACGCATTGGTGCCATGCGATCAGCCCTTGAAAGCGAACAATTTCAGGATGTTGCCATCCTTTCTTATGCCGCAAAATACGCCTCGGGGTATTATGGACCCTTCCGCGATGCCGTGGGCGCATCTGGGGCACTGACAGGCGACAAGAAGACTTACCAAATGGATCCGGGAAATTCCGACGAAGCCCTAAGACTGGTAGAACGCGATCTGAACGAAGGCGCCGATATGGTGATGATCAAGCCGGGCATCGCGTATTTGGACATTTGCCACCGGATCAAACAAAGCTTTGGGGCGCCAACCTTTGCTTATCAGGTGTCCGGGGAATACGCGATGATCCAAGCGGCTGCCCAGAACGGCTGGATCGACGGCGAGGCGGTCATGATGGAAAGCCTTTTGGCCTTCAAACGTGCGGGTTGCGATGGGATCCTGTCGTATTTTGCCCCCGCTGTGGCCACGGCGTTAAACGGCTAATTTACGCCGAGATGCAGGCACCAAACCGGCGATGCGGATGACATCTGGCAAAAATCGGCCTATGGTACGAAAAAGGGCCAAAACAATGGCCAAAGCGAGCAAACAGAACAGGCAGAATACGATGAGCAGACAGTCTCCCTCTCTTCTGACCCGACGTGGGTTTACCATTGGCGCAACAGCGAGCCTCGGCCTAACGGCGGCCTGTGGCAATGGCGTGGGCAACAACAACGCTGCAAAGATTGACGCCCGTGTGAACGCCACGTTGCAGCAGATGTTTTCAGAGTATCCCAACACCCGCAATCTGGCAGACAAGGCTACAGGACTACTGGTTATGCCATTGGTCACCGAAGCGGGCTTTATCGTTGGCGGTGCCTACGGTCAGGGCGCACTGCGGATCAACGGTGCAACCGTGGATTACTACTCGACCCTCAAAGGTAACGCAGGCCTGCAAATCGGTGCCCAGCAATATGCACATGTGCTGTTTTTCATGACACAGGACGCTTTGGCTGGCTTTCGCCGGTCGTCAGGCTGGGCCGCTGGAGCAGATCTGGAATATGTCGTGCGCGACGAAGGCACCGCCCTGACAGCGGATACAAATACCCTGACCTCTCCGGTACTCGCAGCTATTTTTGGACAAGCGGGCCTGCGCATTGGTGCAACGCTAGAAGGCACCAAATATTCGCGTATCATTCCGTAAAACGGTCTAAATACAAACAATTGCGCGCCGAACCTAAACTCGGCGCGCAATGATTACTTCCGTGCATGATTGGCAAATGCCAACACCGTTCAGCCCAGATTTTGCAATCTCTTGTACAGGCTCGACGTATCCCAACGCCCGCCACCCATTTTTTGCACATCTTTGTAATATTGATCCACCAGTGCAGTGATCGGCAAGCTGGCCCCGGTGTCATCCGCTGCATCCAGACAGATGCCAAGATCCTTGCGCATCCAGTCCACCGCAAATCCGTGTTCAAAATGATCGTCCAGCATTGTCTCATGCCGATTGTTCATCTGCCAACTTCCCGCAGCCCCCTGTGAAATGACCTCAACAACCGCGCGCCCGTCCAAGCCTGCTTTGTCCGCGAAATGCAGCGCCTCGGACAAACCCTGAACCAAGCCAGCGATTGCGATCTGATTGCACATCTTGGTCATCTGACCCGCACCGCTCTCCCCAATGCGGCGACAAATGCGGGCATAGGCTGCAATCACAGCTTCTGCCTTGTCATAGGCTGACTGATCTCCGCCACACATGACGGACAAAACGCCGTTTTCTGCCCCAGCCTGCCCGCCGGATATCGGTGCATCAACAAAAGACAATTCAGCTGATGCTGCCACATCATACAACTCTCGCGTAACCGTGGCGGATACGGTTGTGTGATCGACAAATATCGCGCCAGAAGACATGCCGGCAAAGGCTCCGTCCTCTCCCAAACACACGCCGCGCAGATCATCATCATTACCGACGCAGGCCATCACAAAATCAGCGCCCTGCACTGCGGCGCGAGGCGTGGTTGAGAAGTCTCCTGAAAACGCCTTGGCCCACGCCTCTGCCTTGGCGGTGGTACGGTTGTAAACCGTCACGCTGTGCCCTGCCCGTTTCAGGTGTCCCGCCATTGGATAGCCCATGACGCCCAACCCCAAAAATGCAACCTTTGCCATCTGCTTTTCCCTCATGATCTCTTAGCTTATGTTGGCCCAAACCCTAACAGCCTCGTCCAGCAGTTCAACTGCAAGCCTGGCCGCGAAGGTCCAAAAACAAAGGGAAATTCAAACCTATGGCACGTCTCTTTCGCTGGCTTCTACGCCTGACTGCTGGGGTGATTCTGTTGGCGGTGCTGGCCGTTGCCTTGATCTACTATTTGGCCTCCCAGTCTTTGCCAGATTATGAAAAAGAGATCACTCTGCCAGGCCTGTCAGCTCCAATCGAAATTGTGCGCGACAACGCCAATGTGCCGCATATTTTTGGAAGCTTTGGGGCCAGCGACGAAGATGTCTATTTTGGCCTTGGCTACGCCCATGCGCAGGATCGCCTGTGGCAAATGACAGTGATGCGACGGGCTGCTCAGGGGCGTTTGTCTGAAATATTTGGCGCGCAGACAGTCGAAACAGACAGCCTGTTGCGTCGTTTGGATCTCTACCGCCTGTCACAGCAATCCGTCGCTGTCCAAACACCAGAAGCGCAAACGGCCCTTCGCGCCTATGCCGCGGGCGTGAACGCCAGACTCACCGAAATCAATGAACATAGCTTAGGGCGCGGCGCACCCGAAATGTTCTTGTTCAACGCCCCCATTGCCCCATGGCAACCCGCAGACAGCATCGCAATCCTGAAACTGTTGGCGCTAAAGCTGTCCTCACACATGCAAGAGGAAATCCTGCGCACACGGACGTCGCTAGCGCTGGAAGATGCAGAACGCCTGCAGGATATTCTGCCCGACTCTCCCGGCACCGGCATTACAACTTTGCCAGAATATGCGCAGTTGTTTCAATCGCTTCCAGATTTCGCCAATCTCGCAACACCAGAACCATCAACCGTTTGGCCCGTCGCGCCACGGGGGTTGGGGGGGGCCTCAAACGCTTGGGCCGCCGCAACAACACGCTCTGCGTCTGGGGGCACTTTGCTGGCCAACGATCCGCATCTAGAGCTCAGCGCGCCCTCGATGTGGTATCTGGCCCGGCTGGAACTGGCCACCGGAGGCACCATCGGCGGTACGATCCCCGGGATCCCCGCGGTCATCTCAGGTCGCAGCGATGCATTGGGTTGGGGGGTTACCGCCTCTTATATGGATGATCAGGATCTGTTTATCGAACAGCTCAACCCAGAAAACCCCCAAGAGTACCTGACGCCAAACGGCTTCGAGCAATTTCAGTCCCGCCCCGCCATCGTACAAATCAAAGATGCGCCCCCGGTCACCCTTACCCTGCGCTGGACCCAGAACGGCCCGGTGTTACCTGGCAGCATGTTCAATCTTGCATCGATTACCCCACCCGGACATGTGGTGTCTCTGGGGTGGACCGCGCTCAGTCCGCGCGACACCTCAATAAGCGCCGTGCTCCAGTTGATGCGCAGCAAATCCACAGCCGATGCGATCGACGCGGCCAAAGATTTCATTTCACCTTCGCTCAACCTGACATTGGCCGACACAGAAACCGTGGCTCTGAAAACCATAGGTGCCATTCCACAACGCGGCGCCCGGCATCAAAGCAAAGGTCGCCTGCCAAGCCCGGGATGGCGCAAAGAAAACCTGTGGCAGGGACGCGCCCCTTATCCAGCCAACCCGGTGTTTCGAAATCCGCGTGGTGGGGTTTTGGGCAACACCAACAACAAGCTTCTGGACCGTCCTTTCCCCAATCATGTTTCCTATGACTGGGGTGACACACAGCGCATTCATCGCTGGAAAAAATTGATGCAATCGCGTGAGGTCCACACCCGCGACAGTTTCATCGAAGCCCAACAGGATACGGTATCGTTTTCAGCGCGGACCTTATTGCCGCTGATTGGTGCCGATCTGTGGTTCACCGGCGAGGCCGCAAGCGAAGGCACACCGGCGCGCCAACGCCGTATCGCTCTTGATCTTCTTGCCCAATGGAACGGCGAAATGAATGAACATCTGCCCGAACCACTGCTATATGCCACCTGGGTTCGCGCGTTGCAAAAACGACTGATCGAAGACGACCTTGGACCAGTCGCGCAGGAGTTTATCCATGTAAATCCGCTATTTATAGAACGTGTTTATCGTGACGTAGATGGTGCATCAATCTGGTGTGACATCCGGCAAAGTGCGCCCCGCGAGACGTGTTCTGACATTGCGCGCCTTGCCCTAGATGATGCGCTGCTGTGGATCAAGGAACGGTATGGTGCATCGTTGCAATCACTGCGTTGGGGCGATGCCCATCAGGCCAGCCACCGCCACGAAGCACTTGGGAACGTCCCCATCCTGCGTTATTTCGTGAACATCCGCCAATCCACCAGCGGCGGTGACAACACCTTGCAACGCGGCCTGACACTGGGAACTGGAGATGCCCCGTTTACCAATGTGCATTCAGCTGGCTATCGCGGTGTGTATGACTTTGCGGATCCTGACAGCTCAGTCTTTGTCATCGCGACGGGGCAATCTGGGCATTTCCTATCGCGCTATTATGACGACCAATCTCAATTGTGGCGGCGTGGCGAATACATCCCCATGTCCCTTGATGAAAATCTGGCACGCGCAGGTGCATTGGGCACCACCCGCATTCTCCCCCGATAAAGCAAAACGGGCGGCCTGATTGTCAGACCGCCCGTTTTACAGAACTCTCATCTCTAATTGCTGGCTGTGCTAAAGCTTCTCAAACTGCGCGCGCTGCTTATCAGTCCACAGAACAGACAGAACAAAACCAGTTTCTGATTGTTCTTCTTGCTGCACCACGTCTTGAGCAAAAAGCCACGCACGCTGCTTTCCTTGTGAAAACGCAAGTTCAAGCCGCTCTTCACGGCGAACGCCCTGCAATTTTTCAGCCACCTCAACAAGCAAGACATCCAGGCCCTCGCCAGTAATCGCTGAAATCGCATGAACGCCGTCTTCGCGCGCGGCACGCTCACGACGGGCCTCTGCTTCTTCTTCAGGCAGCAGATCGATCTTGTTCCAGACCTCGATCATCTCGCGGCTGTCATCAACCCCTAGGGACGATAGAATGGTTTCCACGTCTTCTGCCTGGGTCACGGTTTCATCATGGCTGATGTCCCGCACGTGCAAAATCACATCTGCCGCAAGAACCTCTTCGAGCGTCGCACGAAACGACGCCACCAGTTCGGTGGGCAGATCAGAAATGAATCCAACCGTGTCCGACAGGATGATTTCAGGGCCGTCCGGCAGCTCAACACGGCGCATCGTCGGATCAAGCGTCGCAAACAGCATGTCCTTGGCCAGCACCTCCGCACCGGTCAATCTATTGAAAACTGTAGATTTTCCCGCATTGGTGTACCCAACAAGAGCGACAATCGGATACGGCACCTTAGCCCGCGCCGCTCGGTGCAGCGTACGGGTTTTCACCACTTTTTCGAGCTGACGGCGCAAACGGACAAGTTGATCATCAATGGCACGACGGTCGGCCTCGATCTGGGTTTCGCCGGGTCCGCCGACAAATCCCAATCCACCACGCTGACGCTCAAGGTGGGTCCAAGCCCGCACCAAACGCGTGCGCTGATAGCTCAACGCGGCCATTTCAACCTGCAACACACCTTCACGGGTGCGCGCGCGGTCAGAGAAAATCTCAAGGATCAGGCCGGTCCGATCCAGGATCTTCACCTTCCAAGCCTTCTCCAGATTGCGCTGCTGTACCGGTGTCACAGGTCCGTCAATCAGGACCAGCTCCACCTCTTCAGCTTTCAGCATCTGGGCGATTTCTTCAATTTTTCCGGATCCAAACAGCATGCCCGCGTGTGCCTTGGGCAAACGCACGATACCATTTCCGATCACATCAAGATCGGGCAATGCCATCGCCAATGAAACAGCTTCGGCCAACGCAGCGCTGGGATCGCGCCGCGACGTTTCAGACTTAATTTCCGGATGCAGCACCCAAGCCCGGGTGCGCGTCCTATCATGTTCCATCAAGAGGCGTCTTCACCCTCGTACAGGCTGATTGGTTGTGCGGGCATGATCGTCGAAATTGCGTGTTTATACACCAGCTGGGACTGGCCGTCCCGACGCAAAAGAACGCAGAAGTTGTCAAACCAGGTAATCACGCCTTGCAGCTTAACACCGTTGATCAGAAAGATTGTGACGGGAACTTTGGTTTTGCGAACGTGGTTCAGGAACGCATCCTGAAGGTTTTGTCTGTCCGAAGCCATTTTTTTTAACTCGCTTTTGTTCTTGCCACGCGCTGCGGACCAACGCGACGGGTCTTTCAAAGTATGGCGGCAGTTTTACAGTTTTTCCAGCCGAAACTGCCCCCACAAACGTATGGTTAGCTCTGATTGCTCAACTCCGCCAGAGGTTTGGCGACAGAAGCGCAATAAGCGCCAAAGTTTCCAACCGCCCTAGCACCATTGCCACACATAGGATTAGCTTTGCAGATGCTGGCAAAACACCCAGGTTAATAGGCGCACTCCCAGCAATTTCAGTCAACGGACCCGTAGTGGACAGGGCCGATACCGACAGGATCAAAGCCTGTTCAAAATCCGCGCCCACCAATGACAGGCTTGTACTGATAACGGCCAGCGACAGCGCAAACAGCATAAAGAACACCCAGGCCACATAGGCCCCATTCTTTTGCAATCTACGCTTGCCGCGCCCCTCACCACTGACCGATGACGGATGCATCAAGCGTTCCATTTCGCGCAAACCATTCAAATATAGGGCATATACACGTAGCAATTTCACGCCCCCGGCCGTGGTTGCGACGCCACCGCCGATCATCGCCATGCCAATCAGGATCATCCCCGGAGTTTCAAGACCCGACCATCGCTGCGCGGCTTCCCAATCGGCGCTTTCAAATCCGGTGGTGGTCAGGAATGACAGAACGGTAAACATAGCCCCCCACAAAGACCGCAACGCTTGTGGAAGATCATTTGTCGCATCCACTTCAAACGCCGCCAGCCAATGGCGGAAAAACAACATCATCGGAATACTGATCACCAACAAAAGGCCCAGCCGGAACTCTGGGTCCTGATCCAGCCGACGTGCACCAGTGATCAATGTGTCCGACGAGAACGTCAGACGCGACACCGAAAAAAACATGAACAAAAACAGGATCATCTCGGCGCCAATGCCGTGATTGGCATGTTCTACACCGCCCACTGCAGAAATGCCCGATGTGGCCATAACAGACATCGCGTGCACCAGCGACACCAACCCCTGCCCGCCGGTCACCATCAACAGCCCCCAAAGCGCAAAGGTCAAACCGATATAAATCGGAGCCAGATTGCGGGTGACCATCCACAACATTCGCCGGGCGCTGCCGCGCTCCACATAGGGCGCCGTAACCCGTCCTCCGGGTTCTCCACGGGCCGTGACTTCAAATCCCCCCAACGACAAAGGCGCCAGCACCGCGGCCGCCGCAATCAACATCAACAGGCCACCCATCCATCCAACAAGCCCGCGCCATAAATGTAAGCTGGCAGGCAAACGCGCCGGGTCGTCGTAAATATCAGCCCCCGTCGTAGTGACGGCACTGACCATATCGAAATAAGCGTTCAAAAACCGGGTATTACCCAGAGTATCTGTCACGGGTAATGCCAAAAATACCGGCAGAACGACAAAGGTCGCGAGCAACGACAGCAGCTGTCCCGGCATACCATATTGCGGCACTTTGTTGCCCAGCGACAGGGCGATCAAAGTGACCAGCATCAAGCCCAAAACGCCGGAATAGAAAAAGCTTTGCGACGTTTGGTGATCATCGAGCACCAACGCGTGTATCGCTGGCACCCACATGGCCAGCGATGCGATGGCCCAGACCAGCAAGAACAGGGGGAGTTTGAAAATTCCCTGTGTTGTCTGCCTCTTACGCTCCATTCTAGAAGTATTCGATCGAAACTTGCAGAAGCCGTTCAACCTCGGGCACGTCGCTGGACATGGCAAACAAGGCAATCACATCGCCATCTTCAATCCGCAGGTCTCCAGTGGGGCGTTTGACCTCACCATTTTTCAGTACGGCCCCAACCAGCACGCCTTCGGGGAAATCAATCTCCTTGATGGCCTGCCCCGAGATGGGTGACGTAGAAAGAACCTGCGCTTCGATCACCTCTGCTTCGGCGTCCCCGACCGAATAAACCTGACGCACCCGACCATATCGGATATGTCGCAAGATTGAACTGACGGTTGTCGCGCGCGGATTGATATATGCGTCAATGCCCAAATGCGTTGTCAACGGCACCAAGGTTGGATCATTGATCAATGCAATTACAAAGGGACAGCCTTGGGCCTTGGCCCGAACGGCCGCCAACAGATTGGTCTTATCATCGTCTGTTACGGCCAACATTGCATCGGCACGTTCAATCCCGGCTTCACTCATCAAGGCACGGTCCAGGCCATCACCGTTCAGGACAATCGTCCGTTCAAGCGCTTCGGCCGCACGTTCGGCAATTTTTCGGTCCTTTTCGATCATCTTGGCGCGGGTGCGACTGGTGCGATTTTCCAGGGTTTTGGCAACTTCCAAACCGACGTTTCCGCCCCCGACCAATACTACGCGATCTTGTTTTTTCTCTGTCTTTCCAAAAACTTCGATTGCACGGCTCACGTCATCTGCATGACAGAACACATAACAACTATCCCCGATAAACAACTGATCACCGGGGTCAGGGGCAAACAACGTATTATCACGGCGCACCCCCACCACCTGCGCACGCAGTGTAGAAAACAAATCCGTCAACTGGCGCAATGGGGTGTTTACGATCGGGCAATCTTCATCCACATGAATGCCCAGCAGCTGCGCTTTGCCTTCCATGAAGGTTTCGATATCAAACGCCGCCGGAGCAGAGAGCCGCTGCATCGCCGCTGCCGCCACTTCGCGTTCGGGGCTAATGACCACATCAATTGGCAAATGGTCCCGTCGGTACAGATCAGAGTAAATCGCGTCGAGATAGCTTTTGGACCGTAGCCGGGCGATCTTGCGCTGCACTGCAAATACCGAGTGCGCCACCTGACAGATGACCATGTTCACTTCATCAGAATGCGTGGCCGCAATGATCATATCCGCGTCGCGCGCGCCTGCGCGATCCAGCACATCCGGATATGAAGCAAACCCCGCAATCCCTTGAACATCCAAAGAATCTGTCGCCAGACGTACAAGTTCTGGGTTATTATCAACAACGGTTACATCGTTGTGTTCACCAGACAGATGCCGCGCGATTTGCCAGCCAACCTGCCCCGCGCCGCAGATGATTACCTTCATATTTTATGCCCCTTGGCGCCCTCTCGCATCATTTGAATGACAGAAGCCGACACATGGGTCAATTCAATTGTAAACATCTATCCTGACAGGAAAACCCGCGCGCCAAAGTTGTATTTGGCACGCGGAAAGAACCGAGGTTTACACGGCCTCGGCTTCCTCTTCGTCCTCAACATGTGCAATGCGTGCGCCAGATTTATTGGAAGTTACAACGCCCAAAGATTTTAATTTACGGTGCAACGCAGACCGTTCCATCCCCACAAACGACGCGGTACGGCTGATATTGCCGCCAAACCGATTGATCTGCGTTAGCAGATATTCCCGTTCAAAGGCTTCGCGGGCCTCGCGCAACGGCAAGGTTGCCAAGGCACCCGACAACACGACACGCCCATCCTGGCTGGGCTTTTCGTCCTCACGTGGTAGGTCGCGGGCTTCGATGAATTCAGACGTATCGCCAAGGATCAGCACACGCTCGATCATATTCTTCAACTGACGTACGTTGCCGGGCCAAACCATGGTCTGCAACAACGCCTCAGCTTCGTCCGTCATCTTGCGCAACGGAAGGCCTTGTACCTCGTTGAAATGTTGTAAGAAATGTGACGACAGCAATGGGATGTCTTCGCGCCGATCCGCCAAAGACGGCACATGAATAGGCACTACGTTCAATCGGTGATACAACTCCTGCCGGAAACGCTCGGCGGCGATTTCCTGCTCCAAGTCTTTATTTGTAGACGAGATCACCCGCAGATCTACCCGAATTTTTTCTGCACCACCAACGCGCTGGAACTGTTGATCAACCAGAACCCGCAGGATTTTGGACTGCGTGCCCAGCGGCATATCCGCCACCTCGTCAAAGAACACAACGCCGCCGCTGGCCTGCTCTAGCAAACCCGGCTCAATGCTACGCTCAATACTCTCCTTACCAAACAACACCTCTTCCATGCGCTCTGGTTCAATATTGGCGCAGTTCACGGTCACAAAGGGTGCAGAGGCACGGTTGGAGTGGGCATGAATGTAGCGCGCCGCGATCTCTTTACCACTGCCGGCTGGCCCGGCGAGCATCACACGCCCATTCGATTTGGTCACCTTGTCGAGCTGAGCAATCAACCCACGATACGCGGCAGACGCCCCGATCATTTCCCCAGCCCCAGCATCCTTGCGGCGCAGGTTGGTGTTTTCACGGCGCAGGCGTGATGCCTCCATCGCGCGTTTAATAACGACCATTAACTGGTCAATATTAAAAGGTTTTTCGATGAAATCATAGGCGCCTTGGCGGATCGCCGCGACGGCGATTTCGATATTGCCGTGGCCGGAGATAATCACCACCGGCACTTCGGGCATGTCCCGTTTTACGGTTTTCAAAATATCGATCCCGTCCATTTGGCTGTCTTTCAGCCAAATATCCAAGATCAGCAACGACGGCAGCTCCTCTCCCAGCTGCGCCATACACTCATCCGAGTTTGCCGCCTTGCGGGTGGTAAACCCTTCGTCTTCGAGAATATCGGAAATCAGCTCCCGAATGTCGCGCTCATCATCAACAATAAGAATGTCACTCATGTCAGACCCGTTACTATAGTATTTCTATGGGAGGACAGATTGTTCAGGCTGGCCGGCAGGCGGATCACCGCCATGGCCCCCCGATGCTCTTGTCCCTCAAAAATCGGAGCGTCTTCTAGGCTTAGAGACCCTCCATGTTCTTCGATGATTTTCTTGACGATCGGCAGACCAAGTCCGGTGCCCTCGTCCCGTGTGGTTACATAAGGTTCAAACAACCGCGCCCGGTCTTCAGGAAGACCAATACCGTTGTCAGCAATTGTAATCACATGCGTATCGCCGTCATCGTTCAAAGATACGCGAATTTCTGGTTTAAACTCTGGAGTGTCCTCGCGGTTCTGCAAGCTATTAATTGCTTCGCCTGCGTTCTTGATCAAATTGGTCAGGGCCTGCCCGATCATGGTGGCGTCCAATTCCGCCATCAAAACACGATCCGGCAATGTTTCAGTAATGGTTAGATCAGGCTGCCCGGCCTCTTGCAACAGGACTGCGCCACGCACCAGATCATTCAGGTTTTCTTCACGCCGGTTGGGTTCTGGCATGCGCGCAAATTTCGAAAACTCATCCACAATACGGCGCAAATCATTGGTTTGACGGACAATAACCTCCGTCATGCTTTGCAACTTTTCGCTATTGTCCGTGGCGAGCATCGGTGAAAATTTGCGTTTTATCCGTTCTGCGCTCAGCTGAATGGGGGTCAGCGGGTTCTTAATTTCATGGGCGATCCGACGCGCGACATCCCCCCAGGCCGCCATACGCTGTGCGCTAACGAGATCCGTCACATCATCAAACGCCAACACATATCCTTCCAGCGTTCCATCTTCGGATCGACGCGGGGACATGCGCAACAACAGATTTTCAAGCCGCCCCTGTCGGGTCACTTTGACTTCTTCCTGAACCACCTCGGCGCGACTTTCGACGAGCTGTTCAAACAAGGCACCAAATTCGGGCACAGCCACCGCGATGGCAACTGCATTCTGGTTTTCCTGCCAGTCCAAAAGCCGTTCGGCAGATCGATTCACAAAGGTGATGCAGCCTTTGTCATCCAACCCAACCACGCCCGACGTGACGGATGACAAAACGGAATCAAACAAACGGCGGCGTTGTTCGATCTGATGGGTGTTGTCCAACAAGGTCTCGCGTTGGGTTTTCAGTTCAGACGTCATCTGGTTAAAATACTGACCCAGCTGAGAAATCTCGTCCCCATCTGTATCGGTAGGCACTTTAACGGACAGATCTCCTGCCCCAACCCGCTGCGCCGCGACTGTGAGGCGTCCAACCGGGCGCGACAGACGTTCGGCAAACCACATGCCCAGCCAGATCGCGGCCAGAACAAGGATCAAAACAAACCCAAGGTACAGCAGACCAAATTCAAACACCACGCGGCCACGATCACTTTCGAGCTGGTGATACAGATCCGCCGTTTTCTGAGTGTCGTCCAATAGTTGCAACAGTTCCCCTTCGACGTCACGGCTGACGTAAACATACCGATCAACGTAGTTCTCAAGATGCACAAGTGCACGGAACTCGTTGTTGGTCCAATCTTCAATGATCAGAATCCGGTCTTTGCGGGCATTGGCGAAATCTTTAGCCGAGGGTTTTTCAAAATCAAACCGATAAGAGCGCTCTCCCCGCAGACGAATTTCACCCGCGCCGTCAATAATATAGGCCTCACGTAATCCACGTTGAATCAACAACTGGCCTTGCGTCAACACCTCACGCAAACCACCCTCGCTGATGTAATAATCCCGGCGACGACCATTTTCGATAAACCGAGCCAACGCGAGCGCGTCATTTGTCAGATCGCGCCGCTGAACATCTTGATACGCCTCAGCCGCAGCCAAGGAACTACCAACAGCGTCGCGTACCCGATTGGAAAACCATCCTTCCATCCCGACGTTTACGGTGATCACCGCAAAGGCGGCGACGATTACAGCCGGGACTAACGCCAAAAACGCAAAGGTGCCGGTCAAACGCAGGTGTAAACGTGATCCGGCGGATTTTGATCTACGTGCCGCGCGCAGGCGCACGATTTGCGTTAACACCAATACGGCGATTGAAAGAATATAAATAAGATCGGCCAATAGGATCAGCCGCAACGAAGACGAGGCCGACCCCTGATTGAGCGGTCCGATCACCAAATAGGTGACAACTGCCAGCACAGGCCCCAAGAACACCAAACCAAAGGTGGACAGATTGCGTGCGCGCCGTGACTTCCGCCACTTATCCAGCGCCAACCATGCGCTATACGCAGAGCGTAATTGTGACCTATGCGCCACTGACTGCCCTCACCCTGATGTGTTGTCTTTCTAGACAACCGCCACATTTAGTGACGCTCTCCAGGCGTAATACCCGCGCGTCACTCTTATGTGGCGATATTACATCAGTTTACGTCGCCGTGTCACCTCAATATCGAGATCCGTGATTTTTTTACGAAGGGTATTACGGTTGATCCCCAAAAGTTCAGCACATCGCGCCTGATTTCCACTGGTTGCGGCCAGCGCAATTTCAATCATCGGGGTTTCAACCTCACGCAGAATGCGCGTGTACAGTCCTGGAGGCGGCAACATGTCCCCGTGGAGATCAAAATACCGCTGCAAATGACGTGCAACCGAATCTGCAAGTTTTTCGTTGCTGGCGCCGCTGAAACTGGGTTCTGCACTTGTTTGTGGTCCAAGCGCGGCGGCGACATCGGCCTTGGTGATCTCTTCGCCCCGCGCGGTCAGCGCCAAACTGCGGATCACATTTTCCAACTGTCGCACATTGCCGGGCCAGGCGTGATGGCGCAACAGATCGCTCGCCTCGTCGCCCAGCGCCCGGTGTGGAGCGCCGTCGTTTTCCGCCTTGAGCAAGAAATGGGTCGCCAACAGCGCAATATCTTCAACCCGTTCCCGCAGCGCCGGCACCCGCAATTCGGTGCCGCAAATCCGATAATACAGATCTTGTCGCAGCTTCCCTTGCTCTAACATGTCGTTCACATTCTTTTGGCACGTCGCCATAAATCGCGGCGAATGTTCGCCGGGCGCATCGATCATCCGAACCAGCCGCGCCTGCACGTCATCAGGCAGGTCGGCAACCTCATCAATCAATATCGTGCCGCCTTTTGCCTGCGCGATCAGCTGGGTTGGCCCGTCCAATGACATCAGCTGCCCCGGTGCTGCCGTAACAAACGGCAGTGCGCGGCGATCTGAAAAATCGTGAATAGCCCGCGCGATCAGCGACTTGCCAGTACCGCTCTCACCGGTGACCATAAGCGGCATATCAGAATTCATCACACGCGCAATCAATCGATACAGTGCCTGCATCACCTCCGTACGGCCAACCAATGGCAATTCTTCTGGGCGGTCTTCAACCTGAATGCGGGATCCCGCCGCGGCACTGCGCGACTCGTTCAGCGCTTTGGCGGTGCGTTTCATCAGCTCCGGCAGGTCAAACGGCTTGGGCAGATAGTCGTAGGCATTCGCCTCAGCCGCCTTAATCGCAGTCATGATGGTGTTTTGCGCCGAAATCACAATCACCGGCAGCCCCGGACGATCCTCCGAGATCTTTGGCAACATCTCTAAACCGTTCCCATCGGGCATCATCACGTCCGAGATAACCACATCTCCTTTGCCCTCGCTCACCCAACGCATCAACGTGGTCAGGGACGAGGTGGCATGTACCCGACAGCCAGCCCGCGTCAGCGCCTGGGTCAATACAGTGCGAATGGTACGATCATCATCAGCGACAAGAACGGTTCCGTCCATTGGAGCTACTCCTAGGGTTTATGTCCGCGTGGTTCACGCGGCAGCGATAGTCTGAATTTGGTTTCGCCGGGTTTAGATTGAACCGAAATCCAACCTTTATGATCGGCGATAATCTTGCTCACCAGCGCCAGCCCAAGGCCAGTGCCGTTTTCGCGCCCCGATACAAAGGGGTCAAAAATATCATCTTTGATGGCCGCAGGCAGTCCAGGGCCATCATCAATAATCTCGATCTGCAACGGCAGGGCATCCCCTGTCCCATCGCTTCGGCGCAGATTAAAGGAATGTTCGTAATAAGTGCGGATGCGAAGAACACCCCCATCGACGCCACAGGCCTCAGTTGCATTGCGCAAAAGGTTCAACACCGCCTGTACCAGCTGGTCGGCATCCCCCCAGGCGGACGGCAGCGAGGGATCGTAATCCTCGATGATGGTCATCTGCGCCCCAAAGCCCAAAATGGCCGTACGTCTAGCGCGGTCCAAGACATCATGCAGGTTTACGGGCTGCAACACCGGCTCGATCAGGTTTCCGAATTGCTCCACCTGCTCCAGCAGTTTTACGATACGACGGCTTTCACTGACGATGAGATCCGTCAGCTCCAGATCCTCGGGCGACAGGTTCATGCTCAACAGCTGCGCGGCGCCGGTGATGCCCGCCAGCGGGTTCTTGATCTCATGCGCCAACATCTCGGCCATGCCGATGGCCGATTGCGCGGCAGACTTGGCCGACTGATTGCGCGTCAAACGCCCCGCGAGTTCGCGCGGGGACAACATCAGCAACATGACCCCGTCCTGCCCCTGAAACGGTGCCACCTGAACCCCGCATTGCAACGGCGCGCGCGCGCGCGTGCCCACATCAACATCGTTCACAAACAACGTCGTGCTGTGACTGCGGGCCCGCTCGAACGCCTCATCAATCGTGGCATCAATGGCAATAAGATCCCAAATAGATCTCCCCACCACGCTTTTACGCGAGGTGTTCAAAAACCCTTCGGCCGCAGAGTTGAGATCCGCGACACTGTTGTCCGCTGCGATCAGAAAACTTGGCAGCGGTATCGAAGCCCACAACATCGCGTCTGTATGGGTCATGCCACTTGCTCTGCGTTTTGAATGGCCAGCGCATCCGGTAGCAAACGCAAAACCTCGGCCGGAGTTTTCGCAACCAACACCGATTTTCGCAAAGCCGCAGGCGTTCCCGCCTCATCCATGTACCACCCCAGATGCTTGCGAGAGACGCGCAGCCCCAGATCGGTGCCATAAAACGACAGCATGGTCTGGTAATGATCCGCAACCAGATCAATTAGTTCAGAGCCCTCTGGCACCCTGGGTGACGGGCTACCCCAAATGTCATGTGCGACTTGCGCCAGCATCCAGGGCTTTCCCTGTGCTCCGCGCCCAATCATCACACCATCTGCGCCCGACGCGCCCAGCGCAGCGCGTGCTGTGTCGCTGTCCACAATGTCCCCATTGGCCAGCACGGGCACGCCGACGGCATCTTTGACCGCAGCAATAGCCGCCCAATCCGCTGATCCCTTATAAAACTGACAGCGGGTGCGGCCATGAATGGTGATCATCTGCACCCCCGCAGCTTCGGCGCGCTGTGCCACATCTGCGGCGTTCAGGCTGTTGTCATCCCAACCCAGCCGGGTTTTCAGGGTGACAGGCACCTCCACCGCGGCCACTACGGCTTCGATCAATGACAACGCGTGATCAGGCGTCTTTAGCAGGGCTGATCCAGAATAGCCGTTTGTCACCTTTTTGGCCGGGCACCCCATATTGATATCGATAACACGGGCCCCACGATCCGCGACCTGCCGGGCCGCTTCCGCCATCCAATAGGCCTCACGCCCGGCAATCTGCACCGAGGTGTTTTCGACGTCCGCGCTCAGCTCTGCACGCTCGCGCACGCCCGGCTTGGACTGCACCATTTCCTGGCTTGCCACCATTTCGCTCACCATCAGCCCAACCCCAAACGAGCGAACCAGATCGCGAAACGGGCGGTCGGTGATTCCAGCCATCGGCGCAAGTGCGATGGGCGGAGACAGTGAGGTGGTTCCGATGTCGAATGACAACTGCTTAATCCTTGTGCGATTGGGAGGAATTTAGACCAGATGCCATCTATGCTACAATGAAAGGCGCGTTGACAATGCACAGGAAACCAGCGGGTGCCTAATTTTTAATCACTTCACAGGGGGTGATTGCCTCAGCGCGCATCACCTCATAAACAACGGACAGACCTGAGGGAGACAAAAATGACCACAGCTGCCTTGATTGTCGCCGCTGGCAAAGGCACCCGCGCCGGTGGAGGCCTACCCAAGCAATGGCGACCGCTTGGCGACCGGCGCGTGATTGACTGGACCCTTGCGGCCTTTCGCGCCGCCGGTGTCGCGCGCCTCTGTCTCGTGCTTCCCCCGGAGACAACAGAGCTGTGGGATGAATTTTCCCGACTGCCTGATGTGGTACTTGCCCCCGGCGGAGCGACGCGGGCAAAATCTGTGCAAAATGGACTAGACGCTTTGCAAGACTGCAATGTGACCAAGGTCCTGATCCATGATGCTGCGCGCCCCTGCGTGAGCGTTGCGTTAATTCAGAACATTATTCTAGCGCTGGACAACGCCCCCGCTGCCGCCCCCGCCTTGGCCGTTACCGACGCCCTATGGCGCGGACAAGAGGGCGCCGTTGTCGGCACGCAAAATCGCGATGGCCTGTTTGCCGCGCAAACTCCGCAAGGGTTCGACTTTACCACCATCCGGGCCGCCCACCAAAACCACAAGGGCGACGCCGCCGATGATGTCGAAGTGGCGCGCGCTGCGGGTCACACAGTACAGATCCTGCCCGGTGAGACCACGAACATCAAAATCACCCGACCCGAGGACTTTGCACGGGCGGCCGACATCCTAAATATAACGGAGACACCCGCAATGGATATTCGATTGGGCAATGGGTACGACGTGCACCGCTTTGGCGACGGAGATCACGTTGTCTTGTGCGGCGTGAAAATCCCGCATGATCGCGGATTGCAGGGCCATTCTGACGCGGATGTTGGCATGCACGCCGTCACGGATGCCATCTATGGTGCGCTGGCACGCGGAGACATCGGTCAACACTTCCCGCCGTCCGACCCACAATGGAAAGGGGCCGCCTCTGATATCTTTTTGCGCCATGCGGTCAATCTGGCCAAAGAACTTGGGTACGACATTTCGAACATCGACTGCACGCTGGTCTGTGAATACCCCAAAATCGGCCCCCACGCGGACACCATGCGCCACGTGATGGCAGAGATTCTTGGATTGGATATCGAGCGTGTGTCCGTCAAAGCCACAACCTCTGAGCGCCTTGGCTTTACGGGCCGCAAAGAAGGCATCGCCGCATTGGCCACAGCCGCACTGGTGAAATCATGAGACCACTGGCCCATTTGATCGCCACTGTCGGTGGCACAGGGTATCTGCGCCCTGCCCCCGGCACCTGGGGATCCGCGGTTGCCTTGCCCTTGGGGTTTGGCTTGCACGCGATTGGCGGCTTTCCCCTATTGGCGCTTGGCGCTGCCTCCAGCTTTGCCAAAGGATGGTGGGCCACCGCCGAAATGACCCGCGACAGCAAAGATCACGATCCGTCAGAAATTGTCATTGATGAAGTCGCAGGCCAACTGATCGCCTTGATGCCCTTGTCTTATGCGTCTTGGGTGCACGGTGTTCCGGTGTTGGCGATGTGGCCCGGTTGGATCGCAGCTTTTGCCCTATTTCGACTGTTTGACATCACCAAACCCGGCCCGATCGGCTGGGCCGACCGGCGCGGTGATGCGCTTGGCGTAATGTTGGATGATGTCATCGCAGGCGTCTTTGCCGCGCTTGGTGTCATACTGCTGGCAGGGCTGTACCACGGAGTTTTAGGTCTATGAGCATAGATCTTTCTGACCTGATCGCCCGCGCCCGTGCGGCGGGCACTACAATCTCCGCTGCCGAAAGCTGCACAGGCGGGTTGATTTCGGCCGCACTGACCGCAGCGCCCGGATCATCGGCCGTGTTTGAATGTGGTTTTGTCACCTACTCCAATCGTGCGAAAATGAATTTGATCGGAGTTCGAAACGATACATTGGCCACTCACGGCGCCGTCAGTGAAGACGTGGCGCGCCAAATGGCCGACGGAGCACGACAGCGGGCAGGCACCACACTGGCCATCGCCGTCACAGGCATCGCAGGCCCGGGTGGCTCGGACTTCAAACCCGAAGGTCGCGTGTGTTTCGCCCTATCGCAGTTGGGCCAGCGTACAGCGGTCGAAACAGTGGAATTCGGCCCGCTTGGACGCGACGCAGTGCGACAGGCCACCTGCGATCATGCGCTGCGCCTGCTGGATCACGCGATTTCCTGACCTGACGCCAAATTAATCACCACCCATCAATTTGTGATTAAATTTTAAGCTATCCACTAAAAGCTGCATTATTAAGCGCCATTTTCACACACGCCTCTTTTTTTGGCGCGCACCATCCGCTTTGAACCCATGCAATCTTTTGCATCAGGAGGACAGCGCCCATGAACGGTGCCGATACAGCTTGGATCATTGTGGCGACAGCCCTGGTCCTATTCATGACCCTTCCAGGTCTCGCCCTATTCTACGGTGGTCTTGTACGCGCCCGAAATGTGCTCAGCGTGTTCATGCAGTGCTACGCTATTGCCTGTTTGATGAGCATTCTGTGGCTGGCGTTTGGGTATTCAATTGCCTTCGGAAGTGGCACATCCGGATACTGGGGCGGCTTGGACAAAATGTTCCTGTCAGGCGTCACGGCTGACAGCCTCTCGGGCACCCTGCCCGAAGTCTTGTTTTTTGCCTTTCAGATGACCTTTGCGATCATTACGCCTGCACTGATTGTTGGCGCCTATGTGGAACGTGTCGGATTTGGCTTTGTGTTGCTGTTCTCAGGCCTGTGGATGCTGCTGTGCTACGCGCCTGTGGTTCACTGGATCTGGGGCGGCGGCATGCTGGCCGACGGTGGGATCTTTGGTGAAACTGGCGTGCGTGACTTTGCTGGTGGCATTGTCGTACACGAAACCGCGGGGCTTGCGGCACTGATCATCGCGGTCGTGCTTGGTCCGCGCAAAATCCAGAACAAGCCCCCCCACAACCCCGGCTATGTGGTCATTGGTGCTGCAATGTTGTGGGTCGGCTGGTTTGGCTTCAACGGCGGTTCGCAACTGGCAGCCGATGGTGGCGCAGCCATGGCGCTGACAGTCACACATATTTCTGCTGCGGCCGCTTCATTGACCTGGGCGCTGTGGGAGAAAATTAAATACGGTAAAGCCTCGGTTGTTGGTCTGGTCACCGGCACCATTGCGGGACTTGCAACCATCACCCCAGCCTCAGGTTTTGTTGGCCCTATCGAGGCGCTGATCCTCGGCTCCATCGCTGGCATCCTCTGTCAGGAAGCGGTGAACCTCATTCGGAACGTCTTCAAAATCGACGATACGCTGGATGTGTTTGCCGTCCACGGCGTTGGCGGCATCTTTGGCACGATCATGATTGCCGTCTTTGGCGCCGGCACCTGGGCCGCACAGCTGGGTGGCCTGGCCATCGTAGGTGTGTTTACCTTTGTGGTGACAATTGTTTTGGTCAAAGTCTGCGCAGCAATCACACCTCTGCGCGTGGATGACGAAACAGAGACAAATGGTCTTGATCTGTCCACCCACGGCGAACGCGCTTACGATATGACAAGCTGATCGTCGACGCAGCCATTCGAATATAAAACGGGCCCCGCAAGGGGCCCGTTTCCGTTTCATATGTGAGAGCGCCCCGTACGTTCTATCCGGGACAGTTCAACGACCAGCGTTCGAACCCGCCTCATAGCCCATTTGGGCAAATCTGGCAGTCGTCGACCGAGCGATGTTTCCAACCAGCGCGCTGGCACGAGCTTCATCCAACGCCGCCTGCGCGGTCTCACGCGCGGCGACAGCTTCAGAGGTGATCGGCGTCTGTGACACCGTCATTTTAATAGAGACTTTTAACTTTCCCACATCTGCATCAGAACCCGGCGCCGTAGGCGCACCCTGTTCCGGTGGCGCGGCCCCAGTCTGGCCCGTGCGCATAAGTGATCCTTGCGCGGTGGGTGTAAGTGCACCTGATATCATCGACGACCCCAATACTCTGCTAACTATCAATGGTGGGTATACCTACTGATACAACTTAGCCGCGATATGGGGTAGTCTTTCAGTAAGCTTAGTTACCAAAAGGTTAATCAACACTGAGCTGAGCTCACATGCCACGCACGGCCAGACAGGCAAACTGGTCTCGACAATACCCGACCTCAGCCACCATAGAGCTCAGCGGCACGCCGTTCAAACGCACGGACAATCCGTTGCATTGCCTCATTAAACACCACCCCAATGATCCCCTGCAAAACAGCATTCCGAAATTCAAAATCCACAAAGAAGGCAACATCACAGCCACCCTCTGCCCGGTCCGTGAAATGCCAATTGGATTTCATATAACGAAATGGCCCGTCCAGATATTCAGTATCGATTTCAAACCGCTGCGGATGCAATACAACCCGACTGCCAAAGCGCTCGCGGAACACCTTAAAGGAAATCACCAGATCCGCTTCGAGCACTTGGGTCTCTCCGTCGGGCAGGTTGCTGCGAATACGAGCGGCCGCACACCAAGGGAGAAATTTGGGATACTGCGCCACATCTGACACCAGATCATACATCTGCTGCGCACTGTAGGGCATCGGCCGGGTTTCTGAATGGGTGGGCATCGCGCTGTATTTCCTGCTGTCTTTGTGGAAGATGATGTCTTATGAACAGCGTGAAAATTCAAGGGGTCATACATGACACAGCGTCCATATGTCATCGATGTGATGATTTCCGCCAAGTCCATTGCCGCCCGCATCGAAGCGTTGAGCGCCCAAATCGCTCAGGAATACGCCGACACGGACAAGCTGGTGGTGGTCGGATTGCTGCGCGGTAGTTTTGTGTTTATCGCCGATCTGGTGCGCGAGCTGGACCTGCCGATCGAAGTCGATTTCCTAGAAGCCTCGTCTTATGGGGACAGCACAGAAAGCAGTCGAGAGGTTAGAATTCTCAAAGACTTGCGTGGCGCTATTGAAGGGCGCGATGTTTTGGTTGTGGAAGATATTGTAGACACGGGCCACACGTTGAACCATGTGATGCACCTGCTGCAAAGCCGCAACCCGGCCCGTCTGAAAACCATTGCCTTGCTGGACAAACCCTCACGTCGTGAAGTCGATGTGCGTGGGGATTGGATTGGGTTTGAAATCCCGGATGAATTTGTGGTGGGCTACGGGATCGATTTTGCCCAGCGCAACCGTAACCTGCCCTATATCGGCAAGGTTCGCTTTACCGACTGACCGTTGCATTTGGCTGCGCCCCATGGAGCCTCCGGCGGGGGTATTTTCAGCCAAAAAGAAGCCGCGGTCAGCTGTTCAGCACATCGGTGATGATCTGCGAAAAGATTTCGACACCGATCGGCAGGATCGCGTCGGGAAAATCATAATCTGGATTGTGCAGCTGGGGTTGATGTTCCCCAGACCCCAACCAGAACATGGTTGATTTTGACAATGTCGAAAATTGGCCAAAATCTTCGGACCAGCGCTGTGGGCTACGCTGGATGTGTACTTCGTATCCAGCTGTTTTTGCAGCTGTTTCCAAAATACGGCTTGCCTCAGAATTATTGTGGCTGGCCGCAAAAACGTCGTCAAATTCGATTGTAGACCCCAGCTGCCAAGAGGCCGCCTGATGGGACACCAGCAACTGTATTTCCTCCATTAGGCCCGTCATCGCGGCATCCGATACCGTGCGCAGTGTCACCCAAAGCTCTGCGTCTCCGGGCGCGATCCCAAACGTGGCCTCTCCCATAGAAACATGGGTCAGCGTGACCAGTCGGTAATTTTGATCCAGCACTGTGTCAGCGTCGTGCGCCGCGCCCAGCGCGACAAAATCCGCCATCAGCTGTGCAACAGCCCCGGCAGGCGACACCCCATCCTGTGGCGCCGCAGCATGAGACGTGCGCCCGGTCAGGCGGATACGCGCGCCGCGCGACGCGCAGTTGGCCGCGCCGCGGCTGAGCGCCACCTGCCCCTGCGCAAGGCCCGGAACATTATGCAAAGCAAAGGCATAATCCGGCGCCAGTTCCCCAAATTCTGTGTCAGCCAGAACAGCCGCCGCGCCTTTACCGGTTTCTTCCGCGGGCTGAAACAAAAGCACAACCCGCCCGCGTGTGGGGCGGTTTTGCGCCAGCTCATCGGCCAGCGCCAGCACCATGGTCATATGTCCATCATGGCCACACAGATGCCCGCGCCCCTGAACGCGTGAGCGATAAGGTTTGTCGGAATGTTCGGCGATCGGCAGGCCATCCAGCTCGGCGCGAAACATCAGGCATGGCCCGGGGGCATGCCCTTCAAACACCGCAGCGACGCCATAGCCGCCCAGACCGGTCAGCAACCTGTCAGGTTCAAAACGAGACAGGTATTCAGCCACAAAACTTGCGGTTTTTTCTTCTGAACCTGAGACGTCTGGAAACATGTGAAGGTGTTGGCGAAGCGTGGTCAGCTCCGCCAACCGATCTGGTGTCATGCGAGGCCCAGTTTGGCGTTGCGCGCCGCACGCAGGCGGACAAAATCATCCCCCGCATGATAAGAGGACCGGGTCAACGGGGTGGCGGATACCATCAAAAACCCCTTGCCGTACGCCGCCTTTTCGTAGGTTGCGAACTCTTCAGGCGTTACAAAACGATCCACGGCGTGGTGTTTGGGTGTGGGCTGCAAATACTGACCGATGGTCAGAAAATCCACATCGGCGGCGCGCATGTCATCCATGACCTGCTTTACAGCCAGCCCGTCTTCGCCGAGACCAACCATGATGCCGGATTTAGTAAAGATCGACGGGTCCAGTTCTTTTACCCGCTGCAACAAACGCAGCGAGTGGAAGTAACGCGCACCGGCGCGGACCTCGGGATAGAGGCCGGGCACCGTTTCGAGATTGTGGTTGAACACATCTGGTTTGGCCGCCACCACAACCTGTAACACCTCGGGATCACATTTCAGGAAATCCGGTGTCAGAATTTCAATTGTGGTTTTCGGGCTACGGTGACGAATAGCGCGAATGGTCTGCGCAAAGTGCTCGGCCCCGCCGTCTTTGATGTCATCTCGGTCCACCGAGGTGATCACCACGTGATTAAGACCCAATTTTTGAACGGCATCCGCAACCCGGCCGGGTTCAAATGCGTCCAAGTCTTCGGGCGGCTTGCCGGTGGCAATGTTACAGAACGAACAAGCGCGTGTGCAGACCTCCCCCATGATCATCATGGTGGCGTGGCCCTGGCTCCAGCATTCGCCCACATTGGGGCATCCCGCTTCTTCGCAGACCGTCACAAGTTTATGTTCGCGCATAATTTTATGCGTGTCCGCATAGCCCTTGCCACCGGGGGCCTTGACCCGAATCCAGCTTGGCTTTTTGGGCTGGGCGTTGTCAGGGCGGTGCGCCTTTTCTGGGTGGCGCTGCTCTGGGATCTTTAGGTCTCTCACGGGCGGGTCCCCTTTGGGCAAACTGTCGTTGTCGGGGTCCAACATATGATGCAATCAAGGGCACCGCCATATCCG
Organism: uncultured Paracoccaceae bacterium; assembly: GCA_947492585.1. GTDB lineage: Bacteria > Pseudomonadota > Alphaproteobacteria > Rhodobacterales > Rhodobacteraceae > Epibacterium. Next base: position 44,436 of record CANLND010000002.1, read on the forward strand.
TAGACCGCAATCAGGTGAAAAAAATGCCAAATGCGTCAGATTGGAACTGCTTTTCTGCAAATCGCGGCAGGGATACACGCCGATGCTGCGTTGCGACAAAACAATCGTTGCCACAATTTTAGAACTATTATAAATCGGCCAGCGAAGACGAATATTAATCCGATGGAGAGCCCAATGAAAGCTGGCGTAAAACTGCCCGAAGTGACCTTCCACACCCGCGTTCGCGATGATGCGATCGAAGGCCCCAACCCATTTCGTTGGGAAGACAAAACCACCGCGGATTACTTTGCTGGCAAGCGCGTGATCCTGTTCTCGCTGCCCGGTGCGTTCACCCCCACCTGCTCGACCTTCCAGCTGCCTGGCTTTGAAAAAGGCTTTGCTGACTTTGCTGCTGAAGGCATCGATGCGATCTACTGCATGTCCGTCAACGACAGCTTTGTGATGAACAAATGGGCCGAATCGCAGGATCTGGCAAACGTCGGTGTCATCCCTGATGGCTCCGGTGAATTCACCCGCAAAATGGGCATGCTGGTTGCCAAAGACAACCTGGGCTTTGGCGCGCGCTCCTGGCGTTATGCAGCCATCGTCAAGGACGGTGTTGTTGAAGCATGGTTCGAAGAGCCCGGCCTGTCCGACAACCACCCCGAAGACCCCTATGGTGTATCTTCGCCAGAAAACCTGATGAAGCACCTGAAAGAGGGCGTTTCCGCCTAAATTTCAGCGATCTGCTGTGTGAAGCGGGCCGGCACTGGATGCGGGCCCGTTTTTTGTTCTATCCAATCAGTTCCTTACGGTCGACCAAGGCATCGTAATGGGATTTCAGTTGTTGCAACGCGATCCGCAGAACGACCTTTCCGGAACGTGCGGACCAGCCCAGCTGCTTTTCCGCGGTTTCAAGCCCCTCAAGATGACAACAGCAGCGTAATGCGATGTCGCTCAGTCCCGGTCCAAGAGCGGCCAAGGCATCTGTCGCGCGCTGCTGCGCCTCGCTGGATCGGCTGTGGTCGGTGGCTTCCGCCCCGTGGCAGGAGGGTTCAAAGATGGACTGCGCATTGTGTAAATGCTCGGCGATTTGCGCCAGCTCAAAATCCTCACGCAGACGTTCACCAGCACGCACCAGATCAGATGTCAAAAACGGCTCACCATTGCGATCCACAAGGCGGGCCAAAGTTGCCAACGGCGTTTCTCCTGCCCCATACCGCACCCGTTTTGCCCCAATAGGGTCGCTGTCATCCTTACCTTGAAAGGCACGGGCTGCTTCGGCAAATCCAGCATCCCGTCGAATGCGGGCGCGATTTTCCTGCGCTGCCATCAACCGCGCCAATGCCGCGCGCCCATCTTCGCTCAGCTGATATCGGCTGAGGCGTCCAACCGCCATGCAGGAAATCCAACCACGCAGCGCGATCTCACCGGCCAACTCTTTGGTTACGATCAACTTTTCGCTTTTGTCACTGGACCCGGTTACGATCACCGCCTGATCCATGCTCTGCGCATATGCCAACACCGCATTGGGCTGATTTAACCAGACCAACACTTTGGTCGTCTGCTCAGACACCGCTGGTCCGTCGCCGGACGACGTGGCGGCAATGCGGGCCAGCACATTGCCGGTCTGCGGGCTGAAGTACCGCTCGGACAGCACAGACAAAGCGCTGTCAATCAGCGGGTCATCGCGTAACGTCTCTATCCGGCGGACCTGCCGCAACACTGTCGAAGGGTGGCAACCGGCCCGTCGCGCCAGCTGGCGGATGGATCGGCCATTTTCGGTATGTTCAAGATAGCGTCGGGCTTCTTCGGGCACCCAAGTAGGAATCTGAATTGCACGCATTGTTTGCATCACTCTTGATCCCGCACCGTCAACCGCAGGTTTATCCACATTCTCTCCCCATAATACCCCACAGCCCACACAGGTCTATTCCCCTGATATTGCATCATTCTTCGCAAACCCCGGGGGAATGTTTCCAAAATAACATCAATCAAGACTGAATCGGGCGCACGCTGTCCAGTTCGGAAACGCAACACCCTAATAGGTTGTGCTATGACGGTCTCCATCCAAAAACTGAAGGAGACGCAGATGCAAGACCTTGCCACCCGCCTATCCGCCTTATCCCGTCCACGTTTGTTGGTACGTGCTGCTCACAACGGTCAGGAACATTACCGGCGAGATCGAGATCTGCGAAAGCTGCTGAATATGTCAACGGCCCCACGCCCGGCGGTTGCGATTGTCCACCTTCTTGAACTGGAGCGAATGCTCAATGACAGCAGGTTGATCAGCGAGATCGGATATAGTTTTAGTCGCCATATCGAGGTGCTCATTGCGCTGCAATGTGAAGCGCAACTGCTACGCAATGCCAAGCTCAGCTTAGCAGTAGAACAAACGGCACAAAAAAACGGCCCCCCACATCGGGAGACCGTTGTATCTGACAGTGTCAAATTTGCGATGCAGTCTTACGAAAAGGCATCCGGCATGGAGGCTTTCTTTTCAGCAACATAGGCGTCAAGCGCGGCTTTGATCTCAGGGTCCAAGGCGGGTTGCTGATAGTTGTTCAGCAGATATTCTACCCGATTGGTCGCCAGCGCATATGTGTCGCGCCCGCCCTCTTCTTCCCATGTTTCATAAGGCTTATAGTCGAAAAGATCGGACTTCCAGAACGCCGTTTTGAAATTTGCCTGCGTATGTGCGCAGCCCAAATAGTGACCGCCGGGGCCAACTTCGCGAATGGCATCCATCGCCTGATGGTCTTCGTCCACGGGCACGCCTTTGGCGACCCCATGCAACGCGCCAAGCTGATCCGCATCCATGACGAACTTTTCGAAGTCGGCGACCAGACCACCTTCAAGCCAGCCACAAGAGTGCAACTGAAAGTTCACACCCGCCAGCAAACCCATGTTGAGCGAGTTGGCCGTTTCATAAGCCGCCTGCGCGTCGGGCAGTTTAGAACCACAGAACGAGCCAGCCGAACGGAACGGCAGACCCAGACGGCGCGCCAACTGGCCCGCACCATAGGTCACCAACGAAGCCTCAGGCGTACCAAAGGTCGGCGCGCCTGAATTCATGTCGATCGACGAGACAAACGCGCCAAAGATCACCGGCGCCCCCGGACGGATCAGCTGGCTATAGGCGACGCCTGCCAGAACTTCGGCCAGAACCTGCGTCAACGTGCCTGCCACCGACACCGGCGCCATGGCACCGCCGACGATAAAGGGGGAAATAATGCAAGCCTGGTTGTGCTTGGCGTAGACTTCCAACGCACCCATCATCACATCGTCGAATGTCATCGGCGAGTTGATATTGATCAGCGAGGTCATCACAGTGTTGTCGCGCACGAACTCTTTTCCAAAAAGAATTTCGCACATCTCGATGGAATCTTGCGCACGGCTGGGTTCGGTGACCGAGCCCATGAACGGTTTGTCCGACAGCGTCATATGCGCCAGCATCATATCAAGGTGGCGCTTGTTCACCGGCACGTCGGTGGGTTCACACACCGTGCCACCCGAATGGTGCAGCCATTTGGACATATAGCCCAGCTTCACAAATTTCTGGAAATCATCCAGCGTGGCATACCGGCGACCACCCTTGGCATCGCGCACAAAGGGAGGGCCATAAATCGGGGCCAACACCATGTTTTTGCCACCGATTTCGACCGATTTCTCGGGATTTCGGGCATGTTGAGTAAACTGACTAGGGGCAGTTTCACACAGTTTGCGCGCAAGACCACGCGGAATGCGCACGCGCTCCCCGTCTACCTCAGCACCAGCCGCGCGCCAGCGCTCCAACGCAGCCGGGTTGTCAACAAAGTTGACCCCGACTTCCGCCAGAACGGTTTCCGCATTGGCTTCAATCACTTGAATCGCTTCTTCGCTCAGAACTTCAAAGTTCGGGATATTGCGTTCAATGTATTTAGCTGTCTCGATCTTAACAGCGGTACGTTCAGCCCGACGAGCGGCGCCACCGCCACCCCGACCACGACGACGCGGCGCACTATCAGCCATGTATTTTTCCTCACCACAGGTCTTTGAATTGTGATGACGCTATCGCCCTAAACGACGCATCCACCCAAAGATTGCGGCCTTTCAGAAGGAAAAACGACATTTCCCCTTTATTTGCCGACTTAATCGTTCGTACGCAAACGCCAGCCCTTTTGTTTTGGCAAAAACACTTCGATGGCGGCCGACGCCACAAATTGGCGTGCACCGTTTTCCGGGTCCACGACCTCCATTCCGCCGTCGACGACAACAATTTCAGCCGACGCCGCAAATGGGATCACAACGTGGTCGGGCGTGACTTTGGCAACATCAGGCACCCCCAGGGTCACCTTTACGCGCACATCTTGTGGTGCCACATCCAGATTCTTGAGAATAGTCAAAGACGAATGTTGCAGGGCCTGCGAGACGGCATTTTGCACCGCGGCCCCCACGTCTTTGCCCGTGGTGTCGGTGCCCATGCCCATCGCAATGATCAGACGGCCTTCGGTGTTCAGATCAATGCTCATTGTACGCGCTCCATATCAAAAGCCACCGACAGGGCGACATTGGCGATGATGGTTGGGTGGCCAGTGCCTTCGGGACGTTCAACATCCAGTCCGCCCTTGCGCAGGTTGAATGTCGTCTGCCCGTAGGGAAACACCTCAGACAGGCCCGAAACATCAACCTTTTCAGGATGTTGAACTGCAACGTCTACGGTGATCTGCATGGCATCTTTGGGGAATTCAAACAGTTCCGCCAGATTGATGGAATTGTGCCATAGCGCGTTTTGCAACGCCCGTTTGGCCGCTTCGGTGTAATCCCCACGTCGCAATGACGTGCCCATTCCGAATTCTGTCAACATGCGCCGCATAGCGTCCCCCTGATCCGTTGTCCGTGTCTGTGATGCAAATCCCTAGTGAGAAACCCGCAAAAGACCAAGCCTGTGGCGCATTTCCCCCGTTGCGCTTTAGCAGAACTGTGCCTATTTGGAACCATGACAGAGACATCCCATGACCGCCTTCTCATTATCGACTTTGGCAGCCAGGTAACGCAGCTTATCGCGCGCCGCCTGCGTGAGCTGAACGTCTATTGCGAAATTCACCCCTATCAGAACGTTGACATGGATTTTGTGCGCCAGTTTGCGCCCAAAGCCGTGATCTTTTCTGGTGGCCCTGACAGTGTGACCCGCGACGGATCACCGCGCGCGCCACAAGAAATCTTTGACTATGGCGTGCCGATCTTGGGCATCTGCTATGGTCAGCAGACCATGATGACCCAATTGGGCGGCCGCGTTGACAGTGGTCACGGCACCGCCGAATTTGGCCGCGCATATGTGACGCCGTCGGTGGCCTCGCTGGACCTGTTGGACGGTTGGTTCCAAGACGACAATGATCGCGAACAAGTGTGGATGAGCCACGGCGACCATGTGTCTGAAATCGCTCCGGGTTTTGAAGTCTACGGCACGTCACCGAATGCGCCGTATGCGATCACTGCAGATGTAGAACGCAAATTCTATGCGGTCCAGTTTCACCCCGAGGTGCACCACACGCCCAATGGCGCCAAACTGTATGAGAACTTTGTGAAAATCGCAGGGTTTGAAGGCGACTGGACCATGGGTGCCTACCGCGAAAAAATGATCGAAGCGATCCGTGCGCAGGTTGGAGACAAAAAGGTCATTTGTGCCTTGTCCGGTGGGGTCGACAGTTCTGTTGCGGCAATTTTGATCCACGAGGCCATCGGCGACAACCTGACCTGTGTGTTTGTTGACCATGGTCTGCTGCGCAAGAACGAGGCGACTGAAGTCGTCAATATGTTCCGCGAGAACTATAGCCTGAACCTGATTCACGCAGATGAAAGCGATCTGTTCCTTGGCGAACTCGAAGGTCAATCCGACCCCGAGACCAAAAGAAAGATCATCGGTAAACTGTTCATCGACGTATTCCAGAAATACGCGGATACCATCGAGGGTGCCGAATTCTTGGCGCAGGGCACTCTGTACCCTGACGTGATTGAATCGGTGTCGTTCTCGGGCGGGCCTTCGGTCACGATCAAATCGCACCACAATGTGGGCGGCTTGCCTGAAAAAATGGGCCTGAAACTGGTGGAACCGCTGCGTGAGCTGTTCAAAGATGAGGTCCGCGCACTGGGACGTGAGCTGGGCTTGCCTGCAAGCTTTATTGGTCGCCATCCTTTCCCCGGGCCAGGTCTTGCGATCCGTTGCCCAGGTGAGATCACCCGCGAAAAGCTGGAGATCCTGCGGGAAGCGGATGCAATTTACATCGACCAGATCCGCAAACACGGCCTGTATGATGAGATCTGGCAAGCCTTTGTTGCCATCCTTCCGGTGAAAACCGTGGGGGTCATGGGCGATGGTCGGACCTACGACTATGCCTGCGCATTGCGCGCGGTGAATTCGGTGGATGGCATGACCGCGGATTACTACCCCTTCAGCCACGACTTCCTTGGTGAAACCGCCACGCGGATCATTAACGAAGTCAAAGGCATCAACCGATGCACCTATGACATCACCTCAAAGCCTCCGGGCACGATTGAGTGGGAATAAAAACGTTAAGAACCCCGGCCACAGGCTGGGGTTTTTTTATGCCGAAAATCTTCGTTTTGCTTGACCCTAAGGCCCGCGTGCCCCCTGCTGCTCCCAGCACGGATAAAAGGTAAGTCAGCATGGACACGTCGAAACCAAAGCACACAACAGCGTGCCTGTGGATGATGGGCACGATCCTGTCGTTTTCCGCCATGGCGGTGGCGGGTCGTGAAGTGAGCTTTGCACTCGGTACCTTTGAAATCATGCTATATCGTAGTTTCATCGGGATGCTGATTGTGTCCGCGGCTTTGACCGGAACCCAGCAATGGTCACAGGTCAAAACAGGACTTCTCCGCAACCACTTCTGGCGAAACGTGGTACATTTCACAGGACAAAACCTGTGGTTCTTTGCCGTCAGTGCGATCCCCTTGGCACAGGTTTTTGCCCTGGAGTTCACTACGCCGCTATGGGTCATCGCCTTATCACCGTTTTTGCTGCACGAACGCCTGACCCGTCCAAAGCTCATCGCTGGGGGGCTTGGTTTTGTGGGCGTGCTAATCTTAACACAACCGGGATCACACTCCCTGTCAGTAGGGCTACTTGCCGCAGCCAGTTGCGCGTTGTTTTTTGCGCTTACGGCCATTGCCACCAAACGGCTGACCCAACAAGAAGGCGTCGTCTCTATCATGTTCTGGCTGACCGCGATGCAGCTGATCTTTGGCGTATTGGCCGCTGGGTATGACGGCGCAATAGCGCTGCCAGACGCAACAACCGCACCGTGGCTGGTGCTTATCGCGTTTTGCGGGCTGTCTGCCCATTTCTGCCTGACCACAGCGCTGTCTTTGGCGCCCGCCAGCGTAGTACTGCCCATCGATTTCGCACGGCTGCCCGTTATCGCAGTTGTTGGCTACCTACTGTATCGTGATCCTCTTGATCTCTGGATGGTGTTGGGCGCGGCCGTCATCATTTTGGCCAACTACATCAACCTCACGGCCGCGGGCAATCCCAAGACGGCAAAAGATTGACCCTGCGCGCCCACCCCGGTAGCAAAGCAAAAACGCACAGGGACCAATTCGGACATGCTTTACTCTTCGGCTCAAGCTTGGCGCGATGCGCCTCACAAACGGGTTTTGTTCTTTGGCATGTCCGGCCTCGGGAAAACTTATGTCAGCAACATTCTCCGGGGCGCTGGCAATTGGTTTCACTATTCCATCGATTACCGCATTGGCACGCGTTACATGGGCGAATTCATCGCCGACAATGCCAAAGCCGAGGCGATGAAGGTCCCGTTTTTGGCCGAGCTTTTGCGATCAGATTCGATCTATATCGGCTCAAACATCAGCTTCGAAAACTTGGCTCCGGTGGCGTCCTATCTGGGAAAACCCGGTGACGTCGCAAAAGGTGGCTTACCGATCGCTGAATACCGGCGGCGGCAAGATCAGTTCCAACAGGCCGAAGTGCGCGCCCTGATGGACACCGAGTATTTTGTTGAACGTGCCGGGCGGCTTTATGATTACCCCCATTTCATCTGTGACACCGGCGGGTCGATCTGTGAATGGGTGGACCCAAATGATCCAAACGATCCCCTGCTGAGCGAACTCTCAAAACACACGCTGCTGGTCTGGCTGAAAGGTGACGCCGCCCATACTCAGGAACTGGTCCGTCGGTTTGATCGTGCCCCCAAGCCAATGTCGTATCAGCCCGAATTCCTGACGAAAGTCTGGGATCAATATCTGTTGGAAAACAATCTAAAAGAAGATGAAGTTAATCCAGATGACTTCATCCGCTGGACCTTTGCCCAGGCGATGGCGCACCGCCAACCGCTGTATGAATCGATGGCCAATAACTGGGGCATTACCTTAACCGCTGATGCGGTAAGTTCAGTAAAGTCCGAAGAAGATTTCGAAAACTTGATCGCGACCGCTCTTGAGGCTCAGAGCTAAGCAGACTACTCCTACCGTCTCGGCCTCTTTACCACGTTCAAAAGGACCTGACATGCCTATCAAGATCCCCGCAGACCTACCCGCCTATGACATTCTGTCGAACGAAGGCGTGATGGTCATGTCGCCGGATCAGGCGGCCCATCAGGACATTCGCCCGTTGCGCATCGGGCTATTGAACCTGATGCCCAAGAAAATCCAGACCGAGAACCAATTTGCTCGGTTAATCGGCGCGACCCCGTTGCAGATCGAACTCTCGTTGATCCGGATGAGCGAGCATCGCACAAAGAACACCGCCGCAGAGCATATGGCCGAATTTTACCGCCCCTTTCAGGACGTAAAGGACGAGAAATTCGACGGCCTCATCATCACCGGTGCCCCGATCGAGCATCTCCCGTTTGAAGATGTCACCTATTGGGAGGAATTGCGCGAGGTGATGGACTGGACACAGACGAATGTGCACTCCACCTTTGGCGTCTGCTGGGGCGGCATGGCGATGATCAATCATTTCCACGGCGTTGCAAAACACGATCTCGCCGACAAGGCGTTTGGGTGTTTTCGGCATGTGAACCAACAACCCTGTTCCCCATATTTACGTGGTTTTTCAGATGACTGCGTCATCCCTGTCAGCCGCTGGACTGAAATCCGTGCGGATGAGGTGGCACAAAAACCGGGCTTGCGCACGTTGTTAGGCAGTGACGAAGTTGGACCCTGTTTGATTGAAGATCCCGCGCACCGGGCGCTCTATATCTTTAATCACTTTGAATATGACAGCGACACACTGAAACAGGAATATGACCGCGATGTCGCCAGCGGCACGCCCATCAATATCCCCTGTCATTACTATCCAAACGACGATCCCAGCCAACAGCCCCTGAACCGTTGGCGCAGCCATGCCCATCTATTGTATGGCAACTGGATCAGCGAAATCTACCAAACCACTCCGTTTGACCGAAGCAAGATCGGACTGGAAGTCACTGATTTAAGGACGTAAAAATGAAACGGCGTTGGCTGATCACCGCGAGCGTCGTATCATTTGGCCTGGCTCATTTCACCCATTTACGCGCCGCGCATCGCGAACGGCGGGCTGAGACAGACTATCCCGCCATTGGCCACGTGGTAGAGATCGACGGGCACCACATCCACGTGGTTGAAACGGGACAGCTTGCGGGTCAGGCTCCAGATCTGGTGTTGATCCATGGGTCGAATGGAAATTTTCGTGACCATGCACTCCATCTTGCACCCGCTCTGGCGGACCGTTACCGGATATTAATTGTAGATCGCCCCGGGCTAGGGCACTCTGCCCCTTTACATCAAGACGGTGCAAGTCTTTCGGAACAAGCGCACATTTTGCAACGTGCCGCAAGAGAGCTTGGCGCCAATCACCCCATCGTCCTAGGTCAAAGCTATGGCGGTGCAGTTGCGCTCGCCTGGGCTTGCAATCACCCAAGCACCCTATCAGCCCTAGTTACCGTATCATCGGTTACACACCCTTGGGATACAGGTATAATCTGGTTCTATAAAGTAACTTCGTCATTTTTGGGATCTAAGCTATTAATCCCGCTTATCACCGCCTTTGTTCCTGTGTCAAAAGTGGAGCGAGACCTGACCGCGGTTTTTGCTCCCAACCCCGTGCCCGACGGATATGCGCAGGCCTTTGGCCTTGAACTGTCCATGCGCCGCAGCAGTTTACGTGCGAATGCGCAACAACGGGCCAATCTACTGCGGCACATTCGCCGCCAAGTCCCAAAATACACCGATCTGACGCTGCCCGTCGAAGTCTTGCATGGAGATCAGGACCAAACCGTAAGCATCGATATACATGCGCGGGCGCTCGTACGTGACGTTGGCACCGCCGTACTAACGGTTCTCCATGGGCACGGCCATATGCCCCACCACAGTGCCACAACCGAGGTCGCGGCCGCCGTTGACCGCGCTGCGCAACGAGCAGCATTGCGTTAAGCGCATTCACATCCCATATTTGTTGGGTTTCCAATGGATTAAACTCGGAAAGGTTTGGACATGTCCCTGCCCTTTGACGGCGCCATCAGTCAATTTTACAACAAACAGGCCCCCAAAGACATTCGCGACCGAATTGCGGCTGCCGACAAGAATGACATACTGGATCCCAGCTTCCCCTTTCGCGAGCGTTTGCCGCGTAAGGACTATGAAAAAAACTATAAGATCCTGCAGGTTGAACTGGTAAAACTACAGGCCCACGTCAAAGCGACAGGGCAGCGGATTGCCATCGTTTTTGAAGGGCGCGACGCTGCCGGAAAAGGCGGAACAATCAAACGCTTCCGCGAAAATCTTAACCCACGTGGCGCGCGGGTCGTTGCCCTGTCCAAACCGTCAGAAACCGAACGCAGTCAGTGGTATTTTCAACGCTATATCGCACATCTCCCGGCCGCTGGTGAGATCACATTTTTTGATCGCAGCTGGTACAATCGCGGTGTGGTCGAACATGTGTTTGGGTTTTGCACCCCCAATGAGCGCGAACAGTTTTTCCGCCAAGTACAGAGTGTTGAGCACACATTGGCAGAAGACGGCATTCATCTGGTGAAGCTCTGGCTCAACGTTGGTCGCGCCGAACAGCTCAGGCGTTTTCTGGAACGTGAATCCGATCCTCTAAAGCAGTGGAAACTCAGCTCAATTGATGTCAAAGGTCTGGAGGAATGGCAGGCTTACACTACGGCAATTGAAGAAACTCTAACCCGAAGCCATAGCCCAATCGCGCCTTGGACCATCGTGCGATCAGATGACAAGCGCCGCGCCCGTCTGGCTGCAATTCGCCATGTGCTGCGCAATCTCGAATACAAAAATAAGGACCACAAGGCATTGAAAGAAAATGACGATCTGATCTGCGGTGGCCCGGAATTGTGGCATGCCTAAACGCGGTTACCACCACGGAAACTTGCGCCAAGCGTTGGTAGAATCCGCCCTGCGTCTCATCGAAATCAAAGGCCCGACCGGGTTTACCCTGTCTGAGGCCGCAAAGCAGGCCGGTGTAACGCCCGCAGCCGTGTACCGCCATTTCGAAGGCCGCGAGGATTTGATCGCAGAAGCCGCCCGTCAAGGGTTTGAGATGTTCGCAGATCTGATGCGCCATGCCTATGACACCTACCAACCCTCGGCGCTCGCTGCCTTTGAGGCCACAGGACGCGCCTATCTGGCCTTTGCACGCAAGCACCCCGGGCACTACATCGCGATGTTCGAAAGCGGAATCTCGGTCAATCGTACCCCCGAGTTGGCCGATGTTGCAGCCCGTGCCCGTGGCATATTGGAGCAAGCTGCCGCAGATCTAATCCAGCACATCCCGCCCGAAAAACGCCCGCCCGCATCGATGTTTTCGGCCCATATCATTGCGCTGAGCCATGGTGTGGTAGAACTATATGCACGAAACTCTCCGGGCACGGCATCGCCCTTTGCACCTGAAGATTTGCTGGAAAGCGGTATTGGGATTTACCTGCGCGGACTTGGACTGATAGAACCCGACACAGAGCGCCGCTAATTTGGCGTCAAAGATTATTCAAACAGGTTTTTTCGATGCCCAAAGAGTTTGCCTATCGCGGCGGTATTGATGCCATTCTTTTCAAAATGGAACGTTTCAAGTTCCAGCAGTTCGAAGGGGCGGACGCGTACCTCATTGATCTTTCGCACCAAGATTTGTCACGATATCTATCAGAAAACGCACCGCTGGATGCGCCCTCGCCGCCCAAAGGATACCTAACAATTGAACAAAAACAGATGCAGCTTTTCCACGAGTTTGCGGGACAGCCCAAGCTGCTGGCGCTTCACGGCCTCTTGATCGCAATTTCACGGCGCACGCCCTGCCCCGATCTTGCCCTGACTCTGTACTTTCGCCTGTGGAGCGAACACAAAGCCTTTCTGTTGCAACACTTGGATGATCGCTGGAAGGTTTCCGCCATCAAAACGCTCGCCTCGCATGGTGAAACCGAAGCGCAACGTGCGGGCGCGCTACAATTCTCGACTTTTTACGATCTCAGCAAACTGTATGAAAGCGAACGTCGGCATTCCGGCTACCGCGCCAACGCACCCTTTTTGGATCAACCAGCAAAAGGGCCGCTCCCGCTTTCGATGAAACCCTTCTCTCTAATACGTGGTGATCTCGACCTTCATTTTATCGCGCAACTCTGGAAAGCCCTTCAAAAAGATCCGTTGCTCGCAGATCTGGCCGCCCCCTTCGTCGAGGAAGCCCTCACCCAAAAACGAGGCCTCTTTTTCAGAGTGTCGCGTATGCGGCGACACAACAATGTCCAGCCCGCCGCTCACCGGCAGGGCAAACTCCACCGTCTGCGGACCCGAGTGTTCAACCTGACATAAACAATGGTCAATCACACTCCAAACCGACCGATGGCCCGGCGTCCTGCCAGTTCACGATCGACCGTGATCAGCTGCACCTCTCCAATTCCTTTGACATCTGTCGACCCAATGTCCGACAGTTCAAACTCGTCCAGCAATGCATCTTTCATATCCAAAGGCGCCGCAATTTTCATTGGTTTTGCAAAGACTTGCAGCCGAGACGCCAGATTGACGGCCGGACCAAACACATCATAAACGTATTTCTGTATTCCCACAACAGACCCAACCGCGGCCCCACTGGCCAGGCCAATCCGCGCCTGCCACTTGTGAGGGTGGCTTTGGTTGCGCCGCTCCAGATACCGCAGAAACCGGACGGCGCAATGGGCCACCGAGGTCGCATGATCAGGCGTGGCCTGCGGCATGCCTGATACGGCCAGATATGCATCGCCAATGGTCTTAATACGTTCACAGCCGTATTGCTCGACGATACGATCAAAGGCTGTAAATATATCATTCAGCTCCGATAATGTTACCGTGGGGTCAGTTCGTGCGGCAAATTCTGTGAAGTTGACAAAATCCAGCATCACCACCGAGACATTCTGATACAATTGCGGGGTGACCACCCCAAAGGTTTTGAACTCTTCGTACACGCTGCGGGGCATCAGGTTCAGCAATAATCGCTCCACCCGCTCCTTTTCACGCTCCAACTCGCGTGTGTTGCGCTCCACCATGGTGGAATAGCTGTCGATCATACTTTCCAACTCGCGCATCCGAGTGATGTTCTGACACTCCACAATCAGAAGCGGTCCGTCTCCTGGGTCCGTCAATGAGATATTGATGGCAAAGATCAAGGTACGTCGTTTGCGTTTGAACTTCAGCTCTGCTGAAAATTGCAACCCCGCCGCCTCAACCTGAGCCAGCGCCTCCGGATCCAATCCGTCGATTACATCCGCAAGGTTGGCCCCTGATGACGGTGTGCCAAACCACTCCGCAAAAGGTTGATTAAAGAAAACAAACCCCAGATCACCAGCCCGCACAACCGCAACACCAACACCTATGGCACGTAAAAGCTGCTCATTAATTGCGGAAATGCTCATCCTGCACCTGCAGACACAATGACCGGGCGTTTGGCATCCACATCAGACAGCACCCGGCGAATGTCTTCATCTGCCATTCCGTGCACCTCAAGCGCCTCATGCAGCAGGCCAATGATTTCATCAAAATCGCCGTGATCGATTTCCAGACCTCTATGCACGGCCCGCAGACGATCATCACTAAACGAAGCTGGTCCCCCCAAAATGGAAGAAATGAACTTCGTTTGATGATCTATCAGGCGCGGCATATCAACATTGGCAAAAAAATCGCCAACCCGATCAGAGTCCAGCGCCAGCTCGTAAAACGTTATCACAATACGGCTGACTGTTTTGAAGCCGCCATACTTCTCGTAAATACTCTGGGACATAACACACCCGCCCACACAACCATACAGACAGGCAGGATAGGACAGTTTTTACGTTTTGTTAACGAAAATTAAATTTTCGCACCCACCTCCAAGCACCCGTCTCATTTTGGCTGAAAATACCCCGGGGTGAATTGCGCCCTGCGCAAGAGGGGCAGCGCCCCTTTTCTTCAACCGACAAAAACAAAAAGGCCGCAGCATATGCCACGGCCCTTTGAAACATGTTTGAAGCGAAAATTAACGCTTGGAGAACTGGAACGAACGACGCGCTTTACGCTTACCGAACTTCTTACGTTCAACAACACGGCTGTCGCGTGTCAGGAAGCCCGCAGCCTTCAACGCGCCACGCAACGAAGGCGTGTACAGTTGCAAAGCTTTGGAAATACCGTGCTTGACCGCGCCCGCTTGACCGGACAGGCCGCCGCCTTTGACGGTTGCGTAAACGTCGAATTCACCTTCAACGCCAGCAACGCCAAACGGCTGACGCACGATCAGCTGCAGAACGGGACGCGCAAAGTAGGTGTTCATCTCTTTGCCGTTTACGATGATCTTGCCGGAACCCGGCTTGATCCAAACGCGGGCAACCGCGTCTTTACGCTTACCAGTTGCATAAGAACGACCCAGCGCGTCACGGACGGGCTCACGGGGTGTCTCTTCAACAACAGTTTCAACGCCTGCAACAGCGCTCAGCTCTTCGAGAGTAGTGATCTGATCAGCCATTGTTATTAGCTCCGGGTGTTTTTCTTGTTCATGGATTTAACATCCAGAACTTCGGGGCTCTGTGCTTCATGCGGGTGCGCTTCACCAGCATAAACGCGCAGGTTGGTCATGATCTGACGCGACAGGCGGTTGCCAGGCAACATACGCTTGACGGCCATGGTCACAACGCGCTCAGGGTGCGCGCCGTCCAGGATTTCCTGTTTGGTGCGCGACTTGATGCCGCCGGGGTGGCCAGTGTGCCAGTAGAAGTTTTCTTCACGCTTCTTGCCGGTCATCTGGATTTTCTCAGCATTGATCACGATGACGTTGTCGCCGCAATCCATGTGAGGTGTGAAAGAAGCTTTATGCTTACCACGCAGGCGCGTGGCGACAATCGAGGCAAGACGGCCCAGCACCACGCCTTCGGCGTCGATGATGATCCACTTCTTCTCGATGTCTGCTGGGGTAGCAGAGTAGGTTTTCATAGCAGGTCTGTCCTGTTTGTCGTGAAGGCACTGCAGAAATCCCTGCCGCCCGAATTCGATGAAGGGTTTCTAGGGTGTCTTCCACCTACAGTCAACAACAGCAATACTGTTTTAAATGTGTAAAATCAACGTTTTACAAATTAGGTATTATCATACCCCATTCGTTTTTCACCGTTCCCCCAGCTGTTGCCTCAAAAGCATACCCAGATCAACACCCCAACCCAGCCGACCCCGGAAACTGGCAGTCGCACACATCATTCCCTAAAGCGACTTCAAAACAGAACATCCACCAATAGGGATAACTACAGTGTTTCGAAGAATTGTTATTGCTTGCACCCTCCCCCTCGCGCTCAGCGCTTGTATGGAACATGCCGAGGTCACAGCACCGCCGGTTACCGTCTCGTTGAAGACCCCTGATGTCACCACATCACGTGTTCATGGCTTCAAGGAACTTACCTTCCGGACACATAAGGTTTTGGACAAAGAGAAGCAAAAAGCAACAGGCGGCGTGGCCAGCTCGAGCAACCTGCAAGAAATCGTTGGTGCACGATGCACCATTGAAAGTGCGGAATTCACCGCAACCTTTATCACCCCTGCCAAGGTGAACATGCCCACGCTGAAACGCCGCCCGACCAAGGCCTATATTACCTGCACCACCGGGTCGCAAAACGGCCAAGAAACCCTGACCCCCGCGCTGAACGGGACCGTTGTTGGCGGAGCATCAGCGGCCGGTCTGCTGATGGCAGCGGTCAGCGCGGGCATCGCCGCCGGCCGCGACATCTGGTCCTTTAACGCCAATCACCCATCGGGTGTCTCGATTTCGATCGAGTAATTTCACTCTACACCACACATAAATGCAATGAAGGGGCTCCAACATGGAGCCCCTTGGTCATTCTAAACCCAGGATCTTATCCGCTGATCGTTTCGGGCGGATTGTCGAGCAATCGACGCAGACGCAGCATCGCCCCCTCAAAACGTTCGATAGAGATGTGGGCGTTGACGCCAATCCGCACTGCATGCGGGGCGCGGCCGTCACGCAGGGCAAATTCATCGGCTGACCTGATCTGAACCCCCTGCAGTTCCGCCGCACTGGTAAAGGGCCCGGCCCGCCATCCCGAGGGTAGGCGCAACCAGAGAAACGGAACATCGGGGCTCCAGGTCACGTCAAATGCTCCCAAAGCATTCACAGCGACCTTCACATACCGCGCCATCTCGGACCGGATGCTGCCGACCAGGTCAGGCGTGCGCGGATCGCTCAGCAGAATACGTGTTACCTCGGCAATCGGCTGTGACACGCCAAAAAAACCGTATTCCGCAGCACGGCGCAGCTCATTTGCACGTCCCCGTGGTGCCACCGCAAAGCCAACCCGCAACGACGGCGTCAAGAGCTTGGATATCGACGTCACATACCACGCCAAATCAGGTGCCAAAGACCGATATCCCGGCGCCCGCGCCTCCCCAATACGATAACAATCATCTTCGATGATCTGCACATCGTGCCGACGCGCAACCTCGACAATTTCGCGCCGCCGCCACAGCGGAGTGAACAGCCCGGTAGGATTGTGCACTTCTGGGCTGGTGCACAGCACCGAAGCACCGGTTTTGCGGATCATCAGTTCCAGGGATTCTGGCCGAATACCATATTCGTCCATGGCCACGCCCATCACCTTGGCACGCAACATTTCTGCGGACCGTCGAAAGCCGGCATAGGAGAGATCTTCGACCAAAACCATCGGTGTCGCACCGCGAAATATCGCCTGCATCGCCAGCATCAGCCCGTTCTGACCCCCATGTGTCAATACAATATCCCGCTGTTCACAGGGCCCTATGGGCGCGGTCGCCAACCAGTTGGCCACCGCTTCGCGCACCGGACGATAGGCATCGCGGGTTGGGTAGTTCAGCAAGGCATGAGCCTCGCTTTGCGCCACCTGCTGCAAGGCCTGACGCAGCGCCGTCACCTGCCCCATATCTGCAACGCGTGGGCTGAACAGGCTGATATGACCGGGGTCCTTGGCTTCAAGCAGATGAAGCTGTCGGGACCAGACATCATCCTGCACGGGGGTCATTTTCTCAGCCACAAAGGTGCCACGTCCCACCTCGGCCTTCAAAATCCCCTCATCCGTCAACACGGTATAGGCACGCGCAACCGTGCCCGGCGTGATCGACAGTTGATACGCCAGATCGCGCACCGGGGGCAGCTTTGTGCCCACGCTCAACGTACCTGCTTCAATCGCACCGCGAATGGTCTCGGCTACCCGTTGATATTTAGGGCCGGTCTTTTTTCCGAGGTCGGCGTTCCAAATTGTACCCATAACAATCCTTCCGTGGACTTGCTGCCGACTGTATTGTATCGATCCAACTACAGCAACTGCACAGGATTGTACCAGTACAATAGGAGATTTTTCATGCCACTGTACCAAAACACTGCACACCCGCAATTGAACTTCCTTATGCGCCGCTCGGTTCTGCCGATCCCCGCACAAGCCGCCGTTGCTTTTGCTGTTTTGGTTACGAAATGGACGGTCCGCCGCCGCTCACGTGTACATCTGTCACGTTTGAGCACGCATCAGCTGAAAGACATCGGGATCAATGCGCATGATGCGCATATTGAAAGCACTCTTCCGTTCTGGCGCTCCTAAGATCCCGGGGCACAGAACCACCTTATGGCCGGGGTTTTCCCCGGCCTTTTTTTCGTTTTTTTGCCCGTGTTAACCGTTTTTCAAACAAATTACTTGATCGACGCGCGCACCCGGCGTATTTGCCCTTCACTTTCGGCACCGATCCCAACCCCGGACTCTTATCCGGGGGGGCGCTAAGGGCCGGCTGGATTGTCATCTACTGGAACGAAGGGGCACGTCATGACAGACGCCAACCTCTTCCAACTGGGGATCGGTCTGGAGACAGGCGCCCAAGAGGAAGATACCACCCGCAGTGTAACATCTGCGACCATTGACGCATTGGCCGACGCAGATCGCGAAGACCATTTCATCCGTCGTGACGGCAAAATTTTTGCCGGAACACATCTTATACTTGAAGTGACCAAGGGCGCGGGCCTTGACTGCGAGATCCGCATTCAAAACGCCTTCCGCAAGATCGTTGAAGTCTGCGGCGCTACCTTGTTGCACATTCATACACATAAATTCTCGCCCCAAGGCGTGTCTGGCGTGGCCGTACTGGCCGAGAGCCATATTTCTGTGCACACATGGCCCGAAATTGGCTATGGCGCGTTTGACGTGTTCATGTGCGGCGACGCTGAACCGTGGAAAGCGGTCGATGTGCTGAAAGAAGCGTTTGAAACTGATGCGGTTGAAGTACGCGAGCTTCTTCGCGGTGAAGAATTGATCGCCAAAGAGGTCGCCGCATGAGCGAGACCTGGAACACCGAGAAACTGCACGCTCACTACGCGCAATCCCTGCGCGTGGACGAACTGTTGTACGACAGCAAGACCGAGCACCAACGCCTAAAGGTGTTCACCAACGGCACGTTTGGCCGCATCCTGACGTTGGATGACGTGGTGCAGACAACCGAGGGTGACAACTTCATCTATCACGAGATGCTGACCCATGTGCCAATTTTGGCCCATGGTGAGGCCAAGCGCATACTGATCATTGGCGGCGGCGACGGCGGCATTGCGCGCGAAGTGCTGAAACACACATCGGTTGAACACGTCACCATGATCGAAATCGACGCGGGCGTTGTCGATTTCTCCAAAGAGTATCTGCCGATGCTCAGCGATGGAGCCTTTGACGATCCGCGCCTGCATTTGGTGATCAACGATGGCGCTGTGTTCATGAAAGAGAACACAGAAACCTTTGACGTGATCATCGTCGACAGCACCGACCCCATCGGCCCCGGCGAAGTCCTGTTTACCGACACGTTTTACGGACATGCTGCACGTTCACTGTCTGAACATGGCATCATCGTCACCCAAAACGGCGTGCCCTTTATGCAAGGCGACGAGCTGACTGGCACTTTACGGGCGTTCCAATCGCTGTTTGCAGACGCAAGCTGTTATCTGGCGACCATTCCAACCTATGCCGGCGGCCCGATGGCGCTGGGGTGGGGCAGCCATTCAGAGCGCGCGCGTCAGGTGGATCTCACCGTTTTGGAACAGCGCTTTACTCAGGCTGGTTTGACACCCGACTATTACACGCCAGAAGTACACAAAGCTGCATTTGCCCTCCCCGGCTATGTAAAAAAGCTGTTCCCCTAAGGGTAAGACAACACATCACATACGAAACCCGCCGCAACCGGCGGGTTTTCTCACTCCACCAGGGCCTGCCCCCCGATTAACGCTTTGGCGGGATCGAATAGGTCAACGTCGCCCGTGCCACCATTTTATCGGAGCCTTCCGAGAATAAATGCGCATCCGCCACCGCAAGAGACCGCCCGAGCTTGAGCAGATGTGCGCGCGCGATAAGGTCGCAATTGGCCTCCGGTTTACGCATAAAATCGATGGAACAATTCGTGGTCACGGCCAAAGGTACGCGCCCGATCTGCGATAAAATCAACGCATAAACCGCAACATCCGCCAACCCAAACATTGCAGGCCCTGAAACGGTGCCGCCCGGCCTGAGATGGTGCGACGATACGCGCAGACGCATATCGATGGACCCTCCGTCCAGATGATCGATCGAGAAATCTGCCATACCTTCGTGAAACACTTCACCCAGAAACGCGGTGACTTCTTGTTGGTTCAATGTTGGTACTGGCTCAGACTTCATCTCACACCTTACGTTTGCAGCTTCACCCTACATTTCCGGCGGCGGACGAGATTGCAAGAAAAGATCACAAAAACGCTGCGTCGCCAAATTTCGATAAACTGCGCAACTTTTCTGAAAATTTTAGGGTTTGTTTACGATTTGCGGCGCATTGTTTCCATATCGCCCCTTTCAAATGAGGCGCAAAGATGGCAAAGATTGGACATGGTTAACATATCATTAACCATGCGCCCCACTGGGGCCACGATTTGGGCCGCAGTTGCGGAAAGTCCCTCCATCCGGATCTCTCACCCGGACTGACGTTCCCGCAGCAGCGGCCCCAAAATCCCCCAGACCTCTCTGAAAGATGGCCACACCAATGCACAGCGTGCTTTTGGACGGCCGTGAGGCTGCAAATCCATTGCGCAATGCCCCGCCCTGACTTATGTCGCTTCGCATGACACAAACACAGACATTGCATATCGTCGGCGGCGGCATGGCCGGTTCCGAAGCGGCCTGGCAGGCTGCCAACATGGGCGTTAACGTGGTGATCCACGAAATGCGCCCCAAAGTGGAAACCTTTGCCCATCAAACCGGCAATCTGGGTGAGATGGTCTGCTCCAACTCCTTCCGATCTGACGATGATGAACAAAACGCCGTCGGGCTTTTGCATTGGGAAATGCGTGCAGCCAATGGGTTGATCATGTCCACCGCACAAGAGCATCGCCTGCCCGCAGGTGGCGCCCTCGCCGTAGACCGAGACCCCTTTGCGGAAAGCGTGACTGCCAAACTAAAAGCGCACCCCAATATCACCGTGTCATATGAAGAAGTGACAGAACTGCCCAACGACGGCCACTGGATCTTTGCCACTGGACCGCTGACTTCTACCGCTTTGGGGCAGGCCATTCAGACAGAAACCGGCGCCGAGGCACTGGCCTTTTTTGATGCCATTGCACCCATCGTTTACGCCGACAGCATTGATATGTCGCAGGCATGGATGCAATCGCGCTACGACAAAGGGGAGACCGAGGAAGAGCGCACGGCCTATCTTAACTGCCCGATGACCAAAGATCAGCACGAGGCCTTCATTGATGCCCTGCTGGCCGCCGACAAGGCCGAGTTCCACGAAGGGGAAACCGCCGGTTATTTCGACGGCTGCCTGCCGATTGAGGTCATGGCAGAACGCGGGCGCGAAACCCTACGCCACGGCCCGATGAAACCTGTCGGCCTGACCAACCCCCATGCGCCCGAAGACAAGCCCTATGCGGTGGTACAGCTACGTCGCGACAATGCTTTGGGGACGTTGTTCAATATCGTGGGCTTCCAGACCAAGATGAAGTACGGCGCGCAAGCTGATGTTTTCCGTATGATTCCTGGACTGGAGAACGCTAAATTTGCACGCCTCGGCGGCATTCACCGCAACACGTTTCTGAATTCACCAACCCTTTTGGACAATCAGATGCGCCTAAAGTCCAAACCCAACATCCGCTTTGCAGGTCAAATCACGGGCGTTGAAGGCTACGTTGAGAGTGCCGCGATGGGATTGCTGGCGGGCCGGATGGCGGCGGCCGAGATTTTGGGCCGTGAGCTTGAGGTTGTGCCACAGGACAGCGCAATGGGCGCACTGATCCATCACATCACCGGCGGCGCAGAGGCAAAAACCTTCCAGCCGATGAACGTAAACTTTGGCCTGTTCCAACCCGTAGAGGGGCTCAAAGGTGGGCGTCGCGGGCGCAAGGACCGCTATAAGGCCTATACTGATCGCGCCAAAGACGCCTGGACCCAGTGGTTGCAGCAATTCGCATAAGATGACAGCCCGCACCCGCTTTGCCCCCTCGCCTACGGGCCCGTTGCACCTTGGTCACGCCTATTCGGCGCTGATCGCTGCACGGGCCGCGGCAAAGCTGGGCGGTACGTTTCTGCTGCGGATCGAAGATATTGATCAATCCCGCGCGCGCGCCGCGTGGGAGGATCAGATCTACAACGATCTCGCGTGGTTGAATCTCAGCTGGCCCACCCCCGTGCTGCGCCAATCTGAACGCTTGCCACGCTACGCTGAGGCGGCTGCACAGCTGTCAGCGATGGGCCTTACATATCCGTGTAGCTGCAACCGTGCAGATATCGAAGCCGCCGCCGGTGCCCCGCAAGAAGGCGTGCCGCAGTTTGGACCGGATGGCCGTATCTATCCCGGCCAGTGCCGCCAACGGTCGACGAAGGATATACAACCAACTGACGTCTTGCGACTAAACCTTAAGAAATCGATTGATGTAATTGATGCAATTAGTTTTTCCGAGACAGGCCCACTGCACACGGGCACCCACGTCATAGATCCCGAGCACCTGCAATCGAGCGTGGGGGATATCATTTTGGTGCGGCGCAATATGGGCAGTTCTTATCATCTGTCGGTGGTGATCGACGACGCGGATCAAGGCATCACACATGTACACCGTGGCGCAGATCTATTCGAGGCCACGCAGATTCACGTTCTTTTGCAACGCCTCTTGAACCTCCCCACCCCCATTTATCACCATCACGACCTGATCCGCGATGACGCTGGCAAACGCCTTGCAAAACGAGATGACGCCCGTGCGATAGCCAAATACCGCGCTGACGGCGTAACTCCACAACAGATCCGCCACCGAGTTGGGCTGGATTAACAACGTGATGCGCAGGGTCGGCCCGAAACACCGCGCTGTCGCGCGTGTATCAGAGCATGGGTTTGGACAGTTCGACCTCAACCCCGTCGCGAATGCTGGTGTAAAAACAGCTGCGACGATTGGTATGGCACGCCGGGCCCTTTTGATTGACCAACGCCAACAGGCAGTCCCGGTCGCAATCCAGACGCAGGTCGACCAACGCCTGTGCGTGACCTGAGCTTTCGCCTTTCACCCAGAACGCCTGACGCGAGCGCGACCAATAGGTCACCTTGCCGGTCTCCAAGGTTCGCGCGACGCTTTCGGCATTCATCCATGCCATCATCAGCACCTCGCCGCTTTCGGCGTCCTGAGCGATGCAAGGGATCAATCCCTGCGCATCAAATTTCAGCGTAGCGGCATCAAATGTCGGAGCAGTGGCCTGATCGGTGGTCATGGCAAAAACCTTTTGCATCTGGGACAGTGCTGCCTATGTATGGGGAACACCCGCCGAGGGAAAGCCCGCATTCCCCTCGGATGATCAATTCAGGAATACCCCATGTCAGCCGATACCGATCTGATCAAACTTTACTCTCAACGAATTCTGGCGCTCGCCGCTGACATGCCCCATGTGGGACGGCTACCAACGCCACACGCCAGCGTCAAAAAACGCTCCCCCTTATGCGGTTCCACCATCACGGTGGATCTTTGCATCAACGATGGGCGCATTTCGGCCTATGCTCAGGACGTCAAAGCCTGCGCCTTAGGTCAGGCGGCAGCCTCAATTGTGGGCGCTCAAGCAATTGGTCGCACGCTCGACGAGATCACCACCGCACGGGCCCAGCTCAAACAGATGCTGGTGACGGCCAGTGACACCGAGGCAAAACCGCCAGAAGCGCCGTTTGACGGCTTTGAAGTCCTTCTGCCTGCACGCGAGTTTAAAAACCGGCATGCATCAATCATGCTGGCGCTGGATGCAACGCTGGAAGCCTTCGAAATGGCCCAGACACAAGACTGCGCCTAATACAGAGACGTCACAAAAAAACCGCCGCACGTCGGGACAGACGGCGGCGGTGAGTGATGCGTTTATGCGGGACCCAGATGCGCATTTGGATCAAGAGGCAGGTCCAAAGGAAAATCCGCAAATACCATACAGGTCGGGATCTTCGGGTCAGTTCGGGACAGGAACAGACGCATCTGGCACAAACACATATTCTAGACTTCTGTGAATTCGGACCCCGATCCTACAGCAGGCTCGGTGCATATAAGGCAGCCACAAACATCACGACCAAGGCTGCCGCCCCTACGGCGTCTTGCAACAATGTGGACTGAGCATTTTCAACGGTGCGTTTGATCTGCGAAATCATGGCTGTTCCCCTGTTCTAACGTGGTGTCTTATCTGATGTTCAATGTTTCTTGCTTTGTTCTTGTTGCCACTTTGTTCTCATTTTGACGCCAGCCTGTAAAGAACTTTATGAGAACATTTGGGGATTTTTGGGAGAACAAAGATGAGAACATCACCGTTTGGTCTGAACGCAGAGCTTTAACCGACTGAGATTAAACGGATCGCTTGATCCTGCTTCATCAGCCACAACAACACCCGCGCCGCCTGCCCGCGTGGCGTTTGCAACACAGGATCCTGTGTTAACAGCGTGCGCGCATCACTTTGCGCCACGGCCATCAGATCAGATTGCGTCTCAAGGTCGGCAATTTGGAATCGCGGCAAGCCCGATTGCGCGGTGCCGATCATATCGCCCGCGCCGCGCATCTGTAGATCGGTCTCAGAGATAACAAAGCCGTCCTCGCTTTCGCGCAAAACCTCCAACCGTCGGCGCCCGGTTTTGCTCAAGGGCGCTTGATACATCAGCAGACAGGTCGATTGAGCGTCGCCACGCCCCACGCGTCCCCGCAGCTGATGCAACTGCGCCAAACCAAAGGTTTCGGCCCGCTCAATCACCATAATTGTGGCATTGGGCACATTCACGCCCACTTCAATCACGGTGGTGGCCACGAGAACTTTGGTTTTCCCGGATTGAAAATCTGCCATCGCGGCGTCCTTGTCCGCAGGCGGCATTTGGCCATGTACCAATCCCACTACGCCATCCCCTAGAACAGCGCGCAGATGTTTGAACCGCTCTTCGGCAGCGACGAGATCCATCACCTCGGACTCTTCCACCAAAGGACAAACCCAATAACATTGCCGCCCCTCATCGATCGCGCGGCGTAAGTGGCTGACAACTTCTTCCATCCGTTCGGTGGCCACAACAGCGGTCTTGATGGGTTTGCGCCCCGGTGGTTTTTCGTCCAGCACCGACACATCCATATCGCCATATTGTGCCAAGGCCAGCGAGCGCGGGATGGGCGTCGCCGTCATCACGAGAACATCCGCACCTTTTCCCTTTTCCGCCAGTTCCATCCGCTGGCGCACACCAAACCTGTGCTGTTCATCGACGATGGCCAGCCGCAGGTCATGAAATGCTACATCCGCCTGAAACACGGCGTGGGTGCCCACCAAAATCTGAATGTCGCCCGCGGCAAGTGCGGCCAGCTTGGCCTTGCGGTCTTTGCCTTTGTCGCGCCCGGTGAGCAACTCAAGCACAACGCCGGCATCATTGGCCAAGGGCTGCAAACCTTCCAAATGCTGACGCGCCAATATCTCGGTCGGCGCCATCATAACCCCTTGACCTCCGGCCTCAACTGCGACCAGCAACGCCATGAACGCAACCAGGGTTTTTCCTGATCCCACATCACCTTGCAACAATCTGTTCATGCGTTCTGGTGACGCGAGATCTGCAGAAATTTCATCGATCGCACGGGCCTGGGCAGAGGTCGGACGATAGGGTAAATTGGCCAATACCTTAGCCTGCCGACTGCCGTTTCCAACCGAAGAGATCCCGCGCTGCTTACGTTCATTCTGTCGGGCAAGCGCCAGAGTCAGCTGGTGGGCAAACAGCTCATCATAGGCCAGCCGCGCGCGGGCTGGATCATCGGGACGCAGGGTGTCCACCCCCTGCGGGCTTTGCGCGTTTGCTATGGCATCTCGCCAATCGGGCCAGCTGTGTTGCGTTTTTTGGCCAGGATCGATCCATTCATGAAGATCCGGAAGCCGTGTCAGCGCAGATTGCACGGCCTTGAACATCGTCTTTTGCGTAACCCCCTGTGTCAGGTGGTACACGGGTTCAAAGGCGGGAATGCCATCGGCGTCGTCAATTGGGACCATGTGGTCAGGATGAACCATTTGGGCCATCCCATCAAACAACTCCAGCTTTCCCGAAATCAACCTGCGCGCACCTTCGGGCAGCTGTGCCTCTAAATAGCGGCTACGTCCATGGAAAAAGACCAGCTGAAACTCTGTCTGCGCATCGCTGACATGGACGCGATACGCCCCGCCACGATTGCGCGCGGGGTGGTGTTTCCCAATTGTCACTTCAACCGTCACCACAGCGGGCAGATCAACCCCCTGTATGCTGTCACGCCTGCGGCGATCCACCAGCGCGTATGGCAATGAAAACAACAGGTCCCGCGGTGTTTCTACACCTAACGGAGCAAAATTTTGCGCCGTTTTTGGTCCAATCCCAGCCAAGCTGTCCAAGGGCGCAAAGAGAGGAAACAGGATTTCTGGGCGACCGCTCATAACCCCTCAATCAGCTCCAGCCAACCGTCTTCAGCCAAGATCTGAATCCCCAACTCCTGCGCCTTTTTCTCCTTGGATCCAGCCCCCGGACCAGCCACCAGTATATCAGTCTTCTTCGAAACTGACCCTGACACCTTGGCCCCCAACCCTTCGGCGCGCGCCTTTGCTTCTGCACGGGTCATTTTTTCCAACGTCCCAGTAAAAACCACCGTCTTACCCGACACCGGACTTTCCGCCGCCGGGGCATCGGGTGCCACAATGGTCAACACTGCGGTCAGTCGATTGATCGCTGCGCGTTCGGCCGTGTTGGACAGGGCATCCGACAGCGACAGGCCAACGGTTGGCCCGATACCGTCAATAGACGTCAGGTCATCCCACGCGATTTGCGCAGCGTCTGGCACCGCCATTTGCGCGACGACGCTGTTGCGGGTCTCGGTAATTCTGGCGCGGCGATTGGCCTGTGCAGCGTGAATTCGTTCCTCAGACACAGCCTCATCTGCTGCACGGTGAGCCTGCGCGGCCGGTAATGCGGTATCGAGTGCCTGCGCCAAGGCGGTCCAACTCTGATAGTGCAGCGCCAGATCTTTTGCGGCGACTTCACCAACATTGCGAATGCCAAGGGCAAATATGAGGCGCCCCAATGGGATGGTTTTCTTGTCTGTGATAGCGACAAAAAGCTTGTTCGCTGACTTTTCGCCCCACCCTTCGCGGTTTTTCAACTGTTGCAGGCCTGAACCGTAGTTTTGTTGTATATCAAAGATATCCGCAGGCTGTTTAATCCAACCATCATTGTAAAACTGCTCGATCTGTTTGGCACCCATTCCATCAATATCAAATGCCGCACGAGAGACGAAATGTTTTAGCTTTTCAACCGCTTGCGCCGGACAAATCACGCCACCTGAGCACCGTCTGACCGCGTCACCCTCTTCGCGCACGGCCGGGCTGCCGCATTCGGGACATGTGATTGGAAAACTAAACCCAGTGGCCTCGGCTGGCCGTTTAGACAGATCCACATCGGCGACCTTGGGAATGACATCGCCTGCGCGATAAATCTGAACCCAATCGCCGGGGAAAATTTCCTTGCCGTCACGGATGGCGGCGCCTTTTGAATCTCTGCCCTGAATGTAATCTTCGTTGTGCAGCGTCGCGTTTGACACAACAACGCCGCCCACCGTGACCGGTGTCAATCGCGCGACCGGGCTGAGCGCACCGGTGCGGCCGACCTGAATGTCGATCGCTTCCAGTCGTGTCCAGGCCAATTCCGCCGGGAATTTATGGGCAATGGCCCAACGCGGCGTGGTGGCGCGAAACCCAAGCCGATCCTGCAAGGATAAATCGTTAACTTTGTAAACCACCCCATCGATGTCATAGCCAAGAGTCGCACGCTGCGCTTCAATGCTACGGTAGTGCGCGATCATCTCTGAAACGGTTGCAAATTTCTGTGTCAGCGGGTTTGTCGTAAACCCAAGAACAGACAGACGCTCAATGGCTTCAAATTGCGTTTTTGCAAGCGGTTCGGTCAAATCGCCCCAGCTATACGCGAAAAAGTTCAAAGGACGTGATCGGGTAATTTCCGCATCCAGCTGACGCAGGCTTCCAGCTGCCGCATTGCGCGGATTGGCAAAAGTCTTGCCCCCGCGCTCAATTTGGCGCTCATTCAAAGCCGCAAAATCTGTATGGCTCATGTAGACTTCGCCGCGCACCTCAAGAACATCCGGGGCACCAACAATGTGTTGGGGAACGTCTGCTATCGTGCGGGCATTCGCGGTCACATTTTCGCCGGTACTTCCATCCCCACGTGTTGCAGCCTGAACCAGATCACCATTTTCATACCGTAGAGACAGAGAAAGCCCGTCAATCTTTGGCTCGGCCGTAAAGGCCAGGGGGGCATCAGCAGAAAGTCCGAGGTATTTGCGAATGCTGCGTTCAAAGTCCGCAACATCCTGATCTTCAAAAGCATTCCCCAACGACAACATACGCACGGCATGCTGAACCTTCTCAAATCCAGAGGACACTGGCGCCCCAACCGCGTCTAGTAGGCTGGCGCTATTGGCGAGCTCCGGAAAATGGTCTGCCAATGCTCGATACTTTCGCTTGGCGGAATCGTAATCCGCATCTGAAAGAACCGGGTCATCTTTTTGGTGATAGGCGAGGTCGGCAGCCGCAAGCCGCGCCTCCAACGTTAGAAAGAGGGCCTTTGCGGCCTCAGGCGACAGGTTTTCAATCTCATTGGCTGGCGCATCGGTCATCTACGATCCCCTTTCGTTCTTATCGTTTGTGATAAGACGCCAGATCGAAATCGTCGAGCCAAAAACGCAGCATGAGAACGGCAAAAGCCCGGGGTGATCCCCCGGACTTTCAAGCAAAACCGATGTCAACTCGGCTCTGGTTCATCCTTTCAGGCACCGACAGCGATACGCTGGTCCTCGCCCATCTGCTCTTCTTGTGGATCGCGCAACACATAGCCGCGTCCCCAAACGGTTTCGATATAGTTTTCACCACCCGTCGCCGTGCTGAGTTTCTTACGCAACTTACAGATGAAGACGTCAATGATCTTCAGTTCAGGTTCATCCATGCCGCCATAAAGGTGGTTCAGGAACATTTCCTTGGTCAAGGTGGTTCCCTTACGCAAAGACAGCAATTCCAACATCTGGTATTCTTTACCAGTCAGATGCACTGCCTTGCTGTCCACTTCAACGGTTTTGGCGTCCAGATTAACCGAGATCTTGCCGGTTTTGATAATGGACTGCGAATGACCTTTAGAGCGACGAATGATGGCGTGAATACGCGCAACCAACTCTTCGCGATGGAAGGGTTTCGTCAGATAATCGTCGGCACCAAATCCAAAACCTTTGATTTTGTTTTCAGTGTCATCCGCACCAGACAGGATCAGGATCGGGGTTTCGATCCGAGCCATACGGAGCTGTCGAAGCACCTCGTGGCCGTTCATGTCCGGAAGACCCAGATCCAGCAGGATCAGATCGTAATCATAAAGTTTGGCCAGATCGATGCCTTCTTCGCCCAAATCCGTCGTATAGACGTTCAGGTTGGCATGGGTCAGCATCAGTTCGATGCTCTTGGCTGTCGTCGGATCATCCTCAACAAGAAGAATGCGCATGTTCTATGTTCTCCGCCTGTACACTGTTTCCCTCAGGTTGAATTAACCGTGATGGAAAAAAGTTAATGCCTCGTTACCATGTTTATTAATTCTTCCACACGACACAAGTTCGACGACGAAAAACGCCCATTTCCCCCTATGGTTCGCGAAACTTTTTCAATTGTGTGGTTTTCAAGGCCTCTTCCCCATGATCCGCAACTGCCGCAATCCAGCTTCGGAATTCCTCTTCGCTCAAACCATAGCGTTTCAAAGCCTCAGTTTGGGGAATCAACCCATACAATACGCCACGCACAACCGCTGCTTTGCGCGACGCAACCCAACGCCGGGTCGTTTCAGGTGGCAAATCCGCACGCGTCATCACGCTGCCGTCTGGCAAAGTCACAGCGCGGGGCCCATCTACTTTCTTCAAAAACATCACTTAATCCTTTGCGGACCATATTTATTCTCGTCCTCAACAGGTTTCTTCGCGATGGATTAACGATAGGTGAAACCCAGCCCTTGAGAGTCTGTAGGATTTTCCTATATTCTGCCACGCTTACCCCTTTTGCCCGATTGGAGACGCCTCATGGCGCTGGACACCGACCACCCTGTGAACCTTCTTGGCTTTGCCAAACCACCCAGCGAAACCCGTGTGGTGGTGGCGATGTCGGGCGGCGTCGACAGCTCCGTCGTGGCTGCATACCTTGCAGATAAGGGGTTTGACGTCGTGGGCGTCACCTTACAACTTTATGATCACGGTGCAGCGTTGGCGAAAAAAGGCGCCTGCTGTGCAGGCATCGACATTCACGACGCGCGCCGCGTTGCCGAAGAGCGTGGCTTTCCCCACTATGTTCTGGATTATGAGAACATTTTTAAAGATGCGGTGATTGATGAGTTCGCCGACAGTTATTTAGGTGGCGCAACCCCGGTTCCCTGCATTCGCTGCAATGAGCGCGTCAAATTCAAAGATCTGTTGGAAACGGCCAAAGACCTAGAAGCCGATTGCATGGCCACCGGTCACTATATTCAGCGCATGGATGGTGAACAGGGACCGGAATTGCATTCGGCTGCGGATGCCAACCGGGATCAAAGTTACTTTTTGTTCTCGACCACCCCTGAACAGTTGGATTTCCTTCGGTTCCCGCTGGGACATCTTCCGTCCAAAGACGCCACACGCGAAATGGCCGCCGAGTACGGCCTGGCGGTGGCTGACAAACCTGACAGCCAGGACATCTGTTTCGTGCCCGATGGCGATTATGCCAGTGTCATCGAAAAACTGCGTCCCGGTTCGGCGGAACCCGGTGATATCGTTCACCATGACGGACGCGTTCTGGGCCAGCATAACGGGGTCATCCATTACACCGTCGGCCAGCGCCGCGGCCTTGGCATTGGCGGGCTGTCCGAGCCAATTTATGTGGTGCGTTTGGATGTCGACAAAAAACAAGTCATCGTTGGTCCAAAAGAGCTGCTGGCGACCCGTGTCATCCCAGTGCGCGAAATCAACTGGTTGGGGGATACGCCCTTCACCGCGCAAAAAGAATGGCATCTAAAGGTCAAGGTTCGCTCAACCCGCCCCCCCCGCGACGCGATCCTGCGGCCCCTATCTGAGACCACCGCCGAGGTCGAGCTGTTGACACCAGAAGAAGGCGTCTCGCCTGGTCAGGCTTGCGTGTTTTACGCAGACGAGGGCAGTCGCATCTTTGGCGGCGGCTGGATCTGGCGAGGCTACTAACGCTCGGCGGCTTGAACCTTGCAAGCCGCCTGCCCCTGGTGTCAGCCCGCAAAGGTTTTCGCTGCGCTGCGCAAGTTTCGGCTCCGAAAATGGAGTGGCGAGACACGCAGCGCAGCGGACACTACGACATTCTGGCTAAACTAAAATATGCCGACCTCGGACATTCAACTGCCGAAATCGATGTTCTCGACGTTCTCAAGAAATGCCCCTTCTGAGCAGACCCAGAAAACAACGGCATCTTCTTCGGATCCGCTTATGCACACATGGCCCATGGTGCTGTCGATATAGGCGCAATCTCCACGTGACAAATGTACAGGAGCATAATGCTCTGTGTGTAAAATCACTTCGCCAGAGAACACAAACAAAAGCTCCTCTCCCTCGTGTGAGAAGAGCTTGTCTTTTTCGGCCTGAGCGCCAGATGACTTGAATTCATGCAGGCTTTTTGCATGAATCGTCGCGATCATGGGCTGCATTTTTTTTGACGTTAGATCAGTGCAAAGCAATTGATATTCATGCGAGCCGATAGAATGCACCGGCCCTTCGCCCCATTTTGAAATGGAGCGACGGGTTTTCACGGATGCCTGCGCGCTTTCGCTTACAAGTTCAACGATATCAACGCCAAGCCCCTTGGACAGACGGATGAGGTTAGCGTAGCTCGGAGAAATCGCGTCATTTTCAATTTTTGAAATCGTGGAGGCGGTGATGCCGCTGTTCGCTTCGACATCAGAAAGGGTCATCCCTTTCGCTTTTCGGATACGCCGTGCACGCCGTGCAAGAGCGCTTGCAGATGCGTCGAGTGAGCTATCTACCAAAGGCTTTTCTTTAGGTTTCCTTGGCTTAACCTTTTGAACCGGCATTCTTAATATCCGTGCTGTTTCTATAAATCGTCAAACCTGCCCTGATATTCCGGGGCATAATCCATGCGACAGGTATTTCATTTGCCTCACGGTTCCTAGCATGAAAACCTATTGACACCATAGCTCATAAATGGCCAAACGTAAAATAAATGTCGGATATGACAATATTGGAGAGTTATGTGCGCATTGAGCAAGTTCAAATTCACGTTTCCGAAGTCGCTCTGGGGGGTAAATTCTACAACCCTCGTATCCTTTGGACGCGTAAGCAAAGCGTCTTTATCGAGGTCAGCACATCGAATGGCCTTACGGGTTGGGGGGAATGCTGGACGTTTGATCGCTCCGCTGATGCTCTCGTGCGGTTCCTTCAAACAGAAATCAAACCGCAACTGATCGGGCGTGATGCAACCTTGGTTGAAGAAATCTGGCATGATTTGTTTTCTGACACGGTTTTGAGTGGGCGACACGGCATGGCGGCGGCCGCTATGAGCGGGGTCGATTGCGCGCTTTGGGACATTGCGGCCCAGGTAAAGAAACAATCCCTGGGCGCGCTAATAGCACGCGACGGCGTTGCACGCGCGGTGCCTGTATACGCCAGTGGCGGACTATATCTAAAAGACGGCACCATCGACGATCTTCAGGCCGAAATGCGGGGATATGTTGCAGCGGGCTATTCATCAGTAAAGATGAAATTCGGTGCAAAACCTTTTGAACATGACCTTGAACGCATGCGCGCCGTGCGTGAAGCGATTGGCCCCGACACGGGCCTGATCGTCGACGCTGTTTATAGCTTGGATCGTACCAAGGCAGAGCGTTGGCTCCCTGAGTGGCAAGATTTGGGTATTGAAGCGGTGCAGGCCCCGTTCCCGTCGCGTGACTGGGATGCGATGCAATGGCTTAACGATGACGTCGGGATACCGGTCATGGTTTTTGAAGCCGAAAGCCGCTACGTCGTGTTTCGTGCACTACTTGAGCGCAAGGCGATCGGCGTGATGCAATTCTCCCCGATTGCTGTAGGGGGCGTAACCGCGTCGCTTGCTCTGATTGATCTTGCACAAAATTTTGGCAAACCGGTGTCGCTGCAATGCTCATCGACGTGGCTTGCCGAGATGATTGCCCTACAGATTGGGGCGGCACGTCCCGAGGTTAAGCATGTGGAAATACACGGATTTCACCGGATGTTGTTCACCGATGGCGATCCAAGGCATCAAACCTTAAAATCTGGCTGCATTGACCTAGCAGGGTCAATAGGCACGGGATTCCAAGTACCTACAGGAAAAACAACGCTGTTTGATGAAGGGTTACCCGATAGCTAAGCGTCGTGAGGCTCGGGCGTTAGAAAAAAGTTGTATATTACGATAAAAAATGTCGTAAGTTACATCAGTCGCAATAATCAAAAAAGTTCTATGGGAGATAACACATGAAAAAATCACTCGTCACTCTGCTCGCAACAGCCGCGATGGCAGTCGGTAGCGCCGCGGTCGCCGGTGATTGGCCAGAGCGCCCGATCAGCATCATCGTACCTTTCAAAGCGGGTGGGTCCACCGATTTGGTTGCCCGTAGCTTTGCCACGGCCATTGATGAAGCCGACCTGCTGTCACAACCTCTGACCGTTTTGAACATTGGTGGCCACTCTTCCGTTGGTGCACGCCGCGTTCTGGATGCATCGCCTGATGGGTATGAGTTCTTGCTACACGAAACAGGCATTATCGGCGCCCAAGCGTCTGGCATCATTGACTTTGGCTATGCTGACTACAAACCAGTTGCTGCGACAGGCAGCATTTGCATGGCCCTGATGACGCGTAAGGATTCTGGCTATGATGACCTGAACAGCCTGCTAGACGCAGCCCGTGCTGCCCCAAGCGAGATCGTGTTCGGCGTTAACCTCGGCGGCCTGAACCACATGTCTGGCATCCTGTTGGAAAACGCTGCTGGTGTGAAATTCCGCTTTGCGCAAATCGGTGGCTCAGCTGATAACTTTGCGGCTTTGACCGGCGGTCAGACCGCGATCGCATCTGTAGGTGCTGCAGGCGCGCGTAACTTTACCTTGACCGACGATGGTCAGGTGTCTGACGACAGCCAGGTTCAAACCATCGCGCTATTGGCCGACCAACCGCATCCGCGTCTGCCAAATGTTCAGACAGCCGCCGAACAGGGCAGTGATGTTCAGTTCTGCTTTACCAACTATTGGTTTGCCCCAAAAGATACACCTGATGCAATCGTTGACGCATTTGCAGGTGCATTGGAAGCAGCGGCTGAGACCGACCGCATCGTTCAATTCTACAATGACACTCTGAGCACACCAGTCTTCCTCTCTGGCGAAGCATTTGCCACACATCTTGAGGAAACTGCCGCAGTTGTTGGCCCAATTGCCAAACAAGCAACTCAACAATAGTGGGCAGTGCCAACCGGGATCCTCGTGATCAATCCGGTTGGCACACCTGACCTTTCAGGAGGGTAGAATGCGAAACTGGGTATTTGAGGCGGTGTCACTGACACTATTTTTAGCGTTAGGTGCAGCCGGTGCGATAGCCGCATCCCAAATCAAAGGGTTTTCGTTCGACCCGCTTGGATCTGCTGCCGCGCCCTATGCGGTTTGTGGATTTACCGCTCTGCTCTCTCTCATGTGTGTGTGGACACTTGCAAAATCTGTCATCTCTGGGCATCGGGACGAAGAGGAGCGGGTTTTCTCCTTGCGCGAGATCACCGAGGTCTTGGCACTCTTTGGCTTCGTGCTGATTTATGTGATCGCCCTTTTTGTTTTTCGCATTCCATTCTCTCTGGCGACGCTGGCTATGATCCCCGTAGCGGCCTGCTTGCTTGAACGCACGTTACGCGGACCGATCCCGTTGATTGCTCTTGGCACCGGCGCGTTCATCGGTTTTGGCGGTGAGCTTCTCTTTACCAAGGTCTTCTTTATCGACCTCCCAACGTTGTGGTGACGCCATGGAATATATGCTGAACGCCTTTCTGTTTGTCCTAACACCACTGCCTTTGTTCCTCATGATCGTTGGGGTCTCTGCGGGTGTCTTTGTGGGCGCGATCCCCGGATTGACCGGTACAATGTTGATCGCCCTATGCTTGCCTCTTACGTTTTTTATGACGCCCGAGACCGCAATTGTCCTGCTGATTTCCATCTATATCGGCGCGATTAGCGGCGGGTTGATTACCGCCACCTTGTTGAAAATGCCCGGCACCGAAGCCGCGATTATGACAACGCTTGATGGATTTCCGATGGCCAGCTCTGGCCGTCCGGGCCGCGCGTTGGGTCTTGGGATTGGTGGCTCATTCATTGGCGGTGTGATTTCTTGGATCGCACTGGTTTTGCTGGCGAAACCGTTGTCGATTTGGGCCACGCAGTTTTCAGCTTTTAACTATTTTGCGCTGATCGTCATGGCGCTGGTTCTGATCGCAGTGATTAGCCAGGGGTCTATGGTCAAAGGTATCCTTGCTGCCTTTATCGGCGCGCTTCTGTCGCTCCCCGGAATCGACCCGTCATCTGGTTCGCCTCGGCTCACATTTGGTTTGGTAGAGCTAAATGGCGGCGTCGACCCAATTCCAATGTTCATCGGGTTGTTTGCATTGGGAACAGTCCTCAACGACATGCTAGACCGCGACAATGCCCCTAAGGGTGTCGAAGCATCCCGCAGCGGTATTTTGATGAGCGTCAAAGATTACACGAAACATGGTGTAAACCTGATCCGGTCATCCGTGATCGGGACGTGGATTGGCCTCCTGCCCGGCGTTGGCGCCGTTATCGGCTCAATGGTTGCCTACTCGGTCGCCAAATCGGTTTCCAAAACACCCGAAGAATTTGGCACCGGAAGCGAAGAAGGCATCATCGCATCAGAGGCCGCAAATAACGCCACCATCGGCGGCGCAATGATCCCGCTGATCGCCTTGGGCCTGCCCGGCAGCCTGAACAACGTGTTATTGCTGGCCGCTTTGCTCATCCACTCGATTCAACCGGGTCCATTGTTGTTCGTGAACAACCCTGAACTGGTCTACACGTTGATGGCAGCCATGTTCATGGCCAACATCGTGATGTTCGTTGTGATGATCATCAGCGTGCGTTGGGTGTCTAAGATCAACAAAATCCCGCGTTCTGTTCTGTTCCCAATTATCATCGTCTCTTGTATCGTTGGCGGCTTTGCCTACAACAACTCATTTGCCGACGTTTGGGCTTTGATCGGATTTGGTGTTCTTGGATTTCTGATGGAGCGTGGCGGCTTTCCAAAAGGCCCAATGGCGATCAGCTTTATCCTCATCCCGCTGGCAGAACAAAAATTGCGTACTGGCCTGCAGATCACAGGTGGCAGCTGGTCACCTCTCTATTCCGATCCGCTGACTGTCATCATGCTATTGATCGCAATTGCGATGCTGTTTCTCCCATACTTTGGGAAACTAAAAGCAAAGCTGGGTTTCGCGGGCTCCAACGGCCATACCCCAGATCCGACCGAAGAATAATGACTGCAACAGCCGAAACAAGCCGAGACCTATAGATGCAAATCCCCGCCGAAAGACTAATCGACCTACTGCCATGGCCAAAGCTCATTGAGGCCTTGAAACAGCAGTTTCGTGAGGGATGTGAAGTGCCGGACCGGCACCATCACGCTATGCACGTCCCCGGTGAGGTAGATGCGACCATGTTGCTTATGCCGGCATGGCAACCGGGAAGCCGGATCGGTGTAAAAATTGTCAACGTGTTCCCCAGCAACGCCCAGCTTAAGCTGCCGAGCATCACAGCAGACTATTTGTTGTATGATGGTAAAACCGGACAGGCGTTGGCAACGATGGATGGCGCCACAATCACCAGTCGCCGCACAGCCGCAGCAGCTGCGTTGGGTGCGGCCTATCTGTCGCGCAAAGACTCGGAAACGTTGTTTCTGGTCGGCACTGGCCGCGTCGCCGCACTGATCCCTGATGCCATGCGCGCGGTGCGACCGATCAAACGTGTGTTGGTCTGGAACCGGTCCAAAGACGGCGCCATTGAGCTGTGCAAAAAACTGAATGCTGCGGGATATGATGCGCAGCCAGAGTTTGATTTGAAAGCCGGAACCGAAGCAGCTGATATCATCAGTTGCGCGACATTGTCCAAAGATCCGCTGATTCAGGGCGCATGGTTGAAACCCGGGCAGCATCTGGATCTGATCGGCAGCTTTACACCTGAGATGCGGGAAACCGATGACGAAGCGATGCAGGTTTGTGACGTCTATATTGATACGGATACCGCCTTTACTGAATCCGGCGATATAGTCGCTCCGATTGCGTCTGGCACAATCACGCGTTCAGACATCAAAGGTAATCTGACCGATTTGTGCAGGGGTGACACAGAGCCGCGCAACAGGGATGATGCCATAACCCTGTTTAAAGCTGTTGGAACGGCGTTAGAAGACCTTGCCGCGGCGTCTCTTGCTTATGATGAGGCACTTGAGACGCAAGCAGGGTAAACCTGCACATCACGACGCCAGCGCGATACGGACTTGCCCTCAAGCGGAGCGTATCGCGTGCTTTGTGAAAACAAGCACGAGCTAGGCATCTGTATTTCGGCCAGCCAATAGAGTTCCTTCATGTCGCTGCGCAATATTCCAAAGCCATGAAACTCGCAGCGCAGCGGACACCGATGGGTCCCGCCCTTAGGGCTCTAACATCGCAAAAATCTCTGCATTCTGGCAGTCGATTTTTGCGTAGGCTTTCCCCAATTGAAAGACTTTGTTAACCCCCCAAACGCGAAAACCTTTCTACGTTTCTTTTGATGAAAGGTTTAAGATAATGCAGTATTTCCCCCTTCGCTTTGAAGGTACATTGGCCGTCCGCCCGCATCCAATGAAGAAGGAGGCTCAGACATGAGCATTTTTCTTGGCACGCACCAAAATGACACATTGGTCGGAGAAAACACTGCCGACACCTTAGTTGGATATGATGGCGATGACTTCATAGACGGCGGTCATGGCAA
The DNA here is from genome assembly GCA_947492585.1 of uncultured Paracoccaceae bacterium. Taxonomy (GTDB): domain Bacteria; phylum Pseudomonadota; class Alphaproteobacteria; order Rhodobacterales; family Rhodobacteraceae; genus Epibacterium. The sequence goes on from CANLND010000002.1 coordinate 82,453, forward strand.
CGATAGCATATACGGAGGCGATGGCGACGATCACATTGGGGAACGTCAGTTCAACTATACGGGTGAAGCTCCTGGAGTGGTTTTCAACCCCGACGCTAGTGGCGACGACCAGATGTTGGGCGGCAACGGCAACGACGTGATTTTCGGTGGCATTGGCAATGATCTCTTGGCCGGCGAGGACGGCAACGATGAGCTCCACGGCCAGTATGGCAGTGACGTTCTGTTTGGCGGTGAAGGCAACGACACCCTGAGTGGGGGCGGAGACACCTATTTCTACCACTTACAGAATCCAGATGGCACATATGAGAGAATTTATGTTGAGGCACTCGCCGCAGAGGAACCTGGGGAAGACCGCCTGTTTGGCGGAGCCGGTGACGATGTCCTAATCGCACACGGCGGCAACGAAATGCTCGTTGGTGGGGACGGCAATGACACGTTCATCGTCACACAAAACGGCGGTTACACATCATTCTATATGGGAGACGACGGCACGGATACGCTGAGTGTCGGCGGTTTCTACGACGACACGCCGCTCTCAATCGATCTTGTCTATGTTACCGACATCGAAGTCATCGAAAACCTGACCCCTAGAGATGTATACCTGCAAGTCTCTGGGGATTTTGATGCCAGTGATATGGTCATCTACTCGGTCAACGGACACATCGGCCTATATGGCTGCAGCAGCAACAATGCGATCACGGGCACGGCTGCAATGGATTTCATTGATGGCCAGGCCGGTGATGACGTCATAGACGGCGGCGCAGGTAATGACACTCTTGAAGGGGGCATCGGTAACGACATCCTGACAGGCGGAGGCGGTGCAGATATTTTTGTATTTGATATGTCGTCCGAACTGGGGCTGGGTCACGTCGACGTCATCACCGATTTTGAGGACGGCGTAGACTTCGTTCACGTGCTCGCCAGTGAGGACATTACTGACGTGAAGTTCATGACAACCTCGGACGGTGATGCGCTGGTCCGCGTGAACGATTCATATTACCTCGCGTTTGAGGGCGTAGACGCAGCATTGATCGACGAAAGCGATTTCCTGTTGATGTAAGAATTCTGACACTCCCGCTCTTCAATAGGCGCGGGAGTGCATCGGCTGAGGCGTTAATCTAACGGCCTTGCCCGTCGGATTTAGACAAAAACGTCAGTACAGATTGCGCCGCACGCACGCCAGGACGCGCCCCACCAGCGCCAAGCCGTTTCATCGTGAGCGCCATCGCCTCAGTCTGTGCGTGTGGTGTTTCCAGAACCTGTGACAGCTGCGCCGCGATGCCATCAGCCGTGCAGTCCGGCCCCAAACATTCTGGCACCACGCGTGTCTCGCTCACAAGATTGACCAGCGTCACCGTATCAATCAGCGCCATACGCTTCATGATCTGCCAGCTCAGCCATTTAAACGTATAGGCGATCACCATTGGCGTGCGCGCTGCTGCAAGCTCCAGCGACACAGTACCAGACGCCGCAAGCGCAAGCCCTGCCCCTGCAAAGGCCGCACGCTTGTGGCGCAGTGCCACATCCACCGCCAAGTCATTTGGATCGATAACCACTGTTTTTTCGGGCCAGCTTTGCACATTTTCCTGTACCAGCTGCGCCACAGACGCCCCCGCAGGCACAACAATGCGAAATTCGGGATGTTTCAGAACAAATTCCTGTAACGCAGCGCCAAACACCGGCGCAAGACGTCCCACTTCTGAGCGGCGCGACCCCGGCAGCGCCAAGACATAAGGCGCATCTCCCAGATCATAGGCGTTGCGAAAGTCCGCGATGTCCTCAGATGTGGCCTGCGGTTCGGTCACCACCGGATGCCCCACAAAATCGCAGGTCATGCCAGCCGCCTCCATATAAGGCGGTTCAAATGACAACAGAGCTAGGACATGGTCAATGCTACGCGCCATTTTCACGGCACGTTTAGGCCGCCATGCCCAAACCGAAGGGGCAACATAGTGCACAGTTGGTATGTCACTGTGGGCTTTGACAATTTTGGCAACGCGCAAACAGAAATCGGGGCTGTCGATGGTGATCAGAACATCCGGTTTCGCAGCAATCACTGCCTCAGCGGTTTCACGAATTCGACGTTTGAGGTGCCGGTATTTGGGCAGTACTTCTGCGATCCCCATCACCGACAGTTCGTCCATCGGGAACCGCGAGATCAGCCCCTGCTCTTGCATGAATGCGCCACCGACACCGTCGAATGACACATCAGCCTGCAATTGCTGCAAACCCTCCATCAGCGCCCCGCCCAACCGATCGCCCGAAGGTTCTCCGGCGACCAGAAAGACGCGCAGGCTCATACCCCGCGCACCCAAAGAAACAGACCCAACCGATTACAGGCCTCGATCACGGTGTCCTGATCCAGCACAATTACGCCCCCCGCTTCCAACACCAGCCCAGACAGCTGGGCCGCGGCGACCTGCTCAACTGTGTTGGGGCCGATGGTTGGCAAATCCGCGCGACGGTCTTGACCGGGTTTCGGGGCCTTGTAGAACAGGCCACCGGGTCCGTCAGGGCGCTGACGCAAGGTGGCCAACATCCAATCTGTGCCAAACAGATTTTCGATCGCGATCGCCTGACGATTGCGAATAGCGCAGGATTGTCCAATGTCAGCCGCAGCCATCGCTGCTACGACCTCGGCGCCGCGCGCCGCATCAAATTTGTCGATTTCGCCGGGTTGGATCGTCGTCAGTACACCCTCTTTGGCCAATAGGTCGGGTGCAACCTCATGCGCGGCCCGCACCGCAAAGCCAAAGCGTTCAAAGATCTCAATCACCGCGCGCAGTGCACCATCATCCCCCTGCCCTAACGCGGCTTGTAAAATAGGGACCAATGGGAGAGTTTCGGCGTCAATTTGAGCAGGATCCACGGATGGGCGCGCAATCCCGCCCGCCATACAAATCTCGGTCACGCCGGCGGATTTCAAACGCGTGATAAAACTTCCGAGCTGCTCCAGCCGAAAGGTGATTTCAGCATCCACCTGATCCGGCTCAGATCCCATTAATGCGCAAATCAAAGGCCGTTTGACGAGAGAGCGGGTCAACTCGTGCGGCAGGCCACCCCGTCCAGCAATTAATGCAAGCATGGGCTCAACCTCCCGGTGTCAGGAAAGAACGGTCAGTCTGACCCGTAATAAACCCAACGATTTCGGTAACATAGTCGCTCTCGGTTTCATCGCCAAGACGACGCGCGCGCTCCTGGAATGTCCCCTCGCCTTGCGCCAACATCTGAAATGCCGCCCGCAGCGCCGTGATATCCGACCGCTGCACACCACGCCGTTTCAGACCGACAAGATTAAGCCCGTCAAGCTCGCCGCGCGGAGCCTGTACCAGACCATAGGGGATCACATCGTTGGTCACCATCGTCACCGCGCCAATAATAGCGCCGCGCCCAATGCGCACCCATTGATGAATGCCAGACAGACCGCCAATGATCACGTCATCTTCCAGCACGCAATGCCCGGCAACAGCTGCAGAATTCACCACAATCACCCGATCGCCGATCTGCGCATCATGAGCAATGTGACAGCCCGCCATAAACAGACCATCATCGCCAATGCGCGTGATCCCGCCGCCACCTTCGGTGCCGGCGTTCACTGTAACGTGCTCACGGATACGATTGCGCTTACCGATAACGGTCTGGCACGCCTCGCCTTTGAACTTCAAATCTTGTGGGATCTCACCGATGACCGCAAAGGAAAAGACAACAGTGTCTTCGCCAATCTGAGTGTCACCAGTGATCACCACATGAGACTTCAGCTGAACCCGATCCCCCAACACGACATCCGCGCCAACCACGCAAAACGGGCCGATTTCAACCCCCTGCCCAAGAGTTGCACCTTCTTCGATCACTGCGCTGGGATGGATCTGAGTCATCTGATTATCCTTCTTGACGATCAACCATGGCGGTAAATTCAGCTTCCGCTGCGACCTCACCATCTACGGTTGCCACCCCGTGGAATTTAAAGATCTTGCCGCCTGGCTTCCCACGGGTTGTGGTCACATTCATTTCCAGCACATCGCCTGGGATAACTTTGCGACGGAATTTGCATTTGTCGATGTTCATGAAATAGATCAACAATTCGGTGTCGATCATATCCATGCCAACACCCAGCATCACACCCGCCGTCTGTGCCATCGCTTCAACAATGGTCACGCCCGGCATGATAGGTGCGCCGGGGAAATGTCCCTGAAAATGGGGTTCATTCATCGAGACGTTTTTGATCCCGCGCGCAGTCGAGAATCCATCAATATCAACAACTTTGTCGACCAGCAAAAAGGGGTAACGATGCGGCAAAATCCGCTGGATCAGTTGAATATCTGCGCTTTTCAACTCTACAGTCATAACGAGTGTCCTGTGTTCAAGGTATTTTATATATAGGTATCAAGACGATGCGGATCGAACAAGGCCAGGCCTGTTATTCTCCGATCTCAGGCGAGGTGCTGCCGTCTCCCAGCACCGCGTCAATCCGCGAAATGGCCAGCTGCGTGATGTCAGTTGCCTCAGAACTACGGAACACCGTGGATTTTTCCAAGATCGCCCCAGCTCCGGCTTCACGCATGATCGCAAGCAAAATTGGGTCAGCCGCCTGTAGGAACTCCCTCCGTGCGACATCGCCCAGTTCGTTAATCTCACGTAGTTTCTGCTCTTGCGCTCGACGGGTCGCCTGCACTTTTTGGTCAAACGCATCTGCCAAACGTCGAAAAGCTTCGGGCTCCATCTGAGAGCGCCGGACTGCCAGCTCCTGCTCTTCTGCACGCAAAGCGCCTTCGATCTGGCGATTTTCGGCTGTAAGTACAGCACCCTCGGCCTCGAGTTCACCGGCAACGCGTTTTCCAAACGCACTGTCGCGAAAAAATACATCGGACTGGATGGTCACAACCCCGCTGAGCGGAACGCCAAGCTGAACAGAGTTGACCTGTTGCACATCCGGGACATGAATGCTCTGCGCCAGCCCCGTCTGCCCTGAGAGAAACGCAGACAGCGCCACGGTAAAAACCGCGGCGCTGTATAGATAGGGCTGCACAAAACGCCGTTGCACGATTTAGAACCGTGCCTGCAGCGTCAGGTCAAAGTTACGTTCGATATCAAAGTCTTCGCTTTTGATCGGCTTTGAGAAGTTGAACCGGAGCGGACCGATAGCTGTTGTCCACAGAACCGAGAAGCCGACAACATGGCGGAACGACCCACTGCGGCCAACAACGTTAGCACCGCTTGTATCAACGTTCTGCAAACCAAACAGATTGCCGACGTCATAAAACAGACCGCCGCGAATACCGAGTTCTTCAGGCAAGCCTAAGGGGAATTCGGCGTCAAATCGGGCAACGGCGTAATAATTGCCGCCCAAGAAATCGTCATATGTCGTTGATCCACTCGTAGACTGATCTCGAGGACCAACCCCACCAGGATCAAATCCGCGCAACAGATCAGGGCCAAGCACGAAACGGTCAACTGTACGGCTGTTTCCATTGCCCTGGAAGGCAAAGGCGCCTGCTTCTACGGTAGCTCGCAGCGTGACTTCTTCATTGAACACTTTGCGCTGCGCAACCATACGCGCAGTACTTTTTAGATATTCGTTGTCGCCACCAATGCCGGCGTAATCTGCACCGACCTCAATCAGGAAACTGCGGGTTGGGTCGAGCTGATTCAGACGACTGTCGAATGTATAAGTAAATCCGATAGTACTCGCAGACTGTTCGCCTTGTGCGATCTCATTTCGGATCACCGTGCCCGCTAAAGGATCACCATCCGAATTGAGCCCACGCGAAATCATTTCATCCGCATCCCAAGTATAGCGCAACTGCAATCTGGAGCTATCACTGGTATTGAATGTCAACGCTGGACGAATAAACAGCCGCTCGGTGTCATATTCCGCAAAACTTGAGTCGCTGGTGGTCAACCCAAAGTCGAGGCTAAAGGCCAACTCGCGTCCCAACAGTCGCGGTTCGGTGAAGCCCAGAGTATAGGCCTCATTTTCTTCTGTAGTTGAAAGGTTCAACGAGAGACGTTGACCGCGCCCCAAAAAGTTATTCTCCGACAAGCCAATCGCGACGCCGAAACCATTTTCGGCAGACAGTGAACCACCCAGGTTCAACGACCCGGTAGGCTGCTCGACAACATCGACATCAACAATCACCTGATTGTCTGCACTGCCCTCCCGCACGTTCACTTCGGCGTCAGAGAAGAAGCCAAGAGCCCTGATACGTTCTGCAGATTCACGAATTTCACGCGGATTAAAGGGGTCGCCTTCCACTGTGCGGAACCGTTGGCGTACAACCCGATCCAGCGTCGTGGTGTTGCCCTCAATGTCGATACGTTCCACAAACACGCGCGGGCCACGAACCAGCGCAAGTTCGAGATTGATCGACAGGTCGCGATCATTGCGTGTCACGCGGGGTTCGACCCGGAGAAAATCAACACCCTGACGAATGCCAAGACGTTCAAGCGTGGTGATCGCGTTTTCAATAGCGTTGGGCGAGTAAACCATGCCGGGTATCACACGCAGCACGGACCGATATGCATCCGGGTCAACCTCAGCAAGCTCACTTGTCACAGTGATATCGCCGAATGTGAATTTCTGGCCTTCGGTCACGTCAACAACCAAGAACGCGCCATCCCGCTCTTCGGTCAGTTCTGCGTTGGCGCTGTTGACGCGGAAGTCAACATAGCCGCGCGACAGGTAGAAATCGCGCAGAACCTGTTTATCAAACTCGATGCGGTCCTGAATCAACGTGTCTTTATTGATGAAGTCGCGCAGCAGACCGGCCTGTTTGGTCTCGAGGACCCGGCGCAGACGACGGTCTGAGTAGGCGCGGTTGCCAACAAACGACACGCGCTCCACCTCGGTGGTGTCGCCTTCAGAAATTTCAAACACCAGATCGACCCGGTTATCGCTGCGGCGAATAATCCGCGGTGTCACACGAGACGCCAGACGCCCCTGTGTGCTGTAGATCTCAGCAATCAGATTGGCGTCGCGTTCCGCAACGGTTGGGTTGAATACACGGCGCGGCGCGGATTCGATCGCCTCGTTCAGATCGTCGTCTTTCAGGCGACGGTTGCCTTCAAAACTGATGCGATTGATTGTGGGGAATTCGACCACTTTGATCACCAGCGTATTGCCGCTAGGAATCACTTCAACGCTTTCGAAAACGCCGCTGTCCAAGATATTTTGATTGGCTGCGTTAAGCTGCCCGCCAGAAATTGTCTCGCCCCGCTCGATGCCAGTATAGGCAACGATTGTGGACGCTTGAATACGCTGATTTCCCTCAACGCGAACGTTGGTGAATCTGAAATCCTGCGCCGCTGCCAAATCTGGCAGAACCGACACGCCCAAGGCCACGGCCAAAGACAATGCCGAAACATGGCGCATCAACATATTGGAGCGTTTCCGCTGCTCACCGCAGGATATACCTACAGATTTCCCCCAAGCCATCTTTATAAACCCAATTTTATCGCAACTTTTTCCAAGTGCGTACCGGGTTTGGCCCCCATTGTCAAAAGCAACTCAGGGTTCCGCGTTAACGTTCTGTTAGGAGCGTGATGTTTTTACGATTATTCTTAGAATGTAACCAGCACTGTGCCCAGATACAGGCTACCGCCGACCAAGACCGCCGCAAGGAGCGCGTCCAAGTTCAAGCGCATTAAAAGGTTCAATCCCTTATAAGATGCGTTCAATGTCGACATAAAAAATCTCCCTTTTGCAGCACGGTGAGCCCTTGGCCCGGTGCAGATCCGGGGCAAGTCCTACCAGAAGGTTAAGATAAAAATATGGCGGCAGTTGGGCACTGCCGCCAGTATCTCGTTTCAAGATCTAGTCGCGTTCTAGCAGAACAGGTCGTTGCCCAATGAAAAGATCATCAACGACACAACCAAGGCAATGCCAAGCGCCATCAACACGTTCATAATGTTATCACGCGGGGGACGACCTGCCACGGCCTCATAAGCGTAAAACACCAGATGCCCGCCATCCAAAGCTGGGATAGGAAACAAGTTCAGCAGCCCAATACCAGCGGAAATCAACGCGACAAGGCGGAAGAAACTATCAAGACCCTGACTCGCGACAGCACCAGATGTTTCAGCGATCCCAATCGGGCCAGACAGATTGCAGGTACTGATATCACCTGCAATCATATGCCCAACACCAGATAGCGACATCTGAAGGACCGTCCCTACCTGAGCAACACCCTGTGTCAACGCGGCTGCGACCCCCACACTTTCGGTGGCGGGATCAAACGCCATGCCGCCGCCGATTCCGATACGCCACTTCGCCGCAAAACCACCATCCTGTTGTGGTTCATCTGTGCGACGCGGTGTCAGAGTTTTCTCAATCGGTGCCCCGTCGCGCCAGATACTCAATGCCAGGGGTTGGCCATTTCCCGCCTCAACAGCTTCGCGCAGTTGCGAAAACGCAAAGATCGCTACGCCATCGACAGCAGTGATCACATCACCAGGTTTCAAACCAATATCAGACGCAGCACTGCGTGGAGCCACAAAACGCACCACCGTAGGTGACAGGATTGGCCCAGCGACGTCTTGGATCTGTCCCTCACGACGGACACGATAGGTCAGAACTTCTTCAACTGGCAAGGAGGCGCCAAATTCCCCCCAAGCCTCGCCATCGCTAATGCTGGGAACGTCGACATTGGAGATCGCAAGGATTTCATCACCTTCTTGCAAACCGTATTCGATACCGGATTGCGACACCGGCAGCTCCAACAGACCATCAACCGTCAACGGATCACGCGCCGAACCCGAAGACATGATAAGCACGGCAAAAATCAGCGCCGACAGCACAAAGTTAAAGATTGGCCCAGCCGCAACAGTGGCCGAACGCGCCCACAACGGCGCCCCATGCATCGTACGACGCAATTCAACCGGATCAACGCGCGCCGTTTCAATCACATCCGCGTCTTTTCCTGAGGCCGCGTTAGAATCACCCAGAAACTTGACATAGCCCCCAAGTGGCAACAGTGCGATCTGCCAGCGGGTGCCGTGGCGGTCCACCCGGCTACACACTACAGGTCCAAATCCAAACGAAAAAACTTCGGCGTGAATGCCGGACCAGCGACCAACAATGTAGTGGCCATATTCATGAACCACGACGATGATCGAAATGACGGCGAGGAAACTGGCCAAGGTAAAGGCAAAACCGCTGATTTGCGGCAGAAGTGAGACTGCGTCCAAGGGATTATCCTATGTGTTGCGCGACCCGAGCATCCGTGGCCCTTCGGGCCAAATGGTCAACATGGGCAACGGTATCAAGTGTCATTGCGGCGTCAATGAGGCCAGGCTCACGGTCCAGTGTGCCCATTGTCGCCGCAACAATATCGGCCATATCCAAAAACCCGATGTGTCCGGCAATAAAGTGATCCAACGCGCGCTCTTTGGCTGCGTTAAACACAGCCCCCATCAAGCCCCCGCGCGCCATAACATCTCGGGCCAATCGCAGCGCAGGATAGCGCGCCTCTTCGGGGGCGCGGAAATTCAGCTGACCAATTTTGGCAAGATCTAAACGTTCAACAGGCAGGGATTTGCGATCAGGCCAATGCAGCGCATACCCTATCGCGTGGCGCATATCCGGCGCGCCGACATGCGCCATCAAGGCGCCGTCATTAAAACCAACAATGGCATGGACCAACGACTCAGGGTGCACCAAAACCTCAATTTGATCCGGGTCCACACCAAAGAATTCACGTGTTTCGATAACTTCCATGGCCTTGTTGAACATCGACGCACTGTCGATGGTGATCCGCTGCCCCATGTCCCAATTTGGATGGGTCGACGCCTGCGCAACGGTTGCCTTGGTCAAATCGGCCAAAGGCCAATCGCGAAACGCTCCGCCGGACGCCGTGATAATTATGCGTTCAACTGCCGCCATGTCTTCACCGACAAGGCCCTGAAATACAGCGGAATGCTCACTGTCGACAGGCAGGATCCGCGCGCTGTGTTCCTGCGCTGTGGCCAACAGCAACTTGCCCGCGCAAACCAACGATTCTTTATTGGCCAAAGCCAATGTGCTGCCCTGCGCCAAAGCCGTCATACCGGGGTTCAAACCAGCGGCACCGATGATGGCCGACATCACCCAATCCGCGGGGCGGCTGGCCGCTTCAACCAACGCTGTGTCGCCTGCCGCAGCTTCAACGTCAGAACCGGCCAATGCTGCCCGCAAATCATCCAACCGATCAGGAAAAGCGGTGATTGCAACATCGGCGTTCAGATCGATCGCATCATGTGCCAATTGAGCGATATTGCTGCCGCCACTTAGCGCGACGACATCATAGGCACTCGGCGCACGGCGGATCAGATCAACGGTGTTCTGACCAATAGATCCCGTGGCGCCGAAAATAGAGACTTTGCGCATCTCAGATCCCCCAAAGGGTAACAATCACCAAAAACAAAGCCGCCGCGCCCAACATACCGTCAAAGCGATCAAACAATCCGCCGTGACCGGGGATCATGTCTGAACTGTCTTTCACGCCCATTTGCCGTTTCAACGCACTTTCTGCAATGTCCCCGGCCTGACTGGCCATTGCGAGCACCACAGACAGACCGATCAACCCGGCGCCAAACCCCAATGGGCTGGCAAACAACGCGCCAACAAACGCCGCAGCCAACCACCCCGCAGCCGTACCAGACCAAGTCTTTTTAGGGCTGATGCGCGGCCAGAATTTTGGTCCACCAAAGACTTTGCCAGCGAAATACCCAAGCACATCCGTCGCCACCACGACGGAGATCAACCACAGCAGCAATGCCACGCCCTGCGCGTTGCGCAGCCAAACGAATCCAAACGCCGCGCACATTGCCCAAAGCGCAAAGATCGAGAATTTTTGTGCCTGCGCGCCCGCCGACAACGCTCCAAGCGCGACTGGCAGCAACAGTATCGGCAGCACCAATACCGTCGGCACCAGGCTGGCCACAAGCAACGCCGCCCCCCCAGCCACACCAAGCTTTAGCGCCCGAGCCGACTGGCCTGGCCACATCATACCGGACAGCTCCCACAGGATACCGCCGCAGACGACCGCAATGGTCAAATTGAACACTACGCCACCAGCCCAGATTGCAAACAACCCAATGCCCAGCATGACAACAGCAGACAGGATACGGGGGCGCAAATCCGCCCAGCGCGACGACTTGGTCATGTTTTCACGCCACCAAATCGGCGATCTCGAGTGCCAAATTTAGCGCACAGACGCCCCATCTCTTCGGCGGTGAAATCCGGCCACAACGTATCGATAAACTCATATTCCGCATAGGCTGACTGCCACAGCAGAAAATTGGAGATCCGCGCTTCGCCACTGGTGCGAATGACCAGATCCGGATCAGGCAACACACATGTGTCGAGATATTTCGGCAAGGTTTCTTCGTCGACGCTTTCGGGATCAAGCGAACCATTCGCGACGTCCTGCGCCAGCCGTTTGGTCGCACGGGCGACTTCATCACGACCACCGTAGTTCAAAGCGATGGTCAGATGTGTGCCATCGTTTTCGGCAGTCTTTTCTTCCAACCGGTCCATCAACGCCACAAGTTTTGCGTCCAGACGGGGGCGATCTCCGATGAAACGTACACGCACGTTCTTGTCGGCCAGTGCAGTCATTTCTTTCGAGATATAGCGCCGGAACAGGCTCATCAATCCGGCCACTTCGACCTGGGTGCGTTTCCAGTTCTCTGTCGAAAATGCAAAAATCGTTAAATATTTGACGCCAAAATCCGGACAACATTCTACAATTTCACGCACGCGACGTGCGCCCGCATGATGCCCAAACAACCGTGGTCTCCCACGCGATTGAGCCCAGCGCCCGTTGCCATCCATAATGATTGCAACGTGACGCGGGCCAAGGCCCGCGCCGTCTCTGCCATTTTGTGCAGCTACATCCATATCGGGTGTCAGACCTGCATGATTTCGGCTTGTTTGGTCTCAAGCGCCTGATCAACCACTTTGATCATCGCATCGGTCAGGTCCTGCACTTCGGCTTCCCAGAACTTCTGGTCATCCTCGGACATGCCATCTGATTTGGCTTTCTTGATCTGATCCATCCCGTCGCGACGCACGTTGCGCACGGACACACGCGCGTTTTCAGCATAGCTGCCCGCCACTTTGGTCAGTTCACGACGGCGTTCTTCGTTCAGTTCAGGAATGGGCAGCATGATGATGGTGCCGTTGAGCTGCGGATTGATCCCCAGACCGGATTCGCGGATGGCTTTTTCTACTTTGCCAACCAACCCCTTATCCCACACATTAATCGTCACCATGCGGGGCTCTGGCACGTTGACCGTACCAACCTGATTGATCGGCGTCATTGAGCCATAGGCGTCTACCATCACTGGCTCCAGCATCGAGCCGGAGGCGCGCCCGGTCCGCAGACTGGCAAATTCGGTTTTCAGATTGGTCATCGCGCCATCCATGCGGCGCTTCAGATCATCGGTATCCAGTTCAAAATCGTCAGACATTCTGCTCTCCCCTTTTGAGGCATTCTGATGAAAGGTAATACGGTATTGGCTACGGGATGTATAGCAAACAACCGGCGGAATTCGCAGCACTCGGCTGCAAATCCCTCCACGTACTATTCATCTATTTACCGCGGATTTCACGATATCGGCGCCGCCAAGGTCAGCGCCGCGCCGCGATTAGTCCTGAACCTTGGTATAGGTGCCTTCACCCGCCAAGATCCCTCGGAACCCACCGGGTTCATCCAAAGAGAAGACCAGCAGCGGCAAGTTGTTATCACGCGCCAAAGCAATTGCCGACGCATCCATAACCTTCAGACGCTTTGTCAGAACTTCGTCATAGCTGATGGTGTCATAGCGCACCGCATCACTGTGTTCCTTGGGGTCTTTGTCGTAGATGCCATCTACGCCATTTTTACCCATCAAGATTGCTTCACAGGTCATTTCGTTGGCGCGCAGCGTCGCCGCCGTATCGGTGGTGAAATAAGGGTTACCCGTGCCCGCGGCAAAAATACAAACCCGTTTTTTCTCTAGGTGGCGCACTGCGCGACGGCGGATATAGGGTTCGGCGACCTCATCCATGCGGATCGCTGAGATGACGCGGGTGAAAACGTTCAGGCTTTCCAATGCCGACTGCATCGCCAGCGCATTCATGATTGTGGCCATCATGCCCATGTAATCTGCGGTGGTACGCTCCATGCCCTGCGCCGAACCGCTTAAGCCGCGAAAAATATTTCCCCCACCGATAACCATGCAAATCTCAACACCAAGATCATGCACCGCCTTGACCTCTTTTGCGATGCGCTGAACTGTTGGCGGATGCAGACCAAAACCCTGGTCACCCATCAGGGCTTCACCCGAAATCTTCAACATCACGCGTTTGTATTTAGCCGCCGGAAATTCTTCCGACCGTTCCAGATTAATGGGCATATTGCGCTCCGCAATTTGTAGGGGTTATTTTGAGCGCAAAATGAAGCAAATTGCCGCCGGGATCAATGCAAGCAATGCGTGGATCCGCGAAAAGCTGCAATTTGTGCCCGGACAATCAGGAAACACACTATGGATTTGCCACAGATTGATGCACACACACCTATCCTGATTGCTGGGCCAACCGCCTCAGGGAAATCAGAACTGGCCCTACGGCTTGCTGAGACATACGGAGGTGTTGTCGTCAACGCGGACGCAAGTCAGGTGTTCGACTGCTGGCGCGTGATTACGGCGCGCCCCCCGGCCGAGGACGAAGCCCGTGCACGACATCTCCTGTATGGACATGTCGAATATAACCGCGATTATTCAGCCGGCCACTGGCTGCGTGAAGTGACTGCACTGCTTCATGGTCCTGAACGTTACCCAGACAGGCTGATTATTGTCGGTGGCACCGGATTGTACTTTAGTACATTAACCAAAGGCATGGCCGACATTCCTGCCACCCCCGCCGACGTGCGGCAACGTGCGGATAGTATTCCCCTGCCCGACCTTATTGCTGAGCTGGACACCACGACCGCCGAACGCCTTGATCTGAACAACCGAATGCGGGTTCAACGTGCATGGGAGGTTCAGTGCGCCACAGGACGTCCGCTCGCGCAATGGCAGGACGAAACGCCTCCGCCTCTGCTACCGCCAGAACGCTGCATCACACTGAATATGGTGTCGGATAAGGACTGGCTCGAAGCGCGCATCCGTCGACGGTTTGATCTTATGCTTGAGGCCGGCGCCTTAGAGGAAATCGACGCCATGCTGGATCTGTACGACCCGGAGTTGCCATCATGCAAGGCCATTGGCGTTCCAGAGCTAATGGCTTACCGGCACGGCAAACTTTCACTGGACGACGCCCGGGAAAGCGCCTCAGTTGCGACGCGCCAATTCGCCAAACGTCAACGCACCTGGTTCCGGTCAAAAATGAAAGACTGGCATCAAGTTTCCCCTGACTGGCGTCCGTAAAATTTGCAATAATTTTGAAATGTCCATGAATTTCACACAAAGATGTTATCCACGCCATTTTGCCGCCCGGACTTCTTGCCCGAATCAACTTTCCGTGCCCCTGTGGCGCAACTCAATCATTTAACTTGTTCGTCGTTATCTAATTATGCCGTTTTCCAATTTCACACATGACACTTTCGAAGTCCTAACACTCCCACAATTGTCACCTGCTGGAGCTTGGCAAACCGAACTCTCGCATGATCGCGCACAGGATCTGTTAATCTGGATCTCTCGTGGACAGGGGCGCGTTCTGGTGGACGGGACACACCATAGTTTTTGCGCACATCACGTTATCTTTGTTCCTGCTGGCACGCTTTGGTCGATGCAATGCGGCCCTCACACATTTGGATCCTGCCTGACATTACCTACAGGTGTACGGTCCCACATTCTAAACCGCCCCGTGGTGCGCCGTATTGGGGAGCTGTCAGAACACAGCCACATTTCGACCTTGTTTGAGCAGATACAACGCGAACAGCGCTCACAGCGCAAAGGCTGGGAGGCCGCTCTGGCCTCTCTCGCGACGGTGTTGCAAATCCAGATCGACAGAAACCTCCCCGAAGGCCATCATAACAGCCCCGTCAGTGCCGCGCGGCGGCTAAGTCGCGCGTATTGCGCCCGCGTCGTAGAATTTTTTGAACAAAGCACAACCATGGCAGAACACGCCGAGGCACTGCAGGTGACGCCAACCCATCTGACGCGCGTCTGCAAGGCTGAAACCGGCAAAACAGCGGCCACGTTGCTGACCGAACGGCAGCTGTTTTCGGCGCGCTCTCTGCTCACCTACAGCGATGCCCCCATTCAAGACATCGCCTCACAGCTTGGGTTTGGTAGCCCGGCTTATTTTACCCGTTTCATTTCGCAACACACCGGCGAGACGCCCAGCCGCTTGCGCAAATTATCACGGCTTGCGGCCTAACCCGCCCCATTCAATGAAAAAAAGGGGCCGTAGGTGCGGCACAGACGCCACGGCGCGACCGTTGGCGCTTTAGCTGCACAGAACGATAACAATCGTCAACACATTAAGAGTTGAAAACGCCGTCATCGCGGGCAGCGTGCGGGTGCGCCAGATGTTCGCCACAACCCCACCGACGGACGCGACAATTGCACACAGGCTAAACGCGCCAAGTACGACGCCAAGGTCTTGAGAGAACAGTGCATCTTCGACCAGCCAGCTTCCCTTGAACAACAATCCAATCACGCAGCCCAGCAACACCCCCAATAGGGACAGCTCAGTGGCGGCAACACCGCGCTTATGCGACTCCATGATCCCGTCAACAATCACCTGTGATGGAACAGGAGACGGGTCCCACTGAATGCGATTGAGGCGGTCATCAAAGCTGCTGGTTGTCACGGTCTTCTCTCCTAGAATTGGAGAGTAATTCACAAAAGATTAAGGCATCTTAATGGCAATGCGGCGACGTTAACGCCACATTAAGCTTGGTAAACAATTTGTTGCGCGGAAATCAGCCACCCCAGATCTTGCGGACGTAGTTCTGGGTCTCTTTGTAGGGTGGAATACCGCCATGTTTTGTCACGGCGTGTGGGCCAGCGTTATACGCGGCCAATGCCAAACGCCAGGATCCAAAGGTACGGTACTGTTGCGCCAGATACCGCGCGCCCCCCTCCAGATTTTGTTTGGGCACGGTTGGATCCACCCCAAGTTCAGCCGCGGTTTGCGGCATCAGCTGCGCCAACCCTAACGCCCCCTTATGGGACCGCGCCTTGGCGTTCCAATTGCTCTCTTGCTGGATCAAACGCAAAAACAGGTCTTCGGGAATATTGTGACTGCGCGCCGCCGCCCGCGCCAGCGCCAGATATTCCCCCCGGTATCGCCCCTGATATGTTCCGCGATAGCTTGACGACCCACTGAGGGCGTCTATGGCGTAACTTTTGGGTTTCAAACGATCAGAGTGTTTATACTGGCTCGAGGCGCGGCGATCCAACACCTTGGCGTGTGACGAAAATAAATCCCTGCGACTTTTGCTTCCAAATATCTCAGCCTGCGCAGACCCCACGAAAAATGACAGCGCGAGTATGCCGCTGATCGCTATGTGTCGCATTTATTCCGTCCCACGTTGTGCAGCTCTTGTTCCCTGCTGATCGAGACTATAAGCACTCTGTTTCAAATTTAAAGCACCTGCGCAAAATCCAACGCCAAACCCTTAGGTGGCGCTGAACGGCGAACGCGCCTTTTCACACTCCTGCGGGGGCGGTAGTATGACGCCAACAGACAGACATTGAGCGGCAGAGATTCGACGCCAGATCCGTTGATGCTCGCCCGGAAACAACGAAGGACAGGACCATAAAATGGCCGGATCACTGAACAAAGTTATGCTTATCGGCAATTTGGGCCGCGACCCTGAGGTCCGCAGCTTTCAGAATGGAGGCAAGGTTTGCAACCTACGCATCGCCACCTCCGAAAACTGGAAAGACCGCAACACCGGTGAACGCCGCGAGAAAACCGAATGGCATTCGGTCGCTGTTTTCAGCGAAGGTTTGGTGCGCGTCTGTGAGCAGTACCTGCGCAAAGGCTCCAAAGTGTACATCGAAGGCCAGCTGCAAACCCGCAAGTGGCAGGATCAAAACGGTCAAGATCGGTATTCGACCGAAATTGTCTTGCAGGGCTTTGGCTCAACTCTGACCATGCTGGACGGTCGCGGCGAAGGCGGCGGCAATGCTGGTGGGTCACAAGGCGGCGGATACGGCGGCGGCCAGGGTGGCGGCGGCAGTTATGGCGGTGGCTATGACAGCGGCAACCAAGGCGGCGGTTTTGGGGGCGGCAGTCAAGGTGGCGGCGCATCCCATAACATCGACGACGATGAAATCCCGTTCTAAAAACGCGTGACATTTTTTGGAAGGGCTGGAGAGTATCCAGCCCTTTTTTTGACCAGACACGTCGGCCGGCCATTTACATCAACAGGCGACAACAGGGTGACAACCCCGCCTCAATGAAGTGATTTAACACAGCTTTCACCGCGTAGATATTCCGGTCACCTTCGTACTAGTACATCATTGTTGAGCATTTATGGGTTCAGGCCGGGAGCACGTTGCCCAAGCTAGCACACTGGATTGCACCAATCTGCACGGTTCTGCTCGTGTTGTAAGACGGGGCTCTGGGGCGCTGCCCCCGCCACGCGCGGCGTGGCTCCCCCGGGGTATTTTCCCGCCAAAAAGAAGCCGCCTGCCCTCATGTGTTCAATGTGAACGCAGCGCCAGCGCCTCTTGTAGTATTTGGTGCACGGTTTCCGTCGGCACATCTGCTGTTACAAAGGCCTCACCTATGCCACGCGCAAGGATAAAGCGGAGCTGACCATCGAGCACTTTTTTGTCCTGAGCCATAAGATCCAGCAATGCCTGAGCATCCGGCAATTCGCCGGGGATGTCGGCCAGATCGGTTTTCATGTTCATGGATTTCAAATGCTGACGCACACGACTGGGATCTTCTTGGCTGCACATCCCCAAGCGTGCGGACAGCTCAAACGCCAGCGCGCAGCCAATGGCAACGCCTTCGCCATGCAACAAGCGGTCAGAGTATCCGGTCGCGGATTCGAGCGCATGACAGAACGTATGTCCCAAATTCAAAAGAGCGCGATCCCCTTGTTCGGTCTCGTCCCGCACTACAATGTCCGCTTTCATCTGCACCGATCGCGCCACGGCCTGCACCCGTGTTTCCATATCACCTGCAGTGAGTTTAGGGCCGTTCTTTTCGAGCCAGCTGAAGAAATCAGCATCTCCCAATAGACCGTATTTCACCACCTCCCCGTAGCCCGACAAGAAATCACGTGGTTCCAATGTGCCGAGCACCTCGGTGTCAGCCAGAACCAATGTGGGTTGATGAAACGCGCCGATCAGATTTTTGCCCTGCGGCGCGTTGATGCCAGTTTTTCCGCCCACTGAACTGTCCACTTGCGCCAAGAGTGAGGTGGGGATCTGAACAAAACGCACGCCCCGGCGCAACACAGCAGCAGCAAACCCCGCCAGATCGCCAATCACGCCGCCACCGAAGGCGATGACAACGTCATTGCGCTCGACCTTTTTGTCGAGCAGCCACTCGACGGCTCGGGTGAACTGCGGCCAGCCCTTGGTGCTTTCTCCGGGAGGCAGCGCAAGCGCCTCCATTTCGATGCCTTCAGCCGCCAGACCAGCCCGCAAATGTTCAAGATGCAGTGCCGCAACCGTTTCATCGGTCAGCACCGCGACGCGGCGACGTTTGCCCAGAAATGGTAAAATTCGCTGCCCCGCTTGGGCGATCAGCCCCGGCCCAACCACGACATCATAAGCACGATCATCCAGATCAACGTGAACAGTTTGTTCCATCAGTTCCAGTCCAATACATCCGGGCGAGTCTTTAGCGCCTCCAGCACCCGATCCACCATTTCTTCGATTGAGGCCTTCCCGTCAGAGGTCACCACAAGATCTGCCAAGGCATACACCGGCACACGAACGTCATAAAGCGCCTTAAGCGTTGCGTGAGGGTCGTCGGTCTGCAGCAAGGGACGCGTATCGCGGTGACGCACCCGTTTCCACAACACATCCAAATCGGCCTGTAGGCAAACCGCGACACCATTTTGAGCGATGGTATCGCGATTTTCTTCGGCCAGGAACGCGCCGCCGCCCGTAGACAGAACGCCGCGTTCTTCTTCCATCAAGCGGGCAATCACCTGACGTTCCTTCATGCGAAAGAACGACTCCCCTTCACGCGCAAAAATTTCGGGGATCGTCAGATTGGCAGCAGATTCGATTTCGTGATCACTGTCCAGAAACGGAACGCCCAAACGCTGCGACAGCGCGCGCCCCACAGCGGTTTTGCCAGCCCCCATCATGCCCACCATTACAATGGTCTTATTCAGTTTCCCGGGCATATGGCCCTGTGCCTCACCGTCTTTGTGCTCTTTTTCGCTCATTCTTCAGTGAATGACGTGATATTCGGCAAAAGGCCATATATAACTTTTGCAAAAGACCATGAAACGGGCGGGAGCGACTATGGGGCGACTGATCAAATATTTGTTTTATTTAGCGATTTTGGCCGGGATTGGCTTGTCTGCCTATGCCTACGTCGGGCCGTGGTTTGGCGCGGATTTCGACGCGCCAGTGAGCGAGATCCGCAAACCTGTGGTGTTGAATGCCAACTAGGGCCAAATGGGCTGCAACGGCACTGATCAACAGCATGCTTTGCATGACTGCGGTGAGCGTTGAGGCACAGTCCAACGCCCCACTGGCGGCTATCGACTGGTTGAACCAGTCCCAGGCAACCGACCATCTTCCTGGCACGATCCTGCTGGAGCCTCCGTCCGCGGCCAGCGCCACGCGCCCCGAAGTCACTGTGACCACATTGGGCACCCTGTCCAACGCGATTGGCCTGGTGTCGCCCACAGCAACCGGGTTGCCCGTGGATCTGTGGCAAGGCAGCGATCCTGGCACGTTGGAGCGCCTAATCCGCCAGGTGCATGTAGATCACAGCCCCGCCATGCAATCGCTGTTGTTCACGTTGCTACTGTCTGAAACCCGCGCACCTGCCCACGACAAAGATCAAGTGCTACTGGCGCGTCTGGATCGACTGATGGAACTTGGCGCCCCGGATCCGGCGCAGGCGCTGGGACAACAAGCTGGGTCTACCCATACGCAGGCCCGGTTTTCCCGCTGGTTTGATGCCACGTTGCTCACGGGTGACGAAGATCTGGGCTGTGCCGCGCTGGCCGCTAAACCTTTTCTGGCACCAAACTACGCTGCGCGTATCTTTTGTTCAGTGCGCCGTGGAGATTGGTCGACCGCCGCACTTACGTTGGAAAGCGCGCATGCCCTGTCGTTGCTTCCCAAAACTCAGCTGGCGCTTTTGGACCGGTTCCTAAATCCTGACATCTTTGAAAATGCGCCGCCTTTGCCGAGACCACGCAAGGTCAGTCCGTTGGTATTTCGCCTGTACGAATCCATCGGAGAACCCTTGCCGACGGCCCCCCTGCCACGGGCCTTTGCCGCCGCTGATTTACGTGGTGTCTCTGGATGGAAAGCGCAGCTGGAAGCCGCCGAACGTCTCACCCACAGCGGCGCGCTTAATCCGAATCAACTTCTGGGCGCGTATTCTGAACGCAAAGCCGCAGCGTCGGGTGGCGTATGGGACCGGGTTGTCGCCGTTCAGCGTTTTGAAACGGCCCTAAATTCCAAGAACTGTAATGATGTTGCAAGGGCCCTACCCGCAGCGTGGTCTAAGATGCAACAGATCGGAACCGAAATCGCCTTTGCCGATTTGTTTGCCGATCCCCTTATTCACACAGAATTGTCTGGCGCAGCGCAGGAATTGGCGTGGCGCATTACGCTGTTGTCGTCGTCGTTTGAGCGGGCGGCGCGTGACCTGCCCAGCCCGACGCCTGAAAATCAGTTTCTTGCAGCCATCGCCCAAGGTCTCACCCCGGATGAAGCCCCAGAAACGCCGGTTGCACAGGCCATTGTTCTTGGATTTAGCGATCTCACGGCGCAGCTGCATGTGCCGCCGCCTCTCCGCACGCTGATTGAACAAGGGCAATTGGGAGAAACCATTCTGCGCGCTATGGTCCTGTTCAACCAAGGTGCCGAAGGCAACGGTGCCGCCCTGACCCAAGCGCTGGCGACCTTTCGTGTGATTGGATTGGAAGACACAGCCCGCCGCGCCGCGCTTCAGCTGCTGATTTTGAAAGACTAACGATGTCGTGCCCCTCCGATGATCTCAGCTGGATCTCTCTGTTTCTTGATGCACAGGCCGCCGAAATCGGTGCTGCGCAGAACACATTGCTGGCCTATGGTCGCGATCTGCGGGACGTGGTGCATTGGATGGACCAGAATAAAATCAGCTTTGCATCTATGCAAAAGAACGATGTGGAAAACTATCTGATCTCCTGTGACGCCGAAGGTCTGTCACGCGCCACCCGCGCCCGACGCCTGTCCGCGATCAAACAGATCTATCGATTTGCCTTTGAAGAGAACTGGCGCGGCGACAATCCCGCCATCCAGATAAAAGGTCCGGGCCGCGCCAAAAGACTGCCACAAACGCTGGAAGTGATCGAGGTGGACCGCCTGTTGGACGCCGCGCGCCAAACCGGACGGACCCAGGCGGACCGTTTGCGCAATACCTGTTTGCTGGAACTCCTATACGCAACCGGCATGCGAGTGACTGAGCTGGTATCCTTGCCGGTGACCGCGGCGCGCGGAGATCCGCGAATGTTGCTGGTCAAAGGCAAGGGCGGCAAGGAACGTCTGGTGCCGCTCTCGCCACCGGCCCGTCAGGCGCTTGCCGTCTGGTTGGCAGAACGCGACAAAGCAGACGAACTGGCGCAAACAAAAGGCAAAGTCGCGTCCAAGTTTCTATTTCCTTCGCGGGGTAAATCCGGTCACCTAACGCGCCACAGATTTTATTTGCTGATCAAGGAACTAGCCATCACCGGCGGGGTCTCTCCTGAAAAGGTCACGCCGCATACGCTGCGTCATGCATTTGCAACGCATCTATTGGCGAATGGCGCTGATCTGCGTGCCATTCAGGCGATGCTCGGTCACGCCGACATCGCCACAACCGAAATTTACACCCATGTCCTAGACGCGCGCCTTGCGGAATTGGTGCACGATCATCATCCGCTTTCCCAGAAAAACAACACCGTCACCCAAGTGAACCTGCCATTTGTGGAGGACGACACCGACGATACTTAGGTCGTCCGTTGCCCACACCGGTAAAAATGCGCCGTCGCAACCTTGATCGGGCGTCGCTGCACGCCCATAACCAAAGCATCTGCTTTGCAATTTTTCTATGGACAGTGAACACCTCATGATACTCGACAGCGCGTTCTGGCTGACATCTGGCGGCATTTTGCTGCTTTTGGTTCTCTCCGGCTTTTTCTCTGGTTCGGAAACCGCATTGACAGCCGCCTCCCGCGGAAAACTGCGCACACAGGCCGACAAAGGCGCCCTCGGTGCCAAACGCGCGCTTGCCGTCACTGAAGACAGCGAACGCCTGATCGGCTCGGTTCTTCTGGGCAACAACTTGGTGAACATTCTGGCGACCTCGCTCGCAACCGCCCTGTTCACCCGCCTCTTTGGCGAAAGCGGTGTTGCGCTGGCCACGCTGGTGATGACCTTTTTGGTGCTGATCTTTGCAGAAGTTTTGCCCAAGACCTATGCGATTTCCAATGCCGAAAAGGCCGCATCCACCGTAGCCCCGGTGATTGCGGCGCTGGTCACAGTGCTGGCCCCTGTGGTGGGCGCGGTCCGCCTGATGGTGCGCGGCATATTGCGGCTGTTTGGCGTGCGCATTGACCCAGACAGCCACATCATGGCGGTACGTGACGAGATCGAAGGCGCGCTGGCCCTCGGGCACTCCGAGGGGGTGGTCGAAAAAGAAGACCGAGATCGTATTCTGGGTGCGCTGGATCTGTCAGAACGTCTGGTTGAAGAGATCATGCTACACCGCTCCAATATCGAAATGATCAATGCAGATGATGATCCACAGGACATCCTGGAGCAAATCCTGAAATCTCCCCACACACGGCTTCCTGTGTTTCAGAACGAACAGGAAAACATCATTGGCGTGGT
This sequence comes from uncultured Paracoccaceae bacterium, assembly GCA_947492585.1. Lineage (GTDB taxonomy): Bacteria > Pseudomonadota > Alphaproteobacteria > Rhodobacterales > Rhodobacteraceae > Epibacterium. The sequence continues at coordinate 105,430 of CANLND010000002.1, forward strand.
TCATGCCAAAGATCTGTCGCGTCAGATGTACGATCTTGTCGGAGGCCCTGATGGTGACGCCGCAGCGCTGAGCACTTTCAAAATCACCGAGGTGGCCAAACCACCCTATTTCGTCCCTGAAACCACAAGCCTTGACGATCAAATGCGTCAATTTTTGCGGCAAAGGTCGCATTTTGCGTTGGTGGTGGATGAATACGGAGCCCTGCGGGGCTTGATCACGCTCGAAGATATTCTGGAAGAGATCGTTGGAGAAATCACCGACGAATTTGATCCAGATGCGGAAACAGTGGTGACCAAAACCGCTGAAGGTCACTTTATGGTCGACGGCGCCACAACCATTCGTGACCTGAACCGCGCCACCGATTGGGCGCTGCCCGATGAAGAGGCCAATACGATTGCAGGACTTGTCATCCACGAAGCGCAGATGATCCCCACCGTTGGACAGGTCTTCTCATTTCACGGGTTTCGATTTGAAGTCACCGCCCGCGACGGCAACCGGATAACGGAATTAAAGGTGCGCCCCCTGCTGTAAAACACCAAATTAACAATGGGAAAACGGGCGAGGATTTCTCCTCGCCCGTTTTTTATTCTAGATGTCACTGCTACAGTTTAGTGCACCAGAAGACGCGCTTCGTGCTTTTTCAAGGAGCGGCGGGCCGAAGTATATCCGGTGCGTCCTTCTTGGTCTTTCAGCTCTGGGAACAGCGCAAAGATCTCATTGCGTTGCTCTGCGTCAAGGCCGCGCAAAGACTGATCCCCAGGCTGGAAGCTTTCGGTCCACGCGCCATCCGACAACACCACCTCGTGTTGGTCGAACATGAAGTGCAAATAGGTGATACCTGCGGTTTCAACAACATCCACACCTTTTAGCCCCACCAAATGCTTGGCCGCGACCAGAACTTCACGGTCTTCGAAATAGAGCGCGGTTTTGTCGTTGGCGACCAAAACACGGTGGTTTGGTGACACCAGCATGTCCCGTTCTGGCAGACCATTGCCCAATGCGCCTTCCCGGATCAACACTGGCTGCAGTTTGGGAGAAGCGTTCATTTCAGCCCCTTCCAGCGTGCGTTGCCCCATCCAACGGATAGCCTGAATGCCATTGTCACGAGTGATCACGCGGTCCCCTACTTGCAGGTCCTCAACCTTGCGTTCGCCCTGTGGCGTCGCAATCAGCGTGCCTGGAGTGAAACAAGGAATGACAACGTTCTCAATTTCAGAGAAGACCGCCGTTCCGGTTTCCACACCATCTGCATCAAGGAAAGTGACCGTGCCGCTTTCGGGATCGCCGGGGGTGTAATCGACTCTCAGCGACCCACCTGCATTGGCCGCTTCGGCCGCGCCGGTCAGATCAAGTGTGTCAAAATCCGAGTCATCGGGGTTTTCCCCGCCCACGATGGTGTCACCGACACCAACACCGGTAAAGGTATCCGAATCCAATCCACCATCAGCGGTGTCGTCCTGATCATCGCTGCCCAGGTCGATCTGGTCTTCTCCCAGACCACCCGACAGATCATCTGCGCCCTGACCACCGAGAATGGTATCATCACCCTCGCCGCCAGTGACGGTGTCATCATCGATGCCCGCATCAATGCTGTCATCGCCGGTGCCGCCATCGATGCTGTCGTCGTCATCCTGACCAAAGATCACATCGTTGCCGTCGCCGCCCAGAATGGTGTCCATTCCATTGGTGGGATCCGGGTCAACCGGACGCCCGTCCGAGCCATCATCGGTGATGTTCAGCGCATCGGGGAATGCCGGATCAAGTCCACCATAAATGGTGTCATCGCCCGTGCCGCCCAAGATGCTGTCAGAGCCTTCACCGCCAATGATCACATCCGCTTCGGTGCCACCGTCGATGGTATCGTCATCAATGCCGCCATCGATGCTGTCGCTGCCAGCGCCGCCGGTGATCACATCCGCATCATCCCCGGTCAGGATCGTGTCGTCGCCCGCGCCGCCATCAACCGTGTCGCGATCATTTGCGTCGTCGCCGTCCGCTGGAATGGCTGGAATAACAATCGTGCCATCCGAGTAGCCCGCAAACCCGCGATCCACCAAAGGTGTGCTGCCTGAGGTGTCAATAATATCATCGCCGTCACCGCCGCTGACATCATCATTGCCGTCGCCGCCATCAATCGAATCGTCGCCCTGACCACCGATCAGGCTGTCATCGCCAGCACCACCAATGATAGTGTCATCGTCGATACCACCGTCAATGGTGTCATCGCCCGTACCGCCATCTAGGCTGTCTGCATCATCCATCCCGTAGATGACATCGTCGCCGTCACCCCCAAGAATTGTATCGCGGTTGTTTTCCGGGTCAGGATCGACAGGGGTGCCGTCTTCATCGACGTCAACCAAGCTAAGCGGATCACTGGTACCGGGCGCGTCGCCGCCATACAGGGTATCATTGCCGCTACCGCCTTCCAGCTCATCGGCGCCTTCGCCACCAATGATCAGGTCATCGTCGTCGCCCCCATCAATGGTGTCATCGTCGATACCACCGTCAATGGTATCATCGCCGGTGCCGCCGGTGATCAAATCTGCGTCGTCGCCGGTTGTAATGCTATCATCGCCTGCGCCGCCATCAACGGTGTCGCGATCATCATCAGGATCGGTATCCGCTGGGATCGCAGCCACGCCGCCGACGCTAGGCACACCACGATCAGGCGTCCCATCGGTGTTGGACGTGTCGATGACATCGTCGCCGTCATCTCCTGCAACGCTGTCGTTGCCGTCACCACCCAGGATATTGTCGTCGCCCTGACCACCAATCAGCGTATCATCGCCGGCGCCGCCATCAATGGTATCATCGTCAATGCCGCCATCGATGCTGTCATCGCCGGCCCCGCCATCTAGGCTGTCTGCATCATCTTGACCAAAGATCACGTCATTGCCGTCGCCACCCGAAATCGTGTCGCGATTGTTGTCCGGATCAGGATCAACCGGGTTGCCGTCGGAGTCGACATCAACAAGGTCCAGCGCATCTGGATCAGACGGATCATTCCCGCCATAGATGGTGTCGTCGCCCGCACCGCCTTCAAGCTCGTCCGTGCCTTCGCCGCCGATGATCACGTCATCATCGTCACCGCCGTCGATGGTGTCATCGTCGATGCCGCCATCCAGAGTATCGTCACCTGTGCCACCCATGATCAGGTCAGCGTCATCACCAGTAGTGATGCTGTCGTTGCCTGCGCCACCGTCAACGGTATCGCGATCGTTATCGGGATCTGTGTCGGCAGGAGTAGCGCCCGCACCGCCAACGTCCGGGATGCCGCGATCAGGTGATCCATCGGACCCAGATGTATCGATCACATCGTCACCGTCGTCGCCGGTAACAGTATCGCTACCGTCGCCGCCATCGATGGTATCATTCCCATCGCCGCCGATCAGAGAGTCATCGCCCTCGCCGCCTGTGATGATATCTGCACCAATGCCGCCATCGATGGTGTCATCACCTGCATCGGTCACGGGATCTGTCACAATTGGATCAAAATAGACATCGGTGACCTGAATTCCGCTGGTTCCGCCATCTTGTGAATGGTCAATTTCGATCCGCGTGATGGGGCCGGGAATAGTGACCAACAGGGAATAGTTCGGATTGTCCTCGGACGCGTACCCGCCTTGTGAGATCGCGGTGTCATCACCGCTCACGCCGTCCTCGTCGCTCAAGGTGAGAAGCGGACCACCGGACAGGTTTACCACCGTCGGATTGCCATTCGCGTCATAGGCCGTGACCTGAACAACGCCACCACCGTCGATGTCATTGATCCGGAACGAAACATCTTCGACAGGGCCTGAGAAATCAAGGCGATAACCAATGCTGTCGCCGCTCGTTTGGATCAACGACCCCAATGCGCTGGTGTCATCTGCTGTGCCACCACCCGTGTTGATGTTCACAACATTCTGCTGATCACTGGAATAGGACGTGCCGATGCCCGCATCTTGTTCGGTGATCGAAAAATCAACCGTAACCGTGCCCGTATCCTGCGAGAACCCACCGTCCAACGGATCGTCGTTGTCGATTGGGTCATTGTCGTTTGGATCCGGCGCGCGGTCCCATTCAAACACTTCGCGGCCGGGCGTGGAGGTCACCCCAGGCGCGTTGGTGTCGCCTGACAGCACATCGTCGCCTTCGCCGCCCACAAGGCTATCGTCGCCACCGCCACCATGTACGGTGTCATCTCCAGCGCCTGCAATCACGGTATCATTGCCCGCGCCCGCGTTCACCAAATCGTCGTTAGGACCATCGGCAGGATTAATCGCGTCGTTGTTATCAATCCGGTCGCCTTCGGGATCGCCAAGATAGTCGACATCGATCAGATCATCGCCTGCTGAACCTTCGACAACGCCGTCCAATCCCGACGACAACACGTCATCATCGAGAACAGCAACATAATCAATGGACCCGTCAAAGGCCTGATCATAGGTGCCTTCGGTGGTTTCCCGGCTGCCAATGGCAAAGCTCTGTTCGCTGGCGTCGGTCAAATCCAGGCTCAAGCCCGAGACATCCGCACCATCTGTCGCGGAGGTGGCTTGTGTGGTGTTTTCAACCACCATCTGCACGCCGCCATCGTTCCAGGCATAGGTAACTTTGATGATATCGCCTGTCGCCAGGAACCCATCAGGTGTGGTCAGCAATGCGCTTTCACCGCTGTCTGCGTGATACGCTTCGACGGCGCCGTTCGCAGTGACCCGAATTTCGAAATAGTTGGGATCCAACCCATCCTGCCCGGTCAAACCACGGCTGACAACCGTCTGATCATCCCCAGACAAGGGGCTGTTTTGCTTGAACTGCGTGACGATGGTGCCCTCGGAAAGATCAAAGGCGGAATCATCGCCGTCATCGACATCAAATCGTGAACCGTCGCCGTTGCCAAAGAACCAGCCCGCGCCAAAACCGCCGCCATTTGCAGCCGCTCCGTCTTGGGCGATCCCATCGCCAAGGCCGGTATCATTGTTTTCGAACCCGTCGCGGAAATCCCACAAGCCGATTAGATTTGCGCTGTATGGATTGTCAAAATTATCCGCCATCACCATCTCCTTTGTGACGCGACACGTTCGGTCGGTCTACACGCGACGCGGCAAAAACTTGGCACACCGTGACGCAAAACTTTATACAATTCAGGAGCCGTAAATTTCCCGAACCACTCAAGTTGGTTGCCAGCCTCGCAATACTTCCGCAGCAAACGCACACGTCAGCATAGCTTTACTTCAGGCCGGTCACTCCCAACTGTGGAGCTTCCACAAAACTCACCCCCCCAAGGGCTTACTCTTTCTTAACGGACCCGACTTTCCACACAAAGTTCAAAAATCATCAGACTTTCCCCGTAACGCGCGTGAAATCCACGCGGCGCACAAACATCTGCTGACCTGAGCATTTGGAAAAGCCTTCATTGTTTCCATCGACAACTACCAGCAATGCGCTACTAAAGCGTAAAACCACAAGTTATTCGAAAAAACGTCCGGAAGACCTACGGCTTCTGCGCTTTCGCAGTCCTATTGTCCCCGATTTGGAAACGCGTAGTTTGATGACGAGGAGCCTGTTGAATGCAAACAAAGCATTTAAATAAAATTAACTAACCCCTCAGTCGAGCGAAACAAAGCCAAAAGATCATGCGAACTGTACTGATCTACATGACAGCTGACACATTTACGCCCGAATCAGCCACATTCACAACCAATGTCCTAACCAAAAGATAAGGCATTCGCAAAGAAGGTCACCAAGCATTTATTTGCAATTTTAGGAATCTCCCCAAAAGTAGTCTCAGACCGACCAGAGATCTGCTCTGCTTGGAGACATCACATTCAGATAGTCCGCCAAGGAGGCGAGTTGCTCATAGGTCTTTTCGGCCCACCGACCCAACCGGGAGCAACCATCCGCGCAGTATCTAAAGATAAGAGACCTCGAAACTGGTCCTACGACGGGTCCACGATCCTTGGACAAACCGCACTAAGCAACCAAAGTAGACCGAGACACACAGGGAACCGGCAGAAACAGCACCTTTGTCAAATAAGGTGATCGATTTTCGCCAAAGCAAGGTAATGGCGGAGAGACAGGGATTCGAACCCTGGAGACGGTCTCCCGCCTACACACTTTCCAGGCGTGCGCCTTCGACCACTCGGCCACCTCTCCGTTGGGGGTGCTTTTGACGGATCCCCAACGGAATTGCAAGGGACATTTCTTCAAAAAACGAACTTACCAAGAAGTTTTTTCATGCGCCTTTTCAAACGCTTCCGCGCCATGGGTTTCTGGATGCAAAACAAGCCCCGCCAAAGGCCGGGGCTTGCTTTGCTCATTTACGCGCGGATCACGCCGCTTGTTAGGATTTTGCCGCCGTCATCTGGCCTGTCAGCGCCTCGGGATTACGGATCCAGAGATCGCGCTGGGCAAAGGGTATTTCGATGCCTTCCTGCGCAAATCGATCTGCGATTTGGTAATTGAGATCTGATTTCACCGAGAGCATCCAATTCACATCCCGTAGGATTGCCCGGATCTCAAAGTCCAGACTGTCGGCGCCAAATCCCTGGAACACCACGCTTGGCCCCGGCTGCGCCAGAACCATCGGATGCGACTTTGCGATTTCCATCAGGATCGCCTCAATCCGGCGCGGATCGGTGCCATAGGCAACCCCCACTGGTACAATCACCCGCCCAACCGTGTTGCCACGGGTGAAGTTGGTGACAGTCCCCGTTATCAGGTCCGAGTTCGGGACAATCACATCGGTGCGGTCAAAGGTTTCAATGCGGGTCGAACGCACCGAGATATCACGCACATATCCCATCATGCCGCCAACCTCGATCCAGTCACCTTTGGAAATCGGGCGTTCAATCAACAGGATGATGCCCGAGACAAAGTTGGACACAATGGTCTGCAATCCAAAGCCAATCCCCACCGACAACGCACCGGCGACAATCGCCAGTGACGACAGATCAAGCCCCGCGGACGAAATGGCGATCAGCGCGGCCAGCAAAATACCAACATATCCGGTTCCGGATACGATGGCGTTCTGCCCGCCTGGGTCGATCTTGGTCTTGGGCAACAACGAGGTGCGCAGGCTGCCCTGCACCAACCGCGTTACGGTGTAACCGATGCCAAACACCACCGCAAACGTCACAAACCCTGTGGGAGAAATGGTTGTGTCGCCAATCTGAAATCCGGTGAGCAGGCTGCTCCACAGATCAAACAGATCCGCATAGCGCACCCCCCAAACAAGGGCGAGGATTGGCACTGCAAGAGCGGTCAACAAGAACCCAATCAGCACAGCGCCCAGCGTATCACTGGCCGCACCGCCCTGCCCCGAAACAAACCCATAGAGATCCACCAAAAACCGCTGGACCACCAGCAAGGTTGCGATGACCGCTAAGGTGTAGATAGCCGGGTAGATCATCGCTTCCGCGGCATCGATATATCCAAGCGCGGCCAAAATGGGTGACACAAACCCCAACAGATAAGCACCCCGGCGCACAATGCTGATGATCAGGTTTGCACCTGCCGCAATGGTCGTCTGATCCGCACCCTCCTCGGCCCCCACAGCGCGCTGCTGTGCACCAATGCGGCGCAAACGCAGCAGTACAAGGGCTGCAATGACAATAAGCGGGAAACGAACAACCGCCAAAGCACCGTCGGAAAAAGTGATGACGTGCTCAAAGGCCTGCAGCACCTCTTTGGAGATCAGCAGGAGCGCCAGAAGATCTAACATCCACCAGGTAGCTGTGGCGTTCTTTGGGTCAATCGGCAGCAGCGTGTTGCCCAAGCGATTGGCAAACAGCTGCCGCCCCAACCAGTGAAAGGCCAAAAAGGTCAGCGCCCATCGTGGAACCTCCTGCAACAACAACGTGCCGCGCACGCCCAGAATATCCGCCTCGTTGATCGCAGCGACAATCAACGACACGCCAAGATAGGGCATCCCCATCTGCAACAGCGACGCCACAAAGCTCCAGACACCTGTGCCGCGCCAGGTCTGCGCGCGCAGGAATGCGGCACCGCGCACTGCGAGATAGCGCCCGCCAAACGTCAGCCCAACCCCAATCAGAGCGAGCACCAACAGACTGGGCCAACGCGTGCCAAGGTTGCGCAACATCGCGTCATTGTTGAACTGCGCCTTCGTTTCTGTCGCCAAAGAGCCCAACACCCCGGTCAGCGTGTTGAGCGCCTCGGACCAGTTCGCCGGATTGAGTGGCGTCGCCCCGCGCTGCAACAAAACAGATTTCCGCCGGTCCCGAATGATCTGATCGACTTCATTGATCAAACCGCTTGCGTGCAAAGACGCCTCTTCGGAAATGATCCGCGGCACACGCAGCTCGGTCAGCTGCTGGGTCAAACGCGCGCGCAGTTGCGCCAGGTTCTTTGGCTCCGCTTCACCACTTTCTGGCGCAGGGCCTAAAGTCTCAATTTGCGCCTGCAAGGTTTTGATACGGCTATCGTTTTCGGACTGAACGTCGCGAAAACGGTCACGAAATTCAGCCAAATCCAACCGCATGTCTTCCAATGCAGCAGTCGAAGCACGCCCGGCCTCAATCACGGTCTCGGCGCGTTTTGCCGTGCGCAGCCAGGCCTGGTAATACTGCTGGCTTTCGTCCTGCTCCGCATCCGCTTCCGGAATTGGGTCTGCCAGTACATCACTGGTGTCGGGACCCGACGAAGAAACGTCTGCGCCGCTCACCTGCGCCATGGTTGGGCTGGAGATTGAAAGAGAGAGGCTGATCAAAATGACCAGCCCCATGAATAACGTTCTTAACGATGTAGAATGAAGTGTCATGATCCCTCAAAGACGCCGGGAATAGAGGCTGGTGTATGGGTCATCCACTCCGGCACTGGCAGCCCTTTGTCCCGCAGGAAATCAGGGTTAAACAGTTTTGACTGGTAGCGGGTGCCATAATCACACAGCACGGTCACAATAGTATGGCCGGGGCCCATTTCGCGCGCCATGCGCACGGCCCCTGCAATGTTAATACCGGACGAGCCGCCCAGCACCAGACCTTCGTCATGCAGCAAGTCAAAGACATAAGGCAGCGCCTCGGCGTCTTCGATCTGAAACGCGTGATCTGGGGTAAACCCTTCCAGGTTCTTGGTGATGCGGCCTTGGCCGATGCCCTCGGTAATCGAAGACCCGGATGACCCCAGTTCACCAGTTGTATAAAACGAATAGAGCGCGGCACCCATGGGATCCGCCAGACCGATTTTCACGCCCTTGGGCTGCAAGGCTTCGGCCACCCCCGCCAGCGTGCCACCAGAACCGACCGCGCAGGTAAAGCCGTCGACCTTTCCGCCGGTTTGCTCCCAGATTTCGGGACCGGTGGTTTCTACATGGGCCTGACGATTGGCAACGTTATCAAACTGGTTGGCCCAGATGGCGCCATTGGGTTCGGTCTTTGCCAGCTCGTTGGCCAAGCGCTCAGAATAGCGCACATAGTTATTGGGGTTGCGATACGGTGCGGCAGGCACTTGCACCAGTTGGGCACCGGCCAGACGCAACATGTCCTTTTTCTCTTCGGACTGGGTTTCCGGGATCACAATCACGGTTTTGAACCCCATCGAGGCCCCGACCAATGCCAGCCCAATACCGGTGTTGCCGGCCGTGCCCTCTACGATGGTTCCGCCGGGTTTGAGGTCGCCGCGCGCAATCGCATCTTTGATGATGTACAGCGCCGCACGGTCCTTGACCGACTGACCCGGGTTCATGAATTCGGCCTTGCCGAGGATTTCACAGCCGGTCTCGTCCGACACCTTGTTCAGGCGGATCAGAGGAGTGTGGCCAACGGCATCAGCCAAATCGCGTGCAATGCGCATGATATCCCTTTCAATCTTTCACTCAAGATGTAGCGAAGGGAGAACGGCTTCACAAGAGACCGCATGACGGATCCCCTGCGTAAGAACGCAGTTCCTGTTATTGTGATGCAGCCCGAATACGGTCCCGATGACGGGCCAGCCACAAGGCCGTGGCGACCAACGGCATATCCTGATAAATTCCAGCATCGACGCCCTCCATCAACCGGTCATAGCTTAGAATCTGCCGGCGGATGTCTTCGCCCTCACTGATCATGCCGCCGCCCTGACTGGTTTGATCCAAACACCCCACGCCGACAAACATGTAAACCAGCTCGCCCAGAGATCCACTTGAAGAATACGTGCGGCCCACCGATTCCAGCTGATCCAGTTCAATCCCCGCCTCTTCTACCGCTTCGCGGCGCGCGGCCTGTTCGGGTGTCTCTCCGGGATCAATGAGACCTGCCACGGGCTCCCACATCCAAGGTCGTTTCTCTCCCGCGATAAATGTGGCGGCACGAAATTGTTCCACCAATAGAACTTCATCGCGAATAGGGTCATACGGTAGAACCACAGCCGCATGGCCCACCATCAAGGCCCCCCGGTTCATCACCTCGGACCAGCTACCATCATAACGGCGATGCTGAAAGTCGATCTCTTCCATGGCAAAAAACTTCATGTAAGGTCGCGTGTGGCTGAGCACCTTAACCTGCTCCCGGAGCGGATGATCTGGGTCTTCGGCCCGCTCTTGTTGCGCCAACCAGGCTGCGGCGCGCATGTTGATCGCGCCCATGCTCCGCGTCACCTCACCCACAGAGAGCTGGCCGTGATAGGACATGATTTCCTCCGCTGCACGCAGCGCGATGTCTCCCCAGCGTCCAACCCATATCGTTAGGTCCCACGGCGCGTCCAGTATCTGCACTCCGGGCGCCGGGGTAAAGACCTGTGCCGCAATGTGTTCCCCGGCACTGCATTTAACGTCTTTGATCGCTGCGACATGACCGAACCCAGCCGCATAAAACGTGAGCGCGGCGACATCATCATCCGACACCCCCTGTAGCAGCAGCCCCTGCGCCTGATCCCCCAAAGCGGGCTCAATCGCTGGAAACGGCTCATCCTGTACGCAGCGGACCCGATGATCTGGCAAGATTGCATCGTTGACATTTAAATCAGACGCCCGGCGCCCTAGAATACGTTCCACCAACGGCAAATGGCGCAAGGTGCCATACACAAATGCATCAGCCAATTCATCTATCCTATTGAATTAAAACTAGGTCCAGCGCTTCGACGCATGTTCGGTCATCACACCGATCACGCAGCCGCCAATCACCAAAGGCAGCAGAACGCTTGGCACCGCAATAACAAAAAAGTAGTCCAGCGCGATGGAGAAAATCGCGGCCAATGCTTCAAACGGGCCATCAAAACGATTGCGCATGGCCAAGCGGAACATTTCGTTGATGCCTTGCGCGAGCAGCGCAAACAGAACCAGCAATGCGATACCGGTCAGCCCATTGTTCACAGCTTGCACAAATCCCCGCCCCACGCGGCGCCCCAGATAAACCCAACCTACCACCAGGCCAATTACGGCGTTCACATGGAAAAAATACCCTACATCCGTACCTTCCGGCAACAGCGGGACAACCTGGGTGGAGGTCACAACAGCAAGAAGCGCCAGAAGAGTCGCGGCGACCAAACGAGAAGCAGTGGGCATAGAGATCTTTTAACCTACCGATGAGAAATCGTAATTTGCGTTACATCACAGGTTCCGGCTTTAAAGGCTGCCGCGCAAGAGGTCAGGTAGAAATTCCACATTTTTCGAAAACGATCGTCAAATCCCATCTCGCTGATCTGGTCCCAGCTGCCGTTAAACACTGCGTGCCAGCGGCGCAGCGTCTGATCATAACTGTCACCAAATTCAATCGATCGGACCACGTGCAGCCCTGCCTGTTCGATCTGATCTCGCAACACACCCGGACTGGGTAGCATCCCCCCCGGAAAAATGTGTTTCTGAATAAAATCAATACCCTTACGGTAAATGTCCCACCTGTGATCCGCCACAGTGATGATCTGCAAGGTCGCGTGACCTTCGGGTTTCAGACGATCCCGGATGGTCTCGAAATAGGTGGGCCAATACTTTTGTCCAACCGCTTCGAACATCTCAATGGATGCAATACCATCAAATCGCCCACCGCAATCGCGATAGTCCTGCAAACGCAGCTCCACCTCCCCCGATAGCCCTGCTTTTTCAATACGTTGCTGGGCGAACCTCAATTGCTCTTTACTCAGGGTCAGCCCTGTGACCCTCAAGCCACGCTCCCGCGCGGCATATTCCGCAAATCCGCCCCAACCACACCCAATTTCCAACACGTGATCGCCGGGTTTGGCACCCATCTGATCCACCATAGAGGCGTATTTCGCCGTCTGGGCCCGCTCCAGGCTTTCTTGTCCGTTGGTGAACTTGGCGCTGGAATAAGTCATCGTGTCGTCCAGCCATATTTTGTAAAAATCATTCCCTAAATCATAGTGATACGAGATATTCTTACGTGCTTGACTGCGGTGATTACGATGCAACCAAAAGCGAAACCGCTCGTAGGCGCGGACAAGACCTTTTCCAGGAAAGCCGTCATAAACGGTGTCTGAGCCTTCGTGCATCAGATCCATAAACGCCTGAAGATTACTGCTGCTCCACCAGCCTTCCAAATAGGCGTCGGAAAAGCCCAAATCACCTTCGCGTACCAAGCGCGCAAAGCAATCCGGGTGATGAATATGCAGGTCCGCGACGGGGCCGGGTTTTGGCCCCGTCGCGCGAAACACACGCCCATCGGGCAGGTGAATATCAAGTTGGCCCACATCCAGCTGCACCACAGCCCGAAACACTTGGGCAAAATAGCGCGGCAAATTCTGCTGACCTTCGGTGGTCGTGAATGGCATTCGCTTCCCCCTTTGTCTTTGACACAAAAAGGTTAGGACGCAGAGCTGCATCTGGCAAGAATGGATAAGCTGCGCTTGAATTATCCGCGATTTCGCAAAATCTGATAGGCAGCCAGCGCACGCGCACGCCCTTCGGCCAGATCCACGATCGGCGACTTCGGCATATCTGCCGGTGATAGCCCCCATTGACGGGGGGCGGCCGCATAAAAATCTAACGCGGTTTGTGGCGGCGTTTTCTGCCCTTCGGCCAACCATTGTCGGCAATATACCCCATCACCATCAAACGTCTTGCGCTGGGTCTCAGGGTTGAAAATGCGAAAAAACGGCGCAGCATCTGGACCAGAGCCCGCCACCCATTGCCAGCCCATAGCATTGCTGGCCGGATCCCAGTCCACCAAACAGTCGCGAAACCAGTCTGCACCGCATTTCCAGTCTACCATCAAATGCTTACACAGAAAACTTGCCACGACCATCCGCGCCCGATTGTGCATTTTTCCCGTCACATACAACTGCCGCATCGCGGCATCCACCAGCGGCACACCGGTCTGCCCCCGCTGCCAGGCTTGCAGTTCCAAAGCCTCCGCACCACGCCACGGAAATTCGGACCACTCGGGACGCCATGGCTTGGTCAGGATATGGGGGGTGTGGTAGACAAGATGGGTGGCAAACTCCCGCCAGACCACCTCTTTGCAGAACTGCTCGGCGCCCGCGCACCCTTCCGTCATCGCCCGCCGTCCGACATGCCACAAGCGCACCGGGCTGATCTCTCCCCAGGCGATGTGATCAGACAAATCCGAGGTGACTGGCTGCCCCGGAACGTCCCGTCGCGCCGCATAATGATCCAGATGGTTGTCCGAAAAAGCGTACAGTTTTTGCAAAGCACTCTCTTCGCCGACCCTACAATAGCGGCGCAACGCCGCCGCGCCACGCTGCATTGCCCGCGACAGGCACCAGGACTCAATGGTGTCGCTTACCGGCCAGTTTTTTGGCGGCAACAAACGACGCGGCGGTGGCTGTATCGCCACCGCATCACGTGTGCGAACCGCTTTCCAAAAAGGCGTGTACACTTTGAACGGCCCCCCAGCTTTGGTCGCGACCTCCCACGGTTCAAACAGTACCCGGCCGCCAAACGAACGTGCGGTCAGCGCCCGTCCCGGCAACCCGGATTTCACCGCCGTATCGCGGGCTATGGCCTCGGGGTCATAAAGGCGAGACCAGTAGACCGCCGTTGCTCCGGTTTGGGTGGCGACGTCACTGAGCTGCTCCAGCGGGGCGCCCCGACGTAAGACCAGCTGTGCACCGCGCGCGACCAAACTGCGCGCCAGCTGCGTCAAGCCCTGCTCCAATCGCCATTTCGCAGCGGCGCCAAGTTCATCATCCAGTGCGTCCAGAACATACACCGGCACGACTGGGCGCCCCTGCGCACAGATTTCTTGCAATACCGGGTTGTCTGCCAAACGCAGATCACGACGAACCCACCAGATCACCGGCGGCAGAGTATCAGAGTTGCACAACGTCACAGATGCCGCTCAAGTGCATGGCTCAGCTTGGTCATGTCATCCTCAGAAGTGTAATGCGTAAAGCTGAGCCGCAGGATCCCCCGTATTGGGTCGATCCCCATCGCCTGTAACACCCGATGCGCATAAAAATTGCCGGCCCCGGCCATAATACCCTCACCCGCCAATCTCTGTGCAATATCGCGGGGATCAGTCTGAGTGTGCACCGAAACCGTCGGCGCCCGATGGGCCGCGCCCGCAGGCCCCAACAAACGAACATCGTCGCGCTGATCCAACATTTCAAGCAAAGGCCCAAGCAGGCGGGTTTCTTGCGCCCGCATCAAATCATGCACAAAAGCACCGATGCCCTCCGGCGCAGTTGCCGTGCAGCCGTGGTGTGCTGCGAGAGCCTCAAAATAATCGACCATACCCGCACAAGCCGCGATCTGGGCATGATCTGGTCCCGCCGGGGTAAAGCGTTTGTACAGGCAGTCTTCATTAAAGAAATGCCCCTGATTGGGCAGCAGTTTGGCAAGACCTTTCCGCACCACCATCAGGCCCTGATGGGGGCCATAGGTTTTGTAGGCCGAAAACAAATATATATCTGGTCCCAGTGCTTCGATATTGGGCAAGCCATGCGGCGCGTAGGACACACCATCGACGCATACAAACGCGCCAGCAGCATGGGCGATCGCGGTCAGTTCAAACACCGGATTGATGTCACCCACAACATTAGAGCAATGCGGAAAACAGACCAGTCGAACATCTTCGTCGAGAAGATCTTCCAGATCCTCGGGGTTCAAACAACCGGTATCCGGGTCCACGTGCCATTCGCGAATTTCGATCCCGTCCTCCGCCAATCTGCGCCAGGGGCCAGAGTTGGCCTCATGATCCTGATTGGTTACCACAATTGCTTCGCCCGGTTGCAGAAACTGCCGTATTGCCTGAGCCAGAACATAGACATTCTGCGTTGTTGACGGACCAAAACTCAGCTCATCCGGCTGCACACCCAACAGGGCCGCCAATCGATTGCGGGCAGCGTCCATTTCTGCTCCGGCCAATTGCGATGCCGCTGAGGCACCGTAGGGCTGTACCTTGTGCTGGGTGTAAAACCGCGTCAGCCGATCGATGACCGGGGCACAGGTAAATGATCCGCCCGCGTTTTCAAAAAAAGACTGATCTGACAGGTTCTGCTGGGCAAATGCCGGGAAGCAGCCCCGCACAAAATCAATATCAAGCTCTGTCACGGCTGTTTCCTTATTGAAGGGCTTTCAAGTCCGAGCCACCACTGCCCGGCTGTCGCTGACAAGCTTGGGCAATCTGCTGGGTGTATCAAGCCCTCAGTGATGTTTTTTTACAAATTCGCTTGGATCTTAAGCGTCTACATCCACAACACCCCGACCTTTGATCCGACCTTGCAGGATTTCATCCCCTTGCCGCCCAGCTCAGGTGAGCAACAGCACGTCGTGCCGCCACCATGAAAAGCAATAAGATTAGCAGCCTAAATAAACACCTGATCCATCTTAACAGGGCTGCGAACTGGTCGAAAATGTAGGCCCCCCACAATTCCCCCACACCACACGGGTCATATTATTGTGGCGCAGCCAAAAGACCTGTCCCATGGGCGCGCATTTCCCCTTTAACTCCCAACCGCAAACGCTTATGTTGAATGTGTCTCTTCGGGGACTATGGACATAAATGCGCTCGTAATAAACGGATCGGACCCGGGGGCGGTACCCGGCGACTCCACCAAACATCCTTCATTTGGGGATCATGGGGTCGAAACAGGATCGACGGACGTCTAAAGGGGTTAGCTTTGTCTCGGCTGTCTGCCACCGTTATCGGCGAAACTTGTACAATTGCAAATGACAATCGTGCTCCGGTAGCCCTGGCTGCGTAAGCAGTTCGGAAAACCGAAACTTAAGTCCTCTTGCTTTGCAGCATTTGGCGGGGTTCGCAGGTACCTGGCAACAGAAACCTGCACTTCCCACATCTCCCTGCATTTGCTTTTGAAATCTGCTCCGCGTCGATATTATTTGAGTGAGCACTCGAAAAGTACTTTGGTTTTGACTAAAAAATTGCAATATTTCAGACAATTGAAATGCAATCAAAGTACTTAGCGGTCACGCTATCCTGCGGTCGTCAAAGTTCTAAGTTGGAAGACCCACGTGACACACGCAGAAGTATTGAAGCAATGGTTTGAAGAAATCTGGTGCCAGGGCAACCTTGACGAGATTGAAAACCTTCTGGCCTGCGACAGAGGGTTGGGTGGGCTGGTTGGCGAAAACCCATTGCCCATCGAAGATATCCGCGCCTTTGTGTTGGCCCTGCGTAGTTTGGTGGATGATATCAGCTTTCGCATGACCCAATGCATGGAAGACGGCGAATGGATCGCAGCCCGGTTTGCGGTCTCGATGACGGCGCCAGACAGGGTCGATTATTTTGATGTCCACGGTCAGGTTTTTATGCGCGTGCGGGACGAAAAAATTCTGGAAAGTCACAGTACATTTGATTACCTA
This sequence comes from uncultured Paracoccaceae bacterium, assembly GCA_947492585.1. Lineage (GTDB taxonomy): Bacteria > Pseudomonadota > Alphaproteobacteria > Rhodobacterales > Rhodobacteraceae > Epibacterium. Next base: position 122,145 of record CANLND010000002.1, read on the forward strand.
ACCTTGTTTGAAAATCTGGGCCAGATGCCAGCAGACGTGCTGCCCATCAGCATGACTGGGCAAAAATTGATCTGGCGAGATTCAAAACTGGCTGAAACATCATAAACTTTGGGTTGGCACTGCGTCGTGCGCAATACTGCTGCTCCTTCGCATCTGTGGGGGCGCGCTCTCGCAAGCGATTGTTAGGACAATTTCGCGCGCGTATGCAGTTCTACAAAGGCTATTCAGATGACGGTGTCACATAGGAGTCGCGATGATACGTTAGGCTGCGACGCTGACGGTGACAGTCGTGTGGTATTTTACCGCCCAACGAATTGCGCGTCTTCCACACTGAATTGTCCCAAAGGAGAACGGGCGCATGACACCCAAATTTTCCGATCTCTTGCGGGTCTTTGGCCGAATTGGCCTGCTCAGCTTTGGCGGGCCCGCTGCACAAATCGCCTTGATGCATCAGGAGCTTGTGGAGAAACGTCCGTGGCTGCGTGAAGATCAATTCCTACGCGGTTTATCCTTTTGCATGTTGCTGCCCGGCCCCGAAGCCATGCAGTTGGCCACCTATGCAGGCTGGCGCCTGCGCGGCATCTGGGGTGGGGTGCTGGCTGGCCTGTTGTTTGTCATACCGGGTGCGGTGGCCATTGCATTTCTATGCGCGATTTACATCAATTACGGCACTCAACCCATTATACAGTCGTCATTTATGGGCATCAAAGCCGCCGTTGTAACCGTGGTGATAAATGCGCTTCTTAAACTGCAACAAAAGGCGTTGAACCAATTCGGGGATTGGGTCTGCGCAGGACTTTCTGCAATCGCGCTGCTGCTGTTCGACCTCCCGTTTCCGCTAGTGATCCTAGGCGGGGGAGTGGTCGGGTTTATTCTCGCACCCACGCAACAGGCCCGACCTGCGCAACCGGAGGTCGCACAGTCTCCAACTGGCCTCCCGATCCTCCTCTTCTGGATCGGGTTGTGGCTACTTCCGCTGGTCGCGCTGTCCGTCTTTGCCGCGCCGTTTTTGGCCTCGGTGGGGTGGTTCTTTGCCAAACTGGCGGTGGTGACCTTTGGCGGCGCATATGCGGTTCTCGCCTATATGAGCCAAGCCGTGGTTGATCAAAACGGCTGGATCAGCTCCAACCAGATGCTGGATGCATTGGGGTTGGCTGAAACCACGCCGGGCCCGCTGATTTTGGTTACGCAATTTGTGGCTATGCTCTCGGGCCAGATTGCAGGCGGGCTCCCCTACGCCATCGCCGCAGGGCTGATCGCCCTTTGGGCTACTTTTGTGCCCTGCTTTTTGTGGGTTTTCGCTGCCGCACCCCATGTTGAACGCCTTACCACCCACCCCCGCATAGGTCAGGCGTTAAAGTCCATCACAGCCTGCATCGTCGGTGTAATCTTTAATCTGTCCATTTGGTTTTTGTTGAACGTGTTGTTTGGCACAATTGACGGTCTCCGCCTTGGACCTGCGACCCTCCCTCTTCCAGATCTATCAACGTTGGACCTGAACGCTTTGTTTCTTGTGCTGTTGGCCCCGATCCTGCTGCGCGTGACAAAAGGAAATCTGTTTTCTCTTCTGGCTCTTATGGCGACGGCAGGTGTAATTGTGCAGTATTACACTATAGGGTGACACAATCGCCAAAACGGGTGCAAACTACCAAAAGGACCACTGTGAAATATTGCCATTCCGGGCTGCATCCTCTTTAGTTCCGGCAAAATTCATCTATGCTAGGCCGCAAAGGCAAAAGGGCGAACACCATGACCCGTGAAATCGATTATGGCAATCTGATGCATGCTGCGATGCGCAGTCTAATCAAGAACGTGCTCCAGGACGTCGCTGACAATGGCCTCCCGGGGAACCACCATTTCTTTATCACTTTTGATACCAACCACCCCGACGCGCAGCTGGCCGACTGGCTGGGCGATCGCTACCCCGGCGAAATGACCATTGTCGTTCAACACTGGTTCGACAATCTGGTGATTGATGATGATGGCTTTACCATTACGCTCAACTTTGGCGACAACCCAGAGCCACTATATGTGCCCTTTGACGCCATCGCGACCTTCGTCGACCCTTCGGTTGAATTTGGCCTGCGCTTTGAAAGCGCAGAGTTGGATGAAGACGAAGAAGACAGCGCAATCGTGACAGAACTGGAAGACATTGCGAGCCGCGAAATTTCAGCCAAGCCGGTTGACGCCGCTGACTCCGACGGCGAACACAAAGACGCCGAAGTCGTATCATTGGACAGCTTCCGCAAATAACGCTGAGGCTATCCGCCTGAACCTGAACAAATGCCAAAGGTCGCCCAAAAGGCGACCTTTATTGCGTTTAATGACCCAGCAGATCAGTGGCGTTTCAGAAGGCTTTGGACCGTGAGAAGCGGCTGGCCATTTCGATGGGACGTGAAGTCCAGCAACAATCCCCCGTCGACCAAGGTTCGATCATATTGCTGAATGTCGTAATCGCCGTTCAGATCAATAAACATCGAATAGACGGTCAGCGTATCCCCGACGATGCGCCCCCAAACGTATGGCTCTCCCTTCATCGGGTTCAACGGTACCGCGTGTCCAAATACATTGTGCCGCATCGCCGCTGCAAAAATTCCCTCGCGCTCGCTGGGGCGGAAATCGACCTCGTATGTTTTGCTTTTGACAGAGCCGTTCTCGCGCACACGGCCGGTTGTCCACTTGACCCAAAATCCTGAATCGCCTTCGCGGATCTGCACCTGCATCTGGCGCGTTTCCGGGGCACCTTCGGCATTTGTCAGAACAGCTTCACCTGAATATAGGCCAACAAAGCGCGAAATCTCGGACTCCGCGACAGCAAACTGCGCCAATGCAACCATCCAAAACCCAAAGACCAGCGTAAAAAACGCCAATCGGCCTGAGCATGGCAAAGATTGTACAAGCGTTTTTTCAGCACCTTGCGCTCGATGTGGAGCCTGCGTCGTGAACATTGCGACCTCCGCGTGATGATCTGCACCTTAAGGCGGCCGACAATGGCCTCCTGTTGTATAGGTAAACCTATTATCCACAGGCACAATAGGGTGCGGAAAAATGAATGGTTTTTGAGGGTGATACGCCTTCACGGCAAATGTGGGCGCTATCGCCGATTGATCCAGTCATCCCGGTGCGATAGATGCCTGTGGACGGCTTTACTGACGGAGAGGAGACACCATGTCCGAAACCCGCACCGAAACAGACAGCTTTGGCCCGCTGGAAGTTCCATCCAACAAATACTGGGGCGCACAGACCCAGCGTTCGATCATGAACTTCCCGATTGGCTGGGAAAAACAACCCGTGGCCATCGTGCGCGCCTTGGGTGTCATCAAACAAGCCTGCGCCATGGCCAACAAAGCCTCTGGCGCAATGGATGCCACAATCGCAGACGCGGTCATCAAAGCCGCCAGCGAAGTGGTGGCCGGCAAGTTCGATGACAACTTCCCCCTCGTTGTCTGGCAAACAGGCTCGGGCACTCAGTCGAACATGAACTCCAACGAAGTGATCGCCAACCGGGCGATTGAAATTCTTGGTGGCGTGATTGGATCCAAAGATCCCGTCCACCCCAACGACCATTGCAACATGGGGCAGTCGTCCAACGACACATTCCCCACCGCCATGCACATCGCCACCGCGATGTCCGTACGCGACGTGCTGCTACCCGGTTTGACCAAACTGGCCGAAGGGCTGGAAGCCAAGGCCGAAGAATTCAAAGACATCATAAAGATCGGTCGCACGCACACCCAAGATGCGACTCCGTTGACCTTGGGTCAGGAATTTGGCGGCTATGCGCACCAGATCCGTCAGGGCATTGCGCGTATTAACGCCACCCTGCCCGGTATTTATGAACTGGCCCAAGGCGGCACCGCTGTTGGCACCGGCCTGAACACCAAAAAAGGCTGGGGCGAAGAAGTCGCTGCCAATATGGCCGAAATCACCGGCCTGCCCTTTGTGACAGCCCCCAACAAATTCGAAGCCCTCGCGGCCCACGACGCCATGGTGTTTACCTCGGGCGCGCTGGCCGGTGTGGCCGGCGCGATGTACAAAATCGCCAACGACATCCGTTTCTTGGGCTCTGGCCCTCGATCAGGGCTGGGGGAATTGATCCTGCCCGAAAACGAGCCCGGCTCATCGATCATGCCGGGCAAGGTGAACCCAACGCAAGCCGAAGCCATGACGCAGGTTGCGGCACATGTGATGGGCAATGACGCTGCGATCAAATTCGCTGGTTCGCAAGGTCATTTCGAACTGAACGTCTACAACCCGATGATGTCGTACAATCTGTTGCAATCGATCCAACTGTTGGGGGATGTTGCAGACAGCTTTACTGAGCGCATGTTGAACGGCATCCAAGCCAACGCGCCGCGTATTGACAAGCTGATGAACGAAAGCCTGATGCTGGTGACAGCTCTGGCCCCGACCATCGGTTACGACAACGCAACCAAAGTGGCCAAAACTGCGCACAAGAACGGCACCACCCTCAAAGAAGAAGCCATCGCGCTTGGCTTTGTTGATGCAGAGACCTTTGATGCGGTTGTACGCCCCGAGCAGATGATCGGTCCAAAAGACTGATGGGCACGCCGGTTAATCTGAACCGGTATCGAAAAGACAAAGCGCGGGCCGAGAAAAAGGCCCGCGCTGACCAAAACGCTGTGCGTTTTGGCAGAACCAAGACCGAAAAGACCTTGGACAAAGCCATCAAAGATCAGGCAGACCGACATCTGGAGGGTCACAAACGTGACCCAGATACATGAGCCTGCGTCCTAAAAAGCATTCACTGACCCTGCGTGGGCATCGAACCTCGGTGTCGCTTGAGGATGATTTTTGGAACGCTTTCCGTGAGATCGCCACCAAAGACGGCCGTGCGATCAATGAGTTGGCAGCGGAAATAGATGAAACACGCGGCGCAGACTGTGGTCTGGCGTCGGCGATCCGTCTGTTTGTATTACACCGCTTGCAACAAACTTAGATCTCAGCCGCAATTAACGTCGCGACAGATGCAGGCGAATACCCTCTTTGCCTCGCACCGTGAGATGCGCCACTGGGACAGGTGCGGGATCTGAGGTGAGCGTTACCTTATACTGCTTTAAAATCATTGATAAAAGCAACACACCTTCGACCATCGCAAACCCTGCGCCACTGCACACACGCGCGCCCGCTGAAAAGGGAATATAGGCCTCACGTTGGCAGGTCTTTCCATTTTCGGTGGTCCAGCGCCCAGGATCAAACCCATCCGGATTGTCCCACAGGGTTTCGTGACGATGGAGATGCCACGGGCTCAGCACCATTTGGGAGCCCACAGGAATGTCACGATCGCGAAACCGTTCCGGGCAGATATTTTCGCGTACCATCATCGGCACCGGCGGATACAGGCGCAGCGTTTCACGGAACACGTCCCGGCTGAGCCGTAATTTCGACACGACGGAAAATTCAGGTCCAGTGATGGCCTGCGCCTCTGCGGCCAATTTGTCCTGCCACTCAGGATACAGCGCCATAAGGTACAGCGCCCAGGCCAAAGCTGAGGCGCTGGTTTCGTGGCCTGCCAAAAAGAAAATCGCCACCTGATCAACCATTTCGTCCGTTGTGAAACCGTCACCGGTTTCGGGATCTTTGGTTGTCATAATCTTGGTCGCCAGATCATTTGGCGCTGTGCCGGCCGCAATCTCTGCCTGCCGGGCCGCGGTCAACTGCGTAATAAGCCTACGGATTTCAGCCGCATTTTGGCGGGTCCCACGTCGGAAAAACCGGGGCATCCATTTGGGGAGTGGCAGAAATGCCCCAAGGTTCAGGATCGGCTGACTGCGTTGATACTCACGAAACCGGTGAAACACCTGCGCTGCAGTTTCATCCTCGATCGGCAAGGAAAACAAAGTCCGGAAAATAACGTCAGCGGCCAGATGTGAGGTCACCTCTTCGATATCCACGACCTGCGGGTCAGGACCAAGGCGCGCCAATCCCGCCTGCCCGGCCGAAAACATCGCAGCAAAAGTCTCTTTGATCCGGCCACCTTCGAACGCAGGATCGATGATGCGACGCTGGCGCTTCCAGGTTTCGCCATTGGTCAGAAAAACCGAATTGCCAAGGAGGGGTTTTAACCCCTCGGCAATACGATCCGATTTTGGAAAATCATCCGGGCGCGCGCGCAAAACTGTATCAACCAGATCCGGTTGGTTCAGCAAATAAGATCGAAAGAACGGCGTACGAAATTCGGCCATCCAGGCCCGGTACAACCGCGCAGGCTGCGCCGACAGGATATCTTGGCGAAACAGCTTCATGTAGCGCAGCAAGGAAACACGATCTGGGCGCGCCAGTGGTTTGGGAGGACGCAGATCGGTCACGTCGCCCTCACAGAGCGATATTTTGAGGCTGGAACGTCAATCCTCGACTGCGAGGGTTCACGGCCCCGAAATCGTGCCCCCAGCATCAGCGGGCCCGCTGAAATTTGAAAATAATCATAATCCCCTGGCCGATCGAAAGCGCATAGATATTGGAAGTGAAGCCGAAAGAACCGCCAGCGCAAGGTTTTCCAACGCTCTGGGCTGAGCGTCTGCGTAAAGGCCGCTGAAATCACCAGTGGCCACTGCTGCGCCGGACGTGCCACCCCGCTGACGGCCACTGGATCGCACAGGGCAAACGCACAGCCATCCCCGGGCGCAGTAACATCAACCCACGGAAGATCGGCCTGTTCCGACAAATACTGCAAATCAGCCCGTAATCGCGTGGCCTGCGGCAGGAACGACACCATCGGCACCACCTGCCCAAGGCTAAGAAACGACAACTGCGGCCCCTGTGTCGGTAGGCCCATCCGCTTGAGATCTGCCAAAACGGATACCCCGACATGCGCCCCGGACGAGTGCCCGACCACCAGAACTTCATCCAGATTGGGATCCAGCAAGGCATCGTGGATCAATGTTCCGAACTCTGTCATCCGCGCTTCAAGCTCGGGCGGGTTCGCACCGTAAGAGGCTGCGGAATACGCATAATCATGCATCAGATAGTAAGCAAAGAACTTCCCGTCCAACCGTTTGAACCAGATCAGCAACCGTACCGCCAGAGCAAGACCCAAGACCGAGCCCAGCACAGTCGACACACCACCAACGGGCAAGACCACCCCCCAAAGGTGAGAAAATGCAGCCGAAGTGCCCGCAGCTAAAAGTAGTGCCAACACCAGCTGCGCCAGCAGCATCAAAACAGGATAAAGCGCAGCAATCACCGGCCCCTTGCGCAGCCACGTCAGTCTGCGCAGGGTGCCCGTCGTGATATAAATCCACGCGGTGCGCACCAATTGCAGATAGGTGCCCGCAATTGAGGCCTCCATACTGTCGCGAACGATGTCAGACCACACCAGAACTTCGAAATCTGTCGCGATCGACTGGCCATCTATCTGGGCTGACACGTGCCAGCCATAAGGACCGGATGTTTGTTTTGGAGACAACGCAAGCTCATAGCCAGAAAGCTCGGCCTGGGCCGCCCCCTCGCTGCGAAACAGTTCGCGGTAGCGTCGCGGATGGATGGGATCGTAACCCGGAATATAAAATACCCGCCGCCTACGCACATTGTGCGGCGCGGCCTGCCCCGGAGCCCCGTTCGTATCTTGCTGCCTGTCCTGACTGTTCATGCGTGCCTCAACATCTCATTCGCCAAGCATAATCTGCCATTTAGACAAGAGTAAGGCCCCGCATGGGGCCTTTACGCACGTGTTTATAATGTGTGGTGCTTTAGCCCAGAACCGCCAACGCTGGGAAGGTCTCCAACAGCCACCAGCTAAAGGTGGTAAACAGGCCAGTGACCAGCATGATCCCCACAAAGAGAAGCAACCCGCCCATAACCTTTTCTATCGTACCCATGTGGCGTTTTAGCTTGTTCATCAGGACCATAGAGCGATTGAGGAAAATTGCCGCACACAGGAATGGCACCCCCAATCCCATGGCGTAAATGCCCAGCAGCAAGGTGCCGCGGGTCACCGAGGCCTCAGATGCGGCCAAAGACAAGATCGCGCCCAGCTGTGGCCCAATGCACGGCGTCCAACCAAAGGCAAAGGCCAACCCCAGCACATAAGCCCCCAGCGCCGAACCTCCAGATTTACCAGCGTCCATGCGCGCTTCGCGGTCAAGGATCGGAATGCGGAACACTGACAGGAAATGCAGGCCAAAAATGATAACAACCACCCCAGACACCTGCGCAAACAGTTCCTGATTTTGCAGCACGAATGCGCCAAATGCGGACGCTGTGAAGCCCAGCAACAAAAACACCGTCGATAGGCCGAGCACAAAGAACAACGCCGCCAGAATGGCCTTTCTACGTGCAGCAGACGAGCCTTGGATCTCTCCGATGGAAACGCCGCTCATATAGGCCAGATATGGCGGCACAATCGGCAGCACGCAGGGAGACAGAAAACTGACAAGCCCGCCAATCAGGGCCACCAGCATGGCAGGGACAAGGCCTGCGTCAATGATATCAATTCCAAACATATCCCACACTTAGCGAGGCCGGAACCATTCGTCACGGGGGCAGGTGGTCACATCCTTGTGGACAGGTTGAAATATCAGGCGTATTTGCAAGGCATGACAGAATATGCCGATACATTGGACGCGCTTGGGCTGTTGTGCCCCCTGCCCGTTCTCAAAGCCCGCAAGCGATTGAAATCACTTGAGACCGGAGCCGTTTTGCGGATGCTGGCCGATGACCCGGCTGCAATCATCGACGTCCCACATTTTTGCGCTGAAGCGGGTCACACGTTTCTGGGGCAAGAAGACGCAGGCGACTATCACGTTTATCTGATCCAGAAAAACGGGTGATGTCACCGGTCCAATCGAAAAAAGGCGCGCCAGATGGCGCGCCTTTTTCTAAGCATCAGGGCAGCGGTCTTATTTAGACCACCAACCACGCCGCTTGGGTTTGGCAGGCTCTGCCGGTTTCTCAGCTACAGCCACATCGGCCTCGACCTCAACGGCTTGTGTGATCTCGGGTTCGGGAACCGGAGCAACAGGCGCAGGTTCGGCGGCAACTTCAGCAGGTTCAACAACCGCTTCAGCCGGCGCTTCAACTTGTACAGGTTCCTCAGAAACCGGTGCGGCGGCAGGAGGTGTCTCAACAACTGCAACCGTTTCCACGCTCACCGCTTCAGCAACCTCAACGGCAGGTTCTGGAGCCGCCGCGGAAGCGTCAGCCTCAGCGGGAGCATCAGCAACCGGCGCATCAACTGGCGCGTCCACCTCAGCAGGTTTTTCCTGATCATTGTCCTTACCGCGACGACGTGAGCGCGATCGGGTGCGGCGTTTCTTTTCTTCTTTTGGCGCAGCCTCAGCGTCTACATCCGCTCCGCCTTCGGGCGCATCAGAGGCTGCAGCATCCGCGGCGACATCGCTCTCGGAATTTGCCTCACCACCCTGCGTCTCAGCTGGCGATTGCTCATCACCACCGGATTTGCGACGACGACGACGGCGACGTTTGCGCTTGGGTTTGGTCTCGTCCTCCGCCTCAGTCGCGTCTGGCTCAGGCGCGGCGGTCACGTCGACCGCTTCGCCTTCGATTACATCGGCATCTTCGGCGTCGACTTCGGCCATAATGCTGGTGTCAACCGACACCACCGGTGCCTCAATCACGGTCACATTGCGCGATGCGGTCTTGAACTTTTCGATGGTAAAGTCCGGGCTGACCAGATGCACGTCACCTTCAACGCGCACCGACAGGCCATAGCGGGCTTCGATCTGCGCGATGTGCTCACGTTTCTGGTTCATCAAGAAGTTGGCAATCGACACTGGGCAACGCACCAGCACTTCACGGGATTTGCCACGGGTGCCTTCTTCTTCGATTTGACGCAGGATCGCCAAGGCCATGTTATCGTCCGAACGGATCAGACCCGTGCCGTGACAATGGTGACATGGCTGTGTCGTCGCTTCGATCATACCTGGGCGCAGACGTTGGCGAGACATTTCCATCAGACCAAAGCCCGAAATGCGGCCGACTTGAATGCGCGCGCGGTCTGTCTTCAGCTTGTCTTTCATCCGCTTTTCGACGGCGGCGTTGTTCTTACGCTCATCCATGTCGATAAAGTCGATAACGATGAGGCCCGCCAGATCGCGCAGACGCAGCTGGCGCGCCACCTCTTCGGCGGCCTCTAGGTTGGTCTTGGTCGCGGTATCCTCAATCGAGCCTTCTTTGGTCGCCCGGCCAGAGTTTACGTCAATGGCAACCAGGGCTTCGGTGACACCAATCACGATATAACCACCAGATTTCAGCTGCACGGTTGGGTTAAACATCCCCCCCAGATAGCTTTCGACCTGATAGCGCGCGAACAGCGGCATCTGATCGTGGTAGTTTTTCACGTTCTTTGCGTGGGACGGCATGATCATTTTCATGAAGTCCTTGGCGATGCGATAGCCGCGTTCGCCTTCAACCAAAACCTCATCAATCTCACGATTGTAGAGGTCGCGGATCGACCGTTTGATCAGATCCCCTTCTTCGTAGATTTTGGCGGGCGCGATGGATTTCAGCGTCAGCTCGCGGATCTGCTCCCAAAGGCGTTGCAGATATTCATAGTCACGCTTGATCTCAGCTTTGGTGCGCTTGGCACCAGCCGTGCGCACGATCAGGCCCGCGCCTTGTGGCACGTCCAGTTCGGTTGCAATTTCTTTCAGCTTCTTGCGATCCGCGACATTGGTGATCTTGCGCGAGATACCACCACCACGTGCGGTGTTGGGCATCAAAACGCAGTAACGACCTGCCAGCGACAAATAGGTGGTCAAAGCTGCGCCTTTATTGCCGCGCTCTTCTTTGACAACCTGGACCAGCAGAACCTGACGGACCTTGATCACTTCTTGAATTTTGTACCGACGTGGGCGCGGTTTGCGGGCCGGGCGAATGTCTTCGCTGTCGTCTTCGTCGGCTACGGATTCGATGCTGTCATCTTTAGATGTCGCATCAGAGCGTTTGACTGGAGTCTCTTCGTCCGCGTCATCGTCGTTGGCAGCACTGTCGTTTTGTGCAGGCGCATCAACGGCGGCGTCTTCGGCTTGAGTGTCACTGGCGGGTGTCTCTGCCTCTGCCGGAGCAGCAGCCTCTTCGGCAACCGCATCATCTGGGGCAGCGGGTGCCTCTGATGGCGTTTCTTCAGCAGGAACCTCGGTGCTGACCACCGCGTCATTTTCGTCAGAAGCGGCGGCAATGGTGCTTGGTCCCTCGGGCGTGTCGTCGCCTTCGGTGGCCTGTGGTTCAGCAGTTTCAGCATCCGCAACAGGTGCGTCTGCGTCGGTCACTTCAACCGCCTCAACATAGTCCGTCACCGCAGCGGTCTGAACGTCATCTGCACTTTCGGGCGCAGCGGCTGTTTCCACGACGGTTTCCGCCTCGGCAACCTCCACAGCTGCCGCGTCTTCAGCGGGCGCATCCTCAGCCACATCTTTAGAGGGACGTTTGCCACGACCCTTTGTTTCACCGCTTTCAGGCACTTCGGCGATAGCCATGTCCTGGGACGCTTCATCGGTCAGATCGATGGTTTCCATGCCAGATATTTCACCGGCCGCAGGTGCAGTAGCACCAGCATCAGCGGTTTCAACACCCGGCTGAGCATCCGTTCCAGTCACCACTTCGGCAGCAGCCTCAGACGCAACAGTTTCTATCGCGGCGGCTTTTGCACCGCGGGTTTTGCCACCCCGGCTCTTGCGGCGGGGTCTGGACGATTTGTTGTCTTCTTCTTCGTCACGGGCGCGCATTGCCTCGGCATAAGCGCGCTCTTCTTCCATCAACGCTTCGCGATCCGCGACCGGGATTTGATAGTAGTCTGGGTGAATTTCTGAAAAAGCTAAGAACCCATGACGGTTTCCGCCATAGTCCACAAAAGCCGCCTGCAACGAGGGTTCGACCCGCGTTACTTTTGCCAGATAAATGTTGCCAGCAAGCTGGCGTTTGTTTTCAGATTCAAAGTCGAACTCTTCAACTTTGTTTCCGTCGACCACCACAACGCGGGTTTCTTCCGCGTGGGTGGCATCGATAAGCATCTTCTTTGCCATGTGTCCTTGATGCACCTGCCCCGTGCAATTGATCGCCACCTGTTGCCAGGCGGATGCGTTAATTTGGGGTGATGTCTTGTCTGGGCGATGTGAGACGGCGGCGTTGCAAAAAGACCAGCCCGGGCGCCAATTGGTGTGCCCAGCTCCTTTGCCTCAATGCTCTTTACGTGCGCGCGCGTCATCGCGTTGCTTCTCCGACAGGTGGGTTAATCCGCGCCCTGCCCTTTTTATTATCCTGCGCCGACGGATCGGATCAGGCACTATACTGTTCCGCACTGCGGAACTTATCAATCTGCTTGGCTTTCTCGGCTGAGGCCGGACAAAAGCCCGAAGCAGCGAATCTCTCGTATCGGGGCGTTCCCTAAAGGCCGCGCCCGGTTCCACAAGCATACGACCTGTGGATAGGTAATTACAATGGCCATCTTTCAGCAAACAAACGGATACATGTTCGCGCTAAACTAAATCCCTACCAACGCTCAGGGAAACTCCCCAAACGCCTGCCCGGCACGGCTCCAGAACCATTGCACGCATCTTGTCACTTGCCGAGTGGCAACACACGTGATGCATATGCTCTCTGTTGCAAATCGATGTTAATATTTTCTAAAGACTGGCGGCGCGCGCGCTTATTTCACGCCTTCGCAAACGACACAGGGCCCCTATCTCGGGCCCTGCGCCAGTAACAACATTCGATCACGATGCCAGGTAATCTGATCGTTGCAGGCCATATTTGGCCATTTTCTCATTCAACGTCCGACGCGGCAGACGCAATTCATCCATCACCTTGGCGATGGACCCTTTATGGCGGCGCATGGTGTTGTCGATCAACATGCGTTCAAAGGCCTCGACATATTCCTTGAGAGGTTTGCCTTCGGTGGTCATCACCGGCTGCATTTCTTCGTGATCTGACATCAATAGGGAGGCAATGCTGCCAGATCCGCGACGCGATTGCAGCACGGCGCGCTCTGCGATGTTGATCAGCTGGCGCACGTTACCCGGCCAAGGCGCCTGCAACAATTGCGCCGCCTCCTGTGCGCTGACCTGTGGCGCATCACAACCATATTCTTCGGAGAACTGCTCGCTCAATCGGGTGAACAGCGTCAGAATATCTTCGCCACGCTGACGCAGCGGCGGCACGGTGATGCGCAGCGCCGCCAGCCGGTAAAACAGATCCGGCCGCAGCACGTCTTCGCAGGTCTTACCCACTTCTTGCAGGTTGGAAATTGCTACGATGCGCGTTTCACCCGGAATGCCCTGTTCATTGATGACGCTCAGCAGTTTTGCCTGCGTCGTTTCGCTCAGCGCATCAACATCCTCCAGAACCAGCGTCCCCCCCCGTGCCTCTTCGACGGCGGGCAACATGCTGTCTTCGGGTTGCATAGGTCCAAACAGGCGCTTGGACAGCGCGTCCTCTTCCAACGCCGCACAAGAGATCAGCACAAACTTCTTACCCGCACGACTGCCAACGGCGTGCAGCGCATGCGCCACCAAAGTCTTACCAGTGCCCGTTTCGCCATCGATCAGCACATGACCGTCGGCTTGCCCGAGATCCAAAATATCTTCGCGCAGACGATCCATCACCGGGCTGGACCCGATCAGCTTTTTCATGATCTGGCCACCATCAGACAGCTCACGGCGCAATGCCCGATTGTCGAGCGTCAGGCGGCGGGCATTGCTGGCCTTTTTTGCCAACTCAGACATACGGTCCGGGTTAAATGGTTTTTCAAGGAAATCAAACGCCCCCACACGCATGGCCTCAACCGCCATCGGCACGTCCCCGTGGCCAGTGATCATGATCACCGGAAGCGCGCTGTCTGATCCCATCAGTTTCTTCAGAAACTGCATACCGTCGATGCCTGGCATCTTGATGTCGGAAATCACAATGCCCGGATACTCTGGCCCCAATACCTTCAACGCCTCTTCGGCGCTGGCAAAAGTTTCAGTGTCATAGCCCGACAAAGCCAGCCATTGGCTGATCGACTGGCGCATATCCTTTTCGTCATCGACGATCGCGATTTTCATGGCCTGTGCCATTCGCGTTCCTTTCTGTCTGACGCTGCCTATTCGGCAGCTTCGACGCCGTCCACAAGGATCGGCAATTGCATTTCAAACACAGCCCCACCGTTCTGCCCGTTGCGTGCGGTCAGGCGTCCCCCTAGGTCGTTCACGATCCCCGAGGAGATGGCAAGCCCCAGCCCAACACCGTCCCCGGCTTGTTTGGTGGTGTAAAACGGTTCAAACAGGTTATCCAAATCCGTGATCCCAGTGCCATTGTCCCGCACCGCCAACGTGGCGGTTTCCCCCGCCGCAAGGATGATTTCCACTTCGGGATCCGAGACCGTTTTGGTGGCATCCAGCGCGTTGCGGAACAGGTTCACCATCACCTGTTCAATCCGCATCTGATCGCCCATCACAAACACCGGTTCTTCGGGCAGGATGCGCGTAATTTTCACATGCCGCTGACGCAGCTGCGGCTCCATCATCGACAGCGATGAGGCCAGCGCATCGCCCAAGTTTACAGGGCTGAACGTGTCGCCGCCCTTGCGCGCATAAGATTTCAGCTGCCGGGTGATCGCGCCCATCCGCTCAAGCAGATCATCAATACGGGCAAAGGACGACAGCGCCTCGTCCGGGCGGTTCCGGTTGAGCAAAAGCCGCGCGCCAGCCAAATAGGTTTTCATCGCGGCCAAAGGCTGGTTCAGTTCATGACTAACGGCGGCCGACATCTCCCCAAGCGCGGCCAGTTTGGAGCTTTGAGCAAGGCTTTGTTCAGCCACTTCCAGGCTCATTTGCATGCGCTCACGCTCGGCAATTTCCCGCTGTAGACGTGTATTCAATACGCGAAGCTCTGCCGACTCGCGCTGGAACAATGCCATGCGCAGCGCCGTTTTCCGGCTAAGGGCATAAAACGCCAGAGCCAACAGGATGGCGAATCCCATGATTTCAAGCGCCAGCACCGTGTTCACCTTTTCGCGGATCGACGAATAGGTCGTATAAGACGTCATCCGCCAGCCTTGAAACGGGATGCGCGTTTCCAGACGCATCACCGCCTCCCCCTGCAAATAGGCATCGGGGGGCAAGACGGTCCAATCCGCGGTGGCGCGAATAGCGCGCTGGATCGCCCCTTCCGGTGTTTGCTGCTTAAGCGCTTCTTCTTCTAACAACCCGCGCCAGCGCGATTCCGTTGCCAGAATGATGTTACCTTCGCTGTCGGTCACCATCACGGCATCAGAGATGCCCGCCCAAGCGCGTTCAAATTTCTGTAGATCGACCTCAACCACAATGGTGCCCAGCACACCCGACGAATCAACCATGCGGCGCGAGTAGGTAAACCGATACCCGGCCACTTCGCGCGGAATCGTCGAAAACACAGTGGATTTGGACCGCACGGCATCAATGAAATAAGGGGCACTACGATGGCTTGCCCCCATGCGATTGCGGTCCGTCGCGGCGACCGTTCGCCCATCCCGATCCAGCAACATGATCGAGGCTGCTCCGATCTCATCCACAAATGAGATGAGCCGCTGTGTCGAAAGCGAAAAATCGTTGGATTGGAGGGCCGAAATCAAGGCCTGATCTCGCGACAAGAGCTGTGGCACCACGGCATGGCGCCGCAGTTCGCTCACCAGGTTCCCGGAATACAGCGCCAAACGCAGTTCAGCCCGATTGCGGGTGGTTTCAGTGAACCGGTCCGTCAAACTGCGATTGGTGACCCAGATGGTCACAGCGCCAATCAGCAGTACAAGAACAACAGCCAGTCGCACACGCCACGAAATGGCGCGTGATCTGTGGCGCGCCGCGAAAAGTCTCCGCGAGGCGCTGCTATTTTTACGTGGTGCAGTCATCACGGCAGTTTAGAACCGCGGCGACCGCTTCACAAGTCACGCAGAGGTGACCATTCCGGCCAGTGCGCGAAACATTGCTGTGCCATCCGTACCGCCATGGCCCTCATCCGAGGCGCGTTCCGGGTGTGGCATCATTCCAAGCACACGACGATTTTCGGACAGGATTCCGGCGATGTCTGCAACTGATCCGTTGGGATTGTCGACATAGCTGAACGCCACGCGGTCCTGATCTTTCAGCGCCGCGACGGTTTCCGCATCGGCGAAATAGTTGCCATCATGGTGGGCAATTGGAACCCCAATCACATCACCAGCACTATATCCGTCGGTAAAGACGCTATTTGCGGTCTCAACTTTCAGATCAACCGTACGGCAGATGTATTTCAGACCAGCATTGCGCAGCAGTGCACCCGGCAAAATCCCCGTTTCGGTGAGGATTTGAAAACCATTACACACGCCCAGCGCATAGCCGCCACGATGAGCGTGTTCCACAACGGCCTTGCAGATCGGCGACTGCGCTGCAATCGCACCACACCGCAGGTAGTCACCGTATGAAAATCCACCTGGAACGCCAACAATGTCGACACCTTCGGGCAGCGCGCTGTCCTTGTGCCACACCATCGAAACATCAAAGCCCGCCTGCTCAAACGCTACCGCCAGATCACGGTCGCAGTTTGAACCCGGGAAAACAACAACCGCCGCCTTCATCACAGCAGCTCGACGCTGTAGGATTCGATCACGGTATTGGCCAGCAGCTTTTCACACATCTCAGTGACGTCTGCTTCTGTGGCGTCTGCGGCCAGATCCAGATCAATCACCTTGCCCTGACGCACACCCTCGACCTTATCAAATCCCAAGGCGCCCAGCGCATGGCGTACAGCCTCACCCTGTGGATCCAGAACCCCGTTCTTCAGCATCACATGCACCCGTGCCTTCATTGCATCTTCCTTCAGGTTGCGGTTGTCATCTACCGGAGCCGTCAGTTGTCTTTCAACCAAACGCGCTCATTCATTTTGTCATATATACTCAAATCCCCGCGCACGATTGATCGCGGCAGGGAGAGAGATTAATTCACCAGTGTTGGCTTGCTTGGGCTGGGCGGATTGTTCGGCATCACACCCAAACGTCGCGCCACTTCACTATAAGCATCCGTCAGGCTGCCAAGATCGCGGCGGAACACATCTTTGTCCAGTTTTTGGCCGGTCTTGATATCCCACAGGCGGCAGCTGTCTGGGCTGATCTCGTCGGCAACCACTAGGCGTTGGAAATCACCATCATAGACGCGGCCAATTTCGATTTTGAAATCAACCAGACGAATGCCAACGGCCAGCATTACTCCAGACAGGAAATCATTCACGCGCAGCGCAATCGACAAGATGTCATCCATATCTTGCTGACTGGCCCACCCAAAGGCGGCAATGTGCTCTTCCGATACAAGGGGATCCCCCAGCGCATCATCCTTATAGCAATATTCCACCACGGGGCGTGGCAACTGGGTGCCTTCGTCCAGCCCCAAACGTTTGCACAGGGATCCTGCTGCGTAGTTGCGTACAATGATTTCCAGCGGCACAATTTCGCAGGAACGTACAAGCTGTTCCCGCATGTTAATCCGCTTGAGGAAATGAGTCGGCACGCCGATCTGGCCCAGACCCAGCATGAAAAATTCGCTCATCAGATTGTTCAGAACGCCCTTACCTTCGATCACATCCCGCTTTTCGGCGTTGAACGCGGTGGCATCGTCCTTGAAGTACTGCACGATTGTCCCGGGTTCGGGCCCTTCGTACAATGTCTTTGCTTTACCTTCATAAATTTTGGTGCGACGTGCCATGGACAGCCTTTCGGGGGTAAATAGCGGGAATCTGAACCCTGAGTGTGACGCCCTCTTAAGCCAAGCTCGCTTTGGCCGCAAGATTCCTGACACGCTGCGCGCGCTCCTCTTATGCCACTGGCAGCAAAAACATGACAGCAAGCGCTGGAAGATTGATAGCATTACCCTATTTTTCAGGCGTGTAGTGACAACGACTGCCCTGTTCAGCGCCGATGTCGCGCTCCGCGGGCGATCTTATTTCCCGCCGCGCCACTGACGCTGATCTTAGCTTTGACAGAATGGAGCCCAGATCATGACTATATTTGATGAGCGTGAAGCCGCATTTGAAAGCAAGTTCGTACATGACGAAGACCTAAAGTTCCGTGCCTTGGTCCGCTGTAACAAATTGCTGGGTCTCTGGGCGGCATCTCTTCTTGGAAAAAGCAAGAACGACTCGGAAAATTATTATATGTCAATTATTTCCGCAGACCTGTCCGCACCCGGTCATGATGAAATACTGGCAAAACTGGCGCAAGACCTGCGCGACAAGGTGTCGTTGGAAGATATTCAGGCCAAATACGCTGAACTGCTCCCCGTGGCGATCGAACAGGTCCAAAACGAACACCAACCATAAGCGCGGGAGGGCAAACCGCGCCACGTTTCCGCCCAAAAAGTAAACTCGCGATTTACCCTCCCTTAACTCAATGATTTGTTCACACACCTTTTCGACATATCAATCTTCGTAGACAAACGGTTGAGCTGGCAGAAGTTAGCCTCAGACCACAGCCCCGGTAAAACCACACGGCTCTATTCTGACTGATCTGATCCCGTTGTCGCGCTCCAAATCAAGATCGTATGTTTAAGAGGTGACCAAATGAGACTACTGCAAGATCGCAAGCAAGCTCTGGAAAACAAATTCGCCCATGAGGCGGAATTGGAGTTCAAAACGGACGCGCGCCGTAACAAACTTCTGGGCTTGTGGGCCGCCAAAAAACTTGCCATTTCAGGCGACGCCGCCGAAGAATTCGCCGCCGAATATGTCAAAACGACGCTCAGCCCAACTCCACGACGTTGCGTAGTTGACAAAGCGACCCAGGATCTGATGGGCCACGTCAGCGCCGCTGAAATTCATAACAAGCTGACAGAATTAACCCCACACGCCCGTAAAGGCGTTCTGGAAACCACACGCTAAACCTCAATTTATCGTCATTGTTCTGCCTGTCCACGCGCACCCAAAGTCGCAGGGACAGGCAGGCAAACTATGGGACTTAAGGACAATTTTGCTTAGATGGAAGCGATTTACCTCCCCCCGAGATTAACGTATCCGCAAACCTCACAAGGCTAATATCTTGCATGATATTGCCATTTCGGCCCACATACAGGCTGAAGGCGCGTTGAGGGACTGAAATGGAAAACCCAAAACTGAATGCCAGCACGGCTCCAAAACTGCTGCGGCTGCTTCTGCCGCTCGCCGCGATGGGACTGTGTTTTTGGCTGATCCAGTCCATGATCACGCTCCCCTCTTTGACTGACGTTACCGACGCATTGCTCACCGTTCCACTGTTCAACTGGATCGGCGCGCTGTTTGCCACTGGAGTCAGTTTTTGGGCGCTGGGCCGCTACGATGGTATTGCGCACCGCCATTTGCAAACCGGTTTAGACAGCCCGCGCGCGCGGGCGGCTGGTATGGCCGCCATTGCGTTTTCTCAGACTGTTGGCTTTGGCATCGTTACGGGTGCTTTTGCCCGGTGGCGTCTACTGCCGGGATTATCACCTGCGCGCGCCGCCCAGATGACGGCGCTGACTGGGTTGACATTCATGGCCGCCCTCGCTGGCCTGTGTGGCCTTACCTTGCTTGTGCTTATGCCATTTTCCACATTTGGCTGGCTCGGCCTGCCCCTGTTACTGGGGTGCGCCATTACCGTAACCGCTAGCTTTGTTTGGCCTGTCTTATCCATTCGATCTGTCACGCTGCGCTGGCCATCGCTTTTTGCATTGTCCGGTCTGTCGCTATGGGCCTTCATCGATATTACCGCGGCCGGCGTCGCGCTGTGGCTCCTGTGCCCTGCCGAAAGCGGCGTCACGTTGCAAATGGTTCTGCCCGCATATTTCATCGCGTTAGGGTTCGCAGTCGTTTCCTCTGCCCCCGGCGGTACTGGGCCACTGGAGCTGGGGTTGATCACCTTAATTCCCACCCAAGATCCGGCGTTACTGGTGTCAGGCATCGTCGGATTTCGCCTGATTTATTACGCCGTCCCCGCAGCTCTGGCCGGTATTACACTGATGTGGCCCGCGTTGTTGGACATTTTATCCACGCGTTCCAGCATCCGCGCCGCACATGTCAGCAGGTACGACCCGGCGCACACCTTGCCCATGACACGACCACGCGCAGAAACCGGTGTGATCCGTCAAAACGGCGGTCATTTGCAAACCCTAGGAGAAAGCCAGCTTGCCCTCCTAGACACCCCCCAAGCCAGCGTCGCGCTATTTGATCCCGTCTCGGCTGCCACGCGGGAAACCTTCACACATTTCAAAAACTACGCGCGGGGACGCAACGCAGCCGCGTGTTTTTACAAATGCAGCCCCCAGACTGCCATTCTGGCCCGTCAATCCGGCTGGAAGCTTCTCCGTATCGCTGCGGAAGCCGTGATAAATCCGCTCACGTTCGACGAATCTGGATCTTCAAAGCGCCAGCTGCGTCGCAAACTGCGCAACGCTGAAAAAGCAGACATTCAGGTCCGCCATGCTGCGGAGACCCTTCCGCTGGATCAACTGGCTCAGGTTGACGCCCGGTGGTGTGAAACACATGGGCATGCCCTGGGCACGACCATGGGCCAATTTGAACGCAATTATATCAAAGGTCAGGAAGTATTCGTGGCCTGGCAAGGTAAGACCATCATAGGTTTTGCCAGTTTTCATGTCTCAGATAGCGAATGGTGTCTGGACCTGATCCGAATGGGCGCCGACGCCCCCGATGGGACTGGCCATGCGCTGATGCGTGCGGCCATTGTCGCGGCAGCCGACAAAAACATTCCGCGCCTGTCGCTTGCAGCCGTTCCTGACCACAAATTCGCCGACCGGGTCGAGCGGGGACTGCGCCGGTTCAAAACCTGTTTCACTCCGGTCTGGGAACCGCAGTACATCGCGGCCCCGACATGGCCGCAGATGGCCTTGTGTCTGGCGGACCTCCTCCGACTGGTGCACCGACCGGCCCCGTTGAAATCCGCCCTGCCTTGGACGCCTTCGGATCAGCACATCGACATGACGAACGTCGCCACCAATAAGCTTCATAATGAAGATGAACAAAATGAAATTGTCATTGCCAAACGTGCATGACACACGGGGCAATGATCTTGCGCCCTGACGCCTGGGCCGCCTCTGGACATCGCAAACAGGAATATCAAGATGACCGATAAATTTGCCGCCGCTCTGCTGGCAAAAGACGTATTGCTGGCCGATGGAGCAACTGGCACAAATCTGTTCAATATGGGTCTGCAATCCGGCGATGCGCCGGAGCTTTGGAACACTGACGAACCCCAAAACATCACCAAACTCTATCAGGGTTCTGTTGACGCAGGCAGCGATCTGTTCCTGACCAATACATTTGGCGGCAACGCCTCCCGCCTGAAACTGCACGACGCGCAGGGGCGCGTGGCGGAACTGAACCGTGTTGGCGCTGAACTCGGCCGCGACGTTGCAGACAAGTGTGATCGCGACGTTCTGGTCGCTGGATCTGTTGGCCCGACCGGGGACATCATGGAACCGGTGGGTGAATTGTCTCATGCACTTGCGGTAGAAATGTTCCACGAACAGGCGGATGCATTGAAGGCGGGCGGGGTTGATGTACTGTGGCTGGAAACCATTTCTGCGCCCGAAGAATTCCGCGCTGCCGCCGAGGCCTTCAAACTGGCGGACCTGCCGTGGGTCGGCACCATGAGCTTTGACACCGCAGGACGCACCATGATGGGGGTGACCTCGGCGGAAATGGCGCGGTTGGTCGAAGAGTTCGACATGCCTCCGCTGGCCTACGGAGCCAACTGTGGCACCGGTGCCTCGGACATCTTGCGCACGGTGCTTGGCTTTGCTGCCCAAGGGTTCGAGCGCCCGATCATCTCAAAGGGCAATGCAGGCATTCCAAAATACGTTGATGGCCACATCCATTATGACGGCACGCCTGAACTGATGGCTGAATACGCGGTGCTGGCCCGTGATGCCGGCGCTAAGATCATTGGCGGCTGCTGTGGCACTATGCCAAACCATCTGGAAAAGATGCGCGAAGCATTGGATACACGCCCACGTGGCGACCGCCCCGCGCTGGAGAAAATCGTTGAGGTGCTGGGACCGTTTTCCTCAGCCAACGATGGGACCGAAGCCGGATCAGAGGCGGCCGCATCAGATCGCCGCAGCCGCCGCGGTCGCCGCCGCAGCTAACGGCCCTGACGGCTTCTCTAGGTTAGCAACACGTTCAAGGCCCGCTCCCATTGGTGCGGGCCTTTTTCGCACATGTCTCTTTGCGCCGGATGGCTTGAGTGTTCAAAATCACAAGGGCCATGTTGAAACCCATATTACGCGACGCACGCACAATAGATTTCATACGCGTATTTCACACGATCTGGGGCGCCTCATTTTGCGCGAAACCCTTGATACCTTTGGCACGGGGCGTGGATCAGACCGCACCGACCGAGACCCTCCAGCTTTAGAACAACGTCAGCTGATCCCCAGTTTGTGCGGGGCGCGCAAAAAGATCACAGCGCAGCGCTGGCGATGTTTCCTGTAACCCCAGCCGTTTACAGGCCATGTTGAACCGCTGAACAATCAGTTCTGCATACCGCCCCTCACCGCGCATCCGACGTCCCCATTGGGGATCATAATTCCGCCCGCCGTGCATTTCCCGTAAGCGCGCCATCACCTTATCGGCACGGTCCGGATAATGATGCGCCAGCCACTCTTGCCACAGATCCGACACCTCACGCGGCAAACGCAGCATGATCCAACTTGCGGCATCAGCTCCGGCCTCTGCGCCCGCGGCCAGCAACGCCTCCAGCTCGTGATCGGTCAGCCCCGGAACAACGGGCGAACACATGATCCGTACTGGCACCCCTGCCCCGGTCAATCGCGCAATAGTGGCCAATCGCCGCGCAGGCGTCGGCACGCGTGGCTCCATGCGACGCGACAAATCACTGTCCAGCGTAGTGATCGAAACACCAACGCGCACCAGTCCCTTTGCAGCCATCGGTGCCAAAATATCAAGGTCCCGTTCAATCAAGGCACCTTTAGTCACAATCGCAACGGGATGGTTAAATTCACGCAGCACCTCAAGACAGCCGCGCATGATACCGCGGTCCCGTTCGATGGGTTGATAGCCATCCGTGTTGGTGCCAATCGCCAGAGGCGCAACACGGTAGCGGCGCGCGGACAGCTCTTGTGCCAAAAGATCCGGCGCATTTGGGCGCGCGATCAGACGTGTTTCAAAATCCAACCCCGGCGACAGCCCCAGATAGGCATGGCTCGGACGGGCAAAGCAATAAATGCACCCATGTTCACAACCCCGATATGGATTAATGGATCGATCAAACGGCAAATCAGGAGATTTATTATAGGTGATCAGACTGCGCGCCCATTCATCGCGCACAGACGTGTTGGCGGGCTTTACCTCTGGCATTCCCCAGCCGTCGCACTCAACCTCGCGGGCCAGATCAAATCGCCCTGCGGCGTTGCTGAGCGCAGCGCGTGCGGGCTGGGTTCCAGGAGATTGGGAGAGATCACGTAGCATTGTCTATCTATGCCGCACGATTGAGAACAAATAAAGAACAAATGCAGGGAATCGAAGAAGACCATGCATATTCTTCATTTTTCAAATGTGCCATTTCCGCCTATACGTCGGTTCAGAACGCGGCAGTGTCGCTATTCTTGCAGTCGAGCGGCGACCTTTTGGCGACAACGACTCATACACAAAAGGCCACACCGGGGAGTCCCCCGCCCAGCAAGGAACACACCCATGTCCGATCAAGAAGACGACATCATCCTGTCTGAACTGGACGACGAGGAACTCGTCCAGCAGATGTTTGATGACCTGTACGACGGTCTAAAAGAAGAGATCGAAGAGTCGGTCAACATTCTACTTGAGCGCGACTGGGCACCTTATGACATCCTGACCAAGGCGCTTGTGGGCGGCATGACAATCGTTGGAGCGGACTTCCGCGATGGCATCTTGTTCGTACCTGAGGTTCTGCTCGCGGCCGGCGCGATGAAGGGCGGCATGTCCATCCTCAAGCCGCTTCTTGCAGAAACCGGCGCTCCACGTATGGGGTCCATGGTTATCGGCACCGTCAAAGGCGACATCCATGACATCGGCAAGAACCTTGTTGGCATGATGATGGAAGGTGCTGGCTTTGAAGTGGTCGACCTTGGGATCAACAACCCGGTCGAGAACTACCTGGAAGCTCTGGAAGAGCACAAGCCAGATATCCTTGGCATGTCCGCACTGTTGACCACCACGATGCCCTATATGAAGGTGGTGATTGACACGATGGTGGAACAGGGCACCCGCGATGACTATATTGTACTGGTCGGTGGTGCGCCGTTGAACGAAGAGTTCGGCAAAGCCATCGGTGCCGACGCCTATTGCCGTGATGCGGCGGTTGCAGTCGAAACCGCCAAAGAGTACGTCGCGCGCAAGCACAACCAAATGAGCGCCTGATTTGAAACGCACAGGACGTGCTGCCCGCTTGAAACAGCGGGCGGCGCCCTCTTCTTCTCCGCCCCCGGAGAATAGACTACGACACTCGGCCCCGTCTTTGGAGACTCCTCCGGAGATCAAACCCGGCCGTATCCTTTTGATTGCTTGCGGCGCACTTGCGCGCGAAATTATGGCAATCAACGCGCAGAACCAACTGTCACACCTAGATCTCACATGCCTGCCCGCAAAACTGCATCTTTACCCCGATCAGATTGTATCGGCGGTGGAAGACGCTGTTTTGAAACATCGCCCCAGCTATGCGCAGATCTTTGTGGTCTACGCCGATTGCGGCACCGGTGGACAACTGGCCACCAAATGCGCCGAACTTGGCGTTGAGATGGTTCCCGGCCCACATTGCTATTCATTTTTTGAAGGCACTGAAACATTTCAGGCCCACACCGATGCCGGAGAGATAACGGCGTTTTACCTGACCGACTTTCTTGTCAAACAGTTTGATGCGTTTGTCTGGAGGCCCATGGGATTGGATCGTCATCCAGACCTGCGAGACATGGTATTTGGAAATTACACCACGCTCGTCTATCAGTCCCAGATCGCCGATCCAGATCTATTAGAAAAGGCCAAAGACTGTGCGGCCCGGCTTGGACTTAAGTTTGAGCATCGCCACACTGGCTATGGCGACCTTGAGACAACACTCCAGTCGTTAAGGCCGTAACCCAACGCGCATCGACCCTGGGTCTTAGCCGCCATCACGTCCCGCCCAGCGCGCTAAACTAAGCGTTGGCAGCCGCCACCGACCGGATACGCTCAATCATCGCCCGTAGTCCGTTGGAACGCTGTGCAGACAGGTGATCATTCAAGCCAAGCCGCCCAAGTTCAGCGCGCGCATCGACGGCCAACACCTCTGCAAGGGTCAAACCATCGTAGAGCTGGCGCAACACGGCAATCAGACCGCGCACGATCATCGCATCGCTGTCACCTTTGAACGTGAACACGCCCCCTTCGATAACCGGATGCAACCAGACCTGACTGGCGCAGCCGTCTACTTTGGTCGCGGGCACTTTCAAGGCCTCGTCGACAGGCTCCATCGCCTTGCCCATATCGATCACATGGCGATAGCGATCCTCCCAGTCCTCAAGGAATTCAAAATCTTCCACGATCTCTTCAAAGGCTGCACTGGCCATAGGGACACGTCCTGTCTGTCTATCCTTTTCGCAGGTTCACGACCTATGCTGCACCGCGCGATTTTTCAACCGCTTTTCAAGCGCCGCACAATCGGGTAACCACACATCAAGGCCACACTTGGCCAGGCATTCAGGATCGGGCGGATACATGAACACATCCATCACAGCTCTTTTGACCGGGACACTTCTTATTGCGGGGTGTGGAACCTTGCAGGACTCACGGTTAAATCCGGGAAATTGGTTTGGAAACTCCACCGAAACCAAAGTTGAGGCACCCGTCGAGGTAAGCAACCCCCTGATCCCCGAAACCACGGACGAAGGCGTCTTTTCAAAGAAACCCGAAGAAGACAACAGCAGTCTAATCACCACGGTCAGCACCCTGCGCATTGAGCGTACCTCAATAGGCGCCATTATTTCCGTCGAAGGTCTGCCCACCCGTTTGGGGGCACATTCCGTTGAATTGCGCCCGGTCGAAGACCCAGCTGAAGGGGTTTTGGAGCTGGAATTTCGCGTCGAATATCCGACCCAGGCAACGCCTGCGGGCAATGTACAGGCAAGAACGGTGCGTGCCGCATATAGTGTCAGCAACCAAGACCTAGATAACGTGCGTTTGATCCGGGTGATTGCAGCTGAGAATGTCCGCGAAACGCGTCGTCGCTAACCCGCGAAACAGCCCCAACAAGGGCGCCAGCTCCCTCGCTTCACAACGTCGTCGCTGGACCAAATCCAGCTGACGGCTCTTACACTCGCCCGCGGTTTCAGCGGGCTATTCAATTTTTTAGAGCTCGACAACGTCCACGATCTGCCCGCGAGCGGCCAACGCAATCTTGCCGTCGCACAGACGTAGAGCATCGTCACCAAACACTTCACGACGCCAACCAGACAAAGCGGGCACGTCGCGCAATCCCGCAGCAATCGCATCCAGATCCGCGCTGGGGGCAATCAACTTGGCTGCAACACCTGCGTTCTCGGTCTTGGCCTTCAACAGAACGCGCAACAGATCAGCAAGAGCCGGATTTACTTGCAACTTTTCCTTGCTACGGTCTGGTTGCGGCGCCTTGTCAGCCGGGCAATCGACACCCTTGGCGACCGCCGCCAAAATACCTTCGGCAATGGCCCCCTTGCGCGCTTCACGGAGCAACAGACGCGATCCGCCCAGATCACTGCCGGATTTCGGCTTGGTCGAGGCAAGCTCGACCAAGGCGTCATCCTTGAATACCCGGTTGCGGGGCACGTTGTTGGTTTGCGCATAGGTTTCGCGGAACGCGGCCAGTTCCCGCACCACAGCCAAGAATTTTGCCGAATTGGTCCGCGTTTTGACCCGCTTCCATGCGTCCTCTGGTTGGATATCATATGTCGCGGGATCCGTCAGGACCTGCAACTCTTCGCCCAACCAATGTGCGCGACCGTTCTTGCGCAGCTCTGCATCCAAAAACTCGTAAATTCGGCGCAGATGCGTCACGTCCGCAATCGCATAGGTCTGTTGCGCCTTGCTCAGCGGGCGACGCGACCAGTCGGTAAAACGTGAACTTTTATCAAGGCTTTGCTTGGCGATTTTTCGCACCAGCGTCTCATACCCGACCTGTTCACCAAAACCACAAACCATGGCGGCAACCTGCGTGTCGAACAATGGTGTCGGGAAAACCTGTGCGTCGACCCAGAAAATTTCCAGATCCTGCCGCGCCGCATGGAACACTTTCACCACGCTTTCGTCACGGAACAGATCATACAGAGGTTCCAGAGACAGGCCCTCGGCCAGCGGGTCCACCAACACTGCGTCGTCCTCGCCATTGCCATCATAGGCCAGCTGGATCAGACAAAGTTTGGAATAATAAGTCCGCTCGCGCAGAAACTCCGTGTCGATTGTCACAAAAGGATGTTTAGCCGCGTCTTGGCAAAAGGACTGGAGCTCTTGGGTCGTCGTCAGCGTTTTCATAAATCGCGGCTTTTCTTGTTTCTTTTTGCGTGTGTTTGCCCGTGATACGCGCTTGTTCAGACCAATGCAAACAAGTGCAGCCGCATCACCGAAAATCTGCGATCTGTGCCTTGCCACAGCAACACCGCGCAAAACTCACTTCACGAAACGTGATACATAACCCATCAAACATTCGTTTCACGAATGATATTTCACCCCCTAGATAGAAGGCATAGCCAAAACAGGAGACACACCATGTCCGTACAAGACCAGTTTCCCACCGCCCCCGCCATTGCCGTGCCATTCACTATACTGATTCAGATCCTTGCCGCCGTAGTGCTGGTGATGGCATTGGCCGTTCCAGCGCTGAACGCGCCAACCCCGCCAGATGGCGCGTTGGATTGGCACGGAAATTCAGCTTCGGTCGCCACCAACAACTAGGGCAGCAACACCTGTGTTCTGTCGCCAGCAGCATAGCGGCGCAGGACGGCCGGGTATAATTTGTGCTCTTGAATCAGCACACGTGCGGCCAGACTGTCTGGTGTATCGCCTGCGACAACCGGCACTGTAGCCTGTCCCAAAATGGGGCCGTCATCCAGCAACGGCGTGACCTCATGAACCGAGCAGCCCGCCTCGGCGTCGCCGGCTTCGATGGCGCGGGCGTGGGTGTGCAAACCTTTGTATTTTGGCAGCAACGACGGGTGGATGTTCAGCATCCGCCCTTCGAAATGCGATACAAAACCTGCTGTCAGAACACGCATAAAGCCTGCAAGACAGACGATATCAGCGCCTGCGGCCAAAATGGGTTTGACCAGCTCTGCTTCAAAGGCGGCGCGGTCTTTGCCAAAGGGGCGGTGATCCACAACAGCCGTGGGAATGCCCATATCAGCGGCCTTGGCCAGCCCCCCCGCATCGGCGCTATTGGCCAACACCAGACAAGGACGACCGGGATGATCGCCTGTCATAGATTTGGCAAGTGTCACCATATTGGAGCCGCCACCCGAAATCAGGATGGCGACTTTCTTGTGTTCGCTCACAGCAAAGAGCCCGTGTAACGCATCCCCGCGCCTTTGGTGACGGTGCCCAGACGGGTGACAGTTTCGCCCTCGCCTTTCAGCACCTCGACCAGCGCATCAGCCCGGTCTGCGGCAACGGAAAGGATCATGCCTTGACCACAGTTGAAGGTTTTCAGCATTTCCGTTTCCGAGATATTGCCAGCCGACGCCATCCATTTGAACACAGCAGGCAGCTCCCATGCGTTCAGGTCGATGTCGGCACCCAGATCGTCGGGCAACACGCGGGGCAGGTTTTCGGTCAGACCACCGCCAGTGATATGCGCCAGCGCGTGTACGCCGCCAGCACGGATCGCGGCCAGCGATTGTTTGACATAGAGACGTGTTGGGGTCAGCAATGCCTCACCCACGGTGCCCTCGCCAAAGGGACAGTCCGAATCCCAGGTCAGGCCGGAGACTTCAACCAGTTTGCGCACCAGGGAATAGCCGTTAGAGTGCACGCCGTCTGACGCCAGCCCCAGCAAAACATCACCGTCTTGGACATCGGCGGGCAGCGCAGTGCCGCGCTCCATCGCACCAACAGAGAAGCCTGCGAGGTCAAAATCACCTTCGGGGTACATGCCGGGCATTTCCGCGGTCTCACCACCGATCAACGCACAGCCAGAGCGCACGCAGCCCTCGGCGATGCCTTCGATGATACGCGCGGCCGTATCAGTATCCAGTTTGCCGGTGGCAAAGTAATCAAGGAAAAACAAAGGCTCAGCACCCTGGCACACCAGATCGTTCACACACATGGCGACCAGATCGATGCCCACACCGTCTACAACACCGGTGTCGATAGCGATGCGCAGTTTAGTGCCGACGCCGTCGGTTGCACCGACCAGAATGGGATCGGTGTAACCGGCGCCCTTTAGATCAAACAGCGCCCCAAAGCCGCCGAGACCGCTCATCACGCCTGAACGGTTGGTGCGTTTGGCTGCCGGTTTGATCCGGTCCACCAGGGCATTGCCCGCATCAATATCCACGCCCGCGTCTGCATAGGTCAGGCCGTTTTTGCCGCTGGTCATCTCTTGGCTCCTCTGAATTGGATGCGCTGCCTTTACCCCAAGGCGCGCATGAAGGGAACAAGGGATTGCGATCTGTTTCAAGATCCTTGTGGTACGATACGCTGCCCCGCGCGCAGACTGGCAGTTCTGTGTCGGTTCTGGCGCATTTTGCAGCGTGGAAAATTGCGATAATCGGCCCAAACCAAGACATAGCCGACATACTGAAAGCTCTCATCATGACCAAAACGACCGTCCTCATCACCTCGGCCACCGGCCGCATCGGTAAAGAACTGGTGGCGCGTCTGGCGCAAAATCCCGATATCCACGTGCGTGCCTGTTATTTCAGCGACGCCAAGGCGCAAAGCCTGCTGGATCTGGGCGCAGACGAAGTGGTGAAATTTGACCTGTCCGATACGGCCACTTGGGACGCGGCATTGCAAAACGTTGATGCCGTCTACTCCGCATCACTCGACCCAATGCTGCAAGGGCACCTGAACTTTTGTAAAGAGCTGGGCAACCGCAAGGACCAGATCAAACATGTTGTGCGCGTCAGCTGCATGGGGGCGGACACCAACACTGCGTCCTATATCGCGGATCAACACGCGTCGCGCGATGGGGCTGCAATCCCATTGATGCTGCAACACTACTGGTGGGGTGAAAAAGCGTTGATCGACGCCGGGCTGAACGTGACTGCCCTGCGCAACAACTTCTTTATGAACCACCTGTTGAAAACCGATTGCGACCAGATCGAAGCCGAGGGCTGGTTCTCTAATCCCTTGGGCGATATGCGCAACTCCTTTGTCGCCACCCGCGACATCGCCGAAGCCGCAGCTGTCTGCCTGACCGAAGGCCCAGCGCGTCACGCCAACAAATTCTACGACATCACCGGCCCTGCACCACAGTCTATGGCGGAAATTGCCGCGGATCTGGGCCGCGCCATGGGCAAAGACATCGAATATCGTGCCCAGTCTATGGTTGATTTTGAGGCCGACTTTGGCGCCACCCGCGCTGAGTTCTTTGAATATCTGACCAACGGGTTCTACACCCGCTGTAGCCCGGATTTCTACAATCTCACCGGCCACAAACCAACGTCGTACTATGACTACCTCACCACCAAGGGCGCCAGCGGCGAAACCGGTCTGGAAGAGCTGTGGCAGGGCAACCTATGGAAAAAAGGCGAAGACGCGATGAAAGACGCCGCTAAGGCCTAATCGCAACAGACCTCAAACAAAGGCCGCTGCGTTTCGATCAACGCAGCGGCCTTTTTAAATTCCTAGATCGCAGTGATCAGTCGCCGATCATATCCACGCGGGTGGCGTGGCGGCCGCCTTCGAATTCCGCATCAAGGAAGGCATCAACCAGTTCCAACGCGATGGATTCGCCAACAACGCGCGCCCCGATAGACAGCATGTTGGCATTGTTGTGTTCACGGATCATGCGGGCTGAAAACGCATCAGAGCAGACACCGCACCGGATGCCTTTGACTTTGTTTGCGGACATCATGATGCCTTGGCCAGTGCCACACAAAATAATACCCAGATCACAATCCCCCGAGGCCACGCGCGCCGCAGCCGCCTGACCATGCAGAGGGTAATGGGTGCTTTCGGGCGTGGTTGGACCGATATCGGCGACCTCATACCCTTTGGCTTCGATATGTTTGGAGATCACTTGACGCAGCTCAATGGCTGCGTGGTCGCTGGAAAGAACAATGCGTTTGCTGTCTGTCATGGAAAAGTCGCCTCGTTTCCAAAGAGAGATAAGCGGCGGGCCGCTGGGGGTGTGGAGCGCTTTTTCACATTTCAGAGGCCGTTTGTCCAATGCCCAGTGTGTAGAACAGCAACGACAGATCAGCCCCGTCGTTAAACGGGGCTGATTTACTACAAACGATTTTAGATTTGGCCAAACTGCCACGGCGCCGCGACGTAGTGATAGGCATCGTTGTGACGGGCCACCTGCCCCAAACCGGGGAAATCAAGGTGTGCACCCGTAACCAAGAGATTATCGCTGGCGGCACGGTCCAGCATCATTTTGCGGGTGGTCACCGTGGTTGCTGGATCCGCATCAAAGGCAATAGTCCAATCCGGATGGGCAAATTGCAACGCTGCCAAGTGAATAACGTCCCCCCAGAACAGCAGGCCTTCGCTGCCGCCATCCAACATGAAACCGGCATGCCCGGGTGTATGACCAGGTAGCGGAACTGCTGTGACCCCTGCTGCCACCTGCGCCTCACCTTTGAACAGGTTCAGGCGATCTGCGTATGGCGCGGTTGTGCTGCGCGCCATCTGGAAGAAGGGCTTATTTTCGTCGGGAACGCTGGCCAGAATAGCGTCGTCATTCCAGAAACCATATTCGGTTTCAGACACAACCAGTTCGGCGTTCTTGAACACTGCATGACCGGCAGCGTCGACTAGGCCACCTGTATGATCGGGGTGCATATGGGTCAGCAACACAGTTGAAATATCATCTGCGTGAACGCCCGCCGATTTTAGCGCGCTCCCCAATTGCCCAAGGCCTGGCCCCATCAACTGCGCTGTGCCGGCGTCAATCAACGTCAGTTTACCCGCGCGCTCGACCAGATAGCCATTCACCGGCACCTGCAATGCGTCTTCTTTGAAACGATAAAGCGTGCCCGCCATCGCGGCTTTGGCCTGTGCGCTGTCAAACCCGTTGATGATCTGCTTACCAAGGCCGATGTGCCCATCAAGGAGCGCCGTCACCGTGGCGTCACCGACGGTAAACCGGCGAAACACCCCGGACACCTCTGGCGTGGCTTTTGCCTGCGCTGCACGCGGCATGCTTGCGGCGGTCGCTACAAACGGAGCGGCTAAAAAACTGTTCAATAGATGTCTACGAGAAAGGGACATGGTTGTTCTCCTGAATACCAAAAGGTTTTTCAACCTCGATGTGATCTTACCGATTGCAATTACCGCCAAGTAGACACATCTCAGTGATGCCCCTTATTGGTATTGCTTATAGGTGATGTGATGGATCGTTTGACGTTGTTAAAGACTCTGGTGACTGCCGTGGACGAAGGCAGCCTGAACCGTGCGGCGCAGCGCCTTGGCCTGTCACAACCAGCGGTCAGTCAACAGATCAAACATCTGGAACAAATTCTGGAGCGCCAACTGCTATCGCGCACCGCGACAGGCGTGGTTGCGACGCGCGCCGGGCATCTGACCGTGGCCCATGCCCACGAACTTTTGCAGGGATTTCAAACGCTAAAAAGTGAATTGGCCGAAGACGCCGCACAGTTCACCGGTCGGTACCGTGTGAGCATCGGCAATATGCTGGGGCGCACGATTTTAACACCAATTCTGTTAGAGCTTAATCAAAAGTACCCGGATCTGAACATCGTGATCCGGATGGAGGACCGGTATGTTGACGTTGTCCGAGAGCACTTTGATCTGGCCATTCGAGCCGGAGGGTTGGGCTCTACCGATGGGTATGGCCGCAAACTGGGGGCATTGGAAACCGTGCTGGTCGCCACTCCCTCCTATCTTAGCAAACACGGGCGCCCAAAAACCCCAGCGGATTTGAGTGCGCTAAAATACATTCAATACGGCGAAGAAGACCACGGCAGCGTGCTGGAAGTGTTTGAACACGGTGACTGGCACAGGGTTCCCATCACGACGGGGTTTACGGTCGATGACCCCATGATGCTGTTGGAGGTGTTGAAAACCGGCACCGGCTTTAGCCGAGTACCATGGATGCTGGCAAAGACAGATCTGGCCACGGGCCAACTGGAGCGGATTTTGCCAGACATCCCAACCCGCCAGAAAGAGATCTATGCCGTCTACCCCACCCAGTCCGGCGTTGCGCCCGTTCAGGCGGAAATCTTGAGCGGCGTGGTTTCGCGACTGCGAACCGATGCCAACCCGCGCCCTGACGACACAGAACATCTGCGCCTGGTCACCGCCTAATCGGCACGCAAGAGTGTGGCACCACAGCCCCGATGCAAACCCGATTAACCCGCTGCACCGCCTCAGCAAAAGAAAATTTCTCCCCAAGGGGCAACACCCTCTTGGCGTTGCTTTGACATTGCTGTAATCAACCCCTGTTCCTGGGGGATTAGCTCAATTGGTTAGAGCAGAGCGCTCATAACGCTTTGGCTGGGGGTTCAAGTCCCTCATCCCCTAGGTGAACTCCAATAACCCAGACCTGCGCCACAGATTTTGCACACTGCGCAATGATCACGCCTAGCGATCACGGCCGATCACCAGTTCTGCCATTAGCCCCCCCAAATCTTCGCTGACGCCCAATCGCAGAACACCACCGTGCGCACGGGCCACATCCGCGACGATAGCCAATCCCAGCCCCACACCGCTGCCTTTGTTTTGATTGCGAGCCGGATCCAGCCGGGTAAACGGACGAACCGCCTCGTTCCAGTATTCCTTTTGAATGCCCGGCCCATCATCTTCGACGCGGATCAACACCGATGTTTTGGTCAAAAGCACCGAAACGCGGACACGCGTCCCATATCGCACGCCATTGGAAATCAGATTGCCCAGCGCGCGTCGTATACCGGCAACGTTTAAGGTTACGATGTCCGGCGCATCGATATCACCCAGCATCACATCTTTGCCTTGTCGCTGCCAATCGGCGACAATCGTCGCTGCAAGTTTGCTCAAATCGACATCTTCGGGCGAACTCGTGGACACCCCGCGTGAAAAATCAAGAAACGCGTCCAATAGCTCCTGCATTTCATCAACATCTCGTAACAGTGGCGCCGCTTCGTCCTCATCCATCATGGCAAGCCCAAGCTTCAACCGGGTCAGGGGGGTGCGCAAATCATGGCTGACACCAGAAAGAATCAACGTGCGCTGCTCAATCTGGCGTTCGATGCGTGCGCGCATATCCAAAAACGCTCGCCCAGCAGCCCGCACTTCAGTCGCCCCCCCCAAAGCATAAGGCATGCTGCGCCCCCGCCCAAAGGCCTGCGCTGCCCGCGCCAACCGCTTGATCGGACGCAACTGATTGCGCATGTAGAGCAACGAAATCACTGTCATCAAAAAACTGAACCCCACAAGTGTAAGAATCAGCTGATGCGGGGCCGCGGCCGTGACGCGCCGTTGATCAAAGGTCACCATGAGTGGGCCAAGATGGGTGCCGAAAACAACCGTCACCACGCGATTGTTTGGAAACTGCACCGCCATCACCTCAGGGAGGTTGGTACGCATGGTGTCCCGCACCACGCGCCCAGAAAAATCTGTCCATCCCAGACGATCCTCTGGCGCGGGTCCGGTAGGTGGCAGAAACTGCGCCTCCATTTTTAGCGGTCCCAAATAAGGCGCAAGCCGCTGAAGAGCTTCATCGTGACTGTCGGAGAGATCAATAACGTTTTCCAACAAGTTGATTTCACGCAGAATCGTGTATGTCATCTGCGCCGTCACGTCTTCCAAATCGCGGTTCACAAACGAAACGGACACCACAAATTGCAGCACAACGACCGGCAACAATAGGATCAACGTGGCCCGGCCATACAAACTGCGCGGCATATACTGCTTCAAACCAGAAAAATTCATACCGTCGGATCCGATCCTGTGACTTAATTCTCGTGCACCCGCACGTCTAAAACGTCACTATAGGCGCAAACAGATCAGAGGCCAGCATGTCCCCGTCCCTTTCGTATCCGCCCAAGCCCTTATCCCCTGTCACGCTTGAACCTGGGCTGCGCCTGTTGCTGTGTCCCAACCCGTCACCCATGACGTTTCATGGCACCAACACCTACCTGTTGGGCACAGGTGACATCGCGGTGATAGATCCCGGCCCACAAGATGATGCCCATCTCAAAGCCATACTTGCGAGCCTAACACCGGATCAAAAAATCACTCACATTATCGTCACCCACAGTCACTTGGACCACTCCCCACTTGCAAGTGTTCTCAGCTCTCGCACCGGCGCCCCCATATTCGCGTTTGGCCCCGCAACCGCCGGGCGCAGTTTGGTCATGCAAAAAATCGCGGCGGCGGGGTTGTCCGAAGGGGGCGAGGGCATCGATCATACGTTTACGCCCGACATATGCGTGCAGGATGGATACGTAATCGAAGGCAGCGATTGGAACTTGGAGGTGCTGCACACGCCCGGTCATTTGGGCAATCACATCTGCCTGGCCTGGGGCAACGCCTGTTTTACCGCTGATCATGTTATGGGGTGGGCCAGCTCTCTTGTATCGCCCCCAGATGGTGACCTGACGGACTTCATGTCCTCGTGTGATCGGCTGGCCGCGCGCAACTGGCGCGTATTCTACCCCGGGCACGGCGCCCCCGTCGACGCCCCAAACGAGCGGCTGACCTGGCTGATCGAACACCGCCGCGCACGCGAGGTAAACATTCTTGACACGCTGTCTCGGGCACCGGCGACAGCCGGTACGTTGGCCCAGTTGATTTACACCGAAACCCCCTCCGCGCTGATGCCCGCAGCAACCCGCAACGTGTTCGCGCATCTGATTGACCTATATGGCAAAACACAGGTTTCGGCCCCCCTTCCGCTTACCCGTGACAGCGTCTTTTCCCGCGTTGTCTAATTTTTTTCATTTTATTTCATTTCCCCTCTGGACGCCTCCAATTCCCACAGCTATACGGCACGGACCGTTCCGACGTAGCTCAGCGGTAGAGCAGTTGACTGTTAATCAATTGGTCGTAGGTTCGATCCCTACCGTCGGAGCCAAATCTTCCCAGAAGGTTGGCAATACATGACAAAGCGCTCCTTCTGGGGCGCTTTTGTCGTTCTGGGCACGCATGCGTTACCTTCGTATGGCCCTGTCACAGTTTCCAACTCCCCAGCAGTTCATTCAGGCCCGTTTTTGCTCAAACTCGGTCAGGCTGTCCAGCAGACGTCGGGCGACCGCCCTCTCCCTCAGCAGCGACGGACCACTACAAACATCCTCAGCCCGCCTTCCGAACGCAGGCCCGCTCTATCGCACTGATCTGGGCATTACGACCGACCGCATCATTCCTGCGGTAAATCTACGTGGTTGCCGAAAACGCCATCAAACCGCGACGGATCGAAACAACCTCAAGCATCGGACAAAAAATGAAATTTCTGCATTTTTTCTCTAGACGAGCTGAACTGGAAACCTTATAGAACGCCTCACATTCCGACGTAGCTCAGCGGTAGAGCAGTTGACTGTTAATCAATTGGTCGTAGGTTCGATCCCTACCGTCGGAGCCAAACCTTCCTAGAAGGCTGGCAATAGATGACAAAGCGCTCCATCTGGGGCGCTTTTGTCGTTTTACTGGCAACGTCAGCTCCCAAAACACTTTTGAAAGACCTCTTATACTCAATTTGCGTATTTCCGTTGAATCCTCATTTGGTCCGTGAGACCGAGGCGCTGACCCGCTGATACAGCTGGCTCAGTGCCATGACACCAGAGCGAAGCCGTATGGAAGCCCAGCTTGCGGGCAACCAGGAGGTTGCGCATCAGTCTGTTCGGGCAACTGGAGATCGGTTGGGGGTTGCGATCGCAGACAGCACCAAAGATTGATTGGGTTGGCCAATAAATCAACGCGCGCTGCCCGATGTGGCCGTTACGCGCACGCGGCGAGATCAGTTTTTTTTCGCAACGCCTTGGCTCTTCATTGTCATTCTCATGCCCCCTCCTCTGTCGTTACGATGAGAACCAAACCCTCTTTTAGAAAATTACCCTAGTTGGCCCCATAGGCGCTGACGTCAGACACTTACAGATGCGATTGCAGCTCAAGCTCGGCCTGCTCCCAACTTACATCAAACTTGGAAGGCTCTGGCGGCGCGGTTTCATCTGCGACTTCAATATTCAGCAGCTCCTGACGCAAGTCAGACAACCCCAGCACCGCAGCAGACCCCGCAAGCCGGTGCGCTTCTGCGCGAACCTCATCCGTCAACCCAACAGGCGCCACGCCCAACTTCCCACGAAACGTTGCGATGTCACACTGAAACTCTTTCAAAAACAAACGCGCGCGATCCGCGCCTAAGGCTTCAAAGAATTGCGCCAGATCCGAAAGCGCGCCTTCGACCGTATCTGGCGCAACGCAACCAGAACGGCGCACAATAACATCCGCAAGCGCTGCCTTACTTACCGGCTTGGTCAGCACTTCTGCAAACCCTGCTTCCAGAATCACACGGTGATCTTCTGGCGCAGCATGTGCCGTCAGCGCCACGATTTCCGTCTCTGGTGCCAGATTCTGGCTACGGATGCGGCGGATCGCTTCGATTCCATCGACCTCGGGCATGCTGATGTCCATAAGGACCAAATCAAACAGAGTGTTCGCGACCACTTCAATCGCTTCAGCACCGCCGGACACGGCAGTTACTGTGTGACCCATTTTCTGCAATATCTGTTGCAACAGCTCGCGATTGATGTCGTTGTCTTCAACAATCAACAACTGGACCGGATCAGATTGACCCAGCTCCGTACGTTCAGGCGTAGGGCGTGGCGCCCGCGCTGCAGGTAGATCCACCGTGATAACAAAAATGCTGCCCTCACCCACGGTGCTCTCACAGCTAATGGTCCCGCCCATGCTGTGCACCAGACGCTGCGTGATCGCGAGACCAAGACCTGTGCCTTCGCTTGCACGGCCGTAGCTGGCATCCAATCGAACGAAGTCTTCGAAAATCTGCTCCAAATGCTCCGGCGCGACGCCTTTCCCGGTGTCGGCAACTTGGATCTCGACCTGATCCGATCCGTCAACCCGGCACACATCCACAAGCACCGCGCCGTTTTGAGTGAACTTCAGGGCGTTTCCGACCAAGTTCAACAATATCTGCTGCAAGGCACGTGGCTGACCAACAACCGTTGGCAGCACCCCAAGACTGCAAAACACGGAGAGTTCATTGCCCGCCTCCTGCGCACTTGCCTGCTGCCCTTCCACAAGAGTTTCAACAAGCTGCTCAAGGTCGAACACCGCCGGAGCTTCGAGACGGCTCCCGGTTTCCAAACTGGACAATTCCAGAACATCGTTAACATGCTGAAGCAACAACTCTCCAGAAAGACGCATAGCCTGCAACGCGCGCTTATGTGCCTCGTCGTGTAGTGCCGCATCCAGTAAATCGACCGCCCCAAGAATACCCGTCAACGGCGTGCGCATCTCATGACTCATTACCGTCAGCAGTTTCGACTTGGCACGCTCTCCAGCCAACGCGTCATCGCGCGCGCGACGCAGCTCTTCTTCGGCGGCGTAGCGATCAGAAATGTCCCGCAGATAGCCAACAAATACTGCATCTTCCCCCGACTGGCTTGCGCTCAGAGACAGTTCTACTGGAAAAACCTCACCTGACTTTCGTCGCGCGTCAAGCTCAACCCGCCCCTGGCACAAAACCTTGGGTTGGCCCGTTTTCAAAAACCGATCAAAGCCCTTGCGATGCGCCTCGCGAAGATGATCCGGGACGATCAGCTCTCCCATATCAGCCCCTAACGCCTCGTCGCGTGTATATCCAAAAACGGCCTCAGCTGCGCCGTTGTAATCCAATACGCGACCGTCTCGCCCAACCACCAAAACAGCGTCCAACGAGGAGGCGACCATCGCCTGAAGTTTGGCAGCGGCCCGCCCCTTTTCCGTGGCAAGGGTCTGGCCACGCTGGTACAAACCGGCAAGCAAGACCGCCGTCGCCATCAAGGCGGTCACCAGCACAAAGACCACAGCGGCAAGCTGTGACAGCAAGGCATGAAGATCCAAGCGCCTCGCCTCGTTCAACCCTGAATAGATTGACAGACCAGCCAACGCCAGGCGGCGAATATCGTGTCGGTTGTCCAACAAGGTTTGTTGAAACGAAGGAATATTGTTCAACAACAGATCATCCGAACCATCCACAAAAGTGGCCATTTCGTCCAATCGGCTCTGGATGCGTTTTAATAATAGCAGCGCATCCTGATCTTCACGCAACGGGCCAAAAACACGGCTTTCGCGCACGGTAATAATGCGACTGTAAAACACATCGAACTTGCGTCGCAATTCAACCAGGTCTTCGCCTTGGCGTGCGGACAGCGCGATGTTTTCGACCTTGAGGTGCTCCACCTCGATTTGGTTGAGATTCCATTGGAAATTATCGGTCTGCGCAATCGACAGATCGTCCAGCCGTTCCAGCACGCGGCCACCCAGCCAGACCGCTTCGAGCAGAAGAAGTAGCACCACTGCAATAGTGAAACCAGCAAGGATGCGGGGGAATTTCAATGACCTGCGATATTCGCGCATTCACGTCCCCACCTTAAAGTTTCATTTTTTTACAATGATTTTTTCAAGCTGCCAAATGCTACGCGCATAAACCGCCTCTGTCCGATAACTTGGATCATGATCATATGGATACACAATCCACAATGGGCCTTTGTTGCGCAGACTCATCTCAGCGCCGTTGCGCTCATAGGCGACAATTGGGCCGTCCATCACAGCATCAGAGACCGGGATCGTCACTGAATATGCATTGACGGCAATCGCCTCCAGCTCCCCGTCATTCACGCCCAGACCTTTAATGATTTGGGCAAGAGGAACCCCAGTGAACTGTTGTTGACCTTCGGTCCAGATGGTTGCGGTTTCAAAGCTGGCAGGCGTCATTTCGCGCAGATCCTCTAACGAATAAGACCGTACCTGACCAAGCGTTCCATCCTGATTCAACACTTCGACTTTTAACACCGCGGCGCCGGCATGGGCCCAGCCAATTGTTGCGAAGAATATCACAACGGTTGCAAAAACACGCTTCATCATACTGACCATACCAAAGCTCCCGATTGGCGTAACATTCTTTGTTGAACTATCGCACACCCGTCCTAAGCACGCATTTGCACCTGCGGATATTTTCCTATCCTTTCGTATAAACCTTGCAACTCTCTGAATCACGCGCCCCACCTAAGGAGTGTCACCGCAAAAAAAATGAGGCGTTAGACTAAAAAAGTACGGATTCAACTTCAAGGAGTATGGGATGCACGATCTATTGAGCGCAACAATCGCAAAAGTTGATGGTTTCGAAACCAATCAGGCGTTAGACATGTCTTATGATTTCCGAAACAAGGTTGTCCCATTGATGCGTATTCTTCTAGCAGATGATCACGATATGGTCCGCGAAACCATTTCTGCCTACCTCATGTCCGAAGGTGGCGCCGAAGTGATGACGACGATTGACCTACCGTCGGCCCTCGAACAAATCGAGGCTGAGGGACCGTTTGATCTAGTGCTGTTGGACTACAATATGCCAGGCATGATGGGGCTAGAGGGCCTCACCCGTGCCCTGACGGCCAATGGTGGCAAAGGGGTCGGCATCCTGTCCGGCAGCGCCCCTGCACGCACGGCACAAGAAGCGCTGGACGCAGGTGCGATTGGCTTCATCCCCAAGACAATGGGCGCGCAGTCTTTGCTGAACGCTGTCCGTTTCATGTGCGCGGGCGAAGTGTACATGCCTGTGGCGCTGATGCGTGAACAGTCCGCTGCAAACGAGCACCCCCTGGCAAAAAAACTGAGCCCACGTGAAATGGAAGTACTGGGTGGCCTTAGCCGCGGTTTGTCCAACAAAGAAATCGCGCGCGAACTGGATTTACAGGAAGTCACCATCAAACTGCATGTTCGTACGCTATGTCGCAAACTGGACGCAAAGAACCGGACGCAGGCGGCCCTGATCGCCAAGGAAGCCGGACTGTTCTAGCAGAGGCCAATACCATGCGTCGCCTGCGTGAATTGACAGGTGACAGCCCCCAAGGTTGCCAATATGTTCACACATATGAGCACACCCGTATCTTCGATCAAAAATCTAGGCCCAGCCTATGAAGACGCTTGCACCAAGGCTGGCATCCCTTCTGCGGAGGCGCTGCGCGCGTTAGGCGCGGATGCCGCCTATGCGCAATTGCTGCGCGCCGGATCGAAACCACATTTTATTGGTTATTATGTTTTGGTCATGGCGTTGCAGGGACGCCCGTGGAATGACTGCAAAGGCGAGGAAAAAAAGGCGCTCCGCCGACGCTTTGATGCGATCAAAAGCGAGAGCTTTGACAAAGACCTATCTGAGTTTGAGCGTATTCTCGACAGCATTGGCGTCATCGAACGCCCTCGCACTCCCTGACGAAAACCAAAACATGGTGCCGTTCGAATGGCTCCAAGCCCCAAACATGTCGCTGCGGCATTCAAAGTCACCCCGTCATTCCCCGCGTTTGTGTGATATGTTACGCGAGGGCTTTTAGGTGTGTCGTTCACCTGGGCAATGCCTACCTCCGGCAGCCAAGCGCAATTTCTTTGGGCGTATGAGGCGCCACTCCGATCGAAAATCTGTGTCCGAACCTATATTTAGCAATCAACGCGCACTCCGGGTTCTGCACGCATTATGGGTACCTTAGCGGATTTCGCGGCACCGCTGCTGGAGCGACAAAGGCGACGACACCGGCAAACACATTAATCGCTCCAATGCCTTGCCCAATGACTCCCAAAAGGGTCACTGCTTGGCCATGGGCCAACCGTGTCGATGACGCCAGAGAGCCGCCACAGCAGATGAATGTGGGGGACATAGAAAAAGCCGCCCCAAAATTTGGAGCGGCTCAGTAACATTCACAACCCAAAGGTTATTACGCTACAACAGCGTTTAGCCAACCAGTTCGAGACCGGAGAAGAAATACGCGATTTCTTCTGCTGCGGTTTCTGGGGCGTCGGATCCGTGTACGGAGTTTTCACCAACGGATTCAGCGAATTCCGCGCGGATGGTGCCGGCTGCTGCGTCTGCTGGGTTGGTTGCGCCCATGACTTCGCGGTTTTTCGCGATGGCGTCTTCGCCTTCCAGAACCTGAGCAACGATAGGCGCGGACGCCATGAATTCGCACAGTTCGCCGTAGAAAGGACGCTCAGCGTGCACTTTGTAGAACTCACCTGCTTGGGCGGCGGACAGGTGGATACGCTTTTGCGCAACAACACGCAGGCCTGCGGCTTCGAATTTGGCGTTGATCGCGCCTGTCAGGTTGCGGCGGGTAGCGTCAGGTTTGATGATCGAGAAGGTGCGTTGAATTGCCATGGGTCGGCTCTCCTGAATTGAAGCATGGGGACCGTCCCCAATGCGTGAAAACGTTGCGCGCCGCGTACCATGCCTGCGTGCGCTTGGGAAGAGGCTTGTTTCAGGAAAGCGCCGGATCGGCGCTGCCTCCGGCAGGGGTATTTCCGGGCCAAAAAGAAGCTGCAGCCGCACCATTGACAGGACCTGTCCGCTGCGCCACACCGCTGGTATGTTACGCATCTCTGATATCTCTTATGCCGTCGAAGGCCGTCCCTTGTTTGACGGTGCCAGTGCAACCATTCCTGAAGGCCACAAGGTGGGTCTGGTGGGGCGCAATGGCACCGGGAAAACCACGCTGTTTCGCTTGATCCGCGGCGAATTGTCGTTGGAATCCGGAGGCATTTCGCTGCCCTCCAAGGCCAAGATCGGCGGCATTGCACAAGAGGTGCCGTCGTCGCAGACCTCGCTGATTGATACAGTGCTGGAAGCCGACACGGAGCGCGCGTCGTTGATGGCGGAATCTGAGACCGCACAGGACCCCAACCGGATTGCCGAAATCCAAACCCGGTTGGTGGACATTGATGCATGGTCCGCCGAAGCGCGCGCCGCGTCGATCCTGAAAGGTCTCGGCTTTGACTATGATGACCAACAGCGTCCCTGCGCCGATTTCTCAGGCGGCTGGCGGATGCGCGTGGCCTTGGCTGCCGTCTTGTTTGCACAACCTGATTTGTTGCTATTGGACGAACCGACCAACTATCT
The DNA here is from genome assembly GCA_947492585.1 of uncultured Paracoccaceae bacterium. Taxonomy (GTDB): domain Bacteria; phylum Pseudomonadota; class Alphaproteobacteria; order Rhodobacterales; family Rhodobacteraceae; genus Epibacterium. Next base: position 165,340 of record CANLND010000002.1, read on the forward strand.
TGATCTGGAAGGGGCGCTGTGGCTCGAACATTATCTGGTGCGCTACCCCCACACAGTGATCATCATCAGCCACGATCGTGAACTGTTGAACCGCTCGGTAAACGGTATTCTGCATCTGGAAGACCGGGGCTTGACCTTTTACAGCGGCAACTATGATCAATTTGCCCGCCAACGGGCGGCCAACCGCGCCAATCAGGCGGCGCAGGCCAAGAAACAAGACGCGCGGCGTGCACATCTCCAGGCCTTTGTCGATCGGTTCAAGGCCAAAGCCAGCAAAGCCAAACAGGCGCAAAGCCGGGTGAAAATGCTTGAGAAAATGGAGACCATTCGCGCTCCTGAAGATGCGGCGCGTACGGTGTTTACATTTCCTGAGCCCGAAGAAATGTCACCCCCGATCATTGCCACCGAAAACGCCAGCGTCGGCTATGATGGCACCGCCATTCTGACAAAGATGGACCTGCGCATCGACCAGGACGATCGCATCGCGCTGTTGGGGAAAAACGGCCAGGGCAAATCTACCCTCTCCAAAATGTTGTCTGATCGTTTGCCGGTGATGGCGGGTAAGATGTCGCGATCATCAAAATTGCGCATCGGCTTTTTTGCCCAACATCAGGTGGATGAGCTGCACGTTGATGAAACGCCGCTGGATCACTTGCGCCGCTTGCGTCCCAATGAAACACCTGCGCGGGGCCGTGCTCGGCTGGCTGGTTTTGGTTTGGGAGCGGATCAGGCTACAACCGAAGTCGGTCGCCTGTCCGGGGGGCAAAAAGCCCGCCTGTCCCTGCTGATTGCCACTATCGACGCGCCCCACATTCTGATCCTCGATGAACCGACCAACCACCTTGACATCGAGAGCCGAGAAGCCCTGGTTGAGGCCCTGACTGCTTATAGTGGCGCGGTGATCTTGGTCAGCCACGATATGCACCTGCTCAGCTTGGTCGCCGATCGCCTGTGGCTGGTGTCCAATGGCGCCGTCAAACCCTATGAAGGTGACTTGCAAAGCTACCGGGATTTCTTGCTGTCACGGGATAAGCCCGAAGGCAAAGCAAAAACCAAAGCAGCGAAACCTCCAAAACCGGTAAAACGTTTCAGCCGGGACGAAATCCTTGCGTTGCGCGGTGACATTCGCAAATGTGAGGCACGCGTCGAGAAGCTGACCGAAATGCAAGAGAGGTTGGATCAAAAACTTGCGGACCCGCGTCTTTATGAAGAGGGCAAGCCGGAAGAGATCGAAGTCTGGAAGAAGAAAAATCTGGAATGCGTTGAGGCATTGGAACGGGCCGAAGCCATGTGGCTGAAAGCATTGGAAAAGCTGGAGAAAGCCGAAAATCAATGATCGATACAGGGTTCCTCGTTACATCTTTTGTCACATTGTTTGTTATTATCGATCCCATCGGGCTCACCCCAGTTTTTATTGCCCTGACACAAGGCACCACCGCGGCCCAGAAACGCAAAATTGCCATTCGCGCGGTACTAACAGCGGGCGGCATCCTTGCTCTATTTGCCCTATTGGGCGAAGCCGTGCTTGGCTTTGTTGGCATTTCCATGCCCGCCTTTCGCATTTCAGGCGGTGTGTTGCTGTTTTTGACAGCGCTGGACATGCTGTTTGAACGCCGGACCAAACGGCGCGAAGATCAGCAGGACGAAGACGGTCACGCGGACCCCTCAGTCTTTCCTCTGTCGATCCCGCTGATCGCGGGCCCCGGCTCTATTGCAACCGTGATCCTACTGAGCGGGGAACAAACAGGGCTTGTTGGTGTTGCCATGATCATGGGCGTCGTGGCCAGCGTCCTGCTCATTTTCCTGACACTGTGCTTCACGTCCGGTGCCCTTGCACATCTTCTGGGAAAAACGGGCATAACCGTCGTGACCCGCCTCCTTGGTATGCTTCTGGCAGCTCTCTCGGTGCAATTTGTTCTGGATGGATTACGTGATTTTGGACTTGCAGCCTCGTAATCACCCCCAAGCCTCCTATCTTTGATCACAGGAGGACATCATGGACGGAGACAGCACGGCACAGTTTATCTATCTGGCAATCCTGCTTGGTGCGGGCCTATTTTGGTTCGGCGCACAAAGCCGGATCAATCTGAATAAAACCCTGCAGTACGTTGCCATTTGGGGGTTCATCTTTATTGGGGTGATCGCAGCATATGGCATGTGGGGGGACATTCGCTCCACATTGGTACCACAACAATCACTGCACACAGAAACCGGCCAGATCCAAGTGCCCCGCGCGCGTGACGGACACTATTACCTTACATTGGACATCAACAAAACGCCTGTGAGGTTTCTGGTCGACACAGGCGCCACTCAGATCGTTCTATCGCAATCAGACGCCAAACAGGTCGGCATTGATCTCGACGCGCTCGCCTATCTGGGGCGCGCACAGACTGCAAATGGTATGGTTCGCACTGCTCAGGTCCGCCTAATGGACGTCGCATTGGGCGACATCGCAGACAAAAACATACGCGCTTACGTGAATGAAGGCGATCTCGACCATTCTCTTTTGGGTATGAGCTATCTGCAAAAATGGCGCAGCATCGAGATTCGCAACAATGCGCTGGTGCTGACACGCTAACGACTTACACGTCTCTTTTTGGACAGAAATACCCCGGGGTGAATTGCGCTCTGCGCAAGAGGGGCAGCGCCCCTCCCCCGTTTCGATCTCTCAACTTTCGGCCTTCTTCTGCCACCGTCCGCTCTCTTGCGACCAGTATTGCGCTGAACAGCCTGCCCCGGTCAGGGCCTTCCACTGCACCCGCGCGCGGCTCACCGCATCGGGATCGGTGCCATCAAACAAAATGCACACGCGTTCCAACGCGGCCACCTCTTCTGCCGACACCTCCGCCCCGTCCACCGCCATCACACAACTGGGTTGATTGGCAGCCTGGGCGGCAGTGGTCAGCACGACGGGCTGTAGGGCCGCATGGGGGGCCCCCGCCAGACCATGGGCCAGAAAGCTGTCCTCAGCCCCCTGCCACAGGCGATCATCCAACCAGTGCAGGCGCTCAATATCTGAACCCCGCACCGCAATACGCCACCCGGCCCCGCGGGCTTTGTCCAAAAGCACCGGCAGGGTTTCTTCGAGCGGCGCGCGCGTCAGATGATAAAAATAGGCGGCCCCCATGGGTGTTACTCCGCCTCGAATTTGTCCTGAACCAGTCGGTTCAGAGCCATGACACCCCAGCCGGTTGCCCCTTTAGGCGACAAATCAGTGCCACCAGCAACGGACGCAACGCCGGCAATATCGAGGTGAATCCAAGGGGTCTCCTCCTTGACAAAACGCTGCAAGAATTGTGCCGCCGTAATCGAACCTGCAGCCCGTCCGCCAACATTTTTTACATCCGCCACACGCGATTTCAGCAGATCATCATAGGCTTTGCCCAAAGGCATACGCCACGCACCTTCCCCTTCCGCCTGTGCCGCCTTCAAGAAGGCATTGCACAAAGTGTCTTCGTTCGAAAACACCCCTGCGTTTTCATGGCCCAGCCCGATGATGATCGCCCCGGTCAGCGTGGCCAGATCGATCATGCCAGCGGGGGAAAAGCGTTCTTGCACGTACCACATGATGTCACACAGCACCAAACGCCCCTCGGCGTCGGTATTGATGATCTCAACGGTGTCACCCTTCATAGATTTCACAACATCGCCCGGGCGGGTCGCATTGCCCGAGGGCATATTCTCGACCAACCCCACAATGGCAACCACATTGGCGCGTGCTTTGCGCAGCGCCAGCGCGCGCATTGTGCCCGCCACAACACCCGCGCCGCCCATATCCATGGTCATGTCTTCCATGCCTGCAGCGGGTTTCAAAGAAATACCGCCGGTGTCAAACACCACGCCCTTGCCAACCAAGGCCAGCGGCGCGGCCCCGGCCTCGCCTCCGTTCCACTGCATCACGACCACTTTGGAAGGGCTGTCGGATCCCTGTCCAACAGACAACAGCGTACGCATACCCAGCACTTCCAGCTGCGCTTCGTCCAACACTTCAACGTCCAAGCCAATGGATTTCATCTCATCCAGACGGTTGGCGAAATCGCTGGTCGTCAGAATGTTCGCAGGTTCGTTGACCAGATCGCGCGTCATGTGCACGCCCTCAGCCACCGCTAGCTTTGTTGCCAGCTCTGCCGTCAGCTCTTCAACAGCCTTGTGACCAATCGACAGGCTGGAACTTCCCTCCTTGGCGTCCGATTTATGTGCGTCAAAATCATAGGCCCGCAGAGCAAACCCCAGCCCCAGATCACCGGCCTTGTTCATCGACCCAGCCATCAACGTCACATCGGAACGGCCTGCCAAAGCGGCCAATTTTGCACCGGCTTTGCGCGCTTGGATCGGCGTAATCTTACGCGATAAAACAACCACATCCAGCGCTTCGACCTGCAGTCCTGCGGGCCAGGCCAAGGTAATCACATCCCCCGACGTTTTCTGGGCAAAGCTCTCACTGTCCACCAGACGCGCGATCGCACCTTTGGTCAAACGGTTGGCCGTGCGTGCGGCCGGATCCAGTGTGCCTTCGGGCGTGACCATAACCGCCAGGCGGCCGGTCAGCTCGGACATGGTTTTGGGGTCGAACTCAACAGCACGGACGGTAGAGGAAAGGCTCATCTTATAAACGCTCCTGCATTTAATTCATGGTTTGGCTACAAGAGGTAGCCTGCGCCACGGCGGATGACTAGGCCCTCAACCCGGCAATTCCGCTGCAATTGCCGGAAACCGCACGTCTTTTACCTTAAGTATACGGTCAAACGAGCTGAAACCCGCCGGTTCAAATCACTCACAGACCATCACTACACCCTGCGTGAGATTGCAGTTTTCCCCGCGCGACAATTCCTTTATGGTCCCCGCAACAATTAGACAGCTAGATCTGGGGGGATCACGTGTCACGCTACGACAGATATGTGCTGTCCCAATATCTGCTCTTCTTCGGCTTTTTCTCGCTGATCCTAGTAGCAGTGTTCTGGGTCAACCGGGCAGTGGTATTGTTTGACCGGCTCATCGGAGACGGTCAGTCTGCGCTGGTGTTTCTGGAATTCTCAGCCCTTGCCCTGCCCAATCTGATCCGCATGGTCGTGCCTATCGCCGCCTTTGCCGCCGCCGTCTGGGTCACCAACCGGCTGAACAGCGAAAGCGAATTGACCGTGTTGCGCGCCACGGGCACCAGCCCTTGGCGGATGGCACGTCCCGCTGTGGTGTTTGGTCTGATCACGGCGGGTATGATGCTGGTGTTGACCCATTTTCTATTGCCGACCTCTATCCAACAGTTAGAGCAGCGCGAGGCCGATGTGGCCCGCAATGTCACTGCGCGCATCCTGAACGAAGGCGATTTTCTGCACCCCGCCAAAGGTGTGACATTTTATATCCGTCAAATTGACAAGGACGGAACCCTAAACGATGTTTTCCTCTCGGACAGTCGCGATCCAGACGTCACGATCACCTATACCGGCGCCCAAGCTTTCCTAGTGCGCGATGATGACCGCACCCATCTGATTATGGTCGACGGCCTGGCCCAACGTCTGGCTACAAAATCGCGAAAACTGTCGACGACGGCGTTTTCTGATTTCTCCTATGACATCAGTTCGCTTGCCAAAAAGGGCGAAACCCGAGCTCGTAACATTCGGGCTATTCCCAGTTTGGAACTGCTCCGCGACATGCAGGCGATTTCTGAAAACGAGGGGCACCGGCTGGGCGCACTCACCGAAGAGTTTCACCTGCGATTTGCCCGCGCGCTGGTGTGTGTCGCTGTGACTCTGATTGGGTTTTCGGCGCTGATGCTCGGCTCATTTTCCAGATTTGGCGTCTGGCGGCAGTCGCTCTTGGCCTTTGTATTACTGATCCTGATAGAGGGGCTGCGCGGCGTTGTGTCTGAACCGGTTCTGGAAACGCCGGACAGCTGGCCTTTGATTTACGTCCCCACTGGGGTGGGTATTGTGGTCGGGGTGATCTTTTTGCAATTGTCATCACGCCCGTTTGGAGTGATCTGGAAACGCCGCAGACATGCCCGCAATGAGGCTCTTTCATGAAGCTGGATCTGTATTACACCCGACGCTTTTTGCAGTGGTTTGGCATCATCTGTGCGGTGCTGCTGACGCTGGTCATGCTGATCGACCTCAATGAACAAGTGCGCCGATTTGAATCTCAAGACCTAAACTTTGGTCAACTTATCGGCTTGACGCTGCTGAATGTGCCGGCAGCAATCAATGAATTCCTGCCCTTGATAATGATCCTTACCACGATCGTACTATTTGTTGGATTGGCGCGCAGCAGTGAACTGGTGGTGACCCGCGCCATAGGACGATCAGGCATTCGCGCGCTGGCGGCACCGGTTCTGGTTTCATCAATAATTGGAATTCTAGCGCTGACCACACTGAACCCAATCGCGGCGGCAACCTCAAATCGTTACAAAGAACTTGCCGAAGAATTTAAAACCGGCGGGAGGGCCGCGTTGTCCATCAGTGCGGATGGTATATGGCTAAGACAAGGCAGTTCGACCGGCCAGTCTGTCATCCACGCAAAAACCTATACCGGACAAGGCAGTGAGATCATTTTACAAGACGTCAGCATCCTGACCTATGCTGCGGATTCTGGACCACTGACACGTACATTGGCCCAAAGCGCGCGCCTTGAGACCGATCATTGGGTGTTAAGCCACGCAAAAGTTTGGCCATTGACCGTGGGTCTGGTTCCCGAGCGCGGAGCACGCGAACATGATACGTTACGCATTGGAACGACACTGACATCAGAGCGCATTCGCGAGACCCTGGGCTCTGTTGATGGCATTTCGATTTATGATCTTCCCGATACCATTCAGGATCTTGCACAGGCTGGGTTTTCCACGAAACGCTATGAAGTCTTGCTGCAAGTCGAATTTGCCAAACCTCTCTTCTTGATCGCAATGGTGCTTGTTGGCGCGGCCTTCACAATGCGCCATGCACGATTTGGCGGTACGGGGCTTGCTGTTTTGATGGCGGTTTTGCTGGGGTTTGGTCTATATTTCATTCGCAATTTTGCTCAGGTTCTGGGAGAAAACGGTCAAATCCCTGTGGCGCTCGCCGCTTGGGCTCCGCCTGCGGCTTCGATCATGTTGACGTTGGGACTCTTATTACATGCCGAGGACGGATAAGATGCGCCGCTTGCTCATGCTGACCGTTGTCCTGCCGTGGATGACAGTAACACAACCGGCCCTGGGCCAGGATCTGCCCCGTCCGGCGGCCCAATCTTCGGCCGCTGTTTTGGTGGCCGACAAAGTGTTTGTGACCCCCGACCGACAGCTGATTGCCACCGGAAATGTCGAAGTGTTTCAGGGTGACGTCCGGCTGAGTGCGCAGGAAATCGTATTTGACAATTCCGAAGGGCGGCTAAAAATCAGCGGTCCCATTCGCATTGACCAGGAGAACCACACAACAATTCTAGCTGATGCCGCCGAGCTGGACCGGGATTTGCGAAATGGTATCCTGACCTCGGCCCGGCTCGTGTTTCAACAACAAGTGCAATTGGCAGCGCTGCAAATGACACGGGTCAATGGCCGCTATACGCAGCTTTACAAAACCGCCGTCACATCATGCGACGTGTGCGACGACGGAAGACCCCCACTCTGGCAAATCCGTGCAGAACGTGTGACCCACGACCAAGACGAACAACAGCTCTATTTGGAAAACGCACACCTTCATATTCGTGACGTCCGAGTGTTCTACCTGCCTGCACTGCGATTGCCAGATCCTACGCTGGAACGGTCGTCAGGTTTTCTTGTGCCGTCCATCCGCACCACGTCGACGCTTGGCACAGGAGTCAAGGTTCCCTATTTCTTCGAACTCGGCGATCACAGGGACTTGACGGTAACACCCTACATCTCACCAAAAACGACCACGCTTGACTTGCGCTACCGGCAGGCCTTTCGCAGCGGTGACATTGAACTCAACGGGGCCTTCACCCGAGATGACCTGCAACCTGGCGAGGATCGTGGGTATCTGTTTGTAGATGGCGATTTCAATGTACTTGATGATTTCAATCTTAGATTTCAAGGACGTAGCACGTCTGACGACGCCTATGTCGCCGATTACAGCCTGCCAGATGTTGACCGATTGAGATCGCAAGTAACATTGGATCGTGCAGAGCGCGACCGCCTGCTGACTGGCAGTCTTATCCATTACAAAACTCTGCGAGACAGCGAAGATCAAAACCTCATTCCGTCCATCATCGGGGACGTCACTTACGAACAGCGCTGGCACCCCGCATGGCGCAACGGAGAGTTTCGCGCAGCGACCACCAGCCATACACACCGCCGGACATCAGATGCGATTGCCACCGCAACCGACCCAATGGGACGTGATGTAGCGCGACTGAACCTAGACGTGAGCTGGCGGGAAAACTGGCACCTGCCGTTTGGCATTCTTGGCAGCTGGCAGCTCGGCACTGCCATTGATCATGTTCGCCTCGCAGACGACGACACATTTCAAGTGAACAATACGCGTGTCACCCCGCGCAGCGCTGTCACTTTTCGCCTGCCGATGACACGCCAAGACCCTTCGGGCGCAACACAGTTCGTTGAACCAATTGTGCAACTGGGCTGGTCCAATGTGACCGGGGACCCAATTCCCAACGATGAAAGCAATTTTGTGGAATTTGATCAGGGCAATCTATTGTCCTTGTCCCGGTTCCCCTCAACGGACGCCCGCGAAGATGGGGTTTCCCTCGTATATGGCGTGAACTGGGCCCGATTTACCCCCGATGGGTGGCAGGCAAATGCCACAATCGGACAAGTGTTCCGGCAACACGCCAACTCCAACTTCACCAAAAGCTCAGGCTTGGGGGGCACATCATCCGATCTTCTGCTGGCTGGACAGTTGAAATTTTATGACGGCACCGCGCTGACCATGCGCGGCCTTCTCAACGGATCCTTAAACTTTTCAAAGGCCGAAGTGCGCGGTGACTGGGAAAACGACAAAGCCCAGCTGAGTGGTAGCTATTTGTGGTTAGGGACGGATACGGCAGAATCTCGATCCGAGGAAACTTCCGAATTTTGGCTGGACGGGCAGTATCAGCTGACCGGAAACTGGAGCACAAGCGCCAATATCCGCTATGATATTTCGGATGCCCGCGCGACCCGCGCTGGGCTTGGCCTTGCGTATCAGAACGAATGTGTCACGCTCGATCTTTCGATCAACCGGCGCTATACTTCAACAACAAGTGTTGAGCCTTCCACCGATTTCGGCTTTACCATTTCTATGAATGGCTTTTCCGTCAACAGCGACAGTAAACATTACAGGCGATCATGCAGAAACTCATGACTTTTCCGCGCTTCCCTCTTTTTGCACTGGGCAGTGCCAAACTGGGCCGTTTGGCCCGCAGCGTAACTGCCGCAACCGCTTTGGCGGCTGCTGTTACCTGTGCAACCCCCAACGTGAGTACGGCCCAAAACCTGTTTTCGACAGCTATTCGGGTAAATGATGGCATCATCACCTACTTCGAACTGCAACAGCGCGCTGCGTTCTTGCGTACGGTCGGAACGCCCGGGAACCTAGAAAAACGCGCCCGAACAGACCTGATCGACGATCGCCTGAAACTCGCAGCAGTTGAACTCGCTGGAATGATGCCCACCGAAGACGAGGTGGACACCGGCATGGTCGATCTGGCTCAACGGGCCAACCTGCCGCTCAACGAATTTCTTGCGGCCCTAAAGCAGGCGGGAATAGACCAAGAAACCATGCGCGATTTCACCCGTGTTGGTCTGGGCTGGCGGCGGTATGTTTCGGCGCGTTTCCTCGCCCGTGCACGCCCCACAGAACAAGAAATTGATCGCGCCATGGGCACCGCCGGCAGCGGCAGTGTACAGGTCCTGTTGTCTGAACTGATCATTCCGTTGACCCCGCAAAACGCCGCTCAGGTCCAAGAATTCATTGGCCAAGTGCGCCAGACAAAAGGATTTGATGCGTTTTCTGCTGCCGCCGCGCAGGTCTCTGCCTCAGACAGCCGCACCAACGGTGGCCGTCTGCCTTGGATGAACCTGTCTAACCTGCCCCCCCAATTGCAAGAAGTCGTCCTGAACCTGAAACCGGGGGAAATCACCGAACCGGTTTCTCTGCAAGGCGCCGTTGCCTTGTTCCAGATGCGCGGCCTGCGCGAGGTTGAGGGACGCGCGGAACGGTTTACAGCCATCGAATATGCCACCTACCTGATCCCAGGCGGGCGCAGTCCCGAAGCCCTCGCCACCGCCCGTACCGTGGCCGAAGGTGCGGACACCTGTGATGATCTTTATGGATTTGCCAAAGGCCAAGATCCCTCAGTTTTGACGATCCAAAGCCTTCCACCGGCTGAGATCCCGCGCGACATCGCGCTGGAACTGGCGAAACTGGATGCTGGCGAGACCTCAGACGTTGTCACCCGCAACACTGGTCAAACGCTTGCCTTGGTGATGCTGTGTGGACGCACTGCTGAACTGGGCGAAGGGGCCAACCGTGAAACCGTGGCAAACGCACTGACCCAACAACGTCTGGAAACACTGGCCAACAGCCATCTGGCGCAGCTCAAAGCTGACGCCCGCATCCGTGAATAACCGCGTGGTGCAACCTGTTGCGCTCAGCTGTGGGGAGCCCGCTGGCATTGGCCCTGAAATCGCGGCCAAAGCTTGGGACCTCTTACGCGACAGCTGCCCATTTGTCTGGATTGGTGATCCGCGATTTTTGCCTGCGGACACCCCAGTACAGCAGGTTTCAGATTTGTCGCAGACGCAACAGATCGCCAAATCGGCTTTGCCGGTCTGGCCGTTACAGTTTGCTGGCAAAGTGGAACTTGGCGTCGCGGACCCTCAGAATGCGGCCGGTGTGATAGAAGCCATTGAAACCGGCGTAGATCTTGTGCGCACAGGACAGGCCGCGGCGCTTTGCACCGCACCGATCCACAAAAAGGCGCTGATTGACGGTGCAGGTTTTGCTTATCCCGGCCACACTGAATTTCTGGCGCATCTCGGTGGTGTCGACCGCGTGGTGATGATGCTGTCGAGCCCCATGCTGCGTGTTGTGCCGGCCACCATACATATTGCCCTATGCGACGTGCCAGCGGCCCTGACACCTGAGCTTTTGCGCGAAACGATCGAAATCACTGCTCGTGGCCTTGTTGCCGAAATCGGGTTAAACGCGCCGCGTATCGCCGTCGCAGGTCTGAACCCGCACGCCGGTGAAGGCGGTGCCATGGGGAACGAAGAACTCTTGTGGATCAACGATCTCATCCAAGAGATGCAAGACGAAGGCCACGCCTTGACCGGCCCGCACCCGGCGGACACTCTGTTTCACCCGGCGGCGCGCGCACGCTATGATGTGGCCATCTGTATGTATCACGATCAGGCCCTGATCCCGATCAAAACGCTAGATTTTGACCGGGGTGTAAACGTGACGCTGGGCCTGCCTTTTGTGCGCACCTCACCGGATCATGGCACCGCTTTTGACATCGCAGGTACAGGAGAGGCCAACCCCTCAAGCCTGATCGAAGCGTTGAAACTGGCGCACTCCATGGCGTTGGCGTCACAAACCAGCCCTTGACCGCAACGTGCGGCGAAAATATCCCACGTTGTGATATGAAATCACTGGCGCACCGACTTTCGACTGCGCCACGATAGGAACACCATGAGCGCCATCGACTCCCTGCCTCCGCTGCGTGAGGTCATCGCCACGCACCAGCTTTCTGCCCAAAAATCGCTTGGTCAGAACTTTTTGCTGGACCTGAACCTGACCGCCAAGATTGCCCGTAAGGCGGGAGATCTGAGCGGCTGTGACGTACTGGAAATCGGTCCCGGTCCCGGCGGTTTGACCCGTGGATTGCTGGCCGAAGGCGCGCGCCGTGTGCTGGCGGTGGAAAAAGATCCACGCTGCATGCCCGCATTAGAGGAAATCGCAGCGGCCTACCCCGGCCAGCTGCACGTGATCAACGGCGATGCGCTAGAGGTCAATCCGCTTGAATTCCTGACGCCGCCTGTGCGCGTGGCGGCCAACCTGCCCTACAACGTTGGCACCGAACTCCTGGTGCGCTGGCTGACCCCCAAGGAATGGCCGCCGTTCTGGCAAAGCCTGACCTTGATGTTTCAAAAGGAAGTGGCGGAACGTATTGTGGCTGAACCCGGCAGCAAAGCTTATGGTCGCCTCGCACTGCTGTCACAGTGGCGCGCCGACGCGCAGATCGTGCTGCACCTGCCCCCCGGTGCATTTACACCACCCCCCAAGGTCAACAGCGCCGTGGTCCACCTGACAGCTTTGACCGAACCCCGCTACCCTGCCGACGCGGCGACTCTATCACGCGTGGTCGCTGCGGCCTTCAACCAACGTCGTAAAATGCTGCGCTCGTCTCTGAAATCGGTGAGCCCCGAGATCGAAGACCATTTGAACGCGGCAGGCATCCCGCCCACCGAACGCGCAGAACAAGTCGGCCTCGAAGCGTTTTGCGCCCTGGCCCGCAGCCTGAAAAAGGCCTAGCGCGTCGCATCGCCTTTTGCCCACGGCCAACTTGGGGCCGTGGGCTTGCGCAGACTGCCTCGCCCAACAAAAAAAGCCCGCGACCATCAGGTGCGGGCTTTTTCTATCTTTTGTCAGAACTGCTTACTCAGCGGCGGTGGGCTGATCCCCATCGTCAGACGCGTTGGGCGCGTCGTCTGATTTTGGCTCTGCCTTCGCACGTGGTTTACGTGCACGCGGCTTGGGTTTGGGGGCGTCGCCATCTTCACGACGTTGACGCGGCTTACGGGCCGCTGGCTTTTTCGCCTTGGCTGCGGCAGCATCATCGCCCTGATTGTTTTCAGGGGTTTCCACCAGGCCACTTTCGGCTGTAGGAGCCGCGTCTTCACGCGGGTCAATGAGCTCAGGCTGCGGTGACCCCGCAAGATCGGCAGGTTCGTCCACCTGTTCGGCAGCCGACGTCGCAGCCGCAGCGCTTGCTTCGCGCTCCTGGCGCTCCAAACGCTCTGCTCGATCGCGGTCCCGTTCCGCCTGACGCTCGCGATTTTGCCGCTCCTGCTCTTCCCGACGCGCATCGATCTCTCGTTGCGCTTCGTTCAACATCCGCAGGTAATGCTCTGCGTGCTGCTGGAAGTTTTCAGTGGCCACACGATCGTTGCTCAACTGAGCATCCCGCGCAAGCTGGTTATATTTATCAATGATCTGTTGCGGTGTCCCGCGGACCTTCCCTTCGGGGCCAGAGCTGTCAAACACACGGTTGACAACATTTGCACCATTGGGGCGGTTCCGGTTCGATTTCGACCGCGAACGTGATTTAGACGATCTCATATGCCTAACGTCAGCCTTAGCTTATTATGTCGAAGACCCCGATTGCGCGTCTCAGCGCCGGTCCGTCGACTATTTTGGGCTTGATGCCGCAGCAGAGGAAAAGTCATCCTCACTCTCAAACGACACCCTGAGTAACCATGTCTGGCGCGCTGGCACAAGGGGTTCACGCAGAATTTCTGATTTTTTCTGCCGGAAGTGCGCTATTTCTTTGGAAAACAGCCTAATCGACACGTTTTCCGCAAACGACACGATCGCGGCCATCCAAATCTGGAATCACCTGAACGTCACAAAACCCAGCCGCTAAAAACAAGGCCGCAACCGATTGCCCCTGCGTAGGACCAATTTCCACCAGAATCCGCCCATCGGGTTTTAGATACATCGGTGCATGCGCCGTGATCCGCCGGTACGCGTCCAGCCCGTCGGCCCCATCCGTGAGCGCCATTTCTGGTTCATATCGACGAACCTCTTCGTCGAGACCGTCCATTTCGTCTAGCGCGATATACGGCGGATTGGACACGATCAGATCAAACTGCCCCTCCACATCAGAAAACCAATCCGAGCGCAGAATATCCACCCGCGCGCCCAGTTGATGCAGGAGTGCATTGGCGCTGGCCTGTAGGCACGCAGCCTCGCTGAGATCAACGCCCACCCCCGTGGCCTGCTCCTGCTCTGCCAAGAGTGTCACCAAAATGCAGCCAGAGCCTACCCCCAGATCAAGCACGCGTTTGAAAGGGACTGCCAGCGCCGCCTCGATCAGTATTTCGGTTTCAGGGCGAGGATCCAACACATCTCCCGACACGTTGAAGCGTCGCCCGTAGAATTGCCGTTCCCCGATCAAATGAGACACAGGAACACGCACGGCGCGCAAGGCGATCAGCTGTTCATAGCGATCTGCGATCTCATCGGACAATTCTTCGGGCGCAATCAGCGTCACCCGACTGGCTTCAATTTGTGCGGCATGGGCCAGCAAAACCCGCGCATCGCGGGCGGGGTCCGCCACGCCAGCGGCCCGCAAACGATGTGTTGCCGTCACCATGGCCTGCGCTGCGGTTTGCGCCATCTGTCCCGACGTCATAACGCCATCTCAGCCAGCAAGCGTGCCTGCGCATCTGCCGTCAGCGCATCAATGATTTCGTTCAGATCACCCTGCATAACCTGATCCAGCTTATAAAGCGTAAGATTGATCCGGTGGTCCGTCATCCGACCTTGGGGGAAATTATAGGTGCGAATGCGTTCAGAGCGATCACCTGAACCAACCTGGCTGGCGCGATCCGCAGAGCGTTCGCTGTCGATGCGTTGGCGTTCCAGATCATACAGCCGGGTTTTCAAGACCTGCATTGCGATTTCGCGATTGCGGTGTTGTGACTTTTCCGAACTGACCACCATCAGACCCGTGGGCAGGTGCGTAATCCGCACTGCGGAATCCGTGGTGTTCACGTGTTGGCCACCCGAACCTGACGCCCGCATCGTATCGATGCGAAGATCGCCCGGTTCGATATGAATATCCACGTCTTCAGCTTCGGGCAGTACCGCCACAGTGGCGGCAGACGTATGGATACGACCGCCGCTTTCTGTGGTGGGAACCCGCTGCACACGGTGCACACCGCTTTCGTATTTCATCCGTGCAAAAACGTTTTCGCCTTTGATATGAGCGACCACTTCTTTGATGCCGCCCAGTTCGGTGGCGTTTTCTTCGATAATTTCGATTTTCCACCCCATGGTTTCAGCATAGCGGTGATACATCCGCAGGAGATCCCCCGCAAACAACGCCGCCTCATCTCCGCCTGTTCCCGGACGGATTTCCAAAATCGCCGGGCGCACATCTGCAGCGTCTTTGGGTAACAGCGTCAATTGCAACGCATGTTCGACCTGTGGCAAAGCGGCTTCCAGTCCGGGCAGCTCTTCTTGGGCCAGCTCCCTCATATCCGGGTCATCCAACATCAATTTGGCCTCTGTCAGATCCGCGACCAACCGGCGATAGGCAGATATCTGTTCAGCGACCGGCCGTAAATCCGAGTACTCTTTGGCCAGGCTCGCAATATCTTCGCCCGGCACGCCATCAGCCATCGCAGCCTCAAGATATTGAAAGCGTTGTAGGATCTGTTCCAGACGTTCTTCGGGGACCATAAGGGTTCTTTCGATAGTGGATGTTTTGATGAAACCTGCCTCCTGTGATATGCTAGGGGCATGCGACATTCCAGTGTTCTTCTGTTCTGTTTCATCATGGGACACACGGCCGCACTGGCTGATGTGAAACGCCCAGATGACAAGGTCATCGACTGTTATTGCACCAACACTTCCGGCGATCGGGTTGAGCTGGGAGAGCGCATTTGCCTGTTCGTAGATGGCAAAGCGTTTATGGCGCAGTGCCAGATGTCGCTGAACGTCCCGATGTGGCGCAAACTTGAGGATGGCTGCCTGGCTGCACAGTCCATGTCTGAGCCCGCGGACTGGCCCGTGCTATAACCCATTGTTTTGGGGCGTTGCCCCCGGCCCATGCGGGCCTCCCCCAGGGTATTTCCCGCCAAAAAGAAGCAGGCCCGCGATCCGCATGTGGGGACGGTCTGGGTGAGGTGGGCGATTGGGGGCGGTATTGCGGATCTGTTTTTAGAACAGATGCGACAGCCATCGCTCAACACGGGCCTTATTGACCCCAAGATCGGAATAACCAAATCGCAGACGGGCGTGAATTTTCAACGTGTGCCCCTCCATCCACACCGTCGTGTAATCGGGAAACTCAAAAATGGGACTGCGGGACACAAGTGTGATTAGTCCACTGTCCGCCGCCCCTGCAAACACCCGCGTGTCTCTATCCCGCAGCGCGATAGCCGCCAGACGCTGTGTCCCGTATGGGCCGGTATCCAGCTGTCTCAGCACGCCGCCGGGAAGATCCTGATTGGCCTCAAATACCGTTTTGCGATGCCACCGGTTGACATCCGTTGGCGCGATGCGCGGCACAATGAGGGCGAGGCCTGCAAGCACGGCAATGCCCACTCCCAGCCCACGTCCCCAGAGGCCAAGCCATCCCATTATTTTTTGGTCACACCTGGCAGAATACACAACATTTCATACATCAGGCTGGCCGCGGTCAACGCCGTATTCCCCGTGGCATCATAGGGCGGCGAGACCTCAACCAGATCGCAACCTACCACATTGAGTCCCCCCATGGAGCGCAGCAATTCAAGGGCCTGCATCGAGGTCAGCCCACCGATTTCCGGCGTTCCTGTTCCCGGCGCAAATGCGGGATCCAACGCATCTATGTCAAAAGACAGATACACCGGACGCGATCCGATATCGCGACGAATTTCTGCCCCCATCCCCGAAAGCGAACGTCCCCATAGTTCATTCGCTGGGAAATGTTGGAACCCCCAGCTGGCGGCTTCGGAGAAATCTGTGGCTTCATAACCGGTGCCCCGAATACCAATCTGATACGTCTTATCCGGAACAATCAGGCCTTCTTCGTGCGCACGACGAAACACCGTGCCGTGGGTTTCTTTTTCGCCAAACATCTCGTTGTTGACATCCGTATGGGCATCAATGTGCACAACAGAAACCGGACCAAATTTTCGCGCCAACGCCCGTAAGATTGGCAGCGTGATCGAATGATCTCCGCCCATTGCCATCGGAATAATGCCGGTGCTGAGGATCGCATCATAGCTTTCTTCGATGATCCGCAAGGAATCCGGAAGAGAGAACGTGTTGATCGCTAAATCACCAATGTCGGCCACGTTCAGGCTGTCAAAGGGCGCAGCCCCCGTGGCCATATTATAGGGTCGGATGATTGCGCTTTGATTGCGAATTTCCTTTGGCCCAAAGCGGGTGCCCGAGCGCCAGGACGTACCGATGTCCATCGGAACGCCCAGTACGGCCACATCCAACCCGTCAAGGGAGGTTGCTTGCGGCAGGCGCATAAAAGTGCTTGGCCCTGAAAAACGGGCCAGATCGTTACCACTGATCGGTTGATTGAGTTGAGTCATTGGTTCAGCAGGTTCCAGCCCCGAGGGCGTCTAATTTCAGTTGTTACACAGGTACCAGCACATGCCAGTGGCCCGAGTGATGTCAAAAGTGGCGAAATCATTCACCGCCTATAAGATTAGCAGGGTCACTGTCGCGCAGCATCAAAACCGGTGCCGACGTCAGCCCCGGTTACAGTGGCGGTGCTGTCACGGCTCCAAAACGCGATGCCTCGATCCAAGGTATAATCAACGCATGTGGTATCCCATGTGATACGAGTAGAAACCTGATGCGCTTGTGTTTTTAGATCTTTCAATACCATGGGAGTTCTTCCCTACCTTATCGCATTTTCATCCTCGGATAGCGCAAGCGCCCATGCTTGTCATCCCATGTCAGCCAAGAGGTTGTGCGCGTTCAACGAGGCGTGCGAAAAACGACGCACCCATCGGCGCGATGTCATCGTTAAAGTCGTATTTTGGGTGATGCAGCCCGGCGCTGTCCCCCTGTCCCAGGAACACATAGGCGCCAGGGCGGACTTGCAACATGAATGAGAAATCTTCTGCGCCCATTTCACGTCCCCCCCGGTCTTCGACGGCGCTCTCTCCGGCGATCTCACGTGCGACCTGCGCCGCAAAATCCGCGCATTCCGCATCATTGACCGTCGCGGGATACCCAATGTCATACTCAAGCTCGGCCTCCACCCCATAACTTGTGGCCTGCCCGGCAACGATTTCTGTCATACGGCGGATCACCATGGCCTGAACCCCCTGTTCAAAAGTGCGCACGGTTCCGTTTATATACGCGGTGTCAGGCACGATATTATCTGCGCTCCCCGTGTGGATCTGGGTGACAGAAACAACCAAATCTTGCAGCGCGTAATGGTTGCGGCTGACAATTGTCTGAATGGCCTGCGCGATACCGCAGGCGGCGATCACCGGATCACGGGTTTCGTGGGGCATTGCACCATGCCCTCCCTTCCCCTTGATGTGGATGTGAAACTCATCCACGGCCGCCATCATAGGCCCCGGCGTTGTCACAAAATGACCAACAGGCACCCCCGGTGCATTGTGCAGCGCGTAGACCTGCGCAATGTCGAACTGTTCCATCATACCAGCCTGTACCATAATCTCAGCACCGCCGATGGTTTCTTCGGCAGGTTGAAAAATCAACGCCACCCGGCCTTTGAAGTTACGGGTTTCCGCCAAATATTTTGCCGCCCCCAGCAACATTGTCGTGTGCCCGTCGTGGCCACAGGCATGCATATTGCCGGCGTGCTGCGAGGCATATGCGACGCCGCTGTCTTCGGGGATCGGCAATGCATCCATGTCCGCACGCAAACCAATGGTCGGCCCCGCGCCCTGCCCGTTGATGATCGCGACGATGCCGCTCGTCGCGATGCCCTCGTGCAGCTCATCCACGCCGATGTCGCGCAGGGTGTTGGCCACAAACGCAGCCGTTTTGGGCAAATCCAACGCCAATTCTGGGATCTGGTGCAAATACCGACGCCAGGATTTCATTTCTTCTGCGTAATCGGCAATGCGGTTCACAACAGGCATGGGCTGGACTCCGGAGCAAAGACTAGGGATTGATGCATCTGACACAGGACCAAAGGTGGCTGCAATGACCAATCCCGATCTCATCCACGACGAAACCGCAGGCATAGAACGCCTTACTGAGATCATGAAAAGATTGCGTGACCCAGACAGCGGATGCCCCTGGGACATCGAACAGACCTTCGCCACGATTGCACCCTACACCATCGAAGAGGCCTATGAAGTGGCCGATGCGATCGAACGTGAAGCCTGGGATGAACTGAAGGGAGAACTGGGTGATTTGTTGTTCCAATCGGTGTTTCATGCCCAGATGGCAGCCGAAGCCGGGCATTTTACCTTTCAGGATGTGGTCACAACCATGTCCAACAAAATGGTCAGCCGACACCCGCATGTCTTTGGCGATGAAAGCCGCGACAAATCTGCCGACCAACAAACCGCGGACTGGGAGGCGATCAAAGCGCAAGAGCGCGCCGCCAAAGCTGAAACCGGCACGCTGGACGGAGTCGCCTTGGGCCTGCCCGCCCTTTTGCGCGCCTACAAATTGCAAAAACGCGCCGCGCGGGTTGGGTTCGACTGGCCTGTTGTTGATGATGTGATCGCCAAGATCGCCGAAGAAAGCGCCGAACTGGTCGAGGCGCGCGCAGAGTTGACCCAAACCGAGGTCGCAGAAGAATTTGGCGATCTGATGTTTGTGATGGCCAACTTGGGCCGGCATCTGGGCGTCGAACCCGAAGCGGCCCTGCGCGCGGCAAACGCCAAATTCACCCGGCGCTTTCACGGCGTAGAAGCAAAACTGGCCGCCCGTGGCAAAACCCCAGAACAGAGCGATTTGGCCGAAATGGACGCGCTTTGGGACGCGGTCAAAGCGGACGAGCGCAGCACCAAAGCCTAACATAGCCCACAGACGCGCCACACTGGACAGAGCCGCCGCCCGCCCGCCAACCTGACCCAACGCGCCACAGATCAACGGATCCATCATGACCCGCCACAAGGTTATCATTGATACCGACCCAGGACAGGACGACGCCGTCGCCATTTTACTCGCCCTAGCCAGCCCAGATGAGATTGACCTACTGGGACTTACCTGTGTTGCCGGTAACGTGCCGCTGGAGCGCACGCAAACCAATGCGCGCATCATATGCGAAGTGGCGGGCAAACCTGAAACAGCCATCCGCGCGGGCTGTGATGCTCCGATGCGGCGCCCACTTGTTACCGCCGAACATGTGCACGGCAAAACTGGCCTGGACGGTCCTGATCTATTTGAACCCTCGATGCCCCTAACCGACGGGCATGGCGTTGACTTCATCATCGAGACCCTGCGCCGCGAACCTGCCGGCAGCGTCACGCTCTGTACACTGGGCCCACTGACCAACATCGGCAGCGCCTTTCAACGCGCGCCTGACATCATCGCACGTGTCAAAAAGTTGGTCATGATGGGCGGGGCCTATTTTGAAGTAGGCAACATCACACCCGCGGCGGAGTTCAACATTTACGTCGACCCAGAAGCCGCTGAAATTGTGTTTAAATCTGGCGTTCCGATTGTGGTCATGCCGCTGGACGTGACCCATAAGGTTCTGGCGACAAAACCCCGCGTTGACGCCCTTCGCGCCCTCAACAGTCGGGTTGGTATTTTCACCGCTGAGATGCTCGACTTCTTTGAACGCTTTGACGTAGCAAAATATGGCAGCGCAGGTGGTCCGTTGCACGATCCTTGCGTTATTGCCTATCTCCTGCAACCGGATCTATTTTCAGGCCGTCATGTGAACGTGGAAATCGAAACCCAATCCGAATTGACCCTTGGGATGACGGTCGCAGACTGGTGGGGCGTTACGGATCGTGCGGCAAATGCCCTGTTCATCGGTCAGGTCGATGCTGATGGATTCTTTGATCTCTTAACCAAAAGACTGGCCAGATTATGAGCACCGCCCTCCACCTCGCAAAGCCTGAAAACCTGGATCAAGTGCTCACACTTGTCGTCGCCTTTCACCAAGAATGTGGCCTGAGCAGCACCGACGACCACCGCCGCGCCGGGATTGAGCCGCTGCTGAACGGTCACCCCTACGGCGTTATCTACCTGATCGGCCCCGCCCGCGCGCCGATTGGGTATGTGGTTATTACGCTAGGCTGGTCGCTGGAGTTTGGCGGGATGGACGGATTTGTCGATGAGATATACATCCGTCCCCCCGTGCGTGGTCGTGGCATCGCAACCGAAGTGCTGCTGGAGCTGCCCAAAACGCTGGCCGCAGCAGGCGTCAAAGCGCTACATCTCGAAGTTGACCGCGAAAATGAAACCGCCCAGCGCCTCTATGCACGCACACGGTTTATCCCGCGTGACCGCTACATGCTGATGACAAAAGAACTTTGATCCTTCAAAAATCATCAAAGCCCGCCGTCTTCTCGTGCTAAACAAGAACATACTCTGAAAACATCGCCGCTTCACCGCGTTTCAATCCCGACGCATCCACCAACGGCCAGATCGTTGCATTGCGAATTTCAAACCGCTGGCCTGTCGTGGAAATACGCACGCCCCTATAGTTACCAATCCACCCCACATTACGCATTTTCTCGAACATGCTCTCGCGTTCCTTGCGATGCATAGATTCAGCAGTCAATCGTGATTCTGTAGTTACCAATTTACCCCAAGGCATCTCAAACACACTTTGTGCAAATAAATTCCCATAAGTCAAAATCGGATCCGCTGCGGTACAATGCGACAATACGGCAAAGGGGGCGGTGTACAGGGCTTCGGCCGTTGCCGGCGCCACCAACGGCCGCCCGGTTATCTGCCGAAAGCTCGACATCAACAGATCGGCATGCGACTCTTGAAAGTTATTGGCTAAGGATGGGATCTGCATAGGAGCCTCGCGCATAAAAAAGCCCCACCAGACTGGCGGGGCTTTGGATGTATCAATCTGGTACGGATGTACCAGATCGGTTATTTTTTCAGGATCGAACGACCCGCATATTCCGCCGTCTCACCCAACATTTCCTCGATACGGATCAACTGGTTGTACTTGGCCAGACGGTCCGAACGCGACAACGAGCCGGTTTTGATCTGACCACAGTTGGTGGCAACCGCAAGGTCTGCGATGGTCGCATCTTCGGTTTCACCTGACCGGTGCGACATCACGTTCTTAAAGCCCGCACGGTGCGCCATATCAACCGCCTTCAGGGTTTCAGACAGCGAACCGATCTGGTTGACCTTAACCAACATCGCATTGGCCGAACCCAGTTCGATACCACGCGCCAAACGCGTTGGGTTGGTCACAAACAAATCGTCCCCCACCAGCTGGCATTTGTCGCCAATGGCATCGGTCAGCGCTTTCCAGCCGTCCCAGTCATCTTCGTCACAACCGTCTTCGATGGAGATGATTGGATAGTCTTCGACCAGTTTCGCCAGATAGGCTACGTTTTCTTCGGATGTCAGCGAAATTCCCTCGCCTTTCATCTCATACTTGCCGTCTTTGAAGTATTCGGTCGCCGCACAGTCCAGCGCCAGATAGATGTCTTCACCCGGCTTGTAGCCAGCTTTTTCGATTGCCGACATCACAAAGTCCAGCGCCGCACGGGTGCTTTCCAATGCGGGGGCAAAGCCGCCTTCGTCGCCGATACCAGTGTTGTGGCCTGCCGCAGACAGTTCTTTTTTCAGGGTGTGGAACACTTCGGCGCCCATGCGGATCGCCTCTTTCACGTTCGATGCCGACACGGGCATGATCATGAATTCCTGGATATCAATGGGGTTGTCTGCGTGCTCACCACCATTGATGATGTTCATCATCGGAACCGGCAGGATGCGCGCCTGTGTCCCACCAATGTAACGGTAGAGGGGCTGCTCGGTGTAATCTGCCGCGGCTTTGGCAACCGCCAGCGATACACCCAGAATGGCGTTTGCGCCCAAACGGCCTTTGTTTTCGGTGCCGTCCAGTTCAATCATCGCCGCATCGATGGCTTCTTGTTCGGTGACGTCAAAACCCACCAGGTTTTCAGCGATCTCGCCGTTTACCGCAGCCACGGCTTCCAGAACGCCCTTGCCCAGATACCGTGTTTTGTCGCCATCACGCTTTTCCACGGCTTCATAGGCGCCGGTTGAGGCGCCGGATGGCACGGCAGCACGGCCCATGGTGCCGTCTTCGAGGATCACGTCGACCTCAACGGTCGGATTGCCCCGGCTGTCCAGAATTTCGCGGGCGAGAATGTCGATAATGGTGCTCATCACAGAGGTCCCTGATATGACTTTGGATTGCCAGCGTCATATCAGGCAGAGGTAAAATGTAAACCATTTTCGTTACCGCTAACGGATGGATCTTCGCAGTTTAGGGCTAACATGCAACGTGTTTGCGCAAACGCATATTGATCACCGTTACACCGGTATTGATCTGGATTGTCGCAACAATCGGTGCTCCCGCAAAAACGTATAAAAACCCGACCCAATTACCAATGCGGCCCCTGTCAGCGTCAGCGCATCAGGGCGTTCGCCAAAAACCACGACTCCAACCGCAAGGGAGAACAACAAACGGGTGTATCGGAAGGGCGTCACCACAGACGCATCGGCAACACGCATTGCTGTCACAATTGCAAAATAACCGATAACACCAAAAAACACCCCCCCCGCCAACATCCACCAATGCCAGACTTTAGGTGCAATCAATGGCTCAGCGTCCAGCCAGATCAAAAACAATCCCGACGGCACGACCGCAGCAAAGGCCTGAAAGCTCAACACCGTAGACGGGATTTTGGCATCCATCCCGCGTGTCAAAAGATCCCGTATCGCCACGCCCAGAACGGTAACCAGAACCAAAAGAGTCGTGGCATCAAACCCGTTTAACCCTGGCTGGATGATCAATATCACCCCCGAAAACCCAACGGCAATGGCGCTCCAGCGGCGCCATCCAACATGTTCCCCTAAAAACAGCGCGGCCCCCATGGTGATCACCAAAGGCGTCGCCTGAAAGACGGCAGCAACAGTGGATAAATCCACCTGCGCAAGCGCGACAACATATGCCATAGCAGACAAAGATTCGGCGCCAGCACGCAACATAGGCCGCCAAGTCCAGGCCGCAGGCATGCTCAGACGGTGGCCTTGAAGTTTGGCCCAGATCGCAAACACTGTCCCGCTGCCAACACATAACATCACCAGCACTTGCCCCTCGTGCATGGTATGGGACAACGCTTTGATAAAGGTATCTTCCAGCGTAAATCCCACCATAGCCAGCAGGACAAACAAAATGCCATGTACATTGTTCATGTGGCCACCTTTGCACAAATTCAAACGCAGACCGCTCTACATGGGGTCTGATCCGGGTGCCTGATCATTTGCGACAAAACACACACATTCTGTGCACGCCGCCATCACTAAGCACGCCACGCATCGATGAGCCCCCCCCAGCATCTTGTTGGCAAAAAGTACCCTGAGGTGAATTGAAGCCAGCGCCGCTGGTTTCAAGAGGGGCAAAGCCCCTATGCACCTCTGACAACACTTACGCGTTTCTGGTCAGGACGTTTTCACCGGCACGCCATACAGTTCAAGCTTATGCCCACGCAACTCATACCCCAGTTTGCGCGCAATCTTTTCTTGCAAGGCCTCGATCTCAGGATCACAAAATTCAATCACCTTCCCAGTGTTCAAATCGATCAGATGGTCATGGTGATCCCGTTCAGCATCCTCATAGCGCGCGCGCCCGTCGCCAAACTCCAGCCGTTCCAAAATACCCGCTTCTTCAAAGAGTTTCACAGTACGGTAGACCGTCGCAATGGAAATGCCGGCGTCCAGAGTGCTGGCGCGTTTGTACAGTTCTTCCACATCCGGATGGTCGGCACTGTCCTGCAACGTCTGCGCAATGACGCGGCGTTGCCCGGTCATTCGCAGGCCCTTGGCTTCGCAGCGGGCGATAATCGTTTTGGACATCGCGGTCTTTCCTTTTGTCGAACAAGCAGGCGTCAGAGCCATCTGTATCTATCGAAGTTTTGCCGGCGCGAAAACCGGGTTTTATTGGGTTTACCCGGTTGACAAGTGCCTTATCCACAGTCATCTGCGGGTCAACTTCGGTTTTTTGGCCCTGTGCGACCTTTTGCACAGCCAACCACGTATCAGCCTGGCGTCCCTGACCACCCCTGTGGTCCCTGCGGGTGCGGCTGCGAAAAGGACTACAGCTTGAGCGAATTTGCCTCAATGGAGCTGCCCAAGCAGCTCATGACCCGTATTGAAGAGCTTGGATACACCGAGCCCACCCCCATTCAGGCACGTGCAATCCCGCACGCCCTGCAGGGGCGTGATGTCTTGGGCCTGGCCCAAACAGGCACCGGTAAAACGGCGGCCTTTGGCATTCCGTTGATCTCGCAGATGATGGGCTATGGCCGTAAACCTGCTGCGGGCACCGCCCGTGGACTGATTCTGGCACCAACGCGTGAATTGGTAAACCAGATTGCCGCGAACCTCAAAGGTCTGACCGAGGGCACGCCCGTGCGCGTCACTCTGCTGGTCGGCGGCGTTTCAATCAACCCGCAGATCACGCGCCTGTCGCGCGGCACCGATATTCTGGTGGCAACCCCGGGCCGGCTGTTGGACATTCTGGACCGGCGCGCCGTTGATCTGGGGTCTTGTGATTTTCTGGTTCTGGATGAAGCGGACCAGATGCTGGACATGGGCTTTATCCATGCATTGCGCAAAATTGCCCCCCTTCTACCTGCGGAACGCCAAACCATGCTGTTTTCGGCCACCATGCCAAAACAAATGAACGAGCTGGCCAGCACCTACCTAAAAAGCCCGGTGCGCATCGAAGTCACACCTCCTGGCAAGCCTGCTGCGAAGGTCACGCAATCGATCCACTTTATTGCCAAAGCGGAGAAATTGTCGCTCCTGAAAGAGCTGCTGGCAAAACACGCAGATGAGCGCACGCTGATCTTTGGCCGCACCAAACACGGCATGGAACGGCTGATGAAGACACTGGACAAGGCCGGCTTTGCTGCGGCCGCGATCCACGGCAACAAAAGTCAGGGCCAGCGCGAACGGGCGTTGAACGCGTTCAAATCAGGTGAAGTCAAAGTTCTGGTTGCCACTGATGTTGCCGCGCGGGGGCTCGACATCCCGGACGTGAAATTTGTCTACAACTACGAACTGCCAAATGTGGCGGATGCCTATGTGCACCGCATTGGCCGGACTGCGCGAGCAGGCAAAGACGGCGAAGCTGTGGCTTTTTGTGCACCGGATGAGATGGACGAACTGAAGGCCATCGAGAAAACCATGAAAATCTCCATTCCGGTGGCCTCGGGCCGCCCATGGGAACCTGTTCCTGGTGCCGAAAAATCCGGACGGGGCAATGGCCCACGTCGCGGTGGTCGCCCCGGCGGTGGACGTCCCGGCGGCGGTGGTGGCAAACCCGGTGGTCCGCGTCGTCGCGGCGGCGGTGGCGGTAAACCCGGTCAGGGTGGCGGCGGTCGTTCCCGCGCAGCCCAATAAATTGATACGTGTAGAGGGGGGCTTAGCCCCCTCGCGCCTTTTCTGGCGCTCACCCCCAGGGTATTTTCGCCAAAAAGAAGCCCTTATGTACCGCAGAACGTTGCCTTGACCTCTTGTGTCGAGGTCGGCGGCTGGCGGAGATCCTCGGCGTCGGGCTGCTCTTCGAACGGCGCCTTGAGAACTTGTGACAGCCGTTCAAAGGGGCGCAGATCTCCTGCGACGGCTGCGGTGATCATCTCTTCGATCACATGATTGCGCGGAATGAAGACCGGGTTTACGCGCTGCATCCCCTGTATCGCGTCAGGTTCGTTTGCGATCCGTCGGTGCCACCGCTCCTGCCACGCATGAGGAATGTCCGGACATTGAGCGTTGTCACATAGGGATCTGAACGTATTGGTGAAATCCAGCTTCGCATCGCTCATGTGTTGCAACAGGTCTCTGATCAAGCTTTCATCATTGTCCTGTACGTTTGAAATCCCAATTTTGGCTGCAAAACACTGACGCCGACGTGCCTGAATCAGTCCCGGCATCGCGTGCACGATTTCGGTTGCCTCTTCGACCACCGTTTCCGGCGCATCGTATTGTTGGATCAGCGCCGTGGCCAACTGAGCCAAGTTCCAGACCGCGATATCTGGTTGATTGGCATAGGCGTAGCGCCCCATCTGATCGATCGACGAAAAGACACGCTGCGGGTGATAGACATCCATAAAGGCACAGGGGCCATAGTCGATGGTCTCGCCGACAATCGAGCTGTTATCAGTGTTCATCACGCCGTGGATAAAGCCAACGCTGAGCCAACTCGCAATGAGATCCACCTGCGCGTCTCTGACCGCGCGCAACAGGCCCATCGGCCCTTGGGCTGCTGGGAAATGCCGCTGAAGGGCATATTCGGTCAGTGTTTTGAGAGACTCAGTGTCACCCCGCGCCGCAAACACCTGAAAGGTGCCCACGCGCAGATGGCTTTGGGCAACACGGGTCAGAACCGCCCCCGGCAGGCCGGTTTCGCGCCAGACTGTTTCGCCTGTAGCCACCGCTGCCAGCGCCCGGGTCGTTGGGATGCCCAACGCATGCATGGCCTCTGACACCACATACTCCCGCAGCACAGGTCCAAGCCAGGCACGGCCATCGCCATTTCTGGAATATGGCGTCCGACCAGATCCTTTGAGTTGCAGATCGCGGCGAATGCCGTCGCGCCCGACCACCTCCCCCAACAGAACAGCACGCCCATCCCCCAGCTGTGGATTGAAATGCCCAAACTGATGACCGGCATAAAGCTGCGCCAGAGGCTCGGCCCCGACGGGCATCTGATTGCCCGAAAAAACCTCTGCCAAAGCAACCGGATCACGGTCCGAAATTTTCAAATTTCCTGCAAGTTCAGCATTATAAGCCAGCAGATGCGGCGTTGTGACGGGCTGAGGCGCCTGCCGTGTATAAAAGGCCGATGGGAGGCGGGCGAATGTGTTGTCAAAGGGGATCGAGACTGTCATGTCCTTTACATATGCCGCGTGGCGAAAAATGCCAGTTCAATCGGAGCCGTCCCATGACCGCTGACGAAATCATTGCAACACTCGATTTGCAGCCGCACCCCGAAGGGGGATGGTATCGTCAGACCTGGGCGGCAGAAAATGCCGGTCGCCCAACCGGGACCTGCATCTACTTCCTCCTGAAAGCAGGAGAGCGCAGCCATTGGCACCGGGTCGATGCCTCCGAGATCTGGCTGTTCCATGCAGGAGCACCACTGGTTCTGTCTGTCGCTGAACGTGACCAAGGGCCTGCAATTGACCACTGCCTGTCACCGGATCTGTCAGAAGGTCGGCCGCAAATATTGGTGCCGCCACATCATTGGCAGGCCGCGCGCAGCACAGGTGCATATACGCTGGTCAGCTGCACAGTTTCACCGGGTTTCAATTTTGATGGGTTTGAACTAGCGCCAGATGGGTTTGACATCCCGCGCGCCTAAAAAGAACTCAACATAAAATTCTGGTCAGACAGAAAAGCAGCCCTCCCCCCCTTTTTGGAAATCTGGGCAAAGGCGCTGTTTTCTGGTGGCTGGGTTTATTTCAACCGGGCACGCTCACCACTCCTCCCCCAACGCAGGCGCTGACGCCCGTTGTACCGGGGCATGAGGTGGGTAAGCCTCTGGCGACACGCACTGCAAGATATGCAAACGCTTGCGCTTCCAGCATATCGCCGTTCAGGCCAACGTCCTCAATCGGCTGAACGGGCACATCCAGCGCCACACGCAACATCTCCATCAGCACGGGGTTGTGGCGCCCGCCCCCTGTCACCAGCAGCGTTGTTGGCGCCTTGGGGCAATGCTCCATCCCTTGTACCACCGCCGCGGCACACATTGCGGTCAATGTCGCGGCGGCGTCCGCGTTTGACAGTTCAGACACCAACGCGATCATCTCGGAGAAATCGTTCCGGTCCAACGACTTTGGCGGAATTTTGGCAAAGTAGGGCTCGGCCAAAAACAGCTCCAGCGCACCCGTCTCTACCTGACCGGATCTCGCGACTGCACCGTCCCTATCCAACCCCTGTCCCAAACGCGCCATCATCAGATCATTGATTGGCGCATTGGCAGGCCCGGTGTCGAACGCGAGCAAAGCTCCGGGCTGCTCTGCGCTGTCAAACTGCGGATCAATATAAGTCAGGTTGCCCACTCCGCCGAGATTGAGAATACACAGCGGCTGGTTTGCCCGGATGTGCTTGGCACAGGCAAAGTGGAAAAAAGGCGCAAGAGGGGCCCCCTCTCCGCCCATTGCAACATCATCTGTCCGAAAGTCCCAGACCACCGGCACACCCAACTGTGCAGCAAGTTTGGCTCCGTCGCCCACCTGAAGCGTGCCTTGCTGACGTGGCGCATGGGCCAGCGTTTGCCCATGAAAACCAATCACCTCCGCATCGCTAAATTCTGCAAGCGCTGCAATATGTGCGGTATCGGTCACGGTCGCGGCCGCCTCAACCTCAGGTCCGGCCCATTTTGCCAAGCCCGCGCGCAACGTGGCCTGCTCGGCATCTGAATAGGGGTGATAGGCTGACCGACCAAAACCAAAAATCGTCGTCCCATCCGTTGTGATCTCGGCGACATCTACGCCGTCCAGCGATGTGCCGCTCATGGCTCCGACGGCGCGCACCGCACCTGATTTTCCAATTGCTCTGCTCATGCCTACCCTCATTCGACGCCGTGTGGTGGCGTGTTTTGGTGAACATGATACACCTGTGCTTTTCGCAGGAAAACCTGTTCCCAACACGATCAATGCGTTTTATACAGCGGCTCGCACATTCAACGCCGAGGCATCGAAATGACCTATCACCCCAAATCGGAATTTGTCGCAGTCATGATGGAACGTGGGTTCCTGTCGGATTGCACCGATTATCAGGGCCTGGACGAGGCTTTGATGGAGGGCGTGCGCCCCGCCTATATCGGTTTTGATGCCACGGCGAAATCCTTGCACGTTGGATCGCTGATCCAGATCATGATGCTGCGTTGGTTCCAAAAATGTGGCCACCAACCGATCACCCTAATGGGAGGCGGCACCACCAAAGTGGGCGACCCATCGTTCCGCGCCGATGAACGGCCGCTTCTGGATGAGGCCGCGATCGACGACAATATCTCGGGGATCCAAAAAGTATTTTCGGCCTATATCGATTATGACGGTGACGCGCCAAATACAGCGCTGATGGTCAACAATGCCGAATGGCTGGACGGGTTGAACTATCTGGAATTCCTGCGCGATATTGGCCGCCATTTTTCGGTCAACCGCATGCTGGCGTTTGAAAGTGTAAAATCGCGGCTGGATCGCGAGCAATCACTGAGCTTCCTCGAATTCAACTACATGATTCTACAGGCCTATGATTTCCTGGAGTTGAACCGCCGTTATGGTTGTATCTTGCAAATGGGCGGATCGGATCAATGGGGCAATATTATCAACGGCATCGATCTGACGCGCCGAGTGCTGGACAATTCGATCTTTGGTCTGACGTCGCCTTTGCTGACCACGTCGGATGGCAAAAAAATGGGCAAATCCCAAGATGGCGCCGTTTGGCTGAATGCCGAGATGCGCTCGCCTTATGAGTTTTGGCAGTTTTGGCGCAACACCACTGACGCCGATGTCGGTCGCTTCCTAAAGCTGTATACCGAACTTCCTGTTGCCGAATGTGACCGTTTGGGCGCGCTGGAAGGCTCTGAGATCAATGCGGCAAAGGTCATTTTGGCCAATGAAGTCACCACCCTTTTGCACGGCAAAGAGGCTGCCGCTGCGGCAGAAACAACGGCGCGGGAAGTGTTTGAAAAGGGCGGCGTTGGTGATGACCTGCCCACGCTAAGCCTCTCTGCTGAGGAGCTGGGGGATGGCATGTCAATCGTTCAACTGATCGTGAAATCAGGGCTGGCGAAATCAGGCAAAGATGCAAAACGCCTGATCAATGAGAATGGTGCCAAGCTGAACGATCAACCCTTGTCCGATGCGGGGCTGATGATTGATGCGGCGGCCTTGGCGACTCCCCTCAAGCTGAGCGCAGGCAAAAAGCGTCATGCCTTGGTGCAACTGGCCGGTTAAGCCACCCCACCGCGAAAACGTAAGATGGCCGCCCTTTATTTCGGGCGGCTTTTTTCATGGATACCTTCCGTGAGATTTCCTACCTTACGTCCCTGCCGGAGCGGCTCCCGCCCGGCAACGACGACGCGCGCTGCGCGTCTCGGCCCGTTGGGCCGGGCAGCGCGCCACAGGCGCGCTGCGGCGCATTGCCGAACCGCTGTACAGCAAGTTCCCCAAAGGGGCGTCAATCAGAGCAATAGAATTTCGACAGCCGACAGCACCAGAAACACCGGGATCGACAATCCAAACGCCAATAACAATGCAGCCGCTTTGGTCAACTTTGGGGCGGGGGCAACCTGACCATAGATTTTTGTCTGCTTTTTCATAAGTTCATTAACCACCATTTAGGTTTCCAAGCCCTTAATAGCACCATGTTCGACGCACTCCCCCATGACGCCATGCCCCGCCCAAAAATGACCCCGTTCATGCCCACACCCTTGCAACAATCGCCCGAATTTGCCCGCGCTCTGATGGCAACGGGTCAGTCGCCATTGGTGCTGCCACAGCTGGACAACACATTGGTGTTGAAGACATCGGTCTGGGGCCTCGCGTCGGTGGCCATGGTCAACCGGTCCAACTTTCGCAAACCTCAACGCCTGCTGGAAATCCTTCAAGAAGAGGGGGTGAGCCGGACACCCGTTATT
Source organism: uncultured Paracoccaceae bacterium (assembly GCA_947492585.1). GTDB lineage: Bacteria > Pseudomonadota > Alphaproteobacteria > Rhodobacterales > Rhodobacteraceae > Epibacterium. The sequence goes on from CANLND010000002.1 coordinate 196,813, forward strand.
TTGTCCCCCAACCGCCCCCTGCCAGAATTGGCACGATTGGGGGCAGTGCCCCTATTCAGCCCCGCCCATGTGGCCCTATTGCCATTGGATGCTGAGATGGATGTCTTACACAGTCGGCTCCACCAAAAGTGGCGCAACCGCCTGTCTCATGCCACGGGACAAGGGCTGCGTGTCACCCGACAGAATATGCCAGATGACCCTGCCCATTGGCTGCTACGGGCAGATGCCGATCAAAGCCGCGCGCGCGGATATCGGGGCTGGCCGCGCGCACTGACCTGCGCCTATGCACGCGAAAACAAAGGCTGTGCCAAGCTGTTTCAGGCCTTCGAAGGTCGCGACGTCGTGGCGGGCATTCTTGTGCTGCGTCATGGAACCAGCGCCACCTATCATGTGGCCCATAGCACCGACCGCGGAAAACACAGTTCCGCACATAATTTATTGATGTGGGAAGTGATGCGCTGGCTGGTCAGTAAAGATGTGCAACACTTGGACCTTGGCCTGATAAATACTGAAGACGCCGCTGGACTGGCGCGTTTCAAGTTGGGAACCGGCGCCGGGTTACACCCTCTTGGAGGCACCTGGGTATTCTGGCCCCCTGCCCGTCGATTGATGCGACCACTGGCGCTACTGGACCGCCGTTTGATGGGGGCATAACCCCTGCCCCGCCAGTTCGGTCTGGACAGAGCCGCCTGTTTTGGTTATTTGAACGTACGTTCATAAAACAGCAACAGCAAGGCGAGGCGACATGAAACTTTCTGAAACCTGTGCAGTAATCACTGGCGGTGCATCCGGTCTGGGAGAAGCAACAGCCCGTTATTTTGTCGCGCAAGGCGCGCAGGTGACGATCTTGGATCGCGATCTCCAGAAGGGGACAGAGATCGCCGCTGAGATTGGGGCAACATTTGTCGAAACAGATGTCACCGATGAAGAGTCGGTACAGGCTGCCATCGCAAAAGCACAAGATGAAATGGGCAAAGTCACAGCCTGCGTGAACTGCGCTGGCATTGTTTTGGGGATCAAAACCCATGGCAAAAAAGGTCCACACCCGCTGCCTGGTTTCCAAAAGACCATAGATATCAATCTTGTGGGCAGTTTTAACGTCGCCCGTCTGGCAGCCGCCGCCATGTCGGCAACTGCGCCCGATGGCAAAGGCGTCATCATTAACACCGCCTCAATCGCAGCCTATGACGGGCAAATGGGGCAAGTTGCCTATGCCGCTTCCAAAGGTGGTATCGCCGCAATGACTTTGCCTATGGCACGTGATCTTGCAACGCAGGGTGTACGGGTGATGGCCATCGCGCCGGGGATCTTTAAAACACCCATGATGGAAGGCTTACCCTCCGAGGTCCAAGACGCATTGGCCGCAGATGTTCCCTGCCCGCGCAGATTGGGAGATCCGTCCGAATTTGCACGCTTGGCTGCATTCATTGTCGAGATGGATTATCTGAATGCCGAAGTTATCCGCCTGGATGGCGGACTGCGCATGTCCTAATACTCTGTGCGGTTGGGCTGGTGAAAAGCCTATCGAAAAATTGGGTCTGGCGCCGCGCCAAAGGCGCGGCGCGGTTTGGGCCTTGCCCAAACTAAAAAATGTCGCGATCGCTGCCACGGTTCGCCCAAAGATCAGCTTGCGTTCTTATCTTCCAGTTCAAGCCACTCTTCCTCGAGCGCCGCAAGTTTGGTCTGACGCTCAACCAATGCCTCAGTCGCCTTTTGAAATTTCACCGGCTCACGTGTAAAGAGCTCAGGATCGGCCATCAGGCCTTCCAATTTCGCGATTTCCTGCTCCAACCGTTCAATTTCAGCGGGAAGCGCCTCTAAACGGTGGCGTTCCTTATAGCTGAGACCGTCTTTGTCCGCCGACTGTTGCGCAGGCTTCGATTTGGCTTTGGAAGCTTTTGGCTTGTCCGCTTGTTCAGAAGCGCGTGGCCCGCGCTGGACCAGGTAATCGCTCCACCCGCCCGCATAGGCCTCGGCGATGCCATTTCCTTCCATGGCAATCGTTGTCGTCGCAATACGGTCCAGAAAATCACGGTCGTGGCTCACCAGCAGCACGGTGCCATCATAGGCATCCAGCAGCTCTTGCAACAGATCCAGCGTTTCTACGTCAAGATCATTGGTAGGTTCGTCGAGCACCAACAAATTTGAAGTCCGCGCCATCAGCCGGGCCAGCAACAACCGCGCCTTTTCTCCCCCTGACAGAGACCTCACCGGAGCGCGGACCTGTCGTTCATCAAACAGGAACTCTTTCAGATAGCCCACCACGTGTTTGGGTTGTCCGCGCACCATGACCTGATCCGCCTTACCGGACACACGCATGGATGGATCCGAAGTCAGATTGTCCCAAAGGCTCATATCAGGGTCCAGCTGATCGCGTGTCTGGTCAAACAACGCAACCTCGAGGTTGGTGCCCAATTTCACATGACCCGCGTCAGGCTCAACCTCCCCCAGTAACATCTTGAGCAACGTGGTTTTGCCTGCGCCATTGGGCCCAACAAAGGCCACGCGATCACCACGTTGCACTTTGAGATCAAAGGCCTGCAGGATCACCTTGTCCCCAAAAGTCTTGGAAATTCCCTCAGCTTCAATAACCTTGCGGCCGGATTTCGGTCCAGCCTCGAGCGCCAGCTCAGCTGCACCCTGCCGTTTGATCTGACTGGATCGTTCAGACTTGAGATCCTGAAGCGCGCGCACGCGGCCCATATTACGCTTGCGGCGTGCAGAAATGCCTTCGACGGCCCAACGGCTTTCGGATTTAATCAGCCTATTCAGCTTGTGACGTGCCTGATCTTCTTCATCCCAGACTTTGTCGCGCCACGCCTCAAAGGCATCGAACCCTTTTTCCTGACGGCGCACTTGGCCGCGATCCACCCAAAGGGTTGCGCGGGTCAGCGCATTCAAAAAGGCACGGTCGTGCGAAATCAGAACAAAGCCCGCACGGGTCGTGGACAGCTCACTTTCGAGCCAGGTGATGGCTTCAATGTCCAAATGGTTGGTCGGTTCGTCAAGCAGCATCAGATCTGGCGCCTCGGCCATCAATTTCGCCAAGGCGGCGCGACGCCGTTCACCACCAGATGCCGTCTCGACTGGGCGCGCCGGATCAAATTTCAGCCCTTCCCCCGCGCGCTCCACCTTATACAGTTCACCTGCGTCCAAACCGCTGGCGGCAAAATCTCCAAGCGTGGCAAAGCCGTCCATCTTGGGATCCTGTTCCATATATCCAACGCTTTTGCCCGGAGGCACCACGATTGATCCTGTATCGGCTTCGACCAATCCGGCCATAACCTTCATCAGGGTGGATTTTCCCGACCCATTGCGCCCCACAAGGGCCACCCGGTCGCCGGGCTGAACCACCAGATCCAAATCGGAAAAAATTGGATCGCCGCCAAAGGTCAGGGAGATCCCGCTCATCTGCAAAAGAGGTATACGTGCCATATGCGCCAGCTAAACCGCTGGTCGCAATCCGTCAACGTTCCACGGTCATCTTGATCAAAATACTCGCGCCAAGGCTAGGCTGCGGTGCCCAAACTAGCGCGCCGACGCGCGCAACAACCGCTTGCGCGCAGGCGGAATCGCGCCGATTTCAAGCCCTGTAAACACGTGTAGGGTGTTCAACTGTGTATCCACAACTGCGTGATCGCTGACCCAGCCCCCCATCAACAGGTAACTGCGCAACAAAGGTGGCATCCGCAGCATCGCCTTTTTTGCATCAGGCTTACGGCGCAAACGCGCAGCATACCGAAACACATTTGGAGCTTTCACCTGTGGCCACCAGCGTTTGGGGGCCAAGTGTCGATGTTTCAACATCGCAAACGCATCCAGATACCGGTCGGTTTCTGTCCCCGCAAAAGACGAACAACCAAACAACATCTCAATATTATGATGATCAACAAACGTCGTCATCGCCGCCCAGGCCAAGCGCAGGATGTCAGGGTCCTGATGATTGGGGTGAATACAGAAGCGACCCATCTCAACCAGCCGTCCGTCGAAACTTTGCAACGCAGACAAGTCATAAAACTGGGCCGAGTAGCTACGCGAAATGTCTTCCCCGCCCTCCAGAACAAACATGCGAAAGCAACACACGACAGTCAGACTGCGCAGATCTTCGATCAAAACATGTGCGCAGGCGGCGTCATGGGCATCTTGATCAGATTGCCCTGTCTGAAAACACAACGTACGCAGCGCCGCCGCCGCCGCCAGATCACCATCCGAGCGCGCGACGCGGGCCCGGTAGTGCCCCTTGCAAAGCAAAACATCACTTTTAGTCATGCAGGCTGTCTCCCTCGACGGTCGTTATGACCAGCAGGCTTGGATTCTCCCTACATATGTCAGGTGACAGTCTGATGAACACACGCCCCCATGCGCATCACCCGATCTATGACGATATTTGGATCAATTGCTGCCGTTCAAGAAACTGCCCGGGTCGAAGTTTCCAAGGTTCCCCAGAAGCTGACGCAGGAACGTTTTATCCTGTAGGTTTGAATCCGTGACCCGCCGCTGCAGGGGGATCGTGCGGCCATCTTCCAACCCAAATCTCTGAATACCGGTTACGGTCCCCGAGGTGTTAAAGTTGATCGCCACCAGTTCCCGCGAAATGGTCTTTGGTGCGCGTGCGCCGCGATGGCGTACAACACTCGACACATAGTAATACCCACTGTCGCGCAGCACTCCGCTGGCAGAGGGCACGCCCACAGTCTCCGAAACCGAATCTTTGGTATCCACACCTGGCACAATATCGGCCAAAAGCTCCTCGCTTGGTGCGTAGCCATGTTTACGGTCGATGGCTGTACAGCCGGCAACCCCAACAAGCGCCACCGCCAGAACCGTCATTTTAAATGACGTTTTCAGCGTCTTGCCTTGATTTTTCTCAACAGCACCCATGCCGCTTGCCCCCTCTGGCTTGAACCCGCCTGTGAACCCGATTACCTAAACCTAAGCCTCGGTTCAAGAAACGAAAGACTTCACGATGACGCAAACTACCGTATTTCGGGTTTCGGACCTGTCGCAAAACGGCGTTACGACCTTTGATGTGCGCCCGGACACCGCTGCGCTCAAGGGGCTGGCGGCTGAATTTGGCGTCGAAGGCCTGCGCAAAGTACGATTTCACGGCGAAATTCGCGGTCACGGTGAACGTGACTGGCAGTTAAAAGCCACCATTGGCGCCACGATCGCGCAGACCTGCGTGGTCACCCTTGAACCTATGAACACTCGGATCGATCTTCCAGTTGTGCGCCTGTTTCTGGCAGAGCTGCAAGGCGCCGACGATGAAGAAGTTGAGATGCCTGAAGATGATTCCGTTGAAATGCTGGGCAACGAGATCGACATAGATGCGCTTCTGGCCGAAGCTCTTGCGTTGGAGATCCCCGATTTCCCGCGCAAAGAGGACGCCGAACTGGGCGAAGCCGTGTTTGCCGAACCCGGCGTCACCCCAATGCGCGATGAAGACACCCGGCCCTTTGCCGGTCTTGCCGCTCTGAAAAAGTCGCTGGACAGCGACAACTAACGGTTATTTCGACCCGGCCCGGATTTCGGGCTGGCTCTAACACGGCAACTGCCCTAAAAAATCCCTTGCGCAACAGAAGATTCTCGCTATTTTCGCGCGCTCATCGGATTTATCGTTGGACATTGGACAGACTGCGGCTTAAACGCACGTCACACCGATTAAAAACGGAACAGAAACGCGCCACGGGGACCCCCCCAAGGCCCCAGTTACGAAGGTTGAGACATGGCTGTCCAACAGAACAAAGTATCCAAATCGCGTCGCAACAACCGCCGCGCGCACGATGCCCTGGTTGCTGCAAACCCCAACGAATGCTCCAGCTGCGGCGAGCTGAAGCGTCCACACCATGTGTGCCCTTCGTGCGGCCAGTACGACAACAAAGAGATTGTTGCTCAGGCCAACGAAGTTGACCTGGACGAAGACGCGGCATAAGCCCACTTCAATTTGATGCAGGCAGGCGTTCGGATGACCGGTAAACCCGTTTCCAGTCAGGCTCAGGCCCGCCGCATCACGATTTCTGTCGACGCCATGGGCGGAGACGCCGGCCCCGCAGTAGTGGTGGCCGGCCTTGCTATGTCTGCAAAGAAAAATCCAGACATTGCATTCATCCTGCATGGGCCCCAAGAACAGCTTGCCCCATTGGTGGCAAAGCGGCGCACCCTGCTGGGACGCGTCGAAATTCGTGATGTGCGCAAAGTGGTCACCATGGACGACAAGCCCAGCCAGGTGATGCGCAACGGCAAAGGCACATCCATGTGGTCGACACTGGATGCGGTCAAAAAAGGGGAAGCCGACGGCGCAGTATCCTGTGGCAACACTGGCGCGCTTATGGCGCTCAGCATGTTGCGGCTGCGCAAAATGCCCGGGGTAAACCGCCCGGCGATCTCTATCCTTTGGCCCTCAAGCAACCCGCAAGGCTTTAACGTCATGCTGGACGTGGGCGCGGACATCAAAGCGGACGCGGAAGATCTGCTACAATTTGCTTTGATGGGGGTGTCTTATACTCGGAATTCCATGGACCTTGAACACCCCCGTGTGGGGTTGCTGAATGTCGGGACCGAAGAGCACAAAGGACGCGCAGAGCTGAAAGAAGCCCATGCGCTGATCAGTAAGGCGGCGGCAACCTCTAACTTTGAATTTGTTGGCTTTGTCGAAGGCAGTGACATTCCTGGAAATGTCGCGGACGTCATCGTCACCGATGGGTTCACTGGAAATGTGGCGATCAAAACCGGCGAAGGCACCGCCAGCCTGATCCGCAGCGCCCTGCGCGAAGCGTTTCAGTATTCGATCCTTTCCCGGATCGCGGCCGTCCTGGCACTGACCTCTCTCAAACGCTTGTCCAAACGTATTGATCCACGCCGTGTGAACGGTGGGGTGTTTCTCGGCCTCAACGGTACGGTTGTGAAATCCCACGGTGGTGCAGATGCAACGGGTGTTTCTGCCGCCATTAAGCTGGCCTTCCGTTTGGCCGAGCAAGGTTTCGCTGAAAAACTAGCCGCACGGGTTGCCTCTGCGGGTGAGCAGGCCCAAGATGACGCGGCTTCGATCTCTTCCGAAGCCCCCTGAATATAAAATTAAGAAGGCAGGTCTAATGACGCGACGCGCTGTGGTGATTGGCACCGGACACTACCTCCCCGAACGGGTGGTGGAAAACACGGAATTTGAAGCCACGCTCGATACAACCGACGAGTGGATCCGTAGCCGATCTGGCATTGAGCGCCGCCATTTTGCAGCCGAAGGCCAAACAACATCCCATCTGGCAACACGCGCAGCGCAGGCTGCACTGGATGATGCAGGCCTGACGGCGGATGATGTGGATGCCATCGTGCTGGCAACCTCTACCGCAGACCTGACGTTCCCATCCGCAGCAACCATGGTGCAGGCGGCATTGGGCATGACGCGCGGTTTTGCCTTTGATGTACAGGCCGTCTGCGCGGGATTCGTTTATGCGCTCAGCAATGCCAGTGCATTGATTGCATCCGGTCAGGCCAATCGCGTTATGGTCATTGGGGCCGAAACGTTTAGCCGCATCATGGACTGGACCGACCGTTCAACCTGCGTTCTGTTTGGTGATGGTGCAGGTGCGCTGTTGCTGGAAGCACAGGACCAGCCCGGCACCAAAGACGATCGCGGCATTCACTCAACCGATCTGAACTCCGATGGCCGCCACAAAGATCTGCTATATGTGGACGGTGGAGTATCGACGCAAAGCACCGGCCACCTGCGAATGCAGGGCAATCAGGTTTTTCGCCATGCGGTTGAAAAACTTGCCAAAACTGCCAATACCGCGCTGGATCGCGCAGGCATGGACTCGACGGATGTCGACTGGATTGTGCCTCATCAGGCCAATATTCGCATCATTCAGGGCACCGCCAAAAAGATGGGCCTGCCGATGGAAAAAGTCATCGTTACGGTACAGGATCACGGCAACACCTCAGCCGCATCCATCCCTCTCGCCCTCTCCGTTGGCAAGGCCCGCGGCCAGATCAAAGAAGGCGATCTGATCGTCACCGAAGCAATTGGCGGCGGTTTAGCCTGGGGCGCAGTAGTGTTGCGCTGGTGAACCGGCACACACCTCAAACCCCCTCTGCAATTCATTGATATTGACAGGGATTTTCCCCACCGCCTATGGTTTACAAAACAATGGGGACCGCTATGGGTGAAAAAACACTGACACGTATGGATTTGAGTGAGGCTGTCTTTAACGAAGTCGGCCTGTCGCGAAACGAAAGTGCCCAATTGGTGGAAAGCATGTTGCAACACATGTCAGACGCCTTGGTCCGCGGCGAACAAGTGAAAATATCATCCTTTGGTACGTTCAGCGTTCGGGACAAATCTGCCCGTGTCGGACGCAACCCCAAAACAGGTGAAGAGGTGCCAATCCAGCCACGGCGGGTTTTGACGTTCCGCCCCTCCCATCTGATGAAGGACCGCGTAGCAGAGGGCAACCGTAAGTAAAGCGGGACTTTTAAGATGTCAAAATCACCAGACGCCTTCCGCACCATTAGCGAAGTCGCGGAGTGGCTGGGGATCCAGGCGCACGTGCTGCGCTTTTGGGAGAGCAAGTTCACCCAACTCAAACCTGTGAAACGCGCAGGCGGGCGACGCTATTACCGTCCAACAGACATGTTGCTGTTGGGCGGCATTCGGCATCTGCTGCACGATAAGGGCCTTTCCATAAAAGAGGTCCAAGCCATCTTGCGTGATCAGGGCATCGCGGCGGTTTCTGAGTTATCGCATGGCTTAGACAGTCCAATTGACGCGGCAGCTGCCGCGCCTACACCACCAATGCCAACTGCGTCCGGGCCAGATGCGACGGCGGATGTTGCAGCAATCGATGTGCCGCACGCGCAGCAACCACCTGTGACTGCGCCCACGCCGGCATGCAACGCCGACCTTGCGCCAGACACACCGGTTTCCAGTCCCATAGAAGATACGCCGACGGTTGCCTCGGTGAGCGCCGGCACATCATCGCCCCCGTCATCAGATACGGCCCGTCCGCCTTTCGAAACGGTGTCATCACCTGTGCAACCTGCACCTGAACCACCTGCATATGAAGCCGCAGAGCCTGCCCCAACCACGATGCTGCCGCCGGGGCAAGATGTTGAAAACGCTCCTGATACTGGTATCGATGCTCCCCAAGCACCACTTGGGGCCGAAAATCCCATCAAGATGGAAGCCCCCGAGCCAGGCATTCCTGAGACAAATGATATACTGCCGGACCACGCCCCCGACACAGTGCCTGATACGGAACAGTGGGTAGACGTCCCAGAAGAACCCCAGCCCGTTCAAGAAGACGCGGTGCAATCCGCGTTTGATCGTGCGACGCCTTCGCCCGTTGCGCCTTCTGCGGAACAACAGGCGGATCTGGAGTTCTCCAGAGCCGAAGCTGAGCCGAGCAATGCAGATAATGTCCTGCCGCTTATGCCGGATCAGCCCGTACAAACGGCCGCACCTCAGGTACCCGCAGCTGCCGCTGCGGCCCCGAGCGCTGTCGCCGAAACCGCACAACCGGCCCCCGTAGAGGCCGCACAATTGGCCCCGGCTCCCGAAGCCGAACCGCAGTTTCAAACCCAAAACACGGCAGCGGTGCTTGACACTGCTATGCCGCAACACCAGCCTGTTTCTGAGCTCGCGCCAGCGCCGACTTTGGACATCGCTGCCGAAACGTCTCCACAAGCAGATCCGACACCAGCCACTCCCGCTGTACCCAGCGAAACGCCTTGGGCGGATGCATCAACTGCGAACACGTCAGAGCACGCTGACACGTCTGCGCCTGAAGTTCCATTCGACGGTGCCCTTGCAACGCCGCCCAGTGAACCTCCTGTCGCGTTCGAAACACCAGCCGATCCGGAACCGGCACCTGCGGACGCGGAAGCAGATCCCTATACCCCTGGGGCGATAGTTGAACCAATTCAGGACGCTGCGCCGGTGGCTGCCGAAGTCGTGACGCAAAACGTGTCACCAGAGCCAATCCAGCCAGACGCAGTTTCGCCTGTGCAGGACGCTTATGTAGCACCAACTGTGACTCCGTCGTTTACAGAAGATATGCCAAGTACGGCGGTACAAGAATCGCGGCCCGTAGCGCATCAAAGCGCCGATATAGTGCCGGATGCTCCCATTGCAGAGCCAACGCCGGTACTGGACGGTCTAGACGACGCGATACAGGAAACACCCGCCCTAGCTCCCGCCCCCGAGCCTGAGCCTGAGCCTGAGCCTGAGCCTCAAATCAGTCTGGATCTAGGCACGCCACCCCAGGTCGCCACGCCTACGGTCGCCGCCGAAGTACCTGCCGACGCCCCTCCCCCGATTGCAGACGCAGAGACCGACACACCCGCAGTCGACGCCGCACATCCAGAGGTTTTTGGCGAAACGCACAACAACGAGCCCAGTACAAACACGCCTCCTGAAGATCCGATAGCGGCAGCCCCGGTACATGCACGCGCGATCGATATCGTTGATTTTGACCCAGATTCCGTACACCATCTCCCCAAAGGTGCATTGCTTCGCTGCGCTGAATTGAACGAGATTAACCCGCAAAATCAGACTTCTATACAGAATTGCCTGTCAGAGATGCGCGCATTGGTTGCGCGAGGCCAATAATCGACGGGCATCGGGGAAAAATGTCATTTTCCACTTGTACCCGCTGTCAAAACGGTTAGAACGCACCTCAACGGGCTATGGCGCAGCCTGGTAGCGCGTCCGTCTGGGGGACGGAAGGTCGCAGGTTCGAGTCCTGCTAGCCCGACCAAAATACCCCTCAAAAGGTCTAGGTGTTCAACACCTGGGCCTTTTGTGTATCCGGGGCCTGGGAACAACCGGCCTGCCACTCGTTAAGTGCAGGTCCCTGGCTCTGTCGTCCGGTCGACATCGCAAGGAGGATGAGATGCCCGATCTGCCCACTGGGGTTCTGCCCAGCCAGACTATCGAAACCATGTTGACCTCCGGCGCTATTCGGACCGAATGCCCGCCCGTCGAAGGCCAGATTCAACCAGCGAGCCTGGACTTACGACTGGGCTCGATTGCCTACCGTGTCCGGGCGTCTTTTCTCACAGGGCAATCACGCAGCGTCGCGGAACGCCTTGAAGAGTTTGAAATGCACCGCATTGATCTGAGTGCGGGAGCCGTTTTGGAAAAAGGCTGCGTCTATGTCGTGCCACTGATGGAATCACTGGCCCTGCCATCTGACGTGTCCGCCGTGGCCAATGCCAAAAGCTCCACCGGGCGTCTGGACCTGCTGACGCGTACCATCACCGATGGCGGCGAAGAATTTGATCGCATCAAAGCGGGCTACACCGGCCCTCTTTACGCGGAAATCTGCCCCCGGTCCTTTTCTGTTCTGGTGCGCCCCGGCATGCGGTTGAACCAGATCCGGTTTCGCACCGGTCAAGCGATACTGGATGATACTACGCTTGCGGCCCTGCACGCCGAAACCCCATTGGTCGATGGTCCGGCGGTGATCGAAGACGGGCTGGGTTTCTCGGTTGATCTACAGCTGCCGGGCAGCGATTTGGTTGGGTATCGGGCTAAACCCCACACCAGTGTTATCGACCTAGACCGCATCGGTGCCTATGACCCGCGCGAGTTCTGGGAAGAAGTACGCAGCCAATCTGGCCGCATCATTCTGGACCCCGGCGCGTTCTACATTTTGGTCAGCCGGGAGGCCGTGCACATCCCACCCGCCTATGCAGCTGAAATGGCACCTTATCTGGCGATGGTCGGCGAATTCCGCGTCCATTACGCAGGCTTTTTTGATCCGGGGTTTGGCCATGCCGAGGCCGGTGGGACCGGTTCGCGTGGCGTCCTAGAAGTCCGCTGCCACGAGGCCCCCTTTGTGCTTGAACACGGCCAGATCGTTGGGCGGCTGGTCTATGAAAAGATGGCCGCCGTTCCACAGCAGCTTTATGGTGCGGGCATTGCCTCAAATTATCAAGGGCAAGGTCTAAAACTGTCCAAACACTTCAAAACCCCAGCATAAACCATTTGCGGCGCGCCAAAAGGATGCGCCGCGCTTACACGTATCTGGCATCACGCAGATCGCGTCCTGTTCAGCAGAAACACCGGTGCTTAACCGTTGCGCCCTGCCCTGCGGGCTTGGCGGATCGCGCGAATACGGTCGCGTTCAACTTGCTGCTCGGCATCCACGTCCCCCTGCTGCGCTGCTGGGCGTTTGTCACGCTGCAGCGCCTTAAAACCGGTATTTATGCCCGCGTTCACGGCTTTGCCAATCACGCGCCGTAGGACCATGTTTATCAGCCAATTCACATTCATCACGCATTCCCCTGCAACCTCTCACTGGTCTAACAGAGAATTTCGGCGATTTCTGGGCTATGCCCCCAACCGCCGAACAACATGGTTAATCCGCCTTATGTGCAGATTGCGCAGGATCGACATCTTCAAACAACTCGGACTGTTCATTGTCCTCGTGCTCGTCGTCCGAATTGCCACCCTCAAACAGGCCCGGAGGCGGTCTGTTCTCAAGCAACCCCGCGCCGCGCAGCTCCTTGATCCCTGGTAGGTCTCGTGCGCTTTCCAAACCAAAATGATCCAAGAATGTCGGTGTCACGACAAAAGTCACAGGGCGGCCCGGCGTCATTTTACGCCGTCCCAAACGAATCCAATCCAGTTCAAGCAGCTGATCCACGGTGCCGCGCGACACCGACACACCGCGAATTTCTTCGATCTCGGCACGCGTGATCGGCTGGTGATAGGCAATGATCGCCAAGGTTTCGATCGCCGCACGCGACAGCTTGCGGGTCTCAACCGTTTCTTTTTGCATCATATATGCCAGATCAGATGCGGTCCGAATTGCCCAGGCAGGCCCCACCTGCACCACGTTCACACCACGCCCCTCATAGCGGCTGCGCAGGTGTTCAATGGCTTGCAGCGCGTCACAGCCTTTTGGCATTCGCGTCATCAATTCCCGCACAGTCACTGGCTCTTTGCTGGCAAACAACACGGCTTCAACCATACGTTCCTGCTCGGCCATTGGCGGCGCATCAAACAACGTGTCCGGCGCATCAGCAGTCATCTCTTGGGGATCCAACTCGGGTTCCATCAGTTTTCCTCGTTCCGGCTGCGCATTTGAATGGGCGAGAATGTCTCACTTTGACGCAGTTCCAGCTTGCCTTCTTTGGCCAATTGCAACGCAGCGGCAAAAGTCGCAGCGGTGGCCGAACGGCGTTTGCCAGAATCGCCCTGCCATTCAATTGGCAGATAATTCATCATATCGGTCCAACTGCCTGCAAATCCCAATAGCCCCCGCATGCGTTCCAGCGCCTGTTCCATGGTAAAGATCGACTCGCGATCCATCACAAACGGGCGGAACTCTTCTTTGGTACGGATGCGCGCATAAGCCTGCATCAGGTCCAGCAAGTTGGCAGAATAACTCACCGAGCGCACGCGGGTGACGGTTTCGCAGTAGCCTCGCGCAAAGAAATCACGCCCCAACTGATCGCGCGCCAACAGACGCGCCGCAGCATCGCGCATCGCTTGTAATCGCTCCAGTTGGAACGCCAGATGTGCCGCAAGTTCTTCACCCGAAGGCCCTTCTTCGGTGGGATCCGGGGGCAGCAGCAGTCGTGATTTCAAAAAGGCCAGCCAGGCGGCCATTACCAGATAGTCGGCTGCCAGCTCGATCCGCAGCTCCTTTGCCTTTTCGACAAAGGTCAAATACTGGCGCGCCAACTGCAAGACAGAGATCTTGCGCAGGTCCACCTTTTGGGTGCGCGACAACATCAATAACACGTCGAGCGGGCCTTCAAACCCGTCAACATCTACAATCAATGCCTCAGCAGCTAGCCGGTCTTCGACTGACTGAGATTCGTCGGGAAAAAGCGTTATTTCAGCCATATACGTGTCCGCTCATGAGAGCGGATAATTCGTCTTCTGTCGCCGAAATGTCAAGCGGAGCGGGACTAATACACCGCGAGAGCGCCTGTTTCCTGCGAGTTTCTGCCACCTCGGACAAACCACCGGCGGCATGGGCCACCGCCACGCGATCTTCAAAACGGGCATTGCAATACAGCACCACATCACAGCCCGCCTCCAGGGCTTGTCTGGTGTTTTCCACCGGTGTTCCAGATAGCGCCTTCATGGAAATATCGTCGGTCATCAGCAAACCATCAAATCCGATATCCCGGCGAATCACATCGATCACCTTAGGGGACAAAGTGGCCGGGGCCTGATCGATCTGATCAAACACAATATGCGCCGACATTCCCAACGGCAGGTCATTCAGGGCCTTGAATGCAGCAAAATCATGGGCGTTCAACGTTTCGATCCCCAGATCAACACGCGGCAGTTCCAAATGGCTGTCCGCCGTTGCGCGCCCATGTCCGGGAATGTGTTTCAGTATAGGTAGAACCCCACCGTCCAAATGCCCTGCGGCAACCGAACGTGAGATTTCAATCACCGCGTCGACGTCGGATCCGTAACAGCGGTTTTGCAAAAACGGGTGCGTCGCTGGCGTGGCCACATCAGCGATTGGAGCGCAATTGCTGTTGAGACCTAAATCGCGGAGTTCGTGCGCGATCAGGCGATACCGCAAATACATGGCACGCACAGCATTTTCACCAGCTCGACGCACGTGGTCCAACGGCGGCAACCAGTTGCGCGCCAAAGGTGCACGCAAGCGTTGCACCCGGCCGCCTTCTTGATCGATGGTGATTAGACAGTCTTCGCCAGCAACGTCACGAAAATCGTCACACAGCGCCCGAACTTGATCTGCGGTGTCGATGTTGCGGGCAAACAGGATAAACCCCATCGGGCGCGTGTCCGCAAACAATCGTTTTTCATCAGCCGTCAGGCGCAGGCCTTCGGCGTCCAGAATACAGGCGCCGCGTTGCATCAGCGAATTGTGGCAGGGATGCAGTCTTCACGTCCGCTGACAAGCAGAGAGCAGAAACGGCGCGCATCAGACAAATCTGTAAAGCCAAGCACACGCAGACGGTACACAGGGCGGCCGCCTTTTTCCGCGCGCTGGATCACCCGCTGTTTACCCGCAAAATAATCAGAGAACTTGCCGGAGATCCGATCCCATTCGGCCTGGGCCACCTCAGCGCTTTCATGGGCGCCGATTTGTGCCAACCGTGTGCCGGTAACCAAAGTATCGGCATCTACATCTAGGGCAGAATTCGAATTCACATTTGCTACAGGTGCGGTAGAAAACCGTGTCGGGCGAAGATTTGGGCGCAGTGACACGCGAACACCCGGGACATTCAACGGGACCGTCGCAACCACGGGTTCAATATCTCGCAAGGGGGACGATGCCACGTCCGCGGCAACGACAGCCGCCACGCGGGTTTCCACTGCAAGCGCCGGGCTGTCTTGTGTCAGCTCTGCTACCAAAGAATCAATCGCGCCATTTTGGAATCCTTGAGCAACCCGTTGGGGCTGTTGTTCACGTTCAACCAGCGCGGTGTCCAATTGCAGGTCGGCAGGTGCGGTGAGGTTCTGTACCTGACGCAGTTCGGCAAACGTTTTGTCATCTTCGGTCAGATCAATAGCAGCAGGTGCCAAAGTCAAACGATCTGCGGGGGCTTCGGCGGTGCCAAAAGCCGCGACAGCGTTTACCGCCAAACCTTGGTTGTCAGCCTGACGGCCCCCCGGTGTTTCGGGCGCAATCCGCATCGGACCTTCCAAGGCGCGTACAACAGGTACGCCGCTGACATCGCGCACGATCAGCTTGTAGCTCCAGACACCCAATCCAATGACCAGCGCCAATGACGCAACACCGCCGACAACCCCAACCATACGATTGAAATCACGCGCAGGTGCGGGTGGCTGATAGGCTTCGCGATGTGAAGACGCCACCTGTTCTGGGTCAACGGCATAAGACGCATCGCCAGCATAAGCGGTCTGTGCATAGCTTTCAGTCCCAGGGCCACGGTAGGTTTCCGATGCCCCTTGAGACTGTTGATAAGACTGGGAGGCCGAACCCTGCTTGGGAGAACTGCCCTCTGAATAGGTCGCGCTGCCGCCCGCCTGCGTGAAATACGCCATATCCGCCTTACTGCCCTGACCCGCGCAAAGCTGCACGGGTGTTATGGGTCTCTTGAACTCTGCCTCAGTCCAGCGGTAACGACGAATGCTTGCGAAATTATTTCCGCCTTAACGCATTTCCTCCGCTGGTTTGACGCCAAGAATACCAAGACCAGCAGAAATGACAACGGAAACAGCGCGCGCGAGCGCCAAATTTGCATGTGTTGCCGATTGGCTGCTCTCATTAACAAAGCGTAAATTTTCACTGCTTTTGCCAAGGTGATACAGACCGTGCAGCTCGGATGCGAGATCGTACAGGAAGAACGCCACCCGATGCGGCTCGTTGGTGCGCGCGGCTATTTCCACCTGACGTGGCCATTCAGCAACTTTGCGCGCCACGCTGATCTGGGCCTCATCCGACAGCAGAGTCAGATCGGCGGCAGACAGGGTGTCAACATCCACGGCGATTCCCTGTTCGGTTGCCTTACGCAGGGTCGAATGGATCCGCGCATTGGCGTATTGAACGTAGAATACGGGGTTGTCTTTGGATTGCTCCAACGCCTTATCCAGATCAAAGTCAAAACCCTGATCGTTTTTCCGCGTCAACAGCATAAAGCGGGTCACATCCGCGCCAACCGCATCAACCACATCGCGCAGGGTCACAAAGGTCCCTGCCCGTTTGGACATTTTGAATTCTTCACCATTTTTGAACAGCTTAACCAGCTGGCACAATTTGATGTCCAGCGGCACTTCACCGTCGGACAAGGCAGAAACAGCCGCCTTCATCCGCTTAACATACCCGCCGTGATCCGCGCCAAAGATGTTGATCAGCGCATCAAAGCCGCGCTCAACCTTGTCGTTGTGATAGGCGATATCAGGCGCGAAATAGGTCCACGCGCCGTCCGACTTTTGAACCGCACGATCCACGTCATCTCCGTGATCGGTGGATTTGAACAACGTTTGCTCACGCGGCTCCCAATCGTCAGGTTTCTTACCTTTTGGCGGCTCGAGCACGCCGCGATAGATCAGGCCTTTGCCATCCAAACGCTTCAACGCGTCTTCGATTTTGCCTGTGCCATACAGCGACTTCTCTGAGAAGAAGTGATCCATTTCGATGTTCAACAGCGCCAGATCTTCACGGATCAGATCCATCATAGCTTCGATGCCGAACAGACGGAATTCAGCAAGCCAGGCCTCTTCGGGCTGATCCACAAACTGATCGCCGTACTTTTCCTTGAGCGCCTCACCAACGGGCTTTAGATAGTCCGCAGGATAGGTGCCATCGGGAAATTCCACGGTCTGCCCATGTGCTTCGAGGTAACGCAGGTAGCAAGAGCGCGCCAGCACATCGACCTGCGCCCCACCATCGTTGATGTAATATTCGCGGGTGACGTCATAGCCGACGAAATCCAATAGGCTCGCCAAAGCATCGCCAAACACCGCGCCACGCGTGTGGCCGACGTGCAGCGGGCCAGTCGGGTTGGCCGAGACGTATTCGACATTCACCCGTTTGCCAGCGCCCACGTCTGAGCGACCAAATTTTGCGCCAGCGGCCAGTGCTTGGCCCAGAACATCTTGCCAGACTGAATTGTCCAGACGCAGGTTCAAAAAGCCGGGACCGGCCACTTCGGCACCGATCACGCGCGCATCGTCACTCAGCTTAGCGGCCAGCGCAGTCGCAATATCACGGGGTTTCATCTTGGCCGGTTTCGCCAGCACCATGGCGGCATTGGTCGCCATGTCGCCATGGGCCGCATCGCGCGGTGGCTCTACCGCCACATTGGCAAAATCAAGCCCTTCGGGCAGCACGCCCTCGGCGACCAGCGTGGTCAGGCTGTCGATGACAAGCGTATGGATATCGGTAAAGAGGTTCATGTCAGGCGTCCCTTTGGTTCAGACCTGCGGATACCGAGGCCCTGCACGGGGGTCAACCTCTCAGTGTGCTTTGAGAGAGCACAAGAGTATGTGCTCTCTGCCCGTTGGCCCCATTAGGCGGTCAGCGCGCTGGACACCTCGGCGCTGTCATTGGCTGCAACCTTATAGCGGCGCAGAGAGGCCACATAAAAAGGATCCCCCAAGATCAACCGCTCAACCTGATGTTTGTCCTCGGCTTCTACGTGCCAAACCGCACCGGAAAAGTCCTGCATCGGGCACATCGCCATCTCGCCACCGATGTTCAGTTCGGGATGCGAACGGACATATGCGATATGGGCTGCGCGGCGGGATTTGTCGGCACGAATGGCCAACATATCGGGGCTGTCTTGAAAAGTTATGGTCCAGTGACGGGTGTTGGATCCGGACATAATGCGCTCCTGAGCGTGTCGGAGAGTGAATCGTGGTGTTCCACTTTGCAGTGCCAAACGGATCCCCGATAGGGCCAGTTTTCAAGGACAACCATACCACATCCAGCCCCTTGACGGAATGCGCCAGTTTTATGACGCTTCAAAGAGGTTCGCATGCAATTGCAGCGCAAACCGATCCGTCATTCCCGCGATATAGTCCGACACGATGCGCGCCCGCGCCACATCCGTGTCCGCAGCCGAGATCTCAGGGTGCCATCGCTGTGG
Organism: uncultured Paracoccaceae bacterium; assembly: GCA_947492585.1. Taxonomy (GTDB): domain Bacteria; phylum Pseudomonadota; class Alphaproteobacteria; order Rhodobacterales; family Rhodobacteraceae; genus Epibacterium. Next base: position 215,362 of record CANLND010000002.1, read on the forward strand.
CATTTCAAGCGTATTCTGGAGGTAATAAGGGAACAGATCTTCGACGACCCGAGCCATACGTTCACGCACGACCATAACAGACGGCGCACGGTACATGCGCGCGAACAAAAAGGTACGGATCTCTTTCAAATCACGCCACAATGGATCCGAAAACAGCACAACCGGGCGCCCTAGAGCCCGTACGTCCTCAACACGTGTCACCTGCGACTCTGTCAGATTTTTCTGGGCGGTCTCGATCACATCCAACACCATCACACCAAACACCCGCCGCAGAGCTTCGTGACGGCGGCGGCTGGGATCCAGCACCGGATATAGGCGATCAATAGTGGCATATGCCTCACCGATGATCGGCAACGCACAGATGTCATCATCACAAAACAGACCAGCGCGCAGCCCATCATGCAGATCGTGGTTGTTATAGGCGATGTCATCCGCCAACGCCGCCACCTGCGCCTCTGCGCTGGCGTGGGTGTGCAGCTCTAGATCCACCTCCTGATTGCAGGCCGCAAGTGCCCAGGGCAAATCCCCGGTGACTGGCCCGTTGTGCTTGGCAATAGCCTCCAGCGTTTCCCAGGTCAGGTTTAATCCGTCGAACTCGGCGTAATGGCGTTCAAGGTTGGTCACGATGCGGATCGCCTGCGCATTATGATCAAACCCGCCATACGGCGCCATGAGAGCGTGCAGCGCATCTTCACCGGTGTGGCCAAACGGCGTATGTCCCAGATCATGGGCCAACGCGACAGCCTCGGTCAGCTCTTGGTTCAGCCCCAAAGCGCCCGCAATGGTGCGCGCCACTTGGGCCACCTCAATGCTATGGGTCAGCCGGGTGCGATAATTGTCGCCTTCGTGTTCCACAAACACTTGGGTTTTATGTTTCAGGCGGCGAAATGCACTGGCATGGATAATTCGATCACGGTCCCGCTGAAAGGGAGACCGGAAACTGCTTTCGTCTTCAAACACCTGTCGGCCACGACTGCGGGCCGGTTTGGTGGCAAATGATGCCGTCATAAGTAATCTTTTCCTTGCGCAATCTTGCCGCGTGGCTTTCACCTTTCTATATATTGATTTCCGCCGCAACACGGCATTGGAGACAGAACCCATGCAGATGCCCCCAAAAGTCACAGACCGCGCCTTTTTGCGTTTGGCTGAAATCGGTGCCGCCGCCCAGGGCCAAGCCCTGCGCATAGCCGTCGAAGGCGGAGGCTGTTCGGGCTTTCAATATGAAATCGCGCTGGACGCTCCAAAAGCGGATGATCTGGAGCTGGAAGGCCAAGGGGAGAAAGTTGTCGTGGACAGCGTCTCCTTGCCGTTTCTGGAAAACGCAGTAATTGATTTCACCGAAGAACTTATCGGCGCGCGCTTCACCATCGAAAATCCCAATGCCACCGCCAGCTGCGGCTGTGGCACCTCCTTTTCGATGTAAGCTTGCCCTGCGCCACGCAGTGCGCGATAGAACTGCCTGTCACTCACACATCGGAGGCCGCGCGCATGAAAATCGCCACATTCAATATCAACGGCATCAAGGCCCGCGCGCAGGCGCTGCCCGCATGGCTGGATGAGGCGCAGCCGGATGTGGTGGTCTTGCAAGAGATCAAATCGGTGGACGAGGCCTTCCCCCGCGATCTCATCGAGGATCGTGGTTACAATCTGGAAACCCATGGGCAAAAAAGTTTCAACGGCGTCGCGATCCTGTCCAAGCTTCCGCTTGAGGATGTGACACGTGGACTGCCCGGTGACGATGAGGACCTACAGGCCCGTTGGATTGAGGCCACGGTTGTGGGCAAACAGGCCATCCGCATCTGCGGTCTTTATCTGCCCAATGGCAACCCGGTGGAACTCACGCCCGAAGGCGCGCCCGTTCCCGGTGGGAAATATGACTATAAACTGCGCTGGATGGCGCGCCTACAGGCGCGGGCCGAAGCTCTTATCGCCTCGGAAACCCCATTTTTGATGGCGGGAGATTACAATATCATCCCGCAGGCTGAAGACGCCCGACGCCCCGAGGCGTGGCGCGAAGATGCTCTACATCGCCCCGAAAGCCGCGCCGCCTATCAGCGCCTTCTCAACCTTGGCCTCACCGACGCCTTCCGCGCACGCAATGGCGCGGCCGGTCAATATTCCTTCTGGGATTATCAGGCCGGCGCTTGGAACCGGGACGACGGCATTCGCATTGATCACTTCCTGCTCAGTCCACAAGTGGCCGACCTTTTACGTGACTGCCAGATTGATAAAGAGATCCGTGGCCGCGAAAAGCCCTCTGATCACGTCCCCGTCTGGGTTGACCTTGATCTCTAAGAGAGACGCGCCGCGCGACAGCGCGGCGCTTGGCCCAACGGTTTTGCGGGCATCTGTGATGCTTTCAAAACGGGCGGGAGCGCCCCTGTGTAAATTGATTATGACAGCTGCGCCGTCTCGGCTGTCAGCATTTCATTGTGACGATAGATCCAGTCAAACTGGCGTACCATTTTTTCAGGCGCCACCCGCGCCATGGTTTTTAGAATCTGATGGGCTGGCCAGTTGAACGGTGGGCGCAAATGGAACTTCCACGCATTGTTACTCGCCGCATCGACCACCTTTTGCACACGCGGTTTGCGCAAATCCCCATAGGCTTGCAACCCCTCCGCAAGATCCTCCGTCACGTCAAGGCACTGAGCCAACTCCCAAGCGTCTTCCAAGGCCAGATTCGCGCCCTGCGCCATAAAAGGTAACGTCGGATGCGCGGCATCGCCCAAAACGGCAACCCGTCCCTGACACCATTGAGACGCAACCGGGTGGCGGAACAACCCCCATAGGTTAACCGTCTGGACCCCCTCTAAAAGACGCGCAGCATCGCCACCAAAGTCTGAAAAGACTTCTCGCAAATCCGCCGGGTCTCCCCCTGTTGACCATCCCTCATTCGCCCAGGCTTTGCGTTCCTGAACCGCCACCAAATTTACCTCAGCCCCCGCGCGCAGAGGATACGCCACCAGATGCCGCCCAGGTCCCATAAACAACTGCGCCTCAGCGCCCAGATCAACGACGTTTGGAACAATCGCCCGCCATGCCACCTGTCCGGTGAAAAACGGCTCCACCACGCCATTCAGTGCCTGCCGCACCTTTGAGTGCAGCCCGTCCGCCCCCAGGATCACATCCGCGCCAGCCTCGGCACCACCGATCAACCGCACTTTGGGGTGCGGGCCCAGCGCGACGCTTTCAACCGTTTGCCCCAATACAATCCGCACGCCCGCTGCAACGGCGGCAGCACGCAATAGCTCGATCAGGTCTGCGCGGTGCGTAAAATAAAATCGCAGGTCCGGCGCATATTGTTCAAAATTCAGATGCGCCACTTTTGCGCCCTGACGATGATGGCGCAAATATAGGCCTTTGGAGCGCACCGAGGTCCAGGCCAGATCGTCGGCTAGCCCAAGCGCGCGCAACACAGACACCCCATTGGGTGTAATTTGCAATCCAGCACCAACTTCGGAAATTTCAGAAGCCTGTTCCAGCACAGTGACCTGCGCGCCCCGACGTTGCAGCGCCAATGCCGCCGTCAAACCGCCAATACCGGCCCCAACAATAAGGACCGTCACATTGTTGAGTGTCATAAATTAAAGTCTCACGCTGGAGCACGTAAAAAGGCGCCAAAGACAAGCTTGGGCGCCTTTCCAGAATTGTGTCTGGCGCCGATCAATCGTCGCGGTGAACTTTTTCGCGACGCTCATGGCGTTCCTGCGCTTCCAGGCTCATGGTTGCGATGGGGCGCGCGTCCAAACGCTTTAGCGAAATCTGCTCCCCGGTGACATCGCAATATCCATATTCACCTTCATCAAGACGGCGCAACGCCGCCTCAATCTTAGAGACCAGCTTGCGCTGGCGATCGCGCGTACGCAATTCCAGTGCCCGATCAGTCTCTTCGCTGGCGCGGTCAGTTACATCCGGAATGTTCCGCGTGCTGTCTTGCAATCCCTCGATCGTATCACGACTGCCCGCCAGCAATTCCATTTTCCAGTTCAACAGCTTTTGACGAAAATATTCTTGCTGCCTTGCGTTCATAAAAGGCTCGTCATCAGCCGGGCGATAGTCTTCTGACAGAAGTACTTCCTGCTTCATGTTCGCTCTCTCAGTCTGGCCCATAATATCAGTATCTTTAGGTGTATTCACAAACATATGGCTCCCCCTATAGCAGGATTTAGCTTCTGGGAGGCCGATTGTCACTACACAATAGTACCAACGTTAGGTTAAAACGCTCCTTACGATCACAGGTCGTGGTTAACAGCAAGGGCAAAGGTGTATTTTTATGCATTTTCAGGGCACTAAAGATTACGTCGCTACAGACGATCTAAAAATCGCCGTCAACGCCGCCGTCACGCTGGAGCGCCCGCTCCTGGTGAAAGGTGAGCCGGGCACCGGAAAAACGGAACTCGCCCGGCAGGTCGCCTCGGCGCTGGGATTGCGTATGATCGAATGGAACGTCAAATCCACCACACGTGCGCAACAGGGTCTTTACGAATATGATGCGGTCAGCAGACTGCGCGACAGCCAGCTTGGCGATGAACGCGTGCATGATGTTCGGAACTACATCAAAAAAGGCAAACTCTGGGAGGCTTTTGACGCGGACGAACGGGTCGTATTGCTGATTGACGAAATCGACAAAGCAGACATCGAATTTCCAAACGACCTGCTGCAAGAGCTCGATAAAATGGAGTTCCATGTCTACGAGACCGGTGAAACCATCCGCGCCAAGCAGCGCCCGATCATGATCATCACCTCTAACAACGAAAAAGAACTGCCCGACGCCTTTCTGCGTCGCTGCTTCTTTCACTACATCCGGTTTCCGGATGCGGAGACCATGAAACAGATCGTGGCGGTTCACCACCCCGGCATCAAAGACGCACTACTGGCCACAGCGCTGACCCAATTTTATCAGATCCGCGACACTCAGGGGCTCAAAAAGAAACCTTCCACGTCGGAAGTTCTGGATTGGCTCAAGTTGCTGCTGGCCGAAGACCTGACCGCCGAAGATCTCAAACAGGATGGCGCCAACGCGCTGCCCCGCCTACATGGCGCGCTGTTGAAAAACGAGCAGGACGTACACCTCTTTGAACGGCTCGCCTTTATGGCGCGCGGGCAGCGATAGTCGACGCGGCCGTCTCATCTGCTGTAAATCCAAAGTTAAGCCGCGGCTGGACAGACAGCCTGCCGCAGGCTACCCCAGCGCAGTACATGACAACCTGAAAAGGCAAATCCAGATGCTTGTTATTGGTGGACTTCTCGTCGGCGCGATCCTTGGACCTGTGCAGGCCAAAAAACGCGGCGGCAATCGGCTTGATATGCTGCAATACGGCGTGATCTATGCGATGATTTTTGCCGTGTTTGGCCTCATCGCTACAGTCATCACACACCGATTGGTACTGTAATCGCAGCGCAACAGCCTGCACCGGAGGACAGCAATGTTTCAGCCCTTTTTCGAACAGCTGCGCCATGAGGGTATCCCGGTTTCCCTGCGGGAATACCTGACCTTTTTGGACGCTGTGAAACGCGGGCTGGCCACCTATGACATTGAGGCCTTCTACTATCTTGCACGCAGCGCCATGGTCAAAGACGAACGATTTATTGATCGCTTTGACCGCGCCTTTTCGGCGACCTTTCAGGGCTTGGAAACTCTTCCCGACAGCGCAGTAACCGAGGCGTTGGACTTGCCAGAGGACTGGCTGCGCAAGATGGCCGAAAAACACCTGAGCGCCGAAGAGAAGGCTGAGATCGAAGCGCTTGGCGGCTTTGACAAGCTCATGAAAACGCTCAAGGAACGCTTAAAAGAGCAACAAAGCCGCCACCAGGGGGGCAACAAATGGATAGGCACCGCTGGCACCTCGCCTTTTGGGGCCTATGGCTATAATCCCGAAGGCATACGCATCGGTCAGGACAAAAGCCGCCACCAGCGTGCGGTCAAGGTCTGGGACAAACGGGAGTTCAAAAATCTGGACGGCGATTTGGAACTTGGCACTCGCAACATCAAAGTTGCTCTGAAACGCCTGCGCCGCTGGGTGCGGGAGGGGGCCCATGACGAGCTGGATCTGGATGGCACCATCCGCGCCACTGCTGAAAACGGCTATCTTGATGTCAAAACCCGCCCCGAACGCCACAACGCGGTAAAGGTGTTGCTGTTTCTGGACGTAGGTGGATCGATGGATCCCCATATCAAAGTGGTCGAAGAGTTGTTTTCAGCCGCCCGTGTCGAATTCAAACATCTGGAATACTTCTACTTTCACAACTGCTTGTACGAAGGCGTTTGGCGGGACAACCGTCGGCGCTGGGACGCGCAGATCCCCACCCATGAAGTGCTGCGCACCTATGGGCCCGATTACAAATGCATCTTTGTTGGCGATGCTTCGATGTCGCCCTACGAAGTCACCTACCCCGGCGGCGCCAACGAACATTGGAACGCCGAACCCGGACAGGTCTGGCTGGAGCGCGCGCGCGCGCAATGGGCGTCACATCTGTGGATCAACCCGGTGCCCGAACAGCATTGGGATTACACCCATTCGATCAGCATGATCCGCGAGATCTTCGAGGACCGAATGGTGCCGATGACCCTGGCCGGGTTAGAGCGTGGCATGCAAGGTTTGACGCGCTGACTGCGGCCTAGCCCACCAGCCCCCAAAGCCCCAAAGCCAGCACGGGCACAAACAACCACCCTTGTGGCACCAGCCGATAGGACAAGCCATTGAGCGGTGCAAAACCCACACCCGCCACCACAAAGACCAACGCCAAAGCAGTTCCAGCGAGCGCAAACCCCGCGACCTCAAAATAGGCGGCGGCAAAAAACACCGCCATCAAGATCAAAACACCAGTGATCATGTGCCAGCACATGCGCATGGTTTCGCGCACCACCGGTGCAAGCGTCTCATCTGCGGCCAGGGGTCTTTCACATTCTCGCCCACCGACAAAGGTATGCACCCCCGCCCAAAGACCCGACAAGATTGCCGCAAAAAGAGAAACCAACATACCCTTCCCTCCTGTGAGGAAACACTACCTATAGTTGAGTACCGTGGGGGAGACGAACGCGGCATGTCGCATTTTGTCGCGATTTCAGCTTGCACGCCCGAACTGCTGCTCCCATATCTTACGCATGTTGAAACTCACGCCCATTCTTCTGGCTTTGATCTATGGTCTGGTGACGTATCGCGCGTCAGTCTGGCGCATGAACCGGGATCTGGATCAGAAATCCACCGAACTGGCTGATCCCCGTCTGAAACAAATAACGGATCAGCTGGCTGCGGCGCTAGAGCTGCGACGCATTCCCGTTTTCATTTATGAAATCGATCCGATCAACGGGTTGGCCGCTCCGGACGGACGCATTTTCATCACCCGCGGGTTCTACAATAAATACCAATCGGGTGAGATCACCGCCGAAGAACTGGCCAGTGTTGTGGCGCATGAACTGGGCCATGTCGCGCTCGGGCATGCCAAGAAACGCATGATCGATTTTTCCGGCCAAAACGCATTGCGCACTGTATTGATGATGGTGATCGGGCGCTATGTGCCGATGGTTGGCCCGCTGATTGCCAATATGCTGACCAAACTCATTGCAGCGCGCCTGTCACGGGGCGACGAATATGAAGCAGATGAATATGCCGCCGCGCTTCTCAGTAAAGCCGGACTGGGGCGGGACGCGCAAAAGTCGCTGTTTCGCAAACTCGATACTTTGACCGTCGCACGCGCCGGCCTTGCCCCCGCTTGGCTGATGAGCCATCCGCGCACCGATGATCGCATCGCTGCTCTAGACCGGTTGGACGCGAAATGGAGCAAGGGCTGATCCCACCCTCGCTCAAGACGTCACTTAAAGATGATTTCGCCCTCCAAATCATCCAGGCTTCCTCCTGAAATCAAATGGTCCAGCACAAGTTCTCGCAAATACGCATCGCCGGATTGCAAGACCTGCTGTTCACGCGGGGTCAGTTCTCGCCGGGTATACCCCTGCTCTTCCAAACACCGATCCACCCCACGCCGTGCGCCATTTGATCTAATTTGCTGAGTGTTGCTGGCAACAACGATCGGTCCAAGCAATATCCCTCCCAACAATACCCCTGCGACATAGCTGCCCGCCAAGGCCCCATTACTGCCCTTGATGGCCGCAGGGTCACACTGCTGAAGAGCGGCGCGGGCATGCGATACCCCATGACCCGGCTTGCTTGGCACCGAAGGCGGTGTCACCTGAGCGCAAGCTGCCAAAGACACAATTGCCACGGTCCCAAGTGCGCGACGCACCACTATTTTCAGGGCTGGATAGGTTTGGGAGAACAAACGGATGGTCATATGAAATCTCGGCACTTGAAATAGAAACGTAATGGGATCGGCCGCACAGGCAAACCTTACAGCCCGCACTACCAGCCGACGTCGTGTTGACCTAGAGGGGCCGCCAGAGGGCGTTAATAATTCTCTACATAGTGGCCGATAAGGCGCGTGCGTTACGTCGCAAGCGCCTTGGCCAAACGCGGCAGACGCGCCTTTTTCAACAACGCACGTATGGTCCAGTCCCCCTTGTCTGACAGCTGATTGGCTGTTGCCAATACCTGCGTGCCAAGCGCCTCTATGCCATCAGAGTCCTTCAACCAAAACTCATATAGCAACGCGTCAGGAGTAATCCGTTCCAGCCCTTCCTCGGCCAAGGTATGGCGCGGGAAATCTTTGTTGTTCAGTGTCACGATGGCATCGGCGTGCCCTGCAATAGCGACGGCTAGCACGTGAATATCTGCCGGGTCCGGCAGATACAATCGTGCCTCAAGACCCGGCGCAGGGGCAATCAGGGCGTTGGGCCAATGCGCCTGCAACAGCGCCGCATCACCGATGGCCTGCGCGGCACCGTCTGGTCCCAGTTTTTTGGCGGCGTGCTGCCACTCTTCCAAAATACGCGTGGACCATAGAGGCGTGAAATACCCAAGACGCGCGGCGCCCATCAGCATTTCGCGCATAACGGTTGGATAAATCACGCAAGTGTCCAGCAAGAGCTTCATAGCAGCGCGCCCGTTCTTTTTTAGTCGAGACGGAAGAATACAGCCTTGAGATAGCCGCTTTCGGCCAACTGTGGCATTTGCGGATGATCTGCCCCGGCGTATCCTGTGTGGATCAGCTGGCCACGACGGCCACCGCGTCCAATACCTCGAGCAGAGGCATTGCGGAATTTCGACAGATCCGCCGCGTGCGAACAGGAGCACAGGCCGAGATAACCGCCAGGTTTCACCAATCCAGCTGCCAAACGCGCCACACGTTCATAGGCGCGCAATCCCGCCTCAAGTGCGGGTTTTGAAGGTGCAAAAGCAGGCGGATCGCAGATCACCACGTCAAACTGCGCCTGCTCCTCGCCCAGCGTCGTCAGCACATCAAAAGCGTCTCCCTGACGGGCGGTGAATTGATCGCCAAAGCCGCTGACCTTCGCCCCTTGAGCCGCCAGTTCCAAGGCCGCAGCGGAACCGTCGACACAGGTCGCATGGGCAGCGCCCCCCGCCAACATCGCCAGACCAAAACCGCCAACATGTGAGAACACATCCAAAACCTTGGCACCCGGGGCTGCCAGACGGGCGGCAAAGGCGTGGTTTTCCCGCTGATCAAAGAACAGGCCGGTTTTTTGACCACCGTTCAGATCCGCCATATAGGTGGCACCGTTCATCTGCACCGGCAGTGGGGCCTCTGGCGCCGCGCCCAGCAACGCGAGGCTGACATCGTCGAGACCTTCCAGACCTCGGGTGCGGCCAGAGGCATTTTTCAAGATGACGTCGCAGCCCGTAACCTCAGCCAAGGCTGCGGTCAGATCTGCCAGATGGGCATCAGCCCAAGCTGCGTTGGGTTGCACCACACAGGCCGAGCCAAAACGGTCAATCACCACGCCGGGGAGACCGTCAGATTCTGCATGGACCAGACGATAGAATGGCGCATCGTACAAACGAGTGCGCATGTCCATCGCGCGCGACAAACGGGCCGCAAACCATGCCTGATCAATCACCGCATCCGGGTTGCGATCGATCATCCGGGCAATGATCTTGCTTTCGGGATTGATCGATACCAATCCAAGCGTGTTCATTGCTTCGTCCTCGAGAACAGCCAAAGTGCCTGGCGCCAATTTACGCGTACGTCGGTCGGTCACCAGTTCGTTGGCATAAACCCAAGGAAACCCATGGCGCAGTGCGCGGGCGTTGGCTTTGGGTTTCAATTTGATGCGGGGGCGCGCGGGCGCGGAGGATTGGGCTGTCATGCTGCCCTCTTAGCGACAAGAGAGCGGTAGGAAAAGAGCCATGTCAGTCAGCCGCGGGCCGATTGCGACTACGCCAGCCCCCCCGGCGGCGTGGTTTTTCGTGCGCTGCGAGCCCCTGTTGCAAAACCTCTGTCATCGGGTGATCTGGGAACTCGGCCTGATAGGTGGCCAATAACGCGGTAAGAGCCTCGGTGTTTTCCAGATCAGACGGCAGGCTCAGTGCCCAATCCAAAAATATGGTCCGGCACTGACTGAGATCGATGTTTTCAATGCGAAATGCTTCTAAAATCAGCCCCTTCGGGTCCTCTTTGCGCTGTGTTTGCATATCAGATCTCCTGTCTCAAAACGGCTGTGATCACGTCATCACATGCCTTATAGCGGTGCGCCAATGCTTTTTCCAAATCCTGCAGCGGAGTAACCCCTGTCGCGCGGGCCAGAAACGCGGCACCACCACTGCCAAGGCTTTGACCGTTCAACGGATGTTCTGACAACAGTCGTGCAACGGTCTGTACAGACCAGTACAGCTCATAGCTTGACGCCAGCATCGCGCCATCTGCGGCTGTCAGCCAACCACAGGCGACCCCGGCATTCAGGCCTTCGGTCACACTGCGCACGGGGGTCGCCGCCACTAGGGCGCCGGTTTGTGCGATCAGCTCAATGTCCATCAGGCGGCCCGTACCGGTTTTTGCGTCCAAAATTCCAACCGGTGATTTGGCAGCCTGTATGCGTTGCCGCATCTCGGCCACCTCGCGCAGCACTTTTGCCACGTCTGAGCCCGCTGACAAGACTGTGGTGCGCGTTTCCTCGATGTCGCGCACCAGCGACGGCATGCCCGCCACCACACGGGCACGGGTCAGGGCCAGATGCTCCCAAACCCAGGCCTGATTGTGCTGGTAGTCCTGAAATGCGGCGAGACTGGTGGCCACCGGCCCCTGCGTGCCTGAGGGCCGCAGACGCATATCAACCTCATACAACCGCCCCTGCGCCATTGGGGCCGTTAATGCGGTGATAAAAGCCTGCGTCAACCGCGCAAAATATGGGCGGGCCGCCAACGGTCGTCGGCCTTCTGACATTTCCTGATCACCGGGGTCATAAACAATGATCAAATCGAGATCAGATTTGGCATTGATCAGCCCAGCCCCCAATGATCCCATGGCCACGACTGCCATACCACGGCCCGGTGGCGGGCCATGCCGCCGCGAAAAATGGGTTGTGACCACAGGCGTCAGCGCTGCAATCACCACATCGGCCAGTGCCGCATATTGTCGCCCGGCTTCACCCGCTGCAATCAAGCCCCGGAGATGATGTACGCCAATTCGAAAGTGCCAGTCCTTGGTCCACGCTCGGGCTGCATCCAGTTTGCGCTCATAATCGTCTTCTGCGCCCAGCCGCGCCTGCAATTGCGCCAACAACCAGCTTTGTTCGGGCCAGTCCCGAAAGAAATCCCCCCCAATCACTGCATCAAACACCGACGCATTGCGCGAGATATAACTGGCCAATTCAGGAGAGGTTCCAACGATGTCGACCAATAGATCGATCAGCTGTGGATTGGCTTCGAACAGGGAAAACAGCTGTACCCCGGCAGGCAGCCCCGCCAAAAAACCGTCGAGCGCGACCAAAGCCTCAGAGGGTTTGGCTGTACAGGCCAGACGCGACAACAGTTCAGGTTTGATCCGTTCAAAAATCTGTGCGCCCCGCTGGCTGCGCAGCGCCGGATAAGTATGCCAGCGGTTCAACACCTCATGATCAAAGGCGTCTGGCATCTCTTTAGCAGGGGCCGGGGCCGTTGGATCGGGTGCAAAGAACCCTTCGGTCAGCGCGTGTACCTCGTGCAGGCGTTCCGCAATCTCGCGCTGCAAGGTGCCTGCATCACGATCCATCAAACAGGCAATTCGCGCGATCCCGTCCTCTGATTTTGGCATCTGGTGGGTCTGGGCGTCATGAACCATCTGAATCCGGTGCTCCACCTCACGATGCGCCCTGTAGTGCGCACCAAGCGTCTGCGCTGTTTCCTCTTCGATCCACCCCTTTTGCGCCAGCATATCTAACCCGTCGATGGTGCCCCGCAATCGCAGGTCCATATCACGTCCACCTGCAATCAATTGTCGGGTTTGAGTAAAAAACTCGATCTCGCGAATGCCACCGCGCCCCAGTTTCATATCGTGGCCGGGCACCGACAACGCACCACCAGTGCCTTTGTTGTGACGGATGCGCAGCCGCATATCATGGGCGTCCTGAATAGCGGTAAAATCCAAATGCCGCCGCCAAACAAACGGCGTCAGCGCTTTCAAAAAACGCTCCCCGGCTGCGATATCACCTGCGCAGGCGCGCGCCTTGATATAGGCCGCCCGTTCCCAGGTGCGCCCAAGGCTTTCGTAATACCGTTCGGCCGCCTCCATAGCGATACAAACGGGGGTGACCGCCGGATCGGGGCGAAGACGCAGGTCGGTGCGAAAGACGTACCCGTCAGCCGTGCGATCATTCAGAATGCTACACATGTTGCGGGTCGCGCGCACCAAGGCCTGACGCGCATCAAAGAAATCATCCGGGTCATACCGGGTTTCATCAAACAGGCAGATCAAATCAATGTCGGAACTGTAATTCAGCTCATATGCGCCCATTTTACCCATCGCCAATACCGAAAGCCCACCTGCGGTCGCGAGGTCCGCATCTGTGAGACCCGGTAGCTTTTTGCGCCGGATCAAGGTGGAGATTTCCGATTTGAGTGCGACATCAGCGGCAAGCGCTCCGAAATCCGTGAGCGCGCCCGTCACCTGCTCCAAACTCCAGCCGCCCGACAGATCACACAACGCAGTCAGCAGCGCCACCCGTCGTTTGGCCTGTCGCAATCCCGACTTCATCTGTTCCGCAGAAACGTCCCGGCACTCTGCGTAGATCTGCTGTAGCGCTGCGTTTGGTCTATGCAAAGCCTCTGCAATCCAACCAGCTTCGCGATGCAGCAAATCTTTGAGATAAGGGCTGGTCCCGGCCACACCCGCCACCAGCTCCGCTTGCTCGGGCGTTAGATCAGGTACTAACTGGCGTGTTTCTTGGGCCAGTTCCGGGTCAAAGGCGCGCGGCACCCGTATGATATTCAACGTGTCAGTCATAAAAAAACTCTGATCTGTCGTGCCCTTGCCGTCAATCCACATCCCGCAGATCGCGATGATGTAAAAAACATTCACATAAACCCTTGAACGACTCCCATGCCACACCAATATCAATAATGTGAAAACGGTTTACATACCCAGACACACTGGCCCACAACTTTTGGAGAGACTGATGACCACCTTTACCAATACTGCCCCAGAACCGGCTGTGCAGGGCTGGTTTGCCCGATGCGAAGCCTGGCTAGACAGCAAAGGCAAATGCGCCTGGATCGCGACAGCGGTGCTTGGTTTTATCTTCTTCTGGCCGGTTGGCCTCGCCCTTCTGTTCTACATGATCTGGAGCAAACAAATGTTCAGCAAATCCAGCACCGGCGCGTCCAAATGGAGCCGCCACTCCAAAACAGCGATGCGCTCCAGTGGCAACAGCGCCTTTGACGCGTACAAACATGACACATTGAACCGGCTGGAGCAGGAACAAACCGATTTTGAAGCCTTTCTGGAGCGCCTGCGTGCCGCTAAGGACAAGACCGAGTTTGACCAATTCATGGACGAACGCACCAGACCTGCGCCTGACACAACCGACGCCGACAGCGCACAATAACCAACGATATACGCCTTGCCTCCCACCCTGTGTGGGGGGCATTCTGTGAACTCGTCTATTACGGAGTATATAATGTCCGCCCTGCCCGATCCAGAATACGCCGCAGAGTTTTACACCTCGGTTCCTGCAAAACGTCTTTTGGCTTGGATCATTGATGGCATCATTGTTTTTGCCATCTGTGCGCTGATCGTACTGTTTACCGCCTTCATTGCCGTCTTTTTCTGGTTTGCGTTGTTTTTCCTCGTGGGTTTTGCCTACCGGGTGGTCACAATTGCAAATGGCTCAGCAACGCTGGGCATGCGCTTTGTCGGCATCGAACTGCGCACCGCAAACGGAGAGCGGTTTGACGGCGGCCTCGCCGCCCTACACACGCTAGGTTACACGGTCTCGATGGCCATACCTGTGTTGCAAGTCGTCTCAATTGTGTTGATGTTGACCTCAGCACGTGGGCAAGGGCTGACAGACATGTTTCTGGGCAGCGCGATGATTAATCAACGGGCCTGATCCTACAAAAATCAGCTGTAATCAGCATAGGTTAACCCATTTTCGTCAAGGCCCCTTGGCGCATGGCACCCGTGTTGCTATGGTCCGATGACACTCATACCTCAGCTGGAAACCCGCCGCCTCACATGCGCCACTCACTGCCAATTGCTCCACAGTTTTACGTAACTGCACCGCAGCCCTGCCCCTATCTTGCGGGGCGGATGGAACGTAAACTGTTCACCGCGCTGCAAGGCGACGGGGTCGAGCAATTGAACAACAGCCTATCGCAACAGGGATTTCGCCGGTCGCAAAATGTGGTCTACCGTCCCTCGTGCAGCGATTGTTCCTCCTGTCTGTCGGCCCGAATTGATGTCTCCAAATTCAAACCCAGCCGCAGCCAGCGCCGCGCCCTGAAACGCAACAGCCACCTGATCCGCCGCGCCACGTCGCCATGGGCCACCGAAGATCAGTTTGATCTTTTTCGTCGTTATCTTGACAGTCGCCACGCAGATGGCGGTATGGCAGATATGGATGTGTTCGAATACGCCGCCATGATCGAAGAGACCCCTGTGCGCAGCCGCGTGGTCGAATATCTCGATTCCGATACCCAGCGCCTCATCTCAGTGTCACTGACTGATGTTCTCGAAGATGGGCTGAGCATGGTCTATTCATTTTATGAACCCGAGCTTGAACAAAGTTCGCTTGGCACGTTCATGATCCTGGATCACATAGAAATCGCGCGTGACGCAGGCTTTCCCTATATCTACCTTGGCTATTGGGTGCCCGGCAGTCCCAAAATGGCCTATAAGGCTAAGTTCTCGGGGCTTGAAGTTTTCCAAAACGGCACCTGGACCCCATGCGACAACCCAGAAGCGCTTGCAGCTGACACTCAATCACGGGCCTGTGCACCGATTGCAGAACAAGTGGCCAATATCCAGCTTCCGACAACGCCACGCACAGATCGCTGAGGCCTACATAAAACGTAAGCGTTGTATCACGGGCCCGAAAGAGCTCTTTCAATGTCCTCCCATAAGAATCAGACTATGCAACAAGCGCACAGACGCTGCTCTTTGACATCGTCAATACTTCCCTGCCCGGGCGTTTCCGCCATACCACCCCCCCTCTTTGAGATGCTTGGAATTCGGAAGGGTAACATCGCCACTATCGGCCGATTGCGGCCACAAGGTAATCCCGCCTAAAATTAGTGGTGTTCAAAAGTAGAATTTTCTCGGCAAGATATCTGAGGAGATTTTGAATGAAGAATGGACGATACAGCGACGCGCAGATCATGCATTGCACGGCAGGCGAT
>CANLND010000003.1 GCA_947492585.1 uncultured Paracoccaceae bacterium
CTGATCGCGCCTATCGCGATGGAAAACGGTCTGCGCTTTGCGATCCGCGAAGGCGGCCGCACCGTCGGCGCCGGCGTTGTGTCCAAAATCACTGAGTAAGTTTAAGTTTCCAAAGGAAACTTAAATGAGTTCTTCGAAAGGGCTGCCTTCGGGCGGCCCTTTTTCTATGACCCGGGCTAATACTTTCATCAGGACCTCAAACCGTTCTGGATTGCTTATGGAGCATCCAACCTGAAACGTCTTTTCTAACCATTTTGGGGGTCTATATAGGCAGTATTATTTTTTAGTTTTGGAAATTCGATGTTGCCTTTGTTGAAGCGCTTGGTGGCGCTTGGAGTTTTTGTCGTTGGGTTGCCGCTCTCGGTTGTTTTGAGCGGTGGACTGGTGGTGAAAGTCGTAGAAACCCTTGTGTCAGACGAGGGACCGCCAATCAGACACGCGCTCCGCGATTTCACACCTGCACAGGCAGTTGGGCCCTTTGATGAGTTTGAGGTTTCGGGCTGGTATCATGGGATCGCCGCGGAAATCGAGGTGAAAAGTGAAGACGGCAAGATGGCTTGGTTCTATGCCGTTATTCATGCTGAAAAAAACTATGCTACGGGGCCACATATTATCTTTGGTACGAATGATCGCGATGACCTGGAGGGATATCTGAAGAAGGTTGAGGCGAACAAACGTGCTGTCGTCGTGCAGGGTTTTCGAGATGCCTGGAGTGACTATTCGCGGGAAGTACAACGCGATCTCACGGCCAGGGGAATTGCGCTCGACGGTCCGGTCTATTACGCCTATCCCAGCTATCCGACCAGAGCCGCAGCCCTTCGATTTCTTTGGAGTGTCGAGATTGCGACGCGCCTATTGCTTTGTTTCGGATTTGTCTGCTTTTGTATAATATGGCGTTCTAAATAGCCTGACGTTACCAAGGTGCATTGTCGCATTCTTAATCAGGCTGCACCTCTGTCGAGGCGCGTGCCTGACCGACTGCGTGGTCCGCTTCATCGGTGATTTTGTCCAGCGCCCGCGACAGTTTGTGACGGAGGTGCGAAACTTCTTCGTCGCTGGGCTTGCGTGGCACGGTTTCTTGCCATTCCTCACACAGTAAAACGCCGCTCGAAAAGGGCAGGGGCAGCATCTGTTTGTCCCAGGTTGGCAGTCTTAGAACTTTGCGCTCGGCAAAGGCCACAGTGAAGACGCGGCAACCGGTGCTGCGCGCCCATGTGATGGGCACGTCTGAACAGATACGGGCAGGACCGCGGGGACCGTCAGCGGCCAGCCCAATGGAGCAACCTGCCTTGGTGCGGCGCAATACTTCGCGCGACAGGGCCACATGGCGAGTGTGGCTGTGCATGGGAATCGTTTCAAATCCCA
Organism: uncultured Paracoccaceae bacterium; assembly: GCA_947492585.1. Taxonomy (GTDB): domain Bacteria; phylum Pseudomonadota; class Alphaproteobacteria; order Rhodobacterales; family Rhodobacteraceae; genus Epibacterium. The sequence goes on from CANLND010000003.1 coordinate 1,366, forward strand.
AACGCACCAGAATCTGCCCGGCCAGACGTCCGGCGCGTGCCCCTGAAGTCAGAGCGCAAATGCGTCCAAGAGAGGTATCAAATAAATAGGGCGCCATGATCAGGCGTTGATGCCACAGAACAAAGATCACCGGTTCACCCCGGCGTACGCAGGCATCCATCTCTTCAAAGCCAGTGCGTTGCCAACGTGAGGTGCGAAAGGCAAAGCGCACGTAAGCGGCCAAAACGCCCTCGACGGCGCGATTGAAGCGGGGGCTGTCGGCGATTTTCTTTCGGAGGCTCAAGTCTTCGTTCCTTTTTGCACGTTCATAAAACAGCAGCAGGGATCAGGCTAGTGTTCTGACAGAAAGCCTTCCAATTGCTGCGATTTCCCTCTTGCCAGCCGGGGTGATGTGCCTTAGGAACACCGTCATTGTAGGGGTATAGCTCAGTTGGTAGAGCGACGGTCTCCAAAACCGTAGGTCCCGGGTTCGAGCCCTGGTGCCCCTGCCATTTTCAAAAAAATCAATGCTAAACTGATCCTGATGTTTTGGGATATGCTGCTCTTTTCGTTTCGAAAACGCGGCAGAGAATAGCTATGCGCCGGTCGATTTCTGGTGCTACTCGCACAGGGTATAAAATGAAAAACCCCGCACATATGGCTATGCGCGGGGGGTATTTTTTGTGAAATGCGGATCAGAGATCAGCGTTTGCCAGCTACAATCCGATCCAGGATCAGCGCACAGAAGAGGATCGCAAGACCTGCGAGGATACCTTGGCCCGCAGCGGCATATTGCAGCGCTTCCAGAACATCTTCACCCAAGCCCTTGGCGCCAATCAGCGAGGCAACCACAACCATGGCCAGCGACAGCAGAATGGTCTGGTTGATACCTGCCATAATCGTGTTGCGGGCCAGTGGCAGCTCAACACGCCACAACAGGTAGCGAGGCGTTGCGCCAAAGGCGCGCGCGGCTTCGCGCACTGTTTCCGGCACCTGCTGCAGGCCCAGAACGGTAAAGCGGACCACAGGCGGGCTACCAAAGATCATGGTCGCAACCACGCCAGCGGGCTTGCCCGAGCCGATGAAGGCCACAACCGGGATCAGATACACAAAGGATGGCATCGACTGCATGAAGTCCAAAATCGGACGCACGATCGAAAACACTTTTGGACGGCGTGCACAATACACCCCCAATGGGATCCCCAGCGTGATCGAAATCAGCGCAGCGGCGCCCAAGAGCGCGATGGTTGTCATCGCCTTTTCCCAGAAGTCCAGCAGACCCAGATATGCCAGAGCCGCACCGGTAAAGATCGCCACACGGGCCCCGGCGGACAGATAGGCCAGCATGATCACGACCAAAGCCACAACAGGCCATGGGGTGTCCACGAGAACAACTTCGATCCAGTCCAGAAGGGTACGCATCCCAAATGTCAGGGTGTCAAAGAAACCGCGACCTGAGGTTTTGGTCCAGTCAAACACTGCCTGTACCCCGTCACCAACATTCAGACGCCAGTTGCGATCTGTAGGGAAGGTGTTCAGCAGGGAAATAGCGTCGGGCTGAGCGAACTTGATGGTGGTCAAGATGACAACCATACCTGTCAGAACCGAGGATATGAGCAGACGGGTTTGCGACCAGCCATGGGCGACGCTGCGGTCAGACCGCCAGCGGGCAAACTGTCCCTCCAACGTCCAGTTGGCGAGCGATGCTGTTGCTGCTTTGATCAGCAGCAGCAGTACGATACCAACCAGCAGGTAAACAGTGCCGGTTGAATCGGCTGCCACAGCCGTTTCCTGAGCCTTTGCCAACGCGCTCTCGAGCGACTGGGCCGCGCGTTTCAGAGCATCCAAAGATGCGGCTCCGGATTGCTCCGCGGCGGCGATTTGCTGCTTGCGTAGTTCCAGCGTCTGCGCGATCTGGTCTGCGCGGGCACGGAAATCCCGGCCAAGGTCACCAAACAGGCCAAGCCCGATTTGAATGTAGGCCATCACCTCAAAGAGCAATACGGTCAGGAACCAGCTCCAGAGGCCGCGTGCGCCAAACCAAATCGGCCCTAACAGGCCAGCAGCCTTGTTAAAGGTGAACCGATAACCGGGGGCTTCCATCATATAGCCAAAGGTTGGCTTGTAATAGTCGCTGCTTTGCTCAACGAATTCGGTGATCAACCCGTCCAAACGTTCCTTGGTCTCGGGTTGGATTTTTTCTTTATCAACATGTTGCATGGGTCAGTCTCCTCACGCCTGGCTTTGCTGAATAGCGCGCAGTAGACCGGCACGATCAATCACACCAACGGTTGCGCCGTCGTCTTGGACGCGGATCACACCGGGGCCGTCTACAGCCAGTTCCATCAAATCACTCAGGTCCATATCCGGGCGCGCGTTGCGCGCGTCAGATGGAACCTCACCGACAGCGGCGACGTACTCGTCAGGTTTACGCATGACCGAATGGGCAAAGATCATGTTCAGTTTAGAAATACCGGCCACAAAATCCGCAACATAGTCATCAGCGGGATTCAGAATGATTTCTTCTGGTGTGCCGATCTGAACAATGCGCCCGTCCTTCATGATCGCGATCCGGTGGCCAATGCGGATGGCCTCGTCCAGATCGTGGGTGATGAACATGGTGGTCTTTTTCAGCTTGTGAGACAGTTCCATGAACTGGTCTTGCAGCTGTTTACGGATCAGGGGGTCTAGTGCCGAGAAGGGTTCGTCCATCAGCAGGATTTCAGGATCTGATGCAATCGCGCGGGCCAGACCAACACGTTGTTGCATGCCGCCCGAAAGCTCATGGGCGTATTTGTCTTCCCATCCGTTCAGTTCCACCAATTCCAGAACACGGTCCGCTTCTTCCCAGCGGCGGGCTTTGCCCGTGCCGCGAATTTCCAGCGGCATGGCAACGTTGTCGCGCACGGTGCGGTGTGGCATCAGGCCAAAGTTTTGAAATACCATCGCCACTTGACGGTTGCGTAGGTCGCGCAGGCCGGGCGCGTCCAGACCCATGACGTCTACGCCGTCAATTTTGATGCTACCGGCGGTGGGTTCCAACAGTCGATTGACATGGCGCACCAGTGTTGATTTCCCCGAGCCAGACAGGCCCATCACGCAGAATAATTCACCCCGTTCGATTTGAAAGCTGGCATCCGCGACGCCTACAACGCAGTTGAAGCGTTCCAGAACCTCGGCCTTACCCAGACCTTCTGCATGGATAGCTTTGAGCGCTTCGTCTGCGCGCGCTCCAAAAACCTTCCAGACGCCCTGTGCGTCAATTGCGATATCCTTTTCCATCCGTTCCCCGTCGTGTATTGAAGTAAACTCCGGCAACATGAAGTTGCCGGAGTCATTGGATAAAGCTGAAGTGCTTATTTCAGGCCGAGCCAGGTGTCGACGATGTCGCCGTTGCTGGCGATCCAGTCGGATACCACACCATCAATTTCGTTGCCTTTCACGACAACTTCATACGTCAGCTTGGACAGCTCAGCTGCGCTCATGTCGATGTTCGCCAAGAAGGCTGCAGCTGCCGGGTTACGTTCATTCAATGAGCTGGAGTAAGCCACGGTAACCGTTTTCACGGGTTCACCGGTGCTGACGGAGGATTTGTTGTACCAATCCGCGTCCTGATCTGGCTGCACCATCTTGTAGGTCGCTGCGTCGTGCTCGGGCTCTTCCAGAATGGTCACGTCATACAGCGCGTGCACATAGTGTGGAGCGTAGCAGTAGAACGCGGCGCCTTTTTCCTGGTCCACCAGGTCTTTCAGACGTGAGTAGAATACGGTCTCGTCTTCGGTGGTTGGGGTCAGGAAGGTTTCGATACCATAGTCGCGCACGCGAACCTTAAAGGTGTTGGTCGAGGCCCAGCCCGACGCACCAACCCAGACTTCGCCCATGCCATCACCATCACTGTCAAACAGCGCTTGGGCTTCGGGGGTCGCCAGGTCAAAGATCGACTTGATGTTGTGTTTTTCGACCATGTAGTTGGGCACGCAGATACCCGCGCGGCCTTCGTAGTTGCCCGATGACAGAGCAACAGATTTCTTTTCGTCTACATATTCATTGGTAAACGAAGATTGGTTTGGCAGCCAGACGTCCGGATGGACGTCAATATCGCCGCGGCCACCGTCCATCGCAGCAAAGATCACCGCGTTGGCGCCGGGGGCGTAACCTGCTTCGCTACCCAGACGGGTTTCAATCACTTGGCCGATGACACGGCTCATGATCTTTGCGCCCGGCCAGCTGGGTTCGCCTACATTTACTTTTTCTTGGGCCATGGCGCCGCCAGCTGCCAAGCTCAGTGCCAATGCGGATGTCAAAACTTTGATTGATTTCATTATTTTCTCTCCTGTTGGATTGTTGAATGCGTCTTTATGCGCGTGCCCGCTTACGTTGCGGATCTATGAAAGGTGCATCTGTGACAGTGGCGGGCAGTCGTTTCATGTGTCCGTCCAGTTGTCCGATTTCGAGTTGCGTTCCTATGTCGGCATATTCAACTGCAAGGCGCGCCATTGCAATAGAGCGTTCCAGTGAAGGTGACCGTGTGGCCGAAGTAATCGTGCCAACCTGGCGCTCGCCGTGGAATATGGGGGTGCCGTGATGTGGAACATCGTCACAGTCTAGCAGCAGCCCTTTTAGAACGCGGCGAGGATCCTGCGCGTTTCGTTCCAGCGCTGCTTTGCCGGTGAATTTTTCTTTTTTCAGATCAACGGCAAAGCCAAGACCCGCTTCAAAGGCGTCGACGCCGGGTGCAAATTCTGCGTTTCCTGCGGCTAGACCGGCCTCAATGCGGATGATTTCCAGCGCAGCGGAGCCCATGGGTTTAATGCCGAACTCTTCCCCGGCCTCCATGATCGCATCCCAGACCTTTAGAGCGTCGGATTTTGCACAAAAGACCTCATAGCCCAATTCGCCGGTATAGCCCGAGCGCGACACCATGAAAGGCGCGCCATCGCGGTCATGCAGGCGTGCGACCGAGGCACCAAACCATTTCAGATGGTCGAGTTCGGGCACATTTGGCTGTGTAAAACAGATTTTGCGCATCAGATCGCGCGACTTGGGACCTTGGATTGCGAGGTTGGGCAGTGCGCCGCGCATATCGTGGATACGCACCTGTAGGTTCATCTCAGTAGCTAGTGCCTGCAAGGTGCGGCCGCTTTCCTCAGATCCGCAGCACCAGCGGAACAGGTGGTCGCCCAGACGGAACAAGGTGCCGTCATCGATAACCGAACCGCTTTCATCACAGAGCAACATATAGCTGCCGCGCCATACTGAAATCTTTGAGATATTTCGGGTGGTTGCCAGCTGCAGAAGCTTTTCCGCATCCGGTCCCACAATATCGTACTTGCGCAGTCCGCTCATGTCCTGAACGGTGACGGCATTCCGGCACGCCCAGTATTCGCCCAGTGTCCCGTCGCCGGGGAAACTGACCGGCGCCCACAGATCTCGGGCCGGAGCAAAATGTTGCGTCAATGGGGCCAAACGCGGGTGAAATGCGCTTTCCTGGCTGATCGACATGGGAGCGTCTTCCTTCTCGCGGTAGGCTACGGCGCGGCGGATCGGCGTATCTGGCCGGTAAATGCGCACGTGAATATCAGTGGGGTTCCATCCGTTGATCGGGTCCAGATCATCGGGGCAGGCGGTGGAAACACAGACCAGATCTTCCATCGCGCGCAAGGCGACATAGTCACCAGGACGCGAGTGGCTTTCATCGGTCATCATATGATGGGAATGGTGATCCACCCATGTATTCCAGAAAAAGTTAATCGCAGGCCACGCAGACCGGCGTTTAACGCCATAGGGGTCCAAGGCATGAGAAATGTTATCAGAGCAGTTTACATGTCCTGGGAAACCACGTTCTTCGTAGCCGCGCGCAGTGCAGGCTAGGCCAAAGGTGTCATGGCGGCCGCAGGTGTCCTGCAAAACGTTCATCAACGGGTTCATTTCGCGGTCGTAGAACTTGTCCATCAGGCCGGGGCCGGGAAAGGCACGGCCAACCATAGAGCGCGTGGCGGTGCTGTCGATCATCCATTCTTCGCCGCGGTCCAGACCATCGGCGCGCAGCGCCATGAAATCGGAACATTGCTGACCTTCGACATCGATGATCTGAAGCACTTCGCCTTGTTTTAGTTCATAGGCCATGCCCGTGCCGCGCTTCACAGTGAATTCATCACGCGTGTCACCCAGAAGCGGCGGCAATAGGGGGGCAGATCCGATGTTGGGCTGATGAGAAACCATCAGCGACCCTTGGGAGGCGCAGTGCACCAGGTCCTGAGTAGAGGAGGGGCGGAACAGCCAAACGGTTACGGCAGCGCTTGATTTCAGAACCATGGGTTCATCTTGACCGCGCAAAGTGGCCGCAGCTATTGGCGCACTGACTTCGGCCCCATTGGCTGCCATCCAACCCTCCAACGCGTGCGCGTTGACCGAAGAGCGGTCCAACGACGTATCGGCGGTCAGATCCAACAGCTGCAACGCCGTGTTTCCGCGGTCATCAAAGGCAATCAGATGTGCAAAAGTCGTTTCGGTGAGGCCAAACAGGGAGATGAGATCGCCGTCTTTCAGGTCTAGGCGAAGACCTTCGCGGGGGGCGAGGGGGTGATTGTTTCCGGGGGCTTGTTTGGAAAACCCGGGGAAGCTTCGGGCGGGCGTGAAGAGCCCGATATTGCTGAAGTCGCGAAGGACTGCTGGACTGGACATTGATCTGATACCGAAATGGTAATGTAACTGGTTACAAGAACCTGTTGTAACCAGTTACATTCGTCAAGGTTTTTCTGTTCACATCTTTCGGGGGATGGTAACAATCATTGCTATGAGCAGGAAAATAACCCAAAAAAAAGCAAACCTCCGGGACGTAGCAAAAGCCTCGGGGGTTTCTGTCGCGACAGTGTCGCGTGTAATGAACTCTCCTCAAACGGTTTCTCCTAAAACGCGCGCCCGTGTCGAGATAGCGATTCGTGATCTAAAGTTCGTGCCGAGTGCCGCGGCACGCGCAATCAATTCGGGGCGCACGCGGTTTGTGGGGGCGCTGGTGCCTACGCTGGACAATGCGATTTTTGCGCGATTTCTGGCGGCCATGGAAACCCGTTTGATTGATTCCGGATTGGCACTGGTTGTTGCGACAACAAATGATGACCCCGAAATCGAAGTGCAGCGCGCTGAGAATATGCTGAAAATCGGGGCCGAAGGGCTGGTGGTGTCTGGGGTGACCCATCACCCGGATTTGCACACGCTGATCGAACGCTCGCAGCTGCCAGCGATCGCCACGTCTTATTACGATCTCAACGCGGACTGGCCCACGATCGGCTATGACAATGCCAGCGCGTCCCGATTGGCGTTGCAGCATTTGCTGGATCTGAACCATCGCAAAATTGCGGTCGTGCATGGCCCCGCAGAAAAGAACGACAGAACACGCGCTCGTTTGAACGGATTGACGACCGAATTGGATGTGGATTTTCGGTTCTATGAAACGCGCATCAGCGTTGAAAGCGGCGTAAGGGCTGCCCGGGATATGTTGCAGGACCAGGACGCGCCTAGCGCGGTGCTGTGCCTATCTGATGTCTTGGCCCACGGTGTGCTGTTTGAATTCCAACGCAGCGGGGCCGCTGTGCCAGATCGGTTTTCGGTCGTGGGCATCGATGACCTGCCCGCCTCAGCCCACTCTGTTCCGCGCCTGACAACTGTACATCTGCCCGTTTCACAGATGGGAACAACCACGGCTGAGGCTATGGCTGCATGGGTCGAGGATAAGGTGGTGCCAGACAGCACCCAGATTCATCCGGTGTTACAAGAGCGTGAGTCGACGGCAAAATATCAGCCGTGCTAAACGCGCTCTCGCGCATCTGTGTCAGGCCATTTGGGGTGCAGGTCGTCAATCACGTAGGCATGGCTGTGTGCGGGGCTGCCTTGTAGATGGGGATGGTCCAGCGGCAGGTCTGGATGACTGTGAAACAGTTCAGTTGGGTCAGGGTCCGGCCACAATCGGTACGCCCCCAACGCACCCAGTCCGGTCAACACGGCCAGAACCACCAGAGTGGACACTGGTCCTACGGTGGTGATCAAACTGCCCGCTAAGGGATACGTCAGCAACCAAAAGGCGTGGCTTAACGCAAATTGTGCCGCAAAGAGGGCAGGGCGATCACCGCTTTGGGCCGAGCGGCGCAACAATCGCGCCGAGGGCGTCAAAACGGCTGAATAGCCAATGCCAATGAAAAACCAAGCACCCCAGATCGCCGGCCAGCTGAGACCAACGCTGATCGTGCAAAGGATCAACCCAATCAATCCAGCCGTCATCAATGCGGCTCCGGCCAGCATGACCGGGCGGTCCGTCCAACGTTGCAACAGTTTGGGGAGGATGAGCGCCACGGTTATTGAACCTGCGCCAAAGGCGAGCATGGTCCAGGCCACGGCGCTTTCATTCAGGCCCAGATGGACACGGACCAGAACCACAGTATTGACCAATACCATGGCACCTGCCGACGCAACCGCAAGGTTCAGCGCCAAAAGGCTGCGTAGTCTGGGTGTGGCCAGATAAATCCGGGCGCCACGGGTGGTGCGTTCATACAGGCCGCGGGATGGCGCGGGCGCGATCGTGGGAAAACGCACCCGTAGGATCAGTACAATGGATAGAGCAAACCCCAAAAATGTGCCCCAGAACAAAACCCCATAGGTCGCAACGGCCAGTAATAGACCGGCCAAGATCGGCGTCAGAATGTTCTCTAGGTCATAGGCCAGACGTGAGAGGGACAGGGCGTGGGTGTAATCGGTTTCGTCGGGGAGGATCTCGGGCAAGGTCGCCTGAAACACTGGCGTAAACCCCGCGGACGCTGCTTGAAAAACAAAGACCAGCGCAAAGACCTGCCAGACCTCTGAGACAAATGGCAGGCACAGGGCGGCCGCAGCCCGTAGCACATCCAGCGAGATCAGCCATGTGCGGCGATCAAAACTGTCTGCCAGCGCGCCCGCGATTGGGGCAATACCAACATAGGCCAGCATTTTGAGCGTGAAGATGCCGCCAAGCACAAGGCCCGCGTTATCGCGTGCAAGATCATATGCCATCAGTGCCAGCGCCACCGTGGCAAGCCCGGTCCCCAGAAGGGCAGACATTTGCGCCATAAATAGTTTGCGATAGCGAGGATCAGAAAGGACTTTGAACATCGGAGCCTCATGCCTGTACGCGCCAATTGCGGCGCGCAGATAAAATCATAGGGGCTTGGACGACAAACACCAACCACGGGCGCGTGATTAGGGCACCAGCGGTGTTGCCCTTTGCAAATTGGCATCAATGCGGATGAACGCGTCAGCGGGTTGGCCACGCACGGCGCTGGGCACGTCAATCACCTGACGTGGCGTGGTGATCGCGGCACAAAGAGCCTCTTCCAATGCGATGTCGGCTTGGGTGGTTAAAACGCGCACGGCAGTCGTGAGATCCAAATCAGCGCCGGCCAATGTGCCATCTTTCAGGGTTAGCTGACCATTTTGCCGCAAAATTTTCCGGTTGCCCAATTGAAAGGTGGTGGCAGAGCTACCCGCCACGGCCATCGCATCTGACACCAGAAACAACGCGCCAGGGCCGACCTTGGCACGCCAGGCTGCGCGCAGGGTTTGGGGGTGCACATGGATGCCATCTGCAATCATCCCGGCAGATAGCGCGCCGGTGGTCAGGGCAGCCCCTACAAGGCCCGGCGCCCGACTGGTCAGCGGGCTCATCGCGTTGAACAGATGGGTGACACAGCGGGCGCCCGCCTTGGCATAGGATATGCAGGTCTCGAAATCGGCATCGGTATGGCCAAGCGAGACCAGAACGCCAGCTGCAGTCAGCTGCCGCACTTGATCAAGGCTGACATTCTCCGGGGCCAAAGTGACCTTTAGTTTCGGGAGCGATTTGGCGGCCTCAAGCAGGATTTGCAGGTCGTCTGCGGTCATCGGGCGGATGAGTGCATGATCGTGTGCACCTTTGCGGATATGTGACAGATGTGGGCCTTCGAGATGCAGCCCTGCTAATCCCGGCACGCCGCTTTGCACTGCTTGAATGGTTGCGGCAATCACTGCCCTTGTCACATCGGGCGTATCGGTGATCAACGTGGGGAGGATCAGCGTCGCGCCCAATGCGCGATGGGCCTGAGATATCCGGCGCAGCGCGGCGACAGATGGGGCATCGCCCAACAGGATACCGTCGCCGCCGTTGACCTGTAGATCTGCATATCCAAGGCTCAATATGTCGCCTTGCATATCCACGCGATCGCCTTCTGGCATTGATGTGCTGAGCGACACCAGCCTGTTGTTTTCAAAGCAGGCGCATGCGTCATGATGCAGAGTTCTGCCGTCATAAATGGAACCACCGTGATAGACTGTGCGAAGGGGGGTCATGCTATTTACTCTTTGGGCGTTGCGTCGTGGTAGACCTGTGCAAAATCATGCGCCAAGGCAATTGCGCCCGTTAATGGCGTGTCTTTCGCGGCGCAAAGCGCTGCGCGCATGTCGGGAGGTAAATATGATGCGTAACAGGGACCCAGCCCGCCCGTCAGGCAGAGTGCTAGGTCGGTGTGCCATCCCATCGCGTACAGATCCCGGGCTAGTAAACTGGCGGCGTCTTGCACAATCTGCCGGGCCAGTGGGTCAGACTGCGCGGCATGCTCGGTGACATCTTGGGCCAGGGCAGCTATTTCGTGTTGGCGGGCTGTGGCGGCCCAGGCCACGATTTGTGCCGCATCGCCAAACTGGTTCAACATCTCCTGAGACAGACCAGAGGGCGCACGTAGCCCATCCACGGTTTGCAACGTGCGCGACAATGCCTGCCGCCCCACCCAATGGGCAGAGGCCGGATCGCCCAAAACCGGCCCCCAGCCGCCGATAAAGCGCATGGTTTGGCCCAGCTGGCTGGCCAGAAAAGACCCCGTTCCGCAATGGGCAATATAACCATCTGATGTGCCCAACGCACCGCGCAGTGCTGCTGCTCGATCTTCTTCCACTTTCACCGCGGTCAACGGCAACGCCTGCGCCACGCGCTGGGCCATAGCGGGGCCGGTTACGCCTGCCAACCCCAGATAGGCTGGGATGTTTATCAACTCTGAGAACGGCACGTCGGCTGTCTGCGCAAGTTGGTTCAACCCAGATGTCAGCTGTGCCAAAGCGGCCGTGAAATCGGTTGAGACATTGGCTGAGCCCACCTGCACCTGTATTTCGCGGCTTGGTGTGTGAAGGGCGAGGCGGCAATGTGATCCGCCACCATCGACGGCGATGACGGGACTAGAAGGGGGCTGTGTCATGGCACCAGCATTGAAACAGCACCGCGCAAAAGGAAAGGGTAAAATTTCGCGGCCTTAGTGACCCACGAACACCGGGTAGAGTGAGGCCAACAACAAGGTGGCCATGGACCAGTTGAACAGGCGCAGTCGGCGTGGGTTGGTGAGCACGCGGCGCATCTGCTGGCCCAAGACGGTCCAGGTGGTGGTCGAAATGCAGCCCATCATCACATAGGTGCCTGACACCCATAATACGGCCGCAACATCCCGGCTGGCCGCATATAGCGTGATGGCACCAAGGGCCATGGCCCAGGCCTTTGGGTTGACCCACTGAAAGGCACAGGCCTGTAGAAATGTCAGCGGTTTGCCCGTGGTTTCACCGTCCTGCGGCGGCGCTGCTTGGGTGATCTTATACGCCAGCCACAGCATGTAGAGCACCGAAAAAACAGTCAAAATCCAGTTCAGCGGTGGGAAGGCTTCAAACAGTTGCGTGACGCCCAGCCCGACAGGAAGGATCATCAGCGGAAAGCCTAATCCAACGCCAAACATATGTGGCAACGAGCGGACAAACCCAAAGTTTGCCCCCGAGGTCATGAGCATCAGGTTGTTGGGGCCTGGGGTTATCACTGTGCCAAAGGCAAAGCCTGACAGGGCAAGGAATAATTCATAAGTCATGGTGCTATTTTGCTGCGCCCAAAGCCAAATGAAATTGCGTATTGCTGTGGAATATGTGTAATTTCGCAATTAATGGCGAAGTTTGACTACATAAACCAACAGATATTGCGTGAGTTGTCTCGTGATGGCCGCATTTCCAATTTGGAGCTGGCGGACAGGGTGGGGCTGTCGCCCTCTGCCTGCCTGCGCCGTGTTCAGGATCTGGAGCGCGATGGGGTGATCACCGGCTATCGTGCCGTTTTGAACCCACAGGCTATGGGGCTGGGGTTTGTGACCTATATTGGGGTGGGGCTGGGGGAGCATACCAAAGAGGCTCAACTGGCCTTTGAGCGGGCTATGGAGAGCGCGGTCGAAGTGACGGAATGCCACAATATAACTGGGACCATCGAATATCTGCTGCGCGTCGAATGCGCCGACTTGCCAAGTTATAAGCGGTTTCACACGGATATTTTGGGGACCTCCCCCTTTGTGACGGCGATCACCACCTATGTGGTGATGGGCTCGCCCAAAGATATGCGGGGGTAATTGGCGCAGATGTTGCCAACGAAAGAGGCGCCCACAGGGTGGGGCGCCTTTTTGTTTTGCGGGGCGTGTCGGTTTAGCTGTTTGCGATCAGCTCGGATTGAGCCACGATAACCTCGGCCTGTTTGATTGACGCAATGTCCACCAGACGTCCCTTATAGACAGTCGCACCGGCGCCTGAGGCTTTGGCCTCTTCCATGGCGGCGAGGATCTCGCGCGCTTCAGAAACGGCTGCGTCAGAGGGGGTAAAGACTTCGTTGGCCAGCCCGATCTGTTTGGGGTGGATGGCCCATTTGCCAACCATGCCCAGGGTGGCGGACCGTTTGGCCTGCGCGATATAGCCTTCGTCGTCAGAGAAATCGCCAAAGGGGCCATCCACCGGCAAAACACCATGGGTGCGGCACGCCGCGACAATCTTGGCCTGAGCCCAGTGCCAAGGGTCAGACCAATGTTTCTGACCTTCGCGCACCATATAATAGTCTTCCTGCGTGCCGCCGATACCGGTGGTCTGCATGCCCATTGAAGCTGCAAAATCCGCCGCACCCAGCGACATCGCCTGAAGGCGGGGCGAGGACATTGCGATTTCTTCCGCGTGGGCGATGCCGGCAGCGGATTCGATAATGACTTCGAATGAGATCGGCTTGGCCCGGCCCTTGGCAGCTTCAATTGCTGTGACCAGCGCGTCCACCGCATAAATGTCTGCTGCACAGCCCACTTTTGGGATCATGATCTGGTCCAACCGGTCACCCGCCTGTTCCAAAACCTCCACCACGTCTTTGTACCAATAGGGTGTATCCAGACCGTTGATGCGAACGGACAAATATTTGTTGCCCCAATCTACCGAGTTGATTGCCTCAATAACGTTGGCGCGGGCCATATCTTTGTCGCTGGGGGCCACGGAATCTTCGAGATCCAGATTGATCACATCTGCCGCTGATGCCGCCATTTTGGCAAACAGCTTTGGGTTAGATCCGGGGCCAAACAGCTGGCAGCGGTTTGGACGGGCTGGGGCGGTGGGCTGGATACGAAAGCTCATAGGGGCCTCCTGTTGCGTGTTGGTAAGATTGTTGCGATTTCATTGCTGCAATTGATATTTCGTTTCCACCACCTTCGCAATGTCTATTTTGCAGTCGCAGCATTGCGGGGTGAGTCTGTTTTACGACAGATCCTTTCGCCGTAGAATCTACGAATAATGAGAAAACAGCGGGGGAAATATCAGTAATTCCCCAAGATTAGCGAAGATTCTTGCGTTTTTTGGGTCTTTATCGGCGGATTCAGGGAGCCTCTCGCGTTGGGCTTCCTTTAAATAGTCCTTAACTCAACTCTTTTCAAAGGAGCGCTCTGACATGATCGAGACCCCTTATCTCCTGTTCCTGGGCGATGCGCCTGACATGCTGGCGGCAAAAGTCGCCATTGGTATCCGCGACTGGCGCCCTGACAACGCCTTGGGTCAGATTCGTCTGCCCGGTTGTGGTGCCGACCTCGGCCTGACCGAAATGACCCTTGAAGCAGGTCTCGAAGCCGGAGCCAAGACACTGGTGATTGGCGTTGCCAACCGTGGCGGCGTGATCTCTGACGCTTGGAAAGAGGTTTTGGTCAAGGCGCTGGAACTGGGCTATGACATCGCGTCTGGTTTGCACAACCTGCTGCGCGACGAAGGTGAATTGGTGGCTGCGGCGCAAATGCACGGCCGCACCCTGCACGACGTGCGCGTTCCCACCGTTGCCTATCCAATTGCAACAGGTGTTCCCCGTTCGGGCAAGCGTTGCTTGGCTGTTGGCACCGATTGTTCGGTTGGCAAAATGTACACTGCCATGGCGATGGATGCAGAAATGCAGAAGCGCGGCATGAAGTCGACCTTCCGCGCCACTGGCCAGACCGGCATCCTGATCACCGGGTCCGGTGTGCCTTTGGATGCTGTCATCGCCGACTTTATGGCGGGCGCAGTTGAATATCTGACACCTGACAATGATGCAGATCACTGGGACTTCATCGAAGGTCAGGGTTCGCTGTTCCATGTCTCATATTCTGGTGTGACCATGGCCTTGGTGCACGGCGGACAGCCTGATGCGCTGATCCTGTGTCACGAGCCAACACGTGAGCACATGCGCGGTTTGCCGGGCTTTAAACTGCCAACGCTGCAAGCGCTGCGTGAGGTCGCGATGACCCTTGCAAAAGTCTCCAATCCAGATGTGGTTGTGGCTGGTATCTCGATCAACACGCAACACCTGAGCGATGACGAGGCAACCGCCTACTGTGCTAAGGTTGAAGAAGAAATGGGCCTGCCCACATGTGATCCGTACCGCCACGGGGCCGATCGTCTGGTAGACGCGCTGGCCGCGATCTGATCTAAACCCTCTCTGTCGGGGGCACCGCATATGTCGGTGCCTCCGGCGGGGGTATTTTAGCCAAAAAGAGAGCGCGGGGCGTCACCGCGAATGCCCCATGTATGATCTGGCCTAGATGGCCATGCGCAGCAAAGAGGGCAGTGCAATGAAAATCACCGTTACGCGGGATGTATTCAAGCTGGCGCAGGTGTTTACCATCGCGCGCGGCTCCCGGACCGAAGCCAAGGTGCTGACGGTCAAAGTCGAACAGGATGGCGTGACGGGGTGGGGCGAATGTTTGCCTTATGCCCGGTATGACGAAACAATGGACAGCGTGACTGCCGAAATTGAATCGCTGCCAGAAATCTTTACACGAGAAGAACTGCAAACGTTGTTGCCTGCGGGTGCAGCGCGCAATGCCGTTGATTGTGCCCTATGGGATCTTGAAGCCAAACAGGCTGGCAAACGTGTTTGGGAACTGGCAGGTCTGCCAGCGCCCGGGCCTGAAATTACCGCCTACACACTGTCTTTGGCCTCGCCCGAAGAGATGCAAAAACAAGCGGCTGAAAACGCGCATCGCCCTTTGTTGAAGATTAAGCTGGGCACGCCTGATGATATGCCGCGTCTCGAGGCTGTGCGCGCAGGCGCGCCTGAGGCCCGTATTATCATTGATGCCAACGAAGGCTGGTCTGCGGAAAACTACGCTGAGCTGGCTCCGCATCTGGTGCGTTTGGGTGTTGAGTTGGTAGAACAGCCTTTGCCGGCCGGCGAGGATGATGCATTGATTGCCATGGATCGCCCCGTGCCTGTCTGTGCGGACGAAAGCTGCCATGACCGTGCGAGCCTGTCCAAGCTGAAAGGCAAATATGATGTAGTCAACATCAAGCTGGACAAAACCGGTGGCCTGACCGAAGCCTTGAAATTGCGTGATGCGGCGCTGGCCGAAGGCTATCAGGTGATGGTTGGTTGTATGGTTGGCTCGTCTCTGGCGATGGCCCCGGGCACGTTGGTGGCACAGGGGGTCACCGTGACCGATCTGGATGGGCCCTTGCTGTTGGCCGAAGATCGCGATGTGCCTTTGACATTTGATGATGATGGCGTACACCCGCCAAAAGCTGACCTTTGGGGTTGAGGAGATTAATATGACCCGTACCGTATATGTGAATGGCGAATACCTGCCAGAAACCGAAGCCAAGGTTTCGATCTTTGATCGTGGGTTTCTGTTTGCGGATGCTGTCTATGAGGTGACCTCGATCCTTGATGGCAAGTTGATCGATTTTGAAGGCCATGCTGTGCGTTTGGACCGGTCGCTGAAAGAGCTGGATATGGCCAGCCCCTGCACCAAAGACGAGCTGCTGGAGATCCATCGCAAGTTGGTGGAGCTGAATGCCATCGAAGAGGGGCTGGTATATCTGCAAGTCTCGCGTGGCTCAGATGGTGACCGTGATTTTGTGTTCCCATCTGCGGACACCAAGCCAACGCTGGTTCTGTTCACCCAGAACAAGCCGGGCCTGGCAGACAGTGCTGCCGCGAAAAAAGGCGCCAAGGTGATCTCTATCGAAGATATCCGCTGGGGCCGTCGTGATATTAAAACTGTGCAGCTGCTGTACCCTTCGATGGGCAAGATGATGGCCAAGGCCGCGGGCTGTGATGATGCCTGGCTGATCGAAGACGGCCATGTGACTGAAGGCACGTCAAACAACGCCTACTTTGTTAAGGGCAACACCATCGTGACCCGTCCGCTGTCCAAGGACATTCTGCACGGCATCACCCGCAAAGCAGTTCTGCGCATGGCGGAAGAGGCACAGATGAAAGTCGAAGAGCGCCTGTTCACCATCGATGAGGCGAAAGAAGCGGACGAAGCCTTCACCACGTCGGCGTCGGCTTTTGTGATGCCTGTGGTTGAAATCGATGGGCAGCAGCTGGGGGATGGAACACCGGGTCCGATTTCCAAGCGCCTGCGTGAGATCTATCTGGAAGAAAGCCGCGCTGCGGCGATCTGATACAGCAGCCATCGTTCAAATCAGAAAGCAGCGGAGCACCCGCTGCTTTTTTTGTATGCGGGTGTGGGGCAGTCGTCCCAGCAATGGGATCATCGGCCCTGGGTGAGGGGCTGTCTATTTAGACGCGGGATTGTGTGGAGTAAGTTTGGAATGAATAAAGGCCCCATGAGTATGCTCATGGGGCCTTTATTCGAAAATCAAAAGTCGTGAGGCTTAGGCAGCCAGTGCGGCCTGTGCTTGGCCTACAATTGCACCAAATGCTTCGGGCTCATGTACGGCCAGATCAGCCAGAACTTTACGGTCGACTTCAATACCGGCCAGGTTCAGGCCGTTGATGAAGCGCGAGTATGTCAGAGCCTCGTCGTGCGAACGCACAGCCGCGTTGATACGCTGGATCCACAAAGCGCGGAAGTTCCGCTTGCGGTTCTTGCGGTCGCGGGTTGCATATTGATTCGCTTTGTCGACGGCCTGACGGGCGACTTTGAAGGTGCTCTTGCGACGGCCGTAATAGCCTTTCGCTGCCTTGATTACCTTCTTGTGACGGGCGTGAGTGACGGTACCACCTTTAACGCGTGACATATCTCAGATCTCCTCTTAACGGGCGTAGGGCATGAAGCCCTTGATGATCTTGGCGTCCGGCGCGGACAGGAGGGTGGTTCCGCGTGCATCACGCAGGAATTTGTTGGTACGCTTGATCATGCCGTGGCGTTTGCCGGCTTGACCACCTTTGACCTTACCGGTCGCAGTCATTTTGAAGCGCTTTTTAGCGCTCGACTTGGTCTTCATCTTAGGCATTTCCGTCTCCTTCAATGCAGGTTCGCTGTTCACACGACTCGGCATGCCATACGGCCGGACGCGCGATGAGTGCTGCCATGTATGAAAATCCAGCCTAAGATGCAAGGATAAAAGGCGGCTTAGGCTGTGCGATGTGCCATAAAAAAAGGGTTTAGCAGCTGGTGCTGTCAAAGCGTGTCAGGCGCGGCGCAGATGCTGCGCCTTCAGGCATGACGGCCCGTGCCAGGTCGGCCCAATATACGTGGCATATTACCCCAAGTTGGGGGGCAACGTCAGGTTTTCACACCGGAGTGGCGCTCAAAAATATCGGTTCATCACCGATTTTAGAACATTGGGGAGATCTTCGAGCTGATAGCCGGTTGGGCTCTGCATCATAGCATAAGCAATCAACGCAGAGCCGATCAGCAAGCTAACGCCCCCGCCGCGTGGGGCGCGGGTGTCGCTGATGGCCGACAAAAGGGCTGGGACCGACAAACCGCACAGTCCCAGCCCAATGATCAAACTTAAATCGGGATCCACTGTATCCCTCCAAATCGAATTAACCTTTTGGTAAGGTTACTCCGGGTCGGTGCTGTAAATCAAACGTTCATCACAGGGCGCGACGCGTAGAATATTGGTGGTGCCGGATACGTTGAACGGGACACCCGCAGTCACCACAATCTGGTCACCTTCACTGGCAAAGCCGCCAGACCGCGCGCCGCGAACGGCGCTGACGACCGCACCTTTGAAGCGCTCAACCGTTGGTGTGACGATGCAGTTGCAGCCCCAGCTGAGCGCCATACGACGTGCAGTGCGTTTGATCGGGGTCATCGCCAAGATTGGCACGGCGGGACGCTCGCGTGCTGTCAACAGCGCGGTCGTGCCGCTTTGTGTGAAGCAGGCGATTGCCTTGATGTCGGTTTTTTCTGCGATTTCACGCGCGGCTGAAACGATGCCATCCGCGACAGTGGTGCCATGGGACTTGCGCGAAGAATCGATGATGTCGCGATAGGTTGGGTCTGCTTCGACCTCTTTGGCCACGCGGTCCATGGTTTGCACGGCTTCGATGGGATACTGGCCCGCTGCGGATTCTGCGCTGAGCATGATCGCGTCCGAGCCTTCGTAGATTGCTGTGGCAACATCCGAAACTTCGGCGCGGGTTGGCATGGGGCTCTCGATCATGCTTTCCAGCATCTGAGTCGCGACAATTACCGGCTTGGCGGCCGAGCGGCATTTGCGAACCAGACGTTTTTGGATCGGCGGAACAGCCGACACGGGCAATTCAACACCCAGATCTCCACGGGCGACCATGATCCCATCAGAGGCATCAAGGATTTCTTCAAAGAACTCAACGGCCGTGGGTTTCTCGATTTTGGCGAGAACGGCGGCGCGGCCATCGGCCAGACCTTTGGCTTCGAAGACGTCTTTGGCGCGCTGAACAAAGGACAGTGCCAGCCAGTCCACACCCAGTTCACAGACAAATTCCAGATCTGCGCGATCTTTGTCAGACAGGGCGGCAAGCGGCAGTACCACGTCGGGCACATTCACGCCTTTGCGATTTGAGATCGTGCCGCCAATACTCACGGTGCAATTGGCAAAGTCGGGGCCACAGGTTTCGACCTTGAGGCTGATCTTGCCGTCGTTGACCAGAAGGCTTGCACCGGGTTCCAGTGCTTGAAAGATCTCAGGGTGGGGCAGATTTACCCGGTTCAGATCTCCCGGTGTTGCGTCCAAATCCATGCGGAAGGACGCGCCTTCGACCAGTTCTTCGGAGCCATTGGCAAAGGTGCCCACACGCAGTTTGGGGCCCTGAAGATCAGCCAGAATAGCAATGGCGCTGTCGAGATCTTCTTCGACCTTGCGGATGATCTTGTGACGTTCCGCGATTTCTTCATGGCTACCGTGCGACATGTTCAGACGAAAAACATCAGCTCCGGCTTCGTGCAACGCACGGATGGTTTCATAATCATTCGATGCCGGGCCAAGTGTGGCCACGATCTTTACATTGCGCTGACGTCTCATGAGGTGTCTCCTCTGGGGGTATGAGCTGGTGTTCGGGCGGATTCATGTTACCGCAAACATATTTCAGCATGCTTATCACCTAATTCCAATTTTCCCGCAACTCCCGTAAAGCAGCAATATGCTAAAGGTGAGTTCCCCATGACATATACTCCTTACTTCACCCACGGTGAAACACGGACGGGACGATGGCTGATCACATGTGATCATGCGACCAACCACGTGCCCGATTTTGTGAATGGCGGCGATTTAGGTTTGCCAGAAGATGACATGAACCGTCACATCGCCTATGATCCGGGTGCTTATGAAACGGCGCAATTTTTGGGAGAGTTGCTGAATGCTCCCGTCATCGCGTCAAATTTTTCGCGACTGGTGATTGACCCCAATCGCGGCGAAGATGACCCGACGCTGTTGATGAAGCTTTATGACGGAACGATCATTCCAGCCAATCGTCATGCCCAGGCGGCGGATCTACAGGCGCGATTGTGCGCATGTTATCGCCCGTATCACGCAAAACTGGCCGACCTCGCAGCTGCACAGTCTGACGTCATTTTGGTCTCGGTTCATTCTTTCACTCCACAGCTGCGTGGACGGCCGCCGCGGCCTTGGGAAATTGGTATCCTCTTTCCCGAAGGGGAGCGGTTTTCGCCTCATGTGATTGCAAAGCTTTCCGCTTCGGGACATGCGCCTGTTGGGGTAAACGAACCTTATACAGGATACCTGCCGGGGGATGCGATTGACACCCATGGAACGGCGCAGGGTCGGGCAAACACGTTGATAGAGCTGCGCAACGATGTGATCGCAACTGAGACAGGTCAAAAGGACTGGGCTGCACGCTTGGCGGAGGTGCTTTCGGCAGCACGCGTCGCCGCAGATCTGTAAATTACGCAGGGAACAGGGGAAGATGAACGACCGGCCTATCCCGTGACAGTTGCTGCGCGACAGACTAGAAATGGGCAAAGATCTTTTGGGGAAAGACACTGAAATGGACAAACAAACCGAAATTGAACTACAGGCTGCAGCCTTTCGCCGGCTTCAAGCGCATCTGATGGAAGAGCGCACCGACGTACAGAATATCGACATGATGAACCTGACCGGTTTCTGTCGCAATTGTTTGAGCCGCTGGTATCAAGAGGCCGCCAACGCGCGCGGCATTGAAATGTCCAAAGAGGAAGGACGCGAGGCTTTTTATGGGATGACCATGGCGGAGTGGAAAGCGAACTATCAGACGGACGCTTCCGCACGCCAGAAGGCAGATTTTGACACTGCATTTCAGGAAAATGTAGCGGACAAGACCTGAATTTGGTTCAGTTATGGGGGCGTCACCGAGGTGTCTGTGGCGCCCAATGTTCAGGTCTGCGAAGTTATTGCAGGGCGGGAGCTGACTAGGTCTTGCTAGCCCGCCTATGCCATGATCCGGCGGGCCAGACTGAGCAGGCCCAAAGCGCCGATGGGCCAGAGAGACCACATGTAGCCCGACCAACTGAACAAGTTGATCAACACTAAACCAGCGCCCAGTACCCACAGGCGTAGCGGTAGATATGCAAATGTATCACGGCCAAACACCCGTGGTGCGGCGCGAAATCCGACAAGCATGCCAAGAACCAATAGGGGCCATTGGGCCCATAATCCGCCGCCAGTGGCCAGATCCAGAACCAAAAGCCCAAGAGCAACCAGGCCAAACAGTTGCACAGTTTTTTGATCTCGCACATCTGTTTGTGGATCATCGGCTGCGAGGTCGGCCGATTGTGACGGTGTGTAAACCTGGGTGGTCACGGTTGGGGTGGGGGGCGCCGTCGCCCGTCTGGTGGGCGGCGAGGCTTGCGCGATCGACAGGCGATAGACCGGAACATCGCTGGGTAGATTGCGCGGGCGTTTTTCGCCCAAAAATTCAAAGCCAACCGACAGTTTTGCATGGACCTGATCGTAGACTTGCTGTGATATTAAAACGCCGCCGGGATCAGCCATGGTTTGCAAACGCGCCGCCAGATTGACGCCTTCGCCAATCAGATCCTCGCCATCGCAAATCACATCGCCCAGATGGATGCCAATTCGGAACCGCAAGTCACTGCCTGTGGCTGCCAGCTCTTGCTGGGTTTCAATGGCGCAATGGACCGCTTCGACCACCGACGGAAAATCTGCCAACAGCCCGTCACCTGCAGTGTTTGCCACCCGACCACCGTGCCGATCGATCAATTTGAAAAACACCTCGCGCGCGGAGGACAGCGCCGCATAGGTGCCGACTTCATCTGCGTTCATTGCCGTGCTGAACTGTTCTGCATCAGAGGCCAGGATGGTGGTCAGTTTGCGGGTGATGCGCTCGGCCATGCCGTGCCTCATGTCTGATAAAGAGCTGTGTCGTGCAGCCAAGATGGGCAGGCCAGAGGCGTGATGCAAGGCACCACCCAAGGAACTCTAACCAGTGTTGCCGCAAAAGCGGTGCCTGAGGCCCATCCGCCGCGCCGCCTCTTGCTTTCGCGCCCGTGTATGATAGCAGAGCCACAACAAAATTCGGGGACCCGTGATGGACGATCTTAAGGCAAAATATCTGGGCCAGATTGCTGAGGCCGCTGACGAGGCTGGGCTGGAAACGATCCGCGTGGCGGCTGTTGGCAAAAAAGGCGAAGTGGCGCTGAAGATGCGCGAGCTGGGCAAAATGACGCCCGAAGAGCGCCAGATCGCCGGTCCCGCGCTGAACGCGCTGAAGGATGAAATCAACTCTGCTTTGGCGGCCAAAAAGGCAGGTCTTGCAGATGCTGCACTGGATGAACGCCTGCGCAGCGAATGGCTTGACGTCACCCTGCCCACACGCCCACAGCGCGGACAGGGCAGCCTGCACCCGATCAGCCAGGTCCAAGAAGAGATCACTGCGATCTTTGCTGAGCTGGGCTTTTCCGTCGCCGAAGGGCCACGTGTGGATACTGATTGGTATAATTTTGATGCGTTGAATATCCCCGGTCACCACCCTGCGCGGGCGGAAATGGACACGTTCTATATGCACCGCGCCGAGGGCGACAATCGCCCGCCGCACGTGTTGCGCACGCACACCTCGCCGGTTCAGATCCGCTCGATGGAGAAAATGGGCGCGCCCTTGCGCATTATTTGTCCCGGTGGTGTGTACCGCGCTGACTATGACCAGACCCACACGCCGATGTTCCATCAGGTCGAAGGTCTGGCGCTGGACAAGAACATTTCCATGGCGAACTTGAAATGGGTGCTGGAGGAGTTCGTAAAAGCCTTCTTTGAAGTGGACGATGTTGAACTGCGCTTCCGTGCGTCGCATTTCCCCTTCACCGAGCCATCGGCCGAAGTGGACATTCGTTGTTCCTGGGAAGACGGCACGCTGAAAGTGGGCGAGGGGGATGACTGGCTTGAGGTTTTGGGCTCGGGCATGGTGCACCCCAAGGTAATCGCGGCCGGTGGCATTGATCCCGACGTTTATCAGGGCTTTGCCTTTGGCATCGGTATCGACCGTCTGGCGATGCTGAAATACGGCATCCCGGACCTGCGCGCCTTCTTTGACAGCGATCTGCGCTGGCTGCGCCACTATGGCTTCCAGTGTCTGGACATGCCGACGCTGCATGGTGGCCTGTCGCGTTGACATATGGCCTGTCCTTAGAATTTCTGAAAGAGCGCTCAGTTTGGGCGCTCTTTTTTTGTTGGAGAATTCCATGACCAGAGATGGTGACCTACTTCGCCAAGTCTTGTTTGAAATCGAAGCTGAAGAAGATTGGCTTTTTATCTTCAGAGAATGCCGGAGTTCGTCGGCTCACAAATGCAGGACACGAATATATTGAAGCGATCCGTAGCGATACGGTCTGGACGAAAACGAAAGAGGCGACTGCGGCTGTTGGTGGAATGACTCTTGGAATGATGAGGGATGTCGCCATTGCATACTTAAAACAGGAAGTTTCTGAAAAATTAGGTGTCAAACTTTAGCAGCCGGGCCGCTTGCGGCTCGGCACGCGCCTGCCCGCTCGTCAAACCGTAGGTTTGCCTCTGGCAAAGGGCGGGCGCTTTCGCACCCTCCCAGGCCCGGGCGCGGCCCTTTACGTTTTAACTTCTGACCCACAGATTTGTGACGTGACAGCGGCCTTGGGATGCGTACCCTGCGGGGATGTTTAGATCTATTTTCCTGTGCCTCCTTGCCCTGACCTCAACCGCCGCTGCCGATGACACTTGTCACGGCGCGCTACCATGTGCGTTGGGGGAGCGGTCTTACCATGTGATGGCGCCGGACGGCTGGGATGGGGTTTCTCCGCTGCCAGTTCTGATGCATTTTCACGGCTGGGGGCGCACGGGGGTCCATGCGCAAAACAGTGAGCGCATCGGGGCCTCGACCAAACGGCGTGGTGTGCTGCTGGTGACACCAAATGGCGCAGGCAAGACCTGGGATTTCTGGGGCAAGGACACCGCCGATGTCAGCTTTGGCGATGCGGTGCTGGCGGATGTGGCCAAACGCTATCCGGTGGCCGAGGATCAGATCTACGTTTCAGGCTATTCTTATGGTGCGGCGATGGCGTGGCGCTATGCCTGCCACAGCGGTGAAGACGTGGCCGCATTATTGGCGATTGCGGGCAGCATTTCACAAGGCGAAACCTGTGATGAGGCCCCACAGCAGGTGCGCCATGTGCATGGGGTAGAGGATACCGTGGCGACCTTGCCGATTGGGGCGGGGGATGACCTGCCGCTTGGCCTGTGGCGCGCCCGTCTGAGATGTGCCGAGGCGACCCCGCAGGGGGATTGGCAAGCGCGCAGTTTTCTAACTCTGACCCGCAGCCATTGGACGTGTGCAAACGGCTCTGTGACGCTGGATCTGCATCCGGGGGGGCATTTTGTGCCGCATGGCTGGATCGGACGACAATTGGACCAGCTTTTGGGTCTCACTCCCAGCTATCCTTGACCGCTGGCGCGCCCTAGGCTTGCACATGGGTAAATTCTTTGCCATTGCCTGTGAGCAAAGACATGGCTTGCCATAGGGATCCCTGACCGATGAAATTCACGCTGTCCTGGCTGAAAGAACATCTCGACACCACCGCATCTGTGGACGAGATCACCGAAGTGCTTACCGATCTTGGCCTTGAGGTCGAAGAGGTGGTGAACCCAGCCGATCGGCTGAAGGACTTTTCCCTTGGGTTTGTGAAACACGCGGAAAAGCACCCCGACGCGGATAAGCTGCGGGTGTGCAAGGTCGATACCGACGAAGGTGAGATGCAGATCATTTGCGGCGCGCCCAACGCTCGCGAAGGCATCACCGTGGTTGTGTGCAAGCCGGGCATGTATGTTCCGGGTTTGGATATCACCATTGGCGTGGGCAAAATCCGCGGCGTTGAGAGCTATGGCATGATGGCGTCTGAGCGTGAGCTGGAGCTGTCGGAAGAACACGATGGCATCATCGAGCTGCCCTCGGGGGCGGTGGGAGACAAATTCGTGGACTGGCTGACGAAACATGATCCGGCCAAAGTCGACCCGATGATCGAGATCGCGATTACGCCAAACCGTCAGGACGCCTTGGGCGTATATGGCATTGCCCGCGATCTGGCCGCACGTGGTGTGGGGACGTTGAAGACCACCGGGTACACGGCCACCGAAGGCACATTTGCCAGCCCCATTAAGGTCGCGATCGATGAAGACACGCTGGACGGTTGCCCGCTGTTTTCTGGCCGCGTCATTCGTGGCGTCAAAAACGGCCCCAGCCCGCAATGGCTGCAGGATCGTCTGACGGCGATTGGCCTGCGCCCGATTTCGGCGCTGGTGGACATCACCAACTTTTTCACCTTTGATCAGAACCGTCCGCTGCATGTGTTTGATGTGGCTAAGGTGTCGGGCGACCTGCGGGTGCACCGTGCGGCAGGTGGCGAAACGTTGAAGGCGCTGGACGAAAAAGACTATACGTTCTCAGCCGGTCAGATGGTGATTTCAGACGCAAACGGTGTTGAATGCATCGGTGGCATCATGGGCGGTGAGGCCACGGGCTGCACCGAGGACACCGTGGATGTGTTTCTGGAAAGCGCGTTCTGGGATCATATCCAGATTGCCACCACGGGCCGCGCACTGAAAATTAACTCGGACGCGCGTTATCGTTTCGAACGCGGCGTGGATCCTGAATACACCATCGAAGGTCTGGAGCGCGCGACGCAGATGATCCTTGATCTGTGTGGCGGTGAGCCGTCCGAAATGGTTATCGCGGGTGACGTGCCCAACCATTCCCGTGCCTACAAACTGGACCCAGAGCGGGTGCAGTCGCTGGTGGGCATGGAGATCCCTGAATCTGACCAGCGCCAGACTCTGACGCGTCTGGGCTTCCGTCTGGAAGGCAACATGGCGCATGTGCCCAGCTGGCGCCCTGATGTGCGCGGTGAGGCAGATCTGGTGGAAGAGGTTGCGCGGATTGCGTCCTTGACCAAGCTGAAAGGTGTACCGCTGCCGCGTATCACCGATGGCATTCCCAAACCGGTGATGACCCCGCAACAGCGCCGTTTGCAACTGGCGCGCCGCACTTCGGCCGCGCTGGGGTATAACGAATTGGTCAGCTACACCTTCATCGACAAGGCGGCGGCATCTCTGTTTGGCGGTGGTGACGATGCGACGATGCTGGCGAACCCGATTTCTTCGGAAATGTCGCATATGCGTCCTGATTTGCTGGCAGGCCTGTTGCAGGCCGCTGCCCGCAATCAAGCGCGCGGTTACATGGATCTGGCGTTGTTTGAGACCGGGCCCGTGTTCCACGGGGGGGAACCCGGTGAACAACGCGAACAGATTGCTGGCATTCTGGTGGGGCGCACTGGCCCCAAAGATGTGCATGGTGCCTCGCGTCCAGTCGATGTGTATGATGCCAAAGCGGATGTTGAGGCGGTTCTGACGGCGATCGGCGCGCCCGCCAAGGTGCAGATCCTGCGCGGTGGCGATGCCTGGTGGCATCCGGGCCGTCACGGTCGGATCTGTCTGGGCCCGAAAAAGACGCTGGGCGTCTTTGGCGAAGTGCACCCCAAGGTTCTGCAAGAATTGGGTATCAAAGGCGCAGCTGTTGCCTTTACCATCTGGCCGGAAGAAATCCCGCTGCCCCGCAAATCCAAGACCACGCGTGCCGCGCTGAACAACAGCGACCTACAGGCGGTTGAACGTGATTTCGCCTTTGTGGTGGATGACACCGTTGAAGCGCTGACCTTGGTCAATGCGGCGGCGGGTGCGGATAAGGCGCTGATCACAGATGTGCGTGTCTTTGATGAGTTCATCGGCGGGTCGTTGGGTGAGGGCAAGAAATCTCTGGCCATTACGGTTCGCTTGCAGCCGACCGATAAGACGCTGAAAGAAAAAGATATTGAAGCGGTGAGCGACAAAATCATCGGCAAGGTGACCAAAGCCACCGGCGGTACGTTGCGTGGCTAAGTTTTGGCCCCGGGGTTGAAGTGAAAAACGCGCTCTCAGGTCATCTGAGGGCGCGTTTTTGTGTGGAGGGGATCAGATGGCAGCAATGTTGGTGCCGGAGCTGGGCGTGCGGGATTGGGCGCGGTCGCGGTGGTTTTACGTTGAGGCGCTGGGCTTTGCGGTAAAGTATGAGCGCCCTGAAGAGGGGTTCAGCTATCTGACACTTGGCGCGGCCGAGCTGATGATTGATCAGATTGGCGTCGGGCGTGATTTTGTATCCCTGCCGCGCGGTGCGGCGTTGGGGCAGGGCATGAATCTGCAGATCGAAGTGGTAGATGTAGCACCGATTTTGGCTGGGGCCACGCAATTTGGCGCGCCGATTGTATTGCCGCTTGAGGATAAATGGTATCGCATAGACAGCTCTGAAGGAGGCAACCGTCAGTTTGCAGTGGCAGATCCGGATGGCTACGTGCTGCGGTTTTTTCAGGATTTAGGCCAGCGGGTTTTGGTGATTCCACCTGCCGGATGTTAAGTGCCGCGTTATTCAGGCAGTGCCCGCCAGCCTTTGGCGATCAGCAGGGCGCCGACGCCCATCAGGCCAAATCCGGACAGACGTTCCACCGTGAGCCAGCCCCCGGCTGCGCGCTTGAACGCCTGTGCCGCCAGAAGCGCGTAGCCCAGAATGAAAGCCGCATCCAGCGCCACAAAAATCGCGCCATAGATCAGAGATTGCAGCGCCACGCTGTGCGCGGCGGAAATGAAGCCGGGAAACAGCGCGACAAAGAAAACGATGGCTTTGGGATTGGTCACACAGGCAAAAAAGCCGCTGAGGAAGGTTGTGCGTGTGGCGGATTGCGGCACATCAGCAATAGGGGTGGCACGCACGGATTTCACCGCAAGATAGAGAACAAACAGACCGCCTGCGATTTGCAGGTAAGGCAAGATCACTTCGGAGGCGCCGATCAGGATCTTAAGTCCGGCGGTGGCAATCAGGATGTGCACCACCGACCCAAGCGCATCCCCGGCGACAGTGATCAGAGCGGCCCGCGGTCCAAAGCGGATGGCCTGAGACGACGCCAGCGCCACGGAGGGGCCTGGGGTGACCACAATCACCAGCGTTGCGGTCAGAAATCCAAGAAACAGAATGGGATCCATGGGGGCTCCTTACAATGAACTGGGCCCATATTGGGAAGCGGGTGGCATTTCGCAAGCGCTTTGCGCTAGGACTTGGGAAAGTTTGTACAACATGTCTTGGAGGCGTCTATTATGTTGAGCGTATATCTTTCTGGTGAAATCCACACTGACTGGCGGGATCAAATCATGGAGGGCGCAGATGGGATGGGCATTATGTTCAACGCGCCTGTCACCGATCATGCGGCCAGCGATGACTGTGGCGTTGCAATCTTGGGCGCCGAAGAGAACAAATTCTGGCATGACCACAAAGGGGCAAAGCTAAATGCAATGCGCACCCGCAAAGGCATTGAAGAGGCCGATGTGGTGGTTGTGCGCTTTGGCGAAAAATACAAACAGTGGAATGCCGCATTTGATGCGGGCTATGCAGCGGCTTTGGGGAAATCCATCATTGTGTTGAGCCAGGCTGAACATCAGCACGCGCTGAAAGAGGTGCACGCGGCTGCGCTTGCCGTTGCAGAGACGCCGCAGCAAGTGGTTGAGCTGCTGACCTATGTGGTTGAGGGGACATTGCCCAAATGATCACTTTGCGCGACGCGGTGTCGCCATGCGTGTCTAATTGGGAGACGTCTGAATAGGATCAAATCGTCAAGGCTACGGGTGGGTGTACTATGTTGTCGCGCGCAGGTTCTGGAGCATAGTCTGCGCGCGACCTTAAATAGCGGTACACTGTTGAGCGTTTGGCCGACGCCTGTGCACAACGCTGGGCCGCGTGGCTCCCGCGCCTGAAAGAGCCCATTCGGGCGCATTACAGGCTTGGGCCGGGCAGCGCGTGGACGCGCTGCGGTTACGCTTTATTGTTCAGCGAGTCGCGGATTTCCAAGAGCACGTCCAGTTCCGTTGGGCCTTTGGGCGTTTCGTCTGCTGGGGCTTCTTCCTGTTGTTCCATGCGGTCTTTGATACGGTTCACGTTCCGCACCAGTTGGAACACGACAAAGGCAATGATCAGGAAATTGATCACAGCCATAAAAAACGCACCATAGGCGAATACGGCCGCCCCGGCTTCGCGCGCGGCTTCGAGAGAGGTGTAGGTGTTTTCACCCGACAGCACCCAGAAATTGTTGGTAAAGTCGATCCCCCCCATGAATAGGCCAATGATTGGGTTGATCAGGTCATCCACCATCGACTTCACAATGGCGGTGAAGGCGGCGCCGATAATGATACCAACAGCCATATCCATGACATTGCCACGGGCGATAAAAGATTTGAATTCATTTAACATATTAAGGTCTCTCTTTGTGACAACTCGAAGGGCGTGCCACAGGTTAGCATCAATCAGATTTGGTGCAAATCTTACCTAACGACCGGGATTTGTAGCAACCGGGTAGGAGCGCTGGATCTACCTCAAGGCGTTGGAAGTTAAAAGGTTTTGCCTTTTCAGAGATGCTCTACAGCTTTAGAGATTGCAGCGATGTCATTGCTTTACTGGAGCGGTTGTCGATGTTGAGGGCAGGGCGACCAACACGTGAGACAAGATCTGGATCAGTTACCCTTCTGAAGACGTAAAATAGCCGGATGAACGGATGCACCCGGCTATTCTTGGACATGTGTGGACTGAGTTATTTGATGGCTAAGGTTGGCGATACAACATCAATACCCAGTGCTTTGCCCACCGCATAATAAGTGAGCTGGCCTGCATGTACGTTTAATCCGTTGAGCAGGTGCGCATCCTCAGCACAGGCTTGTTTCCAACCCTTGTCGGCGAGGTTCAATAGGAAGGGCAGGGTCGCATTGCCAAGCGCCTGTGTCGATGTGCGCGCCACCGCGCCCGGCATATTGGCGACGCAGTAGTGCATGATGCCGTCTACGTCGTAGATCGGATCCGCGTGTGTCGTCGCGTGCGAGGTTTCAAAGCAACCGCCTTGATCAATCGCCACGTCTACCAGAACCGCGCCGGGCTTCATTTCTGACAGCTGTGCCCGCGACACCAGTTTGGGTGCCGCCGCGCCTGGGATCAACACGGCGCCGATCACCATGTCTGCATCGCGCACCAATTCAGCGGTCGCGCCCGCAGTAGAATACTGGTTTTTGAAGTCGCGGCCAAAGACGTCATCGAGATATTTCAGACGGTTCAGAGAACGATCCAGCACGGTGACATCCGCGCCCATGCCAGCGGCGATTTTTGCCGCGTGGGTGCCCACAACACCGCCGCCGATGACCACGACTTTGGCCGGGGCAACTCCGGGTACGCCGCCCATTAAAACGCCGCGCCCGCCGTTGGCTTTTTGCAAAGTGTATGACCCAACCTGTGGCGCCAGGCGGCCGGCGACTTCGGACATTGGTGAGAGCAGAGGCAAGCCGCCATTGGCGTCTGTCACGGTTTCATAGGCGATCGCCGTGCAGCCGGACGCCAAAAGATCATGAGTCTGTTCGGGATCGGGCGCTAGGTGCAGGTAGGTGAACAGCAGCTGATCTTCGCGCAGCATTTTGCGTTCAATAGCCTGAGGCTCTTTGACTTTTACGATCATATCCGCAGTGGCAAAGATTTCTGCGGCGGTGTCGATGATCGCGGCACCGGCTGCGACATAATCCGCATCGGTGAACCCTGCGCCTAGTCCGGCGCCTTGCTGAATGAGAACGTCATGTCCGTGGTTGACCGCCTCGCGGGCGGCGTCCGGGGTCATACCGACGCGAAATTCCTGAGGTTTTATTTCTGTAGGGCATCCGATTTTCATGGCTGTCTCCGCTACTCTTGATGAAGTTCTTCCTGTCAAAACTCTATCGGGGGTGCGACAAAATGTGCTGCTTTATTGGGCTGTTTAAAAACATGCGTTTCGAAGAATCTTCGTGTATATTGACATAAGGGTGAGAGGTTCTTCGACAAATGTCATTAGATGAAACAGATCGTCGTATTCTAAAGGTGCTTCAACGGAAGGGACGTATTTCAAACGCGGACCTTTCAGAGCAGGTCAATCTGTCTGCGTCGGCCTGTCACCGGAGGGTGCAGCGGCTGGAGACAGAGGGGTATATTCGCGGCTATGTGGCGCTTTTGGATCCGCGCCAGATGAAGGTTCCGACGACCGCTTTTGTCGAAATTACCCTCTCGGGTCAGGCGGATGAAGTGCTGGAGGCGTTCGAGCGCGCGGTGGCGTTGATCCCGGATGTGCTTGAGTGTCACCTAATGGCGGGTACCGCAGATTACATTTTGAAAGTGGTGGCGGAAAACACCGAAGATTTTGCCCGGATCCATCGCCGGTTTCTGGCGCGCTTGCCGGGCGTTGCACAAATGCAAAGTTCCTTTGCATTGCGCACAGTTTTTGAAACCACAGCGTTGCCTGTTTCGTGAAAAGACCTGCAATGGTTGAAGTCGCCCAACAGTTGGGCCTAAGGTGGATGCCCGGGGCCAGCGTTTTTGTCAGCGCACGCGGCAGATCCTGCCAACGCTGGGTGACATTGACATGAAATGATCACATGGCGCCGTTATTGTGACGCAAGTTATTGCGCCGCCGGCGAAGGAGAGACCTGTGAACAGCGACGACGTCCATGAACCCTATGATTGGCTAGATGCTGAACTGCAGGATACGCTTGACGAAGATGTCGAGATCGAGTTCTCCGAACCGATGTTGTCGATGGAGTTGCGCAAGATCTACAAGGCGCAGCATCCGGAGATGTTGGACCGCAAGGTGTATTTCCAGAACCTGTTGCGCCTTCAGGCTGAGCTGATCAAGCTACAGGATTGGGTGCAGCACACCGGTGCCAAGGTCTGCGTGATCATGGAAGGGCGCGATTCGGCGGGCAAAGGTGGCGTGATCAAGCGGATCACCCAACGTCTGAACCCGCGCGTGGCCCGTGTTGTCGCCTTGCCTGCGCCGTCCCGTCGGGAACAAAGCCAATGGTACTTCCAACGCTACGTCCCGCATCTGCCAGCCGGCGGCGAAATCGTTTTGTTTGATCGGTCGTGGTACAATCGCGCCGGCGTTGAACGGGTGATGGGATTTGCCACTGACACGCAGGTGGATCAATTTTTTCAGGACGTTCCCGAATTTGAACGCATGTTGGTGCGCTCAGGGGTGATTTTGCTGAAATATTGGTTCTCGATCACCGATGAAGAGCAGCAGCTGCGGTTTATGATGCGCATTCATGATCCGATGAAGCAGTGGAAGCTGTCGCCGATGGATCTGCAAAGCCGCATTCGTTGGGAGCAATACACCAAGGCCAAAGAAGAGATGTTTGAACGCACCAACATCCCTGAAGCGCCGTGGTTCATTGTGGAAGGCAACGATAAGAAACGCGAACGACTGAATTGTATCGAACACCTGCTGTCCAAGATCCCATATGAAGACGTGCCGAGTGAAAAAGTGGCGCTGCCGGATCGAGAATACAATCCCGATTATGAACGGCGTGTTCTGCCGGACGAGCTTTATGTTCCTAAGGTTTATTGATCCAAAACAGCGCAATAGAAAACGCCCGACGCTGGGTCGGGCGTTTCAGTAGCGTTGATTGGTTAGAACAGGAAATCATCGCTGCTGACATCCGACAGCAATGTGTTTTCGAGCCTCAGGCTGTCGCCTGCGTCATCGGTGATCACCACGTCATCTCCGATTTGGTCAGCGTGGTTGATGATCAGGTCTTCGTAAGATGTGATGCCATCAGCACGCCGCAAATTCACGAGATCCTCAAGCGAGTTGAAATCGGTGACGATATCTTCGCCACTGGAAAATGCAAACGTGTCCCGCCCGTTGCCGCCTTCCAGTGTGTCATCGCCAGCGCCACCAATTAGGTAATCGCGACCATTGCCGCCGAACAGCTGATCTTCACCATTACCGCCGATGAGCCGGTCACGTGCCCCCCCTCCATGGAGCTCGTCATCGCCGTTGCCGCCCTTCAGTTTATCGCGGCCCCGATTGCCAAAAAGGATGTCATCGTTGGATCCACCATGGACAAAATCGTTGCCAGCGCCGCCGACCAAAAGATCCAACCCTGATCCGCCACGCAGCTGGTCATTGCCACCGCGACCTAGCAATTGATCTGCGCCCGACGCGCCCATTAGGACGTCGTTTTCGGTGCTGCCAATCAGGATGTCATCGCCTGCTAACCCACTTATCGATCCTGTTTGTTTCAGAACCAATAGATCCGCGTCGCTGGTTGCCGTGGTCGAGGACGGCGCTTCAGGTTCCGGCGTTGGTTCTGGCGCAGGGGCCGGCTGCGGTACTGGTTCCGGATCAGGCTGTGGTTCGGGCTGTGGCTCAGGGGCAGGCTGAGGCTCCGGCACCGGGTCGGGAGGGGTGATTCCTGTATCCAGTTGAACCTCCGCGGATGTCTTCGCAAAGTTCTGCGTGACCATGACGGCCTCGTAACCGCCATAGTTCCCGAGTTCGATACCAATACCGATATATGTCACATCTGGGTTCAAGATGTTGGCCCTGTGGCCCGGGCTGTTCATCAACGAGGTGTGCAGATTGACAACGTCATCCTCAATTCCCGGTTCTCCGCGCAGGCTTTGCCATGCGATGTTTTCAGCCCAGGCCCAGGAGCCAGAAAATTCAAAATCGGCGAGCCGGATGCGATCGCCAGCTCTGGTGCCATTGATGCCGGTGTGTGAGAATACGTCCTCTTCAAGCATCCAGGTGCTGTGATCTTCGGCAGCTTCGTTAAGGCGCAATTCCAGCGTGAGGGGATTCAAACCCCTCGATTCCCGTTCGGCGTTGATCAGGTCTAACATTTGACGTTCGAAATTCGTCGCGGTGCTCATCGACTTGCAATCCTTATAGTGGTGCCCGGGTTTTCCGGCGCAAACGAAAGTAAAACCGTCCTAACCTGCGAATTTGGTTTCTAAATCCACATTTTACAATCGTTAATAAACTTGCAATTTATTGCTAAAGCTAAACAGAGCGCTGAGCGCTTATTCGCTTTTGCTTATATTGCAAGCCGTTACTCGCCGTTTCAAACTGCCTATCTTTGCGATTTTTCGCCGTCGACAGTCTCGAATAGGTTGGGGCTTCTCCACCGTTTGTTAACTGATGAAGGTGCAATGGTTAGTTTTTGTGAAAGGTTAATGTCTTTTTCTGGGCATCATAAAATGAGCGGTGCCTTAGAAATGACAAACCCCCGCGGCCAGGGCCACGGGGGTCGTCAATTCTTGGGTATCCAGTAAAAGCTGGTAGAAGATCTTAGAGGAGACCTTCGCGCTGTGCTTTCTTACGTGCCAGTTTACGGGCACGGCGGATCGCTTCAGCTTTTTCGCGCGCTTTTTTCTCGGACGGTTTCTCGAAATGTTGCTTGAGCTTCATTTCGCGGAAGACGCCTTCACGCTGCAGCTTTTTCTTCAGGGCACGAAGCGCCTGATCGACATTGTTGTCACGAACACTAACCTGCATGTGGTTTTCACCACCTTTCTAAGTTTGAAGTTGCAAGGAAATTGCAGGAAGCCGCCATATAGCAAGCGCGTGCTTTTTTGTCTAGTACTGGGGTAACCCACATTTTTGGTGAGAGGAGACCAGCATGGCAGCACAGACACCTTCGATCGAGCGGGATCAGGCGCTGACGACATTGCTGGAGGCGGCGCTGATGCATGTCGCCTTTGATGGCTGGAGCGCGGCAACCTTTCAGGCGGCGATTCGTGACAGTGGTTTGGATCCGGCTCTGTCGCATGCATTGTGCCCGCGCGGCGCAGTGGATCTGGCCGTGGCGTATCACAAAGCAGGGGATGCGCTGATGTTACAGCAGCTGGCTGCTGCGGATCTGGCGGAGATGCGGTTTCGCGATCGGATTGCATTGGCGGTGCGATTGCGGCTGGACGCGGCCGATGACAAAGAAGCTGTGCGACGGGGCACGACGTTGTTTACGTTGCCGCAATATGCCGGGGATGGCGCGCGGCTAATCTGGGGCACCTGTGACGCC
Organism: uncultured Paracoccaceae bacterium; assembly: GCA_947492585.1. Classification (GTDB taxonomy): domain Bacteria; phylum Pseudomonadota; class Alphaproteobacteria; order Rhodobacterales; family Rhodobacteraceae; genus Epibacterium. Next base: position 36,292 of record CANLND010000003.1, read on the forward strand.
ATTTGGACCGCCTTAGGGGATCAATCAGAGGACGCCAATTGGTACAGCAAACGGGCCACCCTAGCGGGGGTCTATTCGTCGACGGTGTTGTTCTGGCTGGGCGATGACAGTCTCGACCACCAAGCAACATATGAATTTTTGGACCGCCGGATCGAAAATGTTATGGGGTTTGAAAAGGTAAAGGCTCAGCTGCAAGCCAATCCGGTGTTGAAGCCGTTTCTGGCAGGGCCAAATTGGTTGATGCAGCAGATTCGCAAGCCGCATGCGCGCGACGATATGCCAGGACAGAGCCGTTAAACGACGGGTTTCACACAGAAGGTGACGACTGCAAGGTCCATGAAATCGATAAATTTGACAAAATGTAGCGGACGCACGCAGGCCCTATTGGCGGCGCTGCGCCGGACAGGTGAGGAGATCAGAGCAAATGACACAGATGATGCGCGCGGTTGAAATTTCAGAACCCGGAGGCCCTGACGTCCTGCGCGTGGTCGAGCGGCCCCGCCCCGTGGCGGCCCCAGGTCAGGTGGTGATCAAAGTGGCCTATGCGGGGGTGAACAGACCTGATGCCTTGCAGCGCGCCGGGGCTTATGCGCCGCCCAAAGGGGCAAGTGACTTGCCGGGTTTGGAAGCGTCTGGTGAGGTGGTTTCGGTTGGCGAAGGTGTGAGTATTGTTGCGGTTGGCGATCTGGTGTGCGCGCTGTTGCCCGGGGGAGGCTATGCTGAATATGTCGCGACCCCAGCTGCGCATTGTTTGCCGGTGCCAGACGGGTTGGATCTGAAACAGGCCGCATGTCTGCCTGAAACCTTTTTCACTGTGTGGTCCAATGTGTTTGGCCGCGGCAATTTACAAGCGGGCGAACGGCTGCTGGTGCACGGGGGATCGTCTGGGATTGGAACAACGGCAATCCAGCTGGCTCAGGCTTTGGGGGCACGGGTTTTTGCGACGGCGGGTTCTGACGAGAAATGTGCAGCCTGTGTGTCTCTTGGGGCAGAGCGGGCGATCAATTATCGGGACGAAGACTTTGTATCGGTGATGAAAGCCGAAGGTGGCGCAGATGTGATTTTGGATATGGTGGGCGGTGACTATATTCCGCGCAATCTGAAATGTCTTGCGGATGATGGACGTCTTGTGCAGATTGCGTTTCTGGCAGGGCCCAAGGTGGAGTTGAACTTTGTCCACGTGATGACCCGTCGTTTGACCATCACGGGATCAACTTTGCGGCCACAGAGCGATTTGATCAAAGCGGGAATAGCGCAAGAGCTGCACAAAACGGTGTGGCCTTTGCTGGCGACCGGTCGGATTGCACCGGTGATGGATCAGTGTTTTGATCTGGCCGATGCTGCGGCGGCTCATGCTCGGATGGAGAGTTCGCAACATATTGGAAAAATTGTCCTAAAGGTGTGAGCTTCAGCTGACTGACCGTGCTGTTAACGCGGAACGGTTTTGGTCCCGATAGGTGCAACCGCGCCGCGCAAAAAGGGGGCTGGGCAGGTTTGCCCAGCCCCCTTTTTGCGCGGCGCCCCCGCTCCATTGCCGCTGTCAGGGGCATGGGGAGGCGGGGGTCAAAGGATGATCCGGCGATAGAGGTGCCAAGTGGCATGCCCAAGCACAGGAACAACCACTATCATGCCCGCAAAAAAGGGCAGGGCCGCCAGGATCAGGCTGGTTCCGATCAGGCCTCCCCAAATCAGAGAAACGCTGAAATTTGCGCGTACAGCGCGCAGCGACGTGACAACAGCAACAGGGAGCCCAACGCGTCGGTCGAGCAGCAGTGGGAACGAAATGAAGCTCACTGCAAAGGCAACACCTGCAAAGCCTGCGCCAACGATCATTCCGCTGACTGCCATGACCTGCCCAGAGCGGGTGGTGAAGACATCCGTCAGAAAAGTCATAAGACTGGCGGGCTGTGCAGGGCCCATGGTGCGCATATAGATCATATTGGCGGCAATCAGCCATGCGATGAACAACGCTGCCAAGAACAGGCTGAGCACGAACACCGCCAAAAAGGCCGGAGATCGCAACACGGCAAAGGCGTCTGCCCAGCGGGCCTCGAAACCCGCCTCGCGGCGTGCCGACATTTCATAAAGACCAAGCGCAGCAACGGGTCCCAAAATGGCAAAGCCCATGATCATCGGCACCAACAGCGGGAAGAGGTGTTCTGACATTGCAAACAGGACCAATGCCAGGCCGATAAGCGGGTAGAAAAAAACCAAAAACATTGCGTCGCTGCGGCAGGTTGCAAAATCTTTTGCCCCGAGCCGCAATGCCTGCGTCAGATCGCTCACTGTCAGTTGGCGTATTTGGGGTGTGTCGGTTGAGGAGGAGCCAATTTGTTCAAGAGAATCGCCGATATGGAGGCTTGCATCTCCGACATTTCGCGCCAGCCAGGAAAGTGGATTTCCGATCGTTTGTCCCATCAAAATCTCCTTGTGCTGTCCAGTGTATGGACCGCGCCAGAGGCTGATTGGTACTGCTGGCCTCTCGGTGGCCCCATCGTAAGTGTACCACAAACGCGCCGTTCTTTCGTGGGGGGCTAGCGCGAAATCAAGAGACCGGGTGCAATTGTGATCACGAATTTCAATCCAAAGCTGAAGGGCGTTTGGTTGGCCTCTCCCTTAAGGAGTTGGCGCCCTTCTTAGGGATCATTGATCCGGTGAGGCCGGTGTCTGGTGCCTACGGGGGGTTAGCGAATTGGGCTAAACGACGCGTCTTTTAGCGTACAATCTTTGATCACATCACGACCGCAGGGGACTGGCATCAATTGTCGGGACAGACAGATCCGCGCCTCTTGGATGTAACCTTGACGGCAGGTGATTGTCAGGCTGTCTGGTGTCAGGTCTTTGTTTTCGGACAAAAACGCCTCTTCGATCACCGAGGCTGGAAGTTTAACAGGGCGCTCCAGTTTGCGCAGGACTTGCGGTTTGTTGACGCGCTCGAACGCTTCGCGTGAGAGGGTGAAATACTGCTCGGCCGAGAGCCCAGAGCAGGTGCCATGTTTTTTCCACTGGTGCCAGGCCAGGCCAGCGGTGCCCATGATGTCTTTCATCTGGTCGGTGCGGGTCCGTCGGGGCGCAGCAGCAGTTGTGCGGCAGTAGCTGGGCCAGCCCTGGTGAAATTGCGGCCATAGCCCATGCAGAATCCAGCCGTGATCATGGCGGGGGTCGCATTGGTCAGATTGGCGCGCGTCTCCGTCCAGTTCACACCAGTTGGGCGACCAACTCAGCGCCAGAACGTAATAATCAAATGCACCCGCGCGTTCGCCCTCGGCATGAATCGGGGAAGACAGCAGGAGCAAAACGGTAAAAAAGGGGGCAAACAAGCTGCGCATTGGGCTCTTTCCTTATGGGTTGTTCGTGACTATATAGAAGTGAAGTTCCCCGACAACGGAAACCCACCCCAAGACGCGGGGCAGCCTTTTCAGGCGACGGGAAAGTTGTATCTGGGGTGTGTTGAGATTTAAGGAGATGAGCGCATGGCAAAACCGTTGATGGCCAAAGCGACCGCCGTGTGGCTGGTGGACAATACCACGATCAGCTTTAAACAGATTGCCGATTTTGTTGGCATGCACGAACTGGAAATTCAGGGCATCGCAGATGGTGACGTCGCCGTTGGTGTGAAGGGCTATGACCCTCTGGCCAACAGCCAGTTGACCCAGGAGGAAATCGACAAAGCGCAAGCGAGCCCGTTGCACAAGCTGCGTTTGAAGTTCAATCCCTCCGCTGCTGGTGAAGAAAAACGCCGCGGTCCACGGTATACGCCGCTGTCCAAACGTCAGGACCGTCCGAATTCAATCTTGTGGCTGGTGAAATTCCACCCTGAGCTGTCGGATGCACAGATTGCCAAGCTGGTGGGCACCACCAAGCCAACCATTCAGTCCATCCGGGAACGCACGCATTGGAACATTTCCAATATGCAGCCCATCGATCCCGTAGCTTTGGGGCTGTGTAAGCAGTCTGAGCTGGACGCGATTGTTCAAAAAGCCGCTGCTGCTAAGGCCGCCGAAGGCGGGGTCATGAACGATGACGAGCGCCGCAAGCTGGTGTCGACAGAGCAGTCGTTGGGGATGGAGACAGAGCCCAAAATTCCAAGCGGCATGGAAGGTCTTGAGACCTTTACCTTGGGCGGCGCGCCTGAGAAGGTCGAAGAAGAGATTGTTGACGCTGACAGCTTCTTCAATCTGCCGTCCGGTGGCGGCGACGATGAAGACGACGATTCGCGTGTGTGATGTGAGTGTCGTCTAGGTCGACATCTGTTGAACCAAAAGAAAACCTCCACCGTATGTTCGGTGGGGGTTTTCTTTTGTCGAGTTATGTTGAGTTATTCGGTCGCACAGGTGCTCCCGCCCGCTGTCGGCAAATCAGAGATTGCTTTCCATCGGTTGGGCCGGGCGCCGCGCCAGAGGCGCGGCGCCCGGCCCAAGACTGCAGATGTTGTGGCTGTGCCATGACGTCGTCGCAGGCGCGGGAGAGTCTGTGCTGAGGGGGTGCCTGCGGTGTCAAAAGGTTTTTCGAGCATTCATTGCAGCAGTTATCGTGCCGTCATCCAGATAATCCAGCTCACCACCAATGGGTACGCCCTGTGCCAATGAGGTCAGTTGCACCCGGTCGCCCAACTGATCCGCGATGTAATGGGCGGTGGTCTGGCCATCGATCGTGGCGTTGAGCGCCAAGATGACTTCGCGCACGTTTTCAGTGGCGATACGGTCGACCAAGCGTGGGATACGCAGCTCATCCGGGCCGACGGCGTCCAGTGCGGACAGTGTTCCGCCGAGCACGTGATACCGGCCCTTGAACACGCCTGCGCGCTCCATCGCCCAAAGATCTGAAACGTCTTCGACAACGCAGAGTTCGCCGTTTTGACGGCGCTCGTCTTCGCAGATGTCGCAGATGTCGCCGGTGCCGACATTGCCGCAGTTCAGGCATTCGCGCGCTGTTTCTGAGACTTTGGTCAACGCCTCGGCAAGAGGGGCCAAAAGGACAGCGCGTTTGCGGATGAGGTGTAGTACAACGCGCCGCGCTGAGCGGGGCCCAAGGCCGGGCAGTTTGGCCATCAGAGAAATCAGATGTTCGATGTGACGGGTGGAATTTTGTGCCATGTCGAGGAGATCTGCCTGTGTGCTGGTGCGCGTCTGACCTGAGAATAGGCCGTGATTTTAGGGATTGGGCAAGAAAAATGCGGACAGAGTGCCCGCATTTGTTCGGTGTTCAGATCTGGGACGTAGGTGGCGCAGATCAGAAGGGCAGCTTCATATCTGCAGGCAGGCCCATGGATTCGGTCAGCGCTTTCATTTCTTCCTGCGCCTTTTCGGCGGCTTTGCCCTGTGCGTCTTTGATGGCAGCGAGGATCAGGTCTTCGACCACCTCTTTGTCATCGCCATTGAAGATGGAAGGATCGATGTCCAGCGCCTTTAGTTCGCCCTTGGCAGAGGCTGTGGCCTTGACCAGGCCTGCGCCGGATTCGCCGGTGACCATGACGTTGTGCAGATCGTCCTGCATCTGGGTCATTTTACCTTGCAGCTCTTGCGCGGATTTCATCATCTTGGCCATATCGCCAAGACCACCGAGGCCTTTGAACATGTATTTTCTCCTGACTGAAGTCTTTGGGCGTTAGATACGCAGTGCAACCGGTGCCGACAAGGGGGCGGGGCATTTGCGGTGTCTTGGTGTTGGAACGAGGGGCGCGGCCCCTCGCGCTCCCCGGGGTATTTTGGGCCAAAAAGAAGCGTGCGCGGCGTTATTCTTCCTCGAAGGGGTCCCATTCGTCTTCGACTTCGGGGAGGGCATCCGCCTGAACTTCGGCGGCGAGGTCTTCGGCGGTGCGGATTTGCTTGATGCGGGCTTTGGGAAAGGCCTCTAGCACGGCTTGGACGAGGGGATGGGCCGTGGCTTTGGCGCGTAGGGCGTTGTCGGCGGCGTCACGGACTTCGGCGATGGTTTTTGCGTCGCATCCGCCGGTGATGGAGACCACCCAGCGATTGCCGGTCCAGTTCTGTAGCGCGCTGCCCAAGCGTGAGGCGAGATCACGGGGGGCGCTGGCTGCTGGGGTGAATTCGATGCGGCCAGGTTGATATGAGGCGAGGCGAACGCCGCCTTCGACTTCGACCAGAAGTTTGACATCGCGGCGGGTGCGGATGAGCTCAACCACATGTTCAAAGGTGGGATAGCGGGCCAGCGCGAGGGCGGTTTCATCTGCCAAAGCCGCCAGTGGGCCACCGCTGGAGTGGCCCATTGTCGGGTTTTGGCTGTAGGCCATTGTGGGGCCGCCGTGGCCCGGATTAGACGCCGTGGCGTCGCCATAGGCCTGAGTCTGTGGCGCAGCATTGCCGGGCATCGGCATGCCGCCGCCGGGACCGTTGCTGGGGGGAGGTGCCGCGGGCATGTCCTGGAGTTTGCGGATAAGCTCTTCGGGGCTGGGGAGGTCTGCCACATGGGTCAGGCGGATCACGGCCATTTCGGCAGCCATCATGGCATTGGGCGCGGCGGACACCTCTTCCAGTGCTTTGAGCAACATCTGCCACATGCGCGTGAGCACACGCATTGGCAGGTTTTCTGCCATGTGCTGGCCGCGGGCGCGTTCGTCGGGGGAAATGGTGGGGTCTTCGGCGGCGTCAGGCGTGATTTTCACCACTGAAACCCAGTGGGTGATTTCAGCCAGATCGCGCAGGACCGCGAGCGGATCCGCGCCTTCGGCGTATTGGCTGCTGAGCTCAGTTAAGGCCGCCGCCGCATCGCCGCGTAAGATCATATCGATCAGATCGAGAACGCGGCCGCGATCGGCCAGCCCCAGCATGGCGCGGACTTGATCGGCAGTGGTTTCACCTGCTCCGTGCGAAATAGCCTGATCAAGCAGTGACGTCGCATCACGCGCCGAGCCTTCAGCGGCACGGGTAATCAGAGCCAATGCGTCTTCGGTGATTTGCGCGCCTTCTGCAGTGGCGATTTTGTTCAGGAGGCCAATCATCACCTCAGGTTCGATCCGGCGCAGGTCAAACCGCTGGCAGCGTGACAACACTGTTACAGGCACTTTGCGGATTTCGGTGGTCGCAAAGATAAATTTCACATGGGCAGGCGGCTCTTCCAGCGTTTTCAGCAGCGCGTTAAAGGCGCTGGTGGAGAGCATGTGAACTTCATCGATGATGTAGATTTTAAAGCGGGCTGAGGCGGCGCGATATTGCACCGAATCGATGATTTCACGGATGTCGTTGACGCCGGTTCGGGAGGCAGCGTCCATTTCCATGACATCGACGTGGCGACCTTCCATGATGGCTGTGCAATGTTCGCAGACGCCGCAGGGTTCGGTGGTGGGGCCGCCCTGACCATCGGATCCGATGCAGTTCATGCCCTTGGCAATGATGCGCGCTGTGGTGGTTTTGCCGGTGCCGCGAATGCCGGTCATGACAAAGGCCTGGGCAATCCGATCCGCTGCAAAGGCATTTTTCAGCGTGCGCACCATAGCGTCTTGGCCCACCAGATCCGCAAAAGTTTCCGGACGGTATTTACGGGCCAGAACCTGATAGGCGGGCGTTGAGGTCGGGGTGTCGGTCATGAATGGGCCGCCAGAGTTTTGAGAGCTTCGGATATGCCGGGCTGGGCTGTGCAATAAGGTATGGGAGTGTCGCGCTGGCGTCCACCATTCATCGCGGCCGGGGCCGGAAAGATCTGGTGCACGGTACAGAATTTCCTAGGTGTTTTGCTGCGGGCTGCGCTAGGCTTTTATTGAAATTGCGTAAATCTCGCCGAAGAGGGGAGGCGATTTGACTCTGCACAATACAATGGAAACGTCACCTCGATCAGAGGCAGATGCGTTGATCCTTCACGCTTTATCCGTGTCCAATGGTATTTTGGCGCTGTGCCGTTTGCCGGGGGCCACAGGCGCCTACAGTGAAGACTTGCAAACTATTGGAGAGTGGAAGCCGGGGCTGGTGCTGTCGATGACCACTCAAAATGAACAGGCCGCGGTTGGGGCGTATCGGCTGGGTATGGATCTACAAAGCATGGCGTGCCGCTGGATCCATCTACCAGTGCCGGATTACTCTGTTCCTTCGGCTGAGGTTATGGCGAATTGGCCGGCGGCCAGTCAGGCCGTGCGCCAGGCGTTGGCGGGAGGCGGGCGCGTGTTGGTGCATTGCAAGGGCGGATCTGGCCGGTCCGGCATGGCCGTGTTGCGGTTGATGATCGAAGGGGGTGAACAGCCCCGCAGTGCCTTGGAACGGTTGCGGTTGGTGCGCCCTTCGGCGGTCGAAACCGACGAACAGCTGGCCTGGGCTATCAGTGCCGGTCGCATGTAGGTCACGTTGATTTTAGCGCACTGTGGTGGATCCCAGGGCTGTGACGTCGTCGGGCGAGGCCTGAAATTGTGCCTGCGCTACGGCACAGGGATGGATCTGTCCGGGGGCGGCGGGAAATCCTGTGGTGCTGGCGGAGAAAATCGCATCCGTGAAACGATCCAACCCCGGTTGTGGCGCGTTCTTTGGCACACCGCAGTAAATGCGAATGCGGCTGTGATCGGCGACAAATCGGACTGCGCAGCCTGTATCGCAGCCGGTTTCACCGGGCTCTAATTCAGATGTGCCAGTGATTTCAAAAGCTTCTTCTGTGACCCCGCGGGCGGTGTTCATGCTGTGGCTCAGCGCGTTTAACATGCGCATGGCCATGGGGCAGGGCTTGCCCAGTTTTGTACAATAGGTTGTTGCGCAACTGTGCGTCTTGTTGGTCCAGATCATCGCGCCCTCCGCGCTGGGCGATGTGCTGAGCCATAGACCGGATGGAGCGTAGCGCGGGGCCATTTTGTCCATCAGACCCTGCCCGGAGCACCCCGCCCGGTTTTGAGTTTCGTTTTGATGGCAGGTCTCCTGACTTGCGGGTCGCTGCGGTTTTGAACCTTCCCGGCCAAGGGCCAGTGGTATTTTCAAAAAACGCTCGTCGCTTACAGTTGCGGGGGCAGTTGCGGATTTGATCCAGTTGGATCGCACCACATTCCCTTTTCATCCCGGACACCTGTGCGGTGTCCAAAGAACCATCTCGTTTTGGTTAAACGTGCAAGGGCAAAGGGGTCAAGGAAAATGACAAAGAGCGCCCAAATGAGCGCTCTTTGTTTAAATGTATATTGGGTCAGGATCGGCGTTTGCGTTTCTTCCCCTTGGTGACCGAGCGCACCATTTTGCCAAACTTCTTATCCTTGCGACGGGCCTGGGCAACGGTCAGCGAATTGTATTCATCTTCGCGCTGAAGTTTTTGCCAACGCTGCAAGCGGTCAGGATCCAATTCACCCGCCTGAATGGCCGCTTGGACGGCGCAGCCTGGTTCGCTTTTGTGTTCGCAGTTGGAGAACTTACAGTTTTGCGCAACCTCGTGAAACTCAGCATAGACCGTTTCGATGGCGTCGCCCGCATCTTTGAGTGGAAGCGAGCGCATGCCGGGGGTGTCGATCAGCCAGCCACCGTTGGTCATCCGTCGCAAATGGCGCGCGGTGGTGGTGTGACGGCCGCGCGCATCGCTCTCGCGTATTGCGGCGGTGGCATCGTTGCGTTGGGTTAAGCCATTGGCCAAGGTGGTTTTTCCCACGCCCGATGAACCAACCAATGCGGTTGTTTTTCCATTTGGGCACCAATTCAGCATGGTTTGCAAATCGTCGGGATCATGAGCGTTGATGGTCAGTACCACCTGTTGTGGAGCCAGAGCTTCGGCCTTGGTGCGGTAGGCGTCCACATCGTCACAGGTGTCGGCTTTGGTTAGGACCACAATCGGGAAACACCCGGATTGATGCGCCAGTGCCAGATACCGTTCAAGGCGTGCAATGTTAAAGTCGTCATTGCACGAGGTGGTGATCATCAGGACATCCACATTGGACGCGATCAGTTGGCGCCCGACCTGACTGCCTGCGGATTTGCGCCGGATTGTGCTTTGACGCTCCAACGCGCGCACCACCTGTAGGTCGGCATCGGCCAATACCCAATCCCCGACGGCAAAGCCGCTGGCGATCTGATCCGGGGGCATAGTCAGCCGTTCCGAGCCATCAGGGGAGAGGCCCGCGACACTGCTGCGATGCACAGAAGACACGCGAAAGGGTGTCAGCGGACAGTCCGCATCCTGTTGTTGTTGAAAGAAAGGAGACCATCCAAGGTCTGAATACGTAAGAGACATGTCATTGCCTATAAACGAAGAACAGCAGTCATCCCAATGGCAATCGCGCATCAGGTGATCGTTTGTTCAGGCAGGCAGGACGGGACAAATGTCCGTTAGACGCAAGCTGCCTGAAGGGTTTGTGCTACAATCATCTTGTCCCTCCGGGTGCTGGGCTGCACCAAAGGCAACCGTGTTTCAGGCCAATTTGGCCGGGCGTCGTTCAAAGTGAGAGGCTGGACATCGACCCAAGCGGGGCTCGTTGTGGCTGCTTCCTTCCGGACCTGACCAGGTTGGCGAGGCGCCTGCCCGCGCCAACCTCTCAAAACCCGATATATAACTGGTGGCTGTGATTGACAAGAGCCGGAACGTAAACTCGGTAAACTTGGCTTACAATGAAATACGCAGGGGCAAAAACCCGTTAGGGTTGATGGGGTCGACCTGAACGCGCGCGGGGTCAAGCTCTGTGAGGTAACGACGCGCTTCCGGGCCAGTAAAGGCAGTGACCTGTGTTTCCGGCTGCGCGCAAAAACGCCATGGGTATGCCGGGGGATATGCCGATTCGATCGGCAATTGTGCCGCCAGAAAGTCCCGCAATACTTTGCGTAGTTTGACCGGGGGGAGTTTGAGATGTTCGCCGGTCGACAGCATGTTGAACTGTCCGCCGCCCCCAGCGCGGTAGTTGTTCATGGCGACGACAAAGCGCTGAGTGTCAGGGATTGGCTGGCCTTGCCAGCGGAGATTGCGAATGCGCCGGTGTTGCGGGTTTTGCCGTAAGCCTGTGTGACTGAAGCGCGCGGGCGACGATAGGTCGATTTCATAATTCACCCCGAAGATGACATCGAAATTGTGCCCTACTCGTTGTGGGTCAAACAAAATCCGATCTGTGCTGCCAGTCGGGACTTGGTGGAACACGCCTGCCGACATTTCGAGCCAGTCTCGCACCTGCTGTCCGGTTACAACCATCGCCCGCAATTCATTTGGAAATATCTGCAGGTCGACAACGTTTCGCATGCAAATTTCACCGGCCGCGACGTCTGTATAGTGATAAGGTCCCGCTCGCCCGCCAAATTTCCCCGGAGCGACCGCTGAGAGGAGGGGGAGCGTTTCGTACTCCGTGCCGCGCGTGAAGGCGCGGACGGCGGCAGCCTGCGCGTTCGCGGACAGAACGAGTGATTCATCAGGGGCAAAGAAGGTAAAGTAAGAGTGCAACGCTTTGGGGTGATGCCCGACAGGCTCTCTCATCCGATCTAGGGTTGCCGCATGATCATCGGCTAAGGCCGCAACCATGTCGGGGTGTTCTGGTGTTTCGCCGGTGGGGCTCGAAACAGCTTGCAGTCTTGTTTCTGACTGACGGATCTGCCAGCCCGTATCGCCATGTTCAAGTGCGATGTCGATTGTCCCCAGATGGCTGGAAAATGCACCGGGCATGACCGCCGGGCAACCCAATGAAACCTGCGGGTCTGGCAACAATAGATGGGTGTGACCTGCGACAATCGCATCGATATCTTCCAGATGCGACAGAGGGTAAAGCGCATTTTCGCAGCCGGGTTCAGCTTCTTTGGCGCCAAGGCCTGTATGCGCCAGTGCAATCACCAAATCGCAACCCTGCGTGCGTAGATCACGCGCGGTGCGCTGAGCGGCTTGGACCATATCGTGTACTACGACCCGATCCATCAGAAAATGTGCGTCCCAGATCAAGGTCTGAGGGGGTAAAACTGACAACACGCCGATGCGCACGGGCGGCAAGTCCGGGTCGTCGAACTGTTTTTCAATAATGGTTTTGGGGGCAAACGGTAGCGTTAGATCTGGCTGTACCGGGTCCATATTCGAACACACCACGGGGCAGGGTGCCTGTGTCAGGATTTCGGTTAGGTCGGCCAAACCAAAGTTGAAATCATGATTTCCCAGCCCAATTGCATCGTAGCCCATCACCGAAAAGGCGGTCATCAGAGGGTGGGCCCCGCCGGAATCAGCGCCCGAGCGTTCACCAATCGGCGTACCTTGCAGGCCGTCGCCATTGTCAAACAATAGGGTGATTGCCCCTTGTTCGGCGGCTTCTACCCGTGCCTGCTCTACCAGGGTTGCGATACGAGAAAGACCAAGATTGGGAGTGGGGCGATTGCTGTAATAATCAAATCCCAACAGATGATTGTGCAGGTCTGTCGTGGCCAGAATACGAATGTTGCCGCGTTGACAGCGGGGCTGTTTGGTTTTGGTCATTTCGCCTGCGCTTGACACATTCTGTGACTGCTCATTCGTTAAAGTCCGAAATCTTGGTGCATAGAAACAAGGTTCAAACTTTCTGCAAAGCCCTGATCGTTAACCTGTTGCGTTTTTTGGGTGAGCGCTTGCTCAAACTGCATAAAAGCTTGGTAAAGTGTTGTCTGATAACCACTTTTAAAAGGGGAATTGTGAATGTGGGTCGCGTTTTTCTTGCTATATGCGAAATACATAAATGCAAATTTTTGAAGGTGCTTAAGATATGCGTCACGCTGAAACGGTCACATTTGGAGGCGGCGGTCTGGAGCGCGCGGCGCATTTGCGTGGCGATCGTACACAGATAACTCATCTGTGGAGCACCGCCGGTCAGGTTGTGTTCTTGTGGCGCGGTAAGCCAGCAATGGGACGCAGTGATCCGAATGGCTTGCCGGATCAGCTGGCCTGGATGCCAACGGATCATGCGTTGGCCATCGCGCGGCGGGATCAGGCTATTTTCTTGGGGTTGAATGCCGCACAGCAAGGTCTTTTTGCCGTGGACCTGTCTGATTGGGAACCCGAAGATCTGGATGCAGAGGCGCTGGGCGGGTTTCTGGATCCGTCAGAGCAGCGGCATCCCGCCTTGCCTGAAGATGTTGTGTTCGCGGAGCTGCGTGCGGTGATGACAGGCATGACCCCCTTGGAGGCAGAGATCGCCGCAACGGCAAAAGCCGTAATAGCGTGGCATGACAGTCATGGGTTTTGCGCCAAATGTGGCGCGCCCAGTCACACGGTTGATGCAGGCTGGCAGCGTAAATGCGACGCCTGTGGAACTCCGCATTTTCCGCGAACAGACCCAGTGGTGATCATGCTGATTACGCTCGGGGATCAGGTTTTGCTCGGGCGGTCTCCGGGCTGGCCTGAAGGCATGTATTCCTTGCTGGCAGGGTTTGTTGAGCCCGGCGAAACTCTGGAGGCGGCCGTCAGGCGGGAAGTTTTTGAAGAGACCGGCGTAAAAGTAGGCGCGGTTTCGTATCTGTCGAGCCAACCCTGGGCGTTTCCAATGTCGTTGATGTTTGGCTGCGCTGGCGTGGCGCTTAGCAGCGAAATTACAATCGACCCAGAAGAGATTGAGGATGCGCTGTGGATCTCTCGATCAGACATGATGCAGGCCGTTGCGGGAGAGCACGCATTCATTAAACCTTCACGAAAAGGCGCGATAGCACGTTTTCTAATTGATAACTGGCTTGCGGATACATTGGATTGAACGCCATAGTTCGTTGCACGTAGCTCACAGGTAGATAGGTGAAACCACACCATGGATCTTTCAACACAAGAAGACATCGAAGCCCCCATCAAGGACGTGTTTGCCACGTTGTCTGAGTTTGAGACCTTTGAACGCTCTGCGATGCGCCGCGGCGTTGATGTGGTGCGCCGGGGGGGCGCTGACGGCGTCGAACTGGGGATGGGCTGGGATATTTCCTATCAGCTGCGCGGGAAAGACCGGTCTGTGACCACTGAATTGGTGACGTATGAGCCCGAAACCTTGATCGCGTTGCAGGGTGAGGGCAGCGGAATCTCCGGTCGCTTCGAAATTGAGTTACTGGCGTTGTCAGCAAAGCGGACCCGTATGTCGGTGCGCTCTACATTGAGTGCAAAGACACTGCCAGGCCGGTTGTTGTTGCAGTCGCTGAAACTTGGACGAGGCCGAATCAATCAGAAATTCGGGGAACGTATCAGTGACTATGTAACGCTGATCGAAAGCAAACTGGTCAATCCAGCGTAGTACGCTGATGCCATAAACCACCTTTCGCTGTCGAAAGGTGGTTATTATTGGCAATGTCTATCGCGCTTTTGCGGCTGGATAGACGCCGAGTATTTCAACGTCGGTGGTGAAATAAGACAGCTCGTCCATGGCCAGCTGCACATTGTGATCACTCGGGTGGCCTTCGATGTCGGCGTAAAAACGCGTCGCGGCGAAGGATCCATCGACCATATAGCTTTCCAATTTGGTCATGTTCACACCATTGGTCGCGAAACCGCCCATTGCCTTGTATAGCGCGGCAGGGATGTTGCGCACTTGGAACACAAAGGTCGTGATCATGTTGTTGGCTCCCCGACGGCTGTGGTCCGGTTCGGGGGACATGGTCAGGAACCGCGTGGTGTTATTGCCCTGATCTTCGATATGGCGCGCTAGAACTTCCAACCCATAAATCTCGCCTGCCAATTCACTGGCCAGGGCGGCGACGTTTGGATTGCCCTGTTCTGCGACATCTCGTGCTGCGCGCGCATTGTCGGGGCTGACGCGGCCGGTGATGCCGTGGGTGCTTAGAAAACTTGCGCATTGTGGCAGCAGCACCAAATGTGAATAGGCCTCGGTGATGTCCTCCAGACGCGCGCCGGGCAGGCCCAAAACGTTGATATGAACCCGCACGAAGGCCTCGTCGACAATGTGCAGACCCGAATGGGGCAGCAGTCGATGGATGTCAGCCACCCGACCATAGGTCGAATTTTCGACTGGTAACATGGCCTGATCCGCCGCGCCATTGTTCACGGCGTTGATTGCGTCCTCAAACGTGCGGCAGGGCAGAACCTCCATTTCTGGACGGGCCATGCAGCAGGCTTCATGACTATAGGAGCCTAATTCGCCCTGAATTGCGATTTTTCCGGCCATATGCGTGTCTTCCATGCAAAACTTCGATATTCGGACAATACGTCACGCTGTCTATACCTTGCCACTTGCAAGGGGAAGCCTTAGACACCCCAGCAGACAGTTTAGATGGACTCGCGATCATGTTTGACACGATGACCCTTACCAAAGCGACCGCAGGTGTTTGCGGCGCGTTCCTTGTTCTCCTGCTCAGCAAATGGGCTGCGACGGAGATCTATCACATGGATAGCCACGGTCAGGCTTCTTATGTGATCGAAGTGGAAGAGGCAGGCGGAGCAGAAGCAGCCCCCGAAGTCAGCCTGGAAGAGCTGATTGCAGCGGCTGATCTTGGCAAAGGGGCCAAGGTCTTCAAAAAATGCTCCGCATGTCACAAGCTTGAAGATGGTGTACATTCCACCGGCCCGTCGCTTTATGGCGTTGTCGGTCGTGGCATTGGTGCAGCAGACGGCTTTGGCTTCTCGGGCGCGCTGCCCGCGGGCGAATGGACAGCAGAAGAGCTGAACGCTTTCCTGGTCAAGCCCTCCAAATACGCACCTGGCACCTCGATGAGCTTTGCTGGTTTGAAAAAAGACACAGACCGCGCCAACCTGATTGCGTATCTCGACAGCCTGGACAACTAAGCCCTGCTGGAGAAATGACAATTATTAAAGCCGCCCTCCCTGTGAGTGGCGGCTTTTTGCTGTTTGACGCTCGGAACGGTCTTTCACGGGGGGATCACAATCAGTAGAGTTCTCGTTGCAAGCTATTGGAACTTTGTGCCCAAGGCACAACTATCAAAGCCAAAGCGCCAAAAAAAACGGAGGAAAAGCCGATGCAGTCATCCCGCAGCCCGTTCAAGACAGGCCTGTTCAGGTCCATGGTTGGAAGTCTTGGTGTCATGCTGTGCGTCGCGGGAGGAGCATTTGCAGACGGGATCACCAAATCCCACGGTTATTCCTATTTTGGCAATCTCGACTATCCAGCTGATTTCACGCATTTCGATTATGTGAATCCGGATGCCCCCAAGGGTGGCGAAATGTCGTTGAACACCACGGGCACGTTTGATTCGCTGAACCCGTATTCGCGCAAAGGCCGTTCAGGTGTTTTGACATCGATCCAATATGACAGTCTGATTGATACGACACATGACACCATCGGCCAATACTACGGGCTGCTGGCCGAAAGTCTCGAATATGATGAAGGCCGCAATTATGTGATCTTCCACATGCGGCCCGAAGCAAAGTTCTGGGACGGCACTCAGGTTACGGCCCATGATGTGGTCTACAGCCACAAGTTGTTCATCACACAAGGCTTGCCTTCGTATGCGCAGGCGGTCAGCCATATGGTAACAGGGGCCGAGGCGCTGGATGATCTGACGGTGAAATTCACTTTCAATCCTGACGTTTCGCGCCGAAGTTTGATTGAGACGGTTGGGAATACGGCGGTCTTTTCAAAGGCTTGGTTCGAGGCAGATGAAAGCCGCCGTCTGGATGAACCCCGGCTTGAGGTGGCAATGGGCTCTGGCCCCTATATGCTCGAAAGCTATGATATCAATCGCAACATTGTCTACGCGCGTAACAAGGATTACTGGGCCAGGGATCTGCCGGTCAATCGCGGTCGGCACAACTATGATAAGATCCGGGTTGAATATTTCGCGGATCAAACTGCGGCTTTTGAAGGCTTCAAAGCTGGCGAATACACTTTCCGCGTCGAAAGCGACCCCAAGGTCTGGGCCTCGGGGTATGATTTCCCCAATTTGAACGAAGGAAATGTGGTGAAGCGCGCGCTGCCCAATGGCAATCCACCGACGCCTTCGGGGTTGGTGTTTAACCTTGGCAAGCCGCAGTTCGCAGACAAAACCGTGCGCGAAGCACTGGCGCTGGCGCTGAACTTTGAATGGGCCAATGAATCGCTGATGTTTGGCCTGCGTAATCCTCGCAGCTCATTTGTCGAAGGCACCCATGTTGAGGCCAAAGACCTGCCCACAGGCGCAGAACTTGCCTTTCTCAACTCGCTGGGAGATGTGCTGCCCGCTGATTTCATGACCACGCCGGCCCGCAAAAGCCATGTGTCAAAACCGGATCGCCTGCGTGATCGCCGCAATCTGCGCAAAGCAGCCAAATTGCTGGATGCCGCAGGCTGGGCCGTGGGTGATGACAAACTGCGCCGCAATGCAGCTGGTGAGACGCTGAAGGTGAACATACCCTATCCGTCGAACCAATCGAATTCGGTCGCGACGCTGATTGAAACCTTTGCGCAAAACCTTCAGGCACTGGGCGTCGAAGCCACAGCCGAGAAGGTTGATCCAGCGCAATTCACTTCCCGTCGACGGGACCGCGACTATGATATGATCCACTCGATCTCTTATAGTGGCGCGCTGACTACCGGTGGTGGCCTAACGCAGATGTATGGGTCAAAAGAGGCGTCTTTTAGCCTGTTTAACCCGGCTGGTCTGGCCAGCCCCTTGGTTGATACAATTATCGAAGCCTCGTTTGACACGACAAATCAGGTTGACCTTGACGCCGCGCTGGTGGCGTTGGATCGGGCGCTGCGATATGAATTCTTTATTGTTCCAGATGGTTACGTGGCTGATTACTGGGTGTCCTACTTTGACATGTACGAACATCCCGAAAACCTGCCCCCTTATGCGTTGGGCCGATTTGATCTGTGGTGGATCAATGCCGAAAAAGAGGCAGACCTGAAAGCCAAAGGCGTGCTGCGTTAATATGGCCGCCTATATTCTAAGACGTTTGTTGTTGGTGATCCCCACCTTGCTGGGGATCATGATCGTCAATTTCACCCTCGTGCAATTTGTCCCCGGCGGCCCGATTGAACAGATTATTGCCCAGAATCAGGGACAGGGAGATGTGTTCGCTGGTTTCGCAGGGGGAGACGCCCCCGCGCCAGATCTGGATGTTGATCTGGGCGGCATTGGCGGAGGGGACGAAAAATACGCCGGCTCACGCGGTTTGCCGCCTGAATTTATTGAAGAGTTGGAAAAAGAGTTTGGCTTTGACAAGCCGCCGCTCGAACGGTTTTTGCTGATGCTGGGCAATTACATCCAGCTTGATTTTGGCGAGAGTTACTTCCGCAAAATCGGTGTGGTGGATCTGGTGCTTGAAAAAATGCCGGTCTCAATCACTCTTGGCCTGTGGTCGACGTTGATTGCCTATTTGATCTCTATCCCCTTGGGTATTCGCAAGGCCCTGCGCGATGGCTCACGGTTTGATACCTGGACCTCGGGCGCGATCATTGCCGCCTATTCGATCCCTGGATTTTTGTTTGCAATCCTGCTTCTGGTGCTGTTTGCGGGCGGATCTTACTGGCAGGTGTTCCCTTTGCGTGGTCTGACCTCGGACAACTTTGAACAGCTCAGTCTCTTTGGCAAAATTGCGGATTATGCCTGGCACATCACTCTGCCGGTTCTGGCGTCAACCGTGGCCAGCTTTGCCACGCTGACGCTGCTGACCAAAAACTCGTTTCTGGATGAAATCAAGAAACACTATGTGATGACCGCCCGTGCCAAGGGATTGAGTGAAAATCGCGTGCTCTATGGCCATGTGTTCCGCAATGCGATGCTGATTGTGATCGCGGGCTTTCCGGCGGTGTTCATCAGCGTATTCTTTGGCGGCAGCCTGATCATTGAAACGATTTTCTCGCTGGACGGGTTGGGCCGTTTGGGGTTTGAGGCCGCAGTTGCGCGCGATTATCCGGTGGTGTTTGGCACCTTGTTCATTTTTGGCCTGATGGGGCTGGTGGTCGGCATCATTTCTGACCTGATGTATGTGCTGGTGGATCCGCGCATCGATTTCGAAAAGCGGGAGGGATAGACCCATGTCACCGCTCAACCAGCGCCGCTGGCGCAATTTTTGCAATAACCGTCGGGCCTATTGGTCGCTGTGGATCTTTTCGGTCTTGTTTGGCATCTCGCTGCTTGCGGATGTTTTGGCCAACGACAAACCGTTTCTGGTGAACTACCGCGGCGAATTTTACGTTCCCGTGCTGACCAGCCATCCCGAGACCACCTTTGGCGGTGATTTTGAGACAGAAGCGCAATATGACGATCCCGAGGTGCAGTGCCTGATACAATCCGGCGGAGTCGAAGACTGTTTTGATGATCCGGAAGGCATTATCGAGGCGATCGATGCAGGCACCTTTGCGGCTGACGGGTTTGACCAAGGTTGGACCCTGTGGCCGCTTATCCCCTATTCGTTTGATACGGCTGTGGACCGCCCCGGCGCGGCACCGCTGCCGCCCAACAGCCAGAACTGGCTGGGCACAGACGATCGCAAACGTGATGTGCTGGCGCGGATCATTCATGGGTTCCGTCTGTCGATTGTTTTCACCATGATTGTGACGCTGGCCGCGACGGTGATCGGCATTCTGGCCGGGGCTGTGCAGGGTTATTTTGGCGGTTGGCTCGATCTGATCTTTCAGCGGATCATTGAAATCTGGTCTTCGACGCCGTCGCTTTATGTGATCATCATCCTGTTTGCCATTCTCGGGCGCAGTTTCTGGTTGTTGGTTGTGCTGACCATTCTGTTTGGCTGGACGGCTCTTGTGGGTGTGGTGCGGGCGGAGTTTCTGCGCGCACGAAATCTGGAATATGTCCGTGCGGCCAAGGCATTGGGGGTTGGTAATATGACTATCATGTTCCGCCATATGCTGCCCAACGCGATGGTGGCCACGGTCACCATGTTGCCCTTTATTGTCACTGGCACCATCGGCACGCTGGCGAGCCTTGATTTTCTGGGTTTTGGGCTCCCGTCGTCCCTGCCGTCGCTGGGCGAGCTGACCCTTCAGGCGAAACAGAACCTGCAAGCGCCTTGGCTGGCTTTCACCGCCTTTTTCACCTTTGCCATCATGCTATCGCTTCTGGTCTTCATTTTTGAAGGCGTGCGCGATGCGTTTGACCCACGAAAGACCTTCTCATGAGCGCATTGTTAGATGTGAAAGACTTGCGGGTGGCCTTTCGTCAGAACGGTCAACTGGTCGAAGCGGTCAAGGGCGTGTCCTTTGCGGTAGATCGCGGCGAAACGGTTGCGCTGGTCGGGGAAAGCGGCTCGGGGAAATCGGTATCGGCGCTGTCAACGGTGTCGTTGCTGGGTGACAACGCGGCTGTCAGCGGTTCGGTGACTTATGATGGTAAACAGATGGTCGGCGCAACGGAACGCCATCTGCGCGAGGTGCGCGGTAACGACATTTCGTTTATCTTTCAGGAACCGATGACCTCGCTCAACCCCTTGCATACGTTGGAGAAACAGCTGGCAGAGTCACTGGCTCTACATCAAGGTTTGGCAGGTGGCGCCGCGCGCAAACGGATCTTGGAATTGCTGGACAAAGTGGGCATTCGTGATGCGGAAAGCCGTCTGAACGCCTATCCACACCAGCTGTCTGGTGGGCAACGCCAACGCGTAATGATTGCGATGGCACTGGCCAACAAACCCGACATCCTGATTGCAGATGAACCGACGACGGCGCTTGATGTCACAATTCAGGCGCAAATTCTGGACCTGCTGGGGGATCTGAAAGACAGCGAAGGCATGGGGGTTTTGCTTATCACCCATGATCTCAATATCGTGCGCCGTATTGCGGACCGGGTCTGCGTGATGCAGGGCGGCGAGATCGTGGAAACGGGGCTGACGGATGAGATTTTTGCCAATCCGCAGCATCCCTACACGCAAAAATTGCTGGCGGCTGAACCCTCGGGGCGACCAAATCCGGTGGCGCCTGAGGCGTCTGAAATTATTTCGACCGAAGACTTAAAGGTTTGGTTTCCGATCCAAAAAGGCTTGCTGCGCCGCACTGTTGGCCATGTAAAGGCGGTGAACCCATGTTCGCTGTCTTTGCGGGCGGGGGAGACTTTGGGCATTGTCGGCGAATCGGGATCGGGCAAGACCACGATGGCGCTGGCGATTATGCGGCTGATTGCGTCAGAGGGGGCGATCCGATTTCAGGGACAAGATTTGCGGCAATGGTCTGCCAAGGATCTGCGGTCCTTGCGCAAGGACATGCAAATCGTGTTTCAGGACCCCTTTGGAGCGCTGAGCCCACGTATGACCTGTGCCCAGATCATCGCCGAGGGGCTGACAATTCATAACGTTGATCAGGATCGCGATGCGCGCGCGTTGGTGACGGAGGTGATGGAAGAGGTAGGGTTGGATCCGGCTGCGATGGATCGTTATCCGCATGAATTTTCCGGGGGCCAGCGTCAACGGATTGCCATCGCACGCGCCATGGTGTTGCGTCCGAAACTGGTGGTTCTGGACGAACCAACCTCTGCCCTGGACATGACGGTACAAGTGCAAATTGTGGACCTGCTGCGTGATCTGCAAAAACGATATGGGCTGGCGTATTTGTTCATCAGCCACGATCTGAATGTTGTCCGCGCAATGTCGCACCAAATTCTGGTGATGAAACAGGGCGACGTGGTCGAGAGTGGCACTGCCGATGCGTTATTTGCAGCGCCACGCGAAGAGTACACGCTTCAGCTGTTAGCAGCAGTCACCGCCACATAGCGCTCCCGCGCCCGCAGGTGCGGTGATAAATCACCCCCCCTTTGCGGCCTTGGGCCAGGCTCGGCGCGCAGCGCCGAGCCTGGCCCAACGAGAGCGGTGCATGTTATACATGTGCCTGCGATGGGCGGGAGTGTTACGTTGTCTATAGGGACGCGCGTGATTTAGATCGCAGTGCTGTGCCCAGCTTTGCTCAGGTCGTAGGTATCAAAGGCGCGGGCGATTACACGGGCCAGGGGGCGTCCTTCACGGGTAATGCGGAATTGGCTGTCGGACATATCGACCATCCCCTCGAAAAGTGTCGCCGCTTGGTTCATGTCCGCGCGCATTGCATCACGACAGCCCGGGAACTGCGCCTCAAGCATGTCAATGTTGACGGCAAAGTCGCACATCAGCATTTCGATCAACCGTCCACGCCAGCGGTCTTCAGTCGCAAACACATGCCCCCGCACCGTGGCAAAGGTTCCTGCTTTGACCGCCGTGGCATAAGCCGAAGTTGCGGAAATGTTTTGCGCATACCCCTGTGGAAATCTAGAAATGGATGAGGCTCCAAGACCAATCAACACTTCGCTCGTATCATCGGTGTAGCCCTGAAAATTTCGGCGCAATTTGCCAATTTTCTGCGCCATGGCCAGTCCGTCGGTGGAGTGGGCATAATGGTCGATGCCGATTTCATCATAGCCGTCCCAGACAAACAATCGGCGCGCGGTTTCAAACAGCTCCAGCCGTGTTTCGGGCGCGGGCAGCGCATCTGCGGGAATCATGGTCTGGCGTCGGGCCATCCAAGGCACATGTGCATACCCATATAGCGCAACCCGATCTGGGGTCAGCGACAAAAGTTTC
Organism: uncultured Paracoccaceae bacterium; assembly: GCA_947492585.1. Taxonomy (GTDB): domain Bacteria; phylum Pseudomonadota; class Alphaproteobacteria; order Rhodobacterales; family Rhodobacteraceae; genus Epibacterium. The sequence continues at coordinate 58,621 of CANLND010000003.1, forward strand.
TGCACGCTTTCCGTCATCCGCGTCTTGGTCTGATGGGGTAGCCCATACAGAATATCGGCATTCAGACTGCCGATTCCCTGGGCGCGAATCATTTCGATTGCGGAGCGCGTCACCTCAAAGCTTTGATGGCGGCCAATGGTGTTCTGGATCTTGGGGTCGAAATCCTGCACCCCAATCGAAGCACGGGTCATGCCAGCCGCTGCCAAGGCTTCGACACGCGGAGCGTCAATTTCATTGGGGTCGATTTCAACCGAAAATTCTGCACCGCGGGCAAGTGGCAGTACGTCGTGAATGGCAGCAGAGAGGTCACGCATCATGTCTGGTTGCAACAGCGTGGGGGTTCCGCCGCCCCAATGCAGACGGCTTAGGCTGATGTCAGCGGGTAAGATCGTTGCCAAAAGACGCAGTTCAGCTTTTAAAACCTCAACATAGGCACGCACTGGATCCAGTGACTGGGTGCCTTGGGTGCGACATGCGCAAAACCAACACAGCCGTCGACAGAACGGAACATGCAGATACAACGAGATCTGGCTGCCTGGAGCCAGTTCTGAGATCCAGCGCGTAAATTGCGTTGCGGTCACATCTGACTGAAAGTGCGGTGCAGTTGGATAACTGGTGTACCGCGGCACTTTGGCGTCAAACAATCCCATGCGGGCCAATTGTGAAAATCTGTCCATGCCGGTAGATGTAGGGAAATGGTGCCAACGGCTCTTTGACACAGATCAATCGGAATAGTTCATGACCGCTCCTTCGCTGACTCACGTAAAATGTGCTGATTGTCCTATTCGTCATCGGGCGGTCTGCGCACGCTGTGATACGGACGAGCTGGAGCTACTGGACGAGATTAAATATTACCGCAGCTATGAGGCGGGGCAGCCTATTGTCTGGTCAGGTGATCAAATGGATTTTGTCGGTTCGGTTGTGTCCGGCGTTGCGACGTTAACCCAGACAATGGAAGATGGCCGTACCCAGATGGTGGGGCTGCTGCTGCCCAGCGATTTTGTCGGTCGTCCCGGTCGGTCCGGTGCTGCCTATAATGTGGTGGCCACCACAAATGTGATGATGTGCTGCTTTCGCAAACGCCCGTTTGAAGATTTGCTGGACCGTACGCCGCATATTTCGCACCGATTGCTGGAAATGACCTTGGATGAGTTGGACGCGGCGCGGGAATGGATGCTGGTTCTGGGGCGTAAAACTGCGCGAGAAAAGATTGCCAGCTTGCTGACCATTCTGGCGCGGCGCGATGCCAGTTTTGGAGAGAATGGTAGCGAATCCGAAGCGGAGTTTGATTTGCCGCTGACGCGTGAAGCGATGTCCGACTATCTGGGTCTCACGCTGGAAACTGTCAGTCGCCAGATTTCGGCCCTGAAAAAGGCAGGCGTCATTGTTTTGGAGGGCAAGCGCCACGTGCTGGTGCCTGATATGGCGCGGTTGCTGGACGAGGCCGGGGATGACAGCGACGGCGGGTATCTGGTCTGACGACGCCCACCGCCGACTGCCATCAATGGCTTAATGGGCCATCAGAACGGGACGGTTGGCCTGTTGCAACATATGGCGGGTGGCACCGCCCAATAGGGCTTCGCGGAATCGCGAATGACCATAGGCCCCCATCACCAACATATCTGCATCCTTGTCTTCTGCATGGCGCAACAGCACGTCAGCCGTGCGGGGGAGGGATTTTGTCAGCACATCAACTTCGCAGGTGACACCGTGGCGCGCCAGCATCTGGCACAAGCGACCGCCAGGATCCGAGCGATCGGTGCCGTGGCGTGGCGGGTCGATGATGACGACATGCACCATCTCGGCCGTTTGCAAAAAGGGTAGGGACTTGCGCACGGCCGAGAGCGCCTCAGCGCTTTCGTTCCAACCGATCACAACTTGGCGCGGTGCTGCGTCCAATGTGGTGTTTTGCGGCACAACCAGGACAGGTGCGGCACTTTGAAACAGGGCGGCTTCGATCAAATCGTCATCTTCACGGGTGCTGCCAGGACCATAAGGTTTTGCCAGCACCATCAAATCACAGAAGCGACCATGTCGGGCCACGTTTCGGGCGATGTCACCGATCGGCGAGACCTCGTCTACGACACCAAAATTGCAACCCTCGCGCGACAGCATTGCGGTCGCCAATTCTTTGAGTGATTTTGAGTCTTTTCGAGCCTGTTCAAGGGATTGTTGCCATAATACGGAGTTTGTCGCCCCGTAATCCAGTCCCATCTGGGTCCGATCCACGCCCAGGCACAATGTATCAGCATGGGCGTCAAACAGACGGGCAAGGGCCGCGATCTGTTGCAGCGGCGTCTGTGCTGTTTCGGGGTCGGAGATGACAGTCAGCAGAGATTTATAGGACATCTTGCACCTCATTTCTGGGTTGTCGCGCGGTTCCTGATCAGAGCTTAGGCGCGAATTGCCGCATTTTGTTTTGATACAGATCAAGGCTTTTTACCGCTGACCGGTGCATCAAACCTCCAGTCTGAATCCGTCCAATGCGGTCACAAGAATCGCCAGGGCAAGGTAAAGGGACGAAGTATGTCTAATTATATCAAGCTGATAGCGCTTGGTCTTGTCACGTTTTTTGCGATGCTCGGGACCAATTTTGCGCGCGATCTAGCCTATCAGGTGCACGCCTTCATTGTGATGGCGGTGGCTGGTGGTCTTTTTCTTTACACGCTGCGCCAAACAGATGAGCCGCAGAAAGCCGAACCCAAACATGAATACTTTGACAGTGTTGTCCGGGCAGGTGTGATCGCCACCATGTTCTGGGGCATTGTTGGGTTTCTGGTGGGGACTTTCATTGCCTTTCAACTGGCCTTTCCGGCGTTGAACTTTGATTGGGCTGAAGGTCTGGCCAACTTTGGTCGCCTGCGCCCCTTGCACACCTCTGCGGTGATCTTTGCCTTTGGGGGCAACGCATTGATCGCAACCTCCTTTTATGTGGTGCAACGCACCAGTGCTGCGCGTCTATGGGGCGGCAATCTGGGCTGGTTTGTGTTCTGGGGCTATCAGCTGTTCATTGTGCTGGCGGCGACTGGCTATTTGCTGGGCGGCACGCAGTCCAAGGAATACGCGGAACCGGAGTGGTACGTTGATCTGTGGCTGACTGTTGTCTGGGTGGCCTATCTGGCGACCTATCTCGGGACGATCGTCAAACGCCGTGAGCCGCATATCTATGTGGCCAACTGGTTCTATCTGGGCTTTATCGTCACCGTAGCGATGCTGCATCTGGTCAACAATCTGACCATTCCTGTCTCGATCTGGGGCTCCAAATCGGTCATCGTTTGGTCCGGTGTTCAGGATGCGATGGTGCAATGGTGGTACGGCCACAATGCTGTCGGTTTCTTCCTGACGGCGGGCTTCTTGGGCATGATGTACTATTTCGTGCCAAAGCAGGCGGGGCGTCCGGTTTACAGTTACAAACTGTCGATCATCCACTTTTGGGCACTGATCTTTTTGTACATCTGGGCGGGGCCGCACCACTTGCATTACACCGCATTGCCTGACTGGGCCTCGACCCTTGGTATGGTGTTCTCGATTGTTTTGTGGATGCCCAGCTGGGGCGGGATGATCAACGGTCTGATGACCCTGCAAGGGGCATGGGACAAACTGCGCACCGATCCGGTGCTGCGGATGATGGTTCTGGCCTTGGGCTTTTATGCCATGTCGACCTTTGAAGGTCCGATGATGTCGATCCGCGCGGTCAACGCGCTGAGCCATTACACCGACTGGACTATTGGCCACGTGCACTCTGGTGCGCTTGGGTGGAACGGCATGATCACCTTTGGCGCGATGTACTATCTGGTGCCTGTCCTGTGGAAGCGCGAACGCCTGTATTCACTGTCATTGGTCAGCTGGCATTTCTGGCTCGCGACCATTGGTATCGTTCTATACGCCGCCTCAATGTGGGTCACTGGCATCATGGAAGGCCTGATGTGGCGCGAAGTAGACGCCAATGGCTTCTTGGTGAACTCGTTTGCGGACACCGTAGCCGCGAAATTCCCGATGTATGTGGTACGAGGGCTAGGGGGCGTCATGTTCCTTCTTGGTGCCCTGATCATGGTCTTCAACCTTTGGATGACTGTCCGCAAAGCTCCGGCCAAAGATGCCCAGCTTTCGGTTGCAGTTCCGGCTGAATAGGAGGGCTGGTGATGTCCATTATCGACAAACATAAGATCCTGGAAAAAAACGCAACCTTGTTGCTGATCTTTTCCTTCCTCGTGGTCACAATCGGGGGGCTGGTGCAAATCACCCCCCTGTTCTACCTCGAAAACACCATCGAAAAGGTCGAAGGGATGCGCCCCTATACCCCGCTGGAAATGGCTGGGCGTGAGGTTTACATTCGTGAAGGCTGTTATACCTGCCACAGTCAGATGATCCGTCCCCTGCGGGACGAAGTAGAACGCTATGGCCATTACTCGTTGGCGGCGGAGTCTATGTATGACCATCCGCACCAATGGGGATCCAAACGCACCGGGCCGGATCTGGCGCGTGTGGGGGGGCGATACTCGGATGAATGGCACGTAGATCACTTGCGGGATCCGCAATCCGTGGTGCCGGAATCGGTGATGCCCAAATATGGTTTCCTTGAGGACAAACGGATTGATGGCCGCTACATCGGCGATCTTCTGGCAACCAATGCTATGGTCGGCGTCCCCTATACCCAAGCGATGATCGACGACGCACAGCGCGATTTTCGCGCGCAAGCGGATCCTGACAGCGACTATGACGGCCTGTTGGAACGCTACGGCGAAGACATCAATGTGCGCAACTTTGACGGCCAGCCCGGTGTGTCGGAAATGGACGCGCTTGTGGCTTATCTGCAAATGCTGGGCACGCTGGTTGATTTTTCAACCTTCACCCCAGACGCCAGCCGCTGAGGAGAGCTGAGATGGAAAGTTATACCTTACTCCGACAGTTCGCCGACAGTTGGATGCTGTTGATGCTGTTTGCTTTTTTTGTGGGTGTTGTGGTCTGGGCGTTTCGTCCGGGCAGCAGCAATACCTATGCAGACACCGCGGATATTCCTTTCAGACACGCAGATCGACCTGCCCCGGAACATGAGGAGGATCGGACATGAGCCAGAATAAACCTGACACCTCAAAGGATGTCCCCACCACGGGCCACGTTTGGGACGGTATCGAAGAATACGACAACCCGATGCCGCGCTGGTGGCTCTACTGTTTTTATCTCTGCATCATCTGGGCGTTTGTCTATGCGATCTTTTACCCGGCGTGGCCACTGGTCAGTTCTGCAACCGCTGGCCTGACGGGGTGGTCGTCTCGCATGGATGTTGCCGCTGATATTGCCGCGGTGGACGAGGCCAATGGCCCGATCAATGCGCGTCTTGAAGCCGCTGATCTGGGAGCCATCGCAGCAGATCCTGATCTGGGGCCTTATGCGGTGTCTGCGGGCGCGGCGGTGTTCAAAACGTTCTGTGCGCAGTGTCACGGATCCGGGGCGGCTGGAGCCAAAGGGTATCCAAATCTTCTGGATGATGATTGGCTGTGGGGCGGTTCGGTTGAAGATATTCATGCCACCGTCAGCTACGGCATCCGCAACGAAGACAATGACGATGCCCGTTTTTCGTCGATGCCTGCCTTTGGCCGGGATGAGCTGTTGGACAAAACGCAGATCGATGCTGTGGCCAACTATGTCATGTCCTTGTCGGGTACACCCACCAACGCCGAAGTCGTGGGGGAAGGCGCAGTGGTCTACACCGAAAACTGCGCATCCTGTCATGGCGATGATGGCGCGGGCGATGTGTCCCTCGGAGCGCCGAACTTGGCAGACGCGATCTGGTTATATGGGGGGGATTACCCGACTTTGGTGCACACGATCACCAATGCGCGCTATGGCGTCATGCCCGCCTGGAGTGACCGCCTGAGCGAAGCTGAGATCCGCGCGGTAACTGCATATGTTCACCAGCTTGGCGGCGGTGAGTAACGCAGTCATGCTGCACAATATGAACAGGGGCCGATTTTTCGGCCCCTTTTTTGATGCGGGGCTGGGAACCTTGATCTAAATCAAAGCCCTATATGCCGGATCTGGTTTGATAGGGGCAGCCTTGATGCTGATGGTCCCTTTGTCCAGCAGACCATAAGGTCCTCTCGCAGGGGCTTGCCTTCATGCGGGAGCAGGTACTGGTTCTTTGATATGTTCGCGCGTTTCCCAATGGGCCAGTACCTTTTACTTTTTTCACCCCATCGATGTGTCCGACCCGTGGTCCAAAGCCCGGCCGGCGTCGTTCAGGGCACTCCATATCGCAAGGCCGATCCAGCTGAAGACATAGATGGCCCCCATGAACACGACAACTTCACCGGGCAGGGGGCCAATGTCCGAGCGGTCAAATACCTCTGTCCAGGATGTGATGGCTGTCGGGTGCACCACAACCTTGCCTGCATAGGCTGCAGATTGGATCAGCAGGATCCAAAGGTAGTTGCGCCGAATACGGCGGCCAATCGCGGTGAAATAGCTGACGTGATAGCGCGGGTGCAGATAGTCTTCGGCCAAAACCTGTTGCCAGTTTTCCTCAAGGTGCAGGTCGCCATCATAGAGCATGGGCGCGTAAAAATGTGTCTCTAACCAGCGGGCACGGGCGCGCCATACGTTGAAATACCGATAGCGCCGCGCTTCTAGCATCAGGAAAAAGATCACCAACACGCCGACCAGAACCAGCGGCAACGGAGAGGCCTCGGGAGAGGCAAAGGAAATCGACAATGCCACGCCCAGAGTAACCACGGCCCAGTTGGTGGTGGTATCCAGCCGCGTTCGCCAGATGGTGCTGCGATAGACCTCGCCGCGGTACAGGTGCGCAACCGCACCGATTTCGGCCGGGCTTAGAGTATGCCGTTCGCTGGTATTGGAGCGTGTTAGGGCAGAATCATCGGGGGCGTTGGGGGGGCTGGAAATGGTGCTCTCCTCGTTGAAACACATGCCATCGCGACGTTTTGCGGGTGATCTGCGGTCAAAAGTCACAGCCAAACATCCCGATATAGGGCGTTTGAGCCAGTTGGTCGCAGCGCAAACATCTGCCGAAGATGTTCTTTTTGATCCACGTCAATGTCCCACAGGCGCGCCTCTGGGAAAACTCTATATCACTCACAATCGCTCCGGAGCGTCCTTCGTGTCACAATCCCCGTCTCCACCCAGCCTCTTTTCCTCGCGTGAGCCGGTTTTTCCACGCCGCGTGTCTGGCAAATTCCGCAATCTGAAATGGGGGATCATGGCGGTCACGCTGGGCATCTACTACCTGATGCCCTGGCTGCGCTGGGATCGTGGGCTGAACCTGCCGGATCAGGCGGTGTTGGTCGATCTGGCCAATCGCCGGTTTTACTTCCTGTGGATCGAGATCTGGCCGCATGAATTCTACTTTGTGGCGGGCCTGTTGATCATGGCGGGGCTGGGTCTGTTTTTGTTCACCTCGGCTCTGGGGCGCGTTTGGTGCGGGTATGCCTGCCCACAAACGGTCTGGACCGATTTGTTTATTCTGGTCGAGCGTTGGATTGAAGGCGATCGCAACGCACGGCTGAAACTGCACCGCCAGTCCACGATGGATTTGCGAAAAGCCCGCCTGCGCGTGACCAAATGGGTGGTGTGGCTGCTGATTGGCTTGGCCACTGGCGGGGCGTGGGTGTTCTACTTTGCCGACGCGCCAACGTTGTTGACCAATCTGATCAGCGGAACGGCACATCCGGTGGCCTATACCACCATGGCCATCTTAACCCTGACCACTTTCTTCTTTGGCGGTTTCGCCCGCGAGCAGATCTGTATCTATGCCTGCCCCTGGCCTCGTATTCAGGCCGCGATGATGGACGAAGATACGCTGACGGTGGGGTATCGCCATTGGCGCGGTGAACCACGCGGCAAGCATCGCAAGGTCGAGACCGAGACGCCAAAGGGCGATTGCATCGATTGCATGGCCTGCGTGAATGTCTGTCCAATGGGGATCGATATTCGTGACGGCCAGCAGATGGAATGCATCACATGCGCGCTCTGCATCGATGCCTGCGATGACGTGATGGACAAGATCGGCAAACCGCGCGGGTTGATTGACTACATGGCGCTGTCCGATGAAACCCGTGAACAGGCCGGTGACGCCCCGCGCAGTGTCTGGAAACATGTGTTCCGGCCTCGCACGCTTTTTTATTCCGTATTGTGGGCGGGCGTTGGCTTGGCGATGGTCTATGCGTTGTTCATCCGGCCCGAAGTGGACCTGACGGTGGCTCCTGTGCGCAACCCAACCTTTGTGGTGTTGTCGGATGGTTCCATCCGCAACACTTACGATGTGCGTCTGCGCAACAAACACGGTGAAGCCCGCGAATTTGCGCTGAGCCTCACCGGTGTGGACGGGCTGTTGATCGAATTGGAAAGCCAAGACGATGCAACGGTCATGGTGCCCGCGGATGCGGCCAAATTGCAGCGGGTCTATATTGTTGCCCCAAAAGGGCAAGCCGCCGCCGTGGCGGATAGCACCGACATCCGGATCTGGGTCGAAGACCTGATCAGCGGGGAACGTGCGAACAAGCGAACAAACTTTAACGGGAAAGGGCAGTGATATGGCCAATGCGGAACGTAAACTGACCGGCCGTCACGTGGCTATGATCTTTGTGGGGGCGTTTACGGTGATCATCGGGGTGAACATCGTATTGGCGGTAAATGCGGTTGCCAGTTTTCCGGGACTTGAGGTCAAAAACTCCTATGTCGCCAGCCAGCAGTTTAACGACCGACGCGAGGAACAGCTTGCCTTGGGTTGGCAGGTTAGGGCCAAAGCCCAAGGGGGGCAGCTGCATCTGGCAATCACCGATGCGGATGGGGCACCGGTGCAAGTAGCCGCGTTGCGCGCCACTTTAGGCCGGGCCACCCATGTTCAAGAAGATCAAAGCCCTGATTTCGTTTTTGATGGCAGCACTTATGTGGCCCCTGTCACTCTGGCGGCGGGCAACTGGAACCTGCGTATGGAGGCCGAAAACGCCGATGGTGCGCTATTCTCACAGCGGGTGGTGTTGCATGTGGTCGAGGCTGCACAATGACTGCGCAGGCGCGCCCTGGGCTGGCCGTTTGTCCAGGCTGTGTCGCGGCCCCCGACACGGCGATTTCAGCTAGGCCCATGGAGGCGCAGTTGGCATTGTCGTTGCCAACGATCCATTGTCAGGCCTGCATCTCCAAAGTCGAACGCGGATTGGCCAAGGTGCCGGGTGTCCGCGAGGCGCGGGTGAATTTGACCCTAAAACGCGCGTTTGTCGAGGCAGATCCCGCGCTACGTGCTGTGGATTTGATCCCGGTTCTGCAAGATCTGGGATTTGAGGCCCATGAGCTGGATTTGGCCACATTACACGCCACAGCCAGCAATCGGCAGGGGCGGGATCTGGCCATGCGACTGGCCGTGGCGGGCTTTGCCTCGATGAATGTTATGCTGCTGTCGGTGTCGGTCTGGTCCGGCGCCTCAGATGCCACGCGGGATATGTTTCACTGGATTTCAGCCGCGATCACGCTTCCTGCGATCGGCTTTGCCGCGCAGCCTTTTTTCAAAAATGCTTGGAGCGCACTGCGGGCACGGCGTTTGAACATGGACGTTCCAATTGTGCTGGCGCTTGTCTTGGCCTTGGCGACATCTCTGTGGGAAACCAGCCTCGGCGGCGAACACGCTTATTTCGACGCTGCGCTGACGTTGGTGTTTTTCTTGCTGGCAGGGCGTTTTCTGGACCAGCGCACCCGCGCTGCCGCACGTTCGGCCGCCGAGGAGTTAGCGGCACTGGAGGTGCCAAGGGCGTTGCGGCTGGAACAGGGCAGGCCGGTTGAGATTGAGGCCCGCACTCTTGCGGTGGGGGATCTGCTGTTGGTGCGTCCCGGTGGTCGCATGCCGGTGGACGGCGAAATTATTGAGGGCCAGTCCGAATTGGACCGCTCCCTGCTAACCGGGGAGACTTTGCCGATCTTTGGCGCGCCGGGCTGTAACGTTTCCGCGGGTGAGGTCAACCTGACCGGCCCCCTGACCATCCGTGCCACCGCTGTAGGCGCGGACACCTCGTTGCATCGGATGACAGATCTGGTGGCCATCGCAGAGTCGGGCCGCTCGCGGTATACGTCGCTCGCGGAGAGCGCCGCGAAACTCTATGCGCCGGGTGTGCATATCCTATCCGCTTTGGCCTTTGTTGGGTGGTATCTTTATACCTTTGATCTGCGCACTGCGCTGAATATCGCAGCGGCGGTTCTGATCATCACCTGTCCCTGCGCGCTGGGCCTCGCCGTTCCTGCGGTCACCACTGCGGCCTCTGGGCGGTTGTTCAAGCGCGGGTTGTTGATCAAAAACGCCACCGCATTGGAGCGGTTGGCGGCAGTCGACACGGTCGTATTTGATAAAACAGGGACGTTGACTCAGGGCACGCCAGAACTGACCAATCTGAACGATCACAGCCCCGAGGATCTGGCCATCGCGCGTGCGCTGGCCGAAGGATCGGAGCATCCGCTGTCTAGGGCGATTGTGGCCGCGACGCAGGCCGCGGGCATTCCGCCTGCTGTTGTGAACCGGGTGAAAGAGGTGCCAGGTTTTGGCACCGAAGGCCAGTGGCGCGGCCACCGCGTGCGTTTGGGCCGGGCGGCATGGACCGGAGGTCGCGTGGCGACTGGCGTGCTCACCAGCAGTTATCTGGACTTGGGCGACGGGACGCCACGCGCTTTGACATTTGTGGACAGCCTGAGACCTGGCGCTACGGCCGCCGTGACGGCGCTGCAGGAGGCGGGGAAATTGGTTGTCCTGATGTCCGGTGACAGCACTGCGCCCGTTCAAAATTTGGCTGACCGCTTGGGGATCGAAAGATGGTATGCGAATGCGCTACCCACCGACAAAATGGACCGGATTGCATCCTTGCAAGCGGGCGGTCGTAAGGTTTTGATGGTGGGGGACGGGCTGAATGACACGGCCGCGCTTGCAGCTGCACATGTGTCGATCTCGCCCGCCTCTGCGCTTGATGCGGCCCGCGTGGCGTCGGATATTGTGCTGTTGGGACAAGATCTTGAACCCTTGGCCGCGGCGTGTCGTACCGCTGAACAGGCCACACGGCGTATCCGTGAAAACTTCCGTATGGCCACGCTGTACAATATCATCGCCGTACCGTTGGCCGTGGCTGGATTGGCGACGCCACTGATTGCGGCCTTGGCCATGTCACTGTCTTCGATTACGGTGTCGCTGAATGCTCTTCGACTGCGCTAAGGAGGCTGGATATGACCGTGATTTCTTACCTGATCCCGATCTCGCTGATCTTAGGAGGCGTTGGGCTGGCTGGGTTCTTATACACGCTAAAAAGCCGCCAATATGAAGACCCAGAGGGCGACGCACGCCGCATATTAAGCCCAGATTGGGACGAGCACCCCAAACCTTAATCTCGTCAGAGGTTCTGCTTCGATCGTATGGGAACGAATTCGAAGCCTTGATCAGCACGTTGCAGCTGGAGTTTGGGCAAAGCGGTCAGCCGCATACTTTTGGCAATTAACACAGTCGTGTCCTGCTTGGACACGACCTGCGCCAGACACGGGACGTTTAAGAGCGGGGGCCGATCGTTCTACAGGTCAGATTGCGCGCGGCAAGTCGGCGACAGGCCAGTTCAGCGCGTTCTTGGCTGAGGCCTTGGAAGGTGGCGTCAAAACCGCGTGGTGATTTGACGACTTTGCGCAGCGTGCCACTGAGTGTCGACATTTCGGTCAAAGCGGTTTTCAGCAGGACTTTTTCAGCCTTGAACCGATTGGTGTATCGCCCGACGCTGACGCCCCAATATCTACCGCCTGAGGTGGACAACCGGGTGACAACAACAGGCGCCGGGTCTTGCGTCGCAGCGGATTGGAATTTTGCAGGGCGTGCCTGCGGACGCAATCCACCACGATACGGCTGTACACGTGACACCGGCACAGAGGTGCTGACCGATGCCACGGCGGCAATGATCTGTGCCTCGGCTTGATCTGACGCTGTGGCGACGGCAGGCGTGACTTGGACCTGCGTTGCCTCAGCCAAGGCGGCGTGAATGCTGTCTTTTAGCTCTTCTGTATCGGTCTCGGCGAGCTGAACGCGCACTGGGCGAGTTTTTGGGCGCAGGCTTTTGGTGACGGCACCGGTCACGCGGATCGTCTTGCCGGCTCCTTGCGTGGCTGCCGGGGTGGTGTTTTGGGCGCTACGGATGCCTGAGTTGCCTTGATACGCGGGGCGTGATGGTCGGCGCAGTTTTGCATGCGACGGCGCCCGGCGAAAACCCAGATCCAGCAGTTCGGTGATCTTGGCGTTGCGCGAGGTTGATGATTTCCCGCCAAAGACGGTCGCGATGATACGCTCGTTGCCACGTTTGGCTGAGGCAACAAGGTTGGAACCCGCAGCGTTGGTATAGCCGGTTTTGATCCCATCCGCGCCTTTGTACGAGGCCAACAAACGGCGGTTGGTATTGGCGACCTTGCGCACTTTGGCATCAATCGTTGTGCGCGAAAACAGATGATAATATTCGGGATAGTCATACAACATATGACGTCCCAGATTGGTCATATCCCGTGCGGTGGACATGTGGCCCTTGGCGGTCAAACCATGGGCATTTTTAAAGGTTGTTTTGCTCATGCCAAGCGCTTTTGCGGTGCGGGTCATGCGCCGCGCAAATGCGGCTTCGGATCCTGAAATCGCTTCGCCAAGCGCGGTGGCCGCATCATTGGCGGATTTGACGGCAGTAGCGCGAATCAAATAGCGGACGGCAATTTTTTGACCACTGCGCAGCCCCAGCTTTGACGGCTGCTCTGCGGCTGCGTTGCTTGAAACCTTGACCTTGGTGTCCAGCGTCAGCTCGCCATTCCGAATGGCCTCAAAGGTGATGTACAGCGTCATCATTTTGGTCAAAGAGGCCGGGTGCAACCGTGTGTCGGCATTGCGCGAATGCAGGACCTCGCCGGTGCGACCATCCATCACCATCGCCGCATATGGCGCGGCCTGAGCGGGCAGGGTGGAAAGACAGGTCATCACCATCACAGCAAACAGGCCGCACATCACACGTGTGTGCCGTGCCGCACCTCGCGACATTGATGAAAAGACCCTGTTCAAACGGGGATTCCGGACGGACGGAACCTGCGCGATAACTGCCATATGTGCCTCTCGTCGCCGGTTGTCCGGCTGACTTTTCTGCTCGCCCGGAGGCTAACACAATGACATTTTGGAATAAACTGTTGCGATTAGGGTGAGATTAAAATTCTCCGTACGTGAATTTCGATATCTGGTGTTCACCCTCGGAGATTCTACTAGATGAAGACGTGGTTAATGGTTCATTAACCTTTTGGCCCAGTGCAACAGGGTCAAAATTCGCGTCGATCCTGGCCATTCTTTGCCGATGTGCGGCGTTCAGGCCACAGGTGCCCACACAAGATTTGCATGGGAAATGTGCGGCCCCTCGGGACTGCACAACGCGCTGTAAATTAGCTCACAGTTTGGATCAGATCAGCCAGACCGCTTAGGTCGGAAATCTCACGGAACCTTGGTTGGTCTACCGGGGCTTCGGCATGTTCATGCTCCCAGACCAGGCCATGGGGAACAAAAACGCCCCAGCCTCCGGCTTCGACAACCGGCACAACATCGGACCGCATGGAATTGCCGACCATCATAGCATGGCTGACATCTGTGCCATGTCGTTGGAAAATTTCCCTGTAAACGTCAGGCGTTTTGTCCGACACGATTTCAACGCCATCAAACAGGTCACCCAATCCCGATTGCGCCAATTTCCGTTCTTGATCAAGGAGATCACCCTTGGTGATCAGCAACACCCTGTAGTCGCCCGCAACGGCTTCGACGGCTTCGCGGGCATGAGGCAGGAGTTCGATCGGGTAGGACAGCATCATTTGTCCGGCTTCGATCAGCTCTTTGATCACCGAAGCGGGCACCTGTTCATTTGTGACCTCAATTGCGGTTTCGATCATCGACAGCGTAAAGCCTTTGACACCATAGCCATACCGCCCAAGATTGCGAGTTTCTGCGTCCATGAGCAGTCGGTCCAGTTGCTCAGCGCTCATGTCGGTCGACGTGTGATCCTGTAGCAATTCCGCAAACCGCTGCTGGGTAACCCGAAAGAAACGTTCATTGTGCCAAAGGGTGTCATCCGCATCAAATGCGATCGTTGTGAGGGTGTTTGCCATTCTTATGTCCTCTGTCTCTTTTCCTGCTGCCCGGAAAGGCTATATAAGCGCTTTATGAAATTCCATGCATGATCGGATCGACTTGTAATGACGTTTGAGCCAGTAATGATGTCGGATCGTTCTGACGATGACAGCGATCTGGACCTGTTGACGAAAACACGGCCCAAAACCAAGCGCCCCCCTCGTTATAAGGTGCTGTTGCTTAACGATGACTATACTCCGATGGAGTTTGTCGTGATCGTTCTGGAGCGGTTCTTTGGTATGAACCACGCCCAATCGTTTGAAATCATGCTGACAGTCCACAAAAAAGGCGTTGCCGTGGTTGGTGTGTTCAGCCATGAGATCGCTGAAACCAAGGTGGCACAGGTGATGGAATATGCCCAACGGCACCAGCATCCCCTGCAATGCACCATGGAAAAAGAAGAGTAATCAACAGAAAGGGCCGTGCTGATGTCCGTGCGCCTGTCACTGGCCTTAGAGACGGGCGGCTTTGCCGTGCCGGATCAGGGTCCCATTGCTGTGTTCCACCCCCGGTCCACGGATGATCTTTCTGCGCTGCCGCGTGATCGCGTGGTGGTGGTACAGCCTTTCCGCCCCGATTTTGAGGCCTTCGAAGCCCAGGGCTATACCTGTATTGCCCAGTACCAAGGTGAGGCCCCGGTGGCCTCGGTGGTGTTTGTCACCCGTGCTAAGGTTTTGGCGCGCGATCTGGTGGCGCAGGCCGTGGCGATGACCACGGGGCCGGTGTTGATCGATGGGGCAAAAACGGATGGTATCGATTCGATTCTGAAAGAGCTGCGCAAAAGCAGCGCGCCTTCGACGCCCCTCTCCAAAGCTCACGGTAAGGTGTTTTGGGTCTCGGGTGGCCAAGAGCTAGCGGCCTTACGCGCGGCGCCGACACAGCAGGTGGACGGGTTTATCACTGCGCCGGGTGTCTTTTCTGCAGATGGCATTGATCCAGCGTCGCAACTTTTGGCCGCAAACCTGCCGAAAAAATTGGGCAAACGAGTCGCGGACCTGGGGGCCGGTTGGGGTTATCTGTCGGCGCAGATCCTGAAATATGACAGCGTCCAATCCCTGCATCTGGTCGAAGCGGATCACGCGGCACTGACCTGTGCGCGCCAGAATGTGGCGGACGATCGCGCATCCTTTCATTGGGCGGATGCCCGCGGTTGGGGCGCGCCGGAGCTGATGGACAGTGTGGTGATGAATCCGCCGTTTCATTCCGGGCGCGCGGCGGAGCCTGAATTGGGGCAGGCCTTTATTGCCAAGGCCGCCAGTCTGTTAAGCCCCTCAGGCGATCTGTGGTTGGTGGCCAACCGGCACCTGCCATATGAAACCACGATGGGTGAACGGTTTCACAAGGTTGAAGAAGTGGCCGGAGACAACCGTTTCAAAGTGTTGCATGGCTACCGTCCGCTGCGGCAAAAACGTTAAGCCGGGCAAGGCTGGTTTCCCTGACCAGCCTTCCTGTCTATTCTGCGGTTTGAACTGATCATCGACCGAGGCTGACACATGTCCTTTTCCATCTCTGGCAAGACCGCAATTGTGACCGGAGCCGCCAGCGGTATTGGTCTGGCGATAGGCAAACAATTTGCCGATGCGGGCGCCAATGTCATGTTTGCTGACATGAACGAAGCCGCCCTGATCAACGAATTGGGTGAGCAGGCCGAAGAGAGCAATATTCGCTTCTTTGCCGGAGACCTGCGTGAGCGGCTGACGATTGCCAACCTTTTGTCAGCGACCATTGATGCCTTTGATGAAATCGACGTTTTGGTCAACGGCGCGCGACAGGTTGAACCCAGCAATCCTCTGGACCCCGAGGACGATTCGCTGGATCGCCTTCTGAACCAAAACCTGTTGCCGACCCTGCGTCTGTCACAGCAAGTGGCGCGCCGGATGATCAAACAAAGCGCGGATCAGGACGGCGACGAAATGGCAGGGTCGATCATCAACCTGTCGTCTATTGCCGCGCGGCGCACGCACCCCGATCTGATGGCCTATTCGGTGGCCTCGGCGGCATTGGATCAGCTAACACGCTCACTGTCGGTGTCCTTGGCACCGCATCGGATCCGGGTGAATTCCATCGCATTTGGATCAGTTATGAGCGCCTCAATGCGCGAAACGCTGAAAGACAACCGCAGCTTTCGTGCGGATATCGAAGAACACACGCCCTTGGGCCGGATCGCGTCTCCAACCGAGCTGACCGAAGCCGCGCAGTTCCTGGCATCAGATGCGGCGGGTTTCATGACCGGTCAGGTCATGACGCTCGATGGCGGGCGCACTTTGTTGGATCCGGTGGCGGCACCGGTCCACTGATCAGGACAGAAGATTATGACAGAAGACATGAAAACCGAAAAAGCCCGCGCGGCGGCGTGGTTCCGCACCTTGCGCGATGAAATTGTCACCTGTTTCGAAGCGTTGGAGCACAGCCACTCCTCCGGCCCGTTTGCGGATCAGGAACCGGGCAGCTTTGAGGTGACCGAAACCAAACGCAGCGCGCCGGATGGCGGCGACGCTGGGGGTGGTTTGATGAGCGTGATGCGCGGCGGGCGGGTGTTCGAAAAGGTTGGCGTCAATATCTCCGAGGTTTACGGCACTCTGGGAGAGCGGGCACAAAACGCGATGGCGGCACGCAAAGGCATTCCCGGCATGAAGGACGACCCACGGTTTTGGGCGTCGGGCATTTCGCTGGTGGCGCATATGCGCAATCCGCAGGTGCCTGCGGTGCATATGAACACCCGTATGTTTTGGACGCCGCATGCTTGGTGGTTCGGCGGGGGATCTGACCTGAATCCCTGCTTGGAATATGCCGAGGACACGGCACATTTCCACGACACCCAGAAAACCCATTTGGATCCGCATGGGACAGACCTTTATCCGCGCCTCAAAGAATGGGCGGACGAGTATTTTTACATTCCGCACCGCAACCGTGCGCGCGGCGTTGGTGGCATTTTTATGGATGACCGGAATTCGGGCGATTGGGATGCGGACTTTGCGCTGACCCAGGACATTGGCCGTGCTTTTCTACCGGCTTATGCGCCGTTGGTGGAAAAACGCCGGGTTCAAGCGTTTGATGACGCCGACAAAGATGCCCAGTTGGTGCACCGGGGGCTCTACGCCGAATACAATCTGGTGTATGATCGTGGTACCAAATTTGGCTTGGAAACCGGACACGACGCTAACGCCGTGTTGATGAGCCTCCCGCCCTTGGCCAAGTGGGTCTGATAGTCCTGCGGTTCGTCAGGTGTTGATACTGAATGCAATGTCCTGATCATTCTTCACAACTTCCATGACCGCAAAAGAGTTGGTTTGGCGGATACCCGGCAGTTTGCTGAGCTTTTCGCCAATCACATCACGAAAATGCGCCATGTCGCGGGTGCGCACGATCAGCATATAATCAAACGAGCCTGCAATCATCATGCAGGTCTCGACCTCGTCGATCTGGGTGACAGCGGTGTTGAATTCGTTCAGGCTGACGTCCGCATTTGCGGCCATCGAGATATGTACGATTGTGAGGTGCGACAGACCCAGTTGATCAGGGTTTACAACCGCTTTGTACTTCGAAATCATCCCGGATTTTTCAAGCCGTTTGACACGCTCTGCACAGGGTGTGTTCGTGAGATTGACTCTACTTGAAAGATCAACAACCGACAGGCGGCCGTTCTGCTGGAGCTCGGACAGGATTTTTCGGTCGATTCGGTCCAAATCTCTTCTCATTTAGTGAAATATCCCAAAAATCTCTATTTAGACGGAATTATTACCACGTTTTGCGGTGAATTTGTTCCCACTTACTAGAGAATTCCACTGATATTGTCGAGCAGGGTTCCTTCCGTGTCACTGCGCGGGAGCGGTGCCCCAATAAACAAAAGTGCTGTGCATCAAGTGCAGTGCGACACTAAGGAGGAAGAAATGAACGCAAAACTCATCATCGGATTGGATGGCGAGGCGACGGGAAGTCGCGCGCTGTCCTACGGTAAAAAACTGTCAACGCTCATAGGTGATTGCGCGATTGTGGTGGTCTATGTCATCGAATGGTCGCCTTTTACCTTTCAGACAGCAGAAGAAAACGCGCAGCGCCACAAGCGCCGCGAGGAAGAGCTGAAGATCGCCCAGGAGCGCATTCTGGATCCCGCGATCGAACAGCTGACCAACGAAGGCCTGACCGTGAAAGGTATCGTGCGTCATGGTGACGTCGCCGACACGCTGAATGCGATCGCATTGGAAGAAGGCGCGGAGCAGATCGTTGTTGCACGCTCCTCGGAGGGTGGCATCTCACGTCGCCTGTTCGGCAGCGCCACAAGCAACCTTGTCATGCACGCCAGCGTGCCTGTCACCGTTGTCGGCTGATCGGGAAAGAGGGATATGATGAAAAATTCTGTAAAACTCGGCATGGCAGCAGCCATGTCCACCGTCGCAGCCTCAAGCGCGGTCGCACAAGAGGCGATGAGCCTTGATGCAAAAGTGAACGCGGCCTTTGCCTCGTCAACCGGTTGGTTCGTAAATCTGATCTTTGCGCCATTCCCGGGCACGGCATTCCCGTGGATTGTGATGTGGCTGGTGGTCGCGGCGACCGTGTTCACAGTGTATTTTGGCTTTGTCCAGCTGCGGTTTTTTACCCACGCGATTCAGCTGGTCAAAGGGGACTACTCTGATCCCAAAGATAAGGGTGAAGTCAGCCACTTTCAGGCCTTGGCAACCGCGCTGTCGGGCACCGTTGGTCTGGGTAACATTGCGGGTGTGGCCGTGGCCGTTGGCATTGGTGGTCCGGGCGCAACCTTCTGGATGATCTTGGCGGGCCTGATGGGCATGGCGTCGAAATTCACCGAATGTACACTTGGCGTGAAATACCGCAATGAATATGCCGATGGCACCGTGTCTGGTGGCCCGATGTATTACATCACCAAAGGCTTTGCCGAAAAAGGTCTGCCTGGCGGTAAGATCCTGGCGGTTCTGTTTGCGGTGTTCTGTATCCTTGGCGCGCTGGGTGGCGGCAACATGTTCCAAGCCAACCAAGCGCACGCGCAAATCGCAGGCATCGTTGGCGACTACCCCGGTTGGATCACAGGCGTTGTCTTTGCCATTGTTGTGTTCATGGTGATTGTGGGCGGTATCAAATCTATCGCCAACGTCACAGAGAAAGTGGTTCCCATTATGGGCGTCATGTATGTTGGCGCGGCGCTGATCATCCTGTTGGTTAACTATGATAAAATCGGTTGGGCCTTTGGTCAGATCTTTGACGGCGCATTCACCGGTCTTGGTGTAGCGGGTGGTTTTGTTGGCGCTCTGATCCAGGGCTTCAAACGCGCGGCCTTCTCTAACGAAGCTGGCGTTGGCTCGGCGGCGATTGCCCACTCGGCGGTGAAAACCAACGAACCGATCACCGAAGGCTTTGTGTCCCTGCTGGAGCCGCTGATCGATACTGTTGTTATCTGCACCATGACCGCGCTGGTCATCACCATTTCGCAGCAGCTGATCATTGATCCGGAAACCGGAAACTATGTTCTGAACGAAGCAGGCTCGGCCATCGCGACTGTTGGTGGTGTGGGCGGCGTTGCGCTGACCTCGGCTGCCTTTGGCGCCTCGATCAGCTGGTTCCCATTTGTTCTGGCCATCGCGGTTGTTCTGTTTGCCTTCTCAACCATGATTTCGTGGTCCTACTACGGGCTGAAGGCATGGACCTTCCTGTTTGGCGAAGGCAAAATGTCTGAACTGACTTTCAAGGTGATCTTCTGCATCTTCATCGTGATTGGTGCGGCGGCAAGCTTGGGTCCGGTCATCGACTTCTCGGATGCGGCGATCTTTGCGATGGCTGTGGTAAACATCTTTGCGCTGTATTTCCTGATGGGCATCGTGCGCGAAGAGCTGGCGTCATACTCCAGCCGTTTGAAAACCGGTGAAATCGTCAAGCACAAAGCCTGATCTTATCGGCAGGTCCATCCTGCTGTGTTTGTGAGATTGAGCGATCAAAGGGCCCTTTTTAGGGGCCCTTTTTTGCGGTCGATTTTGGTGGGCGCCTTGCAACCAAAACGTACGCAGCGAGAGCAACGATGACAGATGGCTACAATCGCAAGCCCTGCCAAACAGGTATTATGCTGATGAGGGGGCAATGCCGCGCAAAGCATTGAATGCTGCACAGTGATCAAATGACTGACAAGCGCAGATTGCGACCTTTGCAAAGTTCTGGGGTCGGCCCAGAGCCGACCTTCAGCACCATTGCGACTCTTTTCCGGGAAGCGGCCTTTCCGACCTTGCGTTTGTCCAGCGCCAACTAAGCCGAAAATGTCACCATTCAAGCGAAGTTGACAGTTTTTGTCGCTCTGCTTCGACCAGCTCCAAGAGCTCATCAATCGCTTTTGGAAATCCTGAATGATTGTCATCTATCTTGTCATAGTCGATCACTTGAAGGTTTCTATTGGCACGAAGCGAGCTCTTTAAGTCCTCATGTAGCCCATTTGCCGCCAAAAAATAGTGCGGATGGGCTTCGCTGTACGTAAAATTCTGGTTCTCTAGTACCAAGTTTATATCCGGATCACGATAGCCTGCGCCTATAAACAAGAAGGTATGTGTCATGAGTGCGCTATCAAAAGCGTTGTAAAACGGCGCTGCCGAAATTCTTGCTTCGGCATATTGTCTTTGAGTGAAAATAATCTTTGAAGTTTCGTCTAGGGATCCATGAACCTTTACTAGATACCTCTCAGTTCCCCGTAAAAATTCTGAAACACCTTCGTCATAATACAGCTTCGTTACACAAGTTCCTCCAAGAACCTCTTGAAGAGCTTGGTCCAGAATATTCTCGAAGTTCAAAGAGAAAATAATTCTAGCGTCGAGCTTTCCGATCGCTTTATGAACTTCGGTTGGAGAAAATTTAGGAGCGCTAAAGGCCGTTCGCAGTTGAGCTTTCCAATTATGCTGATA
Source organism: uncultured Paracoccaceae bacterium (assembly GCA_947492585.1). Taxonomy (GTDB): domain Bacteria; phylum Pseudomonadota; class Alphaproteobacteria; order Rhodobacterales; family Rhodobacteraceae; genus Epibacterium. Next base: position 79,681 of record CANLND010000003.1, read on the forward strand.
CTTACGCTGAAGCCATTCGCATGCATTCAACAAATCACCTTCTTTAATTGCATCAGTGATGTGCTGTTGTGGCCCACCTTGGAGAGCATTGTTGGCTTCGTCTAAAAAGCCGTCCCATGTTGGCGGTCGCACACCTCCGACGCCCTCTGCTTGGCGCGAAACTCCTGATCCAACAACCAGAACGCACCGACGTCGAGCGATGTCGCGAACTAAATCTTGTGGCCAATCAACCATTGATGCGAGCAATTAAGTTATTAGTTACTGAGCCAAAAATCGCCTTTGCGTCTTTTACTTTAGTAAAGTGGGCTCCGACCACGCCGTCTTTAGCGAGTAATTCAAACACTGGCTTGTTATTACTTTGAGACATAGGAATAAGACTGAATAGATTTGGAACGGTACCAATTTCAAATGGCTGTTCAGGTATACCTTCATCCAAACCACAGACAGTGATGATTGCATCTATCTGGGCTCGAATTTCTTCGAAAGCCCTCACGCCACGTCGTTTCCCAGAGCTGTCCTTTTTCGCAAGATATTGTTGTGTGACATAACCCAAGAATTTGGCTTGACCAAACTTCAAATCGGGAAGTTTAGAAGAGTCCTTTACGTTCTTTATACCTACGTTCCAGTCGCTTGACCAATCGGAAATCCACTCGGATATGTTCTCGAACGCCTTCAATGAAAATATGTCGATGGACATCGGGCTCATGAAGTAATCAGCCGAAAGCAGAATTGATCTATTAATCGCGCCAAGTGACGGGCTAACATCGATGAATACATAGTCATAATCATCCAAACGGCTCAAGAGATCAGAGAAAACCAAATTAGTTCTAATCCCTCGCACATTGCCACTTTTCGCAGTTCCCCAATCCTGAGCCAAAAAGTCCTCAATTAGAGCTAATTTGGGATCCCCCGGCAAAACATCAATGCCAAAGCTATCTGATCGCAACGTCGTAATACTCTGGGAGAACCCTTCTCCTTCAGTAAGGGGTTCAATAACGTTACGAATCGTAAATCCGTCTTTCGCATAGATCTCATGCAAAGTGTCCTCATCGAAGAAATACTGCGTAGCGTTACATTGCGGATCGGCATCGATAACACAGACCTTCAATTTTAGGTGTAGAGCCGCGTAGGCCGCAACATTGCAAAGGAGAGTTGTTTTGCCGACCCCTCCTTTGTTGTTGAAAAACGCAATGGATTTCATTTTTTTGGTTTCCCGTTAGGAGAGGCTTCTAAAAGTAGCATGTGTCAATATTTCGAAATGACGATAGGAACGAACCGGAGGATGCACAAGCCAACATTGAGGTTAAGTGCATGGTGGATGGGAAAATTCGTTCTATGACCGCTTTCTACAAAATCAATCGCGGTTACGTCTGCAGCGAACGTCACTTTCCCGCCCGAGGTGTCGATGAGGCATGTCTGCTTAGGGCTGCCTGCCGTCATTTCGTGAGAGTGGTTGATTGGCTGTACGAGCTTAAACTATCGATACTTAAGACAGAAAAAGGGGCCCCTTAGGGCCCCTGAGTTTTTCCTACACGTCACCAAACTTAGCGCAGGCGCTGTTCGCTTTGCGCGTCAAAGAAATAGGCGTCGGCGTCTTGGAAGTCCAAGGTCACCGATGACCCCTCAGCGATGGCGCCATCATCCCGCGTTTCCACGATCACTTTTTCACCGGTTGCGGTGGTCAGATAGTCGTATGACACGCCGCCCAGACGCTCGCGCAGTTCCAGACGTATCGGGCTGTCACCTTCGGCCACAACCAGGTGCTGTGGGCGCAAACCCACAAGAACCTTGGCGCCATTGGCGGGCAGGGCAACCGAGGCTGCAACTGAACGACCGCCCAAGGCAGGTACGGTGACCGCGCCGTTTTCAACGGTGCCTTCGAGGAAGTTCATCGCCGGAGAGCCGATGAAACCCGCGACAAATTTGTTGTCGGGGTCCTTGTACAGATCCATTGGGCTGCCGACCTGTTCAATGTGGCCCGCGCGCAGAACGACGATCTTGTCCGCCAGTGTCATCGCTTCGACCTGATCGTGGGTTACATAGATCATGGTCGCGCCGATTTCCTTGTGCAGGCGGGCAATTTCAACACGCATGTCGACGCGCAGCTCGGCGTCAAGGTTGGACAGGGGTTCGTCAAACAGGAACACTTCGGGGCCGCGGACAATGGCCCGGCCGATCGCAACACGCTGCCGTTGACCACCCGACATCGCTTTGGGTTTGCGTTTTAGATAATCGTCCAGCTTCAGAATGCGGCTGGCCTCGGCCACTTTGGCCTTGATTTCGTCCTTGGGGTGGCCGTTCATTTTCAGACCAAAGCCCATGTTCTCTTCCACGGACATGTGCGGATAAAGAGCATAGGTCTGGAACACCATCGCAACGCCGCGTTCGGATGGGTCCATATGGGTCACGTCGCGCGCGCCGATGTTGATCTGGCCATCAGTGGTTTCTTCCAGGCCCGCGATCATCCGCAATAGCGTGGACTTGCCACAGCCGGACGGGCCGACAAATACGCAGAATTCGCCATCTTTGATGTCCAGGTCAATGTTATGGATGACTTGTACGTCTCCATATTTCTTGACCGTTTTTGAAAGTGTAACTCCAGTCATGGCATTTCTCCTTGGGGTCAGCTTGGGAACTGCCATGTTTCGGCAGCTGTTGCGATTTCGGTGGCAGTGTTCAGCAGGGCTGGGCGGTGACGTAATAGCCCATCCAATGTCTGACGCTGCGTGGATGTGGTGATAGAGAGCGCGCCGACAACGCGGTTTCCATTGGACAGGATCGGGGCTGCGATGCAGATGATCCCGGCTTCGTGCTCTTCGCGATCAAACGCCACGCCGTCGCGTTTGATGTCTTCCAGTTCGGACAGTAGGGCTTCGGGAGTCGCGAGGGAGGTGGCTGTATGTGCCTGAAATGCCTGACGGCGTATGGCATCTGATTGTGCCTCCGCGTCGAGAAAGGCCATCATGGCCTTCCCCACGCCCGTACAGAAACCGGGGCCAATCTTTCCGGCTTGGCTGAACATTTCAATCGGCTCGGAGGCCGATCGTTTGTCAACATACAAGACCTGTCCCCGATCCATCTGAGCCAGGTGGATGGTTTCGCCAACCTGTTTGGCCAAGTCATCCAGAAAAGGGCGGGCGATCGGCGCAAGAGAGCTTTGTCGCCAGGCAGCATGCGCCAATCGCACCAGACGCAGCCCTGGCGCATAGGTTTGACGATCTTCGTCGTAGGTCAGCATGCCTTGATTCGCCAAGGTCTGCACCAGTCGGTACAGCGTTGCCTTAGGGTGCTCAGAGGCAGCCAGCAATTCTCCAAAACGGACAGGACGGCCAAATTGCGCCACCTGATCCAATATATTCAACGCTTTGCCGACGGTTCCGTCAGCACCGCGTTGCGACGACTTAAGTGCGGTCATCACTCTCCTCCCTGATGTTTCGTAGCGCGGCTGTTACGAAACTGTTGACATTCTTAGCCAGAGTCCTTCATGGTTTCAATAGATGGAATGAGGTTCCATTATTTGAAACCTGAAATACAGTACATAGGTTGACTGGGAGGAAACCAATGAAAATGTTTAAAGCGACGGCTGCAGCACTGGCGCTGTCGGCGGGTTTTGCCGCGACTGCACAGGCCGAAGGCCTAACCGGCACCTTGAAAATCTTTTCGGACATGTCCAACCCTGCGCCCCGCGCAGTGATGGAAGGCATGGTCGAGCGTTTTGGCGCACAGCACCCCGATCTTGAGATCGAGCTGACCGTCATCGACCGCGAAGCATATAAAACTCAGATTCGTAACTTCCTGACGGCCAACTCGCCTGACGTTGCCAACTGGTATGCCGCCAACCGCATGCGTCCCTACGTAGACGCGGGCCTGTTTGAAGATGTTTCTGACGTTTGGGACTCGCCTGAGCTGGAAGATCTGGCCTCGACCAAAGGCGCGATGACCTTGGATGGTAAGCAGTGGGGCGTGCCCTATACTTACTACCAATGGGGTGTGTACTACCGCGCGGACATCTACAAAGAGCTGGGTCTGAACGAGCCTGCAACCTTTGAAGAGATGAAGTCCAACTGTCAGGCGATCCTGGATTCAGGCCGCAAGTGCTACACCATTGGCACCAAGTTCCTGTGGACTGCCGGTGGCTGGTTTGACTATCTGAACATGCGGACCAACGGTTACGACTATCACGCCAAACTGACCGGCGGCGAGATTGCCTGGACCGACGAAGGCGTCAAACAGACTTTTGCCAACTGGCGTGAGCTGATCGATATGGGTGCCTTCATCGACAACCATACGGCTTACAGCTGGCAAGAATCTCTGCCCTTCATCGTCAAAGGCGAAGCGGCGGCGATCCTGAAAGGCAACTTTGCTGTGCCGCCACTGCGTGAAGCAGGTCTGGATGACAGCAAATTGGACTTCTACCAGTTCCCGTCGATCAACGCTGAGGTTCAGCTGGCCGAAGATGCGCCCACCGACACCTTCCACATCCCTGCCAAGGCAGAGAACAAGGAAGCGGCCAAGGCGTTCCTGAAGTTTGTTGTGTCCGCGGACAACCAGACCTTGATCAACAACGGCGACAACCTTGGTCAGCTGCCAGTGAACGCGAAATCATCGGTTGATGATGACAAGTTCCTGAAAGAAGGCTTTGCCATGCTGTCTTCCAACAGCCCCGGCGGTGTTGCGCAGTTCTTTGACCGTGACGCCCCTGCGGAAATGGCAAAAGTTGCCATGGAAGGCTTCCAGGAATTCATGGTGAAACCTGATCAGCTGGACAAGATCCTGGCCCGTCTGGATCGCGCAGCGAAGCGCATCTACAAGTAACCTTTTCTTATGAGGGGCGCAGCACGTCTGTGTGCTGCGCCCTTTTTTTGACACGTCCCGTCTGTCAGGCCGCGCCAAAGATGCGCGCCAGAATGGGCGGGGATGACCCTCAATCGGAGATTGACCATGTCTTCATCCTCCAAAACCGCGACACGCTCGTCCTGGTACAAAAGGAATGAGATCGCGGTCACGCCTTGGCTCTTTCTAGCGCCAGGCGTGATCTTTTTTCTGTTCTACGTGATCTTTCCAATCTTCCAATCCGTCAATGTCTCGTTCTACGACTGGGACGGTCTGGGCGAAGCGCAGTGGATTGGCACTGGCAACTATGAAGAACTTTATTGGGACGATGCGTTCTACGTCTCGCTGCGCAACAACCTGATCTGGCTGGTTTTGTACCTGCTGGCGATCCCTGCCGGATTGTTTATCGCGTTGTTCCTCAACCAGACGGTAACGGGCATTCGCCTGTATAAATCGCTGTTCTTCTTCCCGTTTGTGATCTCACAAGTGGTGGTGGGGCTGGTGTTTACCTGGTTCTACGATCCGTCCTTTGGCCTGTTGAATGAGTTCCTTGGCCTGTTTGGTGCAGGGCCAATCAACGTTCTGGGGGACGAGCGCTATGTGACCTACGGCATCATCGCCGCTGGTATCTGGCCGCAGACCGCCTATTGCATGATCCTGTATCTCACCGGTCTGAATGCGGTGGACCCTGAACAGATCGAAGCAGCCCGTCTGGACGGAGCCAAGGGCGCGCGCATGCTGTGGTATGTGATCATTCCGCAGCTGAAGCCCGCGACTTTTATCGCCTTTGTGGTGACGATCATTGGGGCGCTGCGCTCGTTTGACCTGATCTCGATCATGACAAACGGTGGCCCGTTTGGCGAAAGCCGAGTGCTGTCGTTCTACATGTTCGAAGTGGCGCTGTCGGAATACGGCTTCCGCATGGGCTATGGTGCCTCGATTGCGGTTGTGCTGTTCCTGATCATGCTCATCTTCATCGCCTACTTCCTGTACTCGATGTACCAAGACGACAAAGGGGCCCGTTGATATGTTTCCCAGACCTATCGAAAAATCCTCGCGCAGCTGGCAGCTGACCTATCAGGCCATGCTACCTACCGCTCTGGTCCTGTGGCTGCTGCCCTTGCTGGCGGTTGCGATATTCTCAGTCAAACCAGATGCGGATTTCACCACCGGCAACTATTGGGGGATGCCCTCGTCGTTCAACTTTGTTGAAAACTACGGCAAGGTCTTCTTTGCCTCGGATATGCCCAAATACCTGTTGAACTCGGTGATGATCACGGTTCCCACGGTGATTGGCTGCGTGATCCTGTCCTCGATGACCGGATTTGCCTTGGGCGTGTACAAGTTCAAAGCCAACCTTTGGGTGTTTTTCATGTTTGTCGCGGGCAACTTTGTTCCGTTCCAGATCTTGATGGTTCCTGTTCGTGATTTGACGCTCGACCTAGGGTTGTACAACACCAAAACAGGCCTTGTGTTGTTCCACGTCGCGTTCCAGACCGGCTTTTGCACTCTGTTTATGCGGAACTTCATCCGTGCGCTGCCGTTCGATCTGATCGAAGTGGCGCGGGTTGAAGGCGTCGCTGAATGGCGCATTTTCTGGTATGTTGTGCTGCCTTTGATGAAGCCTGCACTGGCGGCGATGGCCGTGCTGATCTTTACCTTCATCTGGAACGATTTCTTCTGGGCTGTCGTGCTCACTCAGGGGGCTGAAAGCCAGCCCGTCACCGCCGGTATCACCAGCTTTAACGCTCAGTACCGCGCGGCCTATCACCTGATGAGTGCCGGTTCGATTGTCGCCGCTTTGCCTCCGGTTGCCATGTTCTTCCTGATGCAAAAGCACTTCATCGCAGGTCTCACCTTAGGAGCCGTTAAATGATCCGATGCTGGCGTCTTGATGACTCTCGCCAAACTCTTGTTCTGGGATCCCACAATGACCACCTCGCTGAGGTGGTCTATTGGGGGCCCAGACTCTCAGATACCGAAAACCTGACAACGCTGTATCAGGCGCAGGTCCTGGACGTGACAGGGGGGATGCTTGATCAGAACCCGGAACTGTCCATTTGTCCCGAAGCAACACGCACCTTTCCCGGCCAGCCCGGTCTGAATGTGCGCGACACTGATGGCACGCCGTTGCTGCCCAAGTTCAGCTTTGCTGACGCAATTGAAGAAGACGATGCGCTGACTCTGATCTACAAGGATCAAAGCGCGACACTGACATATACTGCCCGGTTTGCCATTGATGGTCAGACCCATGTGATTGATGCACAGGCTGGCGTGTCCTCCACACGTCCTGTGCACTTGCATTGGTTGTCGGCCCCGGTGTTCCCGGCCCCGCAATTCTCGGATGAAATGATCGATTTCGCTGGCCGCTGGTGTGGCGAGTTCCAGATGAACCGCACGCCTTGGTCTGCGGGCATCCGCTATCGCAACAACCGCACAGGCCGCACCGGGCATGAACACTTTCCCGGTCTGATCGTGCCCTGCCGTGGCGCCACCAATGCCACCGGCCACGCCTATGCGTTCCACTATGGTTGGTCCGGCGGCCACCGTATGGTCGCCGAAGAGCTGCCAGACGGTCGTCGTCAGGTGCAGTTTGGTCACGCCTCGCGCGTGGAAATGGCTGCCGCGACGGAATTCAAAACAGCCAAACTGTATGCGATGTTCTCGGATGATGGCATCAATGGGTGCGCGGTGGCTTTCCAACGCCATTTGCGTGATCGCATCGTGCAGTGGCCGGATGCGGATCGTCCACGTCCAGTGCATTATAACTGCTGGGAAGCGGTCTATTTCAACCACAACCTGCCCGAACTGAAAGACATCGCTGAACGCGCCGCCAAATTGGGTGCGGAACGTTTTGTTCTGGATGACGGCTGGTTCGGTAATCGCGACGATGACACCACGTCTTTGTCGGATTGGGAAGTTGATCCGCGCAAATACCCTGATGGCCTGACGCCGCTGATTGATCACATCCACGGCTTGGGTATGAGCTTTGGCATCTGGTTTGAACCTGAGATGATCAACGAAGATTCCGATATTCACCGCGCGCACCCAAATTGGGCGTTGGGCGGCGAAGATCAGATCCTGGGTCGTCAGCAAAAAGCGCTGAACATGGCGCTGCCTGAGGTGCGTGATTTCCTGTTTGATCGTATCGGCGCGGTGCTGCGCGATCATGACATTGATTACATCAAATGGGACCACAACCGCGTGCTGCCCATGCCAGATGCGGCGCAAACCCGTGGCTCTTATGCGCTGATCGACCGGCTGCGCGACGCCTTCCCACATGTGGAAATCGAAAGCTGCGCCTCTGGTGGTGGCCGGATTGATTTTGGCATCATGGAACGCACCCACCGTGTGTGGCTGTCTGACAGCAACGACGCGCATGAACGTTTGAAGATGCAGCACAATGCGGCAATCTTTTTACCCTCAGCAGTCACAGGCAGCCACGTTGGCCCGCGTGAATGCCACACCTCGGGGCGGGTCTATGACATCCGTTACCGTTCGTGGGTGGCCGCGCAGCGTCACATGGGGTTCGAAATGGACCCGCGTGAGCTGACCGAAGACGAAGCCGCAGTTCTGACCGAAGTCACCACATGGTGGAAAGACAATCGCGACTGGATGACCACTGCTGACATTCTGCGTCTGGACAGTTCCGACGAGGCGGTGATCGCAGAACAGCAACTGTCACGCCAGCACGACCGGTTTGTGGTTTTTGCAGGCAAAGCCGCAACCTCGTCGCAGATTGCGCCGCGTCCCCTGCGCCTGACGCGTCTGACACCGGACGCAATGTATAAAATTGAATTGAAAAACCGCGAAGAGATCCACCATCTGTCGCGCGGCAACCCCTTGCTCAAATCCGAACCTATGGTGGTGAGCGGGGCGTTCTTGATGAACCACGGCATCACCCTGCCATGGAGCTTCCCGGATCGCATGTGGGTCATTGAAGGAACCTTGGTATGACCAAAGAAAAGCGCAATCGCGGCTGGTACGGGATGATGGATAAAGATGGCTTTATCCGTCGCTCATGGATGAAAAATCAGGGTTTCCCCGATCACGCCTTTGATGGTCGCCCCGTCATCGGTATCTGCAATACCTGGTCGGAACTCACCCCCTGTAATTCGGGCCTGCGTGAACTGGCCGAGGGCGTGAAGCGTGGCGTTTGGGAGGCCGGTGGCTTCCCGGTGGAATTCCCGGCGATGTCGCTGGGCGAAACCCAGATGAAGCCCACCGCCATGTTGTTCCGCAACCTTCTGGCGATGGACGTGGAGGAGAGCATCCGTGCATATGGCATGGACGGCGTTGTTCTGTTGGGCGGCTGTGACAAAACCACCCCCGGCCAGCTGATGGGCGCGGCCTCGGTGGATCTTCCCACCATTGTTGTGTCGGCGGGTCCCATGCTGAACGGAAAATGGAAGGGCAAGGATCTCGGGTCCGGCACCGATGTGCGCAAATTTGCGATGGACGTGAAAGCGGGCGATATGACGCTCAAGGATTTCATGGCCACTGAAAGCGGCATGTCGCGCTCCAAGGGCGTGTGCATGACTATGGGCACAGCCTCCACCATGTCGTCTTTGTGTGAGGCGATGGGCATGTCACTGCCCATGAATGGCACGCTGCCTGCGGTGGACGCTCGTCGTATGGCGCTGTCGCATATGACCGGAAAACGCATCGTTGAGATGGTCGAAGAAGATCTGAAACTCTCGGATGTTCTGACCAAGGAAAGCTTTGAAAACGCCATTGTGGCCAATGCCGCCCTGGGTGGCTCTACCAACTCGGTCATGCACCTGTTGGCGCTGGCGGGGCGTGTGGGCATTGATCTGGACCTCAAAGACTTTGAAATCGGTGGGGAAATCCCGCTGTTGGTCAACTGCATGCCGTCGGGAAAATACCTGATGGAAGACTTCTGCTATGCCGGCGGCGTGCCGGTGGTGCTAAAGGAAGTCGCCCACAAACTGCGCCGCGCAAACACCGTAATGGGTAAAGATATCTCGCACTATTACGAAGAGGCGGAATGCTTTAACCGCGACGTGATCTTTGCCTACGATGAACCCCGCAAACCGGCCGCTGGCCTGCGCGTGTTGCGCGGTAACCTGGCCCCACGCGGTGCAATTGTAAAACCCTCGGCGGCGTCGGATCATCTGCTGGAGCACGAAGGCGAAGCCTATGTGTTCGAAACCATCGAAGAGCTGAAAGCCAATATCGACCGCGATGATTTGCCGGTGACCAAAGACAGCATTCTGGTGCTGAAACACTGCGGTCCCAAAGGCTATCCCGGCATGCCCGAAGTGGGCGATATGCCGGTTCCGGCCAAGCTGATCAAACAAGGCGTGCGCGACATTGTTCGTGTCTCTGATGCGCGCATGTCCGGCACTGCCTTTGGCACCGTGATCCTGCACGTGGCCCCCGAAGCCACCGCCGGCGGCCCGATCGCATTGGTGAAAACTGGTGATCGCATCAAAGTGTCCGCGTCCAACGGCATTCTGGAACTTTTGGTCGATGAGGCCGAACTGGAGGCGCGCCGCGCCGAATGGGTCGCGCCTGAACCGCATTACACCCGTGGTTACGCCAAAATGTACGTGGATCACGTGCTACAGGCGGATCAGGGGGCTGATCTTGATTTTCTGGTGGGCAAAGACACCCGCCCCGTCACACGGGAGAGCCATTGATGTCTGCAACATTTCATGACCTGAAAGACAAATCCGTCTTTATCACCGGCGGCGGCTCTGGCATCGGTGCCTTCCTGACCGAAGGCTTCCTGCTGCAAGGCGCCAAAGTGGCTTTTGTGGGCCGCTCGGACGCCACCGAATTTTGTGATGAGATGGAGCAAAAACACGGTGTGCGCCCGCTGTTCATCCAATGCGACATCACCGACATTCCGGCGCTGAAGGCGGCGATGGGGCAGGCGGCTGCGGCCCACGGGCCGATCACCGCGCTGGTCAACAACGCCGCCAATGACAAACGTCATGAGACGTTGGACGTGGACGAAGAGTTCTGGGACTGGTCGCAATCGATCAATCTCAAGGCTTATTTCTTTGCCTGCCAAGAGGCGATCAAGGGCATGAAAGCGGCGGGGGGGGGCTCGATCATCAACTTCACCTCGATCTCTTACATGATGGGCAATGCGGGCTATCCGGCCTACACAACGGCCAACTCCGGCATCAATGGGATGACGCGGTCCTTGGCGCGTGAATTTGGACCCGACAAAATTCGCCTGAACGCCATCGCGCCGGGCTGGGTGCTGACGGATAAGCAAAAAGAACTGTGGGTTACACCTGAAGCGCTGGAAGAGCATCTGGACCGACAGTGTCTGAAAGACACGCTGGGCCCAGAAGACATCGTAGGGGCCACGTTGTTCCTGGCTTCAGACACCAGCAAAATGATGACCGGCCAGTCCATGGTTGTGGACGGCGGCGTGGTGGTTACGGGATGACCACCTTAGACCAAACCCCCGCCTGGGTGGCCGCAGATTGGGGCACCACGCAATTGCGTGTGTGGTTGGTCGCGGCAGATGGCACTGTCTTGGCGCGCAAAAGCTCGGACAAAGGCATGGGGCGTATCACCCCAGCCGACTACGAAGACGTTTTGGTGGATTTGCTGGGTGAGGCATTGCCCGCAAGCGGGGCGCTGGACGTGGTGATTTGTGGCATGGCCGGTTCCCGTCAGGGCTGGTCCGAGGCCCCCTATGCCGCAACACCATGTCCACCGCCGTCGATCAACATGGCAACCAAAGTTGCCACCAAAAATGCGCAATTGAATGTGTTCATTTTGCCGGGCGTGAAACAGACGGCCCCGGCAGATGTGATGCGCGGTGAAGAAACCCAGATCATGGGGGTCACGGCCCGCGATCCGCTGTTTGATGGTGTGGTCTGCCTGCCGGGTACCCACACCAAATGGGCGCGGGTGGAGCGTGGCCAGATTACCGAGTTTTCCACCTTTATGAGTGGCGAATTGTTCAATGTGATTGGCGGCCATTCGGTTTTACGTCATACTGTCGCGCGTGACGGCTGGGACGATGCTGCGTTTCGCGCAGCGTGTGCGCGTGCCATTGGAGATCCCAACGCTTTGATGCAATCGCTCTTTGGGCTGCGCGCCGAGGCCTTGCTTGCGGATCTGGCGCCCGAGGTTGCTCGGTCAACGTTGTCCGGTTTGTTGCTGGGCGCAGAACTCACAGCTGCGCGCAGCTATTGGGCCACTGCGAAGATTACGATCGTTGGGGAAAATGCGCTGTCTCAGGCCTATGCCGCCGCGCTTGGAACCCAAGGAAAAACACCCCGCATTGTCGATGCGGAAGCCACTACGTTGAACGGCCTGCGGGCCGCTCATTCACACTTGCAAGAGAGTCTATCATGAGCCGTGAAATTATTGCCATCCTCCGTGGCATTACCCCAAACGAAGCTGTTGACGTGACCGAAGCGCTAATTGACGCGGGTATTTCCAAAATTGAAGTGCCGCTGAACTCGCCCGAGCCTTTTGACAGCATTGCCAAGATGGTCGAAGTCGCAGGTGATAACGCATTGGTTGGTGCGGGCACCGTGCTGAACACCGCAGATGTTGCGCGTTTGAAAAGTATTGGTGCTCAGATGGTGATTTCACCGGATGCCAACACCGAAGTGATCATGGCCAGCAAAGCCTCGGGCATGTTGTCCTTTCCTGGCGTTTTCACCCCGACCGAAGCCTTTGCAGCACTGCGCGCCGGTGCGGATGGTCTGAAGTTCTTTCCGGCCTTCAAGCTGGGCATCGATGGTTACAACGGGGTAAAGGTCGTGCTGCCCAAAGGCACCAAAACCTACGCTGTTGGCGGCGTCGGCCCCGATAATTTTGCGGAGTGGCAGGCGGCCGGTATCACCGGATTTGGCATTGGCTCCAATCTGTATAAACCGGGTTTGTCTGTGGCGGAAATCGCGGCCCGCGCCAACGACATGGTTGCAGCCTACGACGCTGCCTTTAGCGCATGATCCAAACCATCAGCAGCACCGCCTGCCAACTGGGGGAGGGAGCCTTTTGGCATCCCTCCCTCAATCAATTTTTCTGGTTCGATATTCTTGGTCAGCGTCTTTATACGATCGACGAGGGCACCGAGCGCCATTGGCAGTTTGATGAATGCGTTTCAGCACTTGGCTGGATCGATGACAGCCGGTTTATTTTGGCCTCTGCCAGTGCCCTGTGGGAATTCGACATTGCCACCGGCGAGCAAAGCTATCTGATTGGTCTGGAAGCGGACACGCCTGAAACGCGGTCCAACGATGGGCGTGCGGACCCTTGGGGGGGATTCTGGATTGGCACTATGGGCTATAATGCCGAACCCAAGGCCGGTGCCATCTATCGCTATTACAAAGGCGAATTGCGGACGCTGGTGCCGAACGTAACCATTTCCAACGCGATCTGTTTCGCGCCGGACCGCTCTTGTGCCTATTACACCGACACCGCCAAAGGCAAAATCATGCGCCAGCCGCTGAATGCCGAAGATGGCTGGCCGATCGGCAAGGCCGAGTTGTTCTTGGATCTGTCGGACGAAGATTTCGGCCCCGACGGCGCTGTTGTGGATGCCGATGGCAATCTGTGGAACGCCCAATGGGGGGCCTCGCGTGTGGCCTGTTATAGCCCGAACGGCGAATTCCTGACGGCCCACGACGTGCCAACACCGCAGGCGTCATGCCCTTCGTTTGGAGGCGCGGATCTCAGCACGCTTTATGTCACAACCGCTGCCGACGGCGACCTGCCAGACCCGGCCGGTTGCACTTTTGCCATCGCCACCACCGCGATCGGGCAACGGGAACACCAAGTCAAACTCTAATAACAAGAGGGCACCGATATGCTCCGCACCCTTGGCACCTGCTATTATCCAGAACACTGGCCCGAAGAGATTTGGCCCGAGGATGCCCGCCGCATGGCCGAGGCCGGCCTGACGTGGGTTCGTATCGGCGAGTTCGCTTGGTCCCGGTTGGAGCCTAATCCGGGCGAATTGCAGTTCGGCTGGCTGGACCGTGCGATTGAGGTTCTGGGCTCTGCGGGTCTCAAAGTGGTGTTGGGCACGCCCACAGCCACCCCGCCGCGCTGGATGGCGGACCGTCACCCCGATATGTTTGCGGTGGATGATCAGGGACGGGTGCGCGGCTTTGGGTCGCGGCGTCACTACTGTTTCAGCCACACAGGCTACTTTGCCGAAAGCCAGCGCATCACCCGTCTGTTTGCTGAACGTTACGGCAAAAACCCGCATGTGGCTGCGTGGCAAACCGACAATGAATACGGCTGCCATGATACGGTCGTTAGCTATTCCACGGCGGCGAAGTCCGCGTTTCAGGATCGGTTGCGCGAGCAGTTCAATGGCGACATCAACGCCCTGAATGACGCGTGGGGCAATATCTTTTGGTCGATGGAATATCGCGCCTTTGATGAGATCGCACTGCCCACTCTTACGGTGACGGAACCCAATCCAGCGCATGTGCAGGCGTTTCGTCGGTTCTCGTCGGATCAGGTGATAAAGTTCAACCGCGCGCAGGTCGACATCATCAAAGCGCATTCAGATGCGCCGGTCTCTCACAACTACATGGGCCGGATCACTGATTTTGATCACTTCAAGGTCGGCGATGATCTGGAGATCGCCACTTGGGACAGCTACCCCTTGGGCTTTTTGGAAGACCGGGTTGGGGCCACACCAGAACAACAACGCGCCTACGCACGCCAGGGCGATCCCGATTTTCAGGCGCTGCACCATGATCTGTACCGCGCGGTTGGCAACGGCCGTTGGTGGGTGATGGAACAGCAGCCCGGCCCGGTGAACTGGGCGCCGTATAACCCTGCTCCTTTGCCCGGTATGGTGCGTCTGTGGAGCTGGGAAGCCTTTGCCCATGGTGCCGAGGCCGTGTGTTATTTTCGCTGGCGTCAGGCCCCCTTTGCCCAAGAACAGCTGCACGCAGGAATGCTGCGCCCCGACAGCAAAGACGCCCCCGCTCTGGGCGAAGCGCTGCAAGTCGCGGCGGAGCTGAAAGATGCGCCAGAGGTGCAGCCCGCGCAGGCTCCGGTGGCGCTGATCTTTGACTATGACGCTGATTGGGCTTGGTCCACGCAGCCGCAGGGGCACGGGCTGAGCTACTTTGGCCTGATCCTGGACGTCTACCGATCTTTGCGCCGCGCCGGTCTTAGCGTGGACATCCTACGCCCCGAAACCCGCGATTTCACCGGATACAAAATGGTTCTGGCACCGGGCTTGATGCATATGCCTGCGGATTTGAAACAGGCGCTTGTTGAGACCGACGCACAGGTCCTGTTTGGTCCCCGTACGGCTGCGCGCGATGAAAGCTTTAACATCCCCACTCCGCTTCCTCCGGCGTTGCCGGGGCTGGATGTGACGGTATCGCGTCTGGAATCCATCCGCCCCGACATGCCGCGCGCACTACAGGACGGCGGCAATGTGATCCTGTATGTGGAAGAGCTGGAAGGCAGCGCCACGCCCATTTTGCACACCGAAACCGGGGATGTGGTTGCGATGCGCACGGGGCAGAAAACCTATTGTGGCGCGTGGCTTGATGGGGTGGGTTTTGACCGTCTGCTGCGCCGGATCGCCAGCGACGCTGGGCTAAGGCTGCGTGATCTGCCCGAGGGCATTCGCATTCGCCAAACCGCCACCGAAGAGTTCTGGTTCAACTACACCACCGAAACGGTCAAGACCGAAGCAGGCATACTCCCGCCCGCCGGCGTGCTGCGCCGTCCCCTGATCGCATAAACACAAAAAGGTCTCGCCAGATGACAGTCACCACGTTGATGACCGCGCCAGATGGATCCGACATTCAACAGGTAGCGTTGGAAAACGCGCATCTTTCGGCCCGGATCCTGACCTTTGGCGCAACGCTAATGGATTTGCGGCTGTCCGGCGTGGCACATCCGTTGGTGTTGGGGTTTGACGCGGTCGAGGACTATGTGACGCGCAATGCGTACCTAGGGCCGGTTGTTGGGCCCGTGGCCAACAGAGTGTCGGGCGGGCGGCTTACCATGGGCGGTACAACACATCAGCTGGATCAAAACGAAAACGGCAACACTCTGCATGGGGGCAGCCTTGGCACCGCGATGTTGAACTGGCAGCTGGTCAAGGCCGACGCAGCGTCGGCGACACTGCAGATCACGCTGCCTGATGGCCATATGGGGTTTCCCGGCCCGATTGACATTACCGCCGAATATCTGCTGACCGGGGCAGGGCTTGATATCAGACTCACGGCGCTGTCGTCGGTGATGACGGTTTGCGCGCTTGCGCCGCATCCTTATTTCAATCTGGATGGCAGCACTGACATCGCAGGCCATCAGCTGACCATTCACGCAGATCAACGCCTGCCGTTGAAAAACGGCCTGCCCAACGGTGCGCCGGTTCCGGTCCGGCAAACTGCCTATGACCTGCGAAACGGCGCGGATGTTCCCGTGGGGTTGGACGACCATTTCTGCCTCTCCGACAATCGCACCCTGATGCGTCCCGTCGCCAGCCTTCAGGTCGCAGGTCTGCGCATGGAGGTGCACAGCACCGAAGCAGGGGTGCAGGTCTACGATGCCGGTGCGATGGATTTGCCCGGTCTTGGTCTTGAGGGGCGCAGCTATGGTGCCCGTGCCGGTCTTGCGATTGAACCGCACCCTTGGGTGGATGGGCCAAACCAGCCCTGGCGCGCCCAAGTGGACCTGCGCCCCAATGTGCCGACAACCGCTCACTCTCGGTTTGCGTTCACGCGCCTATAATACCAAGATCTGGACGAACCTGCGCGAATTGACGCTGGCCTGTGCCTATGTTGCTCGACCTTTTGCGGCTGCGCACGCTAAGATTGTCGTGAAGAATTCGACGGTTCAGTAAAGGAGAACGCATGCGTCTTGGGGTTGCCGGAGTACTCATGTCTATCGTGCTGGTCGCTTGTGCAGCGACCCCGCACCGGGATGTCGCGCGCTCTGCCGCGCTTGCGGCAACAGGGCAGGGGCAGATCAATGCAACGATCAACCCACCCCGGTTTGGGGATTCCGATCCTTACGATTGGGGCCGCCGCCGCCCTGGCTCTTATGCGGTGCACGGCATCGATGTGTCGCGCTGGCAAGGAGACATCGATTGGCGCACGGCGCGCCGTGCGGGGGTGTCTTTTGCGTTTCTAAAGGCCACCGAAGGCGGCGATCATGTGGATCCGAAGTTTCACAGCCAGTGGCGCGCCGCGCGGCGTTCTGGGGTGCCCCGTGGCGCGTATCACTATTTCTATTTCTGCCGTCCCGCTGCGGAACAGGCCCGTTGGTTTATCCGCAACGTTCCCAAAGAGGCGTCCGCGCTGCCGCATGTGCTGGATATGGAATGGACACCTCGGTCTAAAACCTGCCGTCACCGGCCATCACCGCGAAAGGTCCGGGCTGAGGCACGGGAGTTCCTGAACATCTTGGAACGCCACTATGGCCAGCGCCCAGTTGTGTACACGACGCCAGATTTTTTCAAAGACACCGGGATTGGCACGTTGAACCGGACTGAATTTTGGTTGCGGTCTGTTGCCGGACATCCCAGCAAAACCTACCCCGGCCAAAACTGGGCGTTTTGGCAATATACGGGCACGGGTCGGGTGCCGGGAATCGCTGGGGACGTTGATATCAACGTATTTCGCGGGGGTGCCTCGGCGTGGCGGCAGTGGTTGTCACGCCGAACCACACGGTAGCTGTTTTTTCCACCATAACACCCAAGACCGGAAAATGCGTCTGGTCCGGTCTCGGACACTTGATCAGGGCTGGGCCTTAGCGCCAGTCGAAAAAACCGGGGCCGGTTTGAGCCAGCATTTGGGCGGCCATGGCGCGTCCCAGATCTGCGCCGTCCTCAATCGGACAGGTTTGATCTGCGCGGATCACATCAGACCCATCGGGCCGCAGCACTTCACCACGCAAACGCAGGGAGGTGCCGTCAATTTCTGCCAGTCCGGCGATGGGTGTTTCGCAAGAGCCATCCAGCGCCGCAAGAAAGGCGCGTTCAGCGGCCAGTCGTTGGGCGGTTTCGGGGTGGTGAATGGCCGACAGCAATTCAGCGGCGCGGTAGTTATCACTGCGGCGCTCGATACCAATCGCGCCTTGGGCAATGGCCGGTAACATGTCGTCGGCTGACACCGGCGTGGCGGGCACGTTCACGGTCTCCAGGCGGTTTAACCCAGCCTGTGCCAAAAACGTACAGCTGGCCAATCCCTGATCCAATTTCTGCAATCTCGTCTGCACGTTACCGCGAAATTCCACCACTTTCAGATCCGCGCGTTTGTGCAGCAACTGCGCGCGCCGTCGCAAGGATGATGTGCCCACCACCGCGCCCTCGGGCAGGTCCGCAATGGCGGTCACATCTTTGGAGACAAAGGCGTCGCGCGGGTCTTCGCGGGGCAGAAATACATCCAGGGTTAGGCCGTCGGGCTGGGCGGTTGGCATGTCTTTGGTGGAATGCACGGAAATGTCGACGCGCCCATCCAACATGGCCTCTTCGATTTCTTTGGTGAACAGACCTTTGTTCCCGATTTCTTTCAACGGGCGGTCGGCATCAATCATCTGGCGGTTGTCGCCGGTTGTGGTGATCACCACAATTTCAAACGCCTCTTCGGGCAGCGCCAATGCGGTCATCAGCCGGCGTCGCGTTTCAAACGCCTGAGCCAAAGCCAGAGGCGAACCACGGGTGCCGATTTTAAGGGGCGAAGCGGGTGAGGGCAGGATCACAGTCATGTCTCTAGACTTAGTCGCGGCAATTTGCCGTGGCAAGCCGTCGCCTGCCTCCCCTTGACAATTTGACGCTGAGAATGGACCTGAGGGGGAACAAATGTGAGGATCCCCATGCCCGACGTGAACACGGCCGACCAGAAGACACTGCTGCGCGCTTTGGCGGGCGAAACCCAGGACGTCCCGCCCATCTGGATGATGCGACAGGCGGGCCGCTATTTGCCCGAATATCGCGCCACCCGCGCGCAGGCCGGTGACTTTCTGTCGCTGTGCTATAATCCTGATCTCGCGACCGAGGTGACGCTGCAACCGATCCGCCGTTATGGCTTTGATGCGGCGATCCTGTTTGCCGATATTCTGCTGATTCCGCAGGCGCTGGGGGCGGATTTATGGTTTGTGACCGGCGAAGGTCCGCGTCTGTCGACCATCACCACCGAAGCGGATTTTGCCAAACTGGGACCGGCCAGCGACATCCACGAGACGTTGAACCCGATCTATCAGACCGTGCGCAATCTTGCTGGTGCTTTGCCTGCCGAGACCACGCTGATCGGCTTTGCCGGTGCGCCTTGGACCGTGGCAACCTATATGATCGCAGGTCGTGGCACACCAGACCAGGGCCCAGCACATGCCTTGCGTCAGGAGAACACGGCATTGTTCGAGGCGCTTTTGGCGCGTATCACCGAAGCGACCATTGATTACCTGTCGATGCAGATCGAAGCCGGCGCCGAAGTGGTCAAGATTTTCGACAGCTGGGCGGGGTCGCTACAAGGTGCGGATTTCGAAAAATATGCGCTGGAGCCCTGCCGCCAGATCACCTCAGCGCTAAAGGCGCGTCATCCGAATGTTCCGGTGATTGGGTTCCCACGGGAGGCCAAGGAAAAATACATTGGTTTTGCCAAGGCCACCGGCATCGATTGTGTTGCGCTGGACAACTCGGTGGATCCCGAATGGGCCGCCGCCCATGTGCAAACAGAGGGCTGTGTGCAGGGCAATCTGGCGTCACGCCATATGGTCACCGGGGGGCAAGAGCTGATTGACGACACCCGCCGCATCGTTGATGCCTTCCGCAAGGGACCGCATATCTTTAACCTCGGCCATGGCATCACGCCGGATGCCAGCCCAGACAACGTGCAACTGATGATCGACACCGTGCGTGACCGGTCCGGCGCGTAACGTCAAAAGGACAAACAGATGGATTACAAAGCCTCAGGCGCGCCAAAACTTGGCAAAAATCAACCGCGCCACAGCGAACACAACGCCAAAGGGTCCAAGAAAAACCCCTATGACAAAGGCGCAGACAAAGCTGCGTTGCTTGAGCGCATGAAAGCCGCCGCAGCAGCCAAGGCCAAAGACTGACATATCAAAGACCCGCAGTTGGAAGGCTGCGGGTCTTTTGCAACTCAGCATGTGCGCACATCTGGTTGCGCGGGGCTTTGTGTGGCAGCTGGGGGCGCTTGGGCGTAGGGTGCACGTGATTGTGTTCGCTATTTGACCGAGGCACCATGTCTTCTATCTTATCTATCAAAAATCTGCGCAAGGCCTACGATGACGGGTTCGAAGCGCTGAAGTCTGTCGATCTTGAGATCGAGCCGGGCGAGATCCTTGCGCTTCTGGGCCCCAATGGTGCCGGTAAGACAACGCTGATTTCGACCATTTGCGGCATCACCACGCCAACCAGCGGGAGCGTGCATGTCGGGGGACACGACATCATCACCGAGTTCCGCGCCGCGCGAAACCTGATTGGTTTGGTGCCGCAGGAGATCAATCTGGAGCCGTTTGAAACGGTCATGAACTCTGTGCGGTTTTCACGTGGGCTGTTTGGCAAGCCACGCAATGATGCGCTGATCGAAGAAATACTGAAAAAACTATCCCTGTGGGACAAGCGCACGTCCAAAATCATGGAACTGTCTGGTGGCATGAAGCGTCGGGTGTTGATTGCCAAGGCGTTGAGCCATGAGCCGCAGGTGCTGTTTCTGGATGAACCCACCGCCGGGGTGGATGTCGAGTTGCGCAAGGACATGTGGGACATCGTCGCCGAGCTGAAAGCCCAGGGGGTGACCATTATTTTGACCACCCATTATATCGAAGAGGCGGAGGCCATTGCCGATCGCATTGGGGTGATCCGACGTGGCGAAATCCTGTTGGTCGAAGGCAAAGACGCGCTGATGGCCCGTATGGGGCAAAAACAGCTGGAGGTGCAGTTGAGTGCGCCGCTGGACGCGGTGCCGGAGGCACTGTCGCCGTTTGATCTGCGGTTGGGTGCCGATGGGGCTGCGTTGATTTACAGCTATGACAGTACGCAGGAGCGCACCGGGATCACCGGGCTGTTGAATGCCGTGGCGGAGGCTGGGCTGGTGGTGAGTGATGTGCAAACCCGGCAAAGTTCATTGGAAGAGATCTTTGTTGGTCTGGTCGCGGAGGATGCAGCATGAATTGGACAGCTATTGGAGCCATCTATCGATTTGAAATGGCGCGGTTTTTCCGCACGTTGCTGCAAAGCTTTCTATCGCCGGTTCTGTCGACCTCATTGTATTTTGTGGTGTTTGGATCAGCGATCGGTAGCCGCATTCAAGAGGTGGACGGCATTGAATACGGAGCCTTTATCGTGCCGGGGCTGATCATGCTAAGCGTGATGACCCAAGGCATATCGAACGCCTCCTTTGGCATCTATTTTCCAAAATTCATCGGCACCATCTATGAGTTGTTGTCTGCGCCGATCAATTTTCTGGAAATTGTGCTGGGCTATGTTGGGGCGGCAGCCAGCAAAGCGCTGTTTATCGGTGTAGTGATCTTGGGCACGGCGGCGCTGTTTGTGGATCTGCCGGTGGCACATCCGCTGGCGATGGTGCTGTTTTTGGTGCTGACCTGTCTCAGTTTTTCGCTGCTGGGCTTTATTATCGGAATCTGGGCCAGAAGTTTTGAACAACTGCAACTGGTGCCTTTGTTGGTGGTGACACCTTTGGTGTTTCTGGGCGGTGCGTTTTATTCCATCTCGATGCTGCCGCCGATCTGGCAGAAGATCACCCTGTTCAATCCGGTGGTCTATCTGATCTCAGGGTTTCGCTGGTCCTTTTTTGGGGAGGCCGACGTGCCGGTGCTGATCAGTTTGTTGGCAATCGGCGGATTTACCATGGCCTGTATGGGGGTGATCTGGTGGATCTTTAAAACGGGTTGGCGCATTCGCTCTTAAAAGGGGGGGGGAGGGGCTCCCGTCCAAAGGCTGACAATCTGCGATTGCCCAGCTTTGGTTGGGCCAAGCGCCGCGCTGACGCGCGGCGCGTTGCACGGGCCGAATCCGCGCGCCGCGATGATAACGTTGCAATTTTATCCCTTTGCTGCGGCGTTTTTGCAAATGTGATGCATTCCTTTACCCCGTTGACCTTGTTTCACCGGGGGGAGCATTCTACATCGGCGCCATGAAACTCTCTTTGCCCTTTCTGAAGAAACCCCCGTTGGTGGCCGTTGTGCGCCTGTCTGGGGCCATTGGTGTGGGCGGGCGTGGATCGCTGGATGATGTCAGCCTTGCGCCCGTGTTGGAAAAAGCCTTTCGCAAGGGCAAACCTGCCGCGGTTGCGTTGCAGATCAATTCACCAGGCGGATCGCCGGTGCAAAGCTCCCTGATCGGTGCGCGTCTTCGCCGCCTCTCGGATGAACTCAGCGTGCCGGTTTATGCCTTTGTTGAAGATGTGGCCGCCTCGGGCGGATATTGGCTGGCAGCGGCTGCCGATGAAATCTGGGCTGATGAGAGCTCGATAGTAGGCTCCATCGGGGTGATTTCATCCGGCTTTGGGGCGCATGTGTTTCTGGCCCGTCAGGGGGTGGAACGCCGGGTGCACACCGCAGGCGAAAGCAAATCCATGCTGGATCCCTTCAGCCCCGAAAAGCCCGAAGACGTGGCGCGCCTGAAGGCCCTGCTGGGTGATATTCACGACGTCTTTAAAACCCATGTCCAGACACGGCGCGGGGATAAGCTGGCAGACGATCCCAGCTTGTTTACGGGCGAAATCTGGCTGGCGCGGCGCGCGGCAGATCTGGGCTTGATCGACGGGCTCGGCCATCTCAAGCCTAAAATGCAGGAGTTGTTTGGCGCCAAAGTCCGCTTTCGCGAGTATGGGCGCAAAAAACCCTTGCTGAGCCGTCTGGGCGTGCGCGCGGCCGAAGAGGCCATGGCCGCCGTCGAAGAACGCGCCTCGTTTGCGCGCTTTGGGCTCTGAATATGGTGTTTAAAATTGTCACCTTCTTTCTGGTCGCCATGGCCGTTCTGGCCATGTTTGGAAAACTGCGCCTGCCGGGCAGCAAACGGCTGAGTTCGGCCCGCTGCACCAAATGCGGGCGCTTTCGAATTGGAACAGGCCCCTGCGGCTGTGGACATGGAGGGCGTGGCACATGATGCCATGGCTGTACTCGGCCTTGGGGCTGGTCATCCTGCTATTGGCGGGGGATGCATTGGTGCGCGGCGCGGTAAACCTGAGCCTGCGCTTGGGCGTGCCTGCCTTGATTGTCAGCCTGACAATTGTGGCCTTTGGCACCTCTGCGCCGGAACTGTTGATTGCGATCTCGGCGATAAGCGACAACGCGCCGGGCATTGCGCTTGGCAATGTGGTTGGATCCAACACTGCCAATGTTTTGTTAGTGCTTGGTATCCCTGCCTTGATGACAGGGCTGCACACCAGCGAATGTGACACGCGCAAAAACTATGTGTTCATGCTGGTCGCCTCTGTTTTGTTCATCGCGCTGGCCTTTGCAGGCCTGTTCACGCTGTGGTCTGGTTTGCTGTTGCTGGCAGTTCTGGCGGTTGTGTTGTTCATCGCGGCCCGGGAAGCGCGGGCGCACCGTCGGATGGGAAAACCCGATGACCTCGAAGAAATCGAGGAGGCGGACCCCAATATGCCGTATTGGCGCATCGGCATGTATCTGGTGTTGGGTCTGATTGGCCTGCCTCTCGGGGCGGATCTTCTGGTCGACAACGCCACAGTGATTGCGCGCACCTATGGGGTCACTGAAACTGTGATTGGCCTGACCCTTGTGGCTATTGGCACCTCGTTGCCGGAACTGGCAACAACGGTTATGGCGGCGTTGCGCCGTCAGGCCGATGTGGCATTGGGCAATGTGATTGGCTCGAATATGTTCAACCTTCTGGCCATCATCGGCATTGCCACCTTCATTGGGGACATCCCCGTGGCCGAAAGCTTCCTGCGGTTTGATCTTTGGGTGATGCTTGCGGCCTCCTTGTTGTTGGTGCCGTTTGTGTTTTTCAAACGTGACATCACACGTGGCTGGGGGATCGGATTCTCGGTACTTTATGTGGCGTATATGGCGGTGCTGTTCTAACCTTCCGCAAAACACGCAGAAGGAGAGAGCATGCGAGCACTGGTAACAGGCGCGGGGCAGCGGATCGGACGCGTCGTGGCGCTGGAGCTTGCCAACGCTGGGTATGATGTCGCGGTACATTTTGCCACGTCCAAAAAGGCGGCAGAAGAGACATGCGCTGACATTCGTGCGCTGGGGCGCCGGGCGTGTCCTTTGTTTGCCGATCTATTGGACGAAGATCAAACCCTCGGCCTGCTTCCCGCTGCCGCAGAGGAGCTGGGGGGGGCAATCACCTGCCTGGTCAACAATGCGTCGATTTTTGAAGAGGACGATCTGATCAGCGCAACGCGGGCCAGTTGGGACCGCCATATGGGCAGCAATCTGCGCGCACCGTTTGTGCTGACCCAAGCCATGGCCGCGCAAGGGCTGGCGGCCCAATATCCCACCGGCGCAGATGCTGTGGCCGCGGGCTGTATCATCAATATGGTAGACCAGCGCGTGTTCAAGCTGACACCACAATTTGCCACTTACAGTCTGGCGAAATCTGCCCTCTGGACCCTGACACAAACCGCTGCACAGGCCTTGGCGCCGCATATCCGGGTCAATGCTATTGGACCGGGGCCGACCCTGGCAGGGCCCCGTCAATCCACGGATGAATTCCAGCGCCAGCGTTCGGCAACCTTATTGCAGCGCGGGGCCGACCCCGCAGAGATCGCCGCTGCGGTTTCTTATCTGGCGCGTGCAAAATCGGTCACAGGACAGATGATTTGTGTGGATGGGGGGCAACATTTGGCCTGGCAGACTCTTGATGTCCTTGGCCGGGAATAACCCATCATCCGGGCGGGAGTTGTGTTAACTTTCCCAAAGAATCAACACCCCCTTGGACGCGTAATGATTTCGTTACATAAAGCTGTTCGTTTCGAAAGACCCTTCTGAAAATAAAAACTTACCATTATAAATCAACGACTTAACATTGCGCCTAAAAAATGGGCAATCGCAAAAAACACCTAAGATTCAAGGGAAATAGGTGGATAGTCAGAACATATCATCAGGGTTATCCACAGGAGTCGTGGACTTGTTCGCTGTTGCGCCAACGGGGCAGATGTTGCAGCGGAGCGCGCAGGCCCCTAAGACTGATTCATGACCCAAGAACCCACAGTTTCTGAGACCGAGCAAAACGCGGATCAACCGCCCCCTTCGGGCTACAAGGTGATCCATGACTATGTGAAAACCCTGGAGACCTCTCCAGGGGTATATCGGATGCTCGATAGCGAAAGCCGGGTTCTGTACGTGGGCAAGGCGCGCAATTTACGGGCGCGGGTCAGCAATTACACACGCCCCGGAAATTCGCCGCGGATCGAAAAGATGATCTCGCTGACCACCTCGATGATGTTCCTGACCACGCGCACCGAAACCGAGGCGCTGTTGCTGGAACAAAACCTGATCAAACAGCTTAAGCCGAAGTATAACGTGCTGCTGCGCGACGACAAAA
The DNA here is from genome assembly GCA_947492585.1 of uncultured Paracoccaceae bacterium. Lineage (GTDB taxonomy): Bacteria > Pseudomonadota > Alphaproteobacteria > Rhodobacterales > Rhodobacteraceae > Epibacterium. The sequence continues at coordinate 105,002 of CANLND010000003.1, forward strand.
GCTTTCCGAATATCATCGTGGCCAAAGGCCATGCCTTTGCGCAGATCAAAAAGCACCGCGGCGCTCGCAAGGAAAAAGGCAGCTATTTTGGCCCTTTTGCCAGCGGCAGCGCAGTGACCCGTACGCTCAACCAGCTGCAAAAGGCGTTCTTGCTGCGCAACTGTTCGGACGCCATGTTCGAAAGCCGCACACGGCCCTGCCTGCAATATCAGATAAAACGCTGCTCGGGCCCGTGCACGGGTTTGATCTCACAGGAGGACTACAATGACAGCGTCCATGATGCAGAACGGTTTCTGACCGGCCGTTCAACCAAAATTCAAGAAGAGCTGGGCGCACAGATGCTGGCGGCCTCTGAGGCGATGGAATTTGAACGCGCCGCCGCCTTGCGTGATCGCATCAAGGCGCTGACGCAGGTGCAATCCGCCCAAGGGATTAACCCGCGCAGTGTGACCGAAGCAGATATCATCGGTCTGCACATCGATGGTGGGCAGGCCTGCGTGCAGGTCTTCTTTATCCGGGCCCATCAGAACTGGGGCAATCAGGATTTTTATCCCCGTATCGATGCCGACAATTCCCCGGCTGAGGTGATGGAAGCCTTTGTCGGGCAGTTCTACGGCAACAAGGAACCGCCGCGCCAACTGATCCTGTCGGATGATATTGAAAACGCTGATCTGATGACTGAGGCGCTCAGCGAAAAGGCAGGGCGCAAGGTGGACATCATTGTGCCCTTGCGGGGGGAGAAGACCGAACTGGTGGCAGGCGCGGTGCGCAATGCCCGCGAAAGTCTGGCCCGCAAGATGGCCGAAAGCGCCACTCAGGCCAAACTGCTGCGCGGTCTGGCCGAGGCGTTCCAGCTGCCCGGCCCCCCGCAACGCATCGAGGTCTATGATAACTCGCACATCCAAGGCACCAATGCGGTGGGTGGCATGATCGTGGCCGGCCCCGAAGGCATGATGAAAAACGCTTACCGCAAGTTCAACATCAAAGGGGATGACATCACCCCCGGCGATGACTTTGGCATGATGAAAGAAGTGCTGCACCGCCGGTTTTCACGGTTGTTGAAAGAAGATCCCAACCGCGACAAAGGTCTGTGGCCGGATCTGTTGCTCATCGATGGCGGCGCGGGCCAAGTCAGCGCAGTAGCGGAAATCATGACGGAACACGGCGTGCAGGATATTCCTATGGTTGGCGTCGCCAAAGGCGTGGACCGCGACCACGGCAAGGAAGAATTCTACCGTATCGGCCAGCGCCCCTTTGCACTGCAACGCAACGATCCGGTGCTCTACTTTGTGCAACGCTTACGGGACGAAGCCCACCGCTTTGCCATCGGCACCCACCGTGCCAAGCGCGCCAAATCCATGAGCGCCAACCCACTGGATGATGTCCCCGGCGTCGGAGCCGCCCGCAAACGCGCTCTGTTGGTGCATTTTGGTAGTGCCAAAGCCGTTACCCGTGCCGGTCTGGCGGATCTGCGGGCTGTTGACGGGATTTCCGAGGCGCTGGCCGAACGGATCTATGATCATTTCCACAGCCAGGGATGAGGCTTAGGTTTTAGGGTTTGCAGCAGAGCGCAACGTGACGTGGCAAAAAAAACAAACGGCGCTTTTCACCAGTGAGAAGCGCCGCTAGTGTGCGGCCTATGCGATGGACTATTCCCAATATACTGACCCTCCTGCGGCTGCTTGCGGCTCCGGGCGTGGCGATCATGTTTCTTTACTTTGCGCGCCCCTTGGCGGATTGGCTGGCGCTGATCCTGTTCTTAGGCGCCGCACTCACCGATTGGTTTGACGGTTATCTGGCGCGACTGTGGAAGCAAGAGACCAAATTGGGGGCGATGCTGGACCCCATCGCGGACAAAGCCATGGTGGTCGTCGCACTGATGGTGATCGTGGGCTATTCCGAAGACAACTGGATCCCGTGGCTGGTGCTGCCTGCTACCATCATTTTGTTCCGCGAAGTGTTTGTGTCGGGCCTGCGCGAATTTCTGGGCGACACGGCCGGCACGCTCAAGGTGACCAAACTGGCCAAATGGAAAACCACCGTTCAGATGCTGGCCATTTCGGTTTTGTTCAGCAAAGGCATCTTTGAACATTATCTTGGGATGGCGGTTTGGGGCATGGATCAATCTCTGGTCGACCAGATCATGAGCGGCGCTGTCGAGGACACCCAGAATTTGCGCCTGATCTTTGAAGGCATGGTGTGGAGCGGTCGTCTGGGCCTGTGGTTGCTGTGGATTGCCGCGCTGCTGACATTGGTGACTGGAGCCGATTACCTGCGCAAGGCGATGCCCCACCTAAAGGAGCCAGCATGATGGATGTCTTGTATTTTGCATGGGTGCGAGAACGTATTGGTCTACCACGGGAACAGATTGAAACCAGCGCAGCCACCGTCCATGATCTGGTGGCTGAATTGTCTGCGCGTGACGCGCGGTATGCGCTGGCGTTTTCCGACCTTAGCGCCCTGCGGGTTGCGCTGGACCAAGAGCTGAGCGAATTTGACGCGCCGTTGGACGGTGTGCGCGAAGTGGCGTTTTTTCCTCCGATGACGGGCGGTTGAACGGATGCAGGTACGGGTTCAGACAGAAGAGTTTGATCTTGGCCAGGTCTGCGCGGATTTCTCGGCGCGGGTGACCGGGGCAGGCGCGGTGGTGACCTTTACCGGGATTGTGCGCGAGGCCGAGGCCGGTGACATGCTGGCGATGGAGATAGAACAATATCCGGGCATGACCCAAAAGGCGCTGGAAAAGATCGCGCAAGACGCGATAGAGCGCTGGTCTCTGGCGGATGCGTTGGTGATCCATCGGCATGGCCGGTTGGCGCCCGGCGCCCAAATCATGATGGTGGCCACGGCGGCGCGTCATCGCAAAGATGCGTTTGAGGCGGCGGAGTATCTGATGGATTTCCTCAAATCCCGTGCACCGTTCTGGAAAAAAGAAATCCTGAAAGATGGCCGTGCCGATTGGGTGGCCGCCAAAGACAGTGACGAAGACGCGCTGACCCGCTGGTAAGGGCGGCTCCTGCGGCGGGCCGGGGGCTCCCGCCAGCTCTGCGCCTCTGACGAGGCTTGCAGCTGTTGGGCCGGGCGCCGCGCCGCAAGCGGCCCGGCGCATCGCACCCGGACATCTCGGGCCCGATTTCGGATATGTCTTGGGCGATTACCCGTTCAGATGCGCGCGTAGCTCTTCGGTTTCGCGCCGCGCATCCCGCAACCCATCCATCGCCGCGCGCAGCTCTGCTTCGGTCTGGACAAGCTGGTTGCTGAGTTCTGCTTCGCGGGTTTGCAGATAGCTGATCGCCTGATCGCGGGTTTCTTCGGCGGCGTGCAGCTCTTGGCTCATCCGATCCAAATCCGCCACGTCGCTTGGATTGACGCGGGTAAAGCGATGCACCAGCCAATTGGAAAACCACCCCATCAAAAAGGCGACAAACAGGATGACGGCGGTTGCCACAATGAATTCTGGGCCGTTCATTGGTCTGAACTCTCCTTGGAGGGGGATGTATCAACAGGTGCGGTGGCCTGGATCAGGTTGAACTCGATCCGCCGGTTCGCCTCGCGCCCGGCATTGGTGTCGTTGTCGGCAATCGGCTGGCTTTCACCATAGCCGCGCGCAACATAAGTCAGCGTTGGCACCCGGCGTGTGCGCAGCGCGTTCAAAACAGATTGCGCGCGCGCCTGGCTCAACTCTTGGTTCATTGCCTCGCGGCCCTGACTGTCAGTGTGCCCTTGGATTTCCACCCGAATGTCGCCGCAGCGTTTGAGAATGTCCGAAATCTGATCCAATGTCTTTTTGCTGCCGGTCGCAACCGTTGCGGATCCGGGTTCAAAGGTGATCTTGGCTTCGGACTGGACCTCGACCAAAGCACGGGCGCAGACCTCGGGCGAGAGCGGCTGATCTTCGGGAATAGGCGCCTCTTCGTAAGAAATAGCCAATTCATAGCTTTCGGCTTGTCCCAAACGGTCAGACAACAGGCGTGCAATGGCGGCTGTGGCGTCTTCTTGATAGCTCATACCACGCACAGAAACGCTGTTGGGCGACACAACAATAGCGCCGCGTTCCAGCATCGATAAGGCCTGCAATCCAGATAAGATACGCACCGCCCAGTCGGCGGGCAGATCATCGACCAAACGGGTGGCATTGTGCACGTCTGTCGCGCCAAACCGCGCCTGTGCAAAACTTGTGCTCATACGGCGCTGCACATCATCCGACACGCGCCCGCGCAATTGCACCTGACCTTCCGGGCTGAGGGTGGCGGTAAATTCGGGCTCTTCGGTTTGATCTTCTTTGGGGGCGGGCAGCACCGCATGCAGGGCAAACACGCGTGGCAGTGCGTTCTCCAGCTCTCCAACCACCCGGTCGAATTGTCCGGGGTCGGTGCCCTCGGGCGCGACCAACGTAATGTCGGCATTGGCCAGCGTCACTGTGCCACTGCCAAGATCCGCCAGTTTTGCGAGACTCAGCTCAACCGCACGCGCCCAATTGGGCGAAGGGACCCCCATGCCAATCACACAGTCGGCGTCCCCCGACAATCCGGCCTGTTGTGCGGCTTTTAGGATCCGGGCGCGGCTGTCTTCGCTTTCGGCGGAACAGGCATCAAACTGCCCGCCTGCCTTGGTCAGCGAATACCGCAGGGTAAAGGGCGTGATCACCGGACGTGGTGCCGCGATGTTGAGGGTCAGGTGCAGGCCAGCGGGTGCCATACGATTGAGACGCGCTTCCAATCGCTGCTTTTCAGCAATGCTTTCGGTGATTGCGGTGATCGCAACCGCACGCGCTGTCACTGAGATTTTTGCGCGTGGGACCAGCTCCAGCGATCTCATGGCGAATTTCATCGCCTCAGCCCAACCGCGCGGCGCGGCATAAGCGGCAGGCTCCAGAAAGTCTGCAACCGGGCGGTCGCCCGCCAAGGAATGCAACTGCTTCATCACCGCATCACGATTGGTCGAGGCCGGCACTAACCCGATGACTGATATGCCGGCATCATTGCGCAGAATTTCGGCCGAAAACTCAGGCGGGGCGATGCCCTTAGAGGGCACAATCGCCATGTGATCAATGATCCGCGAGGCATCCACCAATCCACCAATGGACGAGACAACGGCAAACCGTGCGGCTTCATCGGGGGCGGTGCCTTCTAAGACGACACGCAGGCCGTCGGCAGTGACTTCCGTCCAGGCAAATCCAGAGGCATCCAAGGTTTGGCGGACGCCGATCTCTGTGCTGTTTTCGATCCCACGAACCGCAAACGTGGCCACAACCAGACTAAGGCCAGCAGCGGCGGCAAAGGTTGCGCCAGTCAAAAACAGGGGTTTCAAACGCATGGGGCGCAGGTTCCTAGGACAGAGATTAGAGATGTATTAACGGCGCAGGCGTAATTGTTCAATCAAGCGAACAGCGCTAACGTCAAGAATATCAGCGGAAGAATGCCAGTGTCCCGGTTGCCACGGAACAGTTTTAACAACTCTGCGCTGTTTTCAGGATCAAACCGGCGCAGTTGCCACGTCATATGCCAGCCCATTGCCCAAGGCCCTATCAGGGCGATCAGCAGGGGCAGCGGCGTGGCAAGGTCGCGCAGGGCAAGAAACAATCCCAGCGCCATCAATAATACCGTAGCCACGATAAACCGCCGCAGCCAGCGTGGCGAATTTTCGGCAAACAGCCGCGCCGTGGACTTCACTCCGATCAGTGCGTCATCCTCGCTGTCTTGATGCGCATAGATGGTGTCATAAAACAGTGTCCACGTGATGCCCGACAGATACAGCACCACCGGGGCCCAGTGCAGGCTGCCGGTATGAGCCACCCAGGCCACCAGCACGCCCCAGTTCAAGGCCAGCCCCAAAAACAACTGCGGCCACCATGTGAACCGTTTGGCAAAGGGGTAAATCACGACCAACAGCAATGACAATATGCCGATGGCAATAGTCAACCCGTTGAAACTGAACAAAATGGCGGCCGAAATTCCGGTTTGAACCGCCATCCATATCACCGCCCCTTTGACGGTGACCTGCCCCGACGGGATCGGGCGCGATCGGGTGCGCTCGACCTGCGCATCAAACTTGCGGTCAGTGATGTCATTCCAGGTGCACCCCGCGCCACGCATCAGCCACGCCCCTGCGGCACAGCCTACCACGATCCACAAATCTTCCCAGCGGGCCTGCGCGTCCCATAACATTGCCAGCACCAGTCCCCACAGGCAGGGCAGCAGCAGCAACCACGTGCCAATAGGCCGATCCGCGCGGCTGAGCCTCAGATAGGGGCGGCTCCACGCGGGGGCAGTTGTGTCAACCCAGTTGCCTTTTACTGCATCTGCGACCTGACCGTCTGGTGTTGGGGCATTGCCTTGCATATGTAAGCTCTCATGAGTGCAAAAGTCAGACTGTATGTAGAGCACCCCTTAGGGGCAGGGCAATCGGTTCCTCTGGACCGCGATCAAGCGCATTACCTTTTTGGGGTGATGCGCCTGGGATTGGGCGCGCAGGTGGCGCTGTTCAATGGGCGCGATGGGGAATGGCAAACCACGGTGGTAGAAGCGGCCAAACGCGGTGGGGTGCTGGAGTGCACACGCCAAAGTAAGCCCCTGCAAATGCCCCCTGATCTGTGGTTGATCTTTGCGCCAATCAAAAAGGCCCGCACGGATTTCATCGTGGAAAAAGCCGCAGAAATGGGCGCGGCCCGTATTGTGCCGGTCACAACTGATTACACCAATTCCGACCGGATCCGACAGGACCGTCTTCAGGCCCATGCGTTGGAAGCGGCGGAACAATGTGGTGGGACCTATGTGCCCGAGGTGACCGATCTGCACAAACTTTCGCGTCTGCTGGACGATTGGCCCAAAGACCGCCAGTTGATGTTCTGCGATGAAGCCGAGGTAGGCAACGCGCTGGAGCTGGCCGGTGAAGCGCACAGGAACGCGCCCTGGGCCATTCTGATTGGTCCCGAAGGCGGGTTTTCCGACAAAGAACGCCAGCGCTTGCAGGCTTTGCCGCAAAGCCACGTGGTTAGTCTGGGCCCCCGTATTCTGCGGGCTGACACGGCAGCGGTCGCGGCTCTGACGCTATGGCAGCGGGCGCTGGGCGACTGGACGTAACCCCGACCGCGGGATTTAGTGAACCGTCTCAATGCTTGGTTGTGATGAGACGGGTGAATAAACGCGCGTAAATTCGCCCCCAAAACTTCTATTATTGTTGTCTATGGTAACATTTTTATGAAACCATCCTTGGGAGAGATACTGGGAGCGTGGCGAAAATTGCTTGGCCGAAAAAAGTTGTGAGCGCGAGACGAATTCTGAAACTACGCAAGAGGATTGAGCGTAAATTTGTGCAACTTCAGCTGTTGCTCAGATGGCCGCGTGAGAAAATTATTCTCGACAAAGTTTTGCAATCGAAATCAGCTGCGACGGTTTTTACGGGCGTCATTGGTGGCCGCGAGGTGATCGTAAAGAAGTTCTGGGATCGCGAGCTGCGAAAACACGAGGTCAGCGGAACCCAAAAGGCACTTTCACAGTTCAAACACGCGCTTCGTGGGCATCGCCACTCGGTGAACAAGTTCGTTCTTGGGTCACCAAAATTGGGCGTTATTGTGGTGTCCTATGAAAACGGAGAGACCGTGGAGGACGTTCTGAAACAGCCGAAACAGGTTGGGCGGATTGATTTGATTCGCCTGTGTTGTGAATGGTTTAACGCGTCAACGCAGGGGCGGCAGACCTTCGAGCGTTTCGATGGGCGTAAAATGTCTAAAGAATTGAAAAAAAGATGGCCTTCAAACCCAAATCCCGACGATCATAAACTATTGGTCGCGCTTCATGCCGCGCTAAAGGAACTGGCGCAATCTTTGGACCAACAGAAACTTTGCCGTGCGCCCAGCCACCCCGATTTTGCCGGTCGCAACTTATTGTTGCAGGAGTCAAAGCGGATCGTTGCTGTTGATATTCATCGCGTAGTTAATGTTGCGGTGTCGCGCAGCGCCGCTAATTTTTTGGTGTCCAAAGACAGTTCCATCCAAGTGCGCAGCGACAAAAGCTGGTATGGTCTACGGTTGGATGAGTTGAAAGTCTTTCTTGAATCTGGGATCGTTCCCAAATCAGAGATCGGCACTTTTTTTCGTTACTTTGTCGGCCTATATACCCTACGGCTGTACTGTCATGCGATTAGCAGCCGTCGGGGTTTGCAGCTGCGACGGCAAAAAGTCAAAGCGTATTTGGCTGATTTTGAACAGGAAAAACAGCTGGCGTTGATGTGATGTAATATCAGGGCGCTGGCATAACCTAGGAGACGGGTCATGGTCTGGCGTCTGGCAGAACAACAGGATCTGGACTGGATCCACCGTTTCCTGATGCAACATGTGCAAAGCTCTATGTTCTTGCTGAGCAATCTCGAACAGTTCGGGCTGGGCAATGATGCGCCCCGTGCGTTGAATCTTTGGGTGCTGGAGGATAGTCTGCACCCCGGTTTGATTGGCATCACCAACGAAGGCATTGTGATGCCGCAGGCGCCAAACGCCAATGAATGTGAATGGCGCGCGGCGGCGGCGCTGTGGTCTGCGTGGAACGTGACCGGTGTTCTGGGGGACACTGCGCAAGCGCGCCAGTTCATCAAATTCGCATGTCTGAACCTCCGTCCAACCGAAGTTGATCGTGATGAACCGAGCTTTGCGCTGCGGCTTGAAAATTTGCGCCTTCCGGAGCTGGTCGATACAACTTTGCACCCGTTGACAGCCGTATCTCAGGACGTGCTGGTGGCGTGGCGGGCGGCGTACCATGTGGAAACTTTAGGCGCAGACCCCGAGGTCGCGCAAGGACGTGCCGTGCGAGATATCAACAGGTATCTGAGGTCCGGCACCCATTGGGTGTTGATGCTGGGGGATCAGCCGCTGAGCACGTGCGGCGTAAACGCGCAGGCCCCCGGAGTTGTGCAGATCGGTGGCGTCTATACTCCACCTGACCTGCGCGGACGGGGTTACGCCCGCCGGGCGACGGCGCTGATGCTACAACAGGCCGCCGGGCGCGGCATAGACCGGGCCGTTTGCTTTGCTGCTGTCGCGGCGGCTGCCAAAGCCTATGTCGCGCTTGGCTTTGAGCTGGCAGGCTCTTACACGCTGGTGATCTATGGCCCGGCTGCGCGCCCACAAACAGCCGCTGTGAAGGAGTGCACATGAGCTTTATTCGCCCCGAAGCCCGCGCCGCCCTGTGGCATTGGCGCGAGATGATTGTCGCGGCCGCGCTGATTGCGCTGGGGCTGTGGTGGGCGCTTGGCGCATTTGGTCTTCTGGCCCTAATTGGTTGGGGCGTGGTGGGGGTTGGTGTGTTGGTGGCTATTGTTGGTGGGCAGCGCATGCGCTTTGGCCTGGGCAGTGGCGGGCCGGGGCTGGTGTCTGTCAAAGAAGGGCAAATTACCTATTTTGGGCCTCTTACAGGGGGGGCTGTGGCGCTTTCTGAACTGAGCAGCCTGCATCTGGATCACACGGCAAAACCTGCACATTGGGTGCTGGCACAACCCGGCCAACCGACCCTTGCGATCCCGGTTAACGCAGATGGATCTGACGCCTTGTTTGACGTCTTTTCGACTTTGCCGGGACTAAAAACGGAACGTATGTTGACAGAATTGCACCGCACGGGCCCTCACCATGTCGTGATCTGGGAGCGGGTTTCATCGCGTGCTACCGTTCATAGGTTGCATTGACACCGGGCGCGATTCCGCCCACCACAAACATCAAATATAGACACGAAGGACGGAGTACCCAGATGTCCATTCCTCAATCCGGCGGCGGTCCGATCGAACGTCACGAACAGCTGGCTGAATATCTCGCATCCGGGTGTAAACCGCGGGAAGATTGGCGCATTGGCACCGAGCATGAAAAATTCGGCTACTGCAAAGATACGCTGAAGCCGCTCCCTTTTGAAGGGACACGCTCCATTCTGGCAGTGCTGGAGGGCCTGCGCGACAGCTATGGCTGGTCGCCCGTCACCGAAGGCGGCAATCTGATTGGCCTGGAAAAAGACGGCGCAAACGTCAGTCTGGAACCGGGCGGGGCGGTTGAACTGTCCGGCGCGCCGTTGGAAACGATTCACGAAACCTGCGACGAGGTGAACTCTCATCTGGCCGAAGTGAAAGAAATCGCCGATAAAATTGGCGTTGGCTTCATTGGTCTTGGCGCGGCTCCGATCTGGAGCCACGATGAAATGCCGCTGATGCCCAAAGGCCGCTATCGTTTGATGAACGATTACATGGCCAAAGTTGGCACCATGGGCCGCGACATGATGCGTCGCACCACCACGGTTCAGGTGAATATCGATTTTGGATCCGAGGCCGACATGGTGCAAAAACTGCGCGTGGGCCTGGCATTGCAGCCCGTGGCCACCGCATTGTTTGCCAATTCGCCGTTTTTTGAAGGCAAACCCAACGGTCATAAATCCTGGCGCAGCCGCATCTGGCGGTCGCTTGATGACAGCCGGACAGGGATGCTGCCGTTTGTGTTTGATGAGGGGTTTGGTTTTGAGGCCTATGTCGAATACGCGCTGGATGTGCCGATGTATTTTGTCTATCGCGACGGCGAATACATCAACGCTTTGGGCATGTCGTTTCGGGACTTCCTGCAAGGCAAATTGCCTGCTTTGCCCGGTGAAACCCCAACGTTGAGCGATTGGGCAGACCATCTGACTACGGCCTTCCCCGAGGCGCGGATCAAGAAATACATGGAAATGCGTGGGGCCGATGGCGGTCCATGGCGTCGCCTGTGTGCGCTTCCGGCGTTCTGGGTCGGCCTGACCTATGATCAATCGGCCTTGGATGCGGCCTGGGATATGGTCAAAGGCTGGGATGCTGAAACCCGTGAGACCCTGCGTGTGGCGGCGTCGGAGCAGGGATTGCAGGCCCAGGTGGGCAACATCAACATGCATGATCTGGCCCGCGAAGTTGTGGCGATTTCAGAAAGTGGCCTGAAGAACCGCGCCCGCCCCGGTGCAGGTGGTTTGGTGCCGGATGAGACACATTTCCTGAATGCGTTGAAAGAGAGCATCGACACCGGCAAAGTGCCCGCAGATGAGTTGCTGGATCGCTATCATGGAGACTGGGGCGGCGATTTGACCCGGATCTTTGGGGATTACAGCTACTAAAGCGGGAAGAGGGGGCGCTGCCCCCGGCCCGCTGGGCCTCCCCCGGGGTTTTAGGGCCAAAAAGAGGGAGCGGTTGCGTATTTGGCGGCTGCTCCTTTTTTGTTGCTGGCGCCGTGTGTCGCTGTGTGGCTAGGGGTGATGTTTGTGCTGTGCGGCTCGGTAATGGCAGGCAAAGGCAAATCCCCAGATCGGTGCAAAAAAACTGCCGGCGTAGAGGAGCACCAGTAACAGGGCGGGTGCCGTGCCGTTTAAGAGGAAGACGGAGAAGCCGATGCCCGTGAGGCATATGCCAGTATTTGTCAGGAACGCACCAAACGCGATTGCGACGGGGCGGGCGGGCCGGCGTTTGAGGTATTTTTTTAAAGTCCATTCGCCCAATAGTAAAAATGGCAGAGCACCGATGAGGCTGGCAGCGATGCAGGTGAGCGCGATCAGCGACAAAAGGCCAAAGAGTCCATTCAACGTCTCCCCTTCCAGTCCCAGAATTTTGAAGATCATTGCCGCAATGTAAGTGGCAAAGATGACGGCAAGGCCAAGGAGCAGGGTCGAGAGGGGGACAACACACAGACTGCGGCGCAGGGTTTTGGGGTTCACGGGAGGGAGATCAGAGACCGCGAGCGTGGACATGTCAGATACCTGAATTTTTGAGGCGCGTTGTCGAGGTTTCGTTCAGTGGAGCGCCAAAGAGTGGAGCAGGAAGCCCACCATGCAGAGCTGTGTCGACACGGTGGGCGGCGCGGATTAGGCGGATTCTGGCGCCGGGGCGTCTTTGCCGCTCCATGGGGCTTTGCGCGGGGAGACGGGGCTTTGGCCGGTTACCGCCTCGCGGACCACGGCGCGCAGGGTGGCCACCGCATTGGTGAAGCCGAGCCCCAGGCAAATCGCAGCAAATCCAAGCGCCGCGAGGTAGCCCATCGCATCAAGGTCGAGCACCGGAACAATGCTGCCGATCAGGGTCACACCGCCGAGGCCAATCATGCTGTATCCGGTTGCAATGGTGACAGCAGCCCCTCGGGCCGCGCGGCCGGATTTTGGACATTCGCTGAGCAGGGACCCAATGCGCAGGATCATCAACGCCATGGCCGAGACAAGTACAGTACTGGCGATAAGGTAGGCGGAAAGTTGAATAAACATAAGAGGTTCCTTTTGGTGTCAGATAGTTTGTTTGAAAAAATCACGTTGGAGGCAGCTGTAGATTTTGCCACTGATCCAGCCCCAAAAGGGAGCAAAGAAGGCGCCAAATATCAGATAGATTATTAGCATCTCGTGGATCCTTTCGTGGCTGAGTTGTTGATACAGAAACAGCGGGGTAAAGAGGCACAGGTGGGTCAGAAGGGCCAAGGCCGCCCAGTCGCTGGGGGCGCTGCGGCGGGTGCTGAGGCGTATCAGCATGATTGGCAAGCCAAGCAGCAGGTACAAAGGCCCGCCAAAAATCACAGCTATGGGAGCGATGATGGTGGGGGCCCCCAACAGCCCCAGCACCACCGGGCCGCCGACCAACGCCACGGAAAACGCCACAGGGTCGATCAAATGCCGGGTGCCCTTGGGGGTGTTTCCTTTTCTTACTTTAGGCATGCCAGTTATTTCTGTCATTTGAGAAATCTCCAGGTAAATTTTTTGACGAGTCAGTCTTGTGCTTTGCCGCCCGGAATAAAACGTGCGATTTTCGCTCCCAGTTTCAGCATCGCCAGATGCACCGAGCGCGGCAGGCGGGCAAAATCCGTGTACCAATTGTCAAAGAGCTGCATCACCCGCAGGGTTTCGCCCATCCGGTCTTTGATGGCCGTCGGGGTGTTGTCCGTTTCTGCTTCGGTCATGACCTCTTCCAAGGCGCGTAAGGTGGGGGCGAATTCGCGTTCGCGCCGCGTTTTGATCACCGCGTCCACCAGGTCAAACATATCGCGGATCGAGGTAAAATGATCGCGGCGATCGCCCAGCTGGCGCGAGGCTTTGACCAGCCCCTGCGATTGCAGCTCTTTCAGCCCGTTGGACACATTGGACCGTGCCAGCCCAAGTGCCTCGCAGATCTCATCTGCAGCCATTGGTTTGGGGGAAATATGCAGCAGGGCGTGGATCTGCGCCACAGATCGATTGACCCCCCAGCGCGAGCCCATCTCCCCCCAGTGGAGGATAAAGTTCTGCATGGCGGGGGTCAGGTTCATGGGGTTGTCCTTAAATTCTGTAATGACAGAAATAACAGGATCATCAGGCGTGTCAACAAAAAACCGACGCCCCCAAATGTGGGCGTCGGTTCAAATCTACCGTGAATGAGGGGTAAATTTAGTTCTGCAGCGCGGCAGGATCTTTGTCTTCGATCGTGTCCCAGTTCACTTCGGCTTGTTCAATAAAGCCAGGGATGTCGCCTTCCCAACGTTCTTGAATGTCTTCTGACAGGTTCAGATACAAAACGTTGTCGACGATTTTCCAGTGGTTTGGATCGCCATCAAACTTGAACCCCATCGCGGTGCCAAAGGCACAGTAGCCGCCATAGGCAGGCAGGTAGGCTTCGGGGTTCTTTTCAAATGCAACTTTGTTCTCTTCAGAAGAGAAACGGTAGGTTGCGTCATTGTGGAGCGTGGTGATTTTGTAGCTGCCCTTGGTGGGCTCACCTGCGTTGAAATAGGCTACCGGATCATAGCCTTGCATGGCCAACCCGGTGGAAGATGCGTTCAGCTCAACACCTGCCGCAAGAGCAGATGTTGCCAGGGCTACCGATAATGCGATGCCGCCGAGAAATGATTTAGCTTTGTTCATAATGTTGGTCCTTTCATGCACCTGAAGCTGACAGCCAGCTTCATTTGGTCTTTTGTCTAAAGTGAGCGGTGCGCCGTGACCGTCACCCCAGTGATTTGGGGGGGCGCTTGATCACGTTCAAAACAACAAAATTTGAGTGTGTGTGGCTGCACAGGGGCTATGCAGTTTTCCAAAACTTGGGGAGGCGTTTCGGGAATACTTCCTGATTGCCATCGATAATTCAGGGAAATATTTCTGGTATGTGCTCTGTTTGAGGGGGGATATGGTGCGCAATGGAGGCGCAATAAAAACCGCGCATGTTAATTCACGCCCAATAAATCTGCGTCACAGGCAGCCGTGGGTCAGCAAACCTCGGCATTGGCCGTCAAAAGACACCAAAGAGGTAGCAAAGCGGAGGCCTCGCTACCTGCAATCACGTTGTCGGCAATCATGTGCTGTCCAGGTGCAGTGCCAGAGTTTATTTCTGGCCGATCCGGGGTTCGTCGCCCGTCCGCAGACGCTGGATGTTCGCGCGGTGGCGTTGAAATACCAAAGCGCTCAACACCAAAATCAGCACAAGCCCACTGGTATAGCCCAGGATCATCGCCCAGACCGCGGCGCTGGCGGTAGAGACCAGCGCGCCCAGTGATGAAATTCGGCTTACGGCGGCCGCGGCCAACCAGGTTGCGCAGCAGGCCAGACCAATCGGCCAGGCCAACGCCAGCATCACACCTAGGAATGTAGCGACACCTTTGCCGCCTTTAAATTTCAGCCACACCGGGAAACAATGCCCAACAAAGGCCAGCAATCCCGCCAGTTGCGCCGCGTCCTCGCCAGCAAGAGAGCGCGCGAGCAGCACCGCCGCCGCGCCCTTGCCGCCATCCAAAAGCAGGGTCGTTGCCGCGGCGGCTTTGCTTCCGGTGCGCAAAACGTTGGTGGTGCCGATGTTGCCGGAGCCAATGTCACGCAGATTGCCCAGCCCCATGGCACGGGTCAAAATCAGGCCAAAGGGGATCGATCCAAGGCCATAGCCAATCAGGCCCCATAAGATCAGCGCCACCACAGAGGTTTCAAAAACAGGCATCAGTCCCTCACAAATACAGATTGTCCAGCCACATAGGTTGCCAGCACCTTGCCCTGCATGCGCTGGGTATCAAAGGGCGTATTTTGCGATTTGGAGCGCAGCTTAAACCGATCCAGAACAAAGGGCACATCCGGGTCAAACAGCACCAGATCCGCCGGCGCGCCCGCCGCCATCCGACCCGAGGCCAGCCCCAGCCGTTTTGCCGGGTTCAAAGACAGCGCGCGGAATAGGGTCGGCAGGTCCAACAGCTCTGCATGCACCAGTCGCAGGGCGGCCGGCAGTAGGGTTTCCAGCGCAACTGCTCCGGCGGCGGCCTCTTCAAAGGGCAGGCGCTTGCTCTCTTCATCTTGCGGTGTGTGCATTGATGAAATCGTATCAATCAGCCCGGTGCGGACCGCGTCAACCACGGCCAAACGATCCTCTTCAGAGCGCAGCGGCGGTTTCACTTTGAAAAACGTGCGATAGTCGGCCACGTCCAGCTCATTCAGCGTGAGGTGGTGGATCGAGGTGCCCGCCGTAATGTCCAACCCGTTGTTCTTGGCACGTTCCAGCGCGGGCAGGGCGCGGGCAGTGGTGATCTGATCGGCGTGATATTTGGCCCCGGTCATCTCCAGCAGGGCAATGTCGCGGTCCAGCCCCATACGTTCCGCCATTGGCGTCACCGCAGGCAGGCCACGCAGCACGGCGAATTTACCGCTGGTGGCGGCCGCGCCTTTGCTCAGGATGGGTTCTTGCGGATGGGCAATGACCAAGGCGCCGCAGGAGCGCGCATAAGACAGTGCACGGGTGAAGACTTTGGTGTCGGTGACCACATGGTCGCAATCGGTAAAGGCCACAGCGCCTGCGTCTTGCAGGAACCCGATCTCCACCATCTCGCGGCCGGCGCGTTCTTTGGTCAAGGCGGCCATGGGCAGCACGTTGACCGGCGCATCAGCCTGCGCACGGCGGGTGACAAATTCCAGACTCTCGGGCGTGTCGATGGCGGGGCTTGTATCCGGGCGGGTCACAATAGTGGTCACGCCGCCCGCCGCCGCCGCCAGCCCTGCTGATTTATAGCTTTCTTTGTGGCGCTCGCCAGGTTCACAGACCTTGACGCCAATGTCGACAATGCCGGGGGCCAGGCAGTGTCCCTGACAGTCCACCACCGCGGCCCCCTCGGGCGTGGGGGCATCGGCCGGTAAGATGGCTTCGATCTGCCCGTCCCGCACCAACAGGGCACCGGGTTCAATGGTTCCGGCCTCAGGGTTGATCAGGCGGGCATTGGTAAAAAAGAGGGTCATGTCCGGGGCGCTTTCCATACGGTCGGGTTTCAGGCAGGGGGCAGGGTCAGAACAACAGGGCGGCAAGGCCCAGCACAAACAACCCCATTACCACTCCAAATAATGTGGCGCCAATGCGCCGGGCATCAGCGCGGGCGGCGCGGGGTGACAATTTCGGTGGGCGGGGCTGTGAGGCCTGTGCAGCAGGGGTGGTCACCGGGCGGGCACTCCATTTTGAGGTTTCTTCGCGAAAGCTGGCGATCAATTGGACCTGATCCGCAGGGGTCAGCCGTCGGGCCACGCCCCCAAAGGCGCGGCTGCGCAGCACCATTAACGGGCCGTCCAGCTCAGCCAGTTGGGCCATAGCCGCGTCCAGCTCCGCTGAAGCAATGCCGCACCCTTCGGTCAGGTATCCCGCAACGCCCAGCTCTTCCAGATCCTGGGTGTGAAACAGGTCGACCTGCGCCATATCCAGCTCCGTCAGCCCCAAGATCTGCGCCAACGCACCGGGTTCATCGCGCAAAAATGCAATCTGTTCGGGGCGCATCTTCAACGCAAACAGACGCACCACGCCATGCTCATCCGCAGAGACCTCGATTACATCCAGCGCAGCAGTCATGACTTAGTCTGCCCCAGCCGTACGTCGGGTGAGCAGATTGCGGGCCAAAAGATCCATGGCCGCCATACGCACAGCCACACCCATCTCTACCTGTTCCTGAATGACCGAACGGTTGATGTCGTCCGCAAGGGTGCCATCAATTTCAACGCCGCGGTTCATTGGGCCGGGGTGCATGACAATGGCGTCCGGCTTGGCCAGCGCCAGCTTTTCGGCGTTCAGACCATAGCGGTGGTAATATTCGCGTTCGGATGGAATAAAGCCGCCGTCCATGCGTTCTTTCTGAAGCCGCAGCATCATGACAACGTCGACGTCTTTTAGACCTTCGCGCATGTCGTCATAAATTTCCGCCCCAAACTCTGCAAACTGACCGGGCACCAGCGTTGGCGGGCCAATCAGGCGAATGCGGTTTTCCATCTTGCCCAGCAGGATCAGGTTTGAGCGCGCCACCCGGCTGTGGGCCACATCGCCGCAAATGGCGATGTTCAATCGGTGCAAACGGCCCTTTGCGCGACGAATGGTCAGCGCATCCAGCAAGGCCTGCGTGGGATGTTCGTGTTTGCCGTCACCCGCATTCAGCACCGCGCAGTTGACCTTTTGCGCCAAGAGATCCACCGCGCCGGAATGCGGATGGCGGACCACCAACAGATCGGGGTGCATAGCGTTCAGCGTCATCGCCGTGTCAATCAGGGTTTCACCCTTTTTGATCGACGAGGCCTGCATCGCCATATTCATCACATCCGCGCCCAGACGTTTGCCTGCAATTTCAAAACTTGCCTGCGTACGGGTCGAGTTTTCAAAGAACATGTTGATCTGGGTCAGACCCCGCAATGCATCCGAATGTTTTTCGGGGCGGCGGTTCAGATCTACATATGTATCCGCCAGATCCAGAATCTCTGTGATCTCAAGCGGGTGCAAAGGTTCAATCCCCAGAAGATGGTTCTGGCGGAAATAAGTAGGGGCAGATGTCATGGGTGCGCTCCGCTGGGTTTGCGCGCTCTTATAGGCGGGCTGATCCGGTCGGGCAACGGCGCGATTGGCCGGTGTCGCGTTTTTCGCCAGAACCGGGGACAGTAATTGGGACAACTGAGCAGGGAGCGGTTTCACTCCTTTGGCGGGCGGGGTAGCTTGGGCGTATGGAATCGGCATTGGATTATTGGAGCGCCCGCGCGCTGTTGGAGTGGCAGATCGAACTGGGTGCGACCGAGGCCTTGGCCGAGGCCCCCGTAGATCGCTATCAATTGCAGCAGGCTGCGCCCAAATCGGCCACCAAACCAGCTGCGCCCGAAATCATCCGCCCCAAAGAAATTGATCCTGTCACCGAAGCCCGCGCCGTGGCCGCCAAGGCAATGGATCTTGAACAGCTGCGGGTCCTGATGGACCGATTTGAACATTGTGATCTGAAAAAAGGCGCTCGCAATCTGGTCTTTGCCGATGGCACCCCGGGCGCCCGCGTCATGATTATTGGCGGAGCCCCCGGACGCGTCGAAGACCAGCAGGGCACGCCCTTTGTGGGGCGTTCGGGGCCGCTGTTGGATCGGATGCTGGCGGCGATCGATCTGGCACGCACAGATGGCGTTTACATCACCAATGTGCTGCCGTGGCGTCCGCCGCAAGACCGCGATCCGTCGCCCTTGGAAATTGCCACGATGACCCCCTTTTTAGAACGTCATGTGGCGCTTGCGCAGCCAGAAATTCTGGTTTTGATGGGCAATACCAGCTGTCAGGCGGTGCTGGGCAAACGCGGCATCACCCGGTTGCGCGGTGATTGGGCACAGGCTTGGGGGAAACCGGTTCTTCCCATGCTGCATCCCGACGACCTGTTGGGAAAACCAAAACAAAAACGCGATTCCTGGGCTGATTTGTTGGAGCTAAAGGCGCGATTACTATCTGGCTGAGCCTTCGCAGCGCGCCGAACCGGTAACCTGTGCGCTGCACAAAGGGTGCACAGGAGGTGCACTGACGGTGCCTCACCCAAACGAGACATTTTGAACGGAGATCACGCCCATGTCGCGTATTGACGAAACCAAGGATTTTATCCCCGTCCGCATCGCCATTTTGACCGTATCCGACAGCCGTAGTCTGGCCGAAGATCGATCGGGGCGGGTGCTGGTTGACCGATTGACAACAGCGGGCCACGTGTTGGCCGAACGCAAAATCCTGCCGGATGAACGGGCTGATATTGCCGCACAACTGCGGCTTTGGATCGCGGATCCACAGGTCGATGTGGTGATTTCAACCGGGGGCACCGGGTTGACGGGTCGTGATGTTACGGTTGAGGCGCATCGCGATGTTTATGAAAAAGAAATCGACGCGTTTGGAACCGTTTTCACCATCATTTCCATGCAGAAAATAGGCACAAGCGCGGTGCAGTCCCGTGCCACAGGCGGAGTCGCGGGGGGCACTTATCTGTTTGCTCTGCCGGGCAGCCCAGGGGCCTGCAAAGACGGGTGGGATGACATTTTGTCAAAACAGCTCGATTACCGGCATCGCCCCTGTAATTTTGTGGAAATCATGCCCAGATTGTCAGAACACCAGCGACGGAAATGAAACGGTTTGCCGTGTAACCTCGTATTCGCTGTACAGAAGATCTATTCTTGGTACGGGGCCACGCAATGCGCCAAAACGGGAGCTGAAGGGGCTGAACATGCGGTTTTTACGCCAAAGCGTGACGGGGCTGTTTTTCCTCGCGCTCACCTGCGCCCTGCTGGCCTATGCTGGCCGTCTGGTTTTTGGGGCGATCGAGGCACGCTTTAACACCGAATACACCGCTCCGCCTGCGCGTGAACGGATCTTTGCGGTGAATGTGCTGACCGCGGAATTGGCCACGGTTTCACCCGAATTGGTGGCCTTTGGCCGTATTGAAAGCCGACGACGGTTGGAGCTGCGGATGCCGGTGTCGGGACGGGTGATTGAGCTGGCCGAGACATTTGAGGACGGCGGCAGTGTGCGCGCCGGTGACATTCTGGTGCGTCTGGATCCCGCCAACGCCCAAGCCGCGTTGGCGCGGGTTGAGGCGGATCTGCAAGACGCCCGCGCGGAGGTGCGCGAAGCGGCGCGGGCGCGGATTTTGGCACAGGATGAATTGCAGGCCGCGCAGGATCAGGCGGATCTGCGCGCCCGTGCATTTGAACGTCAAACCAATCTCACAGAGCGCGGCGTTGGCACCGAGGCCAGCGTCGAAACGGCTGAACTGGCGGCGGCCCAGGCGCGTCAGGTGGTGATTTCACGTCGGCAAGCGCTGAGCCAGGCGGAGGCGCGGCAGGATCAGGCCGCCACGCAACAGGCGCGCCAGGAAATCGCGCTGGAAACCGCACGGCGGGATTTGGCGGATACCACTGTCACCGCTGGATTTTCCGGCACGTTACAACAGGTTCAGGTGGTCGAAGGTCGCCAGTTGTCCGCCAATGAAAAAATGGCGGATTTGATTGACCCCAACCGGCTTGAGGTCGCCTTTCGCATCTCAACCGCGCAGTATGCACGGCTGTTGGATGACAGCGGCACCTTGCTCAGGCGTCCGGTCACCGTGCATCTGGATGCCAGCGGTGCGGATCTGACGGCGACTGGCCAGATTTCGCGCGACAGCGGTGCGGCCGGAGAGGGGCAATCCGGGCGTTTGGTTTTTGCCCAGCTGTCTGCCGCGCCGGGGTTCAAACCGGGGGATTTTGTCACCGTTGGCGTGAGCGAGCCCGCTGTAGCAGCCGTGGCGCGGGTGCCCGCGGCGGCGCTGGGGGTGGATGGGTCGGTTCTGGCGTTGGGGGCCGAGGATCGGCTGGAACGTCTGCCGGTTGAATTGGTGCGCCGACAGGGCGACGAAATATTGATCCGGGGCGTTGGCCTGTCGGGGCGCGAAATCGTCGCCGCGCGCACGCCTTTGCTGGGGGCAGGCATTCGCGTGCGCCCCTTGCGCCGCGAGGCCCCGCCCAAGGAGCCCCAGCCTGACCTGATCGAATTGACCGACGAACACCGCGCCCGCTTGGTGGCCTTTGTGGAAGGCAACAGCAGAATGAACGCCGCCGCCAAGGCGCGTATGTTGGGACAATTGGCGCAGGCCAAAGTTCCGTCCCGGCTGATCCGCCGCATCGAATCGCGGATGGGAGGGTAAATGCCATGACTCGGGCCTTGACCCATCGGGCCGGTGGTCTGCTGTCATATTTCACCCGCCACGGCACGGCGGCGAACCTGTTGCTGGTGCTGCTGCTGGGCCTTGGTCTGGCCGCGATGCCCAATATGCGGGCGCAATTTTTCCCGGACGTGATCGTTGAAAGCGTCAGCGTCAACGTCGTCTGGGACGGGGCCGGCCCCGAGGATGTCGACAATGCGATTGTGCAGCCTCTTGAACCGGCGTTGCTGGCAGTCGAAGGCGTCAGCGAAAGCCGGGCGACCTCCCGCGAGGGGCGCGCCACGCTTTGGTTGGAGTTTGAACCGGGCTGGGACATGGCGCAGGCGGCTGATGATGTGCAGACGGCGGTGGATGCCGTCACCTCATTGCCGGAAACTGCCGAAGACCCCACCGTGCGCCGCGCCATCTGGCGGGACCGCGTGACGGATGTTGTGTTGACGGGACCGGTTGCGCCGGAACAGCTGGGCCTGTTTGCGGACGAACTGATTGCACGCCTGTTTCAGGCCGGCGTCACCCGTACCACCATTCGTGGCGTCGCCGCCCCGGAAACCATTGTCGAAGTTCCCTCGGCGCAGTTGATCGCCAATGACATTTCCATGTCCGAGATTGCCGCTGCCATCTCGGCCGGCGTTGATGCTGATCCTGCCGGGGATGTTACTGGTGCCAATGCGCGCGTGCGCACCGGCCAAGAACGCCGCGCCCCGGATGAGATCGAAGCCATCGTGCTACGGGTCAATCCGGATGGATCGGCCTTGACCATTGGTGATGTTGCACTGATCCGCGTCGAAGGGGTGGCGCGGAACCGTTCGTATTTTGTGGGGCCAAACCCGGCCATGTCGATCCGGGTGGATCGCTCGAACCGGGGGGATGCCATTCGCATTCAGGGGGTGGTTGAAGACACGGTCGAAACCTTCCAGGCCAGCTTACCCGAAGGCGTCACCGCCGGTCTGATCCGCACCCGCGCCGAAGCGATTTCAGGCCGATTGAATATCCTATTGGACAACGGTTTGATGGGGCTTGGGCTGGTTGTGTTGTTGCTGTTTCTGTTTCTGAATGCGCGGATTGCCTTTTGGGTTGCGGCGGGCATTCCGGCGGCGATGTTTGCGGCAATTGCACTCATGTATGCAGCGGGGCTGACCATCAATATGGTCAGTCTGTTTGGGCTGATTATCACACTGGGCATTGTGGTTGATGATGCGATCGTGGTGGGAGAGCATGCCGATTTCCGCGCGCGCCGTTTGGGCGAAAGCCCCAAGGTGGCGGCGGAAAATGCCGCGCGGCGGATGGCGATGCCGGTGCTGGCGGCGACGCTGACAACGATTATTGCGTTCTTTGGTCTGACTGCCATTGGTGGCCGTTTTGGTGATCTGATCCGCGACATTCCTCTCACGGTGATTGCCGTTCTGGCGGCCTCCCTTGTGGAATGTTTCCTGATCCTGCCCAACCATATGGCCCATGCTTTGGCCCATGCGCAGCAGGGCAATTGGTATGATCTGCCAAATCGTGTGGTGAACCGGGGCTTTTTGTGGATGCGCGAGACCTTGTTCCGCCCGCTGATGGCCGTGGTGATCCGCGGGCGCTATGCGGTGATTGCAGGTGCGGTAGTGCTGTTTGCTTCACAGGCGGTGCTGTTCATCAGTGGGGATGTGAAATGGCGGTTCTTCAATGCGCCAGAACGTGGGTCGGTCACCGGGAACTTTGCCATGGTGGACGGGGCCAGCCGGGCTGACACATTGGCGATGATGCGCGAGATGCAGCGCGCAACCGAGGCGTTGGCGGCGGAATACCAAGAGCGCTATGGCACCAATCCGGTGGATTTTGTAATCGCCGAGGTCGGCGGCAATGCCGGGCGGGGTCTGGCAGGGGTTGATACAAAAGACGGTGATCTATTGGGGGGGATTTCGATTGAACTGATCGATGCGGATCTGCGGCCCTATTCCAGTTTTGCCTTTGTGGCCGACCTCCAAGACAGCGTGCAGCGGCATCCTTTGGCCGAGGTTGTGTCGTTTCGCGGCTGGCGCTCAGGTCCGGGCGGAGACGCGCTGGATGTGCAGTTTTTTGGTGCGAGCGTGCAGGATTTGAAGCGGGCGGCTGAGGATCTGAAAACGACGCTGGCCATCTTTCCCGAGGTTTCAGCCGTCGAAGACGATCTGGCCTATGACAAAGAAGAGCTGATCCTGGATCTGACGCCACAAGGTCAGGCGCTGAATTTCACCATTGATGCGCTGGGGCGTGCGCTGCGCAATCGTCTGGGCGG
Organism: uncultured Paracoccaceae bacterium; assembly: GCA_947492585.1. Classification (GTDB taxonomy): domain Bacteria; phylum Pseudomonadota; class Alphaproteobacteria; order Rhodobacterales; family Rhodobacteraceae; genus Epibacterium. Next base: position 128,179 of record CANLND010000003.1, read on the forward strand.
GATCGAAGCCGCGACTTATCCTGATGGCCCGCGCAGTGCCACGATCCGGGTGGAACTGTCACGTGGTGAGCTGAGCGCGGATTTCTTGGAACGCACCCTGATGCGCACGCCGGATGGGGTGTATGTGCCGCTGGCGGATATCGTTTCGGTGACGCGGCGCAATGGGTTTTCCACCGTTCAGCGTGAAAATGGCATTCGTCTGATGTCGGTCACCGGGGACATATCCGAAGACGACCCGGCCCGTGCCGAAGAGATCATGCAGCGCCTGCAAACCGAGATCCTGCCAGAGATCGCCAGCAGACGACAGCTGGAGTGGCGCATGTCGGGCCTGAGCGAGCAAGAAGACACGTTTTTGACTGATGCGCGCAACGGGCTGATCCTGTGTTTGGCCGGGATCTATCTGGTTCTGGCGTGGATCTTTGCCAGCTGGACCCGGCCGATGGTGGTGATGGCGATCATTCCCTTTGGGTTGGTGGGCACGATTTGGGGCCATTACCTCTGGGAAGTGCCCTTGTCGATGTTCACCGTTGTGGGGCTATTGGGGATGACTGGCATTATCATCAACGATTCAATTGTTCTGGTGTCGACCATTGATGACTATGCGGAAACGCGCGGCGTGTGGCCGTCGATCATTGATGGTGCTGCGGATCGTTTGCGCCCGGTAATGCTGACGACGCTGACCACTGTTCTGGGCCTTGCGCCGCTGCTGTATGAGAGCTCGCAACAGGCGCAGTTCCTAAAACCCACAGTGATCACGCTGGTGTATGGTCTGGGCTTTGGCATGTTCTTGGTGCTGCTGGTGGTGCCCGCCTTGGTCGCCATTCAGGAAGACGTGCGCCGCCCGATGATGGCGCTGCGCCGGTCGGTGCGTGCGGACGGATTGCAGCGTTTGATCTATGTGGCCGCTGCCGCGCAGTCCCTGTGGTTTGCCGCGACCATGGGCGCGGCAACTGTCACCGGTGCGATGGCACCGCAGATCCTCCAAGCGGTGCCCGCATTGGCGGATCTGCCCGCACTGCGGGCGGCGTTTATCTGCTTCTTGGGGGGGGCTGCGTTGATTTCGCTACTGGCCTACGGGATTGGCGCGTGGGTCTATTCGGCGCGGTTGCGCAAAAGCCGCGCCTGAGCCATCTGCGCCACTGCAATCACGTCGGGCAACAGATCCAATCCGCTGTCGGCCATGTCCTCTACCGCGATCCAGCGCGCGGCGTCGGCATCATCATCGGGGGTTGGCGTGCCGTTGACATAGTCGCAGGCCACCGCCGTCAGCAGATAATGCGTAACAACCGCGCCACTGTCATCGCGGCGCAGGACGTTCAACGTTTTTATGATCTCGTTGGGCAGTGCGGTGACGCCGGTTTCTTCCAACAATTCGCGCGCAGCCCCGGCTTCGGCGGTTTCTCCCCATTCCACATGACCGCCGGGAAAACCCCAGGCGCCCCGGCTGGGGTCTTTGCCGCGTTGCACCAGAATTACATGGGCGCGACCGTCAATTTCATGACAGACCACGGCAATGGTGCCCAGAACTGGGCGTTTGAGAGGGGTCATCCGGCGCTGCACCCTTTGATATCAACGGCATGGGTTCGTCCGAGAACTGTAATGCGCACGGCCGAGCGGTCAATCGCATAAGCTGTGCTTTCTGTCGGGTAAAATTCAGCCGAGGCCAGCAGATGGCCGCCCTGACGCTGCGTGCTTGTTTCACCGGCAACATACTGTGTCGTACCCGGTTCAATAATCGCAACTTCGGTGCCTCCAGCCGATGGCATGGCGATGCGGGCGTTGATGGTCATACCGTATTGGGTGGGGGCCAGACGGCAGGTCACGGTTGTCACGCCTGCTTCGCTGGCTGAATATGGTCGACTGGATACAGCCGCGACGATGGCGGGGTTGCGTGGGGCGTTTTTGTCAACGGAATGGGCAAAGGGCAGCTCGGCTGGCACGCAGACGTCCTTGCAAATCCCCAGTCCCAACCGGCCCTTCAGCTTGATTGGTTTTTGCGCGGACTGCGGTGTGATTTCAATCGGTAGGATCATCTGATCGTGATAGCCGATGGTTTGCAGGCCTGCGGTCTTGAACACTTGAGGCGCGGGCCAGGTGATGGCCACATTGCCCACATTGCGCGAACCCTTCCAGGAAAAGGTCGGCGGAATGCCTGCATCGCCGGGGCTGCGCCAGTAGGTTTTCCATCCCGGTGCAAGCGTCACCCGCAATGCTCCCATAAGGGTGCCGCGCTCTGTTTGGCCTCCATCCAGAATTTCAAGCTGCACCAGATCATCTGGAACAGTTTGGGCGTGGGAGGGGGCCGCAACGGCGAACAGAGCACAGGCGACCATCAGGGCGCGCGAAGGGATAAAACGATATGTCATAAATCCATTGATGCGAGGTTGGGGCGCAAAAGCCAAGAGACACGCGCATAAAGCCGGTGTGATGTCGCGCAAAGTTGATAAATCCAACAACTGCCTTGTCCCTCTTGCACGCGGGGCGTGCAATCGCCATTGTGGAGGCTAGAACCTAGAAATTTCAGCGAAAGCTTTGCCCATGGATCTGACCGGAAAACTCTTGATTGCAATGCCTGGCATTGGAGACCCCCGGTTTGAACATTCCTTGGTCTTTTTGTGCTCTCACACCGATGAGGGGGCAATGGGGTTGATATTGAACAAAACAGCGCCGGGCGTAAAGCTGGGCGATATTCTGGACCAGCTGGATATTGAAACCGACGAGGCGCCCCATGCGGCGCTGCCGGTTCGGTTTGGCGGTCCGGTGGAAACCCAACGCGGGTTTGTGCTGCATTCGGCGGATTATGAATCGCAGGTGAATTCTCTTGAGGTGAACGAGGCCTTTTCGATGACCGGCACTTTGGATGTGCTGGAAGATGTGGCCATGGGGCAGGGGCCAAGCCGGTTGTTGATCATGCTGGGCTATGCCGGCTGGGGGCCGGGGCAGCTGGAAGAGGAAATTGTTGCCAATGGCTGGCTGACCACAGAGGCAGATCCCGAGCTGGTGTTTGGCGCCGATGATGATGAAAAGTGGAGCGCGGCGCTCAAAACTCTTGGAGTTGATCCCATTGTCCTGTCTGCCAATGCAGGCCACGCCTAAACACAGGCTGCGCGCCTAGTCCCGCGGCGCGGCAGCGCGGCGTAAACGATCGTTGATGGCGCATCCCAGACCATGATCCGGGACCGGGGCGACCGCAATTGGCAGGGCCTGAGCGTCCAGCTGGTGTAGATATTCAAACAGATTGGCAGCGGCTTCGGCCAGATCGCCTTTTGGTGACAAATTTAGGTCACCGGCCAGGGGGCCAAACCCCAATAGCAGTTCACCCGCACCCCGACGGGTGGCGTTCAGGCGTACCGACGCATTGGGCGCGTAATGTGACAGCAGTTGGCCAGGGGCCGTCAGCGGATCTGCGGTGTCCCGATTGGCAAGCGGATGGCCCAGCACGGCTTCGATTTCTTCAACCGCCAAACCGCCGGGGCGCAGCAACACAGGGCGCTCTGCTGCAAGACCTACGATTGTGCTTTCTAGGCCGACGCCACAGGGTCCATCATCGACCACCGCGTCGATGCGCCCATCCAATCCGGCCATCACATGGGTGGCCAGCGTGGGGCTGATACGGCCCGAAGGGTTGGCCGAAGGGGCCGCAACCGGTCCCCCGACCATCGCCAGCAGACGCTGAGCGGTGGGATGGGCGGGGACGCGCACCGCCAAAGTGTCAAGTCCCGCCGTGACCAGACCTGAAACGCCGTGATCCGGTTTTAGGGGCAGCACCAACGTGAGCGGGCCGGGCCAAAAGGCCTGCGCCAGCTGTTCTGCCAGATCCGACCAGACTACCAATTTTTGCGCACTGGCCACATCCGCAACATGGGCTATCAGTGGGTTAAAGCTCGGACGTCCTTTGGCGGCGTAAATCCCGGCAACCGCAGCGCCATTACAGGCGTGCCCGCCTAATCCATAAACCGTCTCGGTTGGGAAGGCGACAAGCCGCCCGGCGCGCAGCAAATCTGCGGCCTGCGCCAGGTCTGGTTCACTGGGCTGCAAAGTGACGGTACGTTCCAGGTTCATACTATGACGCCGCGTTTAGTTTGAATGAAAGACAGCGCAGGATAGCTAATCAGGCGCAGAGTGACGTTTATCGGCTTGCCCTGACAAAGCCAAGACTGCCACATTCGATATGTCCCGCCCAAAGGAAAGCTGCCATGCCTTATCGCGCCCCCACATCTGAATACGCCTTCCTGTTTGACGCTGTCATCGGGATTGAGACCCTCGCCGCAACCGACCGGTTTGCCGAGGCCACGCCGGATTTGGTCACGGCCATTCTGGGCGAAGCCGGGCGGCTGTGTGATGATGTCATGGCCCCGTTGCAGCGGCCCGGTGATCTGCACCCTTCGCGGCTTGAGAACGGCGTGGTGCGCACGCCCCCGGGGTACGTCGAGGGATGGAATGCTATCGCCGAAGGTGGCTGGATTGGGATGACAGCGGGCCGCTCTTTTGGGGGAATGGATCTGCCGTTGACGGTGGCAACGGCGGTGAATGAAATGATGGCGGGGGCCTGTCTGTCACTGCAATTGGCCCCGTTGATGAGCCAGGGCCAGATCGAAGCGCTGGAGGTGCATGCGTCGGACGCGATCAAGGACATTTACCTGCCAAAACTGATTTCGGGCGAATGGTCGGGTACTATGAATCTGACCGAACCACAGGCGGGATCTGATGTGGGCGCGCTGCGCTCAAGAGCGACAGACAACGGCGATGGCACCTATGCGATCACGGGGCAAAAGATTTTTATCTCTTGGGGGGACAATGATTTTGCCAAAAATATCGTGCATTTGGTATTGGCCCGCCTGCCGGACGGCGCGCCGGGGAGCAAAGGGATTTCGCTGTTTGTGGTGCCCAAATATCTGCCAGATGCCGACGGAAATCCCGGACGGGCGAACGACCTAAAGGTCGTGAGCCTTGAACATAAGATGGGCCTGCACGGATCTCCGACCTGCGTGATGCAATATGATGGTGCGACCGGTTGGCTGGTGGGGGCACCCCACGCGGGGTTGGCAGCCATGTTCACGATGATGAACAACGCCCGTCTGGGCGTCGGCGGGCAGGGCGTGGGCGTGGGCGAAGGCGCGTATCAGCACGCTTTGACTTATGCGTTGGAGCGCAAGCAGGGGCGCAGCGCATCTGGTGCCATTGTGGACCATGCGGATGTGCGCCGGATGTTGATGGAAATGAAGGCTGATGTGTTTGCCGCGCGCGCCATTCTGTTGGCCTGCGCCCATGCGATTGACCTGCAAACCGCCACAGGGGCGGCGGATCAGGCCGCGCGGGCGGCGTTCTTGACCCCGATCGCCAAGGTGTTTGGCACCGAAACGGGCATAAAAGTGTCCGAACTGGGGGTGCAGGTTTATGGCGGCATGGGCTTTATCGAGGAAAGCGGCGCCGCACAGTTCTGCCGTGATGTTCGCGTCACCGCGATCTACGAAGGCACCAATGGCATTCAGGCGATGGATCTGGTGGGCCGCAAGATGATGGATCGCGGCGATATGGCCTATGCGCTGTTAGATGAAATCGCGGCATTGGCCGAAAGCGCCCGTAGCAGTTATCCAAAAATGACCGACAGCCTGTGGCAGGCGGGTGAAGCCCTGCGCGATGCGACCGATTGGCTGCTCACCCAAGAGGACATGCAGGAGCGTTTCTCCGGGGGGCTGCCCTATCTGCGCGCCTTTGCCCGTGTGTTGGGCGGGTATTACCACCTGCGTGCCGCCGTCGCAGATGCTGGGGGCCCTCGCGAAAAGCTGGCCCGATTCTATATGACCCGCATGTTGCCCGAATATCAGGGCCATTTGGCCGCGGCGACAGCCGGGGCCGCGGGCACATTTGCGCTGACATTGGAGGAGTTGATCGGATGACCAGTGTTCCGGATGTATCGTTGAAGTTCCCGTTTGAAACGCCTCCTGCAGAAGGCGAGGCGATTGAAATCGCCGAGGGCGTGTTGTGGATGCGCCTGCCACTGCCGATGGCGCTGGACCATGTGAATGTCTACGCTCTGGATGACGGTGACAGCTGGACCGTAATTGACACCGGTATGAGCTCCCGCCGCACCCGCGCCCTTTGGGAGACACTGATGGCGGGGCCGCTGGCGGGAAAACCTGTGGCGCGTGTGGTGGTGACACACCACCATCCCGATCACGTCGGGCTGGCGGGGTGGTTCCAATCCGAACACGGCGCAGAGCTGGTCACGACCCGCACCGCTTGGCTGTTCTCAAGAATGCTGACCCTTGATGAACAAGACGTCTGGCCGGAAGAGACGCTTGCCTATTACCGCAGCGCTGGCATGGACAAAGAGTTTTACGACAAACGCGCAGCGGATCGTCCATTTAACTTCGCCGATACGGTCTATCCGATGCCACTGGGCTTTACCCGGATCAAACAGGGCGACGTATTCCATATGGGCGGGCGCGATTGGGATGTGCACATCGGAAATGGGCACGCGCCCGAACATGCTACGTTCTGGAGTCGAGACGACAATCTGGTGATTACTGGCGATCAGATCTTGTCGTCGATCAGCCCCAATATCGGGGTCTATGCCACCGAACCCATGGCGGATCCATTGGGCGATTGGCTGGAGGCCTGTGAACGTCTGTCGTCTCTGGCGCGGCCGGATCATCTGGCGCTGGGCGGGCACAAGTTGCCTTTTTCCCGCCTGCCGCTGCGGATGCGCCAGCTGATTGACAACCACCACGGTGCGCTTGAACGCCTGATGGAGGCCTTGGAAACGCCGCACACTGCGGCTGATTGTTTTCCTTATCTGTTTAAGCGCAGCATTGGGCCGGGAGAATACGGGCTGGCATTGGTGGAATCTGTGGCGCATGTGAACCATCTCTATCATCTGGGACAGGTCGAACGTTGGGCGCGTGACGATGGGGCTTGGCTTTATCAGCGCAAAGCGTAATTCTGAACGCTACTGACCAAAGGGAGCAGACCATGGACGACAAGATTGCAACCAGTGCCGAGGCCGCAGAGGCCGCTGTGCTGCCATGTGTGCACGAAGTGCATACTGACCCCGAGGCGTGCGTAGGGCTGACCAAAGTGCCCGCGAAACTACAGCAGCAGGATGAGACCAAAAGCGCGGCGCGCTGGGCCTATGAACGGCTGATCGTGTATATCCGCAACTTCGAAGAGCAGCTCGACGGCGAACATGAAGTGGCGATGGGGTTTGTCGGCGGTGACGCAGGTGTGCTGCGTATCGAAGGCATGGGCTATTATGATCCCGACCTACTCACCTTTTATGGCACAGATGGCAGCGGCGCGCGCACCCAGTTGATTGAACATGTCTCACAATTGAGCGTGATGCTGCGGGCGGTGCCCAAGGCGGTGAAGGAAAAACCCGCCAATCGCATCGGGTTCCGTTTGGCGGCGGATCTTGACGAAGCCTAGAGACTGATTCGGGTAAAATAAATGGGGATTGGGCGGTGCCCGACCCCCAAACACCGTAGGATTGGCGAATTTTTACCACCGCTGCGCCACATTGACGTGGTGACACTGAATGGCAAATCCAGTATCCAGCGACAAAGATATGTGACGAGGATTAAAACGCATGGCTGAACATAAACACGGCACCATGGACATCACCGTTCAACGGCAGGCCTATGATGGATTCATCACTGCAATTGTACGCTGTAGTATTGCTGCTTTGGCGACATTGGTGTTCCTGGCGGTTTTCGCCATCTAATACCGGAGACACTCCGATGAGAAAATTGCTGTGTTGTGCCTTGATGCTGGCCACGCTTGGGGCTTGTGCGGCACCACAGCAGCCAAATGCTGATCAGGCAACCTTAGATCAGGTTGCCTATAAAGATCCGAGCGGCCCGGCGCTGACATTGGTCACGGTGGTGAACAACCGCACCGGAAAAGGTGGCCATTCCGGACTGATGGTCAGTGGCTCTGAGCGGGTGATCTTTGATCCGGCAGGGTCGTTCCATGCGGATGTCGTGCCAGAAAATAACGATGTGCTATATGGCATCTCTCCGGCGGTCTTTCAGGCCTACCGCAGCGCCCATGCGCGTACGACCTTTCATGTTGTCACGCAGCGTGTTCCGGTGACAGCCCAACAGGCTGAAATTGCGCTGCAACTGGTCAAAGGCAACGGGCGCGTTCCCGGCGCGTTTTGTGCCAATGCGACATCTGGAATTTTGAAACAGGTGCCCGGTTTTGAACAGATCGAAACCACGTTCTATCCGGTTAAATTGTCCGAGCAGCTGGCCAGTTTCCCCGGTGTTGCGACGGAAAAATACTACGAAGGTGACGACGAAGACCTGAAACGTGGTATCGCGGCAAGCAATGCAGCGCTGAACAATTAATCACTGGGGCGCTACAGGCTACCGGTCACATCAGCGTCATCTGCACGACAATAAGTAATCCAGCCCCAACCGCCCCGGCCATCAGCACGTTTTTCGTCCAATAACCGATCGCAAAGGTCACGCAGGCCACGGCCAGATGCGGAGTGCTGAACTGACCGTTGGTGGGAGTCGGCCAGATAACCAATGGTGCCACAAGGGCCGGGATGACCGCCACAGCCGTGTAGCGCAGGTGACGCATCAGCCAAGCGGGCATGGCCCGACTGCCGACCAATCCAATAAACAAAAAACGCAGTGCAAAACTGCCGATGGCCAGCCCAATGATCACGGTCCACAGGGTTAAGGGATCCAGGTGGGTCATCAGGTCATCTCGTGTGGTTTTGGAGGGAGGCGGCGTTCCAGCCACAGCTCGGTTTGGGCGCCCGCCATCATTCCGACGGTTCCGGCGACGATCAGACCCAGATTAAAGGGCAGGGCGGTGGCGGGAAGGGCGCACAAAATTGCGGTGAAACAGGCCACCATATGGGCCGGGGTACGCAGCATGGGTCCAATCATTGCCAAAAAGGTCAGGGGCAGAACAAAATCCAACCCCCAGCTGTTTGGAACCTGCGCGCCAACATGCGCACCAATAACCGTTGCCAACATCCATCCCGGTGCAATCAGTGCACAGGTTCCAAAGAAATAGGCGAGCCGCTGCGGGACGGTCATGTCGGGGGTGTCTTCGAATTTCACGATCGACAGTGCATATGATTGATCGATTGTGAAATAGGCGGCGCAGGCCCGTTGCCACAGGGGTGCGGCACCCAAATATGGGGTCAGCGAGGCGGAATACATGGCGATCCGCAGATTGACCGCGAGCGCTGAGATTAACACGATCACGGTTGGTGCTTGTTCTTGCAGCAACTGCAATGCGGTGAATTGGGCCGTTCCGGCAAACACCGCCAGTGAAAAGGCCAAGGCGGTCAGCACATCCAGCCCGGCCTCGGCCGCCAGTACGCCAAACAGCATGCCAAAGGGCATCGCAACCAAAAGAAAGGGGGTTCCATCGCGAAAACCGTTCCAGAATGCCGCTTTGGAGGTGGAGAATGCCATCAGCTGTCCTTAGATTACAGACTATCGATAGGCGGGATCCGGGAGCAGTTCAATTGGCAAAAACAGACGACGCTGCGTGTTACGTGATTGCACCAGATCCCGGTAACGCCCGTTTGACACGCGCGGTGCAGGGCGTCGATCAGACCGGCGCGGTGCAGGATATTTCAGTGGTCGAAGAGCGGCCGTTGACGATTTTCCTGAACCGTCAGGAAATTGTGACGGCAATGACCATCGGCGATTATCCTGAATATCTGGCGTTGGGGTTCCTGCGCAATCAGGGGATGCTGCGTCCTGACGATGACGTGACAGGCGTCGATTTCGACGAAGAGCTTGAAACCGTTGTGGTGCGCACCGCAGTTGAGACTTCACATGAAGACAAGCTGAAGAAAAAGACCCGCACGTCCGGTTGCGCCGTTGGCACGGTGTTTGGCGATATGATGGAAGGCCTCGAAGGCGTGCGTTTGCCGGAAACGCAGGTGCGCACGTCCTGGCTTTATGGGTTGTCGCATCAGATCAATCGCACGCCCTCGCTGTATTTGGAGGCTGGCGCGATCCACGGTACGGTTCTGTGCACGCAGGATCAGCCCCTCGTCTATATGGAGGACGTCGGACGGCACAACGCGGTGGACAAAATTGCAGGCTGGATGATGTCCGAGAAGGTCCCCGCGGCGGACAAAATACTTTATACGACCGGCCGCTTGACATCGGAAATGGTGATCAAAACAGCGATGATGGGTATCCCCGTGCTGGTGTCGCGCTCTGGCTTCACGGCATGGGGGGTTGAAATCGCGCGCGATATTGGCCTGACCTTGATTGGACGGATGCGGGGGCAACGGTTTGTCTGCCTGGCGGGCGATGAACGCCTGATCCGTGATCAAGACCCCAAAGACGCTCCGGATGAGCCCCAGAAACACCGCCGCAAAGGCGCGGGCGGGTGACAGGTTGAAAGGTCACGATATGAACAAGCCACTGGGAGTCATCCTTGCAGGAGGGCTGGCCACCCGTATGGGCGGCGGCGACAAGGGGTTATTGCCACTTGGGGATCGCACGGTGTTGCAGCATGTGGTGGATCGGTTCGCGCCGCAGGTGGCGGGGTTTGCGATCAACGCCAATGGCGACCCCGAACGGTTCTCAGAATTTCAGGTGCCGGTTGTGGCGGACAGTATCGCAGGCTTTGCCGGGCCCTTGGCGGGGGTTTTGGCCGGGTTGGACTGGGCCGCGTCTGAGGGCGCGGACACCATTGTAACCGCTGCGGCAGATACGCCGTTTTACCCCACGGATCTGGTGGCGCGTTTGATGGAGGCGGCACAGGGGCAGACCCATCCGCTGGTGTTGGCCGCCACCCCGCGCACTGCTGACGAGGCTCTGAAATCAGGGGGCGGGCGCCGGGTGAACCGGCATCCAACCTTTGGGTTGTGGCCCGTTGCCCTGCGTGACGACCTGCGTGCGGCCCTTCAGGATGGTCTGCGCAAGGTGGTGATGTGGACGGATCAACATGCAGGGCGCGAATGCCTGTTTGAGGACACGCCGTTTGATCCGTTTTTTAACGTCAATACCCCCGAAGATTTGCAGCGTGCCCAAGGATTACTGCCATGAAGGTTTATGGGGTCACGGGCTGGAAGAATAACGGAAAAACCGGTTTGATGGAGCGGCTGGTGGCGGAATTCACCGGGCAAGGTCTGCGCGTGTCCACACTGAAACACGCCCATCACGCAACGGATGTGGATCACGAAGGCACAGACAGCTATCGTCATCGCACGGCTGGAGCGCAAGAGGTGGTGCTGGCCTCTGCGCATCGGGTTGCCGTGATGCAGGAGCTGCGGGGGGCACTGGAACCCAGTCTGATTGAGCTGCTGGCGCGGATGACCCCGGTTGATCTGATCTTGGTCGAAGGTTACAAAAACGCGCCCCACCCCAAGATCGAAGCCCACCGCGTGGTCGCGGGTCAGCCCTTGATCGCACCGAATGATCCCACCATTCGGGCGGTGGCCAGTGACACGCCGATGGACCTGGACCGCCCCGTGTTTGATCTGAACGACACGTTGGCAATTGCCACGTTTATTGCGAATGATCTTGGCCTGTAAGGCAGCTCTGAAGCGCTACGGACCATCAAAATTGGACCTAAGTCCCATACCAGTCCCCACAAGAGGCCCTGATGACCCTGACCCCACCGCCCCTACGCAATGATTGTTTTGCCCTGCCTACGGGTGTTGATTGGACGCCGGTAGATGAGGCCTTGGCCTTGTTGAAGACGCGTATGCACCCGGTGACGGGAGAAGAGACCGTGCCACTGGATCAGGCCTTGGGCCGGGTGTTGAGCCGGGACGTCCTTGCGCTGCGCTCCAATCCACCTTTGCCAAATACGGCGGTGGATGGCTATGGTTTTGCCGGGGCAGTGGTAGAGGGGAGCCATGTCCTACCCTTGATCACAGGGCGCGCGGCGGCGGGGCTTGCCTTTGAGGGGGTGGTGCCCAGAGGTCATGCCATTCGTATTTTGACCGGCGCAAGCCTGCCCAAGGGGGTAGATACGGTCATCTTGCAAGAGGATGTCACTGTGGATGAAACACATGTGGCGTTTCGCGGGCCGCTGAAACAGGGGGCCAACACACGCAAGGCGGGTGAGGATGTACAGGAGGGGGGCTGTATTCTGCCTGAGGGGCGGCGGGTGACGCCCGCGGATCTTGCACTGGCGTCTGCGACGGGGCACGCGCATCTGTGGGTACGACGCAAGTTGCGGGTTGGGGTTTTGTCGACTGGGGATGAACTGGTGGAACCGGGGCAGGCGGCACGACCGGGGCAGATTTACGATGCCAATCGACCGATGCTCTTGGCGCTGTTGCAGCACATGGGGTTTGAGAGCCGCGATCTGGGAGCCGTTGCCGATGACCGAGAGATGCTGCGCGCGCGGTTGACAGAGGGGGCGGCACATACGGATGTGATCCTGACCAGTGGCGGCGCATCTGCGGGGGACGAGGATCATGTCTCGGCGCTGTTGCGCGACACCGGTGCCTTGCAGGAATGGCGGATCGCGCTGAAGCCAGGACGCCCGCTGGCGCTGGCGATGTGGGAGGGCACCCCGGTGTTTGGGTTGCCGGGCAATCCGGTTGCTGCCTTGGTCTGTACGCTGATTTTTGCCCGTCCGGCGATGGCGGTGTTGTCTGGGGCCGCGTGGCAGGTGCCCCAGGGGATGGATTTGCCCGCAGCATTTTCTAAGAGCAAAAAGCCTGGGCGGCGCGAATACTTGCGTGCGCGGGTACGCGACGGTCAGGTTGAGGTGTTCCGCTCTGAAGGGTCTGGCCGAATCAGTGGGTTGAGCTGGGCAGAGGGACTGGTGGAGTTGCCGGATGGTGCCGTGCAGATCTCCCCCGGAGATCTGGTGCGCTACATCCCATATGATAGCTTTTATTCCTAACCGCGCAGCAGTGCCTCCCGCCTGTCGACGATGCCCCTAAGGGACACCGGTGCCAGTTGGGCCGGGCGCCGTGCCAAAGGCACGGCGCTGCACCGCGCCTCACGTCGGGGGGGCGACAGTGAGCGCGGGTACAAGAGATTAATCACACGGTTAATTAGAGTGAGACTGGCGCGGTGCTGCGCCCTACGGGCGTGCGGCATGTTTTTATGCCGAAAAACGCCGGGCGGGTGCGCTTTGGCGGATAGGCGTTGTGTCAGTCAAAAGTGCCGGCAACACGCCCCAGCAGCATAAAGGCGCGGGCGGTGCGGGTTTCGCTGATGGCGGCGACCTCAGAATCCGTCGCGCTGCCCTCAAAATCCACAAACATCTGATCAAAGCGCCGCAGGAAGTGATGCGCCGCATCGCGAAAAATCGGATCCTGTTTCATCCGCGCGGCCGAAAGTGCCAGAGAGGTGCGATCCCGCACGCCACCCAGGGCCGCCACTTCACGTCCGCGCGCGCCCTTGGCAAACTGGCGCCACACTTCGGGACGGGCCATATCGGGATGCAGATCGTCCATGTAAATGCCGTCCTGACTGAGCAATGTCAGCACGTCCTGCGCGGCCTGAATGACCTGGCTGGCGCGACGGTCTTGTAGTGCAAGGCGCAGGGCCGTGAACCCGGCCTCATCTTCGGCCGTTTCTGGGAAGTTCAAGGCCCGGATGAATTGGTCCACCGGAAGCGGCGGGTGCATGTCTTCGGCTGAGGTGCCAAGCGCCAGTGCCCCTTGATCTTCTACGGGAAGCTCGGGGTTTCGCGTGGGGATCGCCACACGGCTGGGATCTGTGCGACTGCTTTGAAATGTCGCCAGCGCGGTTTCGGTCTTGCGCGCGGTTTCGGCGATCTCTTCCAGTTTTTGGGCCACCGAGGGTTCAGTCACCGTCACCGCATGTTGCGTCTGGTTCAAAACGCTGGCCTGCAGGGCTTCGACTATCTCGGAGATGCGCGCCGTTTCCTGCGCCGAAATGCGGGCCGTGCGCAGGCTTAGCGCGCAGCCCCAAACCAGCAGCACCGGCACAATCAACACCAAGAGCGATAGAATCGGATCGGACCACAGCGCGGCGTCGGAGGCGCCAAACAGCAGATCCCCCAGCATAAACACCACAACCCACAACAGGCTGAGCCCCAGCGCCACGACCTCCGCGAGACCCAATGAGAGGCTCTCACCCCGATCAAGCGGTGGCAATGGCGGGATTGGCAGTCGCTTTTGATTGATGGGGGAGCCTGTCATGGCGGCGCTCAGCTTTGGGTCAGGAAAAGTTAATGGTCAAAATCTCATAAGAGCGCACACCACCGGGGGTGCGCACGTCAACGCTGTCACCTTCTTCCTTGCCAATCAAGGCACGTGCGATGGGAGATTTGATATTTAGCAACCCGGCTTCGATGTTGGCTTCATATTCGCCAACGATCTGCCAGGATTTCTCTTCGTCGGTGTCTTCATCCACCACGGTGACCTTGGCACCAAATTTAATTGCGCCGGACAATTTGGAGGGATTAATCACATCGGCCAAAGACAGGATGCCTTCCAGCTCTTTGACGCGACCTTCGATAAAGGACTGCTTTTCGCGCGCCGAGTGGTATTCGGCGTTCTCCGACAGGTCGCCCAGCTCGCGCGCTTCGGCGATGGCCCGGATGATTGCGGGGCGCTCCACCGATTTTAGGTTTTTCAGCTCTGCTTCAAGTGCGGCAAAGCCATTCGGCGTCATCGGGATCTTTTCCATGCGAATGTCCAGGTCTTTATGTCTGTGCTGGCAATAGCGGTTAAGGTTCTGTTCGAACAGTGTCGCCCCGCGACAAGACTGCAGCGGGGCGGGTGAACACGTTGGCAGATACCTGACCCAATCCCGGCCAAAATTGCAAGAGGGGGGCGGGGTCTCTCCACAGAGATTTGCTTAATTTACCTGACGCAGCAGCGACATATGGCCGATTTTGACGCTTTTATGCTGGGTTTGCGTCCTCGGTGTCGTAACAGACCACTTCAAATTCGACACCGTTGTCATCGTTGAAATAGAACCGGCGCCCCGGTTCGTAGTCGGCGTGATTGATCGGTTTGAAGCCCTGCTCGCGCACCAATTTTTCTGTTGCGGCGTCGTCCTCGACCACCACCGCCAAGTGATTCAATGCCCCGCGTGTGGTGTAGCTGTAGGGCGGATCTGAGACCTCAGACGGGGGCGAGTAGAGCGCGATATAGCTGGTGTCGCTGCCAATATGGATGGTGTGTCCGTTGTCTTTTGCATCTCCTTGCCAACGGATGTGCCAGCCAAAGACCTGCGTCATCCACGCGGCTGTTTCGGCCGGGTTGGCAACGGTGATGTTGGCATGTTCAAGGGTTGCAGTCATGAAAGTCTCTCCTGAGTATCGGGATGATTGTATTGACGTGCTTTGAACGCTAATTTCTAAACCTAACTTTAAGTCAAGGAAAAAATGCAGGAGGGACTCATGGGGCAGGCCGCAGGGATTTCGATTGGCTATATGGCAGAGCGTACTGGATTGGCGGTGTCTGCGATCCGGTACTACGAAGAGCAGGGGTTGGTCGCGCCGTGGCGCAACGCGGGCGGGCAGCGGCGGTTTCTGCGGGCCGACATTCGGCGGCTCAGCTTTGTGATGATCGCCCAGCAGTTTGGGTTCTCTCTCCCGGAGATCCGCGATCTTTTGTCGCAACTGCCTGGTGGGCGGACGCCCACACCGGAAGACTGGGCGGCGCTTTCGGCGACATTTCGCAGCCATTTGGATCAGCGAATCGAAACTCTGGAGCGTCTTCGGGACAATTTGGACGGATGTATTGGCTGCGGCTGTCTTTCACTGCCAAAATGTGCGCTTTACAACCCAAAGGACAGCGCACAAACGCGCGGTTCCGGCCCGCGTTATCTGATGGGAGACCGGCCCGCGACGCAAAGCGGGTCATGAATGGCGAAAATTACCCCAAGGTCTTATCAATTCCCTGAGAATAAAGGCGATGATGCGGAGTTTGGATTGACCTCTGTGCCTTGCAAACGCTAAGCAACCGCGAAACAAAATTACGCCCAATGGGGCCGGTAGCGAAATTTAGCCAGGGAGCGTCCGAGATGGCCGAGATTGAACGCGAAGCGATGGAATATGATGTTGTGATCGTCGGGGCAGGCCCCGCGGGTCTGTCAGCAGCGATCCGTCTGAAGCAATTGGACGAAGACCTGCAGGTCGTCGTTCTGGAAAAAGGCTCGGAAGTGGGTGCCCACATCCTGTCCGGTGCGGTTCTGGACCCCTGCGGCCTGAACGCGCTGATCCCCGACTGGAAAGAAAAGGGCGCGCCGTTGAACGTGCCGGTCGAGGAAGACAATTTCTACATGCTGGGCGAAGCGGGCAAAATCCGCATTCCCAACTTCCCTATGCCGCCGTTGATGAACAACCATGGCAACTACATCGTGTCGATGGGCAACGTATGCCGTTGGATGGCCGAACAAGCCGAAGAAATGGGCGTGGAAATTTTCCCCGGCATGGCGTGTTCCGAGCTGGTTTACGGCGACAACGGCGAAGTCAAAGGCGTGGTTGCTGGTGAATTTGGCAAAAACGCCGACGGCACAGCTGGCCCGTCTTATGAACCCGGCATGGAACTGCACGGCAAATACGTGTTCCTGTCCGAAGGTGTACGTGGGTCGCTGTCCAAAGAAGTGATCAACAAATACGACCTCGCTGCGGGCAAAGAGCCGCAGAAATACGGCGTTGGCATGAAAGAGATCTGGGAGATCGATCCGGCCAAACACAAAGAAGGCACAGTGACCCACACCATGGGCTGGCCTTTGGGCTCCAACGCGGGCGGCGGTTCGTTCATCTATCACCTGGACAACAATCAGGTTTACGTCGGCTTTGTGGTTCACCTGAACTACAAAAACCCCCACCTGTTCCCCTACATGGAATTCCAGCGTTTCAAGCATCACCCCATCGTTGCGAACCTGCTCGAAGGCGGCAAACGCGTGGCGTACGGTGCACGTGCGATCACCGAAGGTGGCTGGCAGTCGATGCCCAAATTGGTTGCACCCGGTGTGGCGCTGCTGGGCTGTTCTGCGGGCATGGTCAACGTGCCGCGCATCAAGGGCAACCACAACGCGATGCTGTCCGGTAAGGCCGCTGCTGAGGCCGCGTTTGACGCGATCAAAGCAGAGCGTTCCGGGGACGAGCTGTCCGCATACGAAGTTGATGTGCGTGAAGGCGCCATCGGGGACGATCTGAAAAAGGTCCGCAACGTTAAGCCGATCTGGTCCAAGTGGGGCCTGACAGCCTCGCTGATGCTGGGTGGTCTGGACATGTGGACCAACACTCTTGGCTTCTCGCTGATTGGCACCGTGGGTCACGGTAAAAACGACGCGGACTCGACTGAGAGTGCCGCCAAGCACAAGCCGATCGATTATCCAAAGCCCGATGGCGTGTTGTCTTTTGATCGTCTGACCAACGTGGCGTTCTCGTTCACCAACCACGAAGAAAGCCAGCCCGCGCACTTGCAACTGGCGGATCCTCTGGTTCCGATTTCGCAGAACTTGCCCGACTACGCCGAACCTGCGCAGCGCTATTGCCCTGCTGGCGTATATGAAGTCGTAGAAAACGATGGCGTGAAAGATTTTGTTGTGAACTTCCAGAACTGCGTTCACTGCAAAACCTGCGACATCAAAGATCCGGCACAAAACATCACCTGGACCACCCCCCAGGGCGGCGACGGCCCGAACTATCCCAACATGTAATTGCGTCATATGCGCAGTTTGAAAGGCCGGGCAGTGCATTCTGCCCGGCCTTTTTTGTTTATTTTATAAATTTCACACAGAGTTGCGCATAGTCTTGCTGGTATTGTTGTGGATGGCGCGGAGTTGATCAGGGTGCCATTGCCTCTTGTTAAACAAGCGCCTAGCTTGAGAAAAAGATATGATAAAACCCTTGGGAGACCTGCGTGGCCTATAAATTCCTCCGTTCCATGACACGAGTTACAGCTGTGGCGGCCCTGATGGCGACCGCCGCGCCACCTGTATTGGCACAGGGGCTGGCAGGCTCGTATCTGGCGGGGCGGGCGGCCACCTATGATGGAGATTTTTCGGCCATCGCACGCTATTACACTCAGGCGTTGGCCCGAGATCCCGGCAATATGGTGTTGAAGGAAAATGTGGTCTTTGCGCAGCTTGTTCTGGGGGAGCTGGACCGTGCAAAGCCCCTTGCGCGCCAGATTTGGGAACAGGGTGCCATCAGCCAGATCGCCAATATTGCGATGGTCGGCGCACTGACCAAGGCGGGTGATTTTCAGTCTATTCTAGACCGCGACCCCGAAACGCAGATGATCGCCGACCTGACGGATGGCTTGATCACAGGCTGGGCGCATTTGGCGACGGGAGATGTGCGGCAGGCGATTGCAGTGTTTACTGAAATGGCCAAGGAAGACCGGCTTGCCTATTTTGCCAACTTCCACCACGCTCTCGCGCTGGCCTCTGTTGGGGATCATTCGGGAGCCGAGGCGCTGTTTGCCAAGGATAACAGGCGTTTGGCGCGGTCGTCGCGCCGTGCGGCTTTGGCGTATGTGCAGGTGTTGTCGCAGCTTGGCAAAAGTGAGGCCGCTCTGGCCTTTATGACCGAAGGGTTCGGGAACCGCTTTGATCCGGGCCTGACGCATATTGCAGATCAGTTGAATGCGGGCGAAACATTGCGGTTTGACATTGCCGTCACCCCCACCGACGGCATGGCCGAGGTGTTCTTTTCCATTGGGATGGGGCTGAGCCGGGATGCAAATCCAGATTACGCCTTGATGTATACGCGTCTTGCGACCTCTTTGCGCCCGTCGCATGTGGATGCAACGCTGCTGAGCGCAGAGCTGCTGGATGAACTCGGGCGCTTTGATCTGGCGGTGGCCGCCTATCGCGCGGTGCCAAAGGACCACCCAGAATTTCACGCCGCTGAACTGGGGCGGGCGGAGGCCATGCGCCGTGCGGACATGCCCGAAGCCGCGGTTGAGGTGTTGCGCAATCTGGCCAAATCTTATCCGCAGGATCCGGCGGTTTTTGCCGAGCTGGGTGATTTGTTGCACCAACGCGAAGACTATAAAGCCGCCGTTGAGGCCTATGATGCGGCGCTAGAATTTACCCCAGCCCAAGCGCGCGGGCGCTGGCGGTTGCTCTATGTGCGCGGCATTGGCCATGAGCGCCTGAAACAATGGGACAATGCTGAAGCCGACTTTCGGGCCGCGCTTGCGCTGAACCCAAATCAACCACAGGTTTTGAACTATCTTGGCTATTCCTTGGTTGAAAAACAGATCAAGCTGGACGAAGCGCTGTCTTTGATTGAGCGGGCTGTCGCGGCCGAGCCGGATTCTGGCTACATTGTCGATTCTCTGGGGTGGGTGCTCTATCGTCTGGGGCGCTACGCAGAGGCGGTTGAACATCTTGAGGTTGCGGCGCGGCTGATGCCTGTTGACCCTGTGGTGAATGATCACCTGGGGGATGTCTACTGGGCGGTGGGCCGTCTGCGCGAGGCTGAGTTCCAATGGCGCCGGGCCCTGTCGTTTGTGGATCCGGGTGACACCGAGGCCGAGGCGGACCCCGAGCGAATCCGTCGTAAGCTTGAGATTGGTCTGGATCTGGTTCTGGAACAAGAAGGCGCCGAGCCCCTGCAGGTCGCCCATGACGGTTGAAGGGTTTGCGCCCGCCAAGGTCAACCTGACACTACATGTCACCGGTCAACGAGATGATGGCTACCATGTGTTGGATTCGCTGGTGGTGTTTGCAGATGTGGGGGATCGGCTTTGGGTGTCGCCCGATGACGGGCTGTCACTGACGGTCACCGGGCCGATGGCGGCGGGCGTGCCAACGGATGGGCGCAATCTGGTGCTGCAGGCGGCGGAACTGGCGGGCATTCGCGATGTGGCGATCCGGTTGGAAAAACACCTGCCAGCTGAGGCGGGGATTGGCGGTGGCTCGTCTGATGCGGCGGCGACCTTGCGGGGGCTGTCGGCGTTGTTTGACATTCCACTACTTGCCCAAAGCGAACGGCTGGGGGCGGATGTACCGGTCTGTCTGGAGGCCACAGCGGCGCGGATGACGGGAACCGGTGAACAGGTTACATCAGTGTCTAATCTGCCGGACCTGCCCGCAGTCCTGATCAATCCCGGTGTTCCAGTGGCGACACCGCCAGTGTTCAAGGCATTGACCCGGAAGGTAAATTCCCCGATGCCCAAGGCGCTTCCACGATTTCAGGCGGTCAAGGATGTGTTGGCGTGGCTGGCGACCCAACGCAATGATCTGCAGGCGCCTGCCATCGCGCTACATCCTGAGATCGGGCAGGCGTTGCAGCATTTACGACAGCTGCCCGAGGTGGGTTTGGCACGGATGTCGGGATCTGGTGCCAGCTGTTTTGCTTTGTTTGAACACCGCGATCAGGCGGATCAGGCGGCGGCGCAGTTGCGGCAAGAGCGACCTGAATGGTGGGTCCAAAGCTGCACCTTACGATAAAATCCGGCAGGGTCTGGCAGGGCGATCTCCCGCCCGTCGGAGGGGCTCTGAGGCAGAGCCCACCTCCCGTTGGGCCACGCGCCGTGCAGGGCACGGCGCGGTTGCGTATTATGCCAAGCGCGACACCACGTAATCTGTAAGATCGTTTAACATGGTGCGAATAGGCGCATCCGGCAGCGCGTCCAGCGCGGCTTTGGCTTTGGCGGCCCAGGCCATGGCATCAGCGCGGGTGGCTTCCAGCGTCTGGTATTTCGCCATCAGGGCCATCGCGTGCTCCAGGTCGCCGTCTTCTTGGCGACCTTTTTCGATGGTACGGGTCCAAAAGGCGCGCTCGTCGTCGCTGGCCTGCGCCACGGCTTTGATCACGGGCAGGGTCAGTTTGCGTTCCCGGAAATCATCCCCGACGTTTTTGCCGGTGGTTTTGGCATCGCCTTGATAATCCAGCAGATCATCGGCAATCTGGAAGGCAATGCCCAAGGCGTCGCCATAATCCCACAGGGCCTGAACCTGCGCTTCGTCGGCATTGGCAATCACGCCGCCCACTTGGGTTGCGGCGGAGAACAGCGCCGCCGTTTTGCCGCGCACAACCTGCAGATAGATCGATTCGTCGGTGTTCAGATCGCTGGCCGCCGTCATCTGCAATACTTCGCCTTCGGCAATCGTGGCAGAGGCATTGGCCAGAATGTCCAGCACCCGCAAAGAACCCGTTTCAACCATCAGCTGGAAGCTGCGGGAAAACAGGTAATCGCCGACCAGAACCGAGCTTTTGTTGTCCCACAGCAGATTGGCGGTGGGGCGGCCACGGCGCTGGCCGCTTTCGTCGACCACATCATCGTGCAGCAGCGTGGCGGTGTGAATGAATTCGACCGTTGCGGCCAGTTTGACGTCGTCCTCGCCCTGATAGCCACAGAGTTTGGCTGCTGCGAGCGTCAGCATTGGCCGCAGACGCTTGCCGCCGGCGTTGACCAGATGCGCTGTCACTTCGGGGATGCGGGGTGCGTGTTTGGAGGCCATCCGGGTCTGAATCAGCGTGTTGACCGCCGCCATTTCTGCGCTGAGGGTCTCGGCCAGCATTTCATGTGGTTTTTGCATCACGACTTGATCCATTATTTTCCTGCCTGCAAGGCTCGACATTCTACCAAGCTTGCCCTTAGATCCATCCCTATGAAGGAACTTTTGCGCAGCACAGACCCAACGATATTAGCCTATGCCTCTGCACTCCTTGAGGGAGAGGATATAGACTGCTTTGTGATGGACGTAAATATGAGCGTACTGGAAGGAGGCATCGGAATTTTCCCACGCCGACTGATGGTGCGTGTCGACGATTATGACGCGGCCGCGCGCGCCATGCGCGACAATGAAATTCCGTTGGGGCAGTAGTTTTGTTTGCCGATCCTGACCTAAGCCAAAACGCCTTTTTGGGCGGTAAGGTAACTATTTTACAGCCAAAATCTGGATATCGGGCCGGTGTTGATCCGGTCCTGTTGGCTGCCAGTGTGCCTGCGATGGCGGGGCAGCGGGTTTTGGAACTGGGCTGTGGCGCAGGGCAAGCGTTGATCTGTCTGGGCCAGCGCGTGGGGGGGCTGAGGCTTGACGGGGTTGAGCTGCAACCAAACTATGCGGATCTGGCCCGGCGTAACGGTGATTTGAACGGGCTTGAGCTGCAGATTTCCACCGCGGATCTATCGGCGCTGCCCGAGAGCGTGAAGCAGGGCCAGTATGACCATGTCATCGCCAACCCACCCTATTATTGCAAAGGGGCACACAGTCCGGCGCAGGACGATGGCCGCCGGGTTGCACTGGGTGAGGATACGCCGCTTGAACTTTGGTTGGATGCGGCGGCCCGTCGATTGGCGCCAAAAGGCTATCTGCATTTGATCCAGCGGGCCGATCGATTGCCGGATGTACTGGCGGCCTGTGCGGGGCGGCTGGGCAGTCTTGAAGTGCTGCCGCTGGTTCCACGGGCGGGGCGTCGGGCGGAATTGATCATCTTGCGGGCGCGCAAAGGGGGGCGGGCGGCGTTTCAGCTGCACGCGCCTTTGGTTTTGCATTCGGGTGCGCGTCATGAAACCGACGGAAAGGACTACACGCCAGTGGTCGAAGGCATCCTGCGCCAAGGCGCGGCATTGCCGTGGCCGACGCCACCAAAAGCACGATAAGTCGCGTTTGAGATGCACCCTCTGGATGCAATGTTCGATAGATTGAGCAGCAAACAGCCGATAATTCACATTCAAAACAGTTTTTTCGCAGGTGCAGCGTGACACAGGTGGCCTCGGTGTGATCCACTCTTGGCATCCCAACTGACCTTGGGGCACCTGACACTGCTCAATAGGAGGATACACATGAGCCTCAGCTCGCATCTGACCGAACTGAAAAAGAAGCACGAGCATCTGAGCACGGAAGTGGAAACGGCGCAGCGCTCCCCGGCAACGGACGGGTTGCAAATCGCGGCGCTGAAAAAACAAAAGTTGAAACTGAAAGAAGAGATTGCGCGCCTGTCTGACAGTTGATCAACGACGCAATCGATGCGGTGTAAACATCGCATGAGCAAGGGTCATCACCGGGTGACCCTTTTCTTTGAGGGTTTAATGCCGTCCGGCCCGCGCGGCGCAAATCGCAGCCAAGGTAATCAGCATGGCCGCCAGCGCCAGATTAAGGCTGAAAGGCGCGATTCCGACTGCCACCAGTACACAGGTCGACAACAGCGGGGTTGCATAAGACAGCGTGCCCAGCAGTTGGATATTGCCGCGTTTGACGCCAATGTCCCATACAAAGAATGCAATCCCAACGGGCCCCAGGCCAAGGCCCAGAACCGCGGCCCAGCCGATTGGACGGGTGGGCAACAACGTCTCTTCGACGGTGAAATGTAGCCCCCAGGACGCAACCGCGCTGATCAGGCAAAAGACGGCGACCGAACTGGTGGGAACCGCGCTGAACCGGCGCGACACCACAGAATAACCAGACCAGGTCAACGCGCACAGCAGCGCCAGCCCATACCCCGGCAGATACTGCACCTGAAACCCCTCTCCGCCGCCACTGACAATGAGCGCGGCGCCAATAAATCCCAGAACAGCCCCCAAATAATGCCCGGCGCGCAGGGTTTCGCCGGGCAACAAACCCGAGAACAGCACGATCAGCAGCGGCCATAGATAGGCGATCAGCCCCGCCTCGGCAGCGGGGGCCAATCGGAGGGCGGAAAAGTACAAAATGTGATAGCCAAATAGTGCAAGGCCGCCAAAGGCATAAACCCCAAGTGGCACAGTGCGCAGTTCTCGCAGACGGCCGGTGGCCGCAGCCCACAGCACTCCCAAAGTGCCGCCAATGCTAAAACACAGGGCGTTCAACAACAGCGGTGGCGTCGGAGTTGAGCCAACCGTGAACAGGGCCAAGAGCGCCCACAGCAGAATCGCCACACCACCAATTGCAGTGGCTTTAGGTTGTGTCACGCGAACGATCCTTTGGGTTGGGAACCACATCAAAGTGGTCCGAAAAATGTTTGGTGCGATCAATTTCCGCAAAAAACCAATCATGAAAGGCCGAGACCTGTGGTCGTTCGATCGCATTGGGCAGGCACACAAAGCGGAACTGAGCGTCAGATTCGATGGCCGTGCGAAACGGTGCCACCAGCCGCCCTTCATCGAGATCCTTGATGATCATTGACCGTCGTCCCAACGCGACGCCCACCCCAGCCAATGCCGCATCTACAGTATGGTCCGCTTGTGAGAACCGGGTGCCGTGGTCCGGCGCGAAATCAATGCCGACCGCTTTGAACCACTGGCGCCAGTCAGGAGGTGTCTCCAAAAACGAGAGCGAATCACAAAAAATCAACGGCGCTTTGGTCAGGCTTTCGGGGGTGGTGTAGCGTTTCGCCAGTTCGGGAGACATCACAGGCGTCGACCATTCCTTGCGCACAGAACGAGAATACAGCCCTTTGTCAGACTGCGTACCAAACCGTAACGCCACATCTACGTCATCGCGATGCAGGTCTAGCAGGCGTAGCGTGGCGGAAAAGCGTAAATCGATCTCGGGGTGACTGCGCGCAAAGTCATATAATCGAGGTGCCAGCCATTTGGCGGTTAGGGCCGGGCCAGCCGTGACCGTGAGGGTAGAGTTGTTGTGCAGCCGCCGTGTGGCTCGCCAACCCTCAAGCAGCGTTTGAAACCCTTCGGCAGCACGCGGGGCCAGCGTTTTACCGGCCTCCGTCAGGGCAACCGCCCGATTCAGGCGGTGAAACAGCGGTTGTCCTAAATGCTCTTCGAGGGATTTTATTTGAAACGACAGCGCCGCCGGCGTGACGCTTAATTCAGCCGCCGCCTTGGCAAAGGACATATGCCGTGCCGCCGCATCAAAGGCCCGCAGGGCGGTCAAAGGTGGGAGAGTATCGCTCATAATTCAGATAAGTATTACTTAACTGAAACGTTGAAAAGTCTCGTTTGTCAGTTTTGTTTCAGACTGACATGTTGGTGTCAGGTTAATTCAGTTGATTTGAAAGTGGGTCGAATATGTTGGAAATGACGACACAGGAGCCCGTTATACGGGCCTTTAGGTCAGCTCACATAGCCCGCAGCGCGGTGTTCTTTGATCTGTGCTCTGCCCTGTTTGGGGGGCTGCTGTCGCGACGGTCACATACATCCAAGGTTTCCCGCTGGGCCTAAGCGCGCAAGGCACTTACGGGATTGAAAAAGGGCCGCCCATTTGGGGCGGCCCTTGTCTATTGGTCTGTGGTCTAATTTAGACGAAGAACTGCGCGCCGTTGGCTGAGATGGTCGAACCGTTGATAAAGGACGCATCGTCGGACGCCAGGAAGGCGACACAGCGTGCGATCTCTTCGGGTTCACCCAAGCGACCCGCTGGGATTTGACCGATGATTTTTTCGCGCACTTTTTCAGGCACAGCCATAACCATTTCGGTTGCGATGTAGCCGGGGCAGATCGCGTTTGCAGTGATGCCTTTGGCCGCGCCTTCTTGGGCGAGGGACTTCACGATGCCCAGATCGCCTGCTTTGGTTGCGGCATAGTTCACCTGTGCAAACTGGCCTTTTTGACCGTTGATCGACGAGATCACGATGATGCGGCCAAAGCCACGCTCGCGCATGCCGGGCCAGATCGGGTGAACTGTGTTGAACACGCCGGTCAGGTTGGTGTCGATGACCTGCTGCCACTGATCAGGTGTCATTTTGTGGAAGGGTGCGTCGCGGGTGATGCCTGCGTTGGCAACGACCACGTCGATGGGACCCAGATCTGATTCGACCTGTTCGATGCCGGCTTTGGAGCTGTCGTAATCGGCAACGTTCCATTTGTAGGTCTTAATGCCGGTCTCTTCGGTGAACTTGGCGGCGGCTTCGTCATTGCCCGCATAGGTTGCGGCAACGGTGTAACCCTGGGCTTGCAGCGTTTTCGAAATTGATGCGCCGATGCCGCGGGATCCGCCGGTGACGAGTGCAGTACGTGCCATTTTAGTCTTCCTTCAATAGGGTGTTCGCTCGGTAATATAATTGCAATTTATCGAAGGCGTGCGCAAGCAAATTACGCCCTCAATATAGGTCCAGTTCTGATCTATTTTCACTAACGATGGTAACGGATTGGCGACAAAACAAAAGGGCGCCCAGATGGACGCCCTGATGAATGATGGTTTTTTAACCGTTTAGGGGCGTTCGACGCACAGCGCGACACCCATGCCGCCACCGATGCACAAGGTCGCCAGACCTTTTTTGGCGTCCCGGCGCTTCATTTCAAACAGCAGCGTGTTCAGAACGCGGCAGCCCGAGGCACCGATGGGGTGACCGATGGCGATGGCGCCACCGTTTACGTTCACAATCTCAGGATTCCAGCCCATTTCTTTGTTCACGGCGCAGGCCTGTGCGGCAAAGGCTTCGTTGGCTTCTACCAGATCCAGATCGTCAACGCTCCAGCCCGCTTTGTCCAAGGCTTTGCGCGACGCATAGATCGGACCCACGCCCATGACCGACGGGTCCAAACCTGCGGTGGCGTAAGAAGCGATTCGTGCCAATGGTTCAATGCCGCGCTTTTCCGCGTCATCTGCGCTCATCAACAAGGTGGCCGCGGCGCCATCGTTCAGGCCCGAAGCGTTGGCCGCCGTGACGGTGCCGCCGTCGCGTACAAAGGCCGGGCGAAGTTTTTGCATGGCTTCCATGGTGGCGCCGTGGCGGATGTATTCGTCTTGGTCGACGATGATATCACCTTTGCGGTGCTTGACGGTGAAGGCGGCAATCTCATCCGCAAACTTGCCAGCTTTTTGTGCGGCTTCTGCTTTGTTTTGCGAAGCGACGGCAAACGCATCCTGCATCTCGCGGCTGATCTGCCAGCGTTCGGCAACGTTTTCAGCCGTTTGGCCCATGTGGTAGTTGTTGAACGCATCCCACAGACCGTCACGGATCATGGTGTCGATGTGCTTCATGTCACCCATTTTGGTGCCCGCACGCAGATGGGCCGCATGGGGGGAGAGTGTCATGTTTTCTTGGCCACCGGCACACACAATAGAGGCGTCGCCCAGCTGAATGTGCTGTGCTGCCAGTGCAACGGCGCGCAGACCCGAGCCACAGACCTGGTTGATGCCCCAGGCGGCGCTTTCTTGGGGCAGACCGGCGTTGATATGCGCCTGACGAGCTGGGTTTTGGCCCTGACCTGCGGTCAGAACTTGGCCCATGATGGTTTCCGATACTTCGGATTTGTCGACGCCTGCGCGCTCTACCACCGCTTCCAGGACCGAGGCCCCCAAGGCGTGGGCAGAGGTGTTGGCGAAAGCTCCGCCAAAGCTGCCGACGGCGGTGCGTGCGGCAGATGCGATTACAACGTTGGTCATGACATACAGTCCTTTGTCATCCAGTATTTCCTGGAGCGCGTCTGCAGACTGAACGATGGTGTGTGCAGCTGCAGCGACCGCGATCCTCCTCCCCTACAAGGGACACAGTAAGCGAATGCTGCAGGTGCAGCGCGTGCAGCCTCGCTTAGCCATGGCGGATGTGTCAACCAATACTAGACAAGTTTAGATAAGGCCAGTTGCACTTTATGCGTGTATGTTGCGCAATTCAGCAGGGCGCTGGCGGAATTGGATCTTGCTGGTCAGGCGCGGTGCCGTTGTTTCAGGTCCTCGACCCACGGGGCGCGAACTGTGGGGGCCCCATACAGATACCCCTGCAGACAATCGACGCCAATATCGACCAGGAACTGCGCTTCGGCCTCAGTTTCGACTGATTCGGCGACCGTCAGCATATCAAACTGCTTGGCCACCCCCACAAGGGCACGAACCACCGCCTGATTGTCATGGGTTTCAATGATGTTGCGCACGAATTTCCCGTCGATTTTCACGGCGTCAAAAAAGAACTGCCGGAAATGTGCGATGGCCATGCTGCCGGAGCCAAAATTATCCATTGCAAAGGCAATGCCGTGGTCCTGCATACGGGTCATGAAATCCAACACCAATTCAGGCGCGCCCTGGGTGGAGGCTTCGGAAATTTCCAGAAGCAGCCGTTCGCCGATGGTGGGATCTTTGCTGAGAAACCGTTTGAGCACCTTGCCCCAGCGATCATAACCAATTGACCGTGCGGACATATTGATCGACAGGCGGATGTTTGGGTGTTTGGAGAGATCCCGCAAGCCGTGCTGCAAGGCCAAACAGTCCAGTTCACGGCCCAGTTCTGTGTCTTCGACAACATCCATGAAGTCACGGGCGGGAATCACCCGGCCAGTGGCGTCAAGAACCCGAATGTAGCCTTCGTAGAACGCAACATTATGGGGCGGCAGGGCCTGCATGATGGGCTGATACGCCAGCATGGTCTGATCAAATTTGATCGCGTCGGCCACCATATCCAACACCGAGCGGTCCCGATCCGTGACCGCGGCGGTCAGGGGGTTTTCACTGCCTGCTGGCAGGTCTGCAGTTTTCCAGCGTTTTTTGTTTTTCACGGGCCTTCCCCACGGGATCATTTGCATTGACTATGCAACAGTTGGAAGCATCGCGCAAAAGCATGAAGCAGCCATTAAAATTCATATTTTAACAACTAGCTTTGCTTCGATCCTAGGATACCAAGAAAAAAGGCGGTTCAAATTTGAGCCGCCTTTTAAGTTTTGAGAAATGAGGGAGCGATCAGCCGTCTGCCAACAGCGCCTGCACAATAGCCTTAGCGCTGCTTGAATTCCATTCGGCATCCCCCAGAAGGCGGGCGATTTCCTTACCGTCCCGGTCCAAAAGCACGGTGATCGGCAGGCCGATCACGGCCATTTCACGGGCGAGTTTTTGCTTTGGATCCTGATGTCGGGGCAGGTTCGAAATGTTGTTCTCATCAAAGAATTTTTTGATGCCTGCCGGAGAGTTACGACCGGTCGCGATGGTCAAGACCTGAAAGTCATCTCCGCCAAATTCAGCCTGCAATTCAGAAATTTGCGGCATCTCTTTGCGACAGGGGGCGCACCATGTGGCCCAGAAATTCAACAGAACAATTTTGCCTTTGTAATCAGCCAAGGTCGCAGTGCCAGCGCCATCTGCCAGCTCAAACGGCGCATTTGATACGTCCTTTGGGGCAGAGTGGATCACCAGACGGCGCAGACTGTCCTCGCGCAGGGCTTCTAAACTGGCAGGGTCAGCCGCCTGGGCGGCATTTGCACCAAGCGCAAGAGCCATATAAAGGGTTAGGGTACGAAACAGACGCATATTATCTCCAGGGTTCCACCATGACAGACCAGACCTCGAACCAGATGTGGGGCGGCCGCTTTGCCGCTGGGCCAGACGCGATCATGGAGGCGATCAATGCCTCGATCGGGTTTGACAAGCGTATGGCCGCGCAAGACATCCGAGGTTCCAGAGCCCATGCCGCGATGTTGGCAGCCACAGGCGTTATTACTGATAGTGACGCCGAAGCCATTCGGGAAGGTCTGCTCACCGTATTGTCAGAGATCGAGGGCGGAAAATTTCAATTTTCCACGGCGCTGGAAGATATTCACATGAATGTCGAAGCCCGGCTGAAGGATCTGATTGGTGAACCAGCGGGCCGTTTGCACACCGGCCGGTCGCGCAACGACCAGGTGGCGACCGATTTTAAATTGTGGGTGCGCGATCAGTTTGATGCCGCAGAATCCGGTCTGTTGGCCCTGATCGCGGCCTTGTTGCAGCAGGCGGAGCAGGGGGCGGACTGGGTGATGCCTGGCTTTACCCACCTACAAACAGCGCAGCCTGTGACCTGGGGTCATCATATGATGGCTTATGTAGAAATGTTTGGTCGCGATCTCAGCCGCGTGCGTGATGCGCGCACGCGGATGAACGAATCGCCTTTGGGCGCGGCTGCGCTGGCAGGCACGTCTTTTCCGATTGACCGCGAGATGACCGCTGAGGCGCTGGGATTTGATCGCCCGTCGGCGAATTCCCTCGATGCGGTATCTGATCGTGATTTTGCGTTGGAATTCCTGTCGACCGCGTCGATTTGTGCTGTGCACCTTAGCCGTTTTGCCGAAGAGCTGGTGATCTGGTCCTCGGCGCAGTTCCGTTTTGTGACCCTGTCTGATCGTTTTTCGACAGGCTCGTCGATTATGCCCCAAAAGAAAAATCCGGACGCGGCGGAACTGATCCGCGCCAAAGTGGGCCGGATCTATGGCGCCAACACTGCGCTGATGATGGTGATGAAAGGCCTGCCATTGGCCTATTCCAAAGACATGCAGGAAGACAAAGAACAGGTCTTTGATGCCGCTGATAACTGGATGCTGGCGCTGGCTGCGATGGAAGGCATGGTCAAGGACATGTCGGCCAATGTGGACAGCCTTGCAGCCGCGGCGGGCAGCGGGTTTTCGACCGCGACAGATCTGGCCGATTGGCTGGTGCGGGTGCTGAAGGTGCCGTTTCGCGATGCGCACCATGTCACCGGTACGCTGGTGGCGATGGCCGAAGCACGGGGCTGTGATCTGCCGGATCTGACCCTTGCGGATATGCAGGGGGTACATGCTGGGATCACCGAGGGTATCTTTACGGTGCTTGGCGTTGAAAATTCAGTGAACTCGCGGATGAGCTACGGCGGCACCGCGCCTGCACAGGTGCGTGCGCAGGTGGCGCGCTGGACATCTGTGTTGGCCGGATAACGGTCTGCCTTAGGACGGGAGAGTTTGGAATGATCACGACCTCGAAAATGGCGCTGGCGACGCTGGCTTTGCTTCTTGTGGGCTGTGGTGTGGATGGAGCCCCCATCCGCCCCAGTTTGGCGACCGGAGTGAATATCTCTTCAAATGGGGTTCATGTGGGCGGACGCGTGGGCGCCCACAAGGGACCCGTGTCGATCTCTGTGGGCTTTTAACAGCTACCGTTCGTGCGCTCCCGCCCGTCGGGAGATGTCCTGTTGGACCTCCCCTCCCGTTGGGCGTGGCACTGCGCGTTACCGCGCAGTGCGGTCTCACCAGATTGCGTCCTGTTCGATTGCCGCAACAGTTGCTGCAGAACGTGGGCCGCCGCGCGTTAGCGCGGCGCTGGGCCCAACGGGGCAAGACATTCTGCGAATGTCAGTGCCCGGGCGGGAGCGATACGATCGCGTGAGGCGTGCAGAATCAATTGATCCCAGCCCCGCTTTTGGTCTACTCGCACCATCATGGATCATTTTCTCTACCGCGACGGCGCGCTGTACGCCGAAGACGTGCCGGTAGCCGAGATTGCGGCTGCTGTGGGTACTCCGT
Organism: uncultured Paracoccaceae bacterium; assembly: GCA_947492585.1. Lineage (GTDB taxonomy): Bacteria > Pseudomonadota > Alphaproteobacteria > Rhodobacterales > Rhodobacteraceae > Epibacterium. Next base: position 159,197 of record CANLND010000003.1, read on the forward strand.
TCTACGTTTATTCCACTGCAACGTTACAGCGCCATTTCCGCCTGTTCGACGAGGCGCTGGATGGCATGGATCACCTGGTCTGTTATGCAATGAAGGCGGCCTCAAATCAGGCCATCCTCAAAACATTGGCCCAGATGGGCGCGGGCATGGATGTGGTTAGTCAGGGCGAATATCTGCGCGCCAAAGCCGCGGGCGTGCCAGGCGACAAGATTGTGTTTTCTGGGGTTGGCAAAACTTCGGACGAAATCCGCTGCGCGCTGAGCGGCGGCATCCGTCAGTTCAACGTCGAATCTGAACCCGAAATGATTGTCATCGATCGGGTTGCCCAAGAGCTGGGCCTTATCGCGCCGATCACCATCCGCGTGAACCCCGATGTTGACGCCAAGACCCATGCAAAGATTGCCACTGGAAAATCTGAAAACAAATTTGGCATCCCCATTTCGCGTGCCAAAGAGGTCTATGCCTTGGCCGCCAGCCTGCCGGGGCTTGATGTGATCGGCATCGACTGCCACATCGGCTCGCAGCTGACCGATCTTGAACCTTTCCGTTTGGCTTATGAAAAGATATCGGAGCTCACCGAAACTCTGCGCGCCGAAGGTCACAACATCCGTCGTCTTGATCTTGGCGGTGGCTTGGGCATTCCCTACACCCGCTCCAACGAAGCGCCTCCACTGCCGGTGGAATATGGTCAGTTGATCAAGGACACGCTGGGTCATCTGGGGTGCGAAATCGAAATCGAACCCGGCCGTCTGATTGCAGGCAATGCCGGTCTGATGGTGTCCGAAGTGATCTATGTGAAGTCGGGCGAAGGTCGTGATTTCCTGATCATTGATGGGGCGATGAATGATTTGATCCGCCCGGCGATGTATGAAGCCCATCATGACATCATTCCCGTCATCGAGGCTGCTCCGGGGGTTGAACAACAGCCCTATGATATCGTTGGGCCGGTTTGCGAATCCGGCGACACCTTTGCCAAACAGCGCAACCTGACGCCGATGCAGCCGGGGGATCTTGTGGCCTTCCGCAGCGCTGGTGCCTATGGCGCGGTGATGGCCAGCGAGTACAACAGCCGTCCACTGATCCCCGAAGTTCTGGTGACCGGTGATCAATTTGCGGTCATTCGTGAACGTCCGTCCTTTGACGAAATGATAAATCGCGATACCATCCCTGCGTGGCTCTGAGGCGTTCTGCCTCTGGTCAAACGGAGGCAGCACCATATGGCGATCCCAAATGCACGTGGTCGGAGCAAACAGCGACAAGTGGGACAGGCGACAGATGATCCACGCCTGACCCCGTTGCGCTGGCAGCTGCGGCTGACGCGGATCGGATTGCTCTGCGAAATTGGGATCCGGGCGTTTTGGCCCGTGGTCTCATTGCTGATGTTGATCCTTGGTCTGATCCTGCTGGGAGTGCCGGATCTTATGCCCCTAGAAGCGCTCTGGGCGCTGGCGGTGGTTTTTGCCGTCGGGTTGGGGAGTGCGCTGATCTGGGGCGCGCGGCGGATGCGATGGGTGACACGGGCGCAGGCGTTGCATCACCTTGATCAAACCCTGCCTGACCGGCCAATTTCAGCCCTGTTGGATGCGCCGGCGATGGGCGGGAACGATCCTGCAACCTTGCAGATTTGGCAGGCGCATCAGGCGCGTATGCAGGCGCAGGCGGCACAGGCCGTGGCACCAAAACCGGACTTTAAACTTGCCAGCGCCGACCCGTTTGCGCTGCGCTACGTCACGCTTGTGGTGGCGATCATTGCAGCAGTGTTTGGCTCTGTCTGGCAGTTTGAAACGTTGGCGCGGGTGGTGCCGGGGCACGTACAGCCTCTTGCGGCGGGGCCCAGCTGGGAAGGCTGGATTGAGCCGCCGCGCTATACCGGGTTGCCGGTTCTGTATCTGAATGATCTGTCGGCGCCGGATCTGACCATCCCCGAAGGCAGCCGGATAACTCTGCGATTTTACGGCACGGTTGGGGCACTGACGCTGGCTGAAACGGTGTCGGGGCGCACCCAAGATGTGCCCTCGGCGGCGGACCCAGAACAGGCGTTTGTTGTCGCGCAGTCCGGCCAAATCGAAATTTTGGGCGCAGGTGGTCAGACGTGGCACGTGGCACTTGCCGCCGACCGCCCACCCCAAATTGCCATTGTGGGCGCGCCTGATCTGTCGGGCGACGGGCAGCTGACCATGCCCTATAGCGCCTCTGATGATTATGGCATTCAACAGGGCTCCGTGCGAATTGAACTTGATCTCCTCGCGCTGGAGCGCCGACATGGGTTGCGGGTTGACCCGGATGATCTGACCCCAATTGAGCTGGACTTGCCACTTCCCGTCACGGGCAGCCGATCGGCGTTTACGGAAACCTTCATTGAGGATTTTTCAACCCATCCCTGGGCGAATTTGCCGGTGGTGTTTGTTTTGGCCGCGCAGGATGCGGCAGGGCAGGTCGACCGCACGGCAGGTTTTGGCACCACGCTTTTGGCGCGGCGTTTCTTTGATCCGCTGGCGGCAGCTTTGATAGAGCAACGGCGTGATCTGTTGTGGAGTCGCAGCAATGGCGCGCGGGTGGTGCAGATCCTGCAATCCCTGTCGCACCGCCCAGACGATGTGTTTCGTGACAGCGGCGATTATTTGCGGATGCGCGGCATTTTGCGCCGCCTTGAGACCTATGTGCAGTCCGGTCTGACCGCGCCGCATCAACACGAGATCTCCGATGCGCTATGGGCGCTGGCGCTGGAACTGGAACACGGTGATCTCAGCGATGCGCTGGAGCGGTTGCGCCGGGCCAAGGATCGGCTCAGCCAAGCCATTCGCGACGGCGCCAGCCAAAGCGAAATTGCCGAATTGATGCGAGAATTGAGCGAGGCCACACAGGATTACATGCAACGCTTGCAGCGGCAGGCGCAAAATGGCGATCCGCAGCAGGGCGAGGGCGCACGCTCTGAAAACAGTATCGAGCTGTCTCAGAGTGATCTGCAAGCGATGATGGATCGCATCCAGGAATTGATGGAGCAAGGCCGCATGGCGGAGGCCGAACAGGCACTGCAGGAGTTCCAGCAAATGATGGAAAACATGCAGGTGACCCAAGGCCAGCAGGGGCGGGGCAATTCGCCTGGCGAAACCGCGATGCAGGGGCTGGCCGAGACTTTGCGCGAACAACAGGGCCTGTCGGATCAGGCGTTTCGGGATTTGCAGGAACAATTTAATCCCAATGCCCGCGCCGGTGAAAGCAACGGCAACGAAGGCCGCAATGGCGGCGCGGGGCGTGGACAAAACCACGAAGGTGGCCGCGCTGGTGAAGGGCGGCAGGGGGATGGCGCAGAAGATGGCGCCCCGTCTGGGGACGAGGCAAACAGCGGATCACTGGCCGATCGTCAGCGGGCCTTGCGCGATAATCTGTCCCAGCAACAAGGCACGATGCCATTTGGATCTGACGCCGACGGGCAGGCGGCCCAAGACGCGCTGAATCGCGCGCGCCGTGCCATGGAGGGCGCTGAACAGGCCTTACGCCAAGGTGACATGGCCGAAGCCATCGATCGTCAGTCCGATGCTATGGAAGCCATGCGCGAAGGAATGCGATCTTTGGGAGAGGCAATGGCCCAGCAACAAGGGGAGCAAGACGGACAGGGGGAGGCGGGTCAATCCAGTCGCCGTAACACCGCCGATCCGTTGGGGCGGTCTGGTCCGGGGATCAGTGAGGGCGACCAGATTGGCGAAGGTCAGGCCTATCGTCGTGCCTGGGATCTGCTCGAAGAAATCAGACGTCGTTCAGATGAAACGGATCGCAGCGATCAGGAACGCAACTATTTGCAGCGTCTGCTGGATCGCTTCTAAAGGTTCAGATGTCGGGGATTTGCCGCGTTACTCGTCAATGTCCGGCGTGGGCACATAAGTTGCGACTTTTGAATCCAGCCACAGCCGTGCACCATCGACAGAGGCGACGTATTTGCTCATCCATGGGTCTGTCTGCGGTAGCTTTGCGGCGATCTGCGGCGCGTTGCTATAGATCAGCACCAAGGCTATGGCCGCCAGCACCGCCAAAAAGAATCCTCGCTGAAATCCGGCAGATCCGTTGGACCGGGGGGTAAGTGCGGCAGCGGCCACCTGTGCTGCATCATTGTGGTCAGCGGCACGCAACGTTGAGTTGATCTCTTCGATGTCGGGCAGCAGCCCCCGTCGCGATTCCTGTTCCATGGCAGCAGAGACCTGCGTGGCATCCACGCGGGACGGTTCTGTTGGTGCGCTAAGGCTGCTGTCTGTCTGCGGCTCGGGACGGGGTGCACTTTCTAAGCCTAGATCAGGCTGAGTTTCCAAATTGGCCCGTGCTTGGGCACGCAGGCTGGCTTCACGTTCCGCTTCAGCCCGCAAGATCTCGGCCAGTTCAGGATCCAATCCGCGCTGTCCGCGCGGTTCAGGGGTGTCCGCGTCGTCATTGGAACCGGCGTCTGCGGCAGGTTCTTGGGTCGCTACCGAGAAATCTTCTTCGGGCGGTGTTGCCGTCTCTTCGGGGAGGTCGCGCGCCTGAAACCAGGTGTCACCACAGTTGGAACACTGAACATCGCGCCCGTCCTGCGGGATCACGCTCTCGGGGACTTCGTACTGGGCCCTGCAATTGGGGCATGTCAAACGCATTCCGCTCTCCTCGACCGTAACCTGGCAAGAGATCGGCCAGCTTATGATTATTCTGAAATCATAAGCCGTTCATCTGCGTCAAGAAAGAGACAATTAAGGATTTTGATGTCCCTGCGGCGGGGCGGGACACCTGCGCAACAGCTGACCATTGAAACTGTCGAGGGTCTGGGGCAAAACTGCCGGACAAGGACAGGGGGCATCTGTGATCGAGCTGGACAATATAGCCTATAATTACGGCGGTGGAGAGCTGCTGAGCAATGTGTCTGTTCAGCTGGCTCCGGGGGCGTTTTATTTTCTGACAGGCCCATCGGGCGCTGGCAAAACAACGCTGTTGAAAATGTGTTATGGGGCGTTGGCTCCAACGGCGGGACAGGTGCGCGCCTTTAACATGGATGTGGCGGGGCTGGATCGCGATCAGATGGCCATGCTGCGCCGCCGTGTTGGGGTGGTGCATCAGGACTGCCGTTTTCTGGATCATCTGTCGCTGATTGAAAATATCGCCCTGCCTCTCACCGTCTCGGGCCGTGATCTGGCTGACGAAGAGGACAATTTGCGTGAATTGCTCAATTGGGTTGGGCTGTCTGAGCGTGCGGATGCGCTGCCCCCGGAACTGTCGGGCGGTGAACGCCAACGGGCTGCGCTGGCGCGGGCGGTGATTCTGTCGCCCGACGTCATCATCGCGGATGAACCGACCGGCAATGTGGATTGGGAAATGTCCCAGCGCCTGCTGCGCCTGTTGGTCGAGCTGAACAATATGGGCAAAACCATCATGGTGGCCACCCATGACCTGCCGTTGATCCGAGCGGCTAAAAATCAAGTACAGGCGCGGGTGTTGCGGATTTCGAACCGCCAATTGCAACTGGCCGGAGTAGATCTATGATCATCTCCGCGGTGCGCAATCTTATTCTTGGCGACGCACAAGCCGACCGGGTGGTGCCGCCCAGCGGTTTTACTGCGCATCTCACGCTGTTTGTGTCGGGCGCCATGGCGTTTCTGACAGTGTTTGCCCTTGCCCTGTCCCTGGCGTCAGGGCGTCTGGCGGATCGTTGGGCAGATGAATTGGCGGGGGCGGCAACCTTGCGGATCAATGCGCCAGCCGCACAAAAGGCTGCCCAGACCGAAGTCGCGCTGAAGATTTTGCAGCAAACGCCCGGCGTGGCGCGGGCGCGGTCAATCACCAGCGATGAACAAGTAGCATTGCTGTCGCCGTGGTTTGGTGCAGATCTGCCCATCGACAGCCTGCCGGTGCCGCAGCTGATCGAAATTTTCGCCGATGATCCCCCCTATGATGCCACGGGCCTGCGTCTGCGCTTGCAAGCCGAAGTGCCCGGAGCGGTGCTTGATGACCACACCCGCTGGCGCGAACCCTTGGTTGATGCGGCGCGGGCCCTGCGGCGTTTGGCGGTGGTGTCCATTTTGCTGTTGGGCGGCGCGATGGCGGCAATGATCACGCTGGCGGCCAATGCAGCCCTTGCGGCAAACGCTCAGGTGATCGAAGTGCTGCGCCTTGTTGGGGCGCAAGACAGTTACATTGCCAATGCGTTCATTCGCCGCTTTACGCTGCGCGCGTTGTCTGGCGCGGCCGTGGGCGTGACGCTTGGTATGATTGGTGTCTTTCTGTTGCCCGAAGCCTCGGACGAGGGGGGCTTTTTGACCGGCCTTGGCCTGACCGGCTGGCGCTGGCTGTTGCCGCTGTGGATTCCGCTGTTGGGTGCTGCGGTGGCCTTTACTGCCACCACGCGGGCCGCAAACAAACGACTTGGAGGTCTGGCATGACACAGGCATGGCGCTGGCTGCGGTCGGTTTTCTTTATTTTGCAGATGTATCTGGCAATGCTGGTTTTGGGTGTTCTCTTTGCACCATGGGCGATTGTGTCGAAACGTGGCGCGCGGCTGGCCTGCAAATCCTTTTGCGGCTGGGTCTTGTGGACAGCGCACTGGATGGTTGGCATTCGCAGCGAGTGGCGGGGAGAGATCCCGACCGGTGAAGTGGTGGTCGCAGCCAAGCACCAAAGCTTTCTTGATATCATCATGATTTTCTACAAGGTCCCACAGGCCAAATTCATCATGAAGCGTGAATTGATGTGGGCGCCAATTTTGGGGGTCTATGCCAAACGTTTGGGGTGTGTTCCGGTTAATCGTGGCAAGCGCGGCGCGGCGGTTGCCAAATTGGTAAAAGACGTGGCGCGTGAATTCGCGGAACCCGGCCAGCTGGTGATTTACCCCCAAGGCACCCGGGTCACCCCCGGCGTGTCCAAACCCTACAAGGTTGGTACGGCCGTGCTGTTCGAAGCGCTTCAGCAACCTTTGGTGCCCGTGGCCACCAACGTGGGCCTGTTCTGGCCCCGCAAAGGCATCCTGCGTACGCCCGGCACTGCCGTGGTCGAGTTTCTGTCCCCAATCCCTGCGGGCACCGCACGATCTGACATGATGCAGGATCTAGAAACGCGCGTCGAACAACGATCTGATGCGCTGATGGCGGATGCTGGCTTTACTGGCTAGACCATGTGCACCGAGTTTCCCGGGGTGGTTTTCCACCCGTTTTTACCATGAGGTTAAATCATGCAGGAATTCTTTTCGAACTATATCAGCTACGTGCAAAAATTTGCTGGTGCGATTTTCGACCCCGAACAACGGGTGTATCTCCTGTACATTGGAACCTCGTTGTTTGCGGCATTGGTCGTGTTCCGCGTAGGGCTGAAGCAAAAAGACCAAGGGCTGCGGGGGTTTATATCCTTTGTCTTTCCTCGGTCGGTCTGGTCGCATTCCTCCGCATGGCTGGATGTGCGGTATTTTTTCTTTCACAAACTGATCGGTCATTTCCTTTTGTTTGGGCTGGCGGCTGCGGCGGCCACGTTTACCTTTGAAGGGGTGGCGGGCACATCAATTGGCAGCGTGCCCGCCACCGCGCAGGGTGGCCTGAGTTGGGGCATTGTGTTGGGGTATATGGTCGTGACGGCGCTGGTGGCTGATTTTATTGGCTATTTCGTGCACTACTTGCAGCACAAACTCCCGATCCTTTGGGAGTTTCACAAAGTGCACCACAGCGCCGAAGTGATGCATCCGTTGTCGAATTACCGTGAGCATCCGGTGGACAATCTGTTTTATCTGTTGTGCATCGGGGCGGGCTTTGGGGCTACAGCGGGGGCGGCATATCGGCTTCTGGGCGTGGTGCCAGATGTGCCCAGTATTCTTGGCATTCCGGTTCTGATGTTCCTATTCAACATCGCCGCCTACAACCTGCGCCATTCGCACATCTGGCTGCGTTGGCCTGGCGTTTGGTCCAAGGTGTTCCCATCTCCAGCCCATCACCATGTACACCACAGCTGCCACCCGGATCATTTCGACAAAAACTTTGCCTTTATGTTTCCGTTCTGGGACGTGATTTTTGGCACATACACCATGCCCGCAGACAACAGAGATGTGAAATTTGGTGTTGCGGGTATGAAGTCGATGGAGATGGACAGCTGTTGGAAACTGTATGCAATGCCTTTTGTCAAAGTGGGGCGCAGAGTCAAACGGAGATGGCGCAAACGGCATTCCTCTTGATCAGCGGGTGAACAGACACGTGGTTGGTATACAACACAAAAGGCGGCCCAATGAGCCGCCTTTTGTTCGTTTTCTTGGTCTAAATTACGCGTGGATTGCGCCGTCGCCGCAGGCCAGAGCGGCTTCGCGGACCGCTTCCGAATAGGTTGGATGTGCGTGGCAGGTCAGGGCGATGTCTTCGGCAGAGGCCCCAAATTCCATCGCGACACAAATCTCGTGGATCATGTCACCGGCCGCGGGGCCAATGATGGCAGCGCCCAAAACGCGGTCTGTTTCTTTGTCTGCGATCAGTTTTACAAAGCCGTCGGCCTGACCAACTGCCTTGGCGCGGCCGTTGCCCATGAAGGAAAACTTGCCAACTTTGATGTTCCGACCTTCGGCCTTTAGCGCGTCTTCGGTGGCGCCGACGGTGGCAACTTCTGGGGTGGTGTAAACCACGCCGGGGATCACTCCATAGTTCACGTGGCCATGTTTGCCCGCGATCACGTCGGCCACGGCCATGCCTTCGTCTTCGGCCTTGTGGGCCAGCATCGGGCCTTCGATCACGTCGCCAATCGCATAAACGCCGGGCACGTTGGTGGCCCATTTGGCGTCGGTGGCGATCTGGCCGCGCTCGGTCAATTTAATGCCAAGCGTGTCCAGACCCAGACCTTCGGCGTAAGGTTTGCGGCCCGTCGCCACCAGTACCACATCCGCATCGATTACTTCGGCGTCGCCGCCCTTTTTCGGCTGATACGAGACCTTGGCTTTGCCGCCTTTGGTTTCAACACCCTGAACAGCCGCACCCATCACAAAGGAAAGCCCCTGTTTTTCCAAGATCTTTTTGAACGCGCGTTGCACGTCCTTGTCCATGCCAGGGCAGACGGCATCCATGTATTCAACCACGGTGACCTCAGCCCCCAGACGCGCATAAACCGAGCCCAGCTCCAACCCGATGACGCCCGCACCAATCACCACCATCTTCTTGGGGATCTTGGGCAGTTCCAACGCGCCGGTGCTGTCGACCACGATGCCTTTGTCGTTGTCCACGGCCACGCCGGGCAGCGACGAGGGCACCGAGCCGGAGGCGATCACGATGTTTTTGGTCGCGTAGGTGTCATCGCCAACCTTGACCTGACCTGCGGCGGGGATCGAGGCCCAGCCTTTCAGCCAGTCGATCTTGTTCTTCTTCATGAGGAACTCAATACCGCCGGTGTTTTGACCGATGACCTCATCCTTGTAGGATTTCATCTGGTTCCAGTCGACCGATGGCGATTTGCCCTTGAGCCCCATTTTGGCAAAGTTGTGCTCTGCCTCGTGCAGCTGGTGCGTGGCGTGCAGCAGTGCCTTTGACGGAATGCAGCCCACGTTCAGACAGGTGCCACCAAGGGTGTCGCGGCCTTCCACGATGGCCGTTTTCAGACCCAGCTGGGCGCAGCGCACGGCGGAAACATAACCGCCGGGACCGGCGCCGATGATGATGACGTCATATGACATGGGGTGATCCTTTCGTCAGGAAATGAAGGGGCCAGAAGAGGGGTGACATCTGTGCACCCCCTGTACGCCGCCTGTGCAGCGGGCTGGCGGATTTGGGTGTGTAGCGGGTCGAAGGAGAAACCGAGAGCGATCTCATAGGCCTCCCCCGGAGTATTTTTGACAAGATGAAGGAGTGCTTGGACTCTATTCACGCTGCTTCCCGTCAAATTTGCGCCCGAAATTGATTGTTCTTTTCTGCACCCATGAATGAAGCGCACAGGTAGCAAGTTCCGTATGCTGCAGCAAATGGTGGTAGGAAGAATGAAACCGCGAATGCAAATGTTACAAAAAGCCATGGCCGTTCGCAAAACGCTTTCAGCAATCCCAAGTGACGTAGCAGGTCGATGTGGAAATTCCAAATCGACGCGAGTAATTCGCACGTGCCTCTTAGAACTGCAGTTACGTTGTCGCTATTCTCCGTACCATTGACCGTGTCAATAGGCCTGCCGGAGGCAGCACTATTGCAGCTCGTTTCAATGGATGAAGTTGTGTTTTGGTTATTGCCGATCAGCCATCCTATAAAGGCCAATATAGCTGAGAGAACCCACGCGCCGTTTACAGCTGTTCCTCCTGCAGCGATGCCGATAGAGGAACCCAGAAAGAAGCCAATGAAGCCACCGGCAATGGCGAAAGCATTGCGTCTTTTCATGTTCTGTCCTTCTTTACTCGGAGACAGAGGGGACGAGTGTCCCCTCTATTTGGATTCGACGGTAGCTACAGATCCATCAACAGGCGGCGGGGATCTTCCAGCGCTTCTTTGACGCGGACGAGGAAAGTCACAGCACCTTTGCCATCCACGATCCGGTGGTCATACGACAGGGCCAGATACATCATTGGACGGATCACAACCTGACCGTTGATCGCCATGGGGCGGTCCTGGATCTTGTGCATGCCCAGAATGCCCGACTGTGGCGGATTCAGGATGGGCGAGGACATCAGCGAGCCATAGACACCACCGTTGGAGATGGTGAAGGTGCCACCCTGCATTTCTGCCATCGACAGTTTGCCGTCACGGGCGCGTTTGCCCTTCTCGGCAATCGCCTGTTCTATCCCGGCAAAGGACATGGCGTCGGCGTCACGGATCACCGGAACAACCAGACCGGTGGGGGTGCCTGCCGCGATGCCCATGTGCACAAAGTTTTTGTACACGATGTCGGTGTCGTCAATCTCGGCGTTGACCTCGGGCACTTCTTTCAGCGCGTGGATACAGGCCTTGGTGAAGAAGGACATAAAGCCCAGTTTCACGCCGTGTTTCTTCAGGAACAGGTCTTTGTATTCGTTGCGCAGGGCCATCACCTCGGTCATGTCGACCTCGTTATAGGTGGTCAGCATGGCAGCGGTGTTCTGGCTGTCCTTCAGGCGCTTGGCGATGGTCTGACGCAGGCGCGTCATTTTCACGCGCTCTTCGCGGGCGGCGTCATCTGCAGGCACAGGTGCGCGCACGGCGGCGGGCGCTGGGGCTGCTGCAGGAGCGGTGGCTGCGGCGGCAACCGCACGGGCCACGTCATCCTTCATGATGCGACCGTCGCGGCCAGTGCCTGCGACCTGGGTCGCGTTCAGACCGGCTTCGGCCATCGCTTTTTCCGCGGCTGGCGCATTGGCGATGTCTTTTGCGGCGGCGGCAGGAGCCGCAGCTGAGCTGGGCGCAGCAGCCGGGGCCGCCGCTACCGCAGCGCCTGCACCTGCCAGAACGCCGAGTTTTGCGGTGGCATCCACGGTGGTGCCTTCGGGTGCCGTGATTTCGGCCAGAACGCCTGCGGCGGGGGCGGGCACTTCAACGGACACCTTGTCTGTTTCCAGTTCACACAGCATTTCGTCTTGGGCTACGGTGTCGCCGACCTTTTTGAACCACGTCGAAACGGTGGCTTCGGAGACAGATTCGCCAAGTGTTGGCACCATCACATCTGTGGTGGCGGCCGTGGCTGGCGCGGCGGTGGGGGCGGGGGCCGCAGCAGGCGCGGCAGCTGCACCGCCTGCGGAGATCATCGCCAATAGGGCATCCACACCCACGGTGGAGCCTTCGGCCGCGACAATTTCGCCCAGAGTGCCAGCCGCGGGGGCAGGCACTTCTACGGTGACCTTGTCTGTTTCCAATTCACACAGCATTTCATCAGCCATGATCGCGTCACCCGGTTTTTTGAACCAGGTTGCCACGGTAGCCTCTGTCACGGATTCGCCCAGCGTGGGCACGCGCACTTCGGTGGTCATATCTGTTGTTCCTCAGATGCTCAGCGCTTCGTTCACGAGCGCAGCTTGTTGGGATTTGTGTTGGCTCGCCAGACCGGTGGCTGGCGATGCAGAGGTGGCACGGCCGATATAGGTCGGACGGGTGTGTTTGGCGCCGATCCGGGTCAGCACCCATTCGATGTTGGGCTCAATAAAGGTCCAAGCGCCTTGGTTTTTGGGCTCTTCCTGACACCAGACAACTTCGGCGCCTTTAAAGCGTTCCATTTCCTTGACCAAAGAGATGGCCGGGAAGGGGTAATACTGTTCGACCCGCATCAGGTAGATGTCGTCGATGCCCCGCGCGTCGCGCTCTTCCAAGAGGTCGTAATAGACCTTGCCCGAGCAGAGCACCACGCGCTTGATCTTGTTGTCGGGGACCAGTTGGGTGTCGGAATTGCCGTGCTGGGCATCATCCCACAACACCCGGTGAAAGCTGGAGCCTGTGGTGAACTCTTCGGCCTTGGACACCGCCAGTTTGTGGCGCAGCAATGATTTTGGTGTCACCATGATCAGTGGCTTACGGAAGGTGCGGTGGATCTGTCGGCGCAGGATGTGGAAGTAGTTCGCAGGCGTTGTACAATTCGCCACGATCCAGTTGTCCTGGCCACACATTTGCAAGAACCGCTCCAGACGCGCTGAGGAGTGCTCAGGGCCCTGACCTTCGAAACCATGCGGCAGCAGCGTCACCAGACCGGACATCCGCAGCCATTTGCTCTCGCCAGAGGAAATGAACTGGTCAAACATGATCTGCGCGCCATTGGCAAAGTCGCCAAACTGGGCTTCCCACAGGGTCAGCGCATTTGGTTCGGCCAGCGAATAGCCGTATTCAAAGCCCAGAACCGCATATTCCGACAGGGCGGAATCGATCACTTCGTATTGTTCCTGACCTGACCGGATGTTGTTCAGCGGGTAATAGCGCTCTTCGGTGTCCTGATTCACAATGCCGGAATGGCGCTGTGAGAAGGTGCCGCGTGTCGCGTCCTGACCGGACAGGCGCACCGGGTAGCCTTCGGTCAGAAGGGAGCCAAAGGCCATGGCTTCGCCGGTTGCCCAGTCAAAGTTTTCGCCTGTTTCAAACATCTTGCCGCGGGCTTGCAGGACGCGATTCACGGTTTTGTGGATCGGATATCCTTCGGGCACGGACGACAGAGAAGCACCAATTTCGGCCAGCGTTTCTGGCGCGATGGCGGTTTGGCCGCGTTGGTATTCTTCGCCGCGTTTGTCCAGATGTGACCAGCGCCCGTCCAGCCAATCGGCCTTGTTGGGTTTGTAGTCCTTGCCGATCTCGAACTCTTCGTTCAGGTGCGCCTGAAAGGCGGCCTTCATGTCTTCGATTTCGCCTTCGGGGATCAGCCCATCCTTGACCAGACGTTCGGTGTACAAAGACAGGGTGGTTTTGTGACCCTTGATCTTTTTGTACATCACCGGGTTGGTGAACATCGGCTCGTCGCCTTCGTTGTGACCAAATCGGCGGTAGCAGAAGATGTCCAGAACCACGTCTTTTTGGAACTTTTGACGGAATTCGGTCGCGACCTTTGCGGCGTGTACCACCGCTTCGGGATCGTCACCGTTGACGTGGAAAATTGGCGCTTCAACCACCAGTGCGTTGTCGGTGGGGTAGGGCGAGGAGCGCGAGAAATGCGGCGCGGTGGTGAAACCGATCTGATTGTTCACCACGATGTGCATGGTGCCGCCGGTCTTGTGACCACGCAGACCCGACAGGGCAAAACACTCCGCCACAACACCCTGACCGGCAAAAGCGGCGTCGCCGTGCAGCAGGATGGGCAGCACTTTGGTGCGGCGATCGTCGTTCTTTTGGTCCTGCTTGGCGCGGACTTTGCCCAGTACAACTGGGTTCACCGCCTCCAGGTGGGAGGGGTTGGCCGTCAGTGACAGGTGGACGGTGTTGCCGTCAAATTCCCGGTCCGAGGACGCCCCAAGGTGATATTTCACATCGCCAGAACCATCCACGTCTTCGGGTTTGAACGAGCCGCCCTGGAATTCGTTGAAGATCGCGCGATAGGGTTTGCGCATCACGTTGGCCAGAACTGACAAACGGCCCCGGTGGGGCATGCCGATCACGATGTCTTCGACACCCAGATTGCCACCACGTTTGATGATCTGCTCCATCGCAGGGATCAGGCTTTCGCCGCCGTCCAGACCAAAACGTTTGGTGCCCATGTATTTGACATGCAGGAATTTTTCAAAACCCTCGGCCTCAACCATTTTGTTGAGGATCGCCTTGCGGCCTTCACGGGTGAATTGGATTTCCTTGCCAAACCCTTCGATGCGTTCTTTTAGCCAGGCCGATTGCTCGGGATCGGAGATGTGCATGTATTGCAAGGCAAAGGTGCCACAATAGGTGCGTTTCACGATCTCAACGATCTGGCGCATCGAGGCAACCTGAAGGCCCAGCACATTGTCGATAAAGATCGGACGATCCATATCCGCATCGGTGAAACCATAAGATTTTGGATCCAGCTCAGGGTGCGGCGTGGCAGCGCGCATGCCCAGCGGGTCCAGTTCGGCGGCCAAGTGGCCCCGGAACCGATACGCCCGGATCAGCATCAGGGCGCGGATCGAATCCAGTACGGCGCGTTGGATCTGTTCGTCCGACACCGATGCGCCCGTTTTGACGGCCTGCTCCTTGATCTTTTTGCCCGCAGCTTTGGTTTCGACAGGAGCGGGCCATTCACCGGTCAATGCCGCGGTCAGGTCGTCCTCGGGGGCAGGGGGCCAGTCGGGGCGCGCCCACGAGGGGCCAGCGGCCTCGGCCCTTACGTCGCCTTCCGCATCGCCCATCTGGCGAAAAAACTCGGCCCAGGCGGCATCAACCGCATTGGGGTCGCGAGCGTATTGGGCATAAAGCTGTTCAAGATACTCGGCGTTGTGCCCCTGCATAAAGGAGGAGGCATGGAAGAGATCGTTGGGGCTTTGCTCGGTCATTTTAGTACCTCTTGTGGGTTTGGACCGTCATTATTGAGTAGAGCAGGAAGTGGCCGCAGCCAGACTGACCTATGGAGCGTTTCGGAAAGGTGAAGGCCACACCGGATAGCGCGGTAAATAGGGCACCCGTGCCCCATTGGCAGCGCTATCATGCGGAATAAATGGGACAGGCGTAAAACGCCTATCCCAGTCTTGCAGGCAGAGCCTGTCATTATGACAGCACCCTTGTGCCATTTACTTGTCGATCGCTTTCAGCACGGCTTCGCCGAGACCAGCAGGGCTGTCGGCGACAACGATACCAGCGGATTTCATCGCTTCGATCTTGTCTTCTGCGCCACCTTTGCCACCGGCAACAATCGCACCGGCGTGGCCCATGCGGCGGCCGGGAGGGGCTGTGCGGCCCGCGATGAAACCAGCGGTGGGCTTCCAGCGGCCTTTTTTCTTTTGCTCGGCCAGGAATTCAGCGGCTTCTTCTTCCGCCGAACCACCGATTTCACCGATCATGATGATCGATTGCGTTTCATCATCGTCCAGAAACATGTCCAACACGTCTATGTGCTCGGTGCCCTTGATCGGATCACCACCGATGCCCACAGCAGTGGACTGGCCCAGACCGATGTCAGAGGTCTGTTTGACCGCTTCATAGGTCAGGGTGCCGGAGCGCGACACAACACCAACCGAACCACGTTTGTGGATGTGGCCGGGCATGATGCCGATTTTGCACGCATCGGGCGTGATAACGCCGGGGCAGTTGGGGCCGATCAGGCGCGATTTGCTGTCGATCAGCGCACGCTGAACGCGCATCATGTCCAGCACCGGGATGCCTTCGGTGATGCAGATGATCAGTTCCATTTCCGCATCAATCGCTTCCAGGATAGAGTCGGCCGCAAAAGGGGGCGGGACATAGATCACGGATGCGTTGGCTTCGGTCACGTGCTTGGCTTCGTGGACCGAGTTAAAGACCGGCAGGTTCAGGTGGGATTGCCCACCTTTGCCGGGGGTCACGCCGCCGACCATCTTGGTGCCATAGGCGATGGCCTGTTCGGAGTGGAACGTGCCCTGCGAGCCGGTGAGGCCCTGACAGATCACTTTGGTGTTTTCGTCGATGAGGACTGCCATGTGGGAGTCTCCTATGTTGTGGTCTCGACTTAACGAGAAATCTTATGCTCAAGAGTCAAATGAAGCGCGCCGGCGGGTCCTTGTTCGGCCATGAAGTGAAAGAGCTCGAGCTGCAATTTGCGGCCTTCGCTTTCAAATTCAGCCCGCTTTCCTTCGATGTAACGCTCAGGTGCGTCATCAAATTTAGCGGGACCGATAAAGGTCGGCTTCTGGGCTCCACCTGCGATTTTTCTTAGGCGATTGAACTTTTTGGTCACGTCGCGCGCATCTAGGTCTTTGGAAACCACGTAGCAGGTGAATTTGCCTTGGTCGCCGGTGCCCCCTGTTTCGTAAGAAGGGGTACCCCGCAAACCTATGGCCATATCCTTAGCATCGTAGTGAGCGAAGATATTTCCCGCGTGGTATGCGGCTACCGCCCCATCTTCGACGCGAGAACCATTGCCAAGCGCGAGAACCGGATCTGACAAGCAAGCTCGTTCAAAGATCTCGGCAGCACGATTTGCCAATGATTGAGCGCCTACTGGCGTTGCAGCAGCAAAAACAAAGAAAAGTGCGACGGCAGCGCGCATTAGCCCTTAACCGCTTTCACGATCTTTTCAGCGCCATCCGACAGGTTGTCGGCTGCGATCACGTCAAGACCTGAGGTGTTGATGATCTCTTTGCCAGCTTCCACATTGGTGCCTTCGAGACGGACAACCAGCGGAACCTGCAGGCCCACTTCTTTGACCGCGGCGACAACGCCTTCGGCGATCACATCACAGCGCATGATGCCACCAAAGATGTTGACCAGAATGCCTTTGACCTGTGGATCAGAGGTGATGATCTTGAACGCTTCGGTGACTTTCTCTTTGGTGGCGCCGCCGCCAACATCCAAAAAGTTTGCAGGCTCAGCACCGTAGAGTTTGATGATGTCCATAGTGGCCATCGCCAGACCCGCACCGTTCACCATGCAGCCGATTTCACCGTCAAGCGCGATGTAATTCAGGTCGTATTTCGAGGCTTCCAGCTCTTTGCTGTCTTCTTCGGTCACGTCGCGCAGCTCAGCCACATCAGCGTGGCGGTACATGGCGTTGCCGTCAAAGCTGACTTTGGCGTCCAGAACCTTCAGATCACCGGAGTCGGACACGATCAGCGGGTTGATTTCCAGCATCTCCATGTCTTTGTCGTTGAACGCCTTGTACAGCTGGCCCATCAGTTTAACGCACTGTTTGACCTGCGCGCCTTCCAGACCCAGCGAGAACGCAATACGGCGGCCGTGGTAGGGCTGGTAGCCTGTCGCGGGATCAACCGAGAAGGACAGGATTTTTTCAGGAGTTGCCTCTGCAACCTCTTCAATGTCCATGCCACCTTCGGTGGAGCAGACAAACGAGATGCGCGAGGTCTGGCGATCAACCAGCAACGCAAGATACAGTTCGGTTTCGATGCCGGAACCGGCTTCGATGTAGATGCGGTTGACCTGTTTGCCCACCGGGCCGGTCTGGTGGGTGACAAGCGTGCGACCCAGCATTTTTTTGGCTTCTTCTGCGGCTTCTTCAACCGATTTGGTCAGGCGCACACCGCCTTTTTCACCGGCGTCGGCCTCTTTGAAGGTGCCCTTGCCGCGACCGCCTGCGTGGATCTGAGCTTTGACAACCCAAAGGGGTCCGTCCAGCTCACCTGCGGCGGTTTTGGCATCTTCGGCCTTCAGCACCACACGGCCGTCGGAAACCGGCGCGCCGTAGCTGCGAAGAAGGGCCTTGGCCTGATATTCGTGGATGTTCATTTGAAACTGTCCCGTCTGGCTGCAATTGTTCTTTGGTATTACCACTGCATACAGCCAAGGTTTAAAGGGTTTTTTGACGACCAATGCTTAAATGATGAAAGTTTTTCGGGTTTGTGATCACACTTCTGACGCGTGTGATCACATTTTTCAAATTTCTGTAGAAATGATTCGTTTTGGCTGAGTAAGTACAAATTAGCAGTGTCGCGGAATGCGCGGTGGACCTGAAAATGATGGCGCTATCATTTTGGTGCGTGCTGTCACATTCAGGACGCGGTCCAAGCGTAAAAAAGGCGCCCTATTGGGGCGCCTTTCAAAATTTCACTGGTTCTTGGTGAGGCTTTATGCCAGCGAGCCGTCGATGCCTTTGCAGGCTTCCATCAGGCCTTTGACGGCGTTGACGGAGTTGTCGAACATTTCTTGCTCTTCGTTGGTCAGCGAGATGTTGACGACTTTTTCAATGCCGCCGGCGCCGATCACGGTGGGCACGCCCACATACATGTCTTTGACGCCCAGCTCACCGTCGCAGAATGCGGCGCAAGGCAGCACGCGTTTTTGGTCTTTCAGGTAGGCTTCGGCCATTTCGATACCTGCGGTCGCCGGGGCGTAAAACGCCGAACCGGTTTTCAGCAGACCAACGATTTCTGCGCCACCGTCACGGGTGCGCTGCAGGATCGCGTCGAGTTTTTCCTGCGTGGTCCAACCCATTTTGACCAGGTCGGGCAGAGGGATGCCGGCGACGGTGGAGTAACGCACCGATGGCACCATGGTGTCGCCGTGGCCGCCCAGAACAAAGGCGGTGACGTCTTTCATGGAGACGTTGAATTCTTCGGCCAGGAAGTGGCGGAAGCGCGCGGAGTCCAGAACGCCAGCCATGCCGCAGACTTTGTTCGCGGGCAGGCCCGAGAATTTCTGCAGTGCCCAAACCATCGCGTCCAGCGGGTTGGTGATGCAGATCACAAAGGCGTCAGGCGCGTTGTCGCGGATGCCTTCGCCAACCGATTTCATAACCTTCAGGTTAATGCCCAGCAGATCATCACGGCTCATGCCGGGTTTGCGGGGAACACCTGCGGTCACGATGCAGACGTCTGCGCCTGCGATATCGGCGTAGTCCTGGGTGCCTTTCAGGGAGGCGTCAAAGCCTTCCGAAGGACCAGATTCTGCGATGTCGAGGGCTTTGCCTTCGGGGGTGCCTTGTGCGATGTCAAACAGAACAACGTCGCCAAGTTCTTTCAGGGCTGCCAGGTGGGCCAAGGTGCCACCGATTTGACCTGCACCGATAAGGGCAATTTTGGGTCGAGCCATTGGAATATCTCTCCGGTCCGGTTAAATTCTTAGAGGTGCCTACGGCCTTCTGAGCAGGCACGCAAGTGCTCTGCGCCGCGGCCTCGGCGCAAGCGTGGTGCTTTGGTCATAGGTGTTGGCGCTAAATAAACTGCAAATAAAGTGGTTGATTGGCGTGTTTGAGGGGTCGGTCACAATTCGTTTTTTTCGGTTTTACGTTTCCAAGTGTCGTTTTTGCGGCTGTTTCGCGGGGCGTTTTCCCACCTTAAGGGCGCAGGAGGTGGGCGATTCGCTGCCTGGACGTCGGGCGCGCCGGTCGCAAACCGATCGCACCGGTTTCGCATTCGCTGCGGATCCGAGTTCCCTTTGGGGGGGGGGGCGGGCTACGCGTCCGTTTCCAGTTTGGGCGCAGCTTCCGCCAGCTCTTCGTAAGATTGGCCCGATGCCACAAGGCAGGTCATGCCCGTTGGTGTGGTGACGGTGATGGTCCAGGTGCCGGTGTCTGCGGACGCAAATGTCTCCATTACGACCCCCTGTTGACCGATGCCAATGCTTTGACGGCTTTCGCCATATTTCTCTGACAACCGTTGTACCACGACGTCCCGCGGGGCGCAGTTGCGTCCACTGGCCTGCGCCGCAATGGGTTGGCTGATCGCCAGCAGCAGCGCCGCGCCTGACATCAACTGAGTGGTCGTTTTGAACATTTTAGTACCCTTTCAACGAAGGGCCTGCCGACAGGGAGGCATGTGCCTCCCAACGCCCCGCAGCGAGCCGGTGACTGATGTTATGACGAGCCGTGCCCGTCGACGTGCGTGATGCCTGACAAGCAGGCAAAAACTAGGGGCCATGTGAATAATCGTGGCACGAACGTCCTGAAAACCGGTTAATGGAGCGGTTTTTCCTGTCGCAACGGCTCATAAATTTTTGACGGTTATACTGGGGTTTGCTTGAAATTTCTGCGCTGCGGCGAAAATCGCGTTGAAATGTTCTGATAGAAGATATAGTAAATGCGCAAGATTATAACCCAGTGGGGGAATAAGAATGGCTCCTCGGACACGTCCTTACCGTTCGGTCTTATATATTCCGGGCTCCAAGCCCCGGGCGTTGGATAAGGCGCGCAGCCTCGCAATCGACGCGATCATTTTTGATCTGGAAGATGCGGTGTCTTACGATGAAAAAGACGCTGCGCGGGCAACCCTGGCCAGTGCATTGGCTGCCGGGGGCTATGGTGAGCGGCTCAAGATTGTGCGCATCAATGGGCTGGACACAAAATGGGGCCGCGCAGACGCTGAGGCTGCGGCCCAGATGGAGTGCGATGCTGTGCTGCTGCCCAAAGTGTCATCTGCGGCTGACATAGATGAACTGTCTGAAATCACCGGGGATTTGCCGATCTGGGCAATGATGGAAACCCCCTTGGGCATGTTGAATGCCGTGGAAATCAGCGGGCACCCTCGGTTGGAGGGTTTGGTTATGGGGACCAATGATCTCGCCAAGGAACTTCACGTACGATTTCGGCCGGATCGTTTGCCTTTGATGTCGGGTTTGGGGCTGTGTCTTCTGGCCGCCAAAGCGCATGGGAAGGTCATTGTGGATGGGGTCTACAACGCCTTTAAAGATCAAGACGGTCTGAAGGAGGAATGTGAGCAAGGCCGCGATATGGGCTTTGATGGCAAGACGTTGATTCACCCCTCGCAGGTCGAGATCGCCAATGAGACTTTTGCTCCGTCACAGGATGAGCAGGATCTGGCGCGTCGACAGATCGATGCCTTTGAGGCCGCCAAAGCCGAGGGGCAGGGGGTTGCGGTTGTGGATGGCAAGATCGTTGAAAACCTGCATGTGGAAACGGCGCGTGAAATCTTGGCGAAAGCGGATGCAATCGCCGCGCTCGCGGGATAGCTGTTCGTCAGTTTAACATTCCTGCGGAGACTGACATGACAATTCTCATCCTAGGCATCCTGTTGTGGTGGGGCGCGCATCTGCTCAAGCGCCTGGCCCCCGACTTGCGCGCGCGCCTTGGCGACAAGGGCAAAGGCGCAATTGCGTTGATCCTGTTTGCCAGCATCGTTTTGATGGTGATCGGCTATCGGATGGTGGACGCCTATGACATTTCAGTACCGCCCAGCCCCCTGCGCCATCTCAATAACCTATTGATGCTGATCGCGATTTTCATGATGAGTCCCGCTCCAAAACGGGGCGCGCTGCTGCATGGAATGCGCCATCCGATGTTGATGGGCGTTGGCCTGTGGGCGCTGGCACACCTCATGGTGAATTGGGATGCGGCTTCTTTTGTACTGTTTGGGTCAATGCTGGTCTGGGCCGTGGTGGAGATAAAAGTAATCAACCGCGCGGTCCCCAACTGGACGCCGGGTCCCAAAGGAACACTGAGCAAAGACGCTATGTTTGCTGTCGGATCCGTTGTTTTGCTGGCGGTCGTTGGCATGGTTCACAGTTTTGTTGGCCCGATGCCGTTTGGCGGCTAGGCGCTGCAAATCAAAGAGGATGATCACATGAAACTTTATCGTTTCCTGAGCGAAGACGACACATCTGCCTTTTGTCACAAAGTGACCGATGCCCTGAACAAGGGCTGGGAGCTGCACGGCAGCCCGACGCAGACCTTTGACCCGGTCAAAGGGATTATGCGGTGCGGGCAGTCGGTGGTGAAGGAGGTAGACGGTACCTACACACCAGAGACAAAATTGGGAGCACACTAACGATGGGCAAGACCAGTCCGGCCAAAACGAATCCAGGCAGATTTTTTGAAGATTATGCTGTTGGCGATGTGATCGCCCATGCGGTGCCCCGCACCGTTTCGGGGGGGGAACGCGCGATGTATCATGCGCTGTATCCAGCGCGCCATGCGCTGTATTCGTCGGACGAGTTTGCCCGCCGGTCTGGTTTGCCCAAAGCGCCGCTGGATGATCTGGTGGCCTTTCACGTGGTGTTTGGCAAAACCGTTCCTGACGTTTCACTGAATGCGATTGCCAATCTGGGTTATGCCGAAGGGCGCTGGCTGTTGCCTGTCTATGAGGGCGACACGCTGCGCTCTGAATCCGAGGTGATCGGGGTCAAGCAGAACTCAAACGGCAAATCCGGTGTTGTTTATGTGCGCACGCGCGGTCTGAACCAGCGCGATGAATGCGTGATGGAATATGTGCGTTGGGTCATGGTGCGCAAACGGGACGTTGATGCCCCCGCGCCGGACACTGTGATCCCGGATCTGCACAAGGTGATCCCTGCAGACCAGCTGGTGATCCCGGAGGGGCTGGATTTCACCGATTATGATTTCACGCTGGCCGGTGAACCACATCGCTGGGGGGATTATGAGATCGGCGAAACCATCGATCACGTTGACGGCGTGACGGTGGAAGAGGCTGAACACATGATTGCCACGCGGCTGTGGCAGAACACCGCCAAGGTGCATTTTGACAATACTGCCCGCCCAGATGGGTCGCGCCTGATCTATGGGGGGCACGTGATATCAATGGCGCGGACGCTGTCCTTTAATGGTTTGGCCAATGCGCAGATGATTGTGGGTTTGAATGGCGGGGCGCATGCAAACCCCTGTCTGTCTGGCACCACTATCCGCGCGTGGACCGAAGTGTTGGACAAGGCTGAAACCGCAGCGCCTGGAGTGGGCGCCATTCGTCTGCGTCTGGTCGCAACCTCGGGCGGGACGCCATTTGAACTGAAGGGTGAGGACGGCAAATACAAGCCTGAGGTCCTGCTGGATCTGGATTACTGGGCGCTGATGCCCCTGTAATATGTATCTGCGGGGGCCGGGAGTCTGGCCCCCGTTTCTGTTTGATTGGATCCGCCGGTCCCGATAGGCTGATCTTATGTTGCTCAAACACGCTGTTGCGGTCTGTCTGTGCGGTCTTGTTTCCTGCCTGCCGGCGCCAAAGGCGCGGGCCTGCGATCTTGCTCTTGTGCTGGCGGTTGATATCTCGGGATCCGTTGATCATTCAGAATATCGTCTTCAGATGGACGGTTTGGCGGGGGCGTTGCGCGACGGGATCGTCAGCGAAGCATTGGTGCGTGCGCGGGCGCAGGTGCTTTTGACATTGTGGTCGGGCACCTCGCGGCAGAGTGTCAGCATTCCATGGACCGAAATCTCCAGTTTTGAAGACATCGAAGGGCTGGCTCGGCAGATTGAAACTGCACCGCGCCCCTGGCGCAATTATGCGACCGCTATTGGCGAGGCACTGTTGCTGAGCGTGGCGCAGTTTAGCGACGTGCCGCAATGCCGTCGCCGGGTGATTGATGTGTCCGGGGATGGGGTGTCAAACGAGGGGACTGATCCGCGCGACCTGCGTGCGGCGTTGTCGGCGGCCAAGGTGACTGTGAATGCTATCGCGATAGAACAAAGCGAAGCGGAGCTGACCGCCTATTTTTACGAGCATGTGATCTGGGGCGAAGGCGCGTTTGTGGTGACCGCTCTGCAGTTCGAAGACTACCCCGCCCGCATTCGTCGCAAGCTGATCCGGGAGGTGGCGCAGAAAAACGCCATTTTGCCCAGAGAGGTGTCCGACATTTGGCACATATCACACCAGCGACGCTGAGTAGTTGTTTTCCGACAGATTCCGTCAAGATCGCAGTATTGCGAATTTTGTGATCACTAAATTATTGCTGTGATCACGATGTGATAATTTTAGCGCGAACAATGGCAATACAGAGCGATTTTTACCCGGCGTTAGCGTGACAGCGGGTAAAAATTCGCTAAAACGACGATAGCTAATTGGAAAAGGAGCCAACATGGCCGATGTAAATCGGGGCAATCGCCCACTTTCGCCACATTTAACCATCTATCGCCCGCAGCTTACCTCGATGTCTTCGATCCTGGTACGGATCACAGGCATTGCGGCCTTTGCGATGGCGTTTTTGGTTGCTTGGTGGCTTCTTGCCGCTGCGACATCCCCTTCGGCCTTTGGGTTCATCGATGGCCTGCTGCGCAGCTGGTTTGGTGATCTGGTGCTGCTTGGGGCGACCTGGGCGATCTACTACCACATGCTGGGGCGCCTGCGTCACGTCATCTGGGATTTTGGCTACTGCCTGGACGTGAAAACGTCTGAGAACATGGCTGTGGGCATGTTGATTGCTGCGAGCGGTCTGACAATTGTCACCGCTGTGGCCGTGTAAGGAGCTGGATGATGCGATATCTTACTGATCGAAAGCGCGCACAGGGTCTGGGCGCGGCCGGACACGGCACTCACCACCACTGGCAGATGATGGGCAGTTCGGTTGCGCTGGTTGTGCTGGTGCCTCTGTTTGTTCTGACCTTTGGCATCGGCCTTGGTGGCACACAGGAAGAAGTATTAGCCTATTTCAGCCGTCCGTTCCCTGCGATTGTGACCGGCCTGTCTTTGGTTGTTGGCATTATTCACCTGATGCGTGAGCTGCAGGTGGCCATCGAAGACTATGTGCACGGCGTGGCCGAAAAGCTGGCGCTGCTGGCAACCTCGGCTTTTGCCTACACGATGATTGCAATGGTTCTTTTTGCCCTTGTCAAAATCGCTCTTTGAATATGCGCGTTAAGGAACAAAAACGATGACAACAGCAGCATATGAATATGAAACCCACGACTATGATGTCGTGGTGGTGGGCGCTGGCGGCGCGGGTTTGCGCGCCACGCTGGGCATGGCCGAGCAGGGCCTGCGCACCGCCTGTATCTCCAAAGTCTTCCCAACCCGCTCGCACACGGTTGCAGCGCAGGGTGGCATCGCCGCGTCGCTGGGCAACATGGGCCCCGACAGCTGGAAATGGCACATGTATGACACCGTAAAGGGGTCAGACTGGTTGGGCGATACCGACGCAATGGAATATCTTGCCCGTGAAGCGCCCAAGGCGGTCTATGAGCTGGAGCACTACGGCGTGCCGTTTTCGCGCACCGAAGAAGGCAAGATCTACCAGCGTCCTTTTGGGGGTCACACCACCGAGTTTGGCGAAGGTCCCCCGGTACAGCGGACCTGTGCCGCAGCGGACCGGACGGGCCACGCGATTCTGCACACGCTGTATGGTCAGTCGCTAAAGAACAACGCGGAATTCTACATTGAATACTTCGCGATTGATCTGATCATGTCTGATGACGGTCAATGTCAGGGTGTTGTCTGCTGGAAGCTGGACGACGGCACCATGCATGTCTTTAACGCCAAGATGGTGGTTCTGGCCACTGGCGGCTATGGCCGTGCCTATTTCTCGGCGACCTCGGCCCACACCTGCACTGGCGACGGTGGCGGTATGGTGGCGCGCGCGGGTTTGGCGCTGCAGGATATGGAATTTGTTCAATTCCACCCCACCGGCATCTACGGGTCGGGCTGCCTGATCACCGAAGGCGCACGCGGCGAAGGCGGCTATCTGACCAACTCCGAAGGCGAACGGTTCATGGAGCGCTATGCGCCCAACTACAAAGACCTGGCGCCCCGCGATTATGTGTCGCGCTCCATGACTATGGAGATCCGCGAAGGCCGCGGCGTGGGCGAACACGGCGATCACATTCACCTGAACCTCAGCCACCTGCCTGCGGATGCGCTGGCGGAACGTCTGCCGGGCATTTCCGAAAGCGCCAAGATTTTTGCCGGTGTTGATGTGACCAAAGAGCCGATCCCGGTTCTGCCAACGGTGCACTACAACATGGGGGGTATCCCGACCAACTATTGGGGTGAGGTTCTGAACCCAACTGCGGACAATCCAACCGGCATCGTGCCCGGTTTGATGGCCGCTGGCGAAGCAGGCTGTGCTTCGGTGCACGGTGCCAACCGTTTGGGTTCGAACTCGTTGATTGACCTTGTGGTCTTTGGCCGTGCTGCGTCTATCCGCGCAGGGCAAGTGATCGACAAGGAGGCACCAAACCCAACGTTGAACCAGGCGTCGGTCGACAAAGCGTTTGAGCGTTTTGATACGTTGCGCAACGCCAAAGGTGGCATCCCAACCGCTGATCTGCGTCTGGAAATGCAGCGTACCATGCAGGCGGATGCGGCTGTGTTCCGCACGGACAAAACCCTGAAAGAAGGGGTTGATAAGATGACCGCAATCGCGGGCAAGATGGGCGACCTGAAGGTCACCGATCGCTCGTTGGTGTGGAACTCGGATCTGATGGAAACGCTGGAGCTGGACAATTTGATGCCCAACGCTCTGGCCACCATCGTGGGTGCCGAAGCGCGCAAAGAATCCCGTGGCGCCCACGCGCACGAGGATTACAGCACGCGGGACGACGAAAACTGGCGTGTGCACACAGTGTCGCGGGTTGAGGGCAGTCAGGTTGATCTGTCATTCCGTCCGGTGATCACCGATCCGCTGACCACCGAAGGTGAAGGCGGTATCAGCCTTGAGAAAATCGCGCCCAAAGCGAGGACGTTCTGATGAAAACTACGGTTCAATTTTCCAAAGCGAAACGCTTGGGTTGTGGCGTAGCCTTGCTTGTCGCAACCGGTCTTTCAGCCTGTGTGACACCCGCGGACAGCGAAGCCCGCGCGGCTGAGTTCCGGGCCTGTTTGGATCAGGCGCGCATCACCGGCTCTTATTCGACGCAATATGTGTACACCTCCGGTGGGCAGTCAAAGACGGTTATCGCCTCAGAAACTGTAACTCAGGCCCAGGCGGATTCTGCCAATGCCTGCCTGCTTGAGAAAGGTTACTAAGTCATGGTTCAACTCACCCTGCCCAAGAATTCCCGGATCACAACCGGGAAAACCTGGCCCAAGCCGGACGGCGCAACCAATGTCCGTAAATTCCAGATTTATCGCTGGAACCCGGATGATGGCAAAAATCCTCAGGTCGACACCTATTTTGTCGACATGGACAAATGCGGTCCGATGATTCTGGATGCGTTGATCAAGATCAAAAATGAGATTGACCCAACGCTGACGTTCCGCCGTTCGTGCCGCGAAGGCATCTGTGGTTCATGTGCAATGAACGTCGATGGCATCAATACTTTGGCCTGTATTTATGGCCTGGATGAAGTCGACGGCGACGTAAAGATCTACCCGCTGCCGCACATGCCGGTGGTCAAGGATCTGATCCCGGATCTGACGCATTTCTACGCGCAGCACGCGTCGATCATGCCGTGGCTGGAAACCAAGACCAACCGCCCCGCCAAAGAGTGGAAGCAGTCCATTGAGGACCGCAAGAAACTGGATGGTCTGTATGAATGTGTGATGTGCGCCAGCTGCTCGACTTCGTGTCCGAGCTATTGGTGGAACAGCGATCGCTATCTTGGGCCAGCGGCGTTGCTGCATGCCTATCGCTGGATCATCGACAGCCGTGACGAAGCGACGGGGGAGCGTCTGGATGATCTGGAAGATCCGTTCAAACTGTACCGCTGCCACACCATTATGAACTGTGCAAAAACCTGCCCCAAGGGTCTGAACCCAGCCAAGGCGATTGCCAATATCAAACAAATGATGGTTGAGCGTCAGCTCTGATCACCACTACGAAAACAAAAAGGACCTCGCCATTTGGCGGGGTCTTTTTTTGTTCTATGCGGGGAGGGCCGCGTTGATTAGGGCGCCATAAACCGTTGGCGGGCTTCCACCGCGATGTTGTAGCGTTGTTGAAGGTCCGCAATCAGCGCCATGGCGACGCGCTTTTCGCTGTCGTTTTGCGAGTCGCGATAGGTCTGCTTTGCGGCCTCCAGCAATTTCTTGATTTTGAACTCTTCGGGCAGGGCACCCGCCTGGGCCATGATTCGTATGGCAACGGCCTGCACCATATCGCCCAAGGCGTCCCCTGTTCGATCGGGCAGGGGCTGGCCTTCCCCGTCAAGCGATTAATTTGCCCGCGGCGAGGGCTTTTTGGATTTGCTGTTCGACGAGACGATCAAGTGAGTGGGACATACCAACAGCCTATCGATGCGACATCAATTGTGACAGATGAAACAACCCCGCGTGGGATGTGTTTTTGCGGGCCTTTTGGGGACCCCTGATTATGTGTAGTGAATGAGATTGCTCGACCGGGTTGGGAGACGTAAAAGGTTCATATGCCTATTTTATTATTGTTCCTTCTGGCAGGTGTGCTGGCCTATTTGTGGTGGAAGCGCACAAGCACGACCCTGACGCGCAATTGCCGATGGCGGCAGGATCGAACACAGGGGCAGTGGGCCTGTCGGTATTGCGGTGCAGTACAGGCCGGTGACCGTCAGCCGACCGACTGTTTGCAGGGACATACGGGGCGATAAATGCAAGGCGGGCGTGTTACGGCTACAGATCACCCTGTGAAAAATTGCAAAAGCTTAAAAAAAGTCTTGATCTGAAAAGGTGATTGCCTGATACCCGCGACCCAAGACGCCAACGCACGCGCCTCTGTCGAAAGGGCTAACTCCCCTAAGGTTACGTAGCGACGGTAACGTCTCTGATGGAACTGAGCGGTCATATATGGCCGGGTCTTTTGGAGATGACCATGAACGCAGATGCTGCTGGGCATGCGCCCTATTCTGACACACCTATCCCGCGTCACCTTGATTATATCGCGCGCAATACCTTTGATCAGCCGACTCTGGTTGTAGATCGTAGTGCAATTGTGGAGCGCTACCATGCACTGGCCCGTGGCCTGTCGGGGGCGCGTATTCATTATGCGGTCAAGGCAAACCCCGCGCCCGAAGTATTGCAGGCGTTGGTACAGGCGGGGGCTGGGTTTGATGCGGCAAGCCGCACCGAGATCGAAGCCTGTCTGGCCGCAGGGGCAACACCTGCACAGATTTCCTTTGGCAACACCATCAAGCGGCCGGCGGATATTGCCTATGCGCATGGGTTGGGCATTACCCATTTTGCCGCGGATGCGGTGGAAGAGTTGGAGAAACTGGCAGAACAGGCGCCGGGATCTAACGTGTGTCTCCGTCTGTTGGGGCTTGCAACCGGAGCGGACTGGCCGCTGAGCCGTAAGTTTGGCTGCGCGCCTGACATGGCGCTGTCGCTGATGCAAACCGCGCAGGACCTTGGATTGCACGTAGAAGGGCTGTCGTTCCATGTGGGATCGCAGACGCGCGATCCCGAAATGTGGTGCGAAACACTGGATCAGGTGGCCGAGGTCTGGACCGCGGCGCAGGCGGCTGGGTTTGATCTGCGATTGTTGAACATCGGCGGGGGATTTCCTGCGAGCTACGCCTCGCATGTGGCGGACCCGGAATCTTATGCACGCGATGTCATGGGCAAAGTCCGGGCCCGGTTCCCGGATCACGTTGAAATCATGGCCGAGCCGGGACGTGGACTGGTTGCCGAGGCAGGTGCAATTGCGGCTGAGGTGCTATTGGTGTCGCGCAAACACGACGCTGACCTTTACCGCTGGGTCTATCTGGATATTGGCATGTTTTCGGGCCTTGCCGAAACCATGGACGAGGCGATCCGCTATCAGATCACCACGGCGCGTGAACATGAGGCGACTGGTCCCTGCGTTTTGGCGGGGCCGTCCTGCGACAGTGCGGATGTCTTGTATGAAAAACATCCCTATCAGCTGCCCCTCGGGCTGAAAGGTGGTGATCGCGTAGTGATCCACAGTTGTGGTGCCTATACTTCGACCTATGCGTCGGTGGGCTTTAACGGATTTCCGCCGCTTGCTGTGGTGGTGATTTAATCAACGATACGACGGTTCGGGCATGAAAAAGGGCAGCAAATCGCTGCCCTAATGCTGTGTGTCGCCGCGGTTTTGATCAGGCAAACGCCGCTTTGAGGGCGATATCGACCATATCACCAAAGCTTCGTTCGCGTTGATCAGACGGAAGCGCTTCGCCGGTTTGCAGATGGTCCGAAACGGTCAGCACCGCCAGCGCACGGCAGTTATGGCGCGCGGCAAGCGTGTAAAGTTCTGCGGCTTCCATTTCGACGCCCAAAATACCGTGCCGCACCATCTGTTCGTTCAGATCGGGACGTTCGTCATAAAAGGTGTCGGAGGAATAAATTCCACCGACATGCGGGGCCACATCCATTGCGTGCGCAGCCACCGCGGCGGCTTGCAACAAACCCCAATCGGCGCAGGGGGCAAAGTTCACCTCTTTAAAGATGCTTTGCGAGGGCGAGCCTACGGTGGTGGCGGTCATTGCGAGAATGACGTCGCGCACCTTTACGTGGGGTTGCATGCCACCGCACGAGCCAATGCGGATTAAGGTTTTTGCGCCAAAATCGCGGATCAATTCGTTTGCATAAATTGACAAAGAGGGCATGCCCATTCCGCTGCCCTGAATGGACACAGGGTGCCCATTCCACGTGCCCGTATATCCGAGCATGCCGCGCACGTCATTCACCAGTTTAACGTCTTGCAAAAACGTTTCTGCCGCCCATTTTGCGCGATAGGGATCGCCGGGCATCAAAACGGTTTCTGCAATATCACCCGCATTCGCGCCGATATGAATTGTCATCAGAAAACTCCGGGTTCTGGTTTAGATTTCCAGGTCCGAAATATCGACACCCGCTGTCAGGGCCGCATGTACCCAATGGGGTTTGCGCCCAC
Organism: uncultured Paracoccaceae bacterium; assembly: GCA_947492585.1. GTDB lineage: Bacteria > Pseudomonadota > Alphaproteobacteria > Rhodobacterales > Rhodobacteraceae > Epibacterium. The sequence goes on from CANLND010000003.1 coordinate 189,649, forward strand.
GGCCGCTCCAGGTTTCTTCGGGATTGTTTGGATTGCGGTATTTGGGGCCGGATTTTGATTTTTTCTGGCGTTCCCGTGCCGTGTCGGCAATTTCTTCCAGAGAGAAACCGAATTTTGCAGCCGCGTCTTGCGCTGCTTTTAGGGCTTCATTGCGTTCCCGCTCTTCCGCGTTTTTCAAAGCGGTTTGTGCGTCGGTGATCAGTCTCTGCAATTCCACACGGGACATGGTCGAAAGATCTATTGTCATTACTGCCTCCAATACAGGTACGCTGAGTATCAGCGTAGCCTGTTCTATGCAGTAAAACCTAGTTGAATTTCACTAACGAAATTCAAGAAAAGGTATTTTTTTTAGTCGCATCAATTTGATGAGTTGGGATCTGCCAATGAAATAATATCTCCCATTATCGAATTAAGCTCGAAATTTTTGGGAGTGAATACACGCGCAACACCCATTTCTTTCAGTTTTTCGGCGTCTTCATCGGGAATAATTCCACCAACAATGACCGGAATATCGGATAAGCCGGCTTCACGAAGACGTGTCAGCGTCTCCTCGACCAATGGCAGGTGGCTCCCGGACAGAATGGACAGGCCTAGGACATGTGCGCCGTCTTCCTGTGCACTTTCTACCAGTTCGGCCGGGGTCAGGCGAATCCCGTCATAGGTAATGTCCATTCCACAGTCACGGGCGCGGAAGGCAATTTGTTCGGCGCCATTGGAATGGCCGTCCAATCCGGGTTTACCCACGACAAATTTCAGGCGACGGCCCAATTTATCGCTGACCACATTTACGGCATCCCGCAATTCGTCCAAGCCTTCGGTTTTGTTGGAGACCGATGGCGAAACGCCGGTGGGACCCCGGTAGGTGCCATAGGCCTTGCGCATTTCTTCGGCCCACTCGCCGGTGGTAACACCGACTTTGGCGGCAGCAATCGACGGCGGCATGATGTTATCGCCGTTTTGCGCAGCCACGCGCAGCGCCGCGAGGGCTGTTGCCACGGCTGTGGCGTCCCGTTCGGATTTCCAGGTGTTGAGGCGGGAAATCTGTTGTTGCTCCACGGCGGGGTCGACAACCATGATGCCGCCATCTTCGGTCTGCAGCGGTGAAGGTTCGCCTTCGACCCAGCGGTTCACGCCGACCACAGTGGTTTCACCGCGTTCGATCCGATTCAAACGATCGGCATTGGATTCCACCAACCGGGACTTCATGTATTCGATAGAGGCAACAGCACCGCCCATAGAGCCAAGGTTGGCCAGCTCCGCGCGGGCGCCTTCTTTTAGCGATTCCACCTTGGCATCCACCACCGGGTTGCCATCAAACAGATCGCCATACTCCAAAAGATCGGTTTCATAAGCCAAGATTTGCTGCATCCGCATAGACCATTGTTGGTCCCATGGACGTGGCAGGCCAAGCGCTTCGTTCCAGGCGGGCAGCTGCACCGCCCGCGCCCGCGCGTTTTTCGACAAGGTCACCGCCAGCATCTCGATCAGAATACGGTAGACGTTGTTTTCTGGCTGCTGTTCGGTCAGGCCAAGTGAGTTCACCTGAACGCCATAGCGGAAGCGGCGGAATTTAGGGTCTTCGACACCATAGCGCTCGCGGCAGATTTCATCCCACAGGTCCACAAAGGCGCGCATTTTGCACATCTCAGTGACAAACCGGATACCGGCATTCACAAAGAACGAGATACGACCGACCAAGGCAGGGAAATCTTTGGCGGGGACGCGGGGCTTCAATTCATCCAGAACCGCCTGCGCCGTCGCAAGGGCAAAGGCCAGTTCTTGTTCCGGTGTCGCGCCTGCTTCTTGCAAATGGTAGGAACAGATGTTCATCGGGTTCCATTTGGGAATATTGTGATAGCAATATTCGGCCACGTCCCCGATCATTTTCAGACTGGGCGCCGGGGGGCAAATGTAGGTGCCACGGCTCAGATATTCTTTGATCAGATCGTTTTGAACGGTGCCCTGCAATTTGGACACATCGGCGCCTTGCTCTTCGGCGGCGGCGACATACAGCGACAACAGCCACGGCGCCGTGGCGTTGATGGTCATCGAGGTGTTCATCTGTTCCAGCGGAATCTGATCAAACAGGGTACGCATATCGCCCAAGTGGCAGACCGGCACGCCGACTTTGCCCACTTCGCCGCGCGCCAGCACGTGATCGCTGTCATAGCCGGTTTGGGTCGGCAGATCGAAGGCCACGCTGAGCCCGGTCTGACCTTTGGCCAGGTTACTGCGGTACAGCGCATTTGATGCGGTGGCCGTAGAGTGGCCGGCATAGGTCCGGATGAGCCAGGGACGATCAGTCTTTGGGGTCTGCTGCGTCTGCGACATGTCGTAGCCTCACGATTCCATCTGAGTAACTTTATTTCATTGATGGGATATAAACAGTAATTTTAGATCTCTGTCAATTCGCTGCATCGCGGCAATTATGCCTATTCCTGTGGATCTGGCGGAGTTGGTCCAGCGCAGCCTGCCCCTGCGGTGGGGAACGGCCGTGTTCCATCGTGTTGGCTGACAGGCTTGAGGAGGACAGCACCGGATCGTGCTGCGGAATATTGCCTCTAACCTGATGGCACATCGCGGGAATTTCACCTCTGCTCTTGAATTGGCAGACGCCTTGGGCAACATGGGGCGACATGTCACAGACTATAGAACTCCCTTTCTGGCTATTTGCGTTGATCTTGGTCTTTGCCGCGATCACCTTTGCGTCGCATTTCCTGTTCCCGTCTGTGCGGTGGTTTTTCCGTCGCCGGTTGGAGCGGGCTGTGGAACAGCTGAACCAGCGGTTGGAACGGCCAATACAGCCGTTCAATCTGACCCGCCGTCACGACATGATCCAACGGCTGATCTTTGATCCGCGGGTGACGCAGGCGATTTCGGATCATGCGCGCGCCGAGGGTATCCCCGAGAATGTCGCCTTTGAAGAAGCACGGCGCTATGCGCGTGAAATCGTGCCGTCGTTTTCAGCCTTTACCTATTTCAGTCTGGCTATTCGGGCAGCGCGCCTGTTGTCCAACACCGTGTATACGGTGCGGTTTGGCCATCAGGGAGCCAGCTCGCTGCGTGGGATTGATCCGGATGCTACGGTGATCTTTGTGATGAACCATCGATCAAACATGGATTACGTGCTGGTGACCTATCTGGCGGCGGAACGATCGGCCCTGTCTTATGCGGTTGGGGAATGGGCGCGGGTTTGGCCGCTGAGCGGTTTGATCCGGGCGATGGGAGCCTATTTTATTCGGCGTCGTTCGCGCAGCGGACTATACCATAAGGTTCTGGCCACCTATGTCAGCCTTGCCACACAGGCGGGTGTGACACAAGCGGTGTTCCCCGAAGGTGGTCTCTCGCTGGACGGGCGGGTGGCCCCGGCAAAATTGGGCCTGTTGCGGTATATGGTCGAGGCCTACGATCCCAAACATCGCGATGTGGTCTTTGTGCCTGTGTCGTTGAATTACGACCGGGTGCTAGAGGATAATATCCTGACCTCGGCGGCCCGACGTGGGCAACGCCGGTTTCGGGCGCGCATCGGAGTGATTGCCCTGCGTTTGCTGCGTCAGCTGGGCCTGTGGTTGGTTGGACGCTATCGGCGGGCGGGATTTGCCGCTGTGAACTTTGGCCAACCGTTGAGCCTGCGTGCTTTTGTTCAGGACAACCCGGATGCGGAAATCTCTAATGGAGAGCTGGTGCGCGGGGTCGGCCACGAGCTGATGACTCGCATTGCTGCAAATGTTCCTGTCCTACCGGTGCCTCTGCTGGCCTGGGCGGTGTTGAACACCGGGGATCAAAGCCGGGCGATGTTGTTGGGGCGGGTTGAAGGGATCCTTGGCGCTTTGCCCAAAACTGCGCGCTATGCCGATAACATCGAATTAGGACCGGCGCTGGAGCAGGCACTGACACGGATGATTGCGCGCGGTCTGCTCAGCGAACGCGAGGGTTGGATTGCGGCGCGCGCAGACAATCTGGATGGATTGCGGTTTTATGCCACGTCGATCGCGCATCTCATCCCGGCCAAAGCGCTGACACAGCAATCAACGGATGTCGCAGATGCGGCATTTTCCCCGAGTTCCGTTGAGACATAAAATTACAAAACACCCCCTAAAGGGGTTGCAATGTTACTCTCCCATTTCTATTTCTGTTGATGAGGCTGCGATTCTGCGTTGCAGCAAACCCACGTGTGGAGGAGGCCAGCATGGCTTTGGATATTGATAACGCGACCCTGTCCTATGACGCGCCGGAAAAAGACCTTTATGAGATGGGAGAAATCCCTCCGATGGGCTTTGTTCCAAAGCAAATGTACGCTTGGGCGATCCGTAAGGAACGTGAAGGCGAGCCCAACAAGGCGATGCTGCAGGAAGTTGTAGATGTGCCGACGCTGGACAGCAACGAAGTGCTGGTTCTGGTGATGGCGGCTGGCGTGAACTACAATGGTGTCTGGGCGGGTCTTGGTGTGCCGATTTCTATGTTCGACGTGCACAAGCAGCCCTACCACATTGCGGGATCTGACGCTGCGGGCATCGTTTGGGCCATTGGCGACAAAGTCACGCGTTGGAAGGTTGGCGATGAAGTTGTCATCCACTGCAACCAGGACGACGGTGATGACGAACACTGTAACGGTGGCGATCCGATGTTCTCTGACAGCCAGCGGATCTGGGGTTATGAAACGCCAGATGGATCTTTCTCGCAGTTCACCCGTGTGCAGGCGCAGCAGCTGATGCCTCGCCCCAAGCACCTGACTTGGGAAGAAAGCGCCTGCTATACGCTGACACTGGCCACAGCCTACCGCATGTTGTTCGGCCACGAGCCTCACGATCTGAAACCCGGCCAGAACGTTCTGGTTTGGGGGGCGTCGGGCGGTCTGGGCTCATATGCGATCCAGCTGATCAACACTGCGGGCGCCAACGCCATCGGGGTGATCTCGGACGAAAGCAAGCGTGAGTTTGTGATGGGTCTGGGCGCAAAAGGCGTGATCAACCGCAACGATTTCAACTGCTGGGGCCAACTGCCCACGGTCAACACGCCAGAGTACAACACCTGGCTGAAAGAGGCGCGCAAGTTCGGCAAGGCGATCTGGGCAATCACCGGCAAAGGCGTCAACGTCGACATGGTGTTTGAACACCCAGGTGAGAAAACATTCCCGGTCTCTTCGCTGGTGTGTAAGAAGGGCGGCATGGTTGTGATCTGCGCCGGTACGTCTGGTTTCAACTGTACCTTTGACGTGCGCTATATGTGGATGCACCAGAAGCGTTTGCAGGGCTCCCACTTTGCCCACTTGAAGCAGGCCTCTGCCGCCAACAACCTGATGGTCGAGCGTCGTCTGGATCCATGCATGTCTGAAGTCTTCCCATGGGCGGAGTTGCCTGACGCGCATATGAAAATGCTGCGCAACGAACACAAACCCGGCAACATGTCGGTTCTGGTTCAGGCGCCTCGCACCGGGTTGCGCACCTTGGAAGATGTTCTGGACGCTGGCAAAAACTAAACGCCGAACGGTCCCGATAAGGGCGAATCTACATAGCACCAACCCCATGCGCAGACCCTGCAAGTGAGATTGGTGCATCGGTTTCAGCCGGTGATACCTCCCCAGAAATGGGGAGGTATATTACTTTTGGGGGTAGGGTACGGGTGTTGCACACTCAGAAAACTGTGCGGATTGCGCACGATATGGGAAAAATAACAACTATTTTAACGGATTGTATACCTTCTCGTTGACGTTCGCGGCAAGTCCGCTGAAAACACTAGGGGATCGGCGCTGAGGCTAGATCTAGAATAGTGCTTCTGTTCGAAGCGCATTGACCAAACGCGAAGGTGGTAGGCGGTCGTATGACGAACAGGGACTATCTTGATCAGATTTTGGCAGAGCTTGAGGCGATCTCTACTTTGGATGAATTTCAAAGGGTTGTCAGAGATCTGAGCAATGCCATTGAGGTCGACCATGTGGACTTCCTGTGGGTCGATGCGGAGGGCAAGAACTTTTATTTCGGCACCCATAGTGAGGACTGGGCGAAACGCTATAGGGATCCGGCGTTTGTCCGGCTCGATCCAATTGTGACAGGGTGTTACCAACGGTTTCATCCGGTGGATTGGAAGCGTCTGGATTGGAGCTCTAAATCCGCGCGCACGTTTTGGAGCGAAGCACATGCCTATGGTGTGGGCAATCAGGGGTATTCGATCCCAGTGCGCGGCCCAAATGGGCAGTTTGCGCTGTTTTCGATCAATCACCAGTGTGAGGATGCGGTCTGGGACAGTTTTATTGCGGCGCACAGCCGGGAGCTGATCCTATTGGCGCATTTTTTGAACCGAAAGGCGCTGGAGTTTGAACCCGACCGCAGCCCCGACCAACGGCTGCCACTGTCCCCGCGTGAGGTGGATACATTGACCCTACTGGCGGTGGGGTATAGCCGCGCACAGGTGGCCGAAACCCTATCGATCTCTGAGCATACTCTGCGGGTCTACATCGAAGGGGCGCGGTTTAAGCTGGGAGCGATCAACACGACCCATGCGATCGCGCGCGCCACCAGTAGCGGTTTGATCATCGTTTAGTATTCAACCTCTTAGATCCAGAAACAGCGGGCGCGCGGCATTCATATGGCGCAACGGGTTGCGGGCTCTGGTGCTGCTGGCTGCAGGGCTGTAGGGTCGCGCCATGACAGGAACAGCCATTCAATTCTCAGATGATCAGGCCTCGGCTTTTGACAGCGTGACCGAACTTTTGCGGCAGGCTGGCGTCGATTTGGACGACGGGCTTTTGCAGCCACCGCGCGGTGATTCCGGGGTCATGGCGGTGATTGGGAAGGCGGGGTCCGGTAAAACACTATTGCTGGCAGAGCTGTATAAGGCGTTGGAGACATCTGGCGTTGATATTGTGTCAGGCGATTACGAAAGCCGCAAAAAAGCGGACCGGCGCACGCTTGCCATTTTGGCACCGACAAATAAGGCGGCCAGTGTTCTGCGCCTGCGCGGGGTGCCGGCGACGACAATCCACCGCATTTTGTACACTCCGGTTTATGATCCCGAATATGAAAAGGTCGCTGAATGGCTGGCCGGGCAGGGCGAAGAACCTGAGATCGAAGGGATCACCGCCGAAGCGTTGGCCCGGGCGGCCGCATTTTATGAAAAGAACAAATCTATTCCAGGAGCTTTGGCTGTTGCAGGTCTGCGGGGGTCAGATTTCATCACCGGCTGGAAACGGCGGGATGAGCAGCTGGACATTGGATTTGTCGACGAAGCCTCAATGCTGGATGACCGGCAGTTCGACGATCTGAAAGAGATCTTCCCAAATCTGGTCTTGTTTGGCGATCCGGCGCAGTTGGCCCCGGTGAACCAGTCTGGTTCGATGGTGTTTGAAACGTTGCCGGAACCACGCCAGCTGATCCTGAACCGCATTCACCGGCAGGAGGCGGACAATCCCATCTTGGATCTGGCCCATGCATTGGCGGACCCGCAGTTGGGATTTGAAGATTTTGAGCGGATGATCGAAGACACTGCACAGCGCGACGAGCGCGTGGTGTGGGGGCAGCGGGTTGAGGTGGATCTGATGGCGCGTTCACCGGCACTGGTGTGGCGCAATGCGACACGGATCCGGTTGATCAACGCGTTTCGCAATGTCTACGGCGCGCCGGAAGATGAGCTTCTGCCGGGCGAGCCGTTGATTTGTGACGGGCTGGAACTGCCCCTGAAACACCGTAAGAAACGGCTGGATCTGGAGGCGCGCGGGCTGATCAAGGGGGCGCAGGTCGTCTATTTGGGGCCGGGGCGTAAGCCCGGGTTTTCACGCCTGCATGTGATGGGGGCAGAAGATCCGCAGGTCTCGGCGGCGTCGATTGTGAAAATCGAAAAGCCAGATGAAGATGAGCCGTTTATTCCATTTGCGGCCCGAATGGGGGCCACGTTTCTGCATGGTGCGGCGGTGACAATTCACAAGGCCCAAGGGTCGCAATGGGACACGGCGCAGGTTTTTGCGCCTGATATTTACGCCGCCGCCCGGATGGGCCGGGTGGAAGCTGGACAGCCTTTGTGGAAGCGGTTGGCCTATGTGGCCATCACCCGGGCGCAAGAACGGCTGATTTGGGTGGTACGCAATCGATTGGCAAAGCCGTCTGACGTGCTGCGGGTGGACGATCTGAAGACCGCACCTGTGGCACTGCAACTGGAAGCCCAAGTGCAAGACGACGTCTGATTTTAGTGGGGTGAGGCTCCCGCCAGCGGTGCAGATCCCTGTCGGGACCTTGACCGCTGTTGGGCGTGGCCTCTGCCCCCGCGGGGCGGGAACAGAGGCGGTTGCGGTACGTGGTGCGTTAGCCGTTTTTGATCAGACGGAAGACGGCCGAAGCGCTCCAGCCTGCAAAAATGGCGATTGCCAGCGACATCAGGCCATATACAAACGGCTGTTGACGCGACAGGTTGTAGAGGAAGCGTTCAAGCCCAACCTTGCGCACATCGATGACCGCATCATGCTGCGCCACCACGTGTCCACCGCGAGTCAGCAGGATACGGGCGGTATAGTTACCCTCTGTCAGGTTTGGCGGCATCTTGATTTCGGTGCGAAACAGGGTTTGTTCATCCACCTGCACGATGCCCTCATTCAACGAATATTGATCGTTGTTTTCACGAATACGGATGGCAGCTTTGATGAATTCCTGTGCATCTTCAAGCTGCTCGGCAGCGCCGATCGACAGGATCGCCCGTTCCACCGACACCCGGTGCCGCAGGTCTTCTTCATCGGTCAGGATCTCGTTCATGGGACCACTGGTGGCAACGGCGTAAAACTCGGGCGCGGATGCGATATCGACGGCATCGGCGTTGACCCAGATCCCCAGTTGTTTTTCCTTGCGGCGCACCGTGACGGGCGAGTCGGGACCGGACAGGGCAACGATGACCTCAATGGGAGGGCCTTCGGGAATAGAGCTTTCGCGTTTGATGGCGCCAAAGATCAGGATCTCGGACCCATCAAAGTCGGTTGTGATAGAGACCTGATCTTTGCTGAGCGCAAGGACAACCTCTTCTTGGGCGGCTTGTGCTGGCAGGGCCAGACAGAGCAGAAGAGTTAAAAATCGCCACATATCAATGTCCTCCGCTGTCGCCGAGCGAATACAGCTCGGTTGGCATCAGCAACAGATCAAGCGCAAGCTTGCCGCAGACGGCGATTACCATCAGGGCCAGCAGGATGCGCAGCTGTTCCGCCTTGAGATAGACGCCGATGCGGGTCCCGATCTGGGCTCCGATCACGCCGCCGACCAAGAGCAAGACAGCCAGCACAATATCAACCGTATAGTTGGTGGTGGCGTGCAGCATGGTGGTAAAGGCGGTGACGGTGATGATCTGGAACAGGGAGGTGCCAACCACAACTTTTGTTGGCATGCCCAAGATGTAGATCATTGCGGGCACCATGATAAATCCGCCGCCGACGCCCATGATCGCGGCCAGAATGCCCACACAGATGCCAACCAGCAGCGGTGGGATTGCGGAAATGTAGAGGCCGGAGGTGCGAAAGCGCATCTTGAACGGCATGGCGTGAACCCAGCCGCGTTGGCGTTTCTTGGCGGTGACGGCCCCGGGCTTTTGGGATTTGCGGATGGCGTTCAGGCTTTCGATGAACATCAGTCCACCAACAACGCCAAGGAAGACGACATAGCACAGCTTGACCAGTAGATCGACCTGCCCCAGGCTTTTGAGGTAGTTGAACACCACCACCCCGATCGCAGCCCCCATCAGACCACCGGCCTGAAGCACAAGCCCCATTTTGATATCGACCGTCCGCCTTCGAAAATGCGCCAGAACGCCGGAAAACGACGAGGCTACAATTTGGTTGGCTTCGGTGGCGACCGCCACCGCAGGCGGTATGCCGATAAAAAAGAGGAGCGGGGTCATCAGAAAACCGCCGCCGACGCCAAACATGCCAGATAGCACACCAACAAGGCCACCAAGGCCAAGAAGGAGGAAAGCGTTTACGGAGACTTCTGCAATGGGAAGGTAGATCTGCATGTCGGTTGTTAGACTACGCCTGAATGTGAAATCAACAGTTTATGCTGCTGCGCAGCAAGCTGAGCTATCTATGTTGCATTTGGGTGGGCCAGGAAAGGTCCAGTTGCGTAAAGCATGCACTCCAATTTGCACGTAAACCGGGGAGCTGGTTTGAAAAATGCGGCACTTATCAGCATTTATCGTCATTTTTGGGGTGGCCCTGCATTGGCGCCCCGGCAAGCGATGATCGGATATGCGCTGGCTGCATAGATGGGGCCGTAAATCTTTGGGATTGTTATTCTATAGGTTGTTTCGCGCGTGGAGCGTTGGGCTTTGCCGTGCGAGCGGCCTGTGCAGTGATGGTGCACGATTCGGATGTGGGCTGGCACGATCTGTTCACAGCGAAATGCAATCACGCGGTCTGGGGAATAAAAAACACCCGGCCGTCAATGGCCGGGTGTGAGGCTGTAGACTGTCTACGTGCACAGGTTAACGCTCTTTGACGTAAGGGGTGCCACCTGCTTTTGGGGGGACCGCTTTGCCGACAAACCCCGCGAGGATAACAACCGTCAGGATGTAGGGGAGGGCTTCCATCAACTGCACCGGAAGGGTGATGCCTCCGAGGTTGATGCTTTGGAAGCGCAGGGCCAGAGCTTGCAGCAAGCCAAACAAGAGAGTGGCGGACAATGCGTGCCACGGGCGCCATTTGGCAAAGATCAGCGCGGCCAGCGCGATAAAGCCACGCCCAGCGGTCATCTCTTTGACAAAACCTGCCTGCAAGGCGGTGGCAAGATAGGCGCCAGCAATGCCGCACAGGATGCCGCAGATGCCGACAGCCGCAAAGCGCAGGCCAACAACAGAGACGCCGGCGGTATCAACGGCCGCCGGGTTCTCTCCAACGGCGCGCAGGCGCAGGCCAAAGCGGGTGCCAAACAGGATCCAGGCGGTCAAAGGGACGGCCAGAAACGACAGGTAAACCAATACGGAATGCCCTGACAGAAGTTCGGAATAGATCTGTTGCAGTGGTCCTGCTTCGGCCAGAAGCTGCGACAACGGGCGTCCCGCGGCTTCGGCCTCTGTGGGGCCGATGGCAAAGGGCAGCTCTACCGAATTAAAGCGGCCAGCCCCAATCAGTGACGGGGTGCGTCCGCCTTGTTGGAACCAGTTTTGTGCGATGAGCACCGTCAGGCCCGAGGCGAGAAAGTTGATGGCCACGCCAGAAATCAGCTGGTTGCCCCGGAAGGTGATCGAGGCCAGACCATGCAGACCTGCGAGCGCCAGAGACGAGGCAACGCCCGCCAGAAGGCCCAACCAAACATTGCCTGTCACTGCAGCAACTGCGGCCGAAAAGAACGCGGCCATCAGCATCTTGCCCTCAAGGCCGATGTCAAAAATACCTGCGCGTTCAGAAAACAGGCCCGCCAAACAGGCCAAAAGCAAAGGCACAGCCAGACGGACGGTGCTGTCCAGCACCTGAATCAGTGTTAGAAAATCCATCAGGCTTTCTCCTTCCGGATCGCAACAAAGAGTTTTTCAAGCGGCATACGTACCATGTTGTCCAGCGCGCCGGTGAATAGGATCACCAAGGCTTGGATCACCACGATCAACTCGCGCGGGATATTGGCCCACAGCGCCAATTCTGCGCCGCCCTGATACAGGAAGCCAAACAGGATCGCTGCCAGAAACACGCCAAAGGGATGGTTGCGCCCCATCAAGGCCACGGCGATGCCGATAAAGCCCGCGCCTTCGGTGGAGTTCAGCACCAGACGCTCGGCTTCGCCCATCACATTGTTGATGGCCATCATGCCGCACAGTGCGCCTGAGATCAGCATGGCGATCATGGTGATTTTTAGGGGCGACATGCCGGCATAGCGCGTGCCGGCTTCGGATTTTCCGAATGTTCGGATTTCATAGCCCAGTGGCGTGCGCCAGATCAACAGCCAGACGACCACACAGGCGGCAAGTGCCACCAGAAGCGTCACGTTGGCCGGGGCGCGTTCGTGAAAGCTGATGCCGATGGGGGCCAGAATGTCATGCAGGGAGGGCAGGTGGACGTTTTCGCCAAAGCGCGCGGTGGCTGGATCCATCGACCCTGCGGGCTTTAGCACATTCACCAGCATGTAGTTCATCACCGAAAAGGCGATAAAGTTGAACATGATGGTGGTGATCACCACATGGCTGCCGCGTTTGGCCTGTAGATAGGCCGGGATCGCCGCCCAAGCCGCACCAAACAAACCCGCGGCGATTGCCGCGACCACCAATGCGATCGACCAATGGGGCCATGGGATGAACAGGCAGATGAGCGCAACACCCAAGCCGCCCAGCATCGCCTGACCTTCGCCACCGATGTTGAACAGACCCGCGTGATAGGCCACCGAAACCGCAAGGCCGGTGAACAGAAAATTGGTGGCATAATAAAGCGTATAGCCCCAGCCATAGGTTGACCCGAGCGCACCGGAAACCATCAGCTGGACAGCTTCGACCGGGTCTTTACCAATACCAAGGATTACCAATGCAGACAAAGCTGCGGCCAAAAGCAGGCTGATCACAGGGATCAGCACCACGTCGGCCCATTTGGGCATCTTATCCATTTACGCGGCCTCCCCCGCGACGCCGGCCATCATCAGGCCCAGCTCTTTTTCATCAGTCTGATCGGCGACGCGCTCGCCCATGATTTTGCCGTCAAACATCACCGCAACCCGATCCGACAGGGACAGGATTTCTTCGAGTTCAACCGAGACCAGCAGGATGGCTTTGCCTTGGTCGCGCAATTCGACAATTTGTTTGTGGATGAATTCAATCGCACCAATGTCAACGCCACGGGTGGGCTGACCAATCAACAACAGATCTGGATTGCGTTCGATTTCACGGGCCACGACGATCTTTTGCTGGTTGCCACCGGAAAAGTTCTTGGCAGCAAGCCAGGGATCTGGTGGGCGCACGTCAAACTTGGCCATCTTGGCTTCGGTATCTGCGCGCACGGCCGCATTGTTCATTAGCAGGCCTTTTTGGTATTCTGGCGCACGGTGATAGCCAAAGGCGACGTTTTCCCAGGCATGGAAATCCATGATCAGGCCTTCGCTTTGGCGGTCTTCGGGGACGTGGCCAATATGGGCATCGCGCCGGGAGCGACCGTCGGCCCCCAAACCGCTAAGCGGCAGGTGATTGCCGTGCAACCGCACGGACCCGGTGCCGGTGATCATGCCGCCCAGAACTTCCATCAGTTCGGACTGGCCGTTGCCCGCAACCCCTGCGATTCCAAGGATTTCACCCGCGCGCACGGTAAGATCGATGCCTTTGACACGTTCCACACCGGCATCATCGACGACCCGCAGGTTTTCGACTTCCAAAATGGGCGCGCCGGGTTTGGCAGGGACTTTGTCCACGCGCAACAGAACCTTGCGGCCGACCATCAGTTCAGCCAGCTCTTCGGGGCTGCTGTCTTTGGTTTTCACCGTGGCGGTCATCTGACCACGCCGCATCACCGAAACGGTATCGGTGTATTCCATGATTTCACGCATTTTATGCGTGATCAGCAGGATGGTTTTGCCCTCGCTGCGCAGACGGTCCAGAATGCGGAACAGCTGGTCCGCTTCTGAGGGGGTCAGCACGCCGGTGGGTTCGTCCAAAATGAGGATATCGGCCTGGCGGTACAGCGCCTTGAGGATCTCAACGCGCTGTTGCATGCCGACGCCAATTTCATCTATGCGCGCATCGGGATCAACGTTCAGCTCATACTCAGCCGCCAGCGCTTTTAGCGCTTTGCGGGCCTTGGCGAGCGAGGGGCGCAACAGGCCGCCGTCTTCCGCGCCAAGAATGACGTTCTCCAGAACGGTGAAGTTTTCCACCAGCTTGAAGTGCTGGAAAACCATGCCGATGCCGGCAGCGATGGCCGCTTGGCTGTCGGGGATCTCGGTCTGTGTGCCGTTGATCCAGATCTCACCGCGGTCGGCTTTGTAAAAGCCGTATAGAATGCTCATCAGCGTGGATTTCCCCGCGCCGTTTTCCCCAATGATCCCGTGGATCGTACCGGGCGCCACACGGATTGAGATGTCCTTGTTTGCCTGGACTGGGCCAAAGGCCTTTGAAATGCCTTTGAGTTCAATTGCTGGTGCCGTCATGTGGGCTCCCCTAGCCCTATAAAACCGATCATCCGGGTGATTTTTCCTGCGGCGTTGAGATCCGCGAAATACTGGCCACGCATCATGCGCGTATCGCCGGACAAGAAATCCACAGTCGCACGCACGCAATGCGCGGTCTGCGATTGGTCGACGACACGGGCAGAGCCACCGGGCATTTGCGACGCAAACTGCGCCAGATACTCCAGATAGGCGTCACGCCCGACTATCACATCAGGAGTGTTGGGATCGGCATAGGTAAATTGGGGCCCAAGGGCCGTGTCCGTTTTCTGGGCACGGCTCTCGGGCGATTGGTCACCCCAAGCCGAAAAGAATGCAGTGAGACTGTCAGTCATAGCTTGGGGCCTTTCTGGTGATTAGAACGACAGCGCTGGGCAGCTTTCGTCTGACGTGTAATCGTGCACGGTGATGTCACCGGTTGCGATTTGTGCGGCAGCAGCGTCAACCGACATTTGCATGTCCTTGGAGACCAGGCTGGCGTTGTGCTCGTCCATGGAATACCCGACGCCGCCATTGGCCAGACCCATGACGGAGAAACCGGTCTGCATGTCGACGCCGTCTTCAAACGCCGAGAATACCGCATTGTCGACGCGTTTCATCATCGAGGTCAGGATTTTGCCCGAGTGCAGGTGATTCTGGTTGCTGTCCACGCCGATCGACAGAATGCCTTCGTCGGCTGCGGTTTGCAGAATGCCAACGCCGGTGCCGCCTGCCGCTGCATAGACAACATCTGCGCCTTGGCTGATTTGCGCTTTGGTCAGCTCAGAGCCTTTTACCGGGTCGTTCCAAGCCGCCGGAGTTGTGCCGGTCATGTTCGAAATCACGGTTGCATCTGCGTTCACAGCTTTGACACCTTGGGCATACCCACAGGCAAATTTGCGGATCAGCGGGATGTCCATGCCGCCGATGAAACCAACGGTGCCGGACTTGGACGCCTGTGCGGCCATCATGCCAACCAGATACGATCCTTCGTGTTCGTTAAAGACAACCGAGCGCACGTTGGGGGCATCAACAACCATATCGATGATCACGAATTTGGTGTCGGGGTAGTCGTTTGCAACCTGTCCCAGCGCGTCACCAAAGGCAAAGCCGGCCATGACGATAGGGTTGGAGCCAGCTTCAGCAAAACGACGCAGCGCCTGTTCACGCTGAGCTTCGGACTGAAGCTCAATTTCGCGGAACGTGCCGCCAGTCTCTTTGGACCAACGCTGCGCGCCGTTAAAGGCGGCTTCGTTGAAGGATTTGTCGAACTTGCCACCCAGATCAAAGATCAGGGCTGGATCTGCCAGTGCGCTACCAGCGGTGACAGCCATTGCGGCTGCCGCACCCATAAGGGTTTTCATCAGGCTCATGAGAGTACTCCCGGTTTGTAGTTGTCGTCAGCGGTCCGTTTGGATCCGTCTGATTAATTGTAAGGCTCTAAAGGTCTGCCAATTTAGTCTGTTGTCCCAAGGGGGGGTCAACCGCTTTTTGATCATTTGGTAAGGTTTTACTCTGTCAAAGCAGAGAAAGTCCGTCGCATCATCACTGCATCAACCGCGTTGGCACCCTTTCGGGCATAATAACTTTTGCGAATCCCACATGTGGCGAATCCATTGGACTGGTATAACGTCAGCGCGGGGGCGTTGTCAGCGGCCACTTCCAGAAAGGCTTCGGTCGCGCCACGTTTCTGGGCCGTGGCCTGCCAATCCTGCATGACCCGTTGCGCGTGGCCCTGACGTTGATGATTCGGGTGGGTGGCCAATGTGAGCAATTCGGCCTCATCCGCCACCAACCGCACGAGTGCAAAGCTCTTAGCGGTGCCTGAGACAAACACCAATGGGCTGTCCAGTAACTGCGCAATTTCGTCAGCGCTCCAGCCTCGCGACAGCGCAAAGGCTGCGCTGTGCGTGGCGGCCAATTCTACCGGCGTACAGGTTTCAAGCATCGATCAGGGCTGGTGGTGTATCTCGGCCCGGTGCCGCATCTGCGGCACGCAGGTACAGAGGGGCCGGGGCGTCAGTTGAGGTTGTATACCGCTCAGCCGTCAGCTGGGCTATGCGTGCCGCAAGCTGGGGGGGGCTGGCCACGGGCGCATAGGTCAGCCCGGCACCGCGTGCCAATTCGGCGGCCTCTGAGGCTGCCATCAGACGCGGTGCCTGATCAGCGGGTGCGGCGTAAACCTGATCTCGCGGTGCCGGGATCACGGCCAGTTCACCGTCGAATTGGCGCGCTTCAAAGCCGTTGATGCCGACGGCTGGAATTTCCAGCCCCAACGCCAATCCCCGTGCGGCGGACACGGCGATGCGAATGCCGGTGAAATTTCCGGGCCCCACGCCAACCCCAATGGCCGAGAGATCGCTCCAGGTCACATTGGCACTCTCCAGCATCTCTTCCAGCAGCGGCATCAGCCGTTCCGCTTGCCCGCGTGACATCTCTTCCAGCCGTTCAATCAATATTTTATCGCCGCACAGCAAAGCGGCCGCGCAATGCGCGGCCGATGTGTCAAACGCCAGAATGAGCGGATCAGACGGCAACGGGGCGCACCTCAACCACTTCGGGGATGTAGTGGCGCAGCAGGTTTTCAATGCCCATTTTCAACGTCAAAGTCGAAGACGGGCAGCCCGCGCAGGCACCTTGCATATGCAGATATACGATGCCGCGGTCAAAGCCGTGAAAGGTGATGTCGCCGCCATCTTGGGCGACTGCTGGACGCACGCGGCTGTCGAGCAGTTCTTTGATCTGGTCAACAATCTCGGAGTCTTCGCCGCTGTGTTCGGCATGGCCGGACGCTTGGGTTTGGCCTTCGCCCATAACCGGTTGACCGGATTGGAAATGCTCCATCACGGCGCCCAGAATTGCGGGTTTGATGTGATCCCATTCTACATCGTCGGTTTTGGTCACGGTGACAAAATCATTGCCAAAGAACACGCCAGCCACCCCTGAAACCGCAAAAATGCGCGTTGCCAATGGCGACCCTGCGGCGGCTTCGACTGTTGGGAAATCTGCGGTGCCCACGTCCAGAACGGACTGACCCGGCAGGAATTTCAGCGTCGCCGGGTTGGGCGTGGATTCGGTCTGAATAAACATGCAAAGCCTCCGTGCATCTCTTTTCGGATATGCGTGTCGCAGTCCGAAAAGTCAAGAATTGGAATGGTTCTAAGTATGGCGCAGTGATCGCAGGGAGCGCAAGCCCCAGTGACGCAGTGTGTCTGCGTCACGTTGGGCTGGGGTCGCGCGCCGTTTTTTGCGATCTATTTAGGTGATCGCTTCCAGCCGTTCTTTGGAAATATCGCCGGGTACGATGGTCACCGGGATCGGCAGGCTGCCCGCCGAGCGGGACAATTGGCTGACCAAGGGACCGGGGCCTTTACGGTCGGTGCCAGCGCCAAGCACGAGAACGCCAATTTCAGGATCGTCTTCGATCTGTGACATGATTTCGGGCAGTGCGTCGCCTTCCCGGATCACCAATTCTGGTGAAACATTTTGGCGGTCCCGCATCCATTTGGCGAAGACCTCATAGTGGACTTGGATGCGTTCACGCGCCTCTTCGCGCATCATTTCACCGACGCCGATCCAGTGATTGAACTCATCTGGTGGGATAACGGAGAGGATGGTGACGCCCCCCCCTGTATGTGCCGCCCGCATTGCGGCAAACCGCATTGCATTCAAACATTCGCGACTATCATCTAATACGACAAGAAATTTGCGCATACCGCCTCTCAGATCAATTGCTGTCAGATCATGACCTAAGCCCACCCATCAGGCAATAGGAGGATGCATTCAATCGCCATTTCAAGCTGGGATCAGGATCCAGAGACACTGGATGACGGTTACGATGTATCCGGCGCCGTTTGTGAACCTGTTGTGAGGTTTTTGTAAACTTGTCGCGCAGGTTTTCTAAAACGCACCCTGTCCAGAAAGCCAGACAGGCGCTATAGGGGGCGCAGAGCTCTCTTTCGACAGGAACTGACCCATGTCCTTTGACCGCAAGATCAAAATAGCCCCGTCCATTCTTTCGGCGGATTTCGCCAATTTTGGCCAGGAAATTCAGGCCATCGAAGCCCAGGGTGCCGATTGGGTGCATGTGGATGTAATGGATGGCCATTTCGTCCCAAACCTGACCTTTGGCCCCCAGGCGGTGAAATCTTTTCGCCCGCATGTAAAAACCGTGATGGACGTGCACCTGATGATCGCGCCTGTGGACCCTTATATCGACGCTTATGCGGATGCGGGGGCAGACATTCTGACGGCTCACATAGAAGCCGGGCCGCATATTCATCGCACGCTTCAAGCCATTCGCGGCGCGGGTATGAAGGCGGGGGTGGCGCTGAACCCGGGCACTTCAGCTGAGGCAATTGAACACCTGCTGGACCTGACCGATTTGGTCTGCGTCATGACAGTGAACCCTGGGTTTGGGGGGCAGAAGTTCATCGATATGACGGCCAAGGTACGCCATTTGCGCAGCATGATCGGAGATCGTCCGATTCACATCGAAATTGATGGGGGAATGGACCCAAAGACCGCGCCATTGATGGCAGAGGCTGGGGCAGATGTGCTGGTGGCCGGATCTGCGGTGTTCCGCGGTGGTTCTGTGGATACACCAGAGGTGTACGGCGAGAATATCAAGAACATCCGCGCTGCCGCTGAGGGTAGCTGGACCTAAAAAACCAGCGCTCCCGTCAATCGCAGGTGCATCTGTGATGCACCACTCTTGTTGGGCCATGCGCCGCGCGAAACGCGCGGCGCATGTTGCGTTTGTGGCAACCGAGCATGTGCCGCATACGAGTGTTTTTCGAAATTTGAAATTATCAGAGAGCAGTTTTACGCCAACGGCGCCCAGCGAAAGCTGGGTGCTTGGCCCAACGGCTGTAGGTCAGTCTGTGACTGACCAGCGGCGGGCGGGAGATCTTCGAATAGCTCAGTTTCGCCGGTCTTGTGGATGGTTTCACGTGGAATACTGCATCTGCGTCTGAGTCAGCTCGTTGGCCTGTGGTGCGGGCAATCCCGTTGGGGCAGGGGCCGGGAATTAACACATAAGTACACCAAAATCGCTGACATCTATGGTGGCGAAAATCTAGGGTCAGGACCCATTGATTTCCGCTTAGCTGCGTGATTCACAGTTCGAAAATCGAGCGGTGAACATGTCTGATC
>CANLND010000004.1 GCA_947492585.1 uncultured Paracoccaceae bacterium
TCAATGTCAAAGAGCAAACATTCAGAAGCAAAAACCAAACCGATGCGCCAATCTCTCGGCGCGCTCAGCCAGATCATCCTCATAAATGCCGCTGTCTCTCCAGCGCGTCCCCCAGTCTTTCCTGAGCGTTACATCGTCTCTCCGATGCGTCCCTGGCAGCGTCTCCGCCGCCCCGCCGTGCGCCTCAGCGCCGCCGGTAGAGGGGGTTCTAAGGTTAACTACCCATCCCCGCAACCCCTAAATCAACAAAATGCAAAACTAATAACACATTCACATAAAAACCAAATGATTTCAATCACATACAGACAAAATCATCTAGGCAAATCCAACAAAAATCAGCGAAATACCCGACCAGATCCCCTCTCATTTGAGACAAATCCCCGACTCCACAGACTTACACACAGCTTTACGCACACCCTCCCCGCTGAATCACTGCAAATCACTGGAATCACTCCGGCTTCAACACAAAACACCCCTCACAGCCCCGACAGAACAGATCGAAGCACCGGCAGTAACGCCTCGAGATTTACCGCAACGCCTTTCGCAGTTGGGTGCAGCCCATCCGCTTGAAGTAAATCGGTCATCGCGAGGCCTCTCTCGTCAACGGCACGCAACATGCCTGCAAAGATATTGGGATAGAGAACCAGCTGATGCTGCGCAGCAAGATCGGGATAGATCGCATCAAATTCAGCTTTATATGCCGTGCCGAAATTTCCCGGGGCAGAAACGCCGATCAGAAGGATGGCGAGCTCTTTACTTTGGGCCACCTCCACAATGGCCCCGAGATTGGCCCGCGCCTGCGCAGGCGGCAACGCCCGCAACGCATCATTCCCCCCCAGCAGGATAACAATGGCGTCAAACGGTTCTGACAAGCTCCAGCCAATACGCGACACGCCCCCGGCGGTGGTGTCGCCTGAAACACCGCCGTTCACCACCTCGATGTCAAACCCATCCGCCCGCAAACGGTCTTGTAGTTGGGGAACAAATCCCTGACCCTGCGGCAGACCGTACCCCTGAACGAGACTGTCGCCAAACGCCAGCAGGCGCAGCGGTTCTGCTACCGCGAGGCTTGCGTAAAAGATAAAAGCCAACGTAACGGCGATCTTGTGTAACACGTGAAACGCTCCATATCCCAATGAGAGACCCGCAAAAGGCCCATATATATGACCCAGACCACGTCCCCTGCCCCAAGTCACCCTGTGTTGCAGTTAACAGATGCGTGTCTCACGCTGAAAAACAACAGCGGCCCGGTGGAAATTCTGCATGACATTACCCTAAGTATCGAACAGGGCGAAACAGTTGGGCTGGTTGGGCCGTCAGGCTCGGGCAAATCTTCGTTGTTGATGATTATGGGCGGGTTAGAGCGGGCAACGGCGGGCAGCGTTGCGGCGCTTGGGCAACCATTAAATGATCTGAGCGAAGACGCGCTGGCGCGGTTTCGCCGCGGGACCATGGGCGTGGTGTTTCAAAGCTTCCATTTGATCCCCACGATGACGGCGTTGGAAAATGTCGCCACCCCTCTGGAGTTGGCGGGCGCGCAGGATGCCTTTGCCCGTGCTGCCGCCGAGCTGGAAGCGGTCGGTCTGGCGCATCGCGGCGATCACTTTCCCGCGCAGCTGTCTGGCGGAGAACAACAACGGGTGGCCCTGGCACGCGCCTTGGCGCCACGGCCGCGACTGTTGTTGGCGGATGAGCCCACTGGAAACCTGGATGCTGCCAATGGCCAGATCATCATGGACCTGATGTTTGATCTGCGCGACCGCTATGACATTACTTTGGTCATGGTGACACATGCGCCCGAACTTGCCGCGCGTTGTGATCGCGTGGTGCATCTGCGCGATGGCCGGATCGAAGCCACACATCACGCCGAGGCCGCAGAGTGAGCGGGGCAGCACAGGACACCCGGCGCCACGCCTGGCGTATTGCCCGGCGTGAGCTGCGCGGGGGCGTGCGGGGGTTCCGGATCTTTCTGGCGTGCCTGACGCTGGGGGTGGCGGTGATTGCCGCCATTGGATCGTTGCGGGCCTCAATCGAAGGCGGGTTGGCCAGCGAGGGACGGGTACTGCTGGGGGGGGATGCCGAGCTAACCTTTACCTACCGCACCGCCCAGCCTGCAGAACAAACGTGGATGAAGGAGGTCGCGCGCGAGACATCTGAGCTGATTGATTTCCGTTCAATGGCCGTTGTCGGAGAGGAACGCAGCCTGACACAGGTCAAAGCGGTGGATGATCTATATCCCTTGGTGGGCAGTGTAGCGCTGTCGCCTGACCTGTCGCTGCCAGATGCGCTGGATGGACAGAACGGCGTGCCAGGAGCCGTAATGGAGCGTGCCCTGGCGGATCGATTGGGCCTGACACCGGGCAGCCGGTTTCAGCTCGGGGTGCAGGAGTTTGTGCTAAGCGCGCTGCTTATCCGTGAACCAGACGCCGCCAGCGCAGGTTTTGCGTTGGCGCCGCGCACCTTGGTGCGGACCCGTGCGCTGGAGGCGTCTGGCCTTCTGGCTCCGGGGACATTGTTTACCAGCAAATACCGATTGATACTGCCGGTCGATACTGATCTGCAAACGTTGAAAGACGATAGCGAAGCGCTGTTTGCCGATACGGGCCTGCGCTGGCGTGATGCGCGCAATGCGGCCCCCGGCGTACGCCGGTTTGTCGATCGGCTGGCCGCCTTTCTCATCCTTGTCGGCTTGTCTGGCCTTGCAGTGGGCGGTGTTGGGATCTCGGCCGCGGTGCGCGCCTATCTGGCGACCAAAACCGCAACCATCGCCATGCTGCGCACCCTGGGCGCAGATCGAAACACTATATTCCTGTGTTATTTTCTACAGATCGCCGTGATCTCCGCATTCGGCATCATATTGGGCCTATTTCTGGGCGGGGTATTCCCTTTGCTGCTGGGACCAATGATAGAACAGGCGCTCCCCTTTCCGGCAGATATCAGCCTGTATCCATCCGCCCTGTTTGAAGCCGCCATCTATGGTGCGCTCACCGCCTTTTTGTTCACGCTTTGGCCTTTGGCCCGAGCGGAGCGCATCACCGCTGCCGCTTTGCTACGTGACACCCTGCACAGCACCAGCCACCGCCCGGCGTTGCGGTATATATTGGCAAGCGGGGTGAGCCTTGGCGCGCTTGTGGGGTTGGCCAGTTGGTTCAGCGGTTCTGCCCGGCTGACACTGTGGATGGCGGCCGGATTGATCGGGGCACTTATCGTGCTGTGGCTGGCCGCCTGGGCGATGACATTTCTGGCCCGCACGCTTCAGCGCCGTGCAAGGGGCTGGCCCAGCCTGCGATGGGCGCTCAGCCAAATTGGCAACAGCCGGGAGGGCGCAACCGCCACAGTGATCGCATTGGGGCTGGGGTTGACCGTTCTGGCGGCCATTGGTCAAATTGACGGCAATATGCGCCGCGCCATTCAGGACAACCTGCCTGATCGGGCCCCGTCTTACTTCTTTGTCGACATCCAACGCGACCAAATGCCTGCCTTCCTCAACCGCGTTAAAACTGACCCTGAGGTGAGCAAAGTCGAACAGGCCCCTATGCTGCGTGGCGTCATCACCCAAATCAATGGCAAACCCGCCAAAGAGGTCGCTGGCGATCACTGGGTTCTCCGTGGTGACCGTGGGGTGTCCTATGCCGACGCCATGCCACCACAGACCAAAGTCACAGCTGGGGATTGGTGGCCAGAGGCATATACTGGTCCGCCCCAAATCAGTCTTGCTCAGGAAGAAGCCACGGAAATGGGGATTTCATTGGGTGACAGCATGACCGTCAACATTCTAGGACGGGACATCACAGCCACCATCACCAGCCTGCGCGAGGTTGATTTTTCCTCAGCGGGCATGGGCTTTATTCTGGTCATGAATGAAGCTGCGCTTCAGGCCGCCCCCCACAGCTTTATCGCCACGGTCTACGCGAGTCCCGATGCCGAAACACAGATCTTGCGCGACGTGGCCCAAGAAATGCCCAATGTCACCGCCATTCGCATGCGCGACGCCATTGATAGAGTGGCCGATATTTTGCGCCAGCTGGCGGCAGCCACGGGTTATGGCGCTGCCGCTACATTGCTGACCGGATTTCTGGTGCTATTGGGAACAGCCGCGGCCGAAGAGCCTTCGCGTCGCTATGAAGCGGCTGTATTGAAAACCCTGGGGGCGTCGCGGGCACGGATCCTTGCCAGTTTTGCGCTGCGCACCATTTATCTAGGCGCCGCTGCCGGCATGGTGGCATTGTTGGCGGGGATCAGCGCAGCTTGGGCCGTCAACACCTATGTATTTGAGGCTGACTTTACCGTGATCTGGAGCAACGTGTTGCTGATCATCAGCGCAGGCATCACCGTGTCTTTGCTGGCAGGCATGGCCTTTGCCCACGCCTCTTTGCGCAGCCGCCCCGCGCAAGTATTGCGCACCAAAGACTAACTCAGAGCTGGTGCTTCGTTTTCGCGGGCTTCGGAACAGGCTGGCGTTTGCATCAACAGCACCAGCTCTGCGTTGCCACACACAAGACCATCCAGCGTCACCTGATCCAGCGCAGCATAAAACGCCTCAGCCGCCTGTTGTAGCGCACCGCGCAACCGGCAGGCCGAAACCAGAGGGCATGTATTGTCGGCATCGGCAAAACATTCAACAATCGGCACAGGCCCCTCCACCTGCCGGAACACATCCCCGATACAGATCTCAGTCGCTGGACGGGCCAGCATGATCCCCCCCTTGCGGCCGCGTTGCGTTAACAGAAATTTCGATTGGCTCAACTGATTGATCACCTGCGCCAGATGGTTTTCTGAAATATTGCAGACCTCTGCAATCTCCGCTTTGGTCACAAGACGCGCGTTATGGGTTGCACAATACATAAGCAGGCGCACTGCTATATTTGTTCGCTTGGTGATCCGCATCTTAGCCTCCGTGACAAAAGAGCACGTAATAGCGTGACACAGATCCAAAAAGCGCGATTTGACATACATCAAATACCTGCATGGAAATCTGACATGCAGACACCTTATTTTTGGGCGACGGCAGCCTTGTGAACACCAACACCCATTCCCCCCCTGATCCTCGACCAGTCCGGCTGACAGGCTGACAGGTTGGCGGCGCGCATGGATCCACGAGTAGTCGACGACCGTCACGCGGTAAACCTGCACTCATACAGTGAGGCAGGCACACCCGCATTTGTTAACACCACCGATGGCTAAAACCACCCTAAACTGAATGACCGCGCGGAACCACAGTATCCCGACATCACCACCTGCCGCAGCGAAATACATCATCATCGACAGCTATTTTAACTTTGTATATTGACAACACAAAATTGAAACACAATCTCGTTAAGCGAATACACAACAACAAATTAGAACTGGGAATTCGAAAAATGGCAGATTTTATCGGCACTGAATTTTCTGACTCCATCGTCGGCGGCTTAGGTAACGATTTGCTCGACGGACTGGCAGGCGATGACACGCTGGTCGGACTTCAGGGCAACGACACCCTTCTCGGCGGTGACGGTGAGGATCTGTTGGACGGCGGTGCGGGCAATGACACGCTGAACGGTGGTGAGGGCTTGGATCAGGCCAATTACATCTTTGACCCTGCCGGCATTGATGCTGATTTAGAAAGTGGCACCGTACGGGACGGTTTTGGCGATTTCGATACGCTGATCGACATCGAAGAGCTCGTCGGGAGCACCTACAATGACACGCTAGCAGGTGATGCGAACAACAACGGGTTGTTCGGCGCGGAGGGCGATGACCTCCTCTTTGGTCGGGGCGGAAACGACTTTTTCCGTGGTTACGAGGGTGACGACACCATATACGGAGGCCAAGGTTTCGATACGGCGAGTTACACGCGCGCAGCAACAGGTGTGGTCGTTGATCTCAAGGATGGAACAGCATCTGATGGGTACGGCAGCACCGACACATTGGTCAACATCGAACGCGTCAACGGCAGCTACAACGGCGATGATCAGCTCTTTGGGAACGTCAAAGGCAATACCCTTAAGGGCTATGGTGGGAACGATCACATCCAAGGTCGCGGCGGCATTGACACAATTTACGGCGGCGCGGGCAACGATACGCTGAACGGCGGTCGCGGAACGGATTGGGTTAAGTACTTTGATGCAGATGAAGGCGCCTTGGTCGACCTCGCATTGGGCACCGCGAATGACGGTGAAGGCGGTACAGACACGCTGAGAAACTTTGAGAACATCACAGGATCAGATCTGGGGGATGACACGCTACGAGGTGACAATCGCGCCAATGTCCTCGACGGCTATGGTGGTGACGATCTGCTAAACGGTCGCGGTGGAAAGGACTGGCTGTGGGGTGGCGCAGGAAACGACGTTCTACGTGCAGGCGGTGGGCGTGACAAACTCTCTGTCAGTCTGGGCAACGACACATTGGATGGCGGACGTGGCGTGGACGAGCTGCGTTTTGATCGCGTCACGCGCGAGTTTGCCAACGATATCGGCGATGTCGTAGTGAATTTGCAGACGGGCACCGGATTTTCGACTGCTGACAAAACCGGTAGTTTGACCACGCTGCGCTCAATCGAAAACATCGCGGCAACCTATGAATTTGACGGCGAAACCCGCGAGCTGCAAATGGATCTGCGTGCCATTGGGAACGCAAAGAACAACCGCTTTGTTGGCGGCTCAGGCGATGACACCCTAAAAGGCAACGGCGGTCACGACGTGCTCAAAGGCGCGGCAGGCGATGATCGTCTGGTGGGCGGCACGGGCCGCGACAGGCTGTGGGGCGACGAAGGCAATGATACTTTTGTGTTCCGTGGCAATTGGGGGAGCGACAGGATCAAGGATTTCACCCCAGGCGACGATGGTGACCTGATTGAGATCGGCGGAAGCACTGAAGTCGACAACTTTGCCGAATTCCTAGCCGCGTCCCAACAGATTGGCGATGATGTCGTCTACGACTCAGGCAATGACGGACGCCGCGTGATCATCATCGAAGATATCCAGCTCGACGCATTGAGTAGCGACGATTTCGTCTTTGCGTGAGGCGTCCAATTTTAGCACCCTGCCATTGCGCACAGCATACTCCCACACGCAAAGTCCACGCCCCTCACCCGGGTATCAGGCAGATTTCATCCGCCTACAGCAACGACGGAACGACGGCATTTTTTTTGAGGGTTACACAATGTCATTCTTTGGCGGCACAATTGGGAACGACACCATCATCGGTGTTCAATTTTCAAACCTAATGCTTGGCTGACGCAGAAACTGACGATCTGCGTGGCGGCAATGGGGATGATCTGTTGAACGGGGGAGCCCATCGTGACCAGCTTTGGGGGGGGACGGACAAGACACCTTTGTGTTCCGCGGCGGCTGGGGTCGTGACAAGATCAAGGATTTCGATATGGGCACCGATGGCTATGTGATCCACATCCATGGCAGATCTGAGGCGCAGGACTTTGATGGCTTTGTTGCGGCTGCGACCCAGATTGGGGACGATGTACTATATGATGCTGGCGGCGACGGGCGCCGAACGATCTTGATTGAAGACGTGCAGCTGTCTGATCTGACAGAAGACCATTTCTTGTTTGGTTAACGGCAAACACAGCCAAACGAAAAAGCGGCGCCTCGAGGCGCCGCTTTTTCAGTTCAAAATTGTTGGCTGTTAACCGCGGGCACGAATGACCTGCAGTAGCGGCAACAAAGCCCCCATATCGGGGCCGCGTTCCATACCTGTGACGGCCTTGCGCAATGGCATAAACAGGCCTTTGCCCTTGCGACCGGTGGCTGTTTTCACCGCAGCGGTCCACTCTTTCCAGCTGTCCGCTGTATACGGGCCTTCGGGCAAAAGCGTCATGGCTTCGGCCACAAAATCTGCGTCCTCTTCGGCGATCATCGGCTCTGCGCCCTCTTGGCACAGGGTCCACCACCCAGCCAGATCTCTGAGCGTGGTAATATTGTCCTTGGCCACCTCCCAAAACGCAGCCTGTTGATCTGCTGACACGCCAATCGCGTTCAAATCTTCTACGACGGCCTCAACCGGCAGCCCCTGTAGATAACGCGCGGTCAGCGGGAACACATCCTGAACGTCGAATTTCGTCGGCGCAGACCCAAAACGAGAGATGTCAAAACCGTCGATCAGCTCCGACATATCGCTGCGCAACTCTACCGGATCAGACGAGCCTAACCGCGCCATCAGGCTGAGCAGCGCCATCGGCTGCACACCTTGTTCACGCAGATCGCGCAGGGCCAGCGTCCCAAGACGTTTGGACAGCGCTTCGCCCTGTGGGCCGGTCAGCAAAGAGTGGTGAGCAAATTCTGGCGGCGTGCCGCCCAATGCTTTGATGATCTGGATCTGGGTCGCCGTGTTGGTCACGTGGTCCGAGCCACGCACCACATGGGTCACGCCCATTTCGGTGTCATCAACCACAGAGGCCAGCGTATACAAAAATTGGCCATCGCCTCGGATCAACACGGGATCCGACACAGACGCCGCATCAATCGACACGTCGCCAACGACGCCATCGGCCCATTCGATACGCTCATGGTCCAGCTTGAAACGCCAGACGCCATCGCCGCGTTCAGCCCGCAGTGCCGATTTTTCATCGTCGGACAGGTCCAGCGCCGCACGATCATAGACCGGGGGCTTGCCCATATTCAGCTGTTTCTTTCGCTTCAGGTCCAGCTCGGTGGGGGTTTCGAACGCTTCATAAAAGCGGGAAATGTCGCGCAGCTCATCCGCAGCGGCGATGTAGCGATCCATGCGGTCAGACTGACGCTCGATTTTGTCCCAGGTCAGGCCTAGCCATTCCAGGTCTTCCTTGATCGCGTCAACATATTCTTCTTTTGAACGCTCTGGATCAGTGTCGTCGATGCGCAGGATGAACGTCCCGCCAGCCTTGCGGGCGATCAGATAATTCATCAGCGCGGTGCGCAGGTTGCCCACATGAATGTAACCGGTGGGCGACGGAGCAAAACGGGTGGTGGTCATCAAGGTTCTCCTGTTGTCCGAGCTGTGTCACATGGGCTGTGTTTTGTCCAGTTGCTGGCGAGGAAAGCTCTGCGCAGGATCTGCCGATGCCAAAGGCCGTTAAGACAGGACGAAAACCATTACCGTGGCGTGACCTCCCAGATTTTATTCAGATCACTTAGACCCCGCTCAATCAGCTCCTCCAATACGGACAGATCGATATCCGCAAGCTTATTGACATATAGGCACGCCCGCCCGGTTTTGTGTTTGCCCAATCTGGACAATATTGCCCCGTAATCCTGATAACCGGGCATGATATAAATTGAATGCCGTGCTTTGCGTGGGGCAAAACCGGTGGCCAAAAAATGCCCTTCACGCCCACTGTTGTAGCGATAGTGGTATTGGCCAAACCCAATAATGCTGTCCCCCCACACAACTGGTCTGTACCCAGAAACACGCTGGAACAGCGCGGTCAGCGTTTCGGCCTCTGCACGACGTCGCATAGGTTCTAATGTGGCAACATAGGCCGCCACGCTTTGATCCGTCGGTTGGGTTTTGTTCTGGGACATACCAAATGATAGCCAACTGATCACGCGGACGTCATCAGTTTTTCATCGCCCTTTGCACCATTCGCACTAACTTCTTCGCATTAAAGTCCAGTTCTCCAGGGGGATCTCCGATGACCTATTCTCTGACACGACGCGCCGCCCTAGGCGCAGCGGCAGCTTTGCCATTGATCTCTACCGCGCAACCTTTGATCGCCAAAGGCAGCATTGCGCCTGCCAAACTGTCGCTGAGCCACAGCTATCAAGTGGGGGATATGACCGTCACCACCTTATTGGACGGATCCGCCCTGCGGGACGGTCCAAAAGAAATCTTTGGACAAAACGTCAGCACCGAAGAATTCAGTGCCGTTTCCGCGCGAAACTTCATTTCGGCTGAAATGACACAGTTTTACTTCACCCCAACGCTTGTACAGGCCGGGCAGGATCTGGTGCTGTTTGACACGGGCCTTGGACGTGGAGGGCTTCAAGCTGCCCTGTCGCAGGTGGGTGTCACGCCAGATCAGATTGACATCGTGGTGATCACCCATATGCATCCCGATCATATCGGGGGCCTGATGAACGACCAAGGACCAGTGTTTGCCAATGCGCGGTATGTCACCGGAGCGACAGAATTCGATTTCTGGTCCAAGTTTGAACCCGGTCATCGTGTAGGTGATCTGGTCGCAAAAAACGTGGTGCCCTTGGCCGAAAAAATGCAATTTTTGTCCGATGGGGACAGCGTCACATCTGGGATCACCGCCTTGGCAGCGGTTGGTCACACGCCGGGCCATATGGTCTATATGCTCGAAAGCAATGGTCAGCAACTGGTTCTGACGGCGGACCTGGCCAACCACTACGTCTGGTCGTTTGCACATCCCGACTGGGAGGTGCGTTTTGACATGGACAAAGCCGCGGCCGCCAAGGCGCGACGGCACGTGCTGGGGATGTTGGCCGCAGATCGTCTGCCAATGATCGGCTATCACATGCCCTTCCCGGCCGCAGGCTATGTTGAAACACGTGATGACGGATTTCGTTTTGTCCCGCACAGTTATCAACTGAACGGACGCTAAAGAGTGCTCGCCTCACGCACTCTCGGCGATGCGCCCAGCCTCAGGGTGGCCCTCCCGCGCCCTCGGCCTCTTACCGCCTTTTGAAAGGCGGTCACCGACCTCGATCTTGGGCGGAGCGCCGCGCTTTGCGCGGCGCTACGCCCAACTGGCACAGGTTTGTTTACAAGCCGAAGACAGGCGGGAGCGCTTGGTTGGGGATAAGCAACGCCAGAGCGGCTTCGATCATCCCATTATACCTTGGGCGAACGCCAGCGGTTCACAATGGGGAAACGGCGATCGAGCCAGAACGCGCGCGGTGTCAGGCGCGCTCCGGGCGCCGACTGAAACCGCTTGTATTCACTAATGAACACCAGATGCTCGACCCGGCGCGCCATATCCTCATTGAAACCCGCAGCCACGCAGGCGGCAACAGATCCATCCTGATCCACCAGAATTTCCAAAATTGCGTCCAGTATCGGATAGTCGGGAAGGCTGTCGCTGTCTTTTTGATCGTCCCGCAGCTCAGCACTGGGGGGTTTGTCGATCACATTGGGACGGATCACTTCCCCCGCGGGCCCCATCATCCATTCTCGGTGATTGGCGTTGCGCCAGCGGCAGGTTTCAAAGACGCGGGTTTTGTACAGGTCTTTGATCGGATTATACCCGCCGTTCATATCACCATAGATCGTAGCATAGCCCACTGCGACCTCGGATTTGTTCCCCGTGGTCAACAGCATCTCGCCAAATTTGTTGGACATCGCCATCAACAGCAAACCGCGCAAGCGCGACTGGATGTTTTCTTCGGTCACATCTGCATCACGCCCGGCAAACAGCGGCGCCAGCGTGTTGGTGATCGCCGCACGACCTTCGGCAATCGGCACATAATCGTAATGCACGCCCAGCGCCTTGGCGACCGCTTCGGCATCGTCCAACGATTCTGCTGAGGTATATTCCGAAGGCAGCATCACACAGCGCACGTTGTCCGCCCCGATTGCATCCACCGCGATGGCGGCAACGATGGCCGAATCTACTCCACCGGACAGTCCCAGCAGCACCTTGCCAAAGCCGCTTTTGCGCAAATAGTCGCGCAAGGATTCAACCATCACGCGGTAGTCCTGTTCCCAGACATCTGGCAATGCGGCTTTGTCGCCTTCAACCGCGCGCCAGCCGTCAGGTGTACGTTCCAGATCCAAATGGGCAATCGCTGCGTCAAACACCGGCATCTGCAGCGCCAGAGCGCCGCCCGGGTTCAACGCAAAAGAGCCACCATCAAACACCTGATCATCCTGTCCCCCAACCATGTTCAGGTAAATCACCGGCAGATCCGTTTCCACACAGCGCGCAACCATATGGTTCAGCCGCACATCCATCTTGTCGCGGTAATAAGGTGAGCCATTCGGGATCAGCAGAAATTCAGCCCCCGTTTCCTCAAGCGTTTCCGCCACATCGTCATGCCATCCGTCTTCGCAGATCGGGCTGCCAATTCGGACATCGCCCACCGCATAAGGCCCGGCCAACGGACCCGCATCAAAAATACGCACCTCATCAAAGACGGTTTCATTGGGCAAATGATGCTTCAGCACTTTGGAGGCAATGCGCCCCTCTTTGAGAATCAGATAGGCATTATAAAGCTTACCGGCCTCAACCCACGGGCAGCCAATGGCCAGTGCAGGCCCCTCTGCGCAGGATTTCGCCAATGTTTCCGCCGCAGTCATCGCATCCTGATGGAATGCCGGCTTTTGTACGAGGTCCTGCGCATTATAGCCGGTCAGGAACATTTCGGGCAGAGCCACAAGGTCCGCCCCCGCATCACGCCCCTGTTGCCAGGCGGACAGCGCCTGTGCCGCATTGCCGTCGATATCTCCCACCACCGGGTTCAGCTGCGCCAATGTTACGCGAAAACGATCTGCCATTTTGTTCATGCCCTTTGCCGTCCTATCCCTAGCCATTTACCAGATCAGCCGCCAAGGGGAAGGCCAGCCAGCAAAAGACATTGCGACACCGCCAACAGTCGCATAGTTTTTCCTCACACCGCTTTTGGTGACCGCCGTCCAATTTTGGACACTGATTTTTGGGCAGACCGAGGTTTTCATGTTCCGTCACCGCAGCCGACACGCGATTTTCACAGCTCTGATAGCGGCCAGCACCTGCCTGACCCCCTTGGCTTGGCCCCACACTGCTCATGCGCAAGAGACGCAGGTGATCACCACACAGGATGAAATCGGCGGAGAGTATACCGGCACGTTTCGGGGCGGGTTGCAGCACGGCACAGGCACCTACCGTCTCCCCAACGGCTATGAATATAGCGGCGATTGGGTGGACGGTGAAATTCGTGGTAACGGCACGGCGCGCTTTGAAAACGGATCCATCTACGAAGGACAATTCGCAAAAGGCAAACCCGAAGGGCTGGGCAAAATCACGTTTGTCGACGGTGGCACCTATGAAGGCGAATGGCACGACGGAAAAATCAACGGTCAGGGTATCGTCGTCTACAGTTCAGGCGAACGCTACGAAGGTAATTTCGTAGATGGAAAACAGTCCGGTCAGGGCACCATGCGCAATCCCAGCGGCTATCAATACGAAGGCAAATGGGTCGATGGTCGCAAAGAAGGACGTGGCAAAATCACCTATTCCAACGGCTCCGTTTACGAGGGCAATGTTGCAGATGGCAAATTGCAGGGCTTTGGCACGCTCACTCTTCCGGATGGGCTGATCTACGAAGGTGAATGGTTAAATGACAAAATGCATGGTCAGGGCAAGCTGACACAGATCAACGGAGACATCTACGAAGGCCCCCTGGTGGCCGGGCGCCGTCAGGGCGTGGGCAAGATCACTTATGCCAATGGCGAAACCTACGAAGGTATGTTTGACGACAATCTGCGCCACGGCGAGGGCACCTATACCGGGACCAACGGCTATATGTATTCGGGAAACTGGCAGTCCGGACGCATAGAAGGTCAAGGCAAAGTCACCTACCCGAATGGCTCTGTCTACGAAGGCGCGTTTCGTGCTGATTTGGCAGATGGTCAGGGCAAAATCACCTATCCAGACGGCTCCACCTATGATGGCAACTGGGTCGCTGGTGTGATCGAGGGTGAAGGGATCGCAACCTACCCCAACGGCCTCACCTACATCGGGACCTTTAAAAACGCCAAAAACCACGGTCAGGGAGTGATGACCTATGCCGACGGCTATCGCTATGACGGCGGCTGGCAGGACAACCTGCGCCACGGCGATGCGGTTGTCACCTATGCCGATGGTTCCATCTACACCGGCACGTTCCAAAAAGGACAGCGCCATGGCCAAGGTAAAATCCAGATGCCCGATGGATTTTCGTATGACGGGGACTGGTCCGAAGGTAAAATCACCGGCGAAGGCCTGGCGACTTATCCCAACGGAGATATCTATCAGGGCCGCTTCGTGAACAGCAAACGCCAGGGCCTCGGCACCATGCGCTATGCCAGTGGGCAAGAGGCCAGCGGCACCTGGGAGGACGGGGCGATCATCGATGGCACCGCCAACCAGATCCAAGAATAACTCTGACGGCCGCGACAGTCGCGCGCTCACGCTATCAGATACACTTTGTTATCTGTCAGAGGCGGGACAAGGCCCCGCCTCTGTTTGCGACTTAGCCAATGCGGATCTGTTGCAGGTGCTGGGGCTGTGTGACCCCCTCTAAATTGGCAGGATCCGCGATGGGGGAGCCAATTTTTGTTTCAAACGGCACAACACCAGCCCAAATGGGCAATTCATAATCTTCGACATCATCTTTGGGCGCGCCGGTGCGAATTTTGGCCGCGGCCTCATCGATTCGCATACGCAACACACCGGTTGCCTTCACCTCTTGATCCGTCATTGCCCGCAGCATCTCCCAACGTCCCGGAAACAGCTGATCGACCATAGCCTCCAGATGCCCCGCCACCTTTGAGGCGCTTTGCACCCGCTCTGCCGTGCCAAAAATCATTGCCGACCGGTAATTGACCGAATGATGAAAGGCGGAGCGTGCCAGCACATAACCGTCCAGACAGGTGACGCTCATACAGACCTTTTGCCCGTCCATCGCCCGCAAGGCACGGCTTGCAGAGGATCCATGCCAATAAACATACTCCCCCTCGCGCCACTGCAGGGTCGGCAGAATCGAGGGCGCGCCGTCCAGCTGATAGGCAATCTGCGCCAGCGGCATCGCGGCCAGCACCTGATACAGCGTTTCGCGATCATAGTGCCCCCGGTTATGCGCACGGCGCAAACGGCTGCGGTTGGTTTTTAAACTGTCATCTTGGCGGGAATGATCTGCGGTGTCCTGTGACATGGGATCCTCAAATATTATGTGTTCAAAGTCTCTGTCGTGCTAACGTCAAATTGGATCATTTCAAATGTCCACTTTATGACAAAACAAGCAGACCAATTTCATGCAATTGCCAAAGCTCACCGCGCCGTCCGACACGCCCTTGTACGTGCAGATTGCAGACGATCTGCGCGAACAGATTCAAAGCGGCGGGCTGGCGCCCAAAACCCGCCTGCCCGCCTCGCGCAGCTTGGCGGCAGATCTGGGCCTGTCGCGTACGACCTGTGTTGCCGCCTACGATCAGCTGATCGCCGAAGGTTATCTTGAGACCCGGCGCGGCGCCGGCGTTTTTGTCGGGGACATCGCACTATTACAAAGCCCCCCCTCCCTCCCCCTCACGACCTCTCTGCCCGGCCCGTCCAAGCCCACGCTGTTGTCAGCAGGCACGCCCGATCCACGGATTTTTCCTGTGCGGGCCTGGGCGCGTGTGATTGCACAGGTGGGGCGCGAAGATCCGCATGCGTTGTCAGAACGCCAAGATGCCTTTGGGGATCCAATATTACGCCGAGAGATCGCCGCTTATGTGGCCCGCTGGCGTGGCATCCATGCGCATCCCGATCAGATCATTGTCACCAGCGGCGCCCGCGAGGCACTGGAACTGGCGATGGAGGCACTAATTGCAGGCGAAGACATCGCTCTGGAAACCCCCGGATTTTCCCCAACGTATCGCTATGCGCAGCGTCGAGGGTGGAACATTTCCGCCTTGCAGGTGGGGACACGCGGTGCGCAACTGCCGCACCAAATGGCAAAGGTGACGGTGCTGACCCCGTCCCATCAGTTTCCATTGGGCGGCGCCCTGCCCGTGGCGCCACGTTTGGCGTTTTTGCAGGCTGCGCAGGCCCGTGATGGCTGGATTATCGAGGATGATTTCGACAGTGAGTTTCGCTACACCGGGCAGCCCCTCCCTGCGATGGCCGCGCTCGATAAGGGGGGGCGCTGTCTGTATATTGGCACGTTTTCCAAAACCTTCAGCCACGCGTTGCGATTGGGGTATCTGATCTTACCGCCCGCACTGGTTCCACCGTTTCGAACCCAATTTGCCCATCCCAGCTCGGGAGCCGCGATCACCGCACAGCGACCACTGGCGCAATTCATGGCCTCAGGCCAATATGATCGCCACATTCGACGCGCCCGCCGGATCTACGGTGAACGCTATGACATCGCCAGCACCTGCCTGTCCAAATGGCCCGCCCGCCTGGGTCACTTCGCACGTCATCGGGCGGGTATGCAAATCGCGTATCATCTGGACGGGCAACTGTCTGACAAAACTCTCTGTGCACATGCGGCGCAGGCGGGCTTTGACCTCACCCCGATGTCGTCGCACGCTGGCCCAGCCAAGGCCAATGGCCTGTTGATCGGGTTTTGCGCCACCGATGCAAAAGATTTGCCAGATCAGTTCAGCCAATTGCAACAGATTGTACAGTACAGTTGATTTCCTCAACTTTGCGTCTTTTCATTTGATCCGGGCTTTGTATAAATCACCTTATGAACACACACGCAGATATCCTTTTGAATGACAACGCCGCCCGCGGCGTGTCTCTGCGTGGCCTACTGCTCCTAATCCGCCTCTGAGCGTGCCTTGTGGCGCGTCCGCTCAGAGGAGGCCCCGATCGCGCCAGTTTGGATTTGGAACAGAACCTTAGAAAGCATCTGACATGACAACTGCATCCGACAAAGATCGCGTCTGGATTTTTGACACTACTCTGCGCGATGGTGAGCAAAGCCCCGGCGCCACAATGACCCATGATGAAAAGCTCGAGATTGCCGGGCTGCTGGACGATATGGGTGTCGACATTATCGAAGCCGGTTTCCCCATCGCCTCCGAAGGGGATTTTCGCGCCGTGAGCGAAATCGCGGAGCGGTCTAAAAATTCGGTGATCTGTGGTCTGGCACGCGCCAACTTCAAAGACATCGACCGTTGCGCCGAAGCCGTGCGCCACGCCGCACAGCCGCGTATTCACACCTTTATCGGCACGTCTGAACTGCACCGCGCCATTCCCAATCTCACCATGGATGAGATGGCCGACAAAATTCACGAGACAGTGACCCACGCCCGCAATTTGGTGGACAACGTGCAATGGTCGCCGATGGATGCCACCCGCACCGAATGGGATTACCTGTGCCGCGTGGTCGAAATCGCCATCAAGGCGGGTGCCAGCACCATCAATATCCCCGACACCGTGGGCTATACCGCGCCAGCCGAAAGCGCCGATCTGATCAAACGTCTGATCGAAACAGTACCCGGCGCAGATGAGGTGATTTTTGCCACCCATTGTCACAATGATCTGGGCATGGCCACGGCGAATTCACTGGCTGCGGTAGCGGGCGGTGCACGTCAGATCGAATGCACCATCAATGGTCTGGGCGAACGTGCCGGCAATACCGCGCTGGAAGAGGTCGTGATGGCGCTGAAAGTGCGCAATGATATCATGCCGTGGCACACCAAGATCGACACCCAAAAGATCATGCATATCTCGCGCCGCGTGGCGACGGTGGCTGGTTTCCCGGTGCAATACAACAAAGCGATCGTGGGCAAAAACGCCTTTGCCCACGAAAGCGGCATCCATCAGGATGGCATGCTGAAGAACAAAGAAACCTTTGAAATCATGCGTCCCGAAGATGTGGGCCTGTCGGGCACTGCGCTGCCCCTTGGCAAACATTCCGGCCGTGCTGCGCTGCGCGACAAACTGGACCAGCTGGGCTTTGAGATTGGTGATAACCAGCTCAAAGATCTGTTTGTCCGTTTCAAAGATCTCGCCGACCGCAAGAAAGAAGTGTTTGACGATGACATCATCGCGCTGATGCGCGCAGGCGAGGATGCGGATGATCATCTGCAACTGGTCTCGATGAAAGTCGTCTGTGGCACCGGTGGTCAGGCCGAATCCATACTGGAAATGGAAGTGGACGGTGCCGACGTCAGCGCCGTCGAAAACGGCGATGGCCCGGTCGACGCAACATTCAAGGCAATCCGCAAGATCTATCCCAATTCGGCCCGCCTGCAATTGTATCAGGTGCACGCTGTGACCGAAGGCACGGATGCGCAGGCCACCGTTTCGGTGCGACTGGAAGAAGACGGCATCATCACCACCGGCGAATCAGCCGACACGGATACGGTGGTGGCGTCTGCCCGCGCTTATATCAATGCGCTGAACCGTCTGATCATCCGTCGCGGCAAGATGGGCGAAGGCGCTGACGCACGCGAAATTTCCTACAAAGATCTGGCCTAAAGCCCCACGATTTTGATCCAAAAACCAATAGGGCGCCCCGCGGCGCCCTTTTTTGCATCTGCTATGCTTTTCAGGTGTTAGAGCGTATCAAAAATTGAGTCGATCCGCGCAGCTTCGTCGCTGGTGCCATAAGGGGCGTTCACAAAAAACATACC
The DNA here is from genome assembly GCA_947492585.1 of uncultured Paracoccaceae bacterium. Lineage (GTDB taxonomy): Bacteria > Pseudomonadota > Alphaproteobacteria > Rhodobacterales > Rhodobacteraceae > Epibacterium. The sequence goes on from CANLND010000004.1 coordinate 18,247, forward strand.
GGATCCAATCATTCGGTGACCTTCGCGGGCCGGAGGAAAGCGCACCTCATGGCGCAGCGCGCCTGGTAGATTTTGATGTTCAAGCGCGTTCAACATAGGCACATGTGCACCATCCGTCAGGATCGGATACCACAGGGCAATGATGCCGACGTTCCATTTTTTGTGCAGCTTGGCGATAAATCCCGGAATTTGGCCGTAATCGGATTTGATCTCATAGCTTGGGTCAATCACCACCAGCCCGCGCCGCGGTGTAGGCGGGGACAGCGATTGTGCCAGTTCAAACCCGTCTTGCTGATAAATCTTGGCCCGACGTCCCAACATCGCCGAATGCAGGGCCTCGTTTTCGCCGGGATGGAGCTCTGCCAGATGCATGCTGTCGGTAGGGCGCAACAGCGCCGACGCCACCAATGGGGAGCCGGGATACGCCTGCGCGCCATGGGCGTCACGTGTCGCCGCAATGGCCCTATGCAGGGGGTGGTCCGCGGGCAAGATCTGTTCGCTCAGCACGCGCAGGATACCCGCCGCCGCTTCGCCGGTTTTGACCGCCTCTGCCGCATTCAGCTGATACAGCCCCCGCCCGGCATGAGTTTCCATATAGGTCAACGGTTTATCCTTGCGCGTCAGATAAGACAGCACAAAAGCCAAGAGCGCGTGTTTCTGGACATCCGCCAGATTCCCCGCGTGATAGATATGTTGATACGACAGCATGGCGCTTGTGTAGCGGTTCTCACGCACCGGTAAAAGAGCGCAAGAGATGATCTGGTGATAAACGAAATCTCAATCTGAATGAGCCACTCTGTGGTTAGATTTTCGCCCGCAAAAAGCAGGTTATGATGTCCCTCAGAATGAGACTTTACCAGATTGCCCTGATGGGCTGTGCCTGTGTCTTGCCAATAGATGGCAGTGCCAGCCCCCATTCATTGGTTGGGACACAGTTTTTTTTACACAAAACATCAGCTCCTCCGCCAACGCAAGGCGCAGATCTGCGTCAACGCGGAACCCCAGTGCCCGAAGATACCGGACGTGGCGCGGTTGCCCTGCGGTCTGGTGCCGCAAGCCTGTTTCGCGGGCGCGATGATGGTGGCCTATTTGCCCCTGTCCTGACGGCTCCCCACGCCCCCCCTGCCGCCAAACAGCTGATGCAGCTGATTGCGCAGGCCGAAGCAGGCAAAGCCGGATATGATGCCGTGCAACATGGCGCCAGACGCCGCCCGACCAAACCGCCAACATCTATGACAGTTGCCGAAATCTACGATTGGATTAACCGAACCCCCGGCCAGCCCCATGCGATCGGTCGCTATCAGCTGATTCCCGCAACTTTGCGACGTCTGGTCAAACACCAAGGTGTTGGCCTGCACGAACGGTTCACCCCAGATATTCAGGATCGGCTGGCGCATCAGTTACTGGAAGAGGCCGGGCTGAGCGATTTCCGGTCCGCGGCGATGTCACGTGAAACATTTATGCTGAACCTAGCAAAAATCTGGGCAGGCCTGCCGACCTCCAACGGAAAATCCTATTACGAGGGCTATGCAGGCAACAGCGCGGTGCTGAGCTGGGCACATTTCAAAGCGGAATTCCAACGCATCTTCCCCAGCTAGACCAGAATTGGCGCAACCCCCACCACCCCAACGTGCCGCTGACCCGGGTCTTCCAAGTTTCCCATTTGCCCCCCTGCATCAAAAACTCAACGCAACACGCAGGCGAAAAGGCGCTAGTTACACATAATACGCTCTTTCATGGCAGCGCTGCGCTGCCTATAAGAACAAGGTCGGTGCCTCAGTTTTGGGACCGTTACATCCACAGTTCTTACAGGGTCCTTACTTTATGGCGCTATTTGGAAATCTTGGCAGCCTGTTCACATCGGACATGGCCATCGATCTTGGCACGGCAAACACGCTGGTTTACGTCAAAGGTCGCGGTGTAATCCTGTCAGAACCTTCCGTGGTTGCCTATCACGTCAAAGATGGGGTGAAAAAAGTACTGGCCGTTGGCGAAGACGCCAAACTGATGCTGGGCCGGACACCGGGATCCATCGAAGCAATCCGCCCGATGCGCGAAGGGGTCATTGCCGATTTTGACACCGCCGAGGAAATGATCAAACATTTCATTCGCAAAGTGCACAAACGCTCAACGTTCTCAAAGCCCAAGATCATCGTTTGCGTGCCTCACGGCGCGACACCGGTGGAGAAACGCGCCATTCGTCAGTCCGTCCTGTCCGCCGGCGCCCGTCGCGCGGGTTTGATCGCTGAACCCATTGCAGCCGCGATTGGTGCAGGCATGCCCATCACCTCTCCGACCGGCAACATGGTGGTCGACATCGGCGGCGGTACAACCGAGGTTGCGGTTCTGTCACTGGGCGACATTGTTTACGCGCGCTCAGTGCGCGTCGGTGGCGACCGTATGGATGAGGCCATCATCAATTATCTACGCCGCCAGCAAAACCTTTTGGTCGGCGAAGCAACCGCGGAACGGATCAAAACCTCGATCGGCACCGCCCGTATGCCCGACGATGGCCGCGGCCAATCGATGCAAATTCGCGGCCGCGATCTGTTGAACGGCGTGCCAAAAGAGATCGAAATCAGCCAAGCGCAAATTGCCGAAGCGCTGGCGGAACCCGTGCAACAGATCTGCGAAGCCGTAATGACCGCGCTGGAAACCACGCCGCCTGATCTGGCGGCCGACATTGTCGACCGAGGCGTTATGTTGACCGGTGGCGGTGCGCTGCTGGGCGATCTGGACCTTGCGTTGCGCGAACAAACCGGCCTGGCCGTATCTATCGCCGACGAAAGCCTGAACTGTGTGGCCCTTGGCACCGGCAAAGCGCTGGAATTCGAAAAGAAACTGCGCCACGCGATTGATTACGACAGCTGAGGCGTTGCGGTGCCTGCTGACAAATCGGCGGCACCCTCAACGAAACGCCCGAAAGGAGCGATTTGGCCCGAGATCGGTCTCAGCGTGAAGATTATGCAACCCCTCTGCGCCGCCTGCTGATCGGGGTGCTGTGCTTGTGCCTGTTTGCGTTTTTCATTGTTTGGCGCATCGACAATCCCCGCGTAGAACGCTTCCGGGCCAAAGTGGTGGATCACGTGGTCCCCAATATGGACTGGGTGATGGCGCCGGTGACAGGCAGCATCAATCTGCTGCGAGACTTCCAAAGCTACCAGCGTTTGTCAGAGCAAAATCAGGAATTGCGCTCCGAACTGCGTCAGATGCGCGCTTGGAAAGAGGCGGCCTTGCAGCTGGAACAGGAAAACGCACGCCTGTTGGACCTGAACAATGTACGCCTTGATCCCCGCCTGACCTATATCACTGGCGTGGTGATGGCCGACAGCGGATCGCCATTTCGCCAATCGGTGTTGCTGAACATCGGCTATCGCGATGGGTTGCAGGACGGCTGGGCCGCGATGGACGGTATTGGGCTCGTGGGGCGCATTTCCGGTACCGGGAAAACCAGCGCTCGCGTGATTTTGCTGACAGATCCAGCCAGCGCAATTCCGGTCATCATTCAGCCATCCGGCCAATCCGCGCTGGTGTCAGGGGACAATACCATTTCTCCGGCTCTGAACTTTTTGGAAAACGCCGATCTTGTACGCCCAGGAGACCGGGTCGTGACTTCTGGCGATGGATCCGTATTTCCCGCGGGACTGTTGGTCGGACAGGTCGCCCAAGACCGCACCGGCCGCCTGCGCGTGCGCCTGTCTGCCGACTATGAGCGCCTCGAATTTCTGCGGGTGCTGCGCCATCACGGCACCGAAGTCATTCTTGATTCTGGCGGGTTGATTGTGCCGGATCCAGGAACACCAACTCCACGCGAGCGTCCCGAAGACCTGGACACCTCCAGCGAGGACCAACCCAGCAATGGCTAGCACGCCGCAAACCCGTATCTGGCTGATGCGCCTTATGTTTCCCGCGCTGTCATTTGCCATTCTATTTGCCCACCTTCTTCCGCTGGACACCCTTCCACGGGGGTGGGCTCCACCGGATTTAATACTGGGGCTGGCGCTGGCATGGTCCCTGCGACGACCTGATTATTTGCCAACGCTATCAATCTTTTTCACCATGTTGATGGCAGACCTGCTGCTGTATCGCCCTCCGGGCCTCATGACGATGTTGACAATCCTGGGGTGTGAATTTTTAAAAACCCGGGTCCTGCCCCATCGTGAAACGGCGTTTGTCAGCGAGTGGTTTTCAGTCGCATTGGTGATCACCGCGATTACTGTGCTCAATCGCACAATTTTGAACGTGACCAACACCGGTCAAGCGCCTTTGACACTTTCCATGATACAGATGATCATGACAATTGGTATTTATCCCCTGCTGGTTCTGTTCTGCCAAAGCGTCCTACGCGTGCGCAAACTGTCTCCCAGCGAAGCAGATGCAGTGCGAGGCCGTTGATGAAACGCACCCCTAGAGATCAGGAACACAGCCACCGCGTGCTGTCCCGGCGCGCGCTTTTGTTGGGTGGGCTACAACTGGGATTTGCCGGTGGTCTGGCGGCACGAATGCGGTTCCTTCAGGTGGATCAGGCAGATGAATTCCGCCTATTGGCCGAAGAAAACCGCGTAAACTTCGAACTTTTACCACCTGCGCGCGGGCGCATTTTTGACCGCAACGGCACAGTCATTGCGAAAAACTCTCCATCCTATCGCATTGTAATCGTTCCAGAAAACACCCCCGACATCGACGCCGCGATCACCAAGCTGCGCCAGTTGGTTGAAATTTCTGACGAGGAGATCAAAGAAGCCCTAGAGGACATTGAGGCCGGCAGACGCTACCACCGCATCACGCTTGCGGATCAGGTGACCTGGGAAGACATTGCACGGGTCGCAGCCAATGCGCCCGCACTGTCGGGCATCTCGCCCGAGGTTGGCCTGACGCGGGTTTATCCCCAAAATGCGGACTTTGCCCATGTGGTTGGGTATGTGGGCCCGGTCTCGGATTACGACCTGTCCAAGATGGACGATCCCGATCCCATCCTGCTGACCCCGCGGTTCCAATTCGGCAAAGTTGGCTTTGAATCCAAGCTCGAAGAACGGCTGCGTGGCAAGGCCGGCACCAAGCGGGTCGAGGTCAACGCCGGCGGCCGTGTCATGCGTGAGCTGGGTCGCCGTGAGGGCGAAGCAGGCAGAGACATGCAGCTGACTCTGGACGCCAATCTGCAAAGCTATGCGCAGACGCGATTGGGCAACGAAAGTGCCAGCGCGGTGGTCATCGATTGTGAAACCGGAGATCTGCGCGCAATCTGTTCGTCCCCCAGTTTTGATCCAAACCTGTTTGTGCGCGGGATTTCGGGCAAAAACTACCGCGACCTGACCAGCAATATCTACCGCCCCCTTGCGAACAAATCGGTACAGGGCGTCTACCCACCTGGCTCCACCTTCAAAATGGTCGTCGCATTGGCCGCACTGGAAGAGGGCATTGTCGGCACCGAAGACACGGTCTGGTGCCCCGGCCATCTCGAAGTCTCAGGCCGGCGCTTTCACTGCTGGAAACGCGCGGGGCATGGGCATGTCAATCTGAATGGCTCGCTCAAAGGCTCCTGCGACGTTTACTATTATGATCTCGCGATCAAGGTTGGCATCGAAAAGATTTCGGCCATGGCACGTCGGCTGGGACTGGGCGTACGCCATGATCTACCCATGTCTGCGGTGGCGAGCGGTCTCGCCCCTGACAAAGACTGGAAATTCAAAGTCCATGGCCAGGACTGGCTGGTCGGTGATACGGTAAACTCGTCGATTGGGCAGGGCTATATGCTGGCCTCCCCGATGCAGCTGGCAGTCATGACTGCTCGCTTGGCCACGGGCCGCGCGGTTGAACCGCGCCTGTTGAAATCCATCGACGGCATTGATCAACCCTCAGGTGCAGGCGAGAGCATGGGGTTGAACGAAAACAACCTGCGCTTTGTGCGCAAGGGCATGTATTCAGTCAGCAACGAACGCCGGGGCACGGCCTATCGCAACCGTATCGTCGCAGATGGCCTCAGAATGGCGGGCAAGACCGGCACCAGCCAAGTGCGTAACATTACCGCCGCCGAACGTGCCGCAGGCGTGATCCGCAACGAAGACTTGCCTTGGGAACGGCGCGACCATGCCTTGTTTGTCAGCTTTGCACCCTATGACAATCCCAAATACGCAATCTCTGTGGTGGTTGAACACGGCGGCGGTGGATCAACGGCCGCAGCCCCAATTGCACGCGATATTCTGCTACAGGCGCTGTACGATGGCCCGCCACCGCTGACCGCCTACCCCAAACGTGACCGCCCTCGGATCAAGGCGCTGCAGGAACGTCTGAAACGTGAGCAGGAACAGGCCCACAAACCGTCGGTGAAAGACCAAGCATGACCTACCTTGCCAACAACGCCCAAAGCATCCCCACAGGTTTTCGCAAGATCCTGTTCCTGAACTGGCCTCTGGTGTTGTTGATGACGTCGGTGGCCAGTGTTGGGTTTTTGATGCTGTATTCGGTGGCAGGCGGGTCGTTTTCCCCATGGGTAGAGCCACAGTTCAAACGCTTTTTACTGGGCCTTGGCGTCATGCTGTTTGTCGCCATGATCCCGATCTGGTTTTGGCGCAATGTCTCTGCCGTGGCCTATCTGGTGTCCTTTGGCCTGCTGCTGGCAGTTGAATTTTTTGGCAGCGTCGGCATGGGAGCACAGCGCTGGATTGATCTTGGATTTATGCGCCTACAGCCCTCGGAACTGATGAAAATCACCCTGGTGATGTTGCTGGCGGCCTATTACGACTGGTTGCCGCCTGAAAAAACCTCACGTCCGTTCTGGGTGGTCCTCCCCGTCCTTATGATCCTCATTCCCACGGCGTTGGTTTTGAAGCAGCCGGACCTTGGCACCTCTATCCTGTTGATGGCGGCGGGCGGCGGCGTGATGTTTCTGGCCGGGGTGCACTGGGCCTATTTCGCCGCTGTCATTGCCTCGGGCGTGGGGCTGGTTGCCGCTGTCTTCCAAAGCCGGGGCACCGAGTGGCAGCTTTTAAAGAACTACCAGTACCGCCGTATTGATACGTTTTTGGATCCGTCGCAGGATCCTTTGGGCGCGGGATACCACATCACCCAGTCGAAAATCGCGCTTGGATCCGGGGGGTGGTCTGGACGCGGATTTATGCAGGGCACCCAATCGCGGCTGAACTTCCTGCCAGAAAAACATACCGATTTCATTTTCACCACCTTGGCCGAAGAGTTTGGCTTTATCGGCGGCCTTTCCCTGCTCAGCATCTATATGCTGGTGATCATCTTTGCGATTGCAGCGGCCATCGCCACCAAAGATCGTTTTTCCGCTCTGGTGACCATGGGCATCGCCCTGACCTTCTTCCTGTTCTTTGCGGTGAACATGTCGATGGTCATGGGACTTATGCCGGTTGTCGGCGTCCCATTGCCCATGGTGTCATATGGCGGCTCGGTCATGCTGGTGCTGATGGGCGCTTTTGGCCTGATCCAAAGCGCAAATATCCACCGCCCGCGATAAGATCCACCCCCACTCCGAATTTAGGTCAAAGGGTTTTTCGATATGATCAAAGTCTATGAAACATGATCCGGATTGCATTTTCAGCGTCAGATGCGCTTTGGGACAGCTACCAAACCCTGATCCCAGATGCCTGCGACGCGCAAGGGCTAACAGTTGATCTACAAAGAGATCACCTAGCAGAGACCGTGGATTATCTGGTCTATGCGCCCCAATCAGATCTTCAGGATTTCACGCCCTTCACCCGCTGCAAGGCTGTCTTTAGCCTCTGGGCCGGGGTGGAACATATCGTCAGCAACGCCACACTGACCCAACCGCTGTGCCGCATGGTCGATCCGGGCCTGACCGACGGCATGGTGGAATGGGTCACAGCCCATGTGCTGCGCTATCATCTTGATCTCGATACAACCCTGAACACCCAAGATCACTGGCGCCCAAACGTGCCGCCACTGGCCGTTGAGCGCCCGGTCACCATATTGGGGCTCGGCGCGCTGGGTCAGGCCTGTGCCCACAGCCTTACCCGGCTCGGATTTCCGGTAACCGGCTGGTCACGCAGCCCCAAAACCTTGGATGGCATCACCTGCCTGCACGGGGACGGTGGCCTCCAACAGGCTCTGTCCACCGCAGAAATCCTCGTGCTGTTGCTGCCCGACACCACCGAAACACAAGACATAATAAACGCACAGACGCTGGCACAGCTGCCGCAGGGGACCCGCCTGCTCAACCCCGGACGCGGCACGTTAATCGATGATCAGGCCTTAGTGAGCGCGCTCGACACCGGCCACATCGCCCATGCCACGCTGGATGTGTTTCGTACCGAACCCTTGCCGCACAGGCATCCCTATTGGGCCCACCCCAATGTCACCGTGACGCCGCATATCGCCGCCGAAACCCGCCCTGTGACGGCCGCACAGGTCATCGCGGAAAACATCGCACGCGGCGAAGCGCGCAAGCCGTTCAAACATCAAGTCAACCGCACCCGCGGGTATTAAAACAGACCTGACCCGTGCCTCAGCGCCTGCTTCTTTTTGGCAAAAAATACCCCCGCCGGAGGCAGCGCCCGCTCCGGGCGCTTTTGTTTCGGTCAACCGGCCTGCAATCCACGCCCTTTCAACAGCGCCTCAACACCCGGCAGCCGTCCCCGAAACGCGCGATACAAATCCGCCGGGTCCTGTGACCCGCCCGTGGACAAAATACAGGTTTCCAGCGCGCGGGCCCGCTCAGCATCAAAGGCGCCGTTTGCCTCCTCAAAAGACGCAAATGCATCCGCATCCATCACCTCGGACCACATATAACTGTAATATCCGGAACTATAGCCATCCCCTGCAAAGACATGGGCAAACTGCGGTGTCGCATGACGCATGGTGATCGCGGTTGGCATCCCAATCTCAGACAAAACCTCAGCCTGTCTAACCATCGGGTCCGCCGGTGCCCCTCCGTCATGGAACGCCAGGTCCACGAGGGCTGAGGCCACGTATTCCACGGTCTGAAATCCCATATCATACGTCGCCGCTCCCAGAACCTTGGCCAGCAGATCCTCTGGCATGGCCTCTCCGGTCTCGGCATGAAGCGCAAATTCCTGCAACACCTCAGGCACTTCCAGCCAATGTTCATAAAGCTGCGAAGGAAGTTCCACAAAATCACGCGCCACCGAGGTCCCCGAGATGCTTTCATATGACACATCTGACAACATCTGATGCAGTGCGTGGCCAAATTCATGGAACAAGGTGCGCGCATCATCCCAGCTCAACAAGGCCGGTTCGCCCTTAGCAAAATTACAAACGTTGATCACAACAGGTGTCTGCACAGAGGGGAATTTTGCCTGACTGCGCATCGCAGAACACCACGCACCAGAACGTTTAGAGCCCCGAGCAAAATAATCTCCGATGAACACGGCCACATGTTTGCCGTCGCGCGTCACCTCCCAGGCGCGACAATCCGCATGATACAGCGGCACATCCAGCGGCGCGAACGTCAACCCAAACAGGCGGTTGGCACAGGCAAACGACGCTTCGATGATTTGGTCCAACTGTAGATACGGCTTCAATTCTGCCTCATCCAGGTCATGCTCAATCACCCGCCGTTTTTCAGAGTAATACCGCCAATCCCAAGGCTCCAGTTCACCATTGATCCCGTCGTCACGCATCATCTGGGTCAGGATTTCGGCGTCGGCTTCGGCCTGTGCCTTGGCTGGTCCCCAGACATCCATCAACAGCTGGCGCACCGCGTCTGGCGTTTTGGCCATCTCGGTTTCCAACTTATAATCAGCAAAACATGCATACCCCAGCAGCTGCGCCCGCTCCTCACGCAATTTCAGCGTCTCAGCTGCACTGGCGCGATTGTCGGTCTCCCCCCCATTTGCTCCCCGCGCGACAAAGGCATTAAACGCGATTTTCCGCAAATCGCGCCGGGGCGAAAACTGCAAAAACGGCGTGATCAAGGATCGCGACAGGGTCACCACCGGACCATCCACACCCTTTTCTTCTCCGGCCGCACGTGCAGCCGACACCACAAAATCAGGCAGGCCTTCCAGATCGTCTTCGGACAGTTTCAAAAACCACGCGCGCTCGTCCGCCAACAGGTTCTGGGTAAAACTCGTACCCAAGGTCGCCAACCGCCCTTTGATCTCTTGCATTCGTTGGTCCGCCTCCCCTTCCAGAGCCGCCCCTCCGCGCACAAATCCCCGGTGCGTCAGCATCAAAACCCGCGCCTGTTCTTCGGTCAAATCGAGTGTGTCGCGCTGATCCCAAACCGCCTGCACGCGGGCATACAGAGCCTTGTTGGCGGTAATTGCAGAAAAATGCGCCGCCAGTTTGGGTGAAAATTCACGTTGCAGCGCTTCACGCGCGGGGTTGCTGTCAGCGCCAGCCACAGTGAAAAACACTGACAGGACCTGTTCCAATGGTTGGCACGGTGTTTCCAGCGCCTCGATTACATTGGCAAAACCCGGCGGCGTCACGTCCGATGCAATCGCATCAATCTGCGCGGTATGTGCCGCCAAAGCCGTATCCAGCGCGGGCGCGAAATGGTCATCCGAAATCTCAGCAAACGGGGCAATACCAAACGGTGTTGTCCAGGTCTGTAACAGCGGGTTGGTCATGATGGATCTCCTCCAGCGGTCAACGGCACGCGCAACAGTCCGCCGTTGTTCTATGATTTTGAGGGCAGCCTGCCTGTCGCGCACAGCCGCTGCAACCACGTTTGTACCTCGCGCAGGCCGCGCGGCATAAATCTTATGGCTGTTTGTCTTTCAAAACGGTGCACGGCTTAGCACTGTTTCCCAGCACGTGTCGCGGCGCAAATAGGACATTCCGCAGCTGGTTTCAGCGAAATTCTCCGGGTCTCGGCGTAAAGCGCATCGTAGATCAGCATGGCCCCACGCAGGGGCGCGCCCGCACCGGTGATCAGCTTGAGCGCTTCAACCCCCATCATTGCACCAATCACACCGGGTAAAGGCCCCACAACCCCGGCCTGCGCGCAGGAGGGCGCAAGCCCAGGGGCGGGAGCGGTCGGAAAGACACATTGATAACATGGGCCGCTTTCCGCGGGATGGAACACCGAAATCTGCCCTTCCCACTGCGTCAACGCACCGGAGATCAACGGCTTACCCGACGCAACAGCCACCGCGTTGGCCAAATAACGCGTTTCAAAATTATCAGTGCCGTCGAGGATCAGATCATACTCTGCAAACAGTTCACCGGCGTTCTCGTGGGTCAGTCGACGATGATAGGGGTGCACCGTCACATAAGGGTTCTGCGCAGTCATGGCCGCCTCGGCAGAAAACACCTTGGGCGTACCGATATCAGCGTCGCGGTGGATCACCTGCCGTTGCAGATTGGCGTTTTCGACCAGATCGTCATCCACCACACCAATGGTACCAACGCCTGCCGCCGCGAGATACTGCAATACGGGCGCGCCAAGGCCTCCGGCACCAATCACCAATACCGACGCCTGTTTGATCTTCTTTTGCCCAGCGCCACCAATTTCATGCATTACGATATGGCGGGCATACCGGTTCAATTCCGTATCGCTAAAGCTGGGCGATGACGCGGTGTGATCCTTCATGTCTTTCTCCTCACGGTGGCGGGCCCGCTGACGCAACAACTGCACCCCCTTGCCGTAGCCAAGCCCCAAAAGTCCTAGCCCGCCCAGGATCAACCAGCTTGAAGCAGAGCCCCCCGTGGCCATGCGCAACGGCGCCCCCTCCGGCAAAGTCAATTGCACGGTCAACACCATGACATATAGCAGGAGCACCAGCGCCGCTCTCACCAGTGTCGACACGCCTATCAAACGCCCACCCCACCAGATCAGCCCGGCAATCCCGAGCACCAACAGCATCAGCGCCGTCCCGTGGACCCGAATCCACCAGTCCCCCGTGGTGTTTCACTCAAATCCTGAGCCTGCTCAAACTGCGCCTGCACCACCGGAGCCACCACCATTTGGGCGATGCGGTCCCCATGAGAAATCTCAAACGTCTCCGCTCCGGCGTTCATAACAATCACGCCCAAAGGCCCGCGATAATCACTGTCGATCGTGCCGGGGCTGTTGGGCAGCGTTATGCCGTGTTTCAAAGCCAAGCCAGAGCGCGGCCGAATTTGCACTTCGAATCCCTGTGGGATCTCCAAACGCAATCCCGTTGGCACCAAACAGCGCGCACCGGGTTCTAACAGAACTGAGCCGCGATCAGCAAAATTCGCCCGGAGATCCGCCCCCGCAGCCCCCGCCGTTTCGTATGATGGCACGGGCAATGCCTGATCCGCCTCGGGCTCATAGTCAAACCGAACTGTCACCATGGTTGTTCTTTCATCTTGTCAAAATAGGCACACCGCTGGTGCGTCAGGTTGTCAATGCCGCTGCAATACGGTCAGCCAATTGCACGGCAACAGCCTCTTTGGACATGCGCGGCCACGTTTCAACACCCTCGTCGGTGATCAACACCACCGCGTTTTCACGCCCCCCCATTATGCCCGTTTCCGGGGACACATCATTGGCAACAATCCAATCACAGCCCTTGCGCTTTCGTTTGGCCGTGGCGTTGTCCAATACATCATTGGTTTCCGCCGCAAAGCCGACCACCAGCGCGGGCCGCCCCTCTTTCATCTGGGCCACCCCACGCAAAATGTCGGGATTTTCACCAAATGCCAGCACAGGCAGACCGTCTTTGGATTTCTTGAGCTTGCGGTCGCTGGCAGAGGTTACATGCCAATCCGCCACGGCTGCGGCAAATACTCCGGCATCCGCTGGCAGCGCCGCCTGTACCGCCGCGTCCATGTCGCGTGCGCTTTCCACGGGAACCACGTCGACGCCCTCAGGCGGGCGCACCGTTGCCGGGCCCGTGATAAAGACCACCTCAGCGCCCAATGCCCGCAGAGCACGGGCCACCGCTGTGCCTTGCGCTCCAGACGAACGGTTGGCGATATAGCGCACCGGGTCAATCGGTTCATGGGTCGGACCAGAGGTCACGATAACCCGCTTACCGGCCAAAGGCCCACTGGCAAAGAAATCAACAACCGCCGCGCGGATCTCTTCTGGCTCTGCCAATCGACCCGGACCAAATTCACCGCACGCCATGCCCCCCTCATTTGGCCCCACAACTTGGATCCCATCCTGACGCAACACCGTCAAATTGCGCTGCGTGGCCGGGTGCTTCCACATGCGCACATTCATCGCAGGCGCAAGCAACACCGGCGTATCCGTTGCCAGCAACAGGGTTGAGGCCAGATCATTGGCCAACCCCTGCGCCATTTTGGCCATCAGATCCGCCGTTGCGGGCGCCACCACCACCAGATCGGCGCTGCGCGACAACTGGATATGCCCCATCTCCGCCTCCGCCGTCAGATCAAACAAATCACGATGGACCCGCCCCCCCGTGAGCGCGGACACAGACAGGGGCGTCACGAACTCTTCGCCCGCTTTGGTTAAAACTGACGTCACCCGCGCGCCCGCGTCTTGCAAGCGCCGGATCAGTTCCAGCGATTTATAGGCCGCGATGCCTCCACCGATGATCAGAAGAATATGTTTGCCTGCCAGCATCTTGCCACCCCTGCCTTGGATCAGCCCTCACTGTATAAGCTGACCCCGCCAAGGGAAACGATTTTTACAAGCACTCACGTGCCTTTCACTGGCCCGTCGGGTCTGGCACGCCCCGCACATTATTGCAGGAGGTTCCGCACCTCGTGGGACCTGTGCTCCAGAGATTTGCGCATTTTCTGAAACGCCGCTGCCTCCAGCTGGCGCACTCGTTCTTTTGACAGGCCCAGTTCCTTGCCAAGGCTTTCCAGGGTTCTGGGCTGCTCCTTCAACTTGCGATCTCGCACGATCAATTGCTCACGTGCGCTCAGATCATCCATGGCGCGGGCCAGCCAACGACGCAAACGCCCCCGGTCCAAATGATCTTGTACCACCTCGTCGGCCTGCGCCCGATCATCCTCCAGCGCTTCGATCCACTCGCGTCCGTCATCCTCAGATGATTGCACCGCATTTAGAGAGAAATCCGCACCAGACAAACGCCCATCCATCATCGTAACATCCCGCAGCGGAACGCCAATCTCAGACGAAATCTGCTGCAACAACTGGTGTTTGTCTAACGTTACGCCTTCAGATTGCGCGCCGCGCTCCAGCTGCGCTTGCACCCGTCGCATGTTAAAGAACAAAGATTTCTGCGATGAGGTCGATCCGATCCGCACCATCGACCAGTTGCGCATGACATATTCCTGAATGGAGGCTTTGATCCACCAGACCGCATAGGTCGAAAAACGCACCCCGCGATCAGGGTCAAATTTATCGGCCGCCTTCATCAGGCCCAATCCAGCCTCCTGAATCAGATCATTCATCGGCGCGCCATAGCGTTTGAATTTTGCGGCCATCGAAATCGCCAGCCGCATATAGGCCGTGATCAAACGATGCAACGCACGTTCATCGCGCTGATCGCGCCACGCATAGGCCAGCTGCAGTTCAGTTTCAGCGTCCAGCAACTCCGCTTTCATCGCCAGCTTTGGCAGCGGATTGGAGATGGAATCGTATCGTGCCATATTTACCCCCAGAACCAGATTTGCGGTGTACGCCCTGTGGTGGGTTTTTGATCACGTCTTGCGTCGGCCAGCGGTATGTGCGGTATCATGTAAACACACGACAGAATGCGTAATGCACCGCGTGGCGACTTGCCGTTTTAGGCGTTCTGCCCTTCGCAATCGCTTGGATACGTCTTGGTATATTCAGCCCTGATGACTTGTCTTAGCCTCGGGCGGCAGGTACCCACAGGAACATCCTATTGGTCTTCAGGGTAATAAAAATGCGCGGCTCTGTCACACTTATTCTTGGAGGCGCGGCTTCTGGCAAGTCGCTTCATGCTGAAAACATCTGCCTATCCTCCGGAAAAGACAGAGTTTATTGGGCAACTTCGAAAATTTACGATAGCGAAATTCAAATCAAGGTAGACCGCCATATCCTGCAACGCGGCTCCGGTTGGCGCACCATCGAAGAGCCTTACGAGGCCGCAAGGGTGCTGCCCGAGCTGCCGCATTCAACCGTGTGCCTGATGGATTGCGCCACAATGTGGCTGACCAACCATCTGCTAAACGATCATGATCTCGCGGCCGCGCAGGCCGATCTGTTTGCCGCATTGGACCGCTGCGCGGCGGATGTCGTTATTGTCAGCAATGAAACCGGCATGGGCATCGTTCCTGAAAACGCACTAGCCCGGCGCTTTCGCGAGGCTCAGGGTCGCTTAAACTGCGCCTTGGCCACCCTCGCAGATCGCGTGGAACTGGTAGCCGCAGGCCTGCCACTGGTTTTGAAGGCCCCGACATGACTGTCACCCGTTTCTTCCTTGTCCGCCATGGCCCTACCCATGCCAAATCCATGGTCGGCTGGTCGGATCTACCTGCAGATCTAAGTGACACCGCCAAACTACAGCGCATGTCTGACGCCTTGCCACAGCAGGCGCGTGTTATCAGTTCAGATCTGTCGCGTGCTGTCAGCACTGCAGACGCTCTCCAAGGGGCCCGCCCCCGCCTGCCCCATGATCCCGCTCTGCGCGAGATGCACTTTGGCGCATGGGAGCTGCGTCGGTGGGCTGAAATCGACGCCGAAACCCCAGATCACATCCGTGCCTTTTGGGAAACGCCCGGCGATATCGCCCCGCCACAAGGCGAAAGCTGGAACACCCTGCGCCACCGGGTGGACGCCGCGATGAATCACCTGGTGCAGTGCTATCCGGGAGAGACCCTGATTGTGGTTGGGCATTTTGGGCAAATTTTAACCCAAGT
Source organism: uncultured Paracoccaceae bacterium (assembly GCA_947492585.1). GTDB lineage: Bacteria > Pseudomonadota > Alphaproteobacteria > Rhodobacterales > Rhodobacteraceae > Epibacterium. Next base: position 33,988 of record CANLND010000004.1, read on the forward strand.
GCAGCGCGCCCAGGGCTTGACCGCCACCGACGCCTTTGCGCATCATATCGACAACCTATCCGTCAGCGACCTGTTCCATGACGCGTCAGGTTGGCATGCAGGCCGCATTAATCAAAATCTGTGATCAATAATGAAATAATCATTCATTTTGCGAAACCCACCCTATCCTCTACCTTACTGGCGAAATGACTTAGAAACTAGGATTTATTGCAATGTATGATCTGTTTATCGGGGATCGCCTGTTTTCCAGCTGGTCTCTGCGCGGTTGGCTGATGCTTGAGAAATTTGCACTCCCACATCAGGTTCACATGATTGGCCTGTATTCGGGCACCATGGCCGAAGATATGAAATCTCTGGCGCCCGCGCGCCTTGTTCCCACCTTGCGCACCCCCGAAGGCACCGTGATTGGTGAAAGCCTGGCCATGGCTGAAACCTTGGCGGAACGTCACACAGAGGCCGGTCTGTGGCCACAAGATGCCGCCGCGCGCGCAACCGCACGGTGGCTTTGCGCGGAAATGGTTGGCGGGTTTATGGACCTGCGTGCCGATTGCTCGATGCAGCTGCGTCACATCTGGCAGGGATTTGAGCCGTCAAATGGGGTAAAACGGGATCTTGCCCGGATAGAGACCCTCTGGGCCCATGCCCGCGCCACCCGAACTGTCGACGGTCCATATCTGTTTGGCGACTATTCTCTGGCGGATGTGTTCTACACCCCGGTGGCCGCCCGGATCATCGGCTATGACCTGCCCGTAGAGGCTGAAAACCGAACCTATTGCAAGACATTGCTCGCGGATCCGGCGGTGCAGAACTGGCGCCGCGAAGCCCTGAAGCACACCTATGATCCGATGCCATACGATCTGGATCTCCCCTCTCGCAACTGGGACGTCAGCTGAATGATTTAATGCCGTCTTAATGGCGGCATTAACCCTTCAGAAACCAAGATGGCGAACCCTAGGCGACAAAAGGGGACAGCCATCATGATGACCCGCAGCCATACTGTAGCCTTCCAGGGGGTCGAAGCCCGCCCTGTAGAAGTGCAATGTGCCGTTGCGCCGGGCCTGCCTGCCTTCAATATCGTCGGCCTGCCAGACAAAGCAGTCACTGAGGCCCGCGAACGGGTGCGCGCCGCCTTCTCCAATATGTCGATCGCGCTTCCCTCCCGCCGGATCACCATCAATATGGCCCCGGCAGACCTGCCCAAAGAAGGGTCGCATTTCGACCTCCCCATCGCCTTGGCCCTTCTGGCTGCCTTAGACATCGTTCCTGCGGAAACGGCCGAAGGAACAATCGCACTCGGAGAGCTGTCGCTGGATGGAAAACTGATGCCGGTGTTGGGGGCGTTGCCCGCAGCCGTGGCCGCCGTCGAGGTCGACAAACAGCTATTGTGTCCCAAGGCCTCCAGCGCCGAAGCCGCGTGGGTCCAGGCTGCCAGCGTCATCGGCGCCGGAACCCTGCTTGATGTGGTGCGCCACTACACAGGGCAGATGCCCCTGCCATTAGCCCAACCCGGCGAAATCACCACCGACAGCAACCATAAAGACCTGCGTGATGTCAAAGGGCAGGAACGCGCCAAACGCGCGATGGAAATTGCCGCCGCCGGGCGCCACCATATGTTGATGATCGGCACGCCGGGATCAGGAAAATCCATGTTGGCCGCGCGCATGGCCTCACTCCTCCCCCCTTTGTCTCCCGCCGAAGCCTTAGACACCTCGATGATCCAGTCGCTCTGTGGCCTGCTGACCCAAGGCGGCATTCACCGCCACCGCCCGTTTCGTGAACCCCATCACACGGCCTCAATGGCGGCCATCGTAGGGGGCGGACGGCGGGCCCAGCCGGGCGAAATCAGTCTGGCCCACAATGGCGTGCTGTTTCTAGATGAATTGCCCGAATTTAGCCGCCCGGTGCTGGAAACCCTGCGCCAGCCAATGGAAACCGGCGAGGTCATGGTGGCCCGCGCCAATGCCCACGTGAAATACCCCTGCCGTTTTTTGCTTCTGGCCGCCGCAAACCCCTGTAAATGCGGATACCTCAGCGACCCCGCCCGGGCCTGCGCCAGGGTGCCAAAATGCGGCGCCGATTATCTCGGCCGCATCTCTGGTCCGTTGATGGATCGGTTTGATCTGCGCATTGATGTACCGCCAGTCCCCTTCTCCGATCTGGATCTCCCCCCCAGCAACGAAGGCTCAGCCGAGGTCGCCGCGCGCGTGGCACAGGCCCGCGCGCTCCAGTCCGAACGGTATGCAAAAATTGCAAACTGCACCCAAAACGCGGACGCCGAAGGCGCTGTACTGGATGCGATCGCCACGCCCTGTGCCGACGGGCGCGCCCTGTTGCAAAAGGCGGCAGATCGTTTTGGCCTCACAGCCCGCGGCTATCATCGGGTCCTGCGTCTCGCCCGCACGATTGCGGATCTCGCCCAGTCTGAAAACGTTGAACGCTCCCACCTCGCCGAAGCCATCAGCTTTCGCCTCATGCCCACAGACTCACCACGCTAGAAACGTGGCAACAGATGCTTCTTTTTGGCTGGAAATACCCCGGGGTGAAGGCGCGCCCCAATGGGCGCGCAGAGGGGCAGAGCCCCTTATTTTCCGCATCACAGTTTGGCTTCGATCGCCTGCCAGACCTTTTCCGCAATGTTAATGCCGTCAAACCGTTCCAACTCCTGAATACCCGTCGGAGAGGTCACATTGATTTCGGTCAGATAGTCACCAATCACATCGATCCCAACAAACACCTGCCCCTTTTCCCGCAACAACGGACCGATGGCGGCACAAATCTCAAGATCGCGTTCGGTTAATCCAATTTTCTCAGGGCGCCCGCCGACGTGCATGTTGGACCGGGTCTCTCCTGCCGCGGGCACACGGTTGATGGCACCAACTGGTTCGCCATCAACCAAAATAACCCGCTTGTCGCCATTACTGACATCCGGCAAGAATTTCTGCACAATCAGTGGCTCACGGCTAAAGCCTGTGAACAGCTCATGCAGTGACGTCAGATTGCGATCGTTGGCGTCCAGCCGGAACACCCCTGCACCGCCGTTGCCATACAACGGCTTCAGAATAATATCGCCGTGCTTTTCCTTGAACGCCTTGATCGTTGTCAAATCGCGGGCAATCGCGGTGGGTGGCGTTAGATCCGGGAAATCCAAAACCAGCAGTTTTTCAGGATAGTTACGCACCCAGAACGGATCATTCACCACCAGCGCCTGACCTTTCAGACGGTCCAATAGATGGGTCGATGTGATGTAGTGCATGTCAAACGGAGGATCCTGACGCAGCCAGATCACATCAAAATCCGCCAGATCCACCTCACGTGCGGCGCCCAGAACCGCAGGCGCATCTGCGACCCGCTGCACGGTCATATCATGGCCGCGCGCGGTGATGCGCCCCTCCTGATAGGCCAGCTGATCTGGAGCGTAATAAAACAGCTCATGCCCACGCGCCTGCGCCTCTTCCGCCAGACGAAAGCTGCTGTCAGCATTGATATCAACACCCATGATCGGGTCCATCTGAAAGGCTATTTTCATGGCACAGGTCCTTTGTCGTGCTGTCAGACTAAGTCCAAGGCTATGTGGCCCACAGGGGGAACACTTTCAATGGGGTCAGCCTAGACCAATTGCGTTTTCAAGTATTTCAATCCGTCCCTGCCCATCGACAAGGGCCACATCAAAGCGCGTCTCGCTCAGCGCACCCCGCGACGTTGTGGCCAGAAACGCCTCGGCGCTGGCATAAATTCGCGCCACCTGACGCGGCGACAAACGCGCCGCAGCCGTCGCAAAACTGCGGCTATGTTTGACTTCGACAAACACCAGTTGTGTGTCTTTTTGCAGGATCAGATCAATCTCACCAGCCGCAGATTTCCAACGTTCCGCAACCGCCCTGTAGCCCAGCGCCTGATAATGGCGCAGCACGCTGTGTTCGGCCGCCGCCCCGGCGTGATAGGCCATCTGGCCTTTTGTGTACCGGGGCGGCTGCGCCATGATCAGTCCTCGGCCTTGGCCATATCCAGCGCCATTTGATAGATTTTGCGGCGCGGCAACCCATGCAGTTTCGCCACAACGTCGGCTGCATCCTTCACTGAATTGTCCTTCAACGCCGCCCGCAGATCACTTTCCAAATCTGCAGCACTGACTTCAGGTGCTCGGGCGCGATCAATCAGCAGAACTATTTCCCCCTTCACCGGTTTGTCGTCTAGGCTTTGCGCCAATTCAGACAGGGGCAAACGCCGGATCTCTTCAAACTTTTTGGTCAACTCACGACATAGGGCCGCCGGACGGTCTCCCAAAACCGCCAGCATGTCTTTGACCGATGCGGTCACCCGTTTGGGGGATTCATAAAACGCCAACGTGCCCGGAATTTCGCGCAATTCTTCCAGCCGTTTGCGCCGCGCACCGGTGGCATTGGGCAAAAAGCCCGCAAAAAAGAACGCATCCGTGGGCAATCCCGCCAGCGTCAACGCGGTCACAGCTGCCGTGGCACCGGGCGCTGCGGTCACCAAATGACCCGCTTCAGCGGCGGCGCGGCTCAGATCATAGCCCGGATCGGCAATAAGTGGCATTCCCGCCTCAGAGGCATAAGCCACGGATTTCCCTTGGGCGATGGCCTCCATCAAACGGTTACGAATGCCTTCTCCACTGTGATCATGGTAGGCGACCACCTGCCGACCATTCAACGGAACACCGTGAATTTCCAATAACTTACGCAAAGATCGCGTGTCCTCTGCCGCGATCAGATCGGCGGCGGCAAAAATGTCGAGCGCCCGCAGTGTGATGTCACGCGCGGTGCCGATGGGCGTTGCAACAAAATATAAACCTGGCTGCAAACGGATGTTCTTGTGATTCAACTCTGGACCCGCCTTGTCGGTCGTTTATTATCCTGCTTTGAACCCAACACGGCGCAGCGCGTCGGATTATGGAGCATCAAGTCATTATGTTTGCTGTTTTCAGAAACGCCCGCAAGGCCGCATGTGCCGCAGCGGTCGCGATTTCCTCGCTTGCCCTCGTCGCCTGTGAACCTGTTTCCCTGTCGACCGGCCCCACGATCAACACCTCAAAGCCGGTTCCGGTTGCGCTGTTGGTGCCGCGAGGCTCGTCCAAACAGGGCGATGCGATCATGGCACAAAACCTTGAAAACGCCGCGCGTATGGCGATGGCCGATCTACAGGGCGTGCAAATCGACCTGCGCGTTTATGATACCGCTGGCGTGCCCGCCACTGCCGCCTCGGCGGCGACGCAAGCGGTAAATGATGGCGCCCGCATTATTCTTGGCCCCGTGTATGCCGAAGCTGCCAATGCTGCAGGTTTAGCCGCTGCGCAGCGCGGTGTGAACGTGCTGGCCTTTTCCAACAATACAGCCATTGCAGGCGGCAATGTCTACATTCTGGGGCCAACCTTTGACAACACCGCCCGGCGGTTGACCAAATTCGCCGCAGCGCAAGGCAAATCCAAACTCTTGGTGGTCAGCGGTGATGATGCGGCAGGTTTGGCAGGTCGGGATGCGATCAACCGCGCGGCGTCACGCTCTGGCGCCTCCGTCGCAGGATCGGTCAGCTATCAACTGTCGCAACAGGGCGTGATCAACGCAATCCCAGTGATCCGCAACGCCGCAGGCAAAGGCGCGAATGCGGTGTTCATGACAGCCACAACCGCGGGCGCGCTGCCGCTGTTGACGCAGCTGTTGCCCGAAGCAGGCGTGCGCCCGTCACAATACCAATACATCGGCCTGACCCGGTGGGACATTCCCCAGCAGACACTGGCGTTGCCCGGCGTACAAGGCGGCTGGTTTGCGCTGCCTGATCCGATAAAAGGCCAGCAATTCCGCCAACGCTACACCGCAACGTATGGCGACGCCCCACTGCCCATTGGCGGGCTGGCCTATGATGGTATCGCAGCCATCGGTGCGCTGGTCGCGGCTGGCAATTCCGAAGCGCTGACCGGTGCGGCACTCACGCAGGGCGCAGGTTTTCAGGGCACTGGCGGGGTCTTCCGCCTGCGTCCAGATGGCACCAATGACCGCGGGCTTGCGGTTGCCACAATCCAAGACAAGAAAGTTGTGATCCTTGACCCTGCCCCCACCAGCTTTGCCGGAGTCGGCTTCTGATCTGCGGCCGCAAACCTCAGTCCAAATTCCCAAAACTCAGGCGTCGCTTCTGCTGGCGCCTGAACTGATTATTGATGTTCCGACGTTACAGGCTGACATTCGTGTCCTAGCACAAGACAAGGCCGGACCAGACCTGCGCAGCGCAGTTGTCCAGTTGCTCCGCAGTGCCAATACAAACGGCCGCGGTGCAATTGCTGAGGCCTTTGCTAAAACCCCGTGGGAAGCACAGGCCCTCACTCGGTCCTACAGTTTTCTAACCGACGGGATACTCACCGTTGCTCTGTTCACCGCCCAAGAACTGATCCATCCGCTGTCCAATCCCACCCGCGGTGAGCGCATTGCGGTGATGGCTGTGGGCGGCTATGGCCGCGGTGAAATGGCACCGTTTTCCGACGTCGACCTGCTGTTTCTCACGCCTTACAAAATCACGGCTTGGGCCGAGAGCGTGATCGAAACAATGCTGTATATCCTGTGGGATCTGCGGCTCAAGGTTGGGCACTCGAGCCGCACCATCAAAGATTGCATTCGTCTGGGCGCCGAAGACTACACCATCTGCACGGCCATGCTGGAGCATCGTTTTCTGGGCGGAGACGCGCCTTTGGCCCAAGAGTTAGAGGAACGCCTGAACGCTGAACTGTTCAGCCAGAACGCCCGCGAGTTTGTTGACGCCAAACTGTCCGAACGTGAAATCCGCCATGAAAAGCACGGCCAGCGATACATGGTGGAACCCAACGTCAAAGAGGGCAAAGGCGGATTGCGTGATTTGCAATCGTTGTTTTGGATCGCCAAATATCTGTATCGTGTCACCACCGTTGCCGAATTGGTCGATCTCGGCATTTTTCGCCCGGAAGAGTTTGAATTTTTTGCCAAGGCCGAAAATTTTCTTTGGGCCGTGCGGGGGCATCTGCATCTGGTAGCAGGCCGCGCCACGGAGCAGCTCAGCTTTGATCTACAGGTCGAAGTGGCCAATCGGTTGGGGTATCGAAATACAGCCGGGCGGCGTGGCGTAGAACTGTTCATGCAGGACTATTTCCGCCATGCGACACGCGTTGGCGATGTCACCCGCATTTTGTTGACCAAACTGGAAGAAAGCCAACAAAAGGCGGACCCCCTGCTGCAGCGTATTTTCCGCCGCAAGAAACAGGTAAAACCGGGCTATAAGGTTGTCCACAATCGCCTGCATATCAGCGATGAAGAAAGCTTTTTCGCCGACTATCTAAACCTGCTGCGGATCTTCGAAGAAGCCTTGCGCACTGGGATGCTGATCCATGCCGATGCAATGCGGATGATCACCGCACACCTGCATCTGATCAACGATAACATGCGCAACAACCGCGAAGCGCAGCGCATTTTCCTGGATCTTTTGGTCAAACACGGCAACCCTGAACGCGCTCTGCGCCGGATGAACGAACTTGGCGTGCTGTCTGCGTTTGTGCCCGAATTTCAGCCCATTGTAGCGATGATGCAGTTCAATATGTATCACTCCTACACCGTGGACGAACACACCATTCAGGTCATCGCAAACTTTGATCACATCGAACGCGGTGATCTGGAGGACGAGCTCCCGCTGTCCTCAGAAATTCTGCGCAAAGGCCTGAACCGCAAGGTGCTGATGGTGGCCATGCTGCTGCATGATATCGGCAAAGGCCGCGAGCAGGATCATTCGATCCTAGGCGCCAAGATCGCGCGCAAAGTGGCGCCGCGTTTGGGCCTAAACAAAGCCGACAGCGAAACCGTAGAATGGTTGGTCCGCTATCACCTGCTGATGTCGGACATGGCGCAAAAACGCGACATCTCTGATCCACGCACCGTGCGTGACTTTGCCAAAGCGGTGCAAACAGTGAAGCGCCTGGATCTGCTACTGTTGCTGACAGTTTGTGACATTCGTGGCGTTGGCCCGGACACCTGGAACAATTGGAAGGCTACGCTGCTGCGCAATCTCTATGCGCAGACACGCGCCGCGCTGGAAAATGGCATGGAAGCCTTGAACCGAGAACATCGAGGCACCGAAGCGAAAAAGCACCTGCGAGCCGCGCTGCCCAGCTGGTCCAAAGCTGAGTTGAAGCGCGAAACCGCGCGCCACTACGCCCCCTATTGGCAGGGGTTGCAGGTCTCGGCCCATGTGGATTTTGCACAAATGCTGCGCGAGCTGGACGCCCGCAAAGACGAGGGCACCGTGCAAATCCGTTTGCATCCAGATGAAGACCGGGACGCAACCCGTGCCTGTTTTGCCATGCCAGATCACCCCGGCATTTTTGCCCGCGTGGCCGGGGCGCTTGCTCTGGTTGGGGCGAATGTCGTCGATGCGCGTTCTTACACGACAAAAGACGGCTACGTCACCGACGCCTTCTGGATTCAGGATGCCGACGGACACCCCTTTGAAGTGGCCCGCCTGCCGCGTCTCAGCCAAATGATCGACAAAACGCTCAAAGGTGAAGTGATCGCACGCGATGCGCTGAAATCCCGCGACAAGATCAAAAAACGCGAACGCGCCTTTAAAGTGCCGACCCATATCACCTTTGATAATGATGGGTCCGAAATCTACACCATCATCGAGGTCGATACCCGGGATCGCCCCGGACTGTTGTATGATCTGGCCCGCACATTGGCCGATTTGAACGTCTATGTCGCCAATGCTGTGATCGTGACCTATGGCGAACAAGTGGTCGATACCTTCTATGTAAAGGACATGTTTGGGCTGAAATACTACTCAGAGTCCAAACAACGCACCTTGGAAAAGAAACTGCGCGAAGCCCTCTCGGCTGGCGTAAAACGAGCCCAGACATGAAACCAATAAAATTGATGTCCGGCTTTATGACCGTCGGATTTTGGACGCTCGCCAGTCGCGTGCTGGGGTTTCTGCGTGAAATCCTGATCACGGCCTACATCGGCCCCGGCCCTTTGATGGATGCCTTTGTGGCGGCCTTCCGCCTCCCCAATATGTTTCGCCGTTTCTTTGCCGAAGGCGCGTTTAATGCGGCCTTTGTGCCTGCCTTTGCCAAACGGTTAGAGAGTGGCGACAACCCGCAGGGCTTTGCCCAGGATGCGTTCAACTGGCTGGCGGCTTCGGTCCTTGTTCTGGTGGCGCTTGGCATGATTTTCATGCCTGCATTGGTCTGGATCACCGCCAGTGGGTTTGCGGGTGATGCGCGCTTTGACATGGCGGTGGGGTATGGGAAAATCGCCTTTCCCTATATTCTGTGCATGTCATTGGCGGCGCTGTTTTCCGGTGTTTTAAACGCCACCGGCCGTTTCGCCGCCGCCGCCGCCGCGCCGGTATTGCTAAACATTTTCACCTGCGTCGCCATGGTTGCCGGAGCGATGCTCGGCGGTGCGGTGATCGACTGGTTGATCTGGACTATCCCCGTGGCGGGTGTGGCACAGCTGGCGCTGGTCTGGATTGCCGCTGATCGTGCGGGCATTCGATTGCGCCCCGGCCTGCCCCGTCCCAGCCCCGAAATGGGAAAATTGCTGCGTGTCGCCCTGCCTGCGGCATTGGCTATGGGCGTCACCCAGATCAACCTTGTGGTGGGACAATTGGCGGCCTCTGACATTGCGGGCGCGGTCAGTTGGCTGTTTGTCGCAGACCGCCTATATCAGCTGCCCCTTGGAGTGATCGGCATTGCCATTGGCATCGTCCTGTTGCCGGATCTGTCCCGCCGCCTGCGCGCCGATGACACGACAGGCGCGCGCAATGCCTATTCCCGTGCAGGCGAGTTTTCTCTGCTGTTCACCCTCCCCTCAACCGCAGCCTTTATCGCCATTCCGCTGCCGCTGGTCTCGGTGCTGTATGAACGCGGCGCAACCACAGCCACCGATACGCAGGCCATTGCACTGGCGGTGGCCATCTACGGCGTCGGTCTGCCTGCCTTTGTGCTGCAAAAAGTGCTGCAACCCTTGTATTTCGCCCGCGAAGACACCCGCAGCCCATTTCGCTTTGCGCTGGTGGCCATGGTGATTAACGCAGGCCTTGCGCTGGGGCTGAAGCCGATGCTGGGCTGGATATCCCCCGCCATTGCCGCCACCGCGGCAGGTTGGGCAATGGTGGCTCTGCTATGGTTAGGCTCCCTGAAAATGGGTGACGTCGCCCGGTTTGATCAACGTTTTTGGTCGCGCAGCCTGCGCATCACAGCTGCCTCGGCGATTATGGGCGGTGCGGTCTTTGCAGTCTTTCAGACGTTCGAACCGTGGTTCTACACCGACAGCTGGCGTTATCTGGCCCTTTTGTTGCTGATCTTCCTTGGCGCGATTGTCTATTTCAGCGTGGCACAAGCAATCGGTGCCGTGCGTCTGGGCGATCTGAAATCGTCAATGCGCCGCGCGCGCTAAACAATAAAAAGAGCGCCAGCGGTTGCGCGGCGCTCTTTATCATCATGTTGATATACCACCGGGGCAGCTGCCAGCCGCGCGCCGCCCGCCCAAGACTAGTCGCGCCGAATGCGTGACCGGATGCGCGCCCAACCGCCCGGCACCAGGAAAAACGACAGACCAAACCCGGTGGCAAAGCCCCCCAAATCCGCGACCCAATCAGGACGACCACCAAAAATCAGCCCAAACAACAGCTGGATCCCCATCAACATGGCAATCAGCGAAAACGCCCGCGACTGCTGTTCACCGATCTGCGCGAGGGATGTCCACAACACAAACGTATAGGCCCCAATCAAACCATAGACCGCCGGGAACCCACCAATCAGCGGATATTGCCCACCAACGACCAGCGCATAAACCACCGCGCCCGACACGCCCGACAGAACAAAGATCACCAACATCGCCAGCTCACCAAACAGTTCTGCGACCATTTTTCCCAAAGCCAGCAGAAACACGCAGACAAAAATGGCTTGGGTGAAACTGCCATGCACAAACATATAGGTCACTGTGCGCATCAGGTGTTCGCTGGGCCATTGGCCAGTGTCCCACATCCACCAAAAGATTTCAGGGCTAAAACTGTAGGTCTGTTGTGCGTCCAATCGCCAGCCAATCGCCTCGGGGCCGCCGACAATGCCACGCGCGCCAAGCCCAAGAACACATTCGATCCCAATCAAAAACAGCGCCAAGGCCACCACCACGGGTGGTAGCGAATTGAACGGGGATTGCGGCTCGGTTTCACTCATGGTTCTGCTCCTTGATCTGCACCCTTAGAAGACACTGACGCCCCCATGGTTGACGATGCGATGCGCCATGGGTAAGCGACTGGAGTGCATTTATCCAGACGGGAGATTTCAAGGCATGAGCGAAACCAGCTTCACCCCCCGCGTTTTTTCGGGCATCCAGCCTTCGGGCAACCTGCACCTGGGCAACTACCTGGGCGCCTTGAAGCGATTTGTGGACTGGCAAGCCAAAGATGTCGAAAGCATCTACTGCATGGTGGACCTGCATGCGATCACCGTCTGGCAGGATCCCAAGGATCTGCAAAAATCGACGCGTGAGCTGTGCGCGGGCTTTATTGCAGCAGGCCTTGATCCCGAAAAATCGATCCTGATCAACCAGTCTCAGGTGCCTGAGCACGCGCAACTGGCGTGGATCTTCAACTGCGTCGCCCGTATGGGCTGGATGCAGCGGATGACACAATGGAAGGACAAGGCAGGTAAGAACGCACAAAACGCCTCGTTGGGTCTGTTTGCTTATCCCGCGTTGATGGCGGCGGACATTCTGACCTATCACGCCACCCATGTGCCCGTGGGCGAGGACCAGAAACAACATCTGGAACTGGCACGTGACATCGCGACCAAGTTCAACCACGACTACGGTGTTGATTTCTTCCCCATCCCCGAACCCGTCATCGAAGGGGCCGGCACCCGCGTGATGTCCTTGCGCGATGGATCCAAAAAAATGTCCAAATCAGACGTTTCAGATGCCAGCCGCATCAACCTGACGGATGATGCAGACACCATCGCCAAAAAAATCCGCAAGGCCAAAACAGACCCCGACGCGCTACCCTCTGAGGCCAAAGGCCTGGAAGAGCGCCCCGAGGCGCGCAATCTGGTCAACATCTACGCAGCCCTGAATGGCCAGTCAGTGGATCAGGTTCTGGCAGATGTCGGTGGCAAACAGTTCTCGGAGTTCAAACCAATGCTGGCTGAACTGGCAGTGGCCAAGATGTCCCCGATCACCACGGAAATGTCGCGTCTGATGGAAAACCAAGACGAGATTGACAAGATTTTGACCCGTGGTTCTGAACGCGCCCGCGAAATCACCACTCCGATCCTGCGCAAGACCTATGACATCGTTGGCATGGTGCCACCTGTCGCACGATAAGGTGCATCAGGTGCTGGAAATTTAAAATGCCGCGTCCTGAACAGGATGCGGCATTTTTTACAACTGCACTGAACCTGTTGATAACATGTGGACTTCTCTATCTCCGCAAGAAAACGCACTCAAAACACATTTTCTTTGCATTTCCGGCTTGACCCTACAGCGCGGAAGCCGTAAATCGCCTCCACACAGTGTGGCGGAGTAGCTCAGCTGGTTAGAGCAGCGGAATCATAATCCGCGTGTCGGGGGTTCAAGTCCCTCCTCCGCTACCACCAAACCCCCCAAGTTTTTGGAATGGTCGAAGATCAGTGCGCTCAAGCGCCCTCTAACTTCGACGGGAACACCGTCTTCTTCTGCTGGTGATACAACAATCTCCGCGATCAGATCGCGCACGACATCGCGCGTTTTAGGGTCTGGCTGACCATCATTCTCCTGCATCGACGAAAACATGTCATTCAACGCAGCGGCATAGGTTGCGGGGGAGGCAGGATCGAACCTCACCTGCTGCTCCTGCTCATCCAGCGCCATTAGTGCGCATTTGGCCTCTTCAGCGTCTTCCTTGGCCGAAACGAGCAGAACCTCTCCCTCCTCGCCAGAAAGGATTCCTTTTTCAAAAAGGCCCAAGCGTGTCTCAAAGAGACTGCTCGCTTCTTTAAGCTGACGCTCCAGTTTCGTTCGATCAGGCTGTCCGCTTGCACTCAGCCTGCGACGCTCAGCATTGTAAACCTCAATAAAGGCCTCGACGTAGCTGGCGTTCGAAAGAACGCCGCGGAGACTGGCAAACAGCTCCGCCTCAATCTTGTCGAGGCGCACTTTCTTAGTGTTGGAACAGGAGCCGCTTTCCGCGGCCGTCGAGCACCGGATCCGAATGGCACTGCCCTTTCGGTCATGAATGGACATTCCGCCGCCACAGCAACCACATTTTAGCAGGCCCGAAAATGGGCGCGCGGGTCGCCGGGTTGATTTCCCCGAACGTTTCGCCTGCGACTGCTTTGCAAGGCGCGCCTGCACCGTGTCCCAGAGCGCTTCATCAACAATGCGCAGATGCGGAACATCCGAGTACTTCCATGACTCCTGAGGTTTTTCACGGCTAATGCGCTTACCCGTCTCCGGGTGGCGCATCATCTTCACACGATCCCACACCAGAACGCCTGCGTACAGAGCGTTTCTAAGGATCCCGTAACCACGCTTGCCATTACCATTCAGCGTTGACGCATTCCACTTTGCACCGCGCGGCGGAAGCACACCTCGTGCGTTCAAATCATGCGCAATATCCCGAGGAGACACGCCTTCGGCATAGGCTTCATAGATCTGCCGAATAACATCCGCTTCATGCGTCGTGACCTGCAGTTCTCCTGCCCGCCCTGGCACCGGCGTATAGCCATAGGCCTTTCCGCCTGCGCTGAGTCCCTCGGAAATATTCCCAGACATGCCGCGATGCACCTTTTCGCGCAGGTCCTTCATGAAAATGGTCCCCGTGAGGCCGCGAACGGCGATGTCCAGATCTGACTGCACACCGTCGCTGACCGAAATGATCTCTACACCAGAAAAGCGCAGCAATTTTTGCACTTTGTGCAAGTCTGCAGCATCCCGACTAATTCGGTCGACACACTCAATGATCAGCGCATCGAAATCTCCAGAACTCGCTGCCTCCAGAAAACCTGCGAGACCAACGCGCCCGATAAGCGTTTCAGAAGTTCTAGCACGGTCTTCAAAGGCTGCAACTTCACGAAATCCTTCGCGGACTATGTATTCCCTGCAGAGATCCATTTGATCTTCAATGGAACGGTCTGATTGCATTGTGCTCGAATAGCGGGCGTAGATTGCTGCGCGTCGTTGCATGTTAGTGATCTCCTCGCATCCAGTTGTGCTGCTGCCCGGGCCAAATCCCGGACAAATTCAAGCAACCCGGAATCTGGCGCCGGGTTGCACTTTGCTGCGGAAGACATGGGGATCTCTTCAGAATTCGAAAAATCGGTTTGATACGGTTTTTGAATGCTCATTTCTGCTCGCCTTTTCACTTTTGCGAGCGGGAGATCGGTCTCTTCAAAAAAATCAGAAACGCGGTATGAAACGTCGGCTGGAAAGCGGCAATCCATGCAATCCGTGCCCCAAAGCGAGGCGCGGGAACGTCTCAGACGCACTGGGCGACTTTAGCGCTAAGCTCCTGCAATAAACCTGTTTGTTTCAGCGATCGCAGCGAGCTTGTCATCGAGCGCGCACTTGGCGCCCCGCAGCTGCCGCCATCGCCATGCGAGATTGATGAGATCAATCGCTTTCGCGTCAAAGATCTGCTCGGTCTCGATATTCTGCTGCAGCGCTCGATCACCCAGACCTTCACGATACTGGTTGGTGAATTTTCTGATATGCTCACCCAGCAGGTGAAGGCGATCCTCATCCAATTCCTCCAATCCGCGTCGCTCATGGAGTTTCTGCAGCAGATCCTGAATGAGTTGTTTCGTTGTGCCCAGAGGCACAAGCCCCGCTTCCTGCCATTCGTCGGCAAGCAGGCGACCATGGTAGATTGCCGCCAGCGTCAGCTCGTGCACCTCGCGTTCGGTTTCGATATCCATATTGGATCCTCCAGTGGGTGAGGCCACACCATGCAGCCTCTCAAGACGCCGATGGAGGGAGAGGCCCACCGACGAGTGCGCTCAGGCGGCGCGAGAGATATCCAGCCGATGGTGGAGCCGGAGCAGGACATCCTGGAGTGCTTCGGTCAGCAGGCACAGGTCCTCGACGTAAGGTGCAGCGGGATCGAGATCCGCAAAATACGCCGATTCTGGTCGGCTGAGATCATGAACATGCTCCAGCGAGAGCAACTCATGGAGCTGCACCAGGTCCTGTTGCAAGCGCCGAGTGAGCACCGGGGCGCTGCAGATTTCGTCGATAAGCGTGATGCTCGCCTTTAACGCAGGTTTGCCGCCGAGCAGGAGCGAGGCGTTCTGCAGGGCTTCGGAGTGGAATTGCAGGAAATCCTGCAATTCACCATGGGGCGGGGTAGTCAGGTCGAACATCACGTTCTCCTCGGTTGCCGAGCGCAGGACGCGCGCGGCTTCAAGACCCGGCTGGGCTTGTGCATTCCCGGACCGGCCATTCACAGCCGACCCGGGCACCCACACTCTCGCAACGAGGAACCGTTGTTACCCGGCCCCTGAGGAGCTTGCGTTTCCGGTCGCGCCCTCGGCCAAAAGGGTGCGATCGGAAATGCAGGATCCATCAGGGTTTGCCCGACCATCCTGGAAGTCCTCGGAGTTTTCTCCGGACATGTCTGTGCCGACGCTGTTGCCGCGGGGCTATCCGCCGTAGGCTTCATGTCCCGATTGCTCGTGGCATATGCCGTTGGGGAGGTGGGGGTCGCTCTTTTCTCCCCCTGGCGGGGCCAGGGCCGCTGGCTACGCCCCTGAAACGGGCACGGACCTGTCCGGCATCACGCTGCCGCCAGAACAGGGAGCATTCCATCGCGTTTCAGCTCGTAATATTTGGTTCGGCCGATGCCGAGTTTTTCCCAGGGCTTTTCACGTGAGGCATTGTTCTTTGCCAGGTATTCCTCCCGGGACACAGCGCCATTCTCCGAGCGACGCTGCCGTTCCGCCTCCGCCTTACGACGCCTTCTTTCCAAAACCGGGATGACCTGCTGCAGGCCAAGACGGCGCGCCATTTCAGGCGTGACGCCGAGTCCACCTGCGATCGTCGCGCCTTTGTAATGATATCGACCGTCACCCCAGACCAACACCGTTCTGGTGAGCCTGGCCTTCTTCTCTGCCTGTCTGGCGATCGCATTGACTTCCCCGGGCTTCAGCCCGGGTGTTGCACTTGCGGCCATCTTCCGCACTTCCTCTTCGATGTCCCTGATGCCGGGAATGTGCGTGAGGCAAGTCGCATGGAAATGCAGCCAGGTGTTCCGCAAGCCTGACGGGATCACGCCGCCGTGGGCATTTCGAAAGATTTCCAGATCATCCAGGATCAGCTTGAAACGCTTCGCCTGCGGCAGCCCCTTGGGCACTGATAAGCCTCTGGGCCGCTTTTTCCCTTTCTTCTGCTTCTTACGCTCCTCCAATTCCTCGCGGGTCGGTCTACCACTGGCTTTGAAGATGTTATCTGCCAGGGCATCGAAGCCGTATCGTCTTCCGGTGCCGCCTGAGACACGGACCACCTTGCCGGACTTTTCATTGATGGTTCCGGGTATCCGGAAAACCCTTGTGGCATCGCTGCAGGCCTTATCCGCCCCAAAAGATGTGGAGAACTCGATCAGGGCACTCATCGCCCCCTGCCAGCGCGGGAGCGCCGAAACCGGTGTTTGCTCGATCAGCCAGATAGCAGCGAGGCCCCGGCCGGTGTGGATGAAGATGGAAGGCTGTGGCATTCGTGAAACCAGCAGATGCGCGGAATATGTCGCCTGCACCTCGTCCGGTGATTTCCCACACCATTGCGGGGCGTCGAAATAGTCGAGATCTACATAGAGCGAGTTCAGCGCAGCGAGGTGCCTGCCTTGTCGCCCCTTCCAGAAACGGTTGAGGGTCAGAAAGCTGGTTTGATCGAGAAACAGCGGCATCTGCATGATCATGCCTGCGTGTTCGAGCGAAAAGTTCTCCACTTCGTCGCCGCCTTGTTTGCACAGAACCGCCGCACGCCCGCGGGAGCCTTCAGGGTGCAACAGGCGGAAATATTCCTCGGCAGAGAGGTCTGAAATCTGGTCGAGCGGGGCGAATTCGCTGGGATCTGTATGCTTCATCCCAAGGAATTACGTCCCGCGCCGACATCGCGGAAAAAATCGGCTTGAATTGGTTTTCAGGCTGAAACCAGGGCCAGGCAGCAACGCATCCGAATGTCTGTCAGCGACATTCAGACAAACTTATCTGACTTACTTACTGACAAACTTTCCGACTTTACTAACGAACAAATACACCTACTAACTTACTGACATTACTTGCATTTTAAGATTATGCAAAAAAGTTTGAAAGTTTGTTTCTCCGTTTTTGGAAACGGACCCAAGTCCCTCCTGCAAACGGCAACAACAGGAGTAAGTCATGCCTCGCCCCCCTCTCAATTCCGACCCGAAGATCATCGAGACCGGTGAAACGTTGGAGAAAAATCTCGGCCGGGAGATCACCGCCACAGACATTCACAAGGCCTTTGAAGGCAAGGGCAATTACAAGCGGATCCGCAGGGTCTGGGAGGATCATCTTGCAACGAAAGGTGAAGAACAGCTCCAAGACACCCCGCTGCCAGACGACACACAAGAACAGATCAGCAAAGCGGTAACTGCACTTGAAGCAAGTGTGGAGACCATCGTCCGGGGGCAGATCGCTCGAATGACAGAACAGAGTGTCCGGCAATTCGCTCTCCGCGAACGCGACTTTGCCATGCTGGAGGCCGAACATGCGAAGAAAGTTCAGGCGCTGGAGGAAGAGATCGCATATTTGACCGACTGCCTCGACCGGCTTGAGGCAGAAAAATTGGTCACATATGTCGATGCCCCCGACGACGTACCCGCACAACCTGCGGTGTCAAAACCGGCTCCGGCTGCGGCCGCCCTGGCGGAGGGTCGTAAGCGTCCAAATCGACCTCTGCAGAAAACTCATCCGGCGGCTCGCAAGACGGCTCTTTCATTCCCGTCTGCGCCGAAGAAATCGCCATCTCCCACATCGAATCCGACCTGACGCTGTCGAACTGCGCGGAAGTTTCGACGACGGTCTCCGCTTCCGCAGCAGTCCTTGCATCCTGAAGCCGACGTTTTTCAGCGTCGGCTTTTTCCTTTCTTTCGGCTTCCCGCTCCGTTGCAATCCGGGCAGATTCTTCCAGCCGGTCCTGTTCGCGCTGCAAGGCTCGCAAGTGCAGCCAGGTGCGCCAGAGATCATCATTGTGCTCCTGGGTTTCGGCCCTGCGTTGCCCCGCCGTGCTGGTATCGCCTCCATCTTCTTCCAGACGGCGCGACCTTTCGGCCCGGCAAGGACCAAGATGATCCTGAGGAATGAGACCGGCCGGGGCATCCCCAGCTTTGGCCATATCTTCGTAGGATCGAAGATCGACCCGTGTCGGTGAGCCGATCCGTTTCAACGCCGCATTGGTCCGTTTTTGCCACTCCTGGCGAATGCGAAGGATTTCTTCGGGGCCGGTCTTCTTGTCATCCAGAATTCTGGTCTTGTCGCCGAACGCGCCGGTTTCCGCGCAAACTTTTCGGGTCGTGAGCAGGATGTGTGCATGAAAATTTCGATTGGTCCGAGTCGGGTCGAAAAGCGCTGTCAGGTATTCCTGGGTATCCGTGGCCAGCTTGCCGGCGTTATGACGCCGTTCCTCATCCCGATCCAGAAATCGGGGCGCATGGATGTCAGCCTGGACGGCAACACCATATTCGTCACGCAGCCACAGTGAAACTCCACGAACAAGCCTCACCTGTTCGGCGAGCGGTAGCTCGGTCGGCAGGGATGGGCGCAGCTCCCTGATGACCCGGGCATTGCGCCGGGTCTCTGCACGCTCTGCCTCGTTCCAGAGAGCTTCGGCATCGCCGCTCCAGTTGATGAGTTCATGCGAGAGAAGCCCGCCAAGTTTGCCTGCTCGAAATCGCTGCCCCAGCCGCTCGTCCCGGTAGGACGTGCGGGCGGTATAGGCGGCGGATTTGACGGCGGACCTGCCATCGGCGCGAGAATGGACGACGACTTCGAGGCGACTTGCTGGATGTATCATCCATGGGAGGTCGGGCCTGAACCCGACTTCCGCTCCTTAGCCCCGCCGGCCAGGCGCGCAGACAAACTTCAGTTTGCGTAACTGCGCGCATCACCTTTTCAGGGTGTGCGAGGGCCGCACTGACGTCGGCCGGGGGACGCCCCTTTCAATCCCCAGGAGCAGAAACGAGATTCAGGAACCATTTCCTGTTCGATGAGTGCAAAATGGAGCAGAAAATTGGCAAACCTCGAAACTCAAATTGAACAGGCGCAGCAACGCCTGCGGGATCTCCAGGCGAAGGTACGAAAACAGAAGCGTAAGAATGAGACTCGAAGGTTGATAATCTACGGCGCCGCCGCTCTTGCGCTGCTGGACGATTTTGACGGCGATCAGCGCAACCGTTTTGTAACGCGGTTAAATTCCAAAATCACCCGCTCAGCGGATCGAGGTTTTCTGGGGCTGGAGAAACTATCAAATTCGGCAAATTAGTTTTTCGCTTTCCCGACACGAACCCACTTCATTTCTGGGTGAGCAACCACCCGATAACTTTACTGCTTTGAACGGGATAAGCATGTGCGAATGATCGACAGCCCAAAGACCTACATAAGTACAAGAGCGGATGGGCCTTACGCGTTTTACGAAGAAAGCGCGCTGAACCCATACAATACCACGGAATAGCTCCTTCAATACGCACAGGATGCCATTGAAAACCATGACACATCTTGGGACGATTTCGGTGATGCCTATGGTATCCTCGGCGCATACGTACTGAAATTCGAGGGCGATGAAACTGGCGAAGTTTTCGACCAAGTGCTGAACGCCGCAGACATCACGCAACGAGGTCTGCAAATACTGAATGCAGCGACAAAGGGAGAAGATGTCGAAGCCATGTTAGAAAATCGGCGCGACGAAATTTATGCTGAGGCCAACTGCCCCAATGATCACGTCGCCGATGGAATTCGGCGCAAATCGTAGGTCTGAATGCGATACACGAACCCTCCGTTCATATAGAAACCTCGTCGGCTTCACCAGGTTGAGCACCGCCAGATCGGCTGGATTTGAAACAGTCAGTGAAAAATCTGTGCGCTTGTTCGGGAAAACCGATGTTCGTAGTGCAGAACAGCCTCGCCAGTTTCATCATCGGTATGGATGACAAGACAAGGGCGATCCTTTTGACCAGATCGGTCGGAATGGGGGAAGCGAAAAGAAACGATGTCGCCAGTGGAAAGCGGACGGGCTGCGCCCGGCACATGTGCCGTCATGGGGGGCTCCAGGAATGGTGGAAATCTTGTCGCCCTGTCTTTAAATTCATCCTTCGGACGTCTCTGAGTGCTCTCTTCGAGTTCAGTGAAGAGAGCTAAGTGATTACGTAAATTGGGATATTTCTCAAATCCGCTCACGGGAGATGAAACAAAACTTTATGCCGAAATTGCAAATAAATTGGCTTCGGTTTTCTGAATTTCGGCCAATGCGATCAACATTAGGTTGCGCAAGCCACTACCGGCCCATAGAAATTTCACACATAGTCAATTACGGCCATGCCATTTCAGAACGACCACGAACGGAATTTCCATGAACCCCACTGAGATCTTCGAAGCCCTTGAACAGATCTCTGACAAGCCGTTCAGCGCTGAAGAATTTCCCTTCGAGTTTGCCCAGGCCACCGATGTCGCCCAAGCGGCGATTGCCAAGCTGCGCAATGGCACAACCAACAAGTCGGATCAGCCTGGTGGTGTCCTGGTAAACAAAAAGTTCCACTTTGCGCCAGCCATGGCCGGATTGGCCGATGTTACCCTGGAGGCCCTGCGAAACTCCCAGAAGACCGCCACCGCCAAACCGGCGATCCTGATTGCCACCGATGGCGAAATGGTGGCTGCCCAGCAACGGGTCAGCGGAGAGACCTTGCATTGCCGTTTTGACGAGATCGGGGACAAATTCGGCTTCTTCCTGCCTGCTGCGGGCAAGGAACGCTATGAGGCAGCCGAAGAAAACCCGATCGACGTCAAAGTCACCGCCAAACTGGCCAAGCTTTATGACGCACTGGTTCGCAAGAACCCGGATTGGGCCAGTGATGAACGTCGGCATGAGATGAACCAGCTGATGATGCGGCTGATCTTCTGCATGTTTGCCGAGGATGTGGGCATCTTCCCCGACAACCAGTTCAGTCAGATCCTGTTCAACCATGCGGGCAACAAGGGCGAGGAAGCACGCGAGGTGATTATCGCTTCCTTCACCGCTATGAACCAACCCAAGGACAAGCGCAGCGATCTTCCTGCCTGGGCGGGTGACCTGGAATATGTGAACGGCGGGCTATTCGCGGGATCCATCGACGCGCCTGTCTTTGACGTGACCGCCTATCGCTATCTGCGCGATGCCTGTGATGAGGATTGGCGCGAGATCAATCCGGACATCTTTGGCTCCATGATCCAGTCGGTGGCTGATCCAAAACAGCGCAGCGAGCTGGGGATGCACTACACCTCGGTGCCCAATATCATGAAGGTGATCGGGCCGCTGTTCCTGGATGACCTCGATGGTGAGATCGACAAGGTCTGGGAACGGCCCAATGGCCTGCGCAGGGTGCTGACGCGGATCGAGGGGATCCGGGTGTTCGACCCCGCCTGTGGGTCAGGCAACTTCCTGGTCGTATCCTACCGTCAGCTACGCGAACGCGAGATGCGGATCCTGGAACGGCTGGAGGAGCTGACAGCGGAGAGCACGAAAGAGATGTTCTCGGCCGTGAAGATCGCCAATTTCCACGGGATCGAGATCACCGATTTTGCGGCCGAGACCGCCAAGCTGGCGCTGTTCATCGCCGAATATCAGGCTAATGCGGTTTTCAAAGAGGTCTTTGGCCAGGGCCCGGCCAGCCTGCCGCTGCGTGAGAGCGCCCATATCGTTTGTGACAATGCTCTGCGTGTAGATTGGGAAGAGGTCTGTCCACCTCCTGGAGAGGGAGAGGAGGTCTTCATTGCGGGCAATCCGCCATTCCTCGGATCGACATATCAGAACAAAGAGCAAAAAGCTGATCTTGCCTTTGTGTTCAAGGAGCACGTGAAGAACTTCGCAGCTTTCGATTTCGTAGCAGCATGGTTTTTCAAGGCGTCACGATTTATTCGCGGATGCGATGCTAAGGCTGCGTTGGTGTCCACCAATTCCATTTGCCAAGGTTATTCCGTGGCAGCACTCTGGCCAACCATCCTTGGTTCGGAGCTGGAGATTGGCTTCGCGCACAGAGATTTCAAATGGCGCAATAATGCATCTGCAAATGCTGCGGTGATTTGCTCGATCGTGGGTATTCGAAATGTGGAAAGGCAAGCCAAAAGGCTAATCGTCGACACCATCGAAACTGCGGTGGCAAATATCAATTCGTATCTTGTTGGCGGGCCAATTGTCTATGTGCAAGGCACTCGGCAGGCTCTGTTCGACCTTCCAAACATGGACTACGGAAACAAACCTGTTGAAGGTGGCAATCTCATAGTCAGTGAGGCAGAGAAGGCTGACTTGATCACCAATGATCCACGAATTGAACGATTTCTGAGGCCCTTCATGGGGTCACAAGAGGTCACCAAGGGATTTCGGCGCTATTGCTTCTGGATCACCAACGAGACCCTGAACGAAGCGCTTTCGATTCCCGAAATCGCGGAACGGGTGGAAAAGGTAAGAGAGTTTCGCGAAGGAAGCCCTGATGCATACGTTCGTGAAAAGCTTCTTCCGCTTTCCCATCGTTTTAAGCAGGTGTTCGAAGCCAAAGACCATCTTTTTATCATCCCTCGGCACACAGGTGAAAACAGGCATTACCTTCCGGCGGCCCGCTTGGATTCAGAGGTCATTTGTTCAGATGCGGCAATGGCACTCTACGATGCTCCGGACTGGACTTTCGCCCTGTTTTCGTCGCGCATGCACATGATCTGGATTGCCACAGTCTGCGGTAAAATCAAAACCGACTACCGATATTCCAACACCTTGGGTTGGAATACCTTCCCGGTCCCGAAGTTCTCAGAGGATGAGCTTGAAGCCCTCAATGCCTCGGCTCGCAAGATTCTAAAGTGCCGCTATTCTCATTACCCGGCGACCATCGCCGAGCTCTATGATCCGGACAAAATGCCCGACGACCTGCGCGCGGTGCATCGGGAGAATGATGAGCTGTTGGAGACCATGTATATCGGTCGGCCCTTCCGCAATGACACCGAAAGGCTGGAGCATCTTTTCAAGCTCTATGCCGCCAAGATCAAACAGATTGAAAAACAGGCCGCGAATTCCAAACGCGGCAAAAGGAGCAAATAGATGGCTCAGATGCTCAATGTGACCTACGGGCGCTCAAAATCCTCGACCAACGCCATGGGCATGCGCGAAATGCAGGCGCGGGCCTATGCGGCGCGGGCGGCGCAATTTCTGCTGCTGAAAGCTCCTCCGGCGGCTGGGAAAAGCCGTGCACTGATGTTCATCGCGCTCGACAAGATGCGCCATCAGGCCCGTGAAAAGACCATCGTCTGCGTGCCAGAAACCTCGATCGGCGGGTCATTCCGCTCGACGGATCTGACCAGCTATGGGTTCGAGGCGGACTGGGAGGTCGAGGATAAGTGGAACCTTTGTCTGACCGGGGATGACGCCCAGGACCGCAAGGTGAAGGCCTTTGTTGAGTTCATGGCCTCGGACGCAGAGGTGCTGGTCTGCACCCATGCTACCTTCCGCTTTGCCTATGACAAGGTGGTCGAGGATCAGGGGATTGAGGCGTTTGACGATTGCTTCATCGCGGTGGATGAATTCCATCATGTCTCGGCGTCGGATCACAACCGCCTGGGCGTGATCTTGCGGGCCCTGGTGGCGCGGGAGAAATGCCACTTGATGGCGATGACCGGCAGCTATTTCCGTGGCGACGCGGATCCGGTTCTACGTCCGGAAGATGAGGCCAAGTTCACCACGATCACCTACAGCTACTACGAACAGCTGGAGGGCTATGAGCACCTCAAGGCGCTTGGAGTGAATTATCAGTTCTACAAGGGAAATTATACCAACGGCCTCGAAGGCGTGCTGGATCCGGCGCAAAAGACCATCATCCACATTCCTCACCGTGGCTCGTCTGAGGCGTTCGATGACAAGAACAACGAGGTCGGGAAGATCATGGATTTCCTCGGCAAACACGTCGGGCGGGAGCCGGAAACCGGATTTGATCTGATTGAGTTGCCGGACAGGCGGATTCTGAAGATTGCCGACCTCGTGGATGACGGACCGGGGCGCAGCATCGTCAAGACGGCCCTTTCGCGCGAGATCAAAGGCGCGAATGGCAAGCGGGATGATGCGGCGGATCGCGCAAAGGTGGACATCATCATCGCGCTTGGCATGGCCAAGGAAGGGTTTGACTGGGTCTGGTGCGAACATGCGCTGACCATCGGGTATCGGTCATCACTGACCGAGATCGTGCAGATCATCGGCCGGGCCACACGCGACGCTCCAGGCAAGCCACGTGCAGTCTTTACCAACCTGGTAGCAGAACCGGGGGTAGAAACCGGCGTTGTGTCCGACGCAGTCAACGACATGCTCAAGGCGATCTCAGGCTCGCTGCTGATGGAGCAGGTGCTGGCCCCGAACTTCAAGTTCTACCGCCGCGAAGACGGGGATGTGCGAGAGCCCGTGCAAACCGATGGGCAAGGCAACGTCATGATCGGCATCAAGGGCTTGATTGAGCTGCCCACTAAGCGCGCCAAGGAAATCTGCGAACAGGACATGCAGGACCTTCTTGCCGCGGCCTGTCAGGCCATGGACAAGCGCGTTCTGGCACCTGACACGGCCCCAGAGGTCGCCACCCAGATGATTCTGACCGACATCATCGAAACGCGCTATCCGGACCTCAGCGACGAAGAAACCGAAAGCGCGCGTCAGCATCTTGCAGCGCACATGAACATCCAAACCCTTGCCCGTCGGGAAGTGGAGCATGGAATGGCAGAAGCCGCTGCGGTTTTTGAAGGCAACGAGACGGGAACTGAAGACAAGGGCGAAGCGGAAACAGACAGCGCTCCGAACACGCTTCTCCAGATGGTAAAGAAGTTCATCAACGTGCGAGAGATTGACGTCGATCTTATCGACAGCGTGAACGCCTTCCACGAACGGTTCGAAGTCGCTTCAAAATCACTGGATGCGCAGCTGTTGCAGCATGTGCAGTCCGCCATGGTTGCAATCCGAGTGGCCATGACGGAGGAAGAAGCGCGAACGCTTTGGCCACGGATCAAGGCATTTCGGGCTGCAGAGGGGCGTGAACCCTCTCTGAACGCGCCAGATGCTTTGGAAAAGCGGATGGCCGAGGCGTTAGCTTGGCTCAAAACGCAGAAAGCCAAACGTATGCGGGAAGGGGTACAGTGATGCCAAGACCCACCCTTGATGACATCTTCGCCGAGCCGGACAAGTTTGGCCTTCTACAAGTCGCCCCTCAGAAGCAGGCTGTGTCGAAATCTGACGGCGGGACAGCTGTGCTCAGCGACGTTACGCGGTTTTTCGAACACCACTGCCGTCTGCCGGATTCCGACGCCGAAGACCACGAAGAAATGCGCCTCGGAACCATTTGGGACAAATTGAGGCAAGCCCCGACCCAGGACATGCTGGAGGCGGACACGCTGGGCCTTTTGACAGCACCCGAGCCTGCACAGCTGAACTGGCGTGACGAACCCGCAGAATATGATGTCCCGGACAGTCTGGATGACATTTTTGCGGATGATGATCTTGAAGTGCCTGCGGAGTTCTCGGACCTCCGTCACGTCACCCCGTCGGCTGAGAGGCACCAGCCTGACCACCGGGCCGAGTTCTTCCCCTGCTCCGATTTCGACCAATTCGAGGCGAAGTTTTCGAAAATTCAGGCCGCTTTGGAAGCGGGTGAGCGTACAACAAAGATCGTTGAGAAATGGGCGATTATTGAACCTGTTGCTGGGGATGTTTTCATCCGAAATGGGCTTTTGTGCCTCGTGGTTGAACGGATGCGCAAATCTTCCGGCGGACTTTCCCAGGAAGACCGGCTGCGCATCGTGTTGTCCAACGGCACAGAAAGCGACCCTATGGTTTCTTCGTTTCGCAAAGCGCTGAACGACGACAAAACGGCCCGTTCCGTTCAGAAAGTCGGGTTGGGGCCGCTTGATCCTGAATGGGAGGCTGACCAGCTGGCCGTTGCCGGAACGATCTATGTTGCAAAATCCCGATCCGATGATCCAAACATCCGGCCGCACCGCGATATTCTTCACAAAATCGGAGTAACCAGCCAGGACGTGAAACGACGGGTAGCCGACGCAAAAAACGACCCGACCTTCCTACTGGCCCCTGTAGAGGTCGTTGCCACTTATCAACTGGCGAACCTTCCAAGAGAAAAGGTCGAGAACCTACTGCATCGTTTCTTCGAAGCCGCCCGCCCAGCGGAACTCTTTATTCTGGATCGCTTTGGCAAGAAGGTGCATCCCAAAGAGTGGTTTTTTGTCTTGCCGGAACATGTGAGCCAGGCAGCGAAGCTGATACAGCGACAAAAGCTTCATTTATACCAATACAACCCCAAAAGTCAGGCAATCGAGAAGAAATAGCGCTCGAACAGCCTGGAAACCAAGGTATCAAGATGTTTCGACAAGAAGTAACAATCCTGAACTTCAAGGCGATTGAAAAACCGTGGAAGCCATCGACAGCAACGAGGCACTGCGTGAAACTGTTAGGGCATAGCCTCATGGCGCGCGATTTCGAGCGTCAGGTCGCCGAATTCCAGATCCGCGCAGCCGTCCTTAACGGCCACACCGCGCTCGGCATACCGGTCACAGAACCCACAGGATAGGTGCCTCCGGGGACAGGGAAGGTCCGCGCTTCAGGCTCTTTGCGCAACAAATCCCTCTGGATTTATCTCAGAGGAACAAGGCCTTTTCGCACCAGTTTTCTCCGCTTCGAACTGCATTCCTCATGGGCGCTGCTAAAATGTGGAGTTTCGAGGAGTTCCAAGAAAAAGTGAATATTACCGTTGTCCGCAAAAGTTTCAGCTCCGTTCCCAAATGCAGGTAAGGTGCTCACTTTTCCGCGCATCTTAGACAGGACATGCTGCGGCTCGTATCGGTCCGGATCATGTGCCGTGATTTCCCAAAGGCCAATATTTTTGCCTCCGACCGAATGAGTATAGATGGTGATTTCGTTCGGGGGATCACCTTCGCACATGTCGGGATACAGTTCCGCGATTGCTGAGCGCCATGCCGCGATTTTTTATAGATCTGCAATGATCGCTTTGTTAGCGCTTGTGAGATCCATCAGAGCTTATTGCCAAAGTACGCAACCAGAAAACGGACGCAGTCTTCAGAACCTCTGAGGCCCTCACGGGTGGCTCGGCCAGCGCTCTGCTCAGTAGAGCCCGCGCGGTTCTGAGGTTCGAAATTCTGTTCAACTAATTTTCTCCTCGTTGTGCTGCCACTTGTCATCGCACACAATGTAAATTGGCCCCTGTTGTTGGTGATCAAGGAAAACGCAAAATGTGAGGGACGAATGATCCCCCGTAATTGCCAGATCAGCATCGTCATCAAACACAAGATGGCCAGCTATATATAAAACCCCTTCCTCTTACCCAAGCAATAGCACAAGGGAAGGTTGAGGACACTGAACAAAGACTTCCATTCTAACTTGAACTACTTTCCCTCACCGCACCTTTCAAAGGTATGGATAACCCGACTCATAAGTAAATCCAGGCGCACGCTATACGCGTACAAGCGAACATTCGCACAAACCATTGATTACAAGGTGGATCTTCTATGCGTGATATCTCTAACCTGCCCGGTCAAACATTGCTATCTGAAATGCAAGGCGGGGATTTTAGCTTTGCAAAAGAAAACCTAATTAGCCAGTTTGGCGGTTCCAACGCGAGCGATCCATGGGTGATCGCGGGACAAACCTACACTCAAAGCCTTTCCATCAATTACTATGACGCCGCTTCAGCATCAGATGGTCTGGTCGACAATACCGGCTGGAATCGGAAACTTGTCTTCCTCGGCAACAATCTGGAATTCAATTCAGATGGGTTTCCGACATCTGGCGATATCGAAGCAATCGTATTCATGAATGTTCATGAACAAGTCCTGGTTGGGGCAATTGACCTTGAAGGAGTGTCCGCAGCTGACTTCTACGCAGCATGGAGCAGCAACACTTTGAGCGACGATACCACCTTTCTCAACTCCATCTTTGATTCCGACGACCCAAATGGCGACTTGATCACAGGTACTACTGGCGACGATGTGATCAACGGAACAACCGCAGATAACATGATCGAAGCGGGCACTGGAAACGACTCAGTTGACGGCGGCGCGGGAAACGACACCATTTCTGGCGCCGGAGGTCGTGACCTTCTTCGTGGAGAGGAGGGCAACGACAAGCTCTTTGGCAACAGTGGCAGCGACAAATTGGTCGGTGGGACTGGCGGAGACGTGCTGAAGGGCGGTGGCGGGCGCGACAAGCTCTTTGGCAACAGTGGCAGCGACAAATTGGTCGGTGGAACTGGCGGAGACATGCTGAAGGGCGGTAGCGGGCGCGACAAACTCTTGGGGGGAAGTGGTACAGATTACCTAAAAGGCGGCAGAGGTAACGATAAATTAGACGGAGGTGCTGGCAACGACAGACTCGTCGGAAATGCTGGCGCAGATGACTTTATATTTTCATCTGGGTTGGACCTCGTGCAAGATTTCGGGAGCCGCGATCAAGTGGACTTGCGAAAAGCCGATGGCATCGACGATTATGACGACCTCATCGCAAACCATATCCAGCAAGGCGGCGACGGAGTTATTATTGTAGATAACGACGGAGACGAGATGACTTTGTACGGAATCGATATCGCCGATCTGGATCAAGGCGATTTCATTTTCTAAAGCAGCGTTCAGCCAGACCCATTCAAAACAACTTAGCAAGCCTGCAACGAACAGTTGCGGGCTTCAACTTTCAGGTCGAAGCCTCGTTTTCTGCGCTTATATGGCAAAAAGGCATTCCAAAGGGCATACTAATGTACGGGTAATCCCCCCATTTTTAATGGGGCTCAGCCGTAGAACTCACGCGGCTGTTTTTAGTTTCATAGCGGGTGTCATTCCACCGATGCCCATGTTGTTGGTGATCAAGGAAAACGCAAAATGTGAGGGACGAATGATCCCCCCAAAAGGAAACACCCCCCTTTGATCACGACCGGGGATGCGAAACTACAAAACTACAGAGACTTACAAGGTGGGGTCTGTGACCAGGACGGACCTCCGCTACCACCAAATTCACCAGAAATCTTCATAACAGTTAAGGCCATCGGCCTCCCTCGTCGCGTACTACCCCTGCATCGCTGCGAATGCCAAAATTTTAGGCTCCAACTGCTGTTAAAGTTCTGATCTCTCTGAAACGTAAACACCTCCGCGCCACGCAATCCGCTCCCTTTTACGCTCAGCGATACCGTAAACGGCGGCACCGGAGCCCAGAGATGGTGCATCAGGCACGCAGCCAACGGAAATAGCGTAACAAATTGCCCGCTTCGCCTCCGTCAAACCCCTTATTTTTCTGAACCTGCGCGATTTCATCCAGCAACATCGCTCCTAATCGTCGCTTTTGACGATTCCTCAGAACTGGCCCTAATGCGCGCACAAAGCTGGCCCTATCCTTAGATCTATTAATGCGTTTTGACAGTTTTATGAAGCGGTACGGCGTAGGCACGTCGGTAGCCCAAAGAATCTCTCTCGCGAAAGGACCTGTCATGCAAGGCGCGTTCACAGAAAACGATCTCACCCACGTCGTCGAGGCCGATAAGGCCCACATGTGGCACCACCTGTTCCAGCACAAAGCGCTGGAAACCTCTGATCCCCGCATTATCGTTGAGGGCAAGGGGATGCGCGTTTGGGACCAAAACGGCAAGGAATACCTTGACGCTGTGTCCGGCGGCGTTTGGACCGTCAACGTTGGCTATGGCCGCGAAAGCATCGCCGAAGCCGTGCGCGATCAGCTGGTCAAGCTGTGCTACTTTGCCAACACTGCAGGCTCGATCCCCGGCGCGCTGTTTTCCGAGAAACTGATCTCGAAAATGCCCGGCATGAGCCGCGTTTATCACACCAACTCTGGCTCTGAAGCCAACGAGAAGGTGTTCAAGATGGTGCGCCAGATCTCGCACAAAAAATACGACGGCAAAAAGCACAAGATCCTGTTCCGCGACCGTGACTACCACGGCTCCACTCTGGCGGCGATGTCGGCCACCGGCCAAGAACAGCGTATCGCACAGTTCGGCCCCTTTGCGCCCGGCTTTGTCAAAGTTCCCCACTGCATGGAATACCGTAAGGACGAGCTGGGTCTGGGTCACCTGTCCGGCCGCGACTTTGGCATTGCTGCGGCGAACCAGATCGAAGAAGTCATCCTGCGCGAAGGTCCGGAAACTGTTGGACTGTTGTGCCTCGAGCCCATCACTGCGGGCGGTGGCGTGATCGAAGCTCCCGAAGGTTACTGGGAGCGCGTTCAGGAAATCTGCAAGCAATACAACATCCTGCTGCACATCGACGAAGTCGTCTGCGGTCTGGGCCGCACCGGCAAATGGTTTGGCTATCAGCACTTCGGCATCAAGCCTGACTTTGTGACCATGGCCAAAGGTGTGGCTTCGGGTTACGCGGCGATTGCCTGCGCTGTGACCACCGAAGAAATCTTTAACATGTTCAAAGAAGATCCGTCGGATCCGCTGAGCTACTTCCGCGACATCTCCACCTTTGGCGGCTGCACAGCTGGTCCTGCGGCCGCGCTGGAAAACATCCGCATCATCGAAGACGAAGAGCTGCTGAACAACACGCTGGCTATGGGCGAGCGCATGAACGCGAACTTCACAGCGTTGATGGACAAGCATGCCGTCATCGGCGACGTACGCGGCAAAGGCCTGTTCCAAGGCGTTGAACTGGTCAAAGACCGCGAAACCCGCGAACCTGCGGATGAAGCCGACGCGCAAAAGGTTGTCGCGGAATGTGGCGCCATGGGCGTGATCATCGGTGTCACCAACCGGTCCATCCCAGGCTATAACAACACCCTGTGCTTCAGCCCCGCGCTGATTTCGAACGAAGCAGACATCGATCTGATTTGTGAGACCGTCGACAAAGCCCTGACCAAAGTGTTTGGCTAAGCCTCGCGCTCACCTACATCACAACATCAAAGCGCCCTGCACTGCGGGGCGCTTTTTTGATTCTATCGTAGGGGAGCACGCACATGGGGGCGCAACGGGGCACCCGAAGACCGGCCACATCCCATGGACAAATTTGGAGCGCGAAAAAATAAATATAAAATCAGACCTCAAAACGTAATATTATGTAAGTCCAGATTGCACTGGGGTTATGTCCAAACTATGGTGCAATCTATGGTAATATCCGTCGAAACCTTCTTTTTGAATTCTGACGCACAGGGCACCCTGCAAGCGCAAATCCAGGAAATGATTGCCGAAGGCATTCTGTCTGGCCGCTTTCGCATTGGTGAAAAACTGCCGTCGTCTCGCAAACTCGCCACGCATCTTGGCATCAGTCGCATCACGGTGACCCTGGCCTATACCGAACTCTTGGCCAGTGATTATCTGTCGTCCAAAGGGCGATCTGGCTATTTCGTCTCGGCCAATGCCCCGGTGCCGCCAACCTATGCACCGCAGCAAAAATCCGATGATTCTGTCGACTGGTCACGCGCCCTTGCACGTACATTCACCGGCGGTGATACCCCGCGCAAACCACAAGACTGGCGCGACTACAAATATCCGTTCATCTACGGGCAGGCGGATGCCTCGCTGTTTGATCACGCAAACTGGCGTCTTTGCGCTTTGCGCGCCTTAGGACACAAAGATTTCTCGGCCCTGGCCAATGATCAATATGACAACGACGACCCCCTGCTGGTCGAATACATCGCACGCCATTCCCTGCCACGTCGGGGCGTGATCGCGCGTCCCGAAGAGATCCTGATCACTCTTGGCGCCCAGAATGCGCTGTGGCTCACCACTCAGATTCTACTGAATCGCGGTCGCAAAGCCGTGCTGGAAGATCCGGCCTATTACACCCTGCGCGACCAATTGGTGAACACCCGCTGCCAGTTCGAAGGCATCCCCGTCGACAAAGATGGCCTGCCTCCCGAAGCGATTTCCGACGACGCCGATGTCATCTTTACCTCGCCCAGCCATCAAAGCCCAACAACCGCCAATATGCCGATGGAGCGGCGCAAGGCTCTGCTGGCGCGCGCCCGCGAAATCAACGCGGTGATCGTCGAAGATGACTACGAATTTGAAATGTCCTTTCTGGACGCGCCCTCCCCCGCGCTGAAATCGCTCGATCAAGAAGGCCGGGTGATCTACGTCGGCAGCTTCTCAAAATCGCTTTTTCCGGGGCTGCGCCTTGGCTATCTTGTTGGGTCCGAATCTTTTATCCGGCAGGCCCGTGCGTTGCGCGCAAGCGTGCTGCGCCATCCTCCCGGCCACATGCAGCGCACGGTCGCCTATTTTCTGTCGCTGGGCCACTACGACACACAGATTCGCCGCACCGCCAAAACATTGCACGGTAGACGGTTGGTCATCGAGGATGCGATCGCCCATCACGGGTTAAAAATTTCAGGCGCAGGCCAATTTGGCGGATCTTCGCTGTGGATGGAGGCTCCCGAGGGCACCGACATGGACGTGGTCTCACAAAATTTACGCAGCCAAAGCGTATTTCTCGAACCCGGCGCCCCCTTCTTTTCGCCCGCGACACGCAAACAAAACCACTATCGCCTCGGCTATACCTCTATTCCCCGTAGTAAAATTGACGCCGGCGTAGAACTGATTGCAAAAGCGATCTCCAAATGCAATAAATGAGACGATACGTCTCATTTATCTGTGAAAATCCAAAAAATCTGGACCTATCTCGCCAAGGTAATTGGCCCTAACGAGGGACGCCACCAAGGCCTAAACGGAACCAGTCAATTGGCCAATCTTGGCCCAAATATCGCTTTCTAGGGAGCCGCCACCATGAAAATGACAACGGAAGAAGCCTTCGTCAAAGTGCTTCAGATGCACGGCATCGACAATGCATTTGGCATTATCGGTTCTGCCATGATGCCTATCTCGGACCTGTTCCCGGCCGCTGGCATCAAATTCTTTGACTGTGCGCACGAATGCAACGCCGGCATGATGGCCGACGGTTACACCCGCGCCACCGGCAAAATGTCGATGATGGTTGCACAAAACGGTCCCGGCATCACCTCGTTGGTGACACCGATCAAAACCGCATATTGGAACCACACACCGCTGTTGATCGTGACGCCACAGGCTGCGAACAAAACCATCGGCCAAGGTGGCTTCCAAGAAGTTGAGCAAATGGCTCTGCTGGAAGACATGGTTGCTTACCAAGAAGAAGTTCGCGACCCCTCTCGTATGGCCGAAACGCTGAACCGCGTTATCCTGCAAGCCAAGCGCGCGTCGGCGCCTGCCCAGATCAACATCCCGCGTGATTTCTGGACACAGGTCATCGACATCGAGCTGCCCGCGATCGTTGAATTCGAACGTCCCCAAGGTGGCGACGAAGCGGTTGCCAAAGCGGCTGAACTGCTGTCCTCGGCAAAATTCCCTGTTATCCTGAACGGCGCTGGCGTTGTTCTGGGCGGCGCGATCGGCGATTCTGCTGAACTGGCTGAGCGTCTGACCGCACCTGTTTGTGTTGGCTACCAGCACAACGACGCGTTCCCCGGCTC
Source organism: uncultured Paracoccaceae bacterium (assembly GCA_947492585.1). Taxonomy (GTDB): domain Bacteria; phylum Pseudomonadota; class Alphaproteobacteria; order Rhodobacterales; family Rhodobacteraceae; genus Epibacterium. The sequence goes on from CANLND010000004.1 coordinate 67,692, forward strand.
GCACCCGCTGTTTGCTGGTCCTCTGGGCTACAACGGCTCCAAAGCAGGCATGGAACTGATCGCCAAAGCAGACGTTGTTCTGGCTCTGGGCACCCGTCTGAACCCATTCTCGACTCTGCCCGGTTACGGCATCGACTACTGGCCCCGCGACGCGAAGATCATTCAGGTTGACATCAACCCTGATCGCATCGGTCTGACCAAGCCAGTAACCGTTGGTATCGTTGGCGACGCCAAAAAAGTTGCCCAAGGCATCTTGGCCCGTCTGTCCGACACTGCCGGTGACGAAGGTCGCGAAGCACGTAAAAACACCATCGCCGACGCGAAATCCACCTGGGCTCAGACTCTGACCTCGATGGACCACGAAGACGACGATCCGGGCACCACCTGGAACGAGCGCGCACGTGACCGTGAGCCTGGCAAAATGTCGCCTCGTATGGCTTGGCGCGCAATCCAAGCGGCCCTGCCCAAAGAAGCGATCATTTCTTCGGACATCGGCAACAACTGCGCCATCGGTAACGCCTATCCTTCGTTCGAAGACGGCCGCAAATACCTGGCACCAGGCCTGTTCGGCCCCTGTGGTTACGGTTTCCCTGCGATCTGTGGTGCAAAAGTTGGCTGCCCAGACACTCCAGTAGTTGGCTTTGCTGGCGACGGCGCGTTCGGCATCTCGATGAACGAAATGGTTTCGGTAAACCGTGACGATTGGCCTCCAATCACCATGGTTATCTTCCGCAACTACCAGTGGGGTGCTGAAAAGCGGAACACCACTCTGTGGTTCAAAGACAACTTTGTTGGCACCGAGCTGTCCACCGAAGTGTCTTATGCCGGTATCGCAAAAGCCTGTGGCGTTCACGGCGTTGCCGTCACCACCATGGACGAGCTGACCGACGAGCTGAACAAAGCGGTTAAGCGTCAGATGGAAGATAAAGAAACAACCTTTATCGAAATCCTGCTGAACCAAGAGCTTGGTGAACCCTTCCGTCGCGACGCGATGAAACCACCAGTGCAAGTTGCGGGCATCAACCGCGACGACATGCGCAGCCAATAATAATCGATCCTGGGGAGGACGGAACAAATGACTTTATCGCCACAAGAGGTGCTGAAAGCATCCGCTCCGTCCACCCAACCGATTGTTTCTTTATGTGAAGGCAGTGATCCCCGCGTTGTCGCGGGGGCGCTGGCCGCTCAACAGGCCGGATTGGCCAACGTTATTCTAGTCGGAGACGCTCAGGCGATCCGTGACGAGCTTGCAAAACAAGGCGCATCCGAAAGCGATGGCGTAGCGGTCCATGACCCGCTGACCTCGGATCTGACACCTGCCTTTGCGGCTGAATACCACGCCCTGCGCAAACATAAGGGTGTGGATGAAGAAAAGGCTCTGAAGGCCGTTCAAGCCCCCGTTGTGTATGCCGCTATGCTGGTCCGTCTGGGCCATGCCACCGGCACAGTGGGCGGCGCTGTACTGACCACCGGCGACATTGTCCGCTCCGCCATTCAAGTCATCGGCATGGCGCCTGATGCTGCAATGGTGTCGAGCTTTTTCCTGATGTACCCGCCTGCCGACGCCCCCGAGAACGCGCGCGCGATGTTGTATTCTGATTGTGGTCTTGTAATTGATCCCAGCCCCAAAGAGCTGTGCGAGATCGCCAAAGCCTCAGCCAAATCCTGCAAGGCCTTGCTGCAAACTGATCCCAAAATTGCATTCCTGTCCTTTTCAACCATGGGCAGCGCCCGCCACGCGGCCGTGACCAAAGTGACCGACGGTTTGGCCCTGTTCAAAGACGCCGCGCCCGAAATCGAAGCCGACGGCGAACTGCAATTTGACGCCGCCTTTCTTCCATCGGTCGGCGAACGCAAAGCCCCGGAATCCTCCGTGGCCGGTAAGGCCAATGTGATGATTTTCCCCAATCTTGACGCGGGCAATATCAGCTACAAAATCACCCAGCGCATTGGCGGCTATGCTGCCATTGGTCCGGTGATGCAAGGTTTGGCCAAGCCCGCAAACGATCTGTCGCGCGGATGCAGCGCCGACGACGTGACACAAATGATTGCCGTCACAGTCCTGCAAGCGCAAAACACCTAAACTAAACTCCTCCTCCCCCTTGACCGCAGGAACAGTCTCCCCTCTGATCCTGTGAAGCCAGAAGAATGTTCCATTGACCCAATACGCCACCCCAACAATTTCCCACCGCATTACGGACTTCGTCGAACATTGTCGCGCGTTGTTGCCGGGTGTGATGGTGGCCGTGATCGTCGCAATCACCGCCAAATTCCTTTCTGAACACTATGACACGCCAGCCATGTTGCTGGCGCTTTTGTTAGGAATTGCCGTCAGCTTCCTGGGCGAAGAAGGCAAGGCCAAGCTTGGTATCGGGTTTTCCGCCAAAACCCTGCTGCGCCTTGGCGTCGCCTTGCTGGGCGTGCGCATCTCCTTTGGTCTGATGCTGGGCCTGGGCTTTGACTTGATTGCCCTTGTGGTGGTCAGCGTGCTGTTGACCATTGGCTTTGGCCTGACCATTGCCCGTTTCTTGGGTCACAAATGGCGTTTTGCCTTTTTGACCGCCGGGTCGGTTGCCATCTGTGGTGCCTCTGCCGCCATGGCCATCAGCGCCATCCTGCCAAAAGACGAACGTTCAGAAGAACGCCTGATCTTCACCGTGATGGGTGTGACCGTTCTGTCGACCATCGCAATGATCGCTTATCCGATTCTCGTGAACTACATGGACATGAACGAATTGGCTGGCGGCGTGTTTATTGGCGGCACGATCCATGACGTCGCACAGGTTGTTGGTGCGGGCTTCTCCATCTCGGAAGAGACCGGCGACACCGCAACCTTGGTGAAACTGTTCCGCGTCGCCATGCTGGCCCCAATCGTGCTGTTTGCCTCACTGATCATCCGTCGTTTCCATGACGCGGCAGATGAAGACGGCAAACGCCCGCCACTGTTGCCAAGCTTTGTGCTTGGCTTCCTGGTCTTGGCCGCTCTCAACTCCTTTGGACTGATCCCTGCGTTTGTGGCGGAAATGCTCAGCGGTTGGTCCCGTTGGTTCCTGCTAATCGCCATCGCTGCGGTGGGTATGAAGTCCAACCTGAAACAAGTTCTTTCCGTCGGGGGCGCCGCAATTGCCCTCATCATTCTTGAAACCCTGTTTATCGGTGGGATCATCCTCATAGGGATACTCTGCCTAACCTAGACAACATTACCCAAAGGGAGCCAGATGACATTCCAGCAACCAGAGCTCGATACATCGCCTAAGGTCTCAGACGAGATCCGTAAAACAACCTGTTATATGTGCGCGTGCCGTTGTGGCATCAACGTGCACATGAAAACCGATGAAAACGGTGAAAAACAGGTGGCCTATATCGAAGGCAACCGAGATCACCCTGTGAACAAGGGCGTTCTCTGCGCCAAAGGTTCTGCTGGGATCATGCAGGTTAACGCGCCCTCTCGATTACGGGCGCCTTTGAAACGGGTCGGGCCACGTGGGTCTGGTGAGTTTGAAGAAATCTCTTGGGATGAAGCACTGGATATCGCGGTCGGTTGGCTAAAGCCGATCCGCGAAACCAACCCTGAAAAACTGGCGTTCTTTACCGGTCGCGACCAATCACAGTCGTTCACCGGGTTCTGGGCGCAGAATTTTGGCACCCCCAACTTTGCAGCCCACGGTGGGTTCTGTTCCGTCAATATGGCAGCCGGTGGCATCTACACCATGGGCGGCGCGTTCTGGGAATTTGGCCAGCCCGACTGGGACCACACAAAACTGTTCATGTTGTTTGGTGTCGCCGAAGACCACGACAGCAACCCCATCAAAATGGGCATCGGCAAGATCAAGGCGCGCGGCGCCCGGGTGATCGGCGTCAACCCGATCCGTTCCGGCTATAATGCGGTTGCGGATGATTGGGTTGGCATCACGCCCGGTACCGATGGCCTGTTCATCTTGGCGCTGGTCCATGTGCTGATGAAGGCGGGCAAAATCGATCTGGACTACCTCAGCCGTTACACCAACGCGCCAGTTCTGGTGGATGCGTCGGACGGACCAAACAAAGGTCTGTTCCTGCGCGACGCTGACGGCAAACCGCTGGTCAAAGATCGCAATACAGGCGAGCTGACCGCCTTTGACAAACCCGGTGTGCGCCCGGATCTGTCGGCCACCCATGAGGTGGATGGCGTAACCCACCGTCCAGTCTTTCACATGATGGCAGACCGCTATCTGGCAGATGAATACGCCCCCGAAGCCGTTGCGGATCGCTGCGGCATTTCCGCCAAACGCATTCGCACCATTGCCGCTGAAATTGCCCGCGTCGCCTTTGACGAAGCGTTTGAGCTGGATCAGGAATGGACCGACTTCCGCGGCGAAAAGCACGCCAAGATGATTGGCCGTCCGGTGTCCTTCCACTCGATGCGCGGTGTTTCGGCCCATGCCAACGGTTTCCAGACCTGCCGGGCGCTGCATGTGCTGCAAATCCTGTTGGGCACGGTCGAAGTCCCCGGTGGCTTCCGCTTTAAACCGCCCTACCCCAAGCCGCCTGAAGCGCATCCAAAACCCCACGGCAAAGTCACCTGCAATGGCCCGCTGGATGGTCCGCACCTCGGGTTTGTGCACGGTCCAGAAGACCTGATGCTAAAAGACGATGGATCGCCCATCCGCATCGACAAGGCGTTCACGTGGGAAAATCCAATGTCCAGCCACGGGCTGATGCATATGGTGATCTCAAACGCCCATGCAGGGAACCCGTACAAGATCGACACGCTGTTCATGTATATGGCCAACATGTCGTGGAACTCGTCGATGAACACCCGTGGCGTGATCGACATGCTGACCGACAAGGATGAGAGCGGTGAATACAAAATCCCCAAGATCATTTATTCTGATGCCTATTCGTCGGAAATGGTCGCCTATGCGGATCTGATCCTGCCCGACACCACATATCTGGAACGCCACGACTGTATCTCACTGCTGGATCGTCCGATTTGTGAGGCAGACGCGGCGGCGGACGCCATCCGCTGGCCGGTGATTGAGCCCGACCGCGACGTGCGCGGGTTCCAGTCCACACTGGTGCATCTGGCCAATCGTCTGGGCATGCCCGGATTTGTCAATGAAGACGGCAGCGCCAAATATCAGGACTACGCCGACTATATCGTCAACCACGAGCGTAAGCCCGGCGTTGGCCCCTTGGCCGGTTTCCGCGGCACCGATGGCAGCAAGGCCGGTCGTGGCGAAGTGAACCCAGATCAGCTGGATCGCTATATCGAAAACGGCGGCTTCTTTGTCAGCCACATCCCGGATGAGGCGTCGTATTATAAGCCATGGAACATGGCCTATCAAAACTGGGCCGTAGAAATGGGCCTGTGTGATGCGCCTACACCCTATCTGTTTCAACTGTATTCCGAACCTTTGCGTAAATTCCAGCTGGCCGCCGAAGGCCACGGCGAACGGCAACCCCCGGAACACCTGCGCGCGCGGATCAAGGAAACACTGGATCCGATGCCAATCTGGTACGATACGGATCAAACCGGCAACGAAGGCTTCACCGTCAACGCGCTGACGCAGCGCCCGATGGCGATGTACCATTCGTGGGGCACTCAAAACGCGTGGCTGCGCCAGTTGCATGGGCGCAACCCATTGTATGTGCCTACAAAATTGATGCGCGAAAAAGGGTTGAGCGATGGCGATTGGGCCAAAGTATCGTCCCCTCATGGCAGCATCACGGTGCCGGTGATGGAGATGGCGGCGCTCAATGAAAACACCGTCTGGACCTGGAATGCGATCGGCAAACGCAAAGGCGCGTGGGCGCTGGAACATGACGCGCCAGAAGCAACCAAAGGTTTCCTACTGAACCATCTGATCCACGAGTTATTGCCCCCAAAAGGCGACGGACTCAGATGGGCGAATTCCGATCCAGTAACCGGACAGGCGGCGTGGTTTGATCTGAAAGTGAAGATCGAAAAAGCCGCAGCGCCCGCAGATCTGGCCGAAAGCCAGCCAGAATTGCCGCCGATTAAATCCCCCGTTGGCACGGGCCCAAAAGACCTGACATGGAAGGTGGGCAAATGACCGAACTCCCGCAATTGACTGATCGCAAATTGGGTCTGGTCATTGACCTCGACACCTGCGTCGGATGCCATGCTTGCGTCATTTCCTGCAAAGGCTGGAACACCGAAAATTATGGCGCGCCCCTGTCAGATCAGGACGCTTACGGCGCGAATCCATCGGGCACCTTCCTTAACCGGGTACATTCGTTTGAAGTGCAACCCGATGCGGGCGCAGCCCAGCTGATCCACTTCCCGAAATCCTGCCTGCACTGCGAAGACGCGCCTTGTGTCACCGTGTGCCCCACCGGTGCCAGCTATAAACGCGCCGAAGACGGCATTGTTCTGGTCAACGAAGACGCCTGCATCGGCTGTGGCCTATGCGCCTGGGCCTGCCCTTACGGTGCACGCGAATTGGATCAGGCCGCGGGTGTAATGAAAAAATGCACCCTCTGCGTGGATCGCATCTACAACGAAAACCTGCCCGAAGAAGATCGCGTTCCGTCTTGCGTGCGCACCTGCCCGGCAGGCGCGCGCCACTTTGGCGATCTTGGCGACGACACCAGCGAGGTCTCCAAATTAGTGGCCGAACGGGGCGGCATGGATTTGATGCCCGAAATGGGCACCAAACCTGTCAACAAATACCTGCCGCCGCGTCCCAAAGACGAACTGGCCAGCGACATCGACGTATTGGCGCCATTCCTGAAACCGGTCGCAGAAGAGCCCAAGGGCTTTATGGGCTGGCTCGATAAGGCGCTTGATAAACTTCCAGGAGGGGCAAAATAATGCATCCGGCACCATCTGTAATTGCGTTCACCACCCTCTCGGGTATGGGGTTTGGCCTGTTGGTTTTTCTGGGTCTCGGCATGCCCGCAGTGACCGGCCTGACGGCCTTTGTGTTTTATGTGCTGGCCTATGGCATGGCGGTTGGCGGGCTTTTGGCCTCTACCTTTCACCTCGGGCACCCTGAGCGGGCGATAAAAGCCTTCAGCCAATGGCGCTCCAGCTGGCTCAGCCGCGAAGGCTGCTGCGCGGTGGCTGCCCTTGTCATCATGGGATTGTTTGCCTTTGGTGCGGTGTTTCTAGGGGCGCAGTGGCGCTTTTTGGGCATCATCGGTGCGGGCCTGTCGCTGATGACAGTCTTCACCACGTCGATGATTTATGCTCAGCTCAAGACCATCCCCCGGTGGAATTCAGCCTGGACACCGGTGATGTTCCTCAGCTTTTGCTTGGCAGGTGGCGCGTTGATTGCGGGGCAGATTTCATTGGCGCAACCGCTGTTGCTGGGGGCCGCTGTGATCCAACTGCTGACCTGGCATGTCGGTGATCGCGCCTTTGCCGAAGCTGGCACGACCATTGGCAGTGCCACGGGTCTGGGGGATCGTGGTGATGTCCGCGCCTTTGAGCCCCCCCACACGGGCAGCAACTATCTGCTGCGCGAATTTGTCCATGAGGTCGGCCGAAAACACGCGCTGAAACTGCGAGTGATTGGGTTTGGGCTGGCCTTTGCGCTGCCGCTTTTGCTGCTGCTGGCACAGCCTGACTCCGTTGGCGTCAAACACCTCTTGGCGGCCCTTGCGGTGCTCAGCCATCTGGCAGGTGTTGTCTGTTCACGTTGGCTGTTCTTTGCAGAAGCGGAACATGTAGTTGGGTTGTATTACGGCAAACGTTAACCCGGTCTGTTGGAGGGGCGCTGCCCCTCTTGGTCCCAAGAAATTTGGGACCAATTCACCCCGGGGTATTTCACGCCAAAAAGAGAAAGGGCGGCACTCGAAGTTCGAGGCCGCCCTTTTGTCATTTATCTGAAAGCGCTGTTACAGCAGGTCAGCGTGCTTCAGCGCCGCATCCAGCGCCGCTTTGGTGCTGTCTTCGAGACCGGTCAGCGGCAAGCGCACCTCGTCAGAGCACAGGCCCAGTTTCGACAGGGCATATTTTGCACCGGCCACGCCGGGTTCGGTAAAGATCGCTTCGTGCAGGGGCATCAGGCGATCCTGATAGTCCAGTGCCTTGGCGTAATCCCCGGCCAATGTGGCCGCCTGGAATTCAGCACATAGGCGGGGGGCCACGTTTGCGGTGACAGAAATGCAGCCAACGCCACCGTGGGCATTAAAGCCCAAAGCAGAGGCATCTTCGCCGGACAGCTGCATGAAATCAGGGCCGCAGGTCGCGCGCTGTTGGCTGACGCGAGCGATGTCTCCTGTGGCGTCTTTGACCCCAATGATGCGCGGCAGTTTCGACAGTTCACCCATAGTGGCGGGGGACATATCGACAATCGACCGGCCAGGAATATTGTAGATGACAATCGGCAGGTCTGCACAATCGTGCAGCGCTTTATAATGCGCCAACATGCCGCGCTGCGTTGGCTTGTTGTAGTAGGGCGTGACAACCAAAGCCGCATCTGCGCCTGCTTTGGCGGCAAATTCAACCAAACGAATGGCATCAACCGTGTTGTTAGATCCTGCGCCCGCAATCACCGGGACCCGGCCAGCGGCTGCCTTAACGACCGCTTCGACGACCAGTTCGTGCTCTTCCAGCGACAGGGTGGGGCTTTCACCGGTGGTGCCCACGGGCACCAATGCGGACGAACCTTCACCGATGTGCCATTCGACCAAGTGTTTGAGCGCGTCAAGATCCAGCTCACCGTTGCGAAACGGGGTGACGAGGGCTGGCATAGAGCCTTTGAACATGATGCGCGCTCCTATCATGAGACTGGCGAGAATTCGCCGTTTGGGGAATGGACATACCGGAGAATTGAATTGATACCGGGCCGTCACAAGTTATCGTCACAGGCTCTAGCCCCGAGTCACTGGAAAATGCAAGTGAAGAGACACGTCCTGCCGCTGATTGCCCTCATTTTGGCAATCTTTATCTCTCCCACAGCCTTTGCGCGGGGGCTTTCGGATGCGATGAAACAGGTCCATGCTGAAAACTGGACGGCGGGATTGCGCGCCGCTGGACCGCGCAACAGTGTGACACGCGATGTGGTGGAATGGCACCGCCTGCGAACAGGGAACGGCAGCGCAGATGACGCATTGGACTTTTTGTCCCGACGCCCGGATTGGCCGGGTCTGGGCCTGTTGCGAAGACGTAGCGAACAAAAGTTGGAACAGGCCCGCCCCGAGGTGGTCCTCCGTTTCTTTGCACAGGATCCGCCCCAGACAGCCCTAGGTGCCTTGGCCTATGCGCGTGCGCTTAACGCTACCGGACATCCCAATGACGCCAAGGCCCAGATCATCCGGGCCTGGCGTCAATTTGCCATGCACAGCACGTTACACGACCGGTTTATGGCCGAACACAGCCGTCTGTTGGCACCCATACACGGCGAACGCCTGAACAGCCTGTTGTGGCAAAACCATTTGGTCAGCGCCAAACGCATGTTGCCGCTGGTCTCCGCCTCGGATCGTGCCCTGGGCGAGGCCCGGATCGGACTGCAAGAGAAATCCAAATCCGTAGATACGCTCATCGCCGCCGTGCCAGAGCGCTTACACCGTTCAGCAGGTCTGGCCTATGATCGCTTTGCCTGGCGCGACGGCAAACGGCGACAAGAGGATGCGATCGTGTTGATGCTGGACCACAGCACCAGCAAAGAGGCCTTGGGGCAGCCCGCAAAATGGCTGCGACGGCGGCGTGATTTTGCCCGTCAGGACATGCGGGACGGCAACAATGAACGCGCCTATCAGCTCGCAGCCTTTCATTTCAGCACGCCCGATGACGGCTATGGCTTTGCGGACAGTGAATGGCTGGCAGGGTATATCGCACTGCGCAAACTGAATGATCCCGAATTGGCAGCCTATCACTTGGAACGTTTTCTGACGGCCGTGAAATCCCCGATTTCCATTGGCCGGGGCGGCTATTGGCTGGGTCAGGCTTATGCCGCTGTTGGCGATGCGGAACGCGCTCATGCCGCCTATGCCACGGCTGCCGCCTATCAGACCTCCTTTTATGGCCTACTCGCGGCTGAGGCGCTGGGGCGCCCGTTTGATCCTGCACTGCAAACGCCGGAGATATCGACAAACTGGCGACAGGCCCCGTTTATGAACAGTTCGGTGACGCAGGCCGCGCTTGAACTTTTGGCCGCAGGCGAAGTGTCACTGGCCGAACGCTTCCTGACCCATTTAGTGGAAACCCTGCCCGTAGATCAGGCCCATCAGCTGGGGCATATGGTTCTGGAAATGAAACAGCCGCATTTGGCCGTGATGATCTCAAAACGGGCCGCATCGCGGGGGCTCGAATTAAAAGGGGTTTATTACCCGCTGCACCCCGTTGCCGATCGCAAACTGGCTATGGCCAAAGAAATGACTCTGGCCATTTCCCGCCGCGAAAGCGAATTTGACCCGGTTGTCGTCAGCCATGTGGGCGCGCGCGGGTTGATGCAGCTGATGCCCGGAACGGCCACACTGGTCGCCGATGAACTGGGCCTGTCTGCGCAGCACGAAACGGCGCGACTGACACAAGACTGGCCCTACAACGCCAAACTGGGCGCGCAGTATCTTGCGGGTCTGGCCAAGACCTTTGACGGCAATGTGGTGATGATGGCGGCCGGCTACAACGCAGGCCCGCACAGGCTGCCCAATTGGATCGAACGCTATGGCGATCCACGCACGGGCCAGCCCAATATCGTCGACTGGATTGAACACATCCCGTTCAATGAAACCCGCAACTATGTGATGCGCGTCACCGAAAGCCTGCCGGTCTATCGCGCCCGGTTGGGCAAAGATCCCCTGCCCCTGCCGTTTTCTCAGGAACTGGCAGGATCAACCCTGAAGGCGTTCGCGCCATAACGTGAACAGTCCCGCTCCAACGACAATTCCTGCACCGATGATCACATTGGTGGGCAGGCTTTCGCCAAAAATTGTTACCCCTAAAACTGCGACGAACGGCAGATGCAGATAGGCAAATGGCTGCACCGCGCTGGCTTCGGCCGCCTCATAGCATTTGATCAGCACCCAATGCCCCAACGCGCTGACAACTGCCAGTAGAGCCATCCATCCCCAATCCCCCACAGCCATGGGTTCCCAGTACCACAGCCCCAGCGGCGTCAGCATGACGCATCCAACACTCCCCATATAAAAGAACGACGTCTCTGAGCTGTCCTTGCGCGACACATATCGTGTCAGCAGGCCATAAACCGCAAACATCAGCGCAGCCCCCAGCGGCACCAAGGCGGCAATCTTGAACACACCGCTGCCGGGTTGCAAAATGACCAGCACTCCAAGGAAACCAACGGCAATCGCGCACCAACGGCGCCACCCTACGGTTTCGCCCAGAATTGGGCCGGACAGCGCCGCAATCAGCAAGGGATTGCACACAAACACCGCATGGCTTTGCACCAGTCCAAATAAGGTAAAGGCCACAACCATGACGCAGATCTCAGCCGCGAGGATAAACCCGCGAAAGATCTGTATTAACCGCTGTTGACTGCCAGCAACGCGCCGTATTCCGCCCGGTTTTGAGGCCGCCAAGACCAGAACAAAGGCCACCAAAAACCAATAGCGGATCATCACCACCATAAAGACGTTGTAATGCGCAGCCAGATGCCGCGACAACGCATCCATCACAGCGACAAGCAGCGTAAAGACGATCATCAACGCAATGCCACGCCGCGTGTTGGTCTCGCTCATGTCGTGGTTTTGGTGGCGCGGGTCATATGGCGTTTGCGGCCATATCCGGGGGTCCGGGCAACAGTAAATCCTGCATCCTCCAACCCGCGCCGCACAAATCCTGCCGCTGTGTAGGTCGCCGCAGTGCCATCCGATTTGGTGTGATCCGCAACCGCCTGCATCAGATCGGCCCCCCAAAGTTCGGGATTTTTCGCGGGTGAAAACCCATCTAGAAACCACGCATCCACCGATTGATCCCATCCGGGCAGAGATTGCCGCGCATCGGCGATGATCACCTCAAGATGCAGTGTCTCCAGTTTCAGTTCACCACCTCCGCTCCAAACCGCAAGAAACCGATCCGCCCAAGGTTTGATCTCAGGAAAGGCTTCAAGCGCGCGCGCCATATCGGCAGGGTCCATCGGAAAGGCTTCGAAACTGGTGAATCGTAGCGGAGTGGTCTGGCCTGACTGCTCCCACGCGCGCCAGACGGTCAGCATGTTCAAACCGGTGCCAAACCCCAGTTCGGCAACGTGAAACCCAGCCCCAAACCGCGCGGGCAGATCATTACCCGCCAGAAACACGTGCTCCGTCTCGGCCAGCCCGTTGTGAATCGAAAAATACGGGTCATCAAATTGTTCAGACACCGGAATTCGTTCATCACGCCAGCTAAGACATGCCGTCTGGTCGGCCATGGATTATTCCCCTAAATGACTGTGAGTGGACCGGGCGTACACTGGCGAAAGGGCGCAGAAATGACAATGGCAGATGTAACCATACGTGGGGCTGGTGTCTTTGGCCTGTCTATTGCGTGGCGCTGCGTTCAATTGGGCGCGCGGGTTCAGCTGGTGGATCCGTTTGGCGCAGGGGCTGGCAGCAGCGGCGGCGTGGTGGGTGCGTTGGCTCCGCATGTGCCGGAAAACTGGAACACAAAAAAGGCCTTTCAATTCGAAAGCCTGATGATGGCCGAAGGATTTTGGACAGAAGTCGAAGCGGCCGGGGGGCAGCCGACGGGCTATGGTCGCACCGGTCGGTTGCAACCCATTAATGACGCGGCCGCACTGACGCTGGCGCATGCCCGCTCTGAAAACGCCAAAACCCTCTGGCAGGGCAAAGCGCATTGGACTGTAATCCCCGCCGACGGCCTTGGCCCCTGGGCTCCGCCCAGCGCCAGCGGATTTGTGATCCACGACACGTTGTCCGGCCGGATGCACCCCCGGTGCACATGTGGTGCACTGATAGCAGCCCTCAGATCCAAAGGGGTGACGCTGGTCCCAGAGGGCCCAGATCACGGCGCGGTGGTCCACGCCAAAGGATATGCCGGATTGATAGAGCTGAACCAAGGGCGCAGCCGGATCATGGGGGCCGGAGTCAAAGGACAGGGCGCGGTTTTGCGCTATGATGCCCCCGACGCCCCCCAGCTGTTTGCCGATGCTCTGCACATCATTCCCCACGCCAATGGCACGGTTGCGATTGGATCTACCACCGAGCGTGAATTTGACAGCCCCAACACCACAGACGCCCAGCTTGAAGACGTAATCACCCGCGCCCGCGCGGCCTTTCCCGTGTTACAGGAGGCGCCCGTCATCGAACGCTGGGCTGGCGTGCGGCCGAGGTCGCGTTCACGGGCGCCGATGCTGGGAGCGATCCCCGATAAGCCGGGCCATTACATCGCCAATGGCGGCTTCAAAATCGGCTTTGGCATGGCCCCCAAGGTCGCGCATGTGATGGCGGATCTGATCCTGAACACGCGCGATCAGATCCCCGAGGGCTTCCGCTTTGAAGACAATCTGTAACGCTTAGCGTGCGATTTCGGCGCGCAGCGCATCCATCAACGATTGCAGCGTCGCGGTGTAGTGTTCACTGGTCAGACGGTCTTGATCGTCAAATTCTTTATAGGACGCAGCCAGATGCACCGAAGGTCCGGCCAGCACACGCGGTTGAAACGGTTGCAAATATCCTCGCAATGCGGCCTGCGCCACCTCTCCACCTGACCGACCCGCCGCAGCTGACATCACCGCCACGGGCTTGTCTGCCCAAGGGTTCCCTTCAGTCCGGCTGACCCAATCCAGCGCGTTTTTCAGAACACCTGACGGGGCCTTGTTGTACTCAGGCGTCGAAATCAGAACCGCATCCGCTGCAGTGATTTGATCTGCCAGCGTTTGAACATTGCCCGGTACGCCGTCCCGCTCTTCAAGGTCCCCATCATAAAGTGGCAAGTTTAGATCCGCCTGTTGTACGGTGGCATCCCCAAACAAACGGGCCGCTTCGCGCAGCAATTTGGTGTTGGTGGCCGCCTTGCGCAGAGACCCCGAAATCAGCAGAATTTTCAGCGACGACATAACATGCTCCTTTGGCTGATCTGTGTATTACCCTGACTATAAACTATATAAAAATGCACAAAACATGTAATACTGCGCATCGACATACGCATAGATGCACAAAAGGCCGGTCTTTATTCAAGACCGGCCTTTCACAAAAATACTGACTGCTATCAGCCGCGTGGAATGACCACGATCTCAACCCGGCGATTGCGGGCTTTACCATCTGGCGTCAGGTTGCTGGCCACAGGTGCGTCTTCACCGCGCCCCAGTGTCACGATCCGGCTGAACGGCACGCCGCCGGCCTGAATCAGGTCTGCGACAGAATTGGCCCGACGGACCGAAAGGTCCTGATTGTACTGCGCTTCGCCGTCGCTGTCGGTGTGACCGATGACCTGAACGGTGCTGTCAGGATACCGCACAAGACTGTCCGCCACTTTCAACAGATCGCCACGCACCGCTTGGGCAACAACTGCGCTGTTGGTGTCAAAGGTCAGATCGTTGGGCAGGGACACGGTCAGCCGATCACCGGTGTTGACGATCGAGATCGAGTCATTGGCCAGTGTCTGGCGCAGCTCTGCCTCTTGTTTGTCCAGCTGATTGCCGATCAAACCACCAACAACAGCGCCCGCCGCTGCGGTGCCGATGACGGTTTCCGCTTTGTCGTCATCCGAGGTCAGCGCCCCAATACCCGCCCCAATCAGACCGCCAATAAGCGCGCCGTTTTTGGTTTTGGGTTTGTCCGACAGGTCCCACTGGGCCGGATCGGTACAGGCCGACAGGCCTACAACACCCGTCAGGGCTGCTATGGCGGTGATCTTGGAAATGCTCATCCTATGTCCTTTTATTTTGTGGCACGCGTCTACCGGCGCTGCTCTTTCGGACAATATATCATGATGAACCCCGAAAGGCTCAAGAGAACGTGGGGAAATCTCGGCAAAATGCCGCCCATCTGAACAAAAGCGGCCACGGTTGTGACGGATCACGCCAGCAGTTAGGGCGTGCCCTCCTGCAACTGGGCCGTTTCATAGGCCAGCATGGCGCGTTTCACCGGCAGGCCCCAATGATAGCCGCCAAGCGCCCCGGATTTGCGCAACGCACGATGGCAGGGAATGATCCAACTGATTGGATTGCGGCCCACGGCGGTGCCCACGGCCCGCACAGCCTTGGGCGCGCCCACAGCGCGGGCCAATTCGGAATACGTCGTGACATGCCCGGACGGGATCCGCAGCAACGCCTCCCAGACCTTGATCTGCAAAGGTGCCCCAATCAAATGCAGGGCTGCTTCACCGTTTTGGCGAAAACAAGCCGCGGCCCAGCCCTGCAACCGGTCTGTCTGTTCGGTGAACTCTGCCTGCGGCCATCGGCTGCGCATATCGGCCTCGGCCACCTCACGACCGGTTTCCGCGCCAAAGGCCATGCCACAGATCCCCTTCCCCGTTGCCATAACAAGAGCGTCTCCAAAGGGGCTGTCAAACCACCCCCAATAGATCGTCAGCCCCGCGCCTTTTTGTGCGTATTCACCGGGACTCATAGCCTCCCAGCGCAGAAACAGATCATGCAACCGCCCAGACCCCGACAGCCCAACCGCGTGAGCGGTGTCCAACGTGCTGAAGCGATCACGCAACAGATGTTTGGCATGATCCAGCCGCAGAAACTGCTGGTATCGTTTGGGCGACACACCAACCCAGGCCGAAAACAAGCGCTGAAAATGGGCGGTGCTCATGCCCATCTGGGCGGCCAGCTGATCCAGCGACAGATCCTGTCCCTGGGCATCAATCAATTCAATGGCGCGCCGTATGACGCCATAATGATACGATGTGTCTGATGTGTCCGGGGTCATCTGCGTCTCCAATCCGTGCCGTGAGATCCTAATAACGGGATCAGCGCCAACGCGACCCGAAAGCTGCGCAATTGTGTCGCGTCTTATAGAGATTTCCCGCTATATTTCAAAAATCTGGGCCGGTGAGCCCGCGATTTTCAATTGCCCTTCATAATTTCCACTGTAGATAAGGCGCGCGATGGCCAAACAACTTGATTATCATACCCTGCGCGAGATCTTTACCCGGTTTCGTGACCGTGAGCCCGAGCCCAAGGGCGAATTGGAACACGTCAACGTCTACACGTTGGTCGTGGCCGTTGCACTGTCTGCTCAGGCCACAGATGTTGGGGTAAACAAAGCCACCCGCGCGCTGTTTCAGATCGCCGACACGCCGCAAAAAATGCTGGATCTGGGCGAAGATGGCCTGATCGAGCATATCAAAACGATTGGCCTGTATCGGCAAAAGGCCAAGAACGTCATCAAGATGAGCCGCATTCTGGTCGACGACTACAATGGCGAGGTGCCCAATTCCCGCGCCGCGCTGCAATCGCTGCCGGGCGTGGGCCGCAAAACTGCCAATGTGGTTTTGAACATGTGGTGGCAGCAGCCTGCACAGGCCGTGGACACCCATATCTTTCGCGTTGGCAATCGTTCTGGCATTGCGCCGGGCAAGGATGTTGACGCTGTTGAACGGTCCGTGGAAGACCACGTGCCGGCGGATTTCCAACTTCACGCACACCACTGGCTGATCTTGCATGGGCGTTACCATTGTAAGGCACGCAAACCACTGTGCGGCACCTGTCTCATCCGGGACCTGTGTCTATTCGAGGACAAGAACCTATGAAAACCTACCAACTTGTTGGCATCGGCAATGCCGTTGGCGACGTTATCACCCAATGTGATGATGCGTTTCTGACAGAAAAAAACATCGACAAGGGCATCATGCAGCTGATCGAACAAGATCGCAGTCAAGACCTGTATGACGCCATGGGCGACCGCGTCCAGACGCCTGGCGGTTCAGTGGCCAACACAATTGCGGGTGCTGGCGCATTGGGGCTGGATGCCGCGTTTATCGGCCGCGTTTGTGATGACGATTTGGGCCAGTTTTATGCCAAAGCGATGCAGGATGATGGCATCGATTTTGTGAACCCACCGGTACAGGACGGCGATCTGCCCACCTCGCGTTGTATGATCTTTGTAACGCCGGATGCGGAACGCTCGCTGAATACTTATTTGGGCATTTCCTCCGAGCTGAGCAGCGACGACGTCCCGGTTGAGGTCGCAGGCAATGCCCAGATCATGTTCCTGGAAGGCTATCTGTTTGACAAAGACAAAGGCAAAACCGCCTTTATGGAAGCGGCCCGTTCGGCACGTGCCGGTGGCGGTAAGGCCGGTATCTCAATCTCCGACCCCTTCTGCGTTGAACGCCACCGCGATGATTTCTTGTCCTTGATCAAAAACGACTTGGACTTTGTTATCGGAAATGAGGCCGAGCTGACGTCGCTGTTCCAAACCAAAGATCTGGACGAGGCACTGACGAAGACGGCTGAGATTTGTGATTTGGTGGTCTGCACACGCTCGGCAGAGGGTGTGAGCGTGGTCGAAAACGGCACACGTATCGATGTCCCAACCGAAAAAATTCAAGCCGTCGACACCACTGGCGCTGGGGATCAGTTTGCGGCCGGCTTCCTGTTTGGCATGGCCACAGGCCGCGATGTTGAGGTTTGCGCGAAAATGGGCTGTGTCGCTGCGGGCGAAGTGATCAGCCATATTGGCCCACGCCCTGCCGTCAGCGTGCGAGATCTGCTGAACGCTGCTGGCCTGCTGTAAACGCGGTCTGCACTAAACCTAGGCACCCTCACCCGCAGGGCCAGCCTCCCCTTTTTATTTTTGGGGGGCTGGCTCTTTCGAGGACACCATGCGGATCCTCGGGGCTACAGATATTTCTCAAAGGCCGCGATAACCCGCCCATAGACCTCACGTTTGAAGGGCACGATCTTTTCGACCAGTTGATCTACGGGCTGCCAGCACCAAGTCGAGAATTCAGGGTGTTCAGTGGCAATATTCACCTGATCGTCCCGGCCCAAGAACCGCATCAAATACCATTTTTGTTCCTGCCCACGGTATTTTCCACCCCAAAACTTTGGCACCACATCATGTGGCAGATCATAGGGCAACCAGCCGTCGCTTTCGGCGATGATCTCTACCAGTTCAGGCACCACGCCGGTTTCTTCCTCTAATTCCCGCAAGGCGGCAACCCTTGGGTCTTCGCCTTTGTCGATCCCGCCTTGCGGCATCTGCCAGGCATCCTGGTGGCGGTCCATGCGCTGTCCAACAAAGACTTCGCCCTTTGCATTCAGCAACATCACCCCAACGTTGGGACGATAGGGAAGTTTGGCAATCTCATCCGGTGTCATTTAATAACCCTCTCAGTTTCAATGATCTTAGACCCTGCACACTCTACCAGCGCAAGAGGGTGACGCAGCGTTGCGGGATGACAAAGCCGGCACACTGCGGGACCTTAGCACAGGCAAAGGAGCGCTTCATGACATCCTACCCCCACCTTCTGGCCCCATTGGATCTTGGCCATACCACTCTGCGCAATCGCGTGTTGATGGGCTCCATGCATACAGGTTTGGAGGAGACCGGAGACTGGGGTCGCGTTGCCGCCTTTTATGCCGCGCGCGCGGCTGGAGGCGTAGGGTTGATCGTCACCGGCGGCGTTGGACCAAATGAGGAGGGAGCGGTGCTGCCCGGCGCGTCCTTGATGGCCACCGCGCAAGATGTTGCGCATCATCGTACCGTCACACACGCCGTGCATCAGGCAGGTGGTAAGATTGCCATGCAAATCCTGCACGCGGGCCGATATGCTTATGGCAATACCTGCGTCGCGCCCAGCGCACTGCGCTCACCGATCTCTCCTTTTCGCCCTGCGGCCTTGGATGAGGCCGGAATAGAAAAGCAGATCGCAGATATCGTCGCCTGCGCCAAACGGGCGCAAGATGCGGGGTATGACGGGGTCGAAATCATGGGCAGCGAAGGCTATTTCCTAAACCAATTTCTGGTCACCCACACCAACACCCGCACAGACCGCTGGGGCGGATCTTATGAAAACCGGATGCGCCTACCCGTCGAAGTCGTTCGCCGTGTTCGCCACGCCGTGGGGCCAAATTTCATCCTGATTTATCGCCTATCGATGATCGATCTTATCCCAAACGGCAGCACCTTTGAGGAGGTCAAACAACTGGCCCAAGCGGTTGAGGCCGCGGGTGCAAGCGTGATCAATACCGGCATTGGTTGGCATGAAGCGCGAATCCCCACCATTGCCACATCAGTGCCGCGGGCGGCCTTTGCCTGGGTGACGCAGAAATTGATGGGCCATGTGACCGTTCCGGTGATCACCTCGAATCGGATCAACACGCCTGAAGTGGCCGAACAGGTACTGGCGGAGGGCTGCGCCGATATGGTCTCTATGGCGCGCCCCTTTTTGGCCGACGCTGAATTTGTACAAAAAACCCGCACGGGGCGGGCAGCCGAAATTGCGCCCTGTATTGCCTGTAATCAAGCCTGCCTGGATCATACCTTTGGGGGCAAGATCTCATCCTGTTTGGTCAACCCGCAGGCCTGCCATGAAACCACCCTGACACTTGACCCTGTCGCGCAGGTCAAATCGGTTGCAGTCGTTGGAGCGGGGCCGGCTGGGCTGTCTGCGGCGCTCACTGCCGCGCAACGCGGGCATCAGGTCACGTTGTTTGATCAAGCCGATGAAATCGGCGGGCAATTGAACCTCGCCAAACAGATCCCCGGCAAAGAAGAGTTCCACGATCTTGTCCGCTGGTATCAGGCCATGGTGACCATACGAGGGATCACGCTTCGGCTTGGCACGCGGGTCGCCGCCGATGATCTGGCCGGGTTTGACGAAGTGGTGATCGCCAGTGGCGTTCAACCACGATCCCCTCAGATCCCTGGAGACGAACGTGCCAATGTGGTGTCATACCGGGATGTTTTACAAGGCAAAGTCAGTGTGGGTACATCTGTGGCGATTGTCGGCGCAGGAGGAATTGGGTTTGATGTCGCGGAATTTCTGCTGCACAGCGGAGACAGTGTGACGGAACATCTTCCCTTGTGGATGCGGGAATGGGGGGTGGCCGATCCTAGCCAACATCGCGGCGGACTGGCGCCCGAAGGACCGCGCCCCGCAGCACCCGCGCGTCAGGTGACACTGCTGCAACGAAAATCGACGCGGCACGGCAAAGATCTGGGGAAGACAACAGGTTGGATCCATCGCACCGCCCTGAAACGCAAGAATGTCACGTTTGTGGGGGGGGTCACTTACACGCGCATCGACGATCAAGGGCTACATCTGGAAACGCCCGACGGTCCGCAAATTTTATCCGTTGATACGGTGGTGCTATGCGCCGGGCAGGTGCCCGAACGCAGCCTTGCAGAGACATTGGCAGCGCGGGGGCAGACCTACCACGTGATTGGCGGTGCCGATGTTGCCGCGGAACTGGACGCAAAACGCGCGATTGATCAGGGGACGCGGCTGGCAGCGCAGCTGTGACGCATGCCGCCTACCGAATGCCCTAAAGACCTTACGCGGACCGTGGCGATGCAAGTCACAAAACCACCCACGTGGCATGACGACGTGAGTGCGACGTTGAAACAGCCGCACGACGCCACAGCACAACGGATTGCAACAATTATCGCAAAGAATTTCATGGCTTTTCCACCGCCACTCCGCTTTGCTAAGGCATAAGGGTCATGTCACGCCTATACAGCATGACCCAAGGGGAGAGGGCCATCCAACTGTTTCGCACATCCAAAGCCGAGCGTGAGATCCGCACTGCGCTGCCTGTGCTATATCCCCGGCTGTGGCGCTATGCGATCGCGCTGACGGGGCGACGCGACTGGGGCGAAGAGCTGGCACAGGCCACCTCTATTCGGGCGCTGGAACAGGCCAAACACTTCAAACCCGGCACTCATGTGGACCGCTGGTGTTTTCGTCTGGCCAAAAATATCTGGCTGAACGAACTGCGCGCGCGCCGCGTACGCACTGGCAATGGGCTGGTCGCTGTCGAAGACATGGATCTGGCCAGCACGGCCCCCGAAACAGAAACGAATATTTTTGCACGTCAGGTGTTGTCCTCAGTATACACCTTGCCCGAAGCCCAGCGTGTCACGGTATTGCTGACATACGTGGAAGGGCACAGCTATAAGGAAACCGCTGAGATTCTTGAGATCCCTATCGGCACCGTCATGAGCCGCCTAGCTGCGGCCCGCAAATCGCTGGCAGTGCTGGGCGCAGACAGGCTGGAACGCACATGACTTTGTCAACACAGGCCGGACCAACATTTTCGGATGAAGAGCTGACCGCCTATCTGGATGGAGAGGCGGATCATGCGCTTGTGCAACGGATCGAGACGGCGCTTGAAACCTCCCAGCCCCTGCGTGATCGTCTGCAGTCGCTGACTGTGCCGCTGGCGCAGATTCGTAATCTTTGGGATGACGCGTTGCAAAACGCCCCTTCAATGCCCCCCTTGCCCGCCCCGACCCCACGCGGGATCACCGCATTGCCATTTGGGGCGGGATTGGCTGCAGGTATCGTCATAGCACTGGCCGTTCAGTGGGGCACTGCGCCCTCCACCACGCCTGCGAAGTGGTCAAAATGGCAGCGTTATGCAGCAGCCTATCAGGCGCTATATGTTACTGAAACGCTTGCCTCTGTTGATCCGTCTCCAACTGAAACCAAATCGCAGCTGCAGGCGCTTGGGGCGCTATTTGAGCTAGATTTCACGCCTGTCGACGCCGTCACAGGCGCTGATTTCCGCCGGGGTCAGGTGCTCGGATTTCAAGATAAGCCTTTGGTGCAGATCTCCTTTTTAACGGATGATGGCACGCCTCTGGCCTTTTGCATCCTGAAACGGCCCAGCAAACCCGATGCGCCCATGCGGGTTGGCGCCATCGAAGGGCTGGCCGCCGCGGAATGGAGCCGGGGTGAATATGGGTTCTTGCTGGTGGGCGGACAGGATCAGGACGTGATCAAAGCCTTGGCCGCGCAGCTGTCTGAAACAATCTAGGCCACTGTTTCGCTGTTTCGCAGACAAAGACGGTTCGATCAAAACCCCCGAATTATCCCACGCCCGCCCTTATCCTGCCCCATTTCGATACCATTCAGATCCATGTGAAAGATGAATTGGAGACGATGAATGGACCGGCTGACCGAAATGGAAGCCTTTGCCAATGTGGTTGACCAGGGTGGTTTTACTGACGCGGCAAAGAAAATGGGGATTTCTAAATCCGCAGTGTCGAAACATGTTTCGAGCCTTGAAGCCCGTCTGGGCGCGCGGCTGTTGAACCGGACCACACGCCGTGTCTCTCCAACTGAAATCGGATTGGCCTATTATGATCGTGCGCGCCGTGTTTTGAACGACGCCGGTGAAGCCGATGCGCTGGTCACCTCGATGCAATCTGCCCCATCGGGTCTTTTGCGCATTTCAGTTGCCACCGATTTCGGCGTCAACCATTTGTCCCCTGTACTGTCCGATTTCTTACAGGATTTCCCCGACATCACCGTCAATATGGTACTGAACAACCGCTATGTTGAACTGATCTCCGAAGGCTTTGATATGGCGTTGCGCATTGGGGAGCTGGAAGACAGCTCGTTGCGCGCCCGCAAGCTAGCGGAAACCAGCAAACGCATGATTGCCTCGCCAGAATATCTGGAAAAATACGGTCGCCCGCAAAAAATCGACGATCTGAACAATCACAAACTGCTGCATTATTCGAACCAGTCCAGCGGCAGTGTCTGGAAGATCACCGCGCCATCCGGTGAAAAACGCCAAGTCCGCACCAGCGGCTGGTTGTCCGTGAACGATGGCCAATCCCTGCTGACAGCTGCGGTCTCAGGCCTCGGCATCGCGTACCTGCCAAACTACCTCTATTCGCAAGCCATGGCAGAAGGTCTGGTCGAAGACGTCATGCCTAGCCTGCCAATGGAAACCCAAGGCATCTATGCGGTCTACCCACCCGGAAAATTCACCCAGCCCAAAGTGCGCGCCTTTATCGATTTTCTGGTGCATGCCTTTGCAGAAAAAGGCGCCAACGACTGGTAACATCGCCACAACCGACTTTCACACCAAATGCGGCCCTGGACCTCCCTTCAGGGTCGTTTTTGTTGGATCAGTCGTCCAGCAACACAACCTCGACGCGCCGGTTGGTTTCACGCCCCTCGGGACTGGCGTTTGTGGTCAACGGTGCCATGTAGCCTGCGCCTGCGGCCTCAAGCCGTGCCGCATCAATATTATAGGTCTGAACCAACAGCGCCAGCACCGCATTTGCGCGCTTGAACGACAGATCAACATTGTCGGTAAGGGAGCCAACGTTATCTGTATGTCCCACCAGGAGAACCCGCGCAGTTGGGGTGGCCGTCAAGAATGCCGCGACCTGATCCAGACTGTCATACTGCGCCTGCGCCAACCGCGTGGAGCCTGATCGAAAATCGACGCCCTCTAACAGCATATGACCGCTGCTTTGCAACGTATTCACCAGAGATGTTGGCCCAAAATCAGGCCGATGCAATGGAGGTCGTGTTGTGGGGGTATCAGGGGCGGAGACCGTCACCGACGGCACAACCTCGGCTGCGCGCACCGTGACCGCAGGGGCATCTGAATGCGACACGGTCACAAGTTGCAAAAATACAGAATTTCCGGATCGCGACACAAGCAGGCTACCCACGGATCCGTCCGCGTGACTGGCAGAAACAAAGTGAAAATCACCAATGTTGACCGTCATGTCGGGCGCGGGCACCACATCAATGCCAAAGCGAAAATCAAACCCGCCACAGAGATGAGATTCGCATTCAAACCGGATGGCATAGTCCTGATCAATCAATTGTTGGCGCAACGGCGCCAGAATTTGCAGCACTGTATGGCTTCCGTCAATACGCCATGTCTGGCGCAGGATACGCCCTTCGTGCGCCTCGGTCGGGACCGTATCATTTTGAACCGCCCCCAAAGGTAGTTCATAACGCCCCAATGGCATATCACGCACCGCAAGGCTTTGCGCCCCGTCTGGCAATAGTAACTCCGCTGCCAGCGCCGTGCAGGGCAGAGACAACGCAAAAACAGCTGCAAGTCCCGCGCGCATCAAAAAACAAGCGCAATCAATGATGCAGTGGCTGTTCCAGAACGCGTGGCCATGGTCAGGTCTCTTGGTCCAGAATACGATAGTGATAGCGCCCGACCACTTCCATGCCGAGCCCAGTGTACAGCCCGTTGGCGGCTTCGTTTGCCTCGGTCACGGCAACGGCCAGTTCATCCGCGCCATTGCGCAGCGCCCATTGTGCCGCCTGACGCATCATCCAAGCGGCCAGCCCCTTGCGACGGTGTTCTGCCGCAATTTCAAGCGCGTGCACCACCGCCACACCTTCGTGTACCGCTACAAAGGCCGTACCGGCGGGCTGATCGTCAATCCGCCCCATGATCGATGTTTTTGCGCCGGTGGCCCGCTCCATGATCGCCAGCCGTCTGGCGTCAATTCCACCCTCGGCCCAGATCTCTTTTTGGATCGCCAGCGGCGACCAAATGCAAAACGTCATCACGCGCGGGATGGTCACATCCGCAAGGCTTTGCACCGGCGCGCGATAGATCACTACCGGATCTTTGAGCACATACCCTTTTTCACCCAAGGCACGATCCAGCAGTTTGTTGCCATCGCGGATCATGAACAAAGGCTTTTGCCCCATACGGCGCATCTCATCCTCTGCTTCGGTCAGGGTTTTTTCCGGAGGCAAACGATCGGTGGTCGCACAAGAAACCCGGCTCCCGCCCCCACGCCCTTCACGCAGCGTGACCGATTTGAACTGCACCTGTGATACAGGTGGCCAGGTTGCCTCAACTGCATCATAGTATTTTGGGTCCGTGCTCACAGCTGCAACTCCTTTGCCAGTTCGGTCAGGGCGTGTTCTATCCTGCCGCCGTCGGTGCCCCGCACCACAACGTTTGCACCATAGACGCCATTGTGCTGGAAGGGATAACACCCAATCGACAGATCTTCATATTTTTTTGCAAGCGCCGACAAAGGTGCCGCAATATCGCCTTCACCGCGCAACACCCGCAAGGTCTGCGACAGCAAAGGCTGCCCTCCCTGCAAATTGGACAGCACGCTGGCCACCATAGCCTGAAACACCGACGGCACACCGGCCATCACATGCACATTGTTCAGGGTAAATCCGGGCGCGATCGAAACCGGATTGTCAATCAGCGCGGCACCATCGGGAATCCGCGCCATGCGCAAACGGGCCTCGTTCAATTCCTTGCCGGTGCTTTCGTAATGAGCCTCTAACAGAGCGCGTGCATCATCGCGCACGTCGACATGCACACCAAAGGCGCGCGCGATGCAATCCGCTGTGATGTCATCATGGGTAGGACCGATGCCGCCGCTGGTGAAAACATGATCATGGGCTTGCGACAGGGCCAGAACAGCTGTCTCAATTGCAGTGGCATCATCACTGACAATCCGCACTTCTTGCAGATCGATCCCCCGGTTGGTCAGCTCTCCGGCCAGAAAATACATATTTGCATCGCGCGTGCGTCCTGACAGGATTTCATCGCCAATGACCAGCATCGCAGCCGTGGGATTCGCCATCTGTTGTCTCCTTTATGTTAATGCGAAAGATACGCCTCCCACCCGCCGGGACAAGTCAGCATTTGCACGCAGGTCAGATCCGTTGACATTAGCGATGTCTTTGTTAGGCACAGGCATGCAGTTTCCCACGCCCCTTCTCCCCGCCACGCTGATACGTCGCTACAAACGTTTTCTGGCAGATTGCCAACTGGAAGATGGCCGTGAGATCACCGCGCACTGCGCCAACCCCGGATCGATGATGGGATTGGCGACGCCCGGAACAAAGATTTGGCTCGAACCCAATGATGATCCCAAGAAAAAACTGAAATACGGCTGGCGCCTGGTGGATCATGGTGATGGGCATTTTACCGGTGTAGACACATCCGTGCCCAATCGTGCGCTAAAGACCGCGCTTGAGGCGGGAAACATCCCGGAGCTGGCCGCCTATGGCACGGTGCGCCCTGAGGTGAAATACGGTGAAAAGAGCCGAATTGATTTCCTATTGTCAGAGCCCGGCTTGCCGGACTGTTACGTCGAGGTCAAAAGCGTGACGCTGTCGCGCCAGCCTGGTCTGGCGGAATTCCCGGACAGCGTGACTGCGCGCGGCACCAAACATCTGGGCGAGTTGGCGCAGATGATACAGGACGGGCACCGTGCGGTGATGTTGTATCTTGTGCAGCGTACGGATTGTGATCGCTTTGCGCTGGCTGCGGATATTGATCCCACCTATGCCGCCGCCTTTGACGCGGCGCATGCGCAAGGTGTTGAACGGCTGGTCTATGGAACCCATATTTGCCCCACCGCTGTGACGTTGGGCGCACGGATCGCCTAAGGGGACGATGGCGTCTTTCTGGCTCTAGCTCTTTCTTCACAAACGTCCTACATAAACGGCCTGACAGGCATCAACGGGAGCCCTAGAGATGAGATCGAAAGACGGCCGCACCACCAAGGACGGTATCCGGATTTATCAGGACAGCGACTTTGCAGGCATGCATGCCGCAGGCGCGCTGGCGGCTCGTATTCTGGATGACATCGCGCCCCATGTGTTTCCCGGCCAGACCACCGGTGAGATCGATCGCTTGATCACCGAGATGGTTGCCGCGTCTGGCTCGACCTCGGCCACCATCGGGTACAAAGGCTATCAGCACGCGAGCTGCATTTCAGTGAACCATGTGGTGTGTCACGGCATTCCCGGCAACAAAACACTAAAAGACGGAGACATCATGAACATTGATGTCACCGTTATTCTGGAGGGTTGGTTTGGCGATACATCACGCATGTATGTGGCGGGCAAACTGCCGCGCAAAGCCGAACGTCTGATTCAGGTCACTCATGACTCTCTGATGAAGGGGATCGAGGCGGTAAAACCTGGCAATACCTTTGGCGATATCGGCCACGCCATTCAGTCATACGTCGAAAGCCAGCGGATGAGCGTTGTACGTGATTTCTGTGGTCACGGGCTGGGTCAAGTGTTCCATGCGCCGCCAAATGTGCTGCACTATGGTCGCCCGGGCACCGGCCCGGTGCTGGAAGAAGGCATGTTCTTTACCATCGAGCCCATGGTCAATCTGGGCCGTCCAGAGACCAAGGTTCTGGCTGATGAATGGACCGCTGTAACGCGCGACAAATCGTTGTCTGCACAGTTTGAACATTCGATTGGCGTGACCGCAGATGGTGCGGATATCTTTACACTGTCACCAGCAGGCCGGTTTCACCCCACCTACGACTGATGCGCCCTATGGGACGGTTGGACCGGGGCGCTGCCCCGGACCCCGGGGTATTTTAGGCCAAAAAGAAGCCTGAGCCTGTCGGGGGGCCTAAATTAGGTGAGGCCAATACGCCGCGGCACGTCTGCCATATCCGTAAAGATTTCGGCGCCATGCTTTTGCAAGCGAACACCAGTGCCATGCGGCGCAAACCCCAAGCAACGCATACCAGCACGGGCAGCGGCAAGTGCGCCGCTTTCGCTGTCTTCGATCACCAGACAGTCGCGCGCCTGAACGCCAAAATGGCTGGCCGCGGCCAAAAACAGATCGGGATCAGGTTTGGCAACACCAAGACTGTGAGCGGAGAACATCGCATGCGGGTGGAACTGCTCCCACAGCTTGTTTTGCCCCAAAGTTATGCGCATTTTGTCTTCGCTGCCGTTTGAGGCGACGCAATAGGTGATGTTTTGGGAAGTTAAGGTCGCGAGCAACGCCGGGATACCGGGCACCAGACCCACCCCGTATTGCAGGCGCGTGTATGTCTCGGCGTAGACCTCTTCGACCCAATTGGCAGGCAGGTTTGCCCCCATGCTGCGCGCCTGTTTTGCAACCCCGCCCATGGTGCCGCCCACGAACAGTTCCATACTGCGCGCGAGACTAAGATGTAGCCCATAACGTGCCAAGTTATCGACCAACACTTGGTTCGAGACAGTTTCGCTATCGACCAACACCCCATCGCAATCAAAGATGACAAGACGCGGAGTGGGATGTGTTAGTGGCATCGGATGTGTCCTATTGGTCGCTTGCAGCCGTCGCGTCATTGGCGAGTCGCCACATCAAGGTGATATGGGTGTCGCCATATTTGCGGCTGCTTTCCAGCTCAAATCCTGCTGGCACAGGCATGGGGGTGTTTTCCTCCCAGACGATCAACGCATCATCGGCAATCCAGCCGCCGTCCAGCGCCACCTGCAACGCTTTTTGACCTAGGTTTTTACCATATGGTGGATCCAGAAACACCAGATCATAAGCCGCATCAGCGTTGACAGGCAGTTTCAGCGCGTCGCGACGTACCAGAGTGCAGCGATCTGCCGCGCGGCACAGCTCGATGTTTTTGCGGATCAATCCAGTTGAAACGCGGCCATCATCTACAAATGTCACCTGCTGCCCGCCACGCGACAGAGCTTCGAGGCCCAGCGCCCCGGTGCCCGCAAAAAGATCCAGAATGCGGGCATCACGCAGCGCGCCGGTATGATGCAAGACATTGAACAGGCTTTCGCGCACCCGATCGGTGGTCGGGCGCAAATGCGCGCCTGCGTCGCCCTTGCCCACCGATGTTAGGGTGCGGCCACGGAACTCACCAGCGATAATCCTCATGCTTTTAACAACGGTTTGAGGTCCAATTCGGGGTTGGAGACCACCGATTTATCCGCCGTTTTTCCTGCGTCGATCAGGCGTTTGGCCACCATATACGCGCGGGGGTCATTCATCGCATCAACCGCCAACAGCTGATCCCTTCGATAGTACCAAAACGAGGTGCTGCGCCCGGAACCTGGCCGCGTTATGACCGTGTCAAATCCGGTATTCAGCCCTGCGATTTGCAGTTTTACGTCGTATTGATCCGACCAGAACCAAGGCTTTGCAACATAAGCGATGCCAGCACCCATCATATTGGCAGCCACGACTTCGGCCTGATCGATTGCGTTGGGCACGCTTTCCAGACGGATACGATTGCCGTGATAGGGGAAAGAGGCGCAATCCCCGGCCGCCCAGATCGCCGGGTCAGAGGTGCGTCCCTGTACGTCCACCTGAATACCATTGTCCAAGCTCACACCGGCCCGTTCCGCCAGCTGGGTTGTCGGCGCGATACCAACACCCGCAATCACAAAATCCGCCTTAATCTGGCTGCCATCGCTGAGCACAGCCCCCGTCACGCGCCCGTCAGTGCCAAGAAGCCGGTCCAGCCCCACAGCTTCACGAATTTCGACGCCATGTTCCCGGTGAAGAGCGCGGAAATAGTCGGATGTTTCTATTGAGGCGACTCGTTGCAGGATGCGGTCTGCCATTTCCACCAGCGTGACCTTTACACCCAGTTTGGCGCAGACCGCGGCGGCTTCCAGTCCGATATAGCCGCCCCCCACAATCAACGCCCGCGCGTCCTGCTGCACAGCAGGCGCCAACGCATCAATATCCGCCAGACCACGCACCACATGCACGCCGTCCAGATCACCGCCGATGGCCCCCGGCAAGCGACGTGGATCCGATCCGGTGGTGAGAGCCAATTGGTCATACGACAGGATCTCATCGCCGATGCTGACGGTTTTGGCAGCCGCATCAATCGCCGTCACGCCCTGTCCAAGACGCAGAGTGATGTTGTTGTCGGCATAAAAAGAAGCCGGCCGCAGGAACAGGCGCTCTTTTTCCATCTCACCTAGCAGATAGGCTTTGGACAGCGGCGGACGTTGATACGGCAGGCTGTCTTCGGCGCCGATCAGGGTGATAGCCCCCTCAAATCCGTCTTTGCGCAGCTTTGCCACCAAGGAGGCGCCAGCTTGTCCAGCTCCGATAACAATAAAATGGCTCATTCGCGGCTTGCCTCCTGGCGAACTTCTGGTCACGGTTCATCCGGACCCTATATGCGGGCTGACGCGAAACGCAATTGCAAGAAAGGAATGCGCGATGATTTCTGTAGGAGACACGCTGCCTCAAGCGACCCTGACCCGATTGGGCGCTGACGGCCCAGAAAGCGTTGAGCTGTCGACGCTGACCAACGGACGCAAAGTGGCTATTTTTGCGGTGCCGGGCGCCTTTACGCCCACCTGCCATTCCGCACATGTGCCCAGCTTTATCCGCACCAAAGATCAGCTGGCAGCCAAAGGTGTGGACGAGATCATCTGCATCTCGGTCAACGACCCCTTTGTAATGAAGGCATGGGGAGAGGCCACCGGTGCGGCAGATGCAGGCCTGACGCTGTTGGGCGATGCGGAATGTGGTTTCACCGATGCCATCGGCATGCGCTTTGATGCGCCACCTGCGGGCCTGATTGCACGTTCCAAACGCTATGCGATGGTTGCGGAAAACGGCGTTGTTCAGGTCTTGAACCTAGAAGAAAACCCCGGCCAATGTGAACTGTCGGCAGGGGAAAGCCTGCTGGACGCGCTGGCGTAAACACCACCTGTTGCCCGTGCGGCCCCTTTGGGTGGCACGGGTGACGGCATTATGAAGACGCAAGCGCCTCCATTTTGCGGGCCAGCTTGGCGTCCAACGCGCTGAGCCCATCCACATCATGGGTGGTCAGCACCACCTCTACCCGATTGTAGACATTTTCCCATTCCGGGTGATGATTCCATTTTTCCGCCCATATGGCGACGCGGGTCATCCAGCCAAAAGCTTCGACGAAATTGTCAAATTTATACGTTTTGACGATCGCGTCGCGCCCCTCAACCATGGACCACCCCGCTTCAAACAACGGATCCAGAAGTGGCCTCCGGGTGGTGTCTGACAGTTTCTCGGTCATTCCTGCTCCTCCACTTGTGCCTTACGAAACGGACCATAGTCCGTCAGTACTTCGATCTCTTCGGCCACCGCATCGCGTTCGGCCGTCAAATAACGTGCAACCGCGTCTGAAAATCCAGCATCAGCGATCCAGTGTAAACTGTGGGTCTGCGTGGGCAGATACCCACGCGCCAGTTTGTGTTCCCCTTGTGCGCCGGCCTCGACCCGCGACAGGCCCAATGCGATGGCCAGATCAATCGCCTGATAGTAGCACAGTTCGAAATGCAGACATGGGTGATGTTCGATGCACCCCCAATACCGGCCATAAAGCGTGTCACGGCCGATGAAATTCAACGCGCCCGCCACATATTGCCCGTCCCGCATCGCCAGAAACAGCGCCATGTCATTGGCCATTGTGTGGTGTGCCTGATCAAAAAAGGCCCGCGTCAGATAGGGTGAGCCCCATTTTCGGGCGCCGGTGTCTTGATAAAAATTCCAGAACGCCTCCCAATGTTCAGGCTGTATCTCCGCACCTCGAAAGACGTGAATAGTGCCGCCAAACCCCTGTGCCTGGGCCCGTTCCTTGCGAATGTTCTTACGTTTACGCGAGGAAAGGTTGGCCAGAAAATCGTCAAAACTCTGATAGCCGTGGTTCAGCCAATGAAACTGCTGTGCGCTGCGCGCCAACAGTCCCATTTCGACACCCATATCGCATTCCGACTCAGTGCAGAACGTGATGTGCAAAGAAGACAGCTCATTCTTTGCGCCCAGCTGCACCGCCCCTTGTATCAGTGCAGAAACGCCAACGCCTTCGTATCCCGGACGCACCAGAAACCGGCGACCTGTTGCAGGGGTAAAGGGCACCGCCATCTGCAGTTTCGGATAATACCGCCCGCCCGCATTTTCATACGCCTGCGCCCAGTTGTGATCAAAAACATATTCGCCCTGAGAGTGGCCCTTTGCATAAAGCGGCGCACAGGCGATCAACATCCCACCCTGATACGCTGTCAGATACTGCGGCTGCCAGCCGGTGCCCGGCCCGACGGATCCACTGCGTTCCAGTGCCAAAAGAAACCGGTGGGTGGTAAATGGATCACGCGGGCGATCGCCATCTTGCGTTTCGGGGCAGGCACAACTGTCCCAGTCATCGGCCTCGATCTGATCCAGGCTGGGCAGGATACGAAGTTCAATTTGTGTGCCGTCCATAGATGCCCCCTGCCCGGTTCATATTTGGTGCGGCGCCCGACCCGTTCAAGCCTTCAGTGGCGCAAGATACTGCTCAAAAGTCACATTGTCGGCACAGGTGCGCGCCTCTGCCTCCTGCTGTGGCGAGGTGATAGTCCAGCACAACACCGGTATGCCGGACGCCCGTAGCGCCTGCACCCGTGGCCGAGACAGATCAGACGCTTCATGGCTTATGAAACAGGCGCCGCTGCGGTCAAAATCAGGGATATCACGCAGAGTATCACAAGTTGCGGCGTCCAAATCGGTCCACGCCTTGGGATCATATGCGCTGGTAACAATGCCACAGGGCACATCCGGCAACAGCTGCGCCAAAAGCGTTGTGCTGTGCGGATTAAAAGACATGAACGCCACATCACCGGCATAGCCCTGCACCGCTGCAACAGCCGCCCGCTCCAGCCTGCCAACGTTGGGCCCCATTTGGCCATCTTGATCTTTCAGCTCAACCAACAGCGGCACCGTGCCGTTCACCAAGTGCAAAATATCTGCAAAAGTCGGGATCCCCGCGCCGCTGGCATCTCGCAGGGCGATCCCCTGTAGTTCCGCCGCAGTCCGTTCGACGACCGGGCCGGTTTCATGGGTCAGACGCTCCAACGTGTCATCATGAAAGACCATCGCCTGCCCGTCAGCCGACAACTGTAGGTCCAATTCGATACCATATCCCGCATCGCGGGCTGCCAGAAAGGCCGCAACACTGTTTTCAGGCCGCAAAGCAGCCCGATCATGCAGACCGCGATGCGCGAGGGGCCGGGTCAGAAACCCGGCTGGTAGCGTGGCTGTCATTTGATTTCAAACACGCCGTCGATTTCAACCGCAACGCCCATTGGCAGTGACGGTGAGCTGACCGCCGAACGCGCATGACGCCCCGCATCACCCAGCACTTTGCCCAATAGATCAGAGGCGCCGTTCACCACTTGTGGCTGCTGAGTGAAATCCGCGGTGGAATTCACAAAAGCGCCCAGCTTTACAACGCGCACCAAACGGCCAAGATCGCCACCGCAGGCCTCTTTGACCTGAGCCAGCAAAGACAGCGCACAGCGTTGTGCCGCAGCTTGGCCGGCCTCGACCACCATGTCGTCTCCTAATGTGCCAGTGATCAAACCGTTTTCATCCGAGGAAATCTGCCCCGAAACATAAACGGTGTTGCCTGAGACAACAAACGGCACATAGTTTGCCGCCGGTGCGGGGGCGGCTGGCAATTCCAGACCCAGTTCGGCCAATTTGGCTTCAACGCTCATGGCTGTAATCCTTGTTCAGCTTCATTTTGCGCAGGCTAATCCCCCAGTTCAAAAGCGAAAAGCCCAAATGCGAACCCAAAACAAAAACGCGCGCCCTCAGGCGCGCATTTTATTGTGTTTGGATCAGGTTTCACGGAACGCTTTGACAAAGTAATCCGCCAGCGGTTTCACCAGATATGCAATCGGTGATCGCTCTTCGGTGCGAATGTAGCTTTCCACTGGCATGCCGGGGATCAGCACGACGTTTTCCGGCAGTCGCTCCATTTCCCCGTCGTTCAGTTGAATTTCAGCGCGGTAATAGGTCAGCCGTGTGCCCTCATCTTCGAAGGCATCCGCCGAGACCTGCGCAACGGTGCCAAACAATTCTGGTGTCTGACGTTGATCCAGCGCGGAAAAGCGCAGCGTCACAACCTGGCCGACATAGATCTGATCAATGTCAGTTGTCTGGACCTGCGTTGCGATGACCAAGGGACGGTCCTGCGGCACCAGATACAGCACCGGTTCTGCCGGACGCACCACCGAGCGCGGGGTGTGCACCTCCATACCGTAGACGATGCCTGACACGGGCGCCGAAATGTCCAAACGCGCCAGACGTTGTTTTAGGTTGCGGCGGTTTTCTGTCAGTTCAACCTCTTGGAACCGCAGATCCCGCAGCCGCGAAATCGCTTCTTCGCGCTGTTGGGTGCCCAGCTTTAGAACTTCGATGTCGATTTCGGTGATGCGCCCCCGTGCCTGCGCTTCAGAGGCGATCAGCTCGCCCAAGCTGCCTTCCAGATCAGCCTCGGTCCGACGCAGGCTCAACACAGTCCCCGCCTGTGCAAGACCCCGGTCCAACAGCGATTGTTGGTTCACCCGTTCTTCACTGATCAACTCCAATTGCAGGCGCAAAGACTTCTGCTGCGCCTGAATGCCGATGATTTGTTCATCAATTTGGCTGCGGCGTTTTCCCATCTGTTCGACTTCGCGCGCAACCGAGTCCTGGCGCGCTTCGAACAATCGCGTTTGGCCCGCGACGAAATCCGCAACATCCGGCTGCGTCTTTGAAAGATCCATCAAGATCGGGTCAAATTCAATCGCCTCCGCGCTATCGCGTTCAGCCTCAAGCCGCCCACGGCGCGCGAGAACCTCAAACAATTGTCCTTCGGTCACGGCCAGTTGCGACTGTAGCTCGGAGGCATCCAGACGGATCAGCATTTCGCCCTGTTCAACAGTGTCGCCTTCATCCACCAGGATTTCTGAAACGATACCGCCATCCAAATGTTGGACGATCTGCCGGTTGCGATCCACTTCGATACGCCCCGTGGCAATAACCGCCCCGGCGATTGACGAGCGGACCGACCAGGTCCCAAACCCGCCGACCAGAACGGCCAAGCCAATGAACCCGATAATCAGCGGTCGGGCGGCCGACCATGTTTGTGGCTTACTCATGCGACGCTCCCGGTTTTGGCGACAACTTTGGGCTCGGATTGAGCGGCTTTTTGAATGTTTTGATGATTGGAAACCATTTCGCGCAACACTGTGTCCTTGGGACCAAACGCCACCTGTGTACCGCCTTCGATAACCAAAAGCATATCACATTCCTGAATAGCAGCCGGACGGTGGGCCATAATCAAGACCGAGCGCCCCTCTTCTTTCATTGTTTTGATGGCCTTGTTCAGCGCCAAAGAGCCTTCGTTGTCGAGATTGGAATTGGGTTCATCCAAGATGACAATTGCGGGATCCGCATACAAGGCACGCGCCAATCCAACACGCTGCATCTGCCCCCCTGACAGACGACCACCGCCACCGGCGATTGGGGTGTCGTAGCCATAGGGCAGTTTCAGGATCATCTCATGCGCGGCCGCTTTATTTGCGGCGGCAACAACCAGTTCTGAGCTGGGCGATTGCGCCAAACGCGCAATATTCTGGGCAACACTGCCTTCAAACAGCTGCACGCGCTGCGGCAAATATCCGATGTGCTGGCCCAATACATCCGGCGCGAATTGATCCAACGATGCACCATCCAGACGCACGGTTCCCGCCGCAGGACGCCACGCCCCGGTGAGCGCACGTGCCAAGGTCGACTTTCCAGATCCCGACGGACCAATAACCCCAATGGCCTGTCCCGGTTGAACCCGAAAGTTCACGTTGCGCAGCTGCGGGCGCGTTTCCCCCGGAGCCACAACCGCCAGGCCCTTCACCTCAAGCATAGCTTTGGGTTTGGGCAGTTCAGTCCGAGGCTGTTCTACGGGAACTTTGGTCAGCAGTTCGCCCAAGCTGTTCCAGCCTTTGATGGCGCGCTGTACCATGGCCCATTGTCCCAGACCCTGCTCAATCGGTGCCAAAGCACGCCCCATCAGAATAGAGCCAGCAATCATCGCACCCGGTGTCACATCGCCCTGCAACACCAAATAGGCCCCAAGGCCCAGCATGGCAGACTGAAGGAACAAACGCAGCGTTTTGGTCAGCGTAGAAAACCCGCCGCCCATGTCGCTTGCGGTCACCGTATCTGACAGCGCAGAATCACGCGCAGTTTTCCAGCGTTCAAATGCCGCCCCGCGCATACCCATCGATTGGATCATTTCGGCTTCGTTGCGGATCTCTTCCGACAAGAGAGACGCCTTATGGGACGACACATTTGCCTCTTGTTGTGGTTTGCGCGTTGTCAGCTGGTTGATCAATGCGATCACCACAAGAACTGACCCACCAGCAACTGCGAGCATTCCGAGCCACGGGTGAAACAGCGCGATCCCCGCAAGGAAGATTGGCGTCCATGGCAGATCATATGCTGACGTCAAAACTGGAGAGGCCATAAGGCGCTGCACCGACTCAAGGTCGGCAAGCCCGGTTTGTGCCGCAGGGTCGTTGGCCACGGCAGATCGGCGAATCATCGCGTCAAAGACACGTTTATCCATTCTGGCCTGGAAGCGCGCGCCCACCCGAGACATCACCCGGCCGCGCACGTAATCCAAGATTCCCATCATTCCATAAAGGAACACAACAAGAATGGAGAGCGCCAGCAAGGTCGCCTCAGAACGGCTCCCAAGCACCCGATCATAGACCTGCATCATATAGAGCGGTCCGGTAAGCATCAGAAGGTTAACGAAAAAGCTGAAAAGGCCCACGGCCCAATACAGACGGCGGCTTTCACGGCGCGCATCGCGTAATTCGTTCAAACCGACTTGATATTCATGTTTTGACATAGACAAACTGCTGTTTTGCTTCGGCTGATATATAGGTCATTGGACCTCTAACCGACATTGTTTTTTAATGGGGATGTTTCAAATGTGCCACAAACCGCCAAACTAAGGGAATTTGCCCCTGTGAACAGGAAAAAATACTCTTATGTCTGGCAAAAGTTTTTCGGCGCCACATATCACATATGGCTGCCCGGCCCGAACATGAGATGAACACAGATGACACTGACGAAACGCTCGCTTTTCACAGCAGCTGCCTTGGCCCTTGCGGTCCTGACAACCGGTTGCGCGACCCAAAGCCCCGAAGCGCTGGCTGCGGGCGAAATTCGTGACCCACACGAAAAGCGCAACCGCACCGTTCACGCGTTCAACCGCGGCGTCGATCGCTATGCGTTCCGCCCGGCCTCCAAGGGCTATGTCTCTGTGGTCCCGCCAGACATGGTGACCAGCTTTGGCTACTTTGCCGAGAATCTCTCGATGCCAGGCCAAGCCGTGAACTCTCTGTTGCAGGGGAATGTCAAACAAGCGGGCATTGCCTTGTCCCGGTTTGCCATCAACACGGTTCTGGGCATTGGTGGCTTGGGGGATCCAGCGTCCGACTTCAACGTGCCCGCTGTCGACACCGATTTCGGCGAGACCCTGCATGTCTGGGGAGTCGGTGAGGGCTCTTATGTTGAATTGCCTGTCTTGGGCCCCTCCACGGCGCGGGATGCGACCGGTTTTGTCGTCGACCTGTTCACCAACCCGCTTGGTTACGCTCGGAACAATCCCGCCGAAAACATCGACATTTACGCCGAAGTGGTGCGCCGCCTCGGGGATCGTGGCACATATTCAGACACAGTGGATTCAATCTTGTATGAAAGCGCCGACAGCTACGCGCAGGCGCGCCTCATCTATTTGCAAAACCGCCGGTTTGAACTGGGCCAAACCTCGGAAACCTCCGAAATTGATCCGTTTGAACTGGATACAGAAGGGTTCTAATGATGTATCGCCGTACATTTCTGGCTGGCCTTGGCGCCACACTCACCTTTGCCCCGCACGCCGCTTTGGCGCTCAACAACGATGAAGCGCGCGCGCTGATCAATCAGCTTGTCGGCGATATCAATGGTGTTATCGATGCGGGCAAGGGCGAAAAAGCCATGTTCCGCGAATTTGAGCGCATCTTTTCCAGCTACAGCGACACGTCTTATATTTCAGCTTATGCACTGGGCGTCGAAGCCCGTCGCGCCTCCAAAAGCCAGAAAAAGGCGTTTTCCAAGGCCTTCCAAAGCTACATTGCCCGTAAATATGGCCGCCGCTTCCGCGAATTCATTGGAGGTCGTTTGGAAGTGACCAACGTCAAAAAGGTCAAAAAGTGGTACGAAGTGCAGACCGTGGCATACCTCAAAGGGCAATCCCCGTTTGAGGTCACCTTTCAGGTCTCCAACCGCTCGGGCAAGAACCGCTTCTTTAATATGTACATCGAGGGCGTAAATCTGCTGCTCACGGAGCGTACAGAAATCGGCGCGATCATCGATCGCAACAAGGGTGATCTGGACAAGACCATCCGGCAGCTGAAATCACTGGGCTAATCTGCGCCCAATCGCTCTTATGCAAAAGGCCCCATACTGGGGCCTTTTTTGTGTTTAACCCGAAGGCATGATCGCAACGGCACGCTTTAGCCTCCAAAAATACCGCGCAGCACATTGTCGATTGCACCGCCCAACCCCTGGCCGTTTTGCCGACGACGTTCCCGTTGCGGGGTGGGTTGTGGAGCAGGTTGCGGAGTGGTGGGCTGGATTTCTCGGGCGATGGGCTGTGGTTCAGCCATGGGCAACGGACGGGCAGGAAGGCCCTCATGCACGCGCAGCATGGTTTCCCGCCAGATTTCAGCCGGAAGCCCGCCGCCCGTAACCCCTGTGAGCGGGGTGTTGTCATCATAGCCCATCCAGACCCCCGCCACGTAATCAGCCGTAAAGCCAATGAACCAGGCATCACGCGCAGCTTGGGTGGTGCCAGATTTTCCCGCGGCCTGCCGCCCTGGCAATTGCGCCCGCGTCCCGGTGCCACCTGCAATGACTTTCTCCATCATCCAGGTGAGCTGCTGTGCTGCGTTACGCTGGATCACCCGCTCGCCAATACCGGTTTCGTTGCGGATCAAGGCCTCGCGGTCCTCAAGCAATTTCAGCTCAACCAGACCGTAAGGCGCAACCGAAGAGCCACCGTTCAGAATGCCCGCATAAGCGCCAGTCATCTCCAACAGGCTGCTTTCCGATGCGCCAAGCGCAAGCGCAGGTCCATCGGCCAGATCGCTGGCAATACCAAAATCTCCGGCAACCTTGCGTACCAGATCCCGGCCCACAGCCTCGGACAGTTTAACAGCCGGAACGTTTAATGAATCGCGCAACGACCGCGTCAGCGTCACATCGCCATAATATTTATGGGTATAGTTCTTGGGGCACCATTGGCCCGAACCCGGAATATTCAAACAATATTCCGCATCGCGCACCAGATCAAACGGGGAATACCCAAGCTCAAGCGCGGTGGCATAGACAAAGGGTTTAAACGATGACCCAGTCTGACGTTTCGCCTGCGTGGCACGGTTAAACACACCGGACACCCGTGTTTGCCGCCCTCCTACCATGGCCCGCACTGCACCATCGGCGCTCATCACCACAATCGCGGCCTGCGCTTTAGAACCTTTGCGAACCTTGGTCTCAAAGATATGGTCCATTGCCTCTTCGGTGGCGCGTTGCAACCGCTGATCAAGTGTCGTCTTGATCACCACGTCCTCTGTCGTGTCCTGACCAAAGAAATCGGGAATGGTATCCATCACCCAATCGGCAAAATAGCCCCCCGCGCGCGCCTGCGCCGCCTTGGAAAGGGTCGCGGGGTTGGTCTGACTTGCACGCATTTCAGCCACGCTCAGATAGCCTTGCTCTTGCATCAGGCGCAAAATGGTGGCCGCGCGGTCTTGGGAGCGTTTCAGATTGTTGGTCGGGGACAAAGTCGATGGCGCCATCAGCAAGCCCGCCAGCATCGCGCTTTCGGCAGCATTCACCTGATCCGCTGATTTCCCGAAATAGCGCTGCGTTGCCGCCTCAACACCATAAGCCCCGCCGCCCAGATACGCGCGGTTCATATAAATCGAAAGGATTTCATCCTTGGTGTACTTTGCCTCAAGCGCCAGCGCATAAATCGCTTCTTTGATTTTGCGCCCCAAAGATCCCCGGCGGCAATCGCGCTCATAAGCGGCCTCATTCTTCCACTTGGTAGGATCAAACTCGACCCCCAGACAGATCAGTTTTGCGGTCTGTTGCGTAAGAGTAGACCCGCCATGACCTGACAATGGTCCACGCCCTTCCCGCAGGTTGATGCGCACGGCAGATGCGACCCCGCGCGGGCTAAGACCAAAATGGGAATAAAACCGTTTGTCTTCGGTGGCGACAAAAGCGTTCTTCAAATGCGGTGATACCGTTTCAGTTGTCACCACGCCGCCGAACTGGTCGCCGCGCCACGCGTATACTTCGCCCGTGTGATCCAACAGCGTCACAGAGCCGCGCGCGCGTCCATCCACCAGCGCACGGGCCTCGGGCAATCCGATATAGACGTTGGCCACCGCGACGGCGATCACCACCGCAACAATGGCCCCCGCCCGCCAGCTGATCCGCCAGGCCAAGGCAAATACCCAACTACACAGACGCAGGACCATCCCAAGCACTCCGCGCCGCGCGGGGCGTTTCGCCGGTCGCGCCGGGGCGCGCCTGGGCGCCGCCTTCCCCCGGGTTTTCTGCGTTTTGGATTTCGCGAACAGACCCAACAGACCGTTTTTCTTGGCCTTCGGCTTGCGTGCCGGTTTGCGCTTGGGCGCCGTCTTTCCATACCGCTTATCTGCCACAAGCGGCGTACGCCCTGATTTTTGTGCCATGCCTAGTTCCTGCCCGGTTTGCCCGTTTTCCCAACATTACACCCCTGAATAAACAATGTAGAGGGGCCGAATGAGCGGATTTCCCCTTCGCTCAGCGCCCTAAATTTAATCATTGCGCAGAATTTGAGCAATTTTTTTAATCCCTGCCCTCTGTAGAGCACCCAAAAACCACCACGAACATTCCCCCGACTCGGTCCCCCCGCTTTTCTGCAGTCGCGAAATGAACGGGCGCAGGCCCAAACGAGGGTGTTGAGATGAAAATGATCATAGCAGCCATCAAGCCCTTCAAGCTGGAAGAGGTCCGCGAAGCGCTGACCCAGATCGGCGTGTCGGGACTGATGGTGACAGAAATCAAAGGCTTTGGTGCACAAGCCGGCCATACGGAAATCTATCGTGGCGCAGAGTACGAAGTGAACTTTGTCCCCAAGATTAAATTGGAAATCGTCGTGGCTGCCGATCAGGCCGATCAGGTTGTTGACACGATCACCCAGACCGCCCGCACCGGCAAGATTGGCGACGGCAAAATCTTTGTACTGGATGTGGCCCAGGCGGTTCGCGTGCGCACCGGCGAAACCAACCTAGAGGCGCTCTAAAGCGCCCTATTCGGAAGGAAATGACATGAAAAAATTCACCCTCCCCCTTGCCGCAGCCGCGCTGACCGCGCTGCCCGGCTTGGCGCTGGCGCAGGAGGCCGAGACGGGCCTGACCGCGCAGCACACGCAATACATTCTGACCTCGCTGCTGTTTCTGGTGGGTGGCTTTCTGGTGTTCTGGATGGCTGCTGGCTTTGCCATGCTCGAAGCTGGCCTCGTGCGGTCCAAAAACGTGACAATGCAGCTGACCAAAAACGTGGCGCTCTTTTCTCTCGCCGCCATCATGTACTGGCTGGTCGGCTTTAACCTGATGTACCCCGGCGACGCCTGGATCATCCCCGGCATCTTGGGCACATTCTCCCCCACCTCGCTGGAACCAGTTGGCCTCGCCGACACCCAAACTGCGCTGGATTACGCCTCAGTTGGGTCTGATTTCTTTTTCCAGCTGATGTTTTGTGCCACCACCGCGTCCATCGTCTCTGGCACCATGGCAGAGCGTGTGAAACTGTGGCCCTTCCTGTTGTTTGTCGTCGTTCTGACCGGCATCATCTACCCGATCGAGGCCTCCTGGCAGTGGGGCGGCGGTTGGTTGTCTGAACTGGGCTTTTCTGACTTTGCTGGCTCAACCCTCGTGCACGCAGCTGGTGGTTTTGCCGCCCTCGCAGGTGCGATTGTTCTGGGCCCACGGATTGGCAAGTACAAAGACGGCCGCACCATCCCAATGCCCGGTTCCAACCTGGCGCTGGCCACTTTGGGTACATTCATCCTGTGGCTTGGCTGGTTTGGCTTCAATGGCGGCTCACAGCTGGCAATGGGCACCATCGGTGACATGGCTGATATCTCCCGCATCTTTGCAAACACCAATATGGCCGCTGCAGCCGGTGCTGTCACTGCGCTGATCCTGACCCAGGTGATGTTCAAAAAGCCTGACCTCACCATGATCCTAAACGGCGCGTTGGCCGGTCTGGTGTCGATCACTGCTGAACCTCTGGCACCCTCCCTATTCCAGTCGCTGATCATCGGCGCTGTGGGCGGTGGTATCGTAGTCTTTGCGGTTCCGTTCCTGGACAAGCTGAAAATTGACGACGTGGTCGGTGCTATTCCGGTTCACCTGATCGCAGGTTTCTGGGGAACCGTCGTCGTAGCTTGGACCAACTCAGACGCCAACGTTGTGACCCAGATCATCGGGTTTGCAGCCATCGGCGCCTTTGTCTTCGTGGTTAGCTTCATCGGCTTTGGCATCCTCAAAGCTGTGGTCGGCATCCGCGTCGACGAAGAAGACGAAGTCAACGGTCTCGACATGGCGGAACTGGGCATGGAAGCCTACCCTGAGTTCTCGACCACCTAAGTTCTAAATCAAAAAAACCGAAAAGCCCGGCCAGCGCCGGGCTTTTTCGCTTTCTCGACATCGGATCGGGCTTCTTTTTGGCCACAATACCCCGGGGTGAATGGCGCGTTTACGCGCCAGAGGGGCAGAGCCCCGCACTTGCCGCCTCACGGGCGTCCATCGGTGAATTCCAGCAGATCCCAGCGGTTGCCATACAGATCTTCAAACACTGCCACGATACCGTACTCCGCCTCGTTTGGCGGCCGCACAAACCGCACGCCGCGCGCTTTGTATGCGTGATAATCTCGCCAAAAATCATCGGTACGCAAAAACAGAAACACCCGCCCACCCGCCTGATCTCCGATGTAACGCGTCTGATGTTCATCCGACGCCCGCGCCAACACCAGCGAACAGCCGCCCCCCTTGGGCGCAACCACAACCCAGCGTTTATCCTGCTCCGGTTGATAACTGTCCTCGATCAGATCAAACTCTAATACCTGTGTATAATAGGCAATCGCCTCATCATACTCACGCACCACCAACGCGATATGGGCCAGTCTCTGCTGCATCGATTTCTCCTCAACCTCGTTGCTGCACCGCTTCAGCCACTGTTGGACTTACCTGCCATTTCGACGGCGGACAGCCTTTCAGCCGCAAGAACTCACGATTGAAATTGGATTTTGTATTGAAACCGCTGGTCAGCATGGCTTCAGTCACCGAGGCCCCGGCCTGCAACAGATCAGTCGCGTGATCAATGCGGTATGCATTCACAAACCTTGAGACATTTTCACCAGTGGCCCGGTTGATCGCAATTGACAGGGTCTTGGCTGGCACCCGCAGGGC
Source organism: uncultured Paracoccaceae bacterium (assembly GCA_947492585.1). Classification (GTDB taxonomy): domain Bacteria; phylum Pseudomonadota; class Alphaproteobacteria; order Rhodobacterales; family Rhodobacteraceae; genus Epibacterium. The sequence goes on from CANLND010000004.1 coordinate 110,614, forward strand.
ACGGGCCAAGCGGTTCAAGGTCAGGTCTGGATCCAAAAACGCTTTCTTTTCCTGCATATGTACCTGCACGCGCGCCCATAGCTCGGGTTCTGGCAGAGGATCATCTGGCGTCAGCACATCATCGGGTTCTTCTTCAGGGCTTTCCAACCCCTGAGACAGCGCCAAACTCCCCAGCGACAGCAAGGCACCCGTGTGCAACACACTAATCAAAATGCCGACTTGCTGCCCCTTCCACAAGATGTAGCTCAGGCTGATCAAAGCCTCAGCCAGGCCAGACACAATCAACGCCCCCGCCAACAACCACCAGATCCGCAGCGACTGTTCGCCCATGCTCAACCCGCTGCGCACCAGCCGGTCCGCACCGCCGCACAAGACCAGACCAATAGCCACGCCATACCCAATCGGCACCACCACAAGCAGCGCATCTAATAAGGCCGGTTCAAACATCCAAATGGCCCATGTTCCAACGGGAACAACCAAATGCCACAGATCACTGGAACGCGGCCTGCGCAACGCCGTGAACTGGAACGCATACCACACCAACATTGGCAAGACGCTGGCCCCTATAGGCATCCACCGCCGCAACATCGAGATCTCATAGTGCAGCCCCCCGGCAAGCGCCCCGCTTTGCACAGCGCAAACCAGCACCAGCGCGGACAGCCAAGTGAGCCGCTGTTCTCGCCGAAGGTTCAGCAAAAACAAATAAGTCAGCGTCACCGCAGTGAACACAGGGATCGGAAAAGACGGCATCACAACGCTCTACTGGCTTCAATCGTGCAAACATCGGTTCTGAAACGCGAAATGCGACGTCCTAAAACCGGTTCTAGGACGATCTTAGCGCCCCAAGCGGCCAGAACAAGGCAACAGACTTCCTGAAAGGACATATGATGCTGCGCTTTCTTACCACCTGCACCACGCTGGCCGTCTTTGCCGTGTCGGCCTACGCCACTCCGCAAGCCACCCCGCACCCCGCGCGCACTCCGCATGTTGGAGTGATCGAACGAACCATCCCCTCGGCACAACATGGACGCGCCATGGCCATGACGGTCTGGTATCCGGCAACCCGTGACAGCGGTAGCATTCAAGTCTTTGCAGAAAATCCCGTATTTCACGGGCAGGAACTCGAGGTCAACGCAGAGCTGGCACCGGGATCTTTTCCCGTCGTTCTGATGTCTCACGGCATGGGAGGGCTTGCCCGTTCGCTCAGCTGGCTGGCAACAGGTCTGGCGGAACGCGGCGCGGTGGTGATCTCGGTGGATCACCCCAACGGCTCTTTTGGCGACGTGCAAGCAACCGCATTGATGAAGCACTGGACCCGTCCGGTTGACTTAATAGAAGCGCTGGAAGCCACCTTAAAGGCCCCAGAGTTCTCGGGCCAGCTGGATCAGGAGCGGCTTTATGCGACCGGGTTTTCCTATGGCGGATTAACCGCCCTGTCGCTGGGGGGCTTGCGGGCAGATCACACTGGCGCAGCCCTTTATTGCGCGGCAGGTGCTGCCGTCTCACAATTTTGCCAGATCCTAAAGGCGCGCGGCATCGATCTGCGCGATCTTGATGCCGACAAATGGCAGGCCTCTTACAAAGACCCCCGCATTCAAGCTGTCGCCGCCATTGACCCAGGTTTGACCTTTGGCATCTCCCAAAAATTTGCAGATGCGCTCACCGCGGACACCCTGCTCATCGGCTTGGGAGAGGGAACAGACCGCCTACCCGTTGTAGACTTTGGCCCAAACGGGAGCAATCTGCTGGCGCGGCTACCACAGGCCAAGGTTCTGGATCTGGCGCCCGCCACCCATTTTTCCGCCATGCCACTGTGCAAACCTCTTGGCGCGACCTTGCTCGCGCAGGAACAGGATGATCCCGTCTGCACTGATCCCGCTCAGGCAAACCGCGCCCTGTTGCATCAGGTCATGATCGGCGCAATTGCGCATCACTTTGGCCTCTCGTCCCACAAAGATCCAGCCGCAGATATGTAGCACGTGTTTTGCAGCACCACGCAACCGCGCCGGGCCATAGGTCCGGCGCTTGGCCCAAGGCTTTGACAGGCATCTTTGATGCATAAAAAGGCGCGGGAGTGTTTCGAAATGAAAAACGCGCGCCCGGACATCAGGACGCGCATTCACATTTCAAAGGATTGGCCTCTGGCTTAGACCCCGGCATCCACAATCGCTTGTGCCAAGATCGGCACCGATTGCGTGTTCAGACCAGCGATGTTCATGCGGCTGTCGCCCACCATGTAAATGCCGTTATCTGCGCGCATCTTTTCAACCAGATCCGGCGTGGTCCCCAACAACGAAAACATGCCCCGGTGCTGCGCCAAAAAGCAAAAGCGATCCGACCCGGTCCGACGCTGCAGCTCGTCGGCCAACTGCTGACGCAGGCCCAACATGCCCAGACGGGTGTCTTCCAACTCCGCCGCCCAATCTGCACGCAGCACCTCATCATTCATGATGGTCGAAACAATCCGTGCCCCATGATCCGGGGGGAAAGAAAAGTTCTGACGGTTCAGGAAGTTCAGGTTGCCCTGATGCAACGCCTGCGCCTTTGCGTCTTGCGACACCGCCATCAGCAAACCGGTGCGCTCGCGATAAATGCCAAAGTTCTTTGAGCAGCTGGCTGCGATCAGAACCTCAGGGCAGCTCGACGCCACCATGCGCACACCGCGCGCGTCTTCTTCCAGACCATCGCCAAAGCCCTGATAGGCAATATCAACCATCGGGATCAGACCTTGAGCGTTGATCAGAGCGATCACTTCACGCCATTGCACCTCGTTCAGGTTGGCGCCGGTGGGGTTGTGGCAGCAGCCGTGCAGCAACACCACATCGCCTTTTTTAGCGGTCTTCAGGTCTTCGATCATACCATCAAAATTCACGCCACGGGTTTCGCGGTCGAAATACCGATAGGCGATGGTTTCGATGTTCAGATACTTCAAGATCGACACATGGTTCGGCCAGGTCGGATCCGACACAAACACGCGCGCATCTGGATTGGTGTTCCGGATCAGTTCAAACGCCTGACGCACCGCACCGGTGCCACCGGGCGTGGCCGCCGCCGCCACGTTTTCACGCGCAACGCTGTCGGCAAGGATGAGCTGAATCATCGCCGTTGAATAGGCTGGATCCCCTGCCAGACCCACATAAGATTTTGAAGCCTGCTCTTCCCAGATCTTCTGTTCGGCTGCTTTGACCGCACGCATGACAGGCGTCACACCTTCCGCGTTTTTATAAACACCCACACCCAGATCAATCTTGGTGTCGCGCGGATCGTCACGGAACAATTGCATCAGTGCCAGAATCTTATCCGCTGGCGGGGCTTTCAGGTTTTCGAACATCAGTTCTCTCCGGTTGCAACGGGCAGGGTCGGGAAGGCCCCCCATTCGACCCAGGACCCGTCATAAAGCGCGTGATCGGTCTTGCCGATGCGCTCCATCGCGAGGCTGAGAATGGCGGCAGTCACGCCGGACCCACAGGTTGTGATAGCAGGTTTGGACAGATCCACCTTGGCAGCCTCAAAGGCAGCTGTGATGCCTGCGGCATCTTTCAAGGTCTGATCTTTGTTCAACAAAGTAGTGAACGGAACATTTTTTGAGCCGGGAATATGGCCCGAACGCAGCCCTTTGCGCGGTTCGGGCACGTCCCCTTTAAACCGGTTGGCGCCGCGCGCATCAATGATTTCATGGTCGCGCAGCTTCGCGGCCGAAGACACTTGTGTGGCATCGCGCACCAGGTGATTTTGCACGCGCACAGTCATGTGGCGATCGCGGATCACCGGTGGCAGATCATCAATCGCATGGCCGTCCGCCTGCCATTTAGGAAGACCACCATCCAGAACCGCAATGTTGGTCTGTCCCATCAGGCGAAACAACCACCAGACGCGGGCCGCAGAAAACAAGCCCATATTGTCATAGACCACCACCTGATGACCGTCACCAACACCCAACGCACGCAGGCGCGACATGAACTTTTCAACCGGGGGCGCCATATGCGGCAGGTCTGACCGATGGTCCGAGATGTCATCGATATCAAAGAATCGCGCGCCCGGAATATGCGCCGCGTCAAACGCACGTTTGGCGCTGTCGGCCATTTCTGGTCCGCTGCCAACGGGGGGAATAGACGCATCCAAAATCCGCAGATCCGGATCTTTCAAATGTGCCGCCAACCAGTCCGTGGAAACGAGCGTCTTTGGATCGTCAAGCATCTAGGCCTCCCCGTCGCATGTCTTTGCGCATGGGTACATCCGGCACGAAAGAGTCGCAAGAGACGTCAACCGTTTCGCGCAGGAATGATGCGCTCTGAAACGGCGTTAACGCATAAAACGATACAAATACCTGATCAGATCAGCTGTTGTCTTTCAACAGACGCTGTTTTTGACGGGACCAGTCGCGCTTGGCCTCGGTTTCCCGCTTGTCGTGGTTTTTCTTACCCTTGGCGATGCCCAGTTTGATTTTCGCGCGGCCCTTGTGATTGAAATACAGCACCAGCGGCACAAGGGTCATCCCTTTGCGTTGGGTGGCGTTCCACAAATCCGCCAGTTCCTTGCGCGAGACCAGCAATTTGCGGCGGCGGCGCTCTTCGTGCTTGAACAGCTTGGCCTGGGCATAAGGCGGAATATAGCAGTTCACCAACCACAACTCACCGTTTTCCACTGCTGCATAAGAATCGGCGACGTTGACGCCATTGCCACGCAGGGCTTTGACTTCTGAGCCTTCCAGCATAATGCCGCACTCGATGTCGTCATCAATTGCATAATCATACCGGGCACGCCGGTTTTCTGCGATGACTTTATAATTGGGGTCTGTTTTCTGCTTGGCCATGGAAACAGGGTTTATGCCTGCACGCGATGAGGCGCAAGATGCCCCGTCATTTCCGCTGACTGCGCAGCAAGGTAAACACACCACTGGCCACAATCACCGCGCTGCCAATCAGTGTCATGGCGTCCGGTGTCTCTCCAAACACCAAAATGCCCAGCACCATGGCAAAGACCAGCCTTGTATAGCGAAACGGGGCCACAATCGAAATGTCACCCGATCTCATGGCTCCGGTCAGCGCATTATAGGCAATAACCCCGATCACAATTGCGCCACACACCCCACCCCAGTCACGCGGTGTTGGCCATTGCACTCCACCGGTCCATGCCAGCGCCACAGCGCCCGCCAGCACCAACATCGCAAAGCCCAAAAACCCCAGCTGGGCGTTGGCCATGTTTTTGGGGGCGGCACGGGTCGCCAAATCGCGTCCCGCAAAACCCAGCGTGCCTAATACAGCAAAAACAGAGGCCGGTTCAAAGCCGCTCAATCCCGGACGCAGGATCAGCAGCACGCCGATAAACCCAACCGAAATCGCCAACCAACGCCGCCACCCGACCGTTTCGTTGAAAAACACCACTGCCCCAACAGCCACCACCAAAGGTGTCGCCTGCAAAATGGCCGAAGCTGAAGACAGCGGCGTCAGGGCAATCGCCAGTGTATAACACAGACGCCCGACCACCTCAGAAACCGAGCGCAACACCATGACGCGCGTGCCAAAGCCCGGGTGCCAGACAGAGCGACCTTGCGCACGCGCCATCGTTGCAAAAATCACCATCCCACCGATGCCAAACAGGATCAAAATCTGTCCGACGGGCAAAGACTGGGCCACCGATTTGACGAACATATCTTCCAGGGCAAAGGCCAGCATGGCCACCACCATCAACAGGCTACTGCGTAGCGTTTCCATGGCTGCTGCCTTCTCTGTTCTGTGCCCGACTTACCCCCGCATCCATAGGCTCACGCCCGCGATGTCACAAGCGGCGCCTCAACTTTGAGTTTAAATGTCACAGGCCATCCACTGCGCGTTGCATGCGGGGGCGATAGTGATGCATGTTCAAAAAGGCGGCGCCGCCTGCCCCGGCCCGATATCCGTGAGGTTGATCCGCAGCAAACCGCACGCCCTGCCCAGCCATCAGTGTCACCCAATCCCCATCACGCAGCACCTCCAACGGCCCCTCCAACACAAACACCTCTTCGGTCACGCCGGTATCATGAGGCTGGGACTGATGGCATTGATCCGGCTTCAGGCTCACATGGAATGTCTCCGCGCCCAGCTGGGGATCAAAGGGAAACACAATCTTCACAGCGATACTGCCGGGGAACTGCACGGTCTTATACACGCCGTTTTGCATTCCCGCATCCTGACGCGCCTCATCCAAAAGGGCCGTCAACGGCAGGTGAAACCCTTTGGCGATCTTCCATAAGGTCGCAATAGTTGGGCTCGACTCACCGCGTTCAATCTGACCCAGCATAGCCTTGCTGACCCCCGTGACATCTGCCGCTTTGGCAAGGCTTAACCCAGCTTGCGTGCGTATCTCACGCAGGTTCAACGGGATGGTTTCAGCATTCATTTGGCGTATCCGGCAAAAAACTCTTGTGCGCTATAACGCACGACCCCTATTGTGCGCTATAACGCACGCAACCCTAACGACCCCACGAGGTCAGGGAAACCCCTATGATGACCGCATTCAAAACCACACATGTTTCTGCCGGCGCTGTTGCGGTTTTGGTGGGTTATACCGGCTCAATCGCGATCCTGTTTCAACTCTTCGCAGCGCTGGGATTGGATCAGGTGCAAATCAGCGGGTGGATGCTGGTTTTGGGTGTCGGCTCTGGCCTGTGTTCGATTGGATTGTCCCTTTGGGCACGACAACCGTTGCTGGCGGTCTGGTCCACCCCGGGCGCGGCTTTGTTGGCGACCTCGCTGCCGAACGTGCCACTTTCTGAAATCATCGGCGCCTTTCTGTTTTGCGCAGCACTATTGGTGGCAACAGGCCTGTCCGGGCTGATGAACCGCCTCAGCGACGTCATTCCAAACAGCATCGCCAATGGTCTACTGGCAGGAGTGCTGTTTCCATTTGTGCTGGCGTGTTTTGCCGCGCTTCAAACAGATCCCGGTATGGTGCTGATCGTGATAGCCAGTTTTGTGATGGTCGCGCACCGGCGCCCGCAGTACGCGATTTTCGCAGCATTAATCGTCGGCGCGCTCCTTGCCGTCGCCACAGATGCGGTGCATTGGCCCAAGAGCACCGTCTGGGCTATTCATCTACCGCAGTTCATCCCGCCCAGTTTTTCGTTGCCCACCATGATCGGGCTTGGCCTGCCGTTGTACATTGTGACCATGTGTTCACAGAACATCCCCGGCATCGCAGTCCAACGGTCTTTTGGATACCGTCCTCCGGTCTCTGTGAGCCTCGCCATTACAGGGTTTATCAGCGCAATTTTGGCATCATTCGGTGGCTTTGCGTTCAATCTGGCGGCCATTTCCGCGTCCCTATGCGCTGGCCCCGATGCAGATCCAGACCCAAACAACCGGTATCGCGCCAGTGTCATAGCCGGTTTGTTTTATATTCTGGCCGGTCTGGGGGGGGGCAGCGTTGTTGCCCTGGCTCTGGCGGCCCCGCCGACCCTGATCGCCACCATTGCGGGTCTTGCGCTATTGGGCACCTTCAGCGGTAGTCTGGCACAAGGCCTGGCCACGCCACCCGAACGCATGCCTGTTCTGGTTACCTTTTTGACCACCGTATCAGGCATCAGTTTTTGGGGCATTGGGGCGGCCTTCTGGGGACTGCTGTTTGGACTGATTCTCTATCACGGCCTTCCCCGTCTGATCCCCAGCCCCAAAGAGGCCTAACCCAAACGCCACATCATAAATGCGCTGAACCTCGCCCGGAACTGCGTTTCAATCGATCAAAAATACCCCACAGATATTGCCTTTGTTGCGCGAATAGTGTCCCTGTGGGCCAGAAATTAAGGGAAACAGCATCATGCCAATGTACCGATCCAGAACCTCTACCCACGGCCGCAACATGGCGGGTGCGCGCGGCCTGTGGCGCGCCACCGGCATGAAAGACGATGATTTCGGAAAGCCGATCATCGCCATCGTCAACTCCTTCACCCAGTTTGTGCCCGGTCACGTGCACCTGAAGGATCTGGGCCAGATGGTCGCCCGCGAAGTTGAAGCCGCTGGTGGCGTCGCCAAGGAATTCAACACCATCGCCGTGGATGACGGTATCGCCATGGGCCATGATGGGATGCTGTACTCCTTGCCATCGCGCGAAATCATCGCCGACAGCGTTGAATATATGGTCAACGCCCATTGCGCCGATGCGATGGTCTGTATTTCCAACTGCGACAAGATCACCCCCGGCATGCTGATGGCCGCAATGCGCCTGAACATCCCAGTGATCTTTGTGTCTGGTGGCCCGATGGAAGCCGGTAAGATTGATCTGGCCGACCTGGAAATGGACAAAATCGATCTGGTCGATGCCATGGTGGCTGCGGCCAACGACAAGTTTACGGACGAACAAGTCCAGCACATCGAAGAAAACGCCTGCCCCACCTGTGGCTCTTGCTCGGGTATGTTTACGGCGAACTCTATGAACTGTCTCGCCGAAGCTCTGGGGCTGGCCTTGCCGGGCAACGGGTCGACATTGGCCACCCACTCTGACCGCAAGCACCTGTTCTTGGAGGCAGGCCGCAAGATCGTCGACATCACCAAACGCCACTATGTAGGCGAAGAAAAAGGCCTGCTGCCGCGTGAAATCGCGACCTTTGAAGCCTTTGAAAACGCTATGTCGCTGGACATCGCCATGGGCGGTTCCACCAACACCGTGCTGCACCTGTTGGCGATTGCCCACGAAGGCGAAGTCAACTTCACCATGACGGACATGGATCGTCTGAGCCGCGAAGTGCCTTGCCTGTGTAAAGTGGCGCCCAACACTGCCAACGTGCACATGGAAGACGTGCACCGCGCCGGTGGCATTTTCTCTATCTTGGGTGAATTGTCGCGTGCAGGCCTGCTGCACAACAGCTGCTCTACCGTGCACACGCCCACCATGGGCGAAGCGATTGCCAAATGGGACATCGCGGTGGCTGACAATCCCGAAGCCGAAAGCCTCTTCAAAGCGGCGCCCGGCGGCGTGCGCACCACACAAGCATTCAGCCAGTCCAACCGTTACAAAGAACTGGACAAAGACCGGGCCGGTGGAATCATCCGCTCCAAAGAACACGCGTTTAGCCAGGATGGCGGCTTGGCGGTTCTGTTCGGCAATATTGCACTGGACGGCTGTATCGTGAAAACAGCAGGCGTGGACGCGGACAACCTGACCTTCACCGGGTCGGCCTATGTCTGTGAAAGTCAGGATCAGGCGGTCAATGACATCCTGACGGGCAAGGTGACTGAGGGCGACGTGGTGGTGATCCGCTACGAAGGCCCACGTGGCGGCCCGGGCATGCAGGAAATGCTGTACCCAACCAGCTATCTGAAATCCAAAGGTCTGGGCAAGAAATGCGCTCTGCTGACCGATGGTCGTTTCTCTGGCGGGACCTCTGGTCTGTCCATCGGCCACGTCTCACCTGAAGCGGCAGAAGGCGGCATTATTGGTCTGGTGCAACAGGGCGATAAGATCGAGATCAACATCCCCGACCGATCGATCCATTTGGCCGTGTCCGACGAAGAACTGGCCACACGCCGTGCCGCTCAGGACGACGCAGGCTGGGAACCCGCAGCGCCCCGCAAGCGCAAAGTCTCAACGGCGCTGAAAGCCTACGCAAAGCTGACAACCTCAGCCGCCAAAGGCGCGGTGCGTCAGGTCTGACATCGACAACACGCCACGTTCCGAAAACGGCTCATCCTTTGATGGGCCGTTTTTATGTTCAGATGGGCTCCCGCGCCTGATGTCAAAAGATCGGCTGCGCCGACCTGCTGATCAGCCTTGGGCCGAGCGCCGCTCTCGCGGCGCGGTTGCAACTGCGACCAATGTGGCATTGGAGCACCTCCCGCACCGCCGTCAGGCGGTGCCAAGCCCAACCAAAATAGGGTATTTCAATACCCGTATGATGGGCGGGAGCCCTTGCCTCACTCAATCGCTCAGCTTCGCGTGCACTTCATCCAGATCAATCTCACCAACAGGCATCTTATTCGATGGGTCCTGCGCATCATATTTGAACAGCTCAAAATCCCGTTTATAGATCTCATAAACCAGATGCATTGACAGATCGTCGAAGTAGTCCTCCACGGGATGCAACCGCTTGGGCCCGTGACCTTCGCTTTCGTTGAAACGTGGAATCGCGCTCAGATCGACCTTATGTCGTGTAGAGATTTCGTCCAGAACGCCCTGCATGCCGTCGTTGAACTTCTCTGTCCAAATAATCTTATCATAACGACCGCCATTGCGCACAAAGGTCGACACATGCCCTGAGGTCGCAGACCAGTGAATGTCTGGATCCATCGGGCGACGAAACCGGATGGTATCGCGTGCAAACAGCAAGAACCGACGAAAAGCTTTGATCTGGTCAAAGGGCTCTTGGCCATCCGCCCCGCCCACTTCAACACCATATTCATAGGTCAGTTTCGGCACCAGATTGCCGCGATAGCGTTTGCCGTTGCGCTGGATGCCGCAGATCTTGTCAAAAAACGAACTTAGAATCCGTGTGTAAGGATTGCGCACGCAGGTAAACGCATAAGAACGGTGCCCCTGCACATTGCGGGTAATCGCCCCATGACTGTGGTCCTGGGCCCATTTATGCAGCCCCTCGGTTGCATCATGAATGTCCCCGTCAAAGAAACGCCCATGGTCGGAATAATACATGATCTGCCCAATGGTCGAACAGGCGCACTTGGGCACCACACGATATACGACACTTTCGCTTTCGGTCATCCAGGTTCCCGGAAACCCCATTTGCTCGCCCTCTTGTTCTGTCTTTGCAACCCTAATAGAGGATCAAACTGCGCAACAGTCTTTTGATTTATTTCACAACAATCTGGTGTATTCACAACAAGAGCGCCCAATCCAGTAACCTCTCTTTTGACAGACGGCTGAAAATCGCACCCATGGCAAAAATCGCATATATCCTGCTGTGTCACAAAGACCCCGACGCCATCATTTTGCAGGCACAGCAATTGACCGCCGCTGGCGATTTCATGGCGATCCATTTTGATGCGCGCGCCTCCGTCGAGGACTTTGCGACGATTTCTGCCGGGCTCGCCGACAACCCAAACGTTGCCCTAACCCGCAAGCGGGTAAAATGCGGGTGGGGCGAATGGTCTTTGGTCCAGGCCACGCTGAACACCTTAACCACGGCGATGCAGGCCTTTCCGCGCGCCACACATTTTTACATGCTGTCGGGAGACTGCATGGCCATCAAAACCGCACAACATGCCCATGATTTTTTGAACCGAAACGACACGGATTTCATCGAAAGCTTTGATTTCTTCGCCAGTGACTGGATCAAAACGGGCATGAAAGAAGACCGGCTGATCTACCGTCACTTTTTCAACGAACGCACACATAAATCCCTGTTTTACGCCAGTTGTGATCTGCAAAAAAAGCTCGGCCTCTCCCGCAAGATCCCCGAAGATCTGCAAATCCAAATCGGCAGCCAATGGTGGTGTCTTCGACGTCGCACAGTTGAAGGCATCATGGAATTTCTACGCCAGCGGCGTGACGTGATCCGCTTTTTCAAAACCACGTGGATTCCGGACGAAACCTTCTTTCAAACCTTGGTGCGTCATCTGGTTCCCTCTCCCGAAATTGACCCCCGCACCTTGACGTTTTTGATGTTCACTGACTACGGGATGCCAGTCAATTTTTACAACGACCACTACGATCTTCTTCTGGCGCAGGACTTTCTGTTTGCGCGCAAAATCTCACCGGGTGCGGTTGATCTGAAACTGCGGCTGGGGAAACTCTACGCCAGCGAAAACGTCCCCTTCAAAATCTCTGACGAAGGACGCAGCCTCCACGAATTTCTTACAACCCGCGGCCGCACAGGGCGGCGCTTTGCCCCCCGGTTTTGGGAAACAGAAAGCACGCTGGGCCGTGAACGCCAATTGCTGATCATCACCTGCAAGAAATGGCACGTCGCCAAGCGCGTGCTGGCCCGGCTGCGGGACAAGAGTGGCCTGCCCGGTGTCGAGTTCCTGTTTAACGAAGAAAGCACTCAGCTGCCGGACCTTGGCGGGTTTGAAACCAGTTTGCACAAGCGCACCCGCCACCGCCGGGCGCTGACGCGGATGCTGTTTGAATATTTCGACAGCAACACCTTAATTGTCTGTATTGATCCGGGGTCTCTTGAACTGATCCAGGATTTCTATTCCGATCGGTCACAGACCCGTCTTTTGCAAATCAACTGCACCGTCAATGACGATTTCCTGACGGGGCATGCGCATCGCACCGGGCTGGCCGGCGCCCAGACAACGCAGACCACGCTGGAACGTCTGCTGCCCACCATCCGCAACGATATACAGGACGAGGCCGACCGCATCCGCGACGCAGAATTTGACCATCACTATATCCTAGATGAAGCGGCCCCGGATGCGGTCAAGATTCAGCAATTGCAGGCCTTTTTGCCGCTCTCGCCCGCTCAGGCCAAGGCCTTGGCCACAGCAGAGGATCTATTTGTGGACTGATCGCCAGATCAGCGAACAATGCTGATCTGGTAATGGGTGAAAGCCTGCTCGCGGATGTGGCGCAGCCCAGTATATTCCGCCCCATCAAATACACGATGCACCGCGTCCAAGTCCGGGTATTCAACCACGGTTACCGTCTGCGGCAACACCGCACCAACCACCGGCTTTTCGGTCTGATAGGTTTCGACAATACGTGCACCCACCTGCTCTAACAGCGGCGTGGTCACTCCGATATAAGTGTTCAACGCATCGATATTGTCTTCATTCACGGATGTTAACGCGACGACTTTTACGGTCATGTGGTCCCCTTACATTCTGTGCAATTCTAAATCTACACAACGTTGATTTCTCACCTAATTTTCATAGCGGAAATCACCCCAAAAGGACCACAACTGATTTTCTGATTGCTTAACGCATTAGCGTTTAAGCCACTTCCGAAGGCGATCTTTCCTATCCGAAATCGCATCACCGACCGCCCAAAGATCATCCTCGGCCTTTTCCAAAATTGGTTCAACACGACGGATGCGGAACCGACGCCAGCGCACATAGATGGCCCAGGCAATCAGGCCAAACACCGCAAGGAAAACAATATTGAACCAGTTGTTTGGTTTGGCCTCGACAGTTTCAACCGGGCTTAGCGAAACCGCATTGGGGAAGATCGACAACAATTGGCTACGCCAGCCATAATGGCGTACGGCCACCCATTCTGGTGCATCCTTAGTTGAAATCGCATCATTGGCTTCGGTGTACAGATTGGCTGTGTCAAACTTGAAATAAGGTGGCCAGCTCCAGCCCGTATCCTCGTTGCGGTAGACGATTGCGTCACCATTGGGGCGTACGGCCTGGATGAACTGCACGTCCCGGTTCTGCAAATTGGTCGATTGCGCATCTGGCCTCGTCCAGAACGCCCGCGTCCAGTCTGTCAGCTCGATCCGCTCTTCGTAGGTGTTCACGATCCGCACGACATCATACTGCGGCAAGGTGTAATGCATCAGCGCAGCCAGCCCGCCCCAAAACGCCAGGACAATAAACCATCTCACGTATCCCATCGGAAACTCTCTCCTGTTGTTCACTGTTGGGCAGTCCGCCCGCGCCCAGCGCATTGGTCACCTATGTGGTGGATGCAGAGAGAAAACCCAAGGGTCAAGTGCTTCCAGCCCAAGATAATGCACAAAGTCTTATCTGAACCCACAGCGCGCCGGGCTGGGCTGGGGCGCCTGTCAATTCGACCTACGTTTGTGTGATAGAAGAACATGGCGCAAATTCTGGACTTATCCAATCCACTCGACATACCGTTTGGCAACTGTTTTGGATGCTCCCAATACATCTTTGGAGGAACGCTCATGTTGGATGCGACAACTGATCTGAAATCGCGGCTTAACGACCCAAGCCTGCTGGAAACCCGCGCCTATGTCGGCGGGACATTTGTGGCCTCAAAGACCACCTTTGATGTGACCAACCCGGCGCGCGGTGACGTGGTGGCACAGGTGACGGACCTGACCCGCGCAGACGTCGCGGCCGCTATTGCGCAGGCCGAAGCCGCGCAAAAAGACTGGGCCACCTGGACCGGTAAAGAACGCGGCGCGGTGTTGCGTACGTGGTTCAACCTGATCTTGGAAAACCAAGAAGACCTGGCGGTGATCCTGACCGCCGAAATGGGCAAACCCTTGGCGGAGGCGCGTGGTGAAGTCACCTATGGCGCGTCGTTCATTGAATATTTCGCAGAAGAAGCCAAACGCATCTACGGCGAAACCATTCCCGGCCACCAGCGCGACAAACGCATCACCGTGCTGAAACAGCCTATCGGTGTTGCGGCTTCGATCACCCCGTGGAACTTTCCCAACGCGATGATCACCCGCAAGGCCGCGCCTGCCTTGGCCGCAGGCTGTGCGTTTGTCGCCCGCCCTGCAGAACTGACGCCGCTGTCAGCCACGGCATTGGCCGTGCTCGCGGACCGCGCAGGCATCCCCGCGGGTGTGTTCAGCGTGGTCACAACATCTGACGCGTCGGAAACGGGCAAAGAGTTTTGCGAAAACCCCACCGTGCGCAAACTGACCTTTACAGGCTCCACCGCTGTGGGCCGCATCCTGTTGCGGCAGGCGGCAGATCAGGTCAAAAAATGTTCAATGGAGCTGGGGGGCAACGCGCCGTTCATTGTATTTGACGACGCAGATCTGGACGCTGCCGTCGAAGGCGCAATCATGTGCAAGTTCCGCAACAACGGCCAGACCTGTGTGTGCGCCAACCGGATCTATGTGCAGGCAGGCGTTTACGATGCCTTTGCCGAAAAACTAAAAGCCCGCGTGGACGGTATGAAAATAGGTGATGGCCTAGAGGACGACACCATCTTTGGCCCTCTGATCACTGCCAAAGCAATGGAAAAGGTCCAATCCCATCTGGCCGACGCCACCGCCAAAGGCGCCAAGATCATCCTAGGCGGCAACCCGTCCGACCTGGGCGGCACGTTCTTTGAACCTACCATCGTCACCGGCGCAACGCCCGATATGGCCTTTTCCACCGAAGAAACCTTTGGCCCCCTCGCTCCGCTGTTCAAATTTGACGACGTGGACGAGGTAATCGCGCTGGCCAATGACACCGAATTTGGTCTGGCATCTTATTTCTACGCCAAGGATCTCAGCCGCGTTTACAAGGTCGCCGAAGCGCTGGAATACGGCATAGTGGGTGTGAACACCGGCATCATCTCAACCGAGGTCGCGCCCTTTGGCGGCATCAAACAATCCGGCCTGGGCCGCGAGGGCAGCCATCACGGGATCGAGGAATTCCTAGAGATGAAATACATCTGCATGTCGGTGTAAAGGATTTGGCGCAGCTGCTTCCACATAGTGAGGTGGCTGCGCGTTGTCACTTGGTCCACGACGATATTTTCCTAACATTCGAAGTCGAAGGTCGCGACAATCTATTGGTGGACTGTTTGCAGGACGCGGTGTCTTTGCCAATTTTCGATGCAGCAAGGTGCAGCATTTATTCAAATTCAACGGCTGACTATCCATAGTCGAATCCAGTCAACGCTCCGGCAGAACAATTTGCGCCCCCCCGTCACAAAACCAATACAAATCTGTCACGCCCTCGTGATCGTTTTGATGTCATCTCCCGCCAAACCAATTTAACGGGAGCACCCCTGATGTCCGCGCGCTTTATCTGCCTGACGTCTGCTTTGGCCCTGACTGCTGTTCAGGCCTCGGCTGAGATGAACTTCAACCGCATCGCCTCTTTTCCTGTCGTCAAAAACATGGGCGCAGAAGAAGACACCAAACGTGAATCTTCGCCTGAGATCATCGCGGCTACGGCAGATGGTATGACACTGGCCTACACCGACAGCCCGCTGGGCGCGCTGGGTCTGGTCGACATCACTGACCCCGCAAACCCTGCCCCCAAAGGCAACATCGATCTGGGCGGTGAGCCTACATCAGTCGCCATCGTTGGCACCACCGCCTATGTCGGTGTGAACACATCCGAAAGCTACACCGCACCATCTGGCCTGCTGAAAGCGATCGACACCAAAACCGGTGCCGAACTGGCCGCCTGTAATCTAGGTGGTCAGCCGGATTCTATCGCCAACTCCAAAGACGGTGCCTTCATCGCGGTTGCCATTGAGAACGAGCGGGACGAAGACCTGAACGACGGTCTGATCCCACAGATGCCCGCTGGCAATCTGGTCCTGGTCAACACCACCAAAGGTGGCCTGGACTGTTCCAGCATGAAAATGGTGAACCTGACCGGCCTGGCTGACACCGCGCCAAGCGATCCAGAACCTGAATATGTTTCGATCAACGGTCTGGGGGAAACTGTCGTCACCCTTCAGGAAAACAACCATCTGGTTGTTGTCTCCAAAGACGGCAAAGTGCTGAATCACTTTTCTGCCGGCGCGGTTGATCTGGATGGCATCGACGCCACCGACGAACGCGGCGCCCTGATCTTCACCGAAAGCCAAAAGGGCCGCAAACGCGAACCTGACGCGGTGACTTGGATCGACGACACCCACTTTGCCACTGCCAACGAAGGCGACTATGAGGGCGGTTCACGCGGTTGGACCATCTTTAACAAAGACGGCACCGTGGTTTACGACAGCGGCACTGATTTCGAGCACGCCATCGTGCAGATCGGCCACTACCCCGACAAACGTTCGGACAGCAAAGGTGTAGAACCTGAATCTGTCACATTCGGTGAATTCAACGGCACGCCTTATGTGTTTGTTGGCGCTGAACGCGCTTCGGTTGTCGGTGTCTATGACGTGACCAACCCCGCAGCCCCTGTGCTGAAACAGCTGCTGCCCTCAGGTGTTGGCCCAGAAGGCTACGCCGTTATCCCCGAGCGTAACCTGCTGATCTCGGCCAATGAAAAAGATCTCATCAAAGACAAAGGCCCCCGTGCCCACGTCATGATGTACGAGTTCCAGAACGCGGCTCCTTCTTATCCACACCTGACGTCAGAAGGCGCGGATGAGCTGATCGGCTGGGGCGCGATTTCGGGCATGGTCGCCGACGACGACGGCATGATCTACGCGGTCAACGACAGCTTCTACGGTTTCCAGCCATCAATCTTTAAGATCGATCCCAGCCAGACACCGGCCCGCATCGTTGATGTGATCCGCGTCCACCGCCAGAACGGCCAACCTGCTCAGAAACTGGACCTGGAAGGCATCACGCTGGACGGCAAAGGCGGCTTCTACCTGGCGTCAGAAGGCCGCACCGATCGGGTGGTGCCCCACGCGATCTACCACGTAAATGGCGACGGCCTGCTGAAGGCCAAAAAAGGTGAAATTGGCCTGCCAGCCGAACTGATGTCTGTCGAAAAACGCCATGGATTTGAAGGCATCACCAAGGTTGGCGACACCCTGTGGATGGCGGTTCAGCGCGAATGGAAAGACGACCCCAAAAACCACGTCAAACTAGTGGCCTACAACCTGAAGACAAAAGAATGGGGCGCTGTGCATTACCCCAAAGCTGAGCCCGCAAAAGGTTGGGTGGGTCTGTCGGAAATTCAGGCGCACGGCGACTATTTCTACGTGATCGAGCGTGACAACCAACATGACCACCGCGCCGTAACCAAAAAGGTCTACCGCATCCCAGCCGCAGACATGGTGCCTGCAAAATTGGGCGGCGACCTGCCTGTGGTTTCCAAAGAGCTGGTTCGCGACCTGCTGCCAGACCTGAAATCCACCGGCGGCTATGTGCTGGACAAGATCGAAGGCATGGCGATCCTGAAAGACGGCACCGCCTTTATCTCGACCGACAATGACGGTGTTGACGACAGCTCAGGTGAAACAATGTTCTTCCCGATCGGCAAGGTCGACGGTCAGAACTCATAATTCTATAACCAAATATTTTTCAAAAAATACAGCGCGCGGGGCCAAAACCCTGCGCGTTTTTTGACTTTGGACTGACCCAAACCCCACCCTGCCAGCGACAGGATGGGACGATAGGAATAGGTGAAGGTTCAGAAACCTTCCAAGACCAGTTTCCCTTTGGCCGTGCCGCTTTCGATCTGCGCATGGGCCGCTTTCAAATTGGTTGCATTGATCACCCCCATCGCACCGGTCACGGTGGATTTCACCTTGCCCGCATCCATCAAAGCGGCCGTTTCATTCAGGATTTTTCCCTGTTCGGCAATATCATCGGTGCCAAACAGCGACCGAGTGTACATGAACTCCCAATGCAGCGACACGGCTTTGGGTTTGAACGGAATGATGTTGAAGTCTTCGGGATCATCGATGAACCCAAATCGCCCTTGCGGGGCGATCAGCTCTGCGACCTGTTCTACATATGATCCTGTGTGGGTGGTCGAAAACACAAACCCCGGCGCGCCAAGGCCTAGATCCGCGATTTGCGCGGCCAACGGCTTGCTGTGATCCAGCACATGATGCGCGCCCAGCTCCTTGACCCAGTCTTGCGTTTCGGGACGTGAGGCCGTGGCGATCACGGTCAAATCCGTGCGCGCGCGCAACAACTGAATGGCAATAGAGCCAACACCACCCGCGCCACCAATGATCAATACTGCGGGTGCTGCACCGGGCACAGGGGCCTCAACCCGCAGACGGTCAAACAACATTTCCCACGCCGTGAGCGTGGTCAAAGGCAATGCAGCCGCCTCGGCAAGGCTGGCAGTTTTTGGGGCGTGGCCGACAATGCGTGCGTCTACCAGATGGTATTCAGCGTTGGTGCCCTGACGATCAATGGCGCCTGCGTACCAAACGCGATCACCCACTTGAAATCCGGCGACCTTATCACCCCGTTCAGCCACTACTCCGACGGCATCCCAACCAAGGATCGCCGCCGCCCCGTCAACCGCCGGGCGATTGCGACGAATTTTGCAATCAACCGGGTTCACGGACACTGCCTGAACCTGCACCAGTAGGTCATGCCCGGTGGCTTTGGGGCGTTCCAGCTCCAGATCCACCAAGGCATCCGTCCGGTCAATTGCACCTGTTTCAAAATAGCCCACGGCTTTCATGATCTGTCTCCGATTTGCTTTAATCTCTCTTCTATCGTATCCATAACAAACTGTCATACCGACAAATCCTGCACATAGTATCAATAAGGATACCACGTGACCAAAGCCAAACACTCCCGATTTGATTGCTCGCCCGGATGCGCAGTTGAAGCAACGGTCAGCCTGATTGGCGGCAAATGGAAATCAATCATCCTATGGCACCTGCATGCCGATGGCACCTTGCGGTTCAGCGAACTGCGACGGCGTATTCCCAATGTCACCCAACGTACCATGACCAACCAGCTGCGCGAGCTCGAACAGGACGGTCTGGTGCACCGCAAAGTTTATCCACAAGTACCGCCAAAGGTGGAATACAGCCTGACCGAACTGGGCCGCGGGCTTGTTCCCATATTGGAAGCCTTAAAACACTGGGGTGACGCCAATCTCGATCGGTTCGGAAAACCCAGCTCCACAGCAGATCAGACCACCGAATAGGTGCATTCGTGACCTACGAGCGTCTTGCGCGACACACACAGGCCGCTCCCGCAACAGGAAAAGCCCGCCAAATCTGGCGGGCTTTTTTAAAAATGCACCATCGGGAGGAGGAGGAAACGGCACATTTTATTCCGGGTGTGTCGTGATCAGTTCACCGATTTGGCATCCAATTCGCGTGGGGTGGCACCTACTGTATTGATGGCAATGCGGCGCGGCTTCAGTGCCTCGGGCACCTCGCGCTGCAAATCGATGTGCAACATGCCATCCTGATGGCTGGCCCCCGTCACGCGCACATGGTCCGCGAGCGTAAAGCGGCGTTCAAAAGCGCGCGTGGCAATGCCACGGTGCAAAAAGCTGCGTTCCGTGTCGTCTTCGATCTTTTTGGCCGCCACAACAAGCGCGTTTTCCTTCACCTCAACGGTCAGATCATCTTCAGAAAACCCAGCCACCGCGATCGAGATACGATAGGCGTCAGCGGCGGTTTTCTCAATGTTATAAGGTGGGTAACTGGGTTGGCTACCATCTGCGTTCAACGCGCGATCCATCAGGTCAGCGATCTGGTCAAAGCCGATGGTGGCGCGGTGCAGCGGGGCAAAATCAAATGTACGCATAGGTCGTATCCTCAAGTCTGAGCGATCAAAATTTAGATGCCTTCCATATGGACAGGCGGTTCAGATGTCGTGGGACCCGACATCGGCGTCCCTGACAGGAATGAGATAGGTATGCGTTTTTCGGCGATCAAGGCGCCGGGCGCGAAAATTTGGCTCCGGTCTGATTGCGGTCCCCGACCTGCACCCGGCGCACGCCAGTTGGCAGCCTGTGCCCCCCGCTGCGGCCCAACAGCTGTGCGCGCAACAAATCAAGCTCTTCTGCAAGAGCGGCCCCCAGTGCCACTTGACGGCCACTGACTTCCGCCTTGGCGGACACCACTGATACAATTTTGGGAATGTCGCCCTCGAATGAAAACACCGGCGCTCCAGAGGCGCCAAAGTCCACATCACACGACATAATCAGCACGCCTTTTTGACGGGCCATAACCCCGCAAACCTCTTGCAAGGACGGCGCATCAGTGCGGTCATGGGCATAGGACACCACGCCAATCTTGGCGCCCTTGCGTGGGCGCGCATCCGTTTCAAACGGAGTAACAGTGGTATTGCGAATGGGGCGCTGTAATTCAAGCAAGGCGATATCGTTGCGCACCCGCGCCGATGACACATCCTCTTCGAACACATACGAAGGATGCACCACCGCCCGACGCACCGCGCGATAGGCCGAGGCCCGACCATTGCGCCACCCCGCCAAAAATTCGATCGTGGTCGCATCGATCTGGTCTTTGCTGTCAGGATCAAACAGACAATGCGCTGCGGTCAGCACCAGATTAGGCGCAATCAACGCCCCGGTGCAAATGCCAGATCCATGGACGTCCAGACGCCCCACAGCCTCCCACGCGCGGCCGGAATCAGTGGTGTCCAACCGGGTCAAACCACTGTCCTCTGCGCTCACCCCAACAGGCAGCAGCAACAGGCACAACAGCGCAGTCCAAATTCGCAATCCGTCACTCCTCACGTTCAGACGGGCGCGTTTTAAAAGGGCCATGCGGCAAAAGTACGACATATTCCTATCGCAAACGAGGAACCGCCGGTGCATCTGCCACACGCGACAAGGCCGGGGGTTTTGGTCCCCCTGTTGCCCAGTCCAAAAGCTCGACCGTGTGAACAACCGGAATAGCACAGCCTGACGAGATCTGCATCATGCAACCGATGTTTCCCGCCGCAATCACATCCGGCGCTGTGGCTTCAAGGGTCTTAACCTTGCGCGTTTTCAATTCGCCGGCGATTTCAGGCTGCATCAGATTGTAGGTGCCAGCAGATCCGCAGCACAGATGCGCGTCTTTGGGTTCAACCACAGAAAACCCCATCTGACGCAACAGGTCTTTGGGCGCGGATTTGATCTGCTGACCGTGCTGCAATGAACAGGCCGCGTGATAGGCCACGGTCAGCGACTGCTCTTGCAGCTCGGGTAGATCCAAATCCACCAACAGCTCGCTCACATCCATGGCGAGATCTGCGACACGCGCGGCATCCTCAGAAAGATCCGTCAGGGCAAACATATGACCATAGTCTTTGACCGTGGTGCCACAGCCCGACGTGTTGATCACAATTGCGTCCAGCCCCTCCCCGTCCAGTTCCGCACACCAGGCGCGGATATTACGCGCGGCAGTCTGCTGCGCGTCCTGCGCGCGGCCCATGTGATGGGTCAGCGCCCCACAGCACCCTGCGCCTTTGGCAAACACGACTTCACAGCCAAACCGACGCAGCAATCGCACGGTGGCCTCGTTGATATCAGTGTTCAACGCGCGCTGCGCACAGCCTGTCATAAGCGCCACGCGTTTTTGCGGCGCTGTTTCTGGGGCAAAGCGTTGCGGGTCATCCATCCGGCTAACGGGCGGGATCACCTTGGGGGCCACATCAACCATCGCTCGCAATCGGGCATCTGGCAGCAAACGTTTGAAAGGGCGTGCCATTTTCGCGGCCAGCAGCGCCAATCGAAACCGTGTCGGATGTGGCAGAATACGCGCCAGAACCGCCCGCAACAGGCGATCCGACAGCGGGCGTTTGTAGTTGGTATTGATATAGGCGCGCGCCTGATCGATCAGATGCATATAATGCACGCCCGAGGGGCACGTCGTCATGCAGGCCAAACAGCCAAGACAGCGATCAATGTGTTTGACCGTTTTGGCATCCGGCACGCGGGCGTTTTCCAGCATGTCTTTGATCAGGTAAATCCGGCCGCGTGGACTGTCCAGTTCATCGCCCAAGACCTGATAAGTTGGGCAGGTGGCGGTGCAGAACCCGCAATGCACACAGGAGCGCAGAATTTGATTGGCGCGCTGAAGTTTCGGATCCTGCAACTGTTCGGGAGTAAATTCTGTTTGCATTATGCTACCCCATCACCCCGGCGTTCAAGATCCCACGCGGATCAAATTTTGCACGCAACCCCGCGGACAAAACCGCCAGCGGAGCCGGTTCGGGCGCAAACCGCCCCAAGGATGTGAGATCCCCCTGTGACGCGCGCACCAGCGTGCTGTGACCCGCAATTTTGCGCAAGTCAGCCCGCAAGTCATGGCCGTCTGGCGCCAGCGTCCAGATCAAGCCTCCGCCCCAGTCGACCACATGCTGAAACTGCGACAGCGCCATTACCTGCAACATATCGCTGGGTTTGACCGATGTCCGCCAGACGTTCCCAACCTGCCCCTGAAACGGCTGTACATCACGCACCTGCGGCCACAGCTGATCCTGCGACTGAGCCGTACAAATTACGCGAGGAGCAGGCAGGTCCACAAACCGTTTTCCCAATTCGTTCAGGCGGTATTTCACAGATTTTTCAAACCCTTCCACCCGAACTAACGTACGCGCAGGCTGTTCGCCCTGTTCGGGCAGACGGGCGGCGCCGGTCACATCAAACGGCGCCCCCAATGCGCCGGTGAACACCGACAGTGCGCGCGCGGGATCCAGTCCCTCCCACACCAAGGTGCCGATGCATTCGGGGGCAGGGAGAACCTTGAACGACACCTCGCTGAGCGCGCCAAGCGTGCCATACGATCCCGCCAATAGCTTAACCAGATCATACCCCGTGACGTTTTTCATCACCCGCCCACCATTGGATACAACCGTGCCCAGTCCATCAACGAACCTCACCCCAAGCAGAAAATCACGGGCGGCGCCGGCCTGAATACGGCGTGGCCCTGCCGACAGGCTCGCGAATGCACCACCCACAGTCGGCTCGCCCGAGGTGTCCAATAGACGGCGAAGATCGCTGGGTTCAAAGGCAAGTTGTTGATTTTCAGCAGCCAACATCGCCGTAATTTCGGACAGAGGCGTCCCCGCCTGCGCCACCATCGTCAACGCTCCGGGATCATACAGTGACACGCCAGATAGACCCTTGAGTTGGAGCGGTTCTCCCGCACAGGACACGCCCCGCGTTCCGCCTCCGATGAGGGCAAGCGGGCCAGTGGCCGAGGCAATCGCATCGGTCAGTTCACGTTCAGATGTAGGGATCATCTGGTTATATCCTGCTCCGAGAAAAAGATCATTGTGGCGCGCGGCGGCTGCGGGTGACATGCAGCGGGAAGACCTTGGCTGGGTTCAAAAGCCATTTGGGATCAAACACATCCTTGACCTTCAGCTGCGCTTCCAGATCATCAGCGGTGTATTGATGTCGCATCAGATCGCGTTTTTCAACGCCCACACCGTGTTCTCCGGTCAGGCAACCACCAACCTCTACGCAAAGCTTGAGGATCTCTGCCCCAAAGGCTTCGCAGGTTTCCAGATCCCCCGGTTTATTGGCATCAAACAGAATCAGCGGGTGCATATTGCCGTCACCCGCATGAAAAACATTGGCAACCTCTAGGCCGAACTCCCGCGACAGCTCTCCAATTCTGCGCAGCACGTGCGGCAGTTCAGACACCGGGATGGTGCCATCCAAGCACATGTAATCATTGATTTGCCCCATAGCTCCAAATGCGGATTTGCGGCCCAGCCAGATGCGCGCCGCCTCGTCCTCGGTTTGCGCTTCGCGCACCTCTACCGGGTTGTGATGGTGGGCAATGGCCGTGATCCGGGCCAGCTGATCGGCAATCTCTTCACGACTGCCCTCCACCTCGATGATCAGCAATGCCTCGCAACTGGGATACCCTGCCTTGGCAAAAGCTTCGCAGGCGCGAATGCAAGGACGGTCCATAAATTCAATGGCCACAGGCAGAACACCGGATTTGATAATGTCCGACACACAGGCCCCGGCAACCTCGTTGCTGTCAAACCCGATCAGCACCGGACGTGCCCCTTCGGGCTTGTGCAGAATGCGCAACGTGGCCTCGGTGACCACGCCCAATTGCCCCTCCGAACCGCAGATCACGCCCAACAGATCTAAACCCGGTGCATCCAGATGCGCACCGCCGATTTCAACGATCTGCCCGTCCATCATCACCAGCGTGACGCCCATCAGGTTATTGGTGGTCACCCCGTATTTCAGGCAATGCGCGCCGCCTGAATTCATCGCGATATTGCCCGCAATGGCGCAAGCCAATTGGCTGGAAGGATCGGGCGCATAAAAAAAGCCTGCATCTTCAACCGCGCCGGTGACACTTAGATTGGTGCGGCCGGACTGCACCCGGATAAATCGATTGTCATAATCGGTCTCAAGAACCGCATTCATCTTGGCAACGCCAAGGACAACGCAGTCCGCCGTGGGCAAAGCGCCCCCCGCCAGAGAGGTGCCAGATCCGCGTGGCACCACCGGTACACCTTCCGTATGACATATGTGCAGCACCTCTGAGACTTGTTGGGTGGTGTGCGGCAAAACCACCAGCATCGGCGGGCATCGATATGCCGTCAGAGCGTCACATTCGTAGGCACGGGTTTCTGCGATATCGGACAGAATCGAATCCGCCGGAAGCACCTGGGCAAGACGTGCCAGAACAGCAGATTTACGCGCCACGATCTGCGCGTCTGGTGGGGGCATTTCCATGGCGGCTCCATATGTTTGGTAAAATTATATGACCAATTTTTAAGGTCTGGCAAGTCCCCCGGTGCCAGCCTAGATTGCGACAATGACCATATTGCATCAACTCTCTCTCTTTTCTCCATTAGATCTCGCCGCGATGTCGCTGTTGATTGGCGGCTGGATGTGGATTGGCTGGCGGATCGAAAATCCGGCCCCCGGCCGTCCCTCGGTCTCGGTGTTAATGGCAGATTTTCGCCGGGACTGGATGTATCAGATGGTCACACGGGACCCGCGCATTTTTGATGCACAACTGGTCAGCCAGCTACGGCAAGGCACTGCTTTTTTTGCCTCGACCTCAATGATCGCCATTGGCGGCGGGCTGGCGCTAATTGGCAACACCGAACAGCTGGCTGGGGTAGCGCGCGATTTGATGCAAGACACCGCGCCCGCTTTTGTCTGGGAGGTAAAGCTGTTGATCATCTTGGTCATTCTCAGCAATGCGTTCTTGAAATTTGTCTGGGCGCATCGGCTGTTTGGTTACTGTTCGGTGATGATGGCCTCGGTGCCCAACGACGTCAGCGACCCACTGGTCTATCCACGGGCAAATCAAGCAGCAGAATTGAATATCACTGCCGCGCGCAGCTTTAACCGCGGTATGCGTGCGACCTATTTTGCCCTCACGGCCACCGCCTGGCTGGTTGGCGCGGCCCCTTTGATGGTTGCAGTGCTGATCACGCTTGCCGTTCTGTATCGGCGTGAATTTGTATCACGATCCCGCGAATTCCTGCTCGAACTCCCCGCCCAACAGACCGCTACACCAAAAAGTGACCGCGCCTCGCGCTCTGAGTGATTTAAGGACGTACCATGAAAACTATTTTGATCACCTGTCTGGCCCTTTGCGCCACCTCTGTCTGGGCGGATGCGCCCACCATCGAACATGTCGAAGCGCGCCAGAGCGGCGGCGCTTGGACCTTTAGCGTGACACTGCGCCATGCCGACACTGGCTGGGACGACTATGCCGATGGCTGGCGCGTGCTGGATCTGGACGGCAACGAACTGGCGCTGCGGGTGCTGCATCATCCGCATGTGAACGAGCAGCCCTTTACCCGTTCGCAACCTAGCGTGAGAGTGCCCGAAGGCGCAACGCAGGTGCAGATTCAGGCGCGGGACAGTGTTGGTGGCTGGGCAGATGAGACGTTTCTGTTTGATCTTCCCTAACCTTTAAGATCACCACATCAGCGCGCCGAGCCGGGATCAAACATCGTTTGAAACCTCGTGCGAACACACCCGATTTTGGGGCGCCAAACCTGCTGACAGCGTCCTTTCCTGCGCTAAATTTTGGCCAACGGGGGGCCTGTGATTGATCTGTCACCCCCAAGGAGCCTGCATCAGTTTCGATAGGATCTTGGCGTACGGTTTGTCCATTTTCGAAACGCTCGGTGGAAATTGGCCGGAGCCGAGAATCCGGTGTCTTCGGCGATTTTCTCGATACTGTCTGCCCCTTGCTGCAAGGCCAAAATGGCAATATCTCGGCGCAATGCATCTTTGATGGATTGAAAAGACGTTTGCTCTTCGTTCAGCCGACGGTTCAGTGTTCGAGGCGTCATTTTTAACGCCGCGGCAGCGTCTGGAAGCTGACAGGTCTGCCACGCGGCACCGTACAAAAAAGCACGGACACGCAGACTGTATGTATGCGCCCGCGAGCCCGTAAACATCCAATCAAGAGGCGCGCGCTCCAGAAAAGTGGAGGCCTCAGCGAGACTGCGGACAACCGGAGGGTTAAACCGGCGCGGGTCGAAACGGATGATGGTACGCGGTGCTGCAAATTTGACAGGACACGGAAAAACAACAGCGTAATCTGCTGCGAAATCGGGCCGCGCAAAGGCGAAACGCACCTCTTTCACCGGCGTTTCAACACCGCCCAGCCACGACAGTAGCCCATGGGCCAACTTCAGCAGCAGCATGTGCCCAAAGCGCTGCGCCGGGGTTCCTGGCGCATAGGGTGTCAGCGCCAGCTCCACCTCTTCTGGATCCGTGCGCAGATCCAGGCGAAAGTCATCCAACAGCAAATTCCAGTAGGTCGAAAACCGATACAGCGCCGAGGTCAGGCTCGTGGTTTCGCGCTGAACGGTGACCAAATGCTGTAGCGCACGTGGCCGGATCGGGCGACTCCACAGGCCCATCATTTCGTCGCCGGTTTCGGGGGCAGCAAGCTGGTAAAGCCGGGCAATTTCATTCAGCGTCACCCGCTGCGTCGGCCCCATTGGCGTAGATTTCCAGCCAGCCCGTTTCAACAAAGAGGCCATATCTGTGGGGGTGCATCGCGAGTTAAGCGCGTCGAGCCAATCTTGCACAAAAGCGGCGGATACCGTTGTCAGGGATGTTGGATCATGGCTGGACATCAAAAGCACCGATTGGCGTAATCGGATATGATTTTGGCAAATAATGAGCTTATCGACAAGCGATACCTGCGGTATTTGACGTAAAGCCATAATCTTTTGTAAGGAACATCGCGTGCCATACCAACCGCCCCTACAGGATTTGATGTTTTGTATCGAACACCTGTCCCATTGGGACAAGGTATCGGCGCAGAAGGCATACTCTGAATTCGACCTCCCCGACATTGGGGCCGCGCTAGAGGGGTATGCTCGGTTTTGCGCCGAGCAGATCGCCCCCCTGTCGCGGGATGGGGATGTGCTTGGCGCGCAATTTTCTGACGGCCACGTAACAATGCCGGACGGACATGTGCAGTCGTATCAGCAATTTGTCGAAATGGGATGGCAAGCGCTGACCCACCCGGCACAGCATGGTGGCATGGGGCTGCCCCGCGTCGTTGGCGCCGCTGGGGTTGAGATGCTGAACGCGGCTGACATGAGCTTTGGCCTGTGTCCGCTGCTGACCGACGGTGCAATTGAAGCGCTGCTACTGACCGGTTCGGACGATCAAAAAGCAACCTATCTGGAGCCGCTGATTGCCGGGCGCTGGTCTGGTACGATGAACCTGACCGAACCGCAGGCGGGCAGCGATCTGGGGCGCGTGGTCACCAAAGCCACACAAAGACCCGATGGGACTTATGGCGTTTCTGGCACCAAGATCTTCATCACATACGGCGCGCATGATCTGACGGAAAACATTATCCATCTTGTGCTTGCGCGCACGCCAGATGGGCCTGCGGGACCAAAGGGGCTGAGCCTTTTCATCGTGCCGCAGAAACTGGTAAATTCAGATGGCACGCTGGGTGCAGAGAATTCGGTAAATTGCGTCAGCATCGAGCACAAGCTGGGCGTGCGCGCCAGCCCCACCGCCATGCTGGAGTATGTGGATGCCACCGGGTTTCTGATTGGGGAAGAAAACCGCGGCCTTGAATACATGTTCATCATGATGAATGCCGCGCGATTTTCCGTGGGTGTTCAGGGCGTTGCAACCTCTGATCGGGCCTATCAACGGGCGTTGGCCTACGCGCGCGACCGGATCCAAAGCCGTCCTGTCAATGGATCGGCCAAAACAGCCGTACCGATTATCGAGCACCCGGATGTTCGTCGGATGCTGATGCGGATGCGCAGCCTCACCGAAGGGGGGCGCGCAATGGCGGCAGCAACTGCTGGCCTGCTGGATCTGGCGCATCACCAACAGGATTCAAAGGCCTTTGCATTGGCCGAATTCATGGTGCCTTTGATCAAGGCTTTCTGCACGGAACGCGCGGTGGAAGTCGCCTCGTTAGGGGTGCAGATCCACGGCGGCATGGGCTTTATCGAAGAAACCGGCGCCGCGCAGCATTACCGCGACGCCCGTATCCTGCCAATCTATGAAGGCACGACGGCCATTCAGGCCAACGATCTATTGGGGCGCAAAGTGATGCGCGATGGCGGTGAAACAGCCCGCGATTTTGCGGCGCGGATCGCCGAAACCGAAGCCGCGCTGGCAGCGGGTGATGCGACGGCACAGGCAATTGGCGCGGCCTTGGCAGAGGCGCGGGCTGCGTTTAACGCCTCGCTAGACTGGTTGCTGGACACCTACCGTGGCGACACCGATGCCGCGTTTGCCGGTTCCGTCCCGTTTCTGACACTGACCGGGACATTGGCGGCAGGATGGAAACTGGCCGAAGGGGCCATAGCCGCGCAGTCCTGCCGGACGGCTGGGCAACACCCCGAGTTTATGACCCAGAAAATTGCCACGGCGCTCTTCTTTGCCCAGCATATTCTGCCCGAATGCAGCGCTGAAAAAACGCGCATTTTACATGGCGCGCCCAGTGTTCTGAATGCCGCTTTCCCCGAATGATGATGCTCGAAAGGACCTAAGCAATGAACGACAGTGTGAACCCCGCCACCTACGAAAACCTCACGATTGCCGCGCATGATCATGGTCTATACGTGGTCACCCTAAACCGCCCCTCCAAACGGAACGCATTGGATGTGGCGACCATCGAAGAGCTGATCCGCTTTTTCAGCAACGCACGAATTGCGGGTGTCAAAGCGGTTGTGTTGGCGGCAGAAGGCGATCACTTCTGCGCCGGGCTTGATCTGGTCGAGCACTGGAAAGCAGACCGCAGCCCAGATGATTTCATGCACGTCTGCCTGCGGTGGCATGAGGCGTTCAACAAAATGGAATATGGGGGGGTGCCGATCATTGCGGCCCTAAAAGGCGCGGTTGTCGGCGGCGGCTTGGAGCTGGCCAGCGCCGCCCACGTGCGGGTGATCGATTCCGGCACGTATTTTGCCCTGCCCGAGGGGCAGCGGGGGATCTTTACCGGTGGCGGCGCGACAATCCGCGTATCAGATATGATTGGCAAATACCGCATGATCGACATGATCCTGACCGGCCGCGTCTATCAGGGCCAGGAGGCCGTTGATCTGGGGTTGGCACAGTATATTGTTGAAGATGGCTCTAGCTTTGATCAGGCAATGGATCTGGGCCGGAAGGTCGCACAGAACCTGCCGTTGACGAATTTTGCGATCTGCTCTGCGGTGAGCCACATGAATAACATGTCCGGCATGGATGCGGCCTACGCCGAGGCTGTGGTGGCCGGCGTCGTCAACACCCAGCCCGCAGCACGGGAGCGGTTGGAAGCCTTTGCCAACAAAACTGCCGCCCGCGTGCGGCCCAACAGCTAAAAAGGGGACCTGCGATGCGCGAAAATTATCAGGCTCTTCACAAGACGGCGGCCAACCATGTGCCCTTGTCGCCAATTTCGTTCTTGCGCCGCGCCGAGAATTTGCATGGCGCACGTACGGCGGTGGTTTATGGCGATACGCGGCGCAGCTGGGCCGAAACGGCACATCGTATTCGCGCGGTGGCGCGCGGGCTTGCGGATCTGGGCATAAAAACCGGAGATACTGTTTCGGTCTTGAGCCCTAACATTCCTGAACTTTTCGAATTGCATTTTGCACTGCCACTGACAGGTGCTGTGCTCAATACGCTCAACACGCGGCTAGAAGCGGAAACCATCGCCTTTATTCTTGACCACGCCGATACAAAATTGGTGATCGTTGACCAGGAACTTGTCCCCTTGCTGTCTAAGGCCTTTGGCCTTCTGGGACGGACCTTACCAGTAGTTGAGATCGTCGATCCGCAGGCATCAGGCGGTGACACGTTGGGCGGGCCAAGTTACCAAACGCTGACCAAATATGCGCCATTGCCGGTGAATCTGCCCCAAGACGAATGGGACGCGATCGCGCTGAATTATACCTCTGGCACCTCTGGACGACCCAAAGGTGTGGTTTATCACCATCGCGGCGCGTATCTGATGGCGCTTGGCGCCAGTGCCGCGTGGCAGATGCCGCCCTATCCGGTCTATCTGTCTGTGGTGCCGATGTTTCACTGCAATGGTTGGGGGCATCCCTGGCTGATGGCCATGCTGGGCGCAACGGTGGTCTTCACCCGCACACCTGCGGCTGAGCAGATCCTTGATGCGATCCGGACGCATGGCGTGACTCATTTTGGCGCCGCCCCGATCGTTTTACAGATGCTGGCAGACGCCGACGGCAGCGCCACGCCGTTTGACCCGGCGATCAACGTATTGACCGCGGGCGCCCCCCCACCGCATTCGGTTTTGGAGAAAACCCGGGCCATGGGGCTTGATGTGATGCAGGTCTATGGCCTCACGGAAACCTATGGTCACATTTCACAATGCCTGTGGCAGGAGGATTGGAACGACCTGACGGCCGCCGAGCAGGCGGAACTGCAAGCGCAACAGGGCATTGCCTTTCCTATGGTCGAAGACGTCGCGGTGATCGACCGCAGTACCGGCGCATCGGTGGCGCGCAATGGCACCACGGCGGGTGAAATCGCCATCCGGGGCAATACCGTCATGGCCGGGTACTACAAGGACAGCGAAGCAACGGCACACGCCTTTGACGATGGCTGGTTCTGGTCAGGTGATGCGGCGGTGATGCACGAAAATGGCTATATCCAGATCCGCGATCGCCTAAAGGACGTGATCATTTCAGGCGGGGAAAACATCTCTTCGGTGGAAGTCGAAACGGTTCTTTATCGCCACGACGCCGTCCTCGCAGCCGCAGTGGTTGCAATGCCGCACGAAAAATGGGGCGAAGTGCCCTGTGCGTTCATTGAGCTGCGCGCAGGAATGGAGGCCACGCCAGAAGACATCATTGCGTTCTGCCGCAAACATCTGGCCGGGTTCAAAGCGCCCAAGGCCGTGCTGTTTGAAACGCTTCCCAAAACCTCTACCGGTAAGATCCAGAAATTCCAGCTTCGTGATCGCGCCAAATCAATAGGCCATTGAGCCACAATTGCATGGCAGTTGCCCGTTCGGCCCAACGAAACAATTGCCCTTCTGTCGGCTTACACGCGGTGGTAGGGACTGCCGGATTGGATGGTGGCGGCACGGTAGATTTGTTCGGCCAGCATCAGGCGCACCATCATGTGAGGCCAGACCATTTTGCCAAATGAGATGGAGAAGTCCGCCTCAGCCCGCAAGGACGGATCAATGCCGTCCGCCCCCCCGATCACAAACACCAGATCCTGCTGGCCGTTGTCGCGCCATTGACCCAATTTGTTGGAAAAATCAGGTGAGCTGATCACCTTGCCGCGCTCATCCAGCGTGCAGATCACCGCCCCTTTGGGGACAGATTTACGCAGCAGGGCGGCCTCGGCTGCCATGCCTGCGTTTTTCTTGTCTTCCACTTCAATGATGCGCGCAGGGCCAAGGCCCAACGCACGCCCAGTGCGATCAAATCGCGTCAGGTAGTCATCGATCAGCGTTTTTTCGGGGCCAGCGCGCAGCCGACCAACGGCACAGATATGAACGCGCATATGGCCCTCGTTGCCCGAACGGGATCAATCAGCAGATGAACCGGGGGCAGATTCGGCAGGCGTTGTGCCACCGGACAGCCACATCTTTTCGATCTGGTAGAATTCACGCACTTCGGGGCGGAACAGATGCACGATCACATCGCCGGAATCGAGCAGAACCCAATCGCCCGAGTCCTTGCCTTCGATTTTGCAAACGATGCCATATTCTTCTTTGAGGCGGGCCAAAAGTTTTTCAGCCATTGCAGCAACTTGACGAGAGGATCGGCCCGAGGCCACCACCATGTGATCGCCAATCGAGGACTTGCCCCGCAGGTCAATCTGCACGACGTCTTCGGCCTTATCGTCATCAAGAGAGGTAAGAATACGCGCCAGCAGCGCATCGCTGGTTGGCTGTTCTGAGGTGGCTCTTACGGCCAGGGTATGACCATTTTTTTTGGCCACGTCGGCTTGGGGTGACAGGACAATGTCCTCCGTTTTGACGCGCCTCAAACCCGGCGCTGGGTGCTATGACCATAGCAGATGGCCCCCCAGTCTTCAACGAAAGCTAAACACGGGAAGGCGAATCAGACCGTATATGTGCACCAGTTGGCTCTGCTCGAAAAGGTCAAACCGGCAAAAAGAGGTGATTTGCGACATTTCCCATGCGACCTGCCCGTCATTTGGGACGCATTTGCTGGCCAAAGCCTTGATTGCCAGCACGCCCCCCTGTATCTGATCCAAATGACCTTTGACCTTGCCCAGCACATTGAACTGCAAGATCGCGCGCGTTTGCGCGAACGGTTCTATGGTGCCGCCCGCACGGTTCTGGCACGCCTATAAGGCGCCTGCCCAGCCATTCGCCAGCCTACACGACGACATCAAGGGAGTGGACCTCATGTCCCCCAAAACGCTTTACGATAAAATCTGGGATGCGCATGTTGCGCACGAAGCCGAAGACGGCACCAGCCTGCTGTATATTGACCGCCATCTGGTTCACGAAGTGACCAGCGCGCAGGCCTTTGAAGGGCTGCGCATGACTGGGCGCAAAGTACACGCCCCGGACAAAACCATTGCGGTTCCGGACCACAACGTCCCGACCACATTGGACCGTGCGGACCCGGCCACCATGACCGAAGAAAGCCGCATTCAGGTGGAAGCGCTGGATACAAACGCCAAGGAATTTGGCGTGCATTACTATCCGGTGTCTGACGTCCGTCAGGGCATCGTGCACATTGTTGGCCCAGAACAGGGCTGGACCCTGCCCGGCATGACCGTTGTGTGCGGCGACAGCCACACCGCGACCCATGGTGCGTTTGGCGCACTGGCGCATGGCATCGGCACCTCCGAAGTAGAGCACGTTCTGGCGACGCAAACGTTGATTCAGAAAAAGTCGCTGAACATGAAGGTCGAGATCACCGGCAAGCTGAACCCTGGCGTCACCGCCAAGGACATCACGCTGGCCGTCATCGGCGAAACCGGCACAGGTGGTGGCACCGGCTATGTGATTGAATACACCGGCGAAGCGATCCGTTCGCTGTCGATGGAAGGTCGCATGACCGTCTGCAACATGGCCATCGAAGGTGGTGCACGTGCAGGTCTGATTGCCCCAGATGAAACCACCTATGCATACGTCAACGGCCGCCCCCACGCCCCCAAAGGCGCCCAGTGGGAAGCTGCGTTGAACTGGTGGAAAACCCTGTTCACCGACGAAGGCGCGCATTTTGACAAGGTTGTCACCCTGCGCGGCGAAGACATCCAGCCAGTTGTGACCTGGGGCACCTCGCCCGAGGACGTTCTGCCGATCACCGCAACCGTTCCACACCCCGAAGATTTCACGGGTGGCAAGGTTGAAGCCGCGCGTCGTTCGATCGAATACATGGGCCTGACCCCCGGTCAGAAACTGACCGACATCGAAATCGACACCGTGTTCATCGGTTCCTGCACCAACGGTCGGATCGAGGATCTGCGCGCTGTGGCAGATGTGGTCAAAGGCAAAAAGATCAAAGACGGCATGCGGGCGATGATCGTTCCGGGTTCTGGTCTGGTGCGTGCACAAGCCGAAGAAGAAGGCCTGGCCGAGATCTTTCAGGACGCCGGTTTTGAATGGCGCATGGCGGGCTGTTCCATGTGTCTGGCGATGAACCCCGATCAGCTGTCCGAGGGTGAGCGCTGTGCTGCAACCTCGAACCGCAACTTTGAAGGGCGTCAGGGCTACAAGGGCCGCACCCACCTGGTGTCCCCAGCCATGGCCGCAGCCGCTGCGCTGACCGGCAAGCTGACCGACATTCGTGAACTGGTTTAAGGAGCCCGGACAATGGAAAAATATACCAAACTGACCGGCATCGCCGCACCTATGCCACTGGTGAACATCGACACCGACATGATCATCCCCAAGGTGTTCTTGAAATCGATCAAGCGCACGGGCTTTGGCGCCAATCTCTTTGATGAGATGCGGTTCAACCGTGACGGCACCGAGATCGAAGATTTTGTGTTGAACAAACCGCAGTATCGCAAAGCCGAGATCCTGATCGCCGGTGACAACTTTGGCTGTGGCTCGTCGCGCGAACACGCGCCGTGGGCAATCGCGGATTTTGGCATCAAATGCGTGGTCTCGACCTCGTTTGCGGATATCTTCTTTAACAACTGCTTCAAGAACGGCATCCTGCCAATTGTTCTGCCGCAGGAACAGGTTGATCTGCTGATGTCAGACGCGGAAAAGGGCGAAAATGCCCGTATGACCGTGGATCTGGAAGCGCAGGAAATCACCACATCTGATGGTGAAGTGATTTCATTCAACGTCGACGCCTTTAAAAAGCAGTGCCTGCTGGAAGGTCTGGACGATATTGGCCTGACGATGGCCAAAGCGGATGCGATCAAGGCGTTTGAAGATAAGGCCGCACAGGCGCGCCCCTGGGTCTGATCCGATCACCACACCACCAAAAACAGGCCGCCCCAAACCGGGCGGCCTTTTTTATGCCACAAAGACCAACGACGCGAAATCATACCGATAAACACATCAGAGCGCGCGCTGTAGGCAGAGCAACCTGCAACAAGTCGCTGAAATGCCTGATCAAAGATGGTGCATTCTCGCACCACCTTTGCCTCGACGGCAGGCCATCGGCGGGAAATGGCCACTCAAACCTTGAGCCATCCACGGAATACATGCTGGAATAGGGCAAAAATGAGGCACCCCACACCGACATCTTCTGGGTGGGAATAATAAAGCAGCGAGGCGGAGACCATCCGCCCGTCCAGTTAAGGATTGAAACACGTGTTTGCACGCATCACAGGCGCAGCTGCGCGGGCGATACTGGTGGCATTGCTAATTGCATTGCCGTCCTTGATTCTGCCCGGCCACGCAACACAGACAGCCGAAGCTGTTGTGTTCATCGCGCTGCTGGCTGCGGCGCTGACCTTGGCTGAATACGGTGCACATTTTCCCAGTCTGATTGAATTTCGCGATGCGCCCCCTTTGAACCGAATGCGGTTTTTGTCCGCCCTGTTCACAGTGTTTGCACTAAGCCTACTGGCCCGTCATGATCTGGCCCCCAACGGGCTGACGGCCCTGTTCCATTGGCTAGGGTTCAAACTGGGCACGGTGCTGGATTGTGCCTATTCTCCGGTGCAGCTAATGATGTTGATGCTGCCAGAAAATACCCCCTTTGACACCTTGGTTCAGGTGCGTACCGCAGCTGGGCTGGCCTATATGATCTCCCTGAGCACCATTGTGATCTTTGGCTGCGCCATTCGGTTGCACAACTGGCCAGTCGGCAAAGGATCATTCAACGTCTGGACCAATCTGCCCCTGTTCGATCCCACCACCGGCGGCGATGTGGTGCAACGGATGAACCGCGACGCGCGGATCAATCTATCTGCGGGCATACTACTGCCTTTTGCACTTCCGGGATTTATCAAAGTGGCCGGTCATTTGGTGGACCTACAGACGCTGACCTTGCCGCTCACTCAGACCTGGTTGGTGGCTATCTGGGCATTTGCTTCGGCCTCAATCACCATGCGCGGACTGGCAATGCTGCGTGTCGCAGATCTGATCGCGCAACAACGCAAACGCGCCTACGCCAGCTCTGACGCCTTGCAAACCATATGAAAACACTTGGCTTGCTACTGCTGTGGGTGTTGATCTGCGCCACCCCTCCAGCACACGGCCAAGCCGAGACGCTTCGCATTGCCACCTTCAACACCGAATTGTCGCGCAAAGGCCCCGGCCTGTTGTTGCGCGATGTGACACGTGGCTCCGATCCACAACTGCGTGCGGTGGTTGCGGTAATCCATGCGTGCGACCCCGATATTCTTGTGCTGCAAGGATTTGACTGGGATCTGGAACAGCGCGCGCTGACCGGATTTGTTGAACTGCTAAAGGCAGCAGGCAGCGCTTATGATCACATGTTCACCGCACGCCCCAACAGTGGTGTGGCGACGGATCTGGATTTGAACGGCGACGGGGTCCGACATGGCCCCGCGGATGCCCAGGGATTTGGCCATTTCACCGGCGCGCGCGGGCTGGCGGTTTTGTCCAAATTCCCCATTCAGACCGAGGCACTGATCGACCTGACAGCGCTGTTGTGGCGAGACGCCCCCGACGCACAACTGCCCACCTATCCAGATGGCCAACCCTTTCCCTCGCAGGAAGCTTGGGACATTCAGCGCCTGCCCTCAACCAATCACTGGGCTGTGCCGATCACCCTGCCGGGCGGCACCCAGCTGACACTGCTGACGTTTCAAGCCGGCCCCCCGGTATTTGACGGCCCCGAAGACCGCAACGGACTGCGCAACAGCGATGAGATCTCCCTGATCCGCCACATGCTGAACCGTCACTTGGACACGTTACATGCAGGGCCTGCGGTTGTGGTTGGCGGGGCCAATCTGGACCCGGATCGCGGGGCGGGGCGGCGCGCGACGATCCAGCAGTTGCTACGCCATCCTCGCCTGCAGGATCCACGCCCGCGATCGCCATACAGCGGCACCGATACCGTGGATTGGCCCAAGGTTGGTAAGATGCGCGTTGACTATATTTTACCAGACACCGCCCTGACGGTGCGTGACGCGGGCGTTCTCTGGCCAGATACGCCAGCGCACCCGGCCGCAACCGCCAGCCGACACCGGCTGGTCTGGATCGACATAAGCTTGCCCTGATCCACACGCTTCGATGGGAAAATTGTGGGGGATACCGCCCCTCTTCGCCTTTAATGTCACCCGTCTTATTGACCCTGCCCGCCCAGAGCGATACCCCAAGCGCGACTGTTTTTTAGGAGACACCGCATGTCTAACCCTTCCATTCTGATTCTGCCCGGCGACGGGATTGGCCCCGAAGTCATGACCGAGGTCCGCAAGATCATCGGCTGGTACGGTGACAAGCGCGATATCACGTTCGACGTCAGCGAAGATCTGGTCGGCGGCGCCGCCTACGACAAACACGGCGTGCCACTGGCGGATGAAACCATGGCCAAAGCGCAAGACGTTGACGCCGTTCTGCTGGGTGCTGTGGGCGGTCCTGCGTATGATGATCTGGATTTCTCAGTAAAGCCCGAGCGCGGCCTGCTGCGCCTGCGCAAAGAAATGGATCTGTTTTCCAACCTGCGCCCCGCGCAGTGCTTTGATGCGCTGGCGGATTTCTCGTCGCTGAAAAAAGACATCGTGGCTGGCCTGGACATCATGATCGTGCGCGAATTGACTTCGGGCGTTTACTTTGGTGAGCCGCGTGGAATTTTCGAAGAAGACGGCGAGCGCGTTGGCATCAACACCCAGCGTTACACCGAGTCAGAAATCGAACGCGCGGCCCGCTCTGCGTTTGAACTGGCGATGCGTCGCGGCAAAAAGGTCTGCTCGATGGAGAAGGCCAACGTGATGGAATCCGGTATTCTGTGGCGTGAAGTTGTGATCCGTGTCTCGGCCGACTACCCCGAAGTGGAGCTGTCGCACATGTACGCCGACAACGGCGCGATGCAGCTGGTACGGGCCCCCAAACAATTTGACGTCATTCTGACCGACAACCTGTTTGGTGACATCCTGTCCGATTGTGCCGCGATGCTGACCGGTTCGCTGGGCATGCTGCCCTCTGCATCCTTGGGTGCGCCAATGGACAATGGCCGTCCCAAGGCGTTGTACGAACCCGTACATGGTTCCGCGCCTGACATCACCGGCCAAGGCAAAGCCAACCCCATCGCCTGTATCCTCAGCTTTGCAATGGCACTGCGCTATAGCTTTGACCAAGGCGCCGAAGCTGATCGTCTGGAAGCTGCCGTTGAGCAGGTTCTGGCAGACGGTGTGCGCACCGCAGATCTATTGGGTGCAGACGGTGTTGATCCCGTTTCCACCAGCCAGATGGGCGATGCGATTGTCGCAGCCCTGAATGCGTCGCTCTGATCTTTAGATCCGAGATAAATTGCAAGCCCCCGCCAATTGGCGGGGGTTTCTTTTTTCTCCCCCTCGTACCGCACACGGCAGACATACAGAGGGCTGCTAGATCCGCGGCTTAACCTTCAGGTGGCATGTCGATAATGATCAACACCGCAGGTGTATCGCCCGCGTTGGTCACCCAAACCGTGAACCTGAAGAAGATCAAGCCAGATCGTAGGTTTTTTCGGGTGCTGTCTTATCCCTGGAATAGGCCGCAGACGTTGCAACAACCTAGCCGCCGCGCGTTTGTAGCCTTCATCTCCGCTGGTTTGCCGTCTCAACGACATCTGTTTGAAGGGTCCGGGCCGCAGTGAGGCAGATTTCGGCTTTGAACTCTTGTCAAATTTGACAGTATAGGATGGAAGAAATGAGTGCGCTAACAGCGCCAAACCCACTCCGGTGACACCATGAACATCAAAGCTGCCCTCCTGGCCCTACTGGCGTATGCGATCTTTTCGTCGCATGACATTATCGTCAAACTTTTGGGCACCGCGATGTCGCCCATTCAGCTGGTGTTTTTCTCCACCTTGTTCTCCTTTCCGCTGGTGATCTTGATGCTGGTGCAGGACACGACACATGGCAATTTGCGCCCGGTGCATCCCTGGTGGACGGTTGTCCGATCGCTGACCATTTCCATCGCCCCCGCCAGCGCGTTCTATACGTTCTCTACCCTGCCCTTGGCGCAGGCCTATGCCCTGTTGTTTGTCACGCCAATGCTGATCACCCTGCTGTCCATTCCTATCCTTGGTGAACGCGTGGGAGCGCCAAGAGCTCTGGCAATCCTGCTGGGATTTGGAGGCGTTATGGTCGTGCTGCGGCCCGGTGGCACGGAATTGGAGCTGGGGCATCTGACCGCGCTGATCGCGGCGTTTTCCCTATCGCTGCAATCAGTGATCTTGCGCAAAATTGGCCAAGACGAGCGCCGCGTTGTGTTGCTGCTATATCCGTTGCTGACCACATTTGCAATGATGGGTCTGGGTCTTCCCTTTGTGTATCAGCCTATCGAAGGTCTGAGCTTGATTGGCGTTGGGTCGGTGGCCCTGATGGGGTTTGTCGCGTCGCTGTTGATGGTGAATGCCTACCGCATTGGCGAAGCCGCGGTTGTGGCCCCTATGCAGTATTCCCAGATCATCTGGGCCGCGATCTTTGGCGCGCTGCTGTTTGATGAGGCCATTGATAGCGCGACCCTGCTCGGCGCGGGCCTGATCATCGCCAGCGGCCTGTTCATCGTGGTCCGTGAAGCCCTTGGCGGACAATCTGAAAATACACCTGTTCTGCGCACCCGCAGCCGAGGCTACGCGCCGGGAAGTTTCAATATCTCATTGGCCCTAAAACGAAAATCTGCGAAGCGGCCTGAATAGAGAAGCCGTCGCATATTGTCAGTTGAATCGCACGGCGCGACCAATGTGGTCGACGCCGTACATGCGCAATCACGCCCGAATGAAACGCGCGAAACTGTAAAAGTTACCACCTGGAAAAATTAATCCGACAAAATCACTATGATTTTATGTGTTACTGCGATACAGCCGGTAAATGTAATCAATCCTCACGGAGACCGCTATGTCTATCAAGACACATTTCAGCGGCTTCTTTGGTGCCATTGCAGCCAGCGTGTTTTTCATCATGCCAGCCACCGATGCTCAAGCAGAAGCCATCACCCTGACCGACATCGCAGGACGCGAAGTCACACTGCCAGAACTGCCCAATAAGATCATTTTGGGCGAAAGCCGCATGATGTATGCGATTGCACCAATGATCGACGGCAACCCGTTGGAAAAAATCGTTGGCTGGAAAAACGACCTGGAACAATATGATCCAGACACGTTCCGCAAATACCAAGCAGCCTTCCCCGACGATACGAAACGCCAGATCAACTTTGGCAACCCCTACGCGGGTGACTTCAGCATTGAAGCCGTGCTTGAAGCCGAAACTGACGTTGTTCTGTTAGATGTCGGGAACCTGTTTAAGGCCGAAGAAACCGGCCTGATCGAAAAGCTTGAAAAGGCTGGCGTTCAAGTCGTGTTCATCGACTATCGCCGCAATGCCACTGAAAACACGGTGCCATCTATCCTGATCCTTGGTCGCCTCTTTGGGACCGAGAAACGCGCGGCGGAATTCATCGATTTTTACATCGCTCAGATGCGCAAAGTCACCAATATCGTTGATAGCATTCCCGCCGACGAACGCCCCCTGGTTGTTGTTGAGAATGCAGCCGGCTGGCAGCAGGACCACTGCTGCTGGTCCTTTGGCCCGTATAATTATGGCCGTTTTGTCGAATTGGCGGGCGGCGTCAACTATGCCTCCACACTGGCCAATGCCTATTCTGTTACACTGTCCTTGGAAGGCATCGTTGAAGCCGATCCAGACGTTATCATCGGCACTGGCGCCAACTGGTCTGAGTCCCGCCCCGAAGTCACCTCGGTTCTATTGGGTTACGACGCCGACGAAGCAATCAATGCAGAACGTCTGTTGGGCCTGTCTCAACGTGACGGTTTTAAAGACCTGCGCGCGGTGAAAGAGGGGAACTTCCACTCCATTTACCACCAGTTCTACAATTCGCCCTACCACTTTGTTGCCATCCAGCAGATCGCAAAGTGGCTGTATCCGGATGACTTTGAGGATCTGGACCCCAAGGCCACATTGGACGAGCTGCACACCAAATTCCTGCCCTTTGAAAATTCAGGTCAGTTTTGGGCATCTCTGCCTGGAACACACTAATTTATCGCTGCGGCCCGACACGGCCGCAGCCCTCTTTTACGAGATATTTCATGTCCGACCAAACCTTCCAGACCTCGGCTGTCGACGCCTTGGCCGCCGGCTATCGCGCGCGGAACCTAAAGCGTTTTGCGCTTGTTTGCGTTGCCGCTGCCATCCTGTTTACCACCGTCGTCATTGACGTCATCACGGGCCCCGCTGATCTGAGCTTTGTGCGAACCATGCAGGTCATTCTTGATCCCTCCATCGCCTCTGCAAAAGAGAGCGTCATAATCTGGGATCTACGGCTGCCCGTCGCCATTCTGGCGATCGTTGTTGGTGCGATGCTCGGGGTCGCCGGTGCGGAAATGCAAACGATATTGAACAACCCATTGGCGGATCCGTTCACCTTAGGTCTCTCTTCGGCTGCCAGTTTTGGAGCGGCCTTGGCGATCGTTCTGGGCTGGTCCGTTGTCCCGGGCGTGGGGTCGTTGTTTGTGACTGTGAATGCCTTTGTTGTGGCCATGGCCACCTCTATGGCGCTGTTTGCCTTCACCCGTCTGCGCGGTGTGTCTCCCGAAGCGATGATCCTTGTGGGGATCGCAATGCTGTTCACCTTCAACGCCTTGCTGTCGTTCCTGCAATATGGCGCTTCGGAAATTCAGCTTGCCCAGTTGGTGTTTTGGCAAATGGGATCACTGGCCCGTGCCACATGGCCCAAAGTTGGGATTTGTTTGATCATCCTCTTGATCGTATTGCCATACTTCATCCATAAATCCTGGGCTCTCACCGCGTTGCGTATGGGCGAAGAAAAAGCCGCGGCGCTTGGCGTCAATGTGTCAGTCCTGCGACTGGCGGTCCTTGCGGGCGTGTCATTGCTTGCGGCCGTCGCGGTGTCTTTTGTCGGCGCCATTGCCTTTGTTGGACTGGTTGGCCCGCATATCGCACGTATGATCGTGGGTGAAGACCAACGCGGTTTCCTGCCCCTATCGGCCCTTGCAGGCGCATTGATCATGTCCGGCACCTCGATTGCCTCCAAGGCGATCACCCCCGGCATTGTGTATCCCATTGGAATGATCACCTCGCTGATCGGCATCCCATTTTTCATCGTGCTGATCCTTGGTCAACGTAAGAGGCACTGGCAATGAGCGGATTAAACGTAACCGACCTAAGCTTTTCCTATGGATCCCGTCAGGTCCTAAAAAACATACATCTGGAGACTCTCCCAAAAGGACAACTGACGGCATTGATCGGGCCAAACGCGGCGGGAAAATCAACACTGTTCAAATGCATTTCCGGGCTGCACAAATCCAGCCGGGGCACCGTAACCCTGAACGGCACCGATCTCTCTAGCCTTTCCGGGCAAGAGCGTTTGAAACGGGTCTGCTTCATGCCTCAGTTTTTTGCGGCCAATGCCGCGCTCACGGTCTTTGATGTGGTGATGATGGCGCAAAAACAACTGCGGGGCTGGCGTGTGACATCCGAAGATACCCATGCTGTAGCACGCGCGCTTGACACCGGCGGCATTTCCCATCTGGCCGAAGCTTACGTCGGTGAACTGTCAGGGGGGCAGGCGCAAATGGTCTCGGTGGTGCAAGCGTTGGTGCGTCATTCTGAGGCATATCTGTTTGACGAACCGACATCCGCGCTTGATTTGCGCCACCAGTTGCAAGTGCTTGGGCGCATTCGCACGGCAATAAAAAACCGAAATGCCGTTGGTATGGTGGCCCTGCATGATCTCAACCTAGCCGCCCGCTTTGCGGATCACCTCATTCTTATTGGCCACGGCACAATCGTTGCCCAGGGCGCACCCGCCGATGTGCTGCGCGACCCCAAAATCGCAGAGATCTATGGGGTGAATATCGAAATCAGCACCGGGCCACGAAAGGATCTGCTTGTTCATGCTTACGCGTCGTAATTTTACCCTCTCGATGGGGGCTCTGGCCGGAACTGTGGGGACGGCGGCGTTGGCTGGCCTAAGTCCCACCCCCAAAGGCGGTCATCACAGCATTTTAATGCTGAATGCGGCTTGCGGCGGCGACAAAACACCAAACGTTTTCGAACCTTCC
Source organism: uncultured Paracoccaceae bacterium (assembly GCA_947492585.1). Taxonomy (GTDB): domain Bacteria; phylum Pseudomonadota; class Alphaproteobacteria; order Rhodobacterales; family Rhodobacteraceae; genus Epibacterium. The sequence continues at coordinate 153,929 of CANLND010000004.1, forward strand.
ATTTTGCATGTGAACGTTGGGGACACAGTCACATTTGTGGCAACCGATGCAGGACATAACTCGACATCAAAGCGCGGTATGATCCCCGAAGGCGCCGCACCTTGGAACGCTGCCATCGATGAGCCGCTCGCGATCAATTTCACCGTGCCCGGCATCTATGGCCACATCTGCGTGCCGCACTATGAATGGGGCATGGTGGGGCTTATTGTCGTCGGGAACGACCTATCCAACCTGAGCCAGGTAACGAAAGTTCGACACCCCGGCGCAGCACGCGGAAGCTTCCGCGCCTTGCTCAAGCAGCTGTGACGCGGTGTCCGTCGGCCACTTGTAATTGATGCCCAGTGAGACACCTTAACGACGGCACGGCTCAGCAGTGCTGTCATCGCCGCTCTGGCCATCCAGCACGATCCGAATCTTCTCTTCAGCTGAATACTATTCGGTCGGACGAAAGAAGCTGTGCACAACAAAGCGAAACATCCTGACGTGGTGGCCCATTATCTGCACACCACTGACCTTATCCTTACGCTTGGCACATTCGCCAGCAGCCCTCATGAACCGCTTTGGACCTGTCCCGCTGGGATAAGGCAAATCGCGTCCGTAATTTCCTTATACAGATCTTTAAGTTCTGCATTCCCAAAGGCTTAATCTCAAAGAACTTTGCAGAAGATGTCATCAAGAAGTCGCGCCCGAAGGGCACCCCCGAAGCATACAGAACGAGGACCTTCGAAGAGATCCAGATAGTTCTTAAGGCCGCATCACCTCAGTTGAGGGCGGCTTTGACAACAATTTTCTGCACCGGGCAAGATCCCAGTGACGCACTAGAGTTCCTCAAGGATCAAAGCGACGACGGCATCATTTGGACAGGACGAAACAAGACGAACGTCGGCGCTGCGATCCCAATCAGCAGCATTCTTGAGAACGAGCTTGCGATTGCACCGGCACACGATGCAGAAACCCTGCTCGCGAGTTCAAAAGGCACGCCTTGGACTTATGATGGCTTTGCCAGCGCATGGCAGCGGCTTCGGCTAAAGCTTGAAAAGGCTGGCAAGGTTGCCCCTGGATTAACCCCAAAGGGACTGCGCCACACCGTGGCAACTTGGCTGCGTGAGGCGGGACAAGACGAGAGTGAGATTTCTGATTTGCTCGCGCAAGACTCAAAGGTCATGGGGCTGCACTATTCCAAGAGCGCAGCACTGGCCCGAAAACACAGAAAGACAATGCAAGTCTGGGGAGGAGAATATGAGCACCGCGCAGAGAAAGCGAAATTGTCAAACCCACAGAAAAAAACTGTCAAACCCTGACACAGAGATCAAGTCAGATGAGTAAAAACCATTTATTTTTCAGAGAGTCAAATGGTGCCCGGGGGCGGAATCGAACCACCGACACGAGGATTTTCAATCTTCCAATCAAGAATTTTTCCGTGATTTTTCACGAGCCTGCGTGAGACAGTCTTGGACACATTTGTATGGAAAATCTGTAATTTTAGAAGAGGTTAACCCCAACGCCTGCGTGAGTGATTGCTACTCACGTTGTCTCAAGACGTCCAACAAGATTTCATTAAAGCGCAGGGATTTTGTAATCCCAATGAAATCCCAATCAAACCCAACGTCCGATTTTCGGCAAAAGACCGAATTGCCTCGTGTAGCCAACAACGAGGTGCACCATGCCGTCTAAACAGAATATCCCAGCCAAGTCTCAGGAACATCGCAAACGCAAAAAAGCCGAGCGTAAGAACCTCACGGATACTTTCGTTAGAAACTCCAAAGCAGGTGCTCTGCGAATTGACGTCAAGGATGAGCATTGTCGGGGTTTTACTCTGCGGATCAGCACAAATGGCACAAAGAGCTTTGCCTACATGGGGAGAGATTTTGCTGGCAAAACTCGAACAGTCACGATCGGAAGATATCCGGATGTTTCAGTCAAAGAAGCGCGAGAAGCCGCATTCGAAATTCGCAGGGGGCTCAAAGATCCGAAGCAAGCCTATGCAGCCACAACACCGTCGAATTGTTCGTCTGAAATCACTGTCAAACAGTTGGTGGAAGAGTGTGAGCCCATTCTGTGTGGTCGAGGAAAAAAGATTTGGGCACCCCGCGGCAAGAAATCGGACAGGTCTACGGCTCGAATGGTCATAGAGTGCGTTTTTCATGAGCTCCTTGGCCGGCCTGCAATTTCTCTGACCAGTGAGGAAGTGACGAAGGTTGTGCACGCGTATGTTCCTAAGAGTGGAAAAGCTACGGCGAACGGACAGGCATCACGTGCATTGAGCTACCTTCGCACGGTCTTCAATTGGGCGTCAGGGAGAGGGAAGGAGTTCAAGAAACTTGGTGCCTGCAGAGCGGAGCGGCTTGATTTGGCGGACCTTTATGAGATCGCAGATCCAGCTGAACTGGACCCCAAAATCACAGGAAAACGTGAGCGATTGCTGTCTCCCAAGGAGATGCAGCGCGTACTACCCCACCTTATTTTGGGAGATTTGGGTGAAGGTGGATTGCTCGACGTCGACCTTCGGCCCATAGCGATGCGCTTTATTCTACTAACGCTCAGCCGTCGATCTGAGGTTGAAGTGCTGACTTGGGAACAAATTGATCTCGAGACTCGAACTTGGACACGGGAAGTAAAGGCCAAGGAAGAAATCAAAACAGTCACACACCCGTTGTCTGACGCAGCTGTGGCGCTGATCGTGACCTTGCCGGGCTTTCGAAACCGAAGACCGGGCAAGCTGGTTTTCCCAAATCGTGCCGGTGGGGTGTTGGGGAACTGGGATCGGGCATGTGATGTGATCAAGGCCCAATCCGAAACGAAAGACTGGCATCGCCATGATCTACGTAGAAGTGCCGCGACGATCTTATCCAAGTTTGGCGTGTCAGAGGCGATTGTTGATACCTTGCTATCGCACAATAATGCGTTTTCAAGCGGGAACACGAGCGCCGCGGCCTCTGCATACATCCTGTTGAGTACGCAAATGAACGGGCTACCAGATCCTTTGAGGGATGCAGTAAACTTGCTGGCTGCAATCCTCCAAAAACTGGAGAATCGGGAGATTGGATAACCATTGCATAGGAGTGTAGCCGAGAATTCATACTGAGCGGGCTGCGCTCCATCGTAGAACGCAGAACTCCATGAAGACAACCCAGCTCAAGAGAAAGAACCTGCCACCTTGCAAGGCTTGGTTGATTGATGCATCGTTCAAAGTACCACTATCGGTGGCACGCTCCGCGGTCGAAACGTAAATCTTTGGATGCCTAATCGCCTGCGGTACGCCAATTGAGCTCATTTAGGTTTACTGATGTCAGAAATAGATTTTGCGATCGAGGATCCTTCGGGAATTTGTCCTGTACAACTCGACATTTCGTTGTCCTCCAAAGTTAATTTTGCTTCCGCGCAAAACGGTGTTTCTATATTGAAAAATGTATGGCTTAAAAATATGAGCGATGCGCCAATTGAAAACCTAAAGCTCACTATCGAAAGCAAACCGGCGCTAATTCGGTCCAAGTCTTGGACAATTGATCGGCTGGCGCCCGCAGATAGTCGTTCCCTTTTTGACCATGATACACCTCTCGATGACGCATTGCTGGCCGGACTAAACGAAGCAGAGTTTGGTACCCTGTCTTTCTCTGTCATGTCAGGCGATGACGAGCTACTAATGGCAACCCGACGTATCGAGATGCTCGCACGGGATGAGTGGGGCGGTATAGGCGACATGGCTCAGCTGCTTGCTGCCTACGTTTCTCCTAACGATGGTGTGGTGGCGTCGATCCTTAAAGATGCTGGTAAGCTACTTGAAGCTTCGGGTCACAGCGGCGCGATCGACGGTTATCAATCAAAGGATCCAGCCAGGGCTTGGATGCTCGCTGGTGCGATATGGTCTGCTGCAACCGGGTTAGGACTTACTTATGCTGTACCCCCGGCGTCATTCGAGCAGCGCGGGCAAAAAATTAGAAACCCGGGACGAATCCGATCAGAGGGGCTTGCGACTTGCCTTGATTCGTCATTGTTGCTCGCCGCATGTTTTGAAGCGGCAGGACTAAATCCGGTTATTCTGTTTTCTGAAGGTCATGCGTGGGTGGGAGTCTGGCTCACAAACCGTGATTTCGGGTCGATCACAGAACCGGACGTAGTGGCCGTTCGCAAGGCGGTCGATGCGAGAGAGTTTGTGATGATGGAAACGACGCTGTTGACCAAGCGCCCAACCATCGGTTTCGAAGAAGCTGTTGAGGTGAGCAAAGAGCATACTGCAGAGCGGAACGAACACACCTTTCAACTCGCAGTAGATATCCAACGTGCACGCGCAGCAAAAATTCGGCCCCTGGCTGCCCATCGTGTGGACGACGCCGCTATTTCCGAAGAAATTCCAATTAGCTCAGCGGCTTTGCCGAAACCTCTTGATTTAGGCTTCCTACCCGGGGACTTGGTGGAGGAAGAACCTTCCACGCCGATGGACAGAATCTCAAGATGGCAGAGGAAGCTTCTCGATCTGTCGCTTAGGAACCGACTTCTTAATTTCAGAGATACGAAACAGACACTGCCGTTTCTTTGCCCAGATGTATCGAGCCTCGAAGATCATCTCGCAGACGGCAAAAAGTTCAAGACGCTTGCACTCAAAGACGAGGATCCTCTCGGGCAGCGTGACCTGCTATCCAATCAAGAGCCAAGACTTTTGCAAGAGGTAGCGCGAGATGCATTTGCAAAAGGACAGATCGCTGTCCCATTGACTGGAAAGGACGCCAACAATCGTCTCTTGGCGCTCTATCGCAAGGCCAAGAGCGACATGCAGGAAGGCGGCACCAATACACTTTTTCTGGCAGCAGGTTTCTTGCGCTGGAAAAAATCTGAGCACGACAGTCGAAGCTACCGCGCACCCTTGCTCTTGATCCCTGCGAAGATATCCCGACGCTCGGCCCAGTCAGATTTCGTGATCGAACATCACGAAGACGATGTAAGGTTCAATTCGACGCTCCTCGAGTTTCTGAAGCGTGATTTTGATCTGAAAATTCCTGAGCTTGAAGGCGATTTGCCGAAAGACGAAAGCGGGTATGACCTGCCGCTAATCTTCGAAATTTTGCGCCGTAAAGTCCGTGACGTGGCGGGTTTTGAGGTTGTTGAAGACTTGGCTATGTCGACCTTTTCCTTTGCTAAGTTCCTGATGTGGAAGGATCTCGTTGACAGAACGGACAGCCTGCGAGAAAGCGCGTTGGTGAAACATCTGGTCGACAATCCGACCGAACCTTTCCTGGCGGAAGGAGCCACTGGTCTGCCCACTGCTGTCGATGTCGATCGGCGGGTCGCACCAGGAGATCTTTTTGCACCGCTTCCAGCTGACTCTTCACAACTTTCCGCCGTTCTCGCCGCTCAGGAGGGCCATGACTTCGTGCTGATCGGCCCTCCGGGAACGGGCAAAAGCCAGACGATTGCCAATATTATTTCGCAATGCCTTGCCGTTGGAAAAACCGTATTGTTTGTCGCGGAAAAATCGGCTGCTCTCGATGTTGTTCACCGTCGCCTGTCGGCACACGGACTGGCCGATGCGGTTCTTGAACTGCATTCAAATAAGTCGGATCGAAAATCCGTTCTGGAGCAATTGGGGCGCAGTTGGGAGCGTGACGGGAGCGCGTCCGAAGGCGAGTGGGTCCGGGTGACGGACAGCCTATCGGTGACACGGGATGAATTGAACGCTTACGTGAAAGCGCTCCATCGAAAGGGTACTCAAGGCTTTAGCGTCTTTCAAGCTGTTGGCCGTGCTGCCCAAGCAGAGTTGCCATTCAGCCTGTCGTTCGACAACAAGGATGCTCATGACGTCGAGACCTACGAGCATTTGAAGCGGCTTTCTGAGGCCGTTGGGCGCTGCCATGAGATTGTTGACGGGCGTCCCGAGATGCCTCTGGTGCAGTCGGAGGAATGGTCCTTTGGTTGGCAAAACGATTTTTTGAAAAGCGCCGAAGAATTGCAGGCGTCATCACGCAATCTGATAGACGCAGCTTCGAAACTGGCTGATCTTGCCGGGCTGACCTCAGATTCAGAATGCACGCAGGAACATCTCGATGTGCTACGAGATCTCGCCAGAATTCCAGACGTCGGAAAAGACCTCTCCTGGGCGCTATCTCCAGATATTGGCAAAATGACCGAGAGTGCCGAGTTGATGGAACAGCTTGCAAAGAACTATCGACGATCCTCCGAAGCTCTTTCTGCTTCTTACCCGATGGAACGCCTCGGAGCGATTCCGCTGGGGCAACTGGACGCGGATTGGCGTCGTGCGCAGACAAAGATGTGGCCCTTCTCGGTCTTCGCCAAATCCTCGGTTAGAAAGCTGCTACAGACCTATGCGAATGGCGGAAAATCCGACCCTGAAAAAGATATTGGTGCCTTGGAGGAAGCTCTTCGGATTCGTACAGAAATCGAGGCGCTGCCGCTGTCGGATTGCCCTGCCTTCGACGGTGTCGAAACCGACGAGAACCGATTGTCGCAGCAGATACAGGAAGCAAGCGAACTGCGGGCGTCGCTGGATCGGCTTTCAGTTCATGTCTGTGATACCGCTGCGTGGGAGGATGCCAAGCGACAATTGGCCAAAAGCGAGACTGCCATTCTGCGAAACTCCATGACTCACTTCCGCGAAGCGCACGAAATCTGGTCGTCAAAATGCCAAGCTTTCAATGAGGCCGCCGGCTCGGACGCGAAGGAGTACTCGCTTAAGAACTTGCACATAATGCTGGGCGATACGACGTCAAACCGGCAGCACTTGGAAGATTGGACACGCTGGATCGGCGTTCGCAATCAAGCTTGCGCAGCAGGTCTTGAACCATTGGTTGAAGCCATTGATGTGGGCTTGCTGGAAATAAGGGCTGAAGACGCCTTTACAACCGCGTATGCGAACTGGTGGCTTCCATTGGCAATGGATGCAGAGCCGTGCCTAAGAGGATTTTCACACTGGGCCCACGAAGATGTAGTCAAACGCTTCAGACAGCTTGACGATCAAGCGACTGACATGGCGGCAGATCAAGTCCTCCATCGAATACGCCATGGCCTGCCAGCTAAAGATGGAGTTGCGAGGAAATCCGAACTTGGCACGTTGCGGCATCAACTGGGTCTACAGCGCCCCAGTATGCCCATTCGCACTTTGGTATCGCAAATGCCGGAAACGTTCACAAAGCTTGTACCGTGTGTCCTCATGTCTCCACTGTCAGTCGCACAATACTTGCCGGCGGGACAAGCTGCCTTTGACGTCGTAATTTTCGACGAGGCATCTCAAATCACAACTTGGGACGCAATCGGTGCGATTGCGCGCGGGCGCCAGTCTATCATTGTCGGAGACCCCAAACAGCTGCCGCCCACGAACTTCTTTGGCAGAACCGAGGACAATGATGACAACTTGCCCGAGTCTGAAAGAGACCTTGCCTCCATTCTCGACGAAGTCGCTGCCGCGGGTGTTCCCACGCAACAGCTTGATTGGCATTATCGTAGCCGCGATGAATCCCTGATCGCGTTTTCGAATTGGCACTACTATGGCGGCCGCCTTGTCACCTTCCCATCTCCGGCGACCTCTTCCCAAGCCGTTCAACTTCATCAGATCGACGGCACTTATGGGCGTGGGCAAGGTCGCACAAACGAAGATGAGGCGCGCGCGATTGTTCGGATGACTGTCCGACAACTGGGTGAATGGCTCAAATTGCCTGAAGAAGAACGGCTGACACTCGGTGTCATCACGTTCAATGCCGAGCAACAGGGGTTGATCCTGGACCTTCTCGACGACGAGCGGAGGCGCAATCCGGATCTTGAATGGTTCTTCGAAGATGCCCGCGAAGAGCCCGTCATCGTGAAGAACCTCGAAAATATCCAAGGTGACGAACGCGATGTAATGCTGTTTTCCATTACTTTCGGGCCAGATCACGGGGGAAAACTGTCCATGGCATTCGGCGCTCTCAACGGCGATGGCGGCGAGAAAAGACTCAATGTAGCGGTAACTCGAGCGCGGCAAGAACTTCATATTTTTGCTTCAATCAGAGCCGACCAAATCGATCTGACCAGGACCAAAGCGCTCGGCGTCAAACACCTCAAAGGGTTCCTCGATTTTGCCGCCCGTGGGCCTGTGGCGTTACCTGCTCAAGAGGATGGTTCACTTGGCCCCGTCGAGAATGTGTTTGAAGCATCAATTAAGGCTGCCATCGAAGCTAAAGGCTGGGAGCTTCGCCCACAGATTGGTGTCTCGGGGTTCAGGATCGATCTGGGTGTCGTACATCCTGATCATGCAGGTACTTATCTTGCAGGAATCGAGTGCGATGGTGCCACCTATCACGGGTCCGCTACGGCCCGAGACCGCGATAAAGTGCGGCAGGCGGTGCTCGAGAATCTCGGCTGGACGATATTTCGCATTTGGTCGACGGACTGGTTCAAGAATTCCAAGGCCGTAATTGAACGCATTCACGAGGCGCTCACAGAGCATTTGGCATCCGACAGAGCCGAACGTGCTGCGGCAGAGCACGCTCGCGCTGAGAAACAAGCAGCTCTTGATGCGGAAGTGCTGGAACAAGCGGTACCGGACATTGAAACTGTTCAAGCAGATCAAGCGACAGAGGGCGGTGAGGGTTCATCGGATGACAAGTCAACTGAATCCCCTAACTCGGATACTGAATCTGACAACCATCGACAATCACTGGTCGCAAGCGCAACCGCGTTGGATTCCTTAGATCAGGGTTCTCAGACAATTGCCCCAAGTCTTCTAACGCCCGATCCGGATCAGTTCTACCAAGCCTCATATATTCCGACTCTTGAGCTCTTGATTGCTGAAATCGTCGAAAGGGAGGGACCTCTTCCAGTTTCGCTGTTGGGACGACGCATTTCAGCACTCCACGGTTGGCAGAGAACCGGGAGGCGAATAGCTGATCAGGTGCGTTCTTCATTAGCACAGGTAGAGGTTTACTCAGAAGGAGGCGTCGAATTTGCCTGGACTCGCGGCAGCTATTCTGACCGTGTTTCTTTCCGTGAAGAGCTTGAGCGCGGTGTTCGAGATATTTCGCGCGCAGAGATAGCCAGTCTCTACGACGCGAATGCAGGCACATTAGCTACGAGCGAAGATCCAGTTTTGGAACTCGCCAGGATTGCGGGGATCAATAGGTTGTCAGCTGATGCCCGTAGTTACCTGGCACAATGTTTGGAGTGGCGGAATGACATGGAAAACCGCTGATAGCTTCCAAAATAATATTCTTGCACAGCAAGGCCCGGCAGCTGGTTCTGGAGACGGGAGAGCTCCGGTGTGAATTAGGGCAATCTACCCGACATATTTTCACGTCATGGTCCTCACAGGCAATCTGGCAAACCTGGAAGTAATATTGAGACTGTTCATTGATACGAATTCTACACACAGCTGATGTCCACCTCGACTCGCCCTTGAAATCTTTGGCGATGCGAGACGAAGACCTGAGAACCAATGTGGAAGCAGCCACACGTGCTGCTTTTACTCGACTGATTGATTGCGCCCTTTCCGAACATGTCAAAGCAGTGTTGATTTCGGGTGATCTCTTTGATGGGAAAGAGCGCAGCGCAAGAACGGCAGCGTTTCTGACTGGACAGTTTGACCGTCTGAGAGCTGCCGATATTCGGGTTTTCTACATTAAAGGAAACCATGATGCAGAAAACCCGATAACAGGAGCGCTTGATTTACCAGACAATGTGCATGTCTTTGATGCGCGCGGTGGCAAAGTGCAACTGGCAGAGAACATCTGGGTTCATGGTGTTAGTTTTGCAGGCCGCCATGCCAGCGAAAGCCTATTGCCCCGCTTTGCGGAACCTGTGAGCAGTGCCGTCAATATCGCCATGTTGCATACTTCGCTCGCGGGGGCGTCAGGTCATGACACATATGCACCTTGTTCGATCAGCGATCTCAGAGGAGCTGGGTTTGACTACTGGGCGCTTGGCCATGTTCACAAACGGCAGGTGCATGCAAAGTCGCCATGGGTGGTCATGCCTGGCATGCCACAAGGGCGAGACATCGGTGAAGCGGGGCCGAAATCTGCAAGTCTATTGACAATCCGAGACGAGAAAATCGAGGTCGAAGAGGTGCCAACCTCGGTGGTGGAATTCCTCTCCTCCTCGCTGGATGTTACAGATGCCGTAGATGACGACGCTCTGCGCGCCCTATTGCGTGAACACCTTCTGACCACGGCCGCGACATTGAGCTCCGCCGCCGGAGTTTTGCGCCTGACTCTGTCAGGATCACCATTACGCAGCTGGCAAATCCAACGTGACCGCGATTTTTGGAGCGAGCAGATCAACGCACTGTCCAGAGACACAGGCTGCCTTTGGATTGACCGAGTGATTTTTGACCTCCAATCGACAAAGACACCTTCAGGCGCCGCCAATGCCGTTGACGAGCTTTACATGTCCATGATGGGTATTCAGGCCGAACCAGGATTTTCAAACTTGGCACAAGCCGAGATCGACGAGATGATCCAAGATCTTCCCCCAACTGTACGGGCCCAGCTCTTGCCCGACGAGACCGCTGCGAAGGCTCTGTTCCATCGCCTGGCTGAGGCTGGAGCCCGCAATGTGTTTGCACGTATGAAAGGGGTCGATTCCTGATGCGTTTCCGCAACTTGACCATTGATCGCTTTGGCCACTTCACCGATCAGAGTTTTGATTTCGGCGCGGCAAAAGATCGGCCTGACTTTCACATTATCTATGGGCCAAACGAAGCTGGAAAAACCACAACGATGGAGGCGGCATTGCGTCTCTTTTACGGTTTCCCACATCGGGACGGTTATGCCTTTAAGCACCAACGCAACAACCTGAAGGTTTCCGGGTTACTTGAAATTGAAGGGCAGCAGCGCCGTTTTTTGCGCCTTCCCAAACGCAGTGGATCTCTGGTTGATGAGGCAGGTATCGCCTTACCTGAGACCGCGCTCGCTGCCCATTTAGCGGGTCTGTCCGAAGAAGACTACCGCAAGCTACTCTGTCTTGATGATGACACAATCGAGCGTGGTGGCGAAGAAATCGCGCAGGCGCGTGGTGATATCGGCCGGTTACTTTTTTCCGCGGCTGCAGGTGTGGCGGATCTGAGCACAGTGTTGGAAAATGTGCGCGAAGAAGCCGATACAATCTGGCGCAAGCGGGCAACGAAAACGCGTGTGGCTGAATTGAAACGCGACTTGATGCAGGTCGAAAAGGGCATCCGTGCACTCGATGTTTCAGCCAATGCATGGCGGGGGTTAAAAAAGGCTTTGGCTGATGCGAAAGTGGCAGAGGAGGAAGTAAGAACCGCCCGAAATTCGCTGCATTCTGCTGCGGCAAAAGTTACTGCCAAACACCGGGCCGTACCGCTTATAGCCGAATTCGACGAGCTTGCCGAGAAGGTTGCGCCCTTCGCGGCATATCCTGATCGGTTGGAATTTGATCCCGAAGACCTTGTTGGAATGGTCGCTGAGGTTAGTCAGGTCAATGCCGATATTCTCCGCCTTACCGAGGAAATCGAAACTAAGACATCGGCCCGGCAAGGTATCGCACGGGCACCGCAGTTGCTGGCTTTGCCTGACAAACTGGAGACGCTGGAAGAGCTGCGTGCCCGTCACATGACTGCTGAATTGGATCTTGAGCGTCGACGCGGGCAGATGCGCGACGCGGAAGCCGCGATGGCACATGCGGCGCGTGATCTTGAGGTCTCGCAAGATACTGATCCACGTCATCTTGTTCTGTCACCCGCCCAAATTGCAGGTTTGGAAAGCGCGCGGGAGGAGTTGCACCGCGCAATAGGTCGAAGGAAAGTAGAGCTCGAAGAGATTGCGGATCTGACTGAAAGGCGTGACAGAGCCCAGGCCACTGCTGAAAGTGCTGAATTGAATACTCCCGACCAACAAGGAGTGAGCGACATCTTGGCTGGTCACAGTGCAGATCGTCTGGCACCTGCCTTTGCCAAGGCCCAACAGGCCATTGATGCCCTGCAGGCCGATGAACACCTTGCCTTACACAATCTCGCCGCTGGCGACGTGGTTTTCTGCGAATTGCCTAACTGTCCAACCAGTGTGATAAAAGCGCAAGAATGGGCCAATAACCACGCCGAACTTACCCAGAAAATCGGGAACGCCAAGCATAGCCTTACCCAACACCTTGAGGATGTAGCTGCGCGGCGTGCGCAAGCAGACCACGTAGCCTCTTCTGGTCTTGTGGTCTCAGATGCTCAAGCTTCCGCCCTAAAGGCAGAGCGGGACAACCTTTGGCTGGAGCACAAAGCGAGATTGGTTTCGGAGACAGCGAAGCCCTTTGAAAACGCCATGCAAACATTGGATACTGCGTTGTTTTCTCGCGTAGAGCACGCCCGCGACCTTGGTCAATTGCGTCAGATCGAGCAAGCACAAGCCGAGGCACAGGCGCGTGCTGATCAGGTGAAAAACCAGCTTGACGCTCTAAGTGGCGAGAAAGCTGCGCTTGAGGAAAAGGTGAACGAGGCCGCTGCCGCCGTCGGATTGCACCTCCCTCAATTGCCTTTGGAATGGTTGGACTGGGTACAACGTCACGGCGTTGCCGCTGAAGCCTCTCGAAAACTGGCGCAAGCCCGCGAAACCTACCGACCCGAAATCGAGCGGGCAAAGCGATTGTTCGAGGCATTGCAGCCTCATTTGCGCCTTGAGTCGCCAGATTTCGATAGCGTGCTGGCTGCCGCACGCGCATCGTCCGAGGCCGAGCGGGAGGAAAAGATCACCATCTCAAAAGCCTGTGACGCGCTAAATGGGCTCCAAGACGATCTTACCCGCCGAGAAAAAAAGCTCGAAACTGCGCAGGACAATGTCGATCAGGCCGAGAAAGCTTGGTGTGGCATGGTCACTGACACCTTGGGGAATGCGGTTTCAGAAAATACCTTGCGTGCGTCAATCGAACCCCTTCGGATCCTGCGCGAACAAGAGACAGAGCGTTCAAAGGCGGCACAGCGTGTTGCCATGATGGAAGCCGATCAGGAAAATTTTGCACATCAAGTCGAAGCAATCGCCCGCGCCAATGAACTCCCGTTGGCCGATACCGCTATTGCAACCTTTGCTGACCTTAGTGTGCGGTCGGCTGCGGCGCAGAGCGCCGAACATCAATCAGAAGAGCTGGCTACGCAAATCAAAGCCGCTGAGGAGAGTTTGGCGGAAAATAATCGGTGGATGGAGGAGACTGCGGGAAAGATCAAAGCCTTGGGGCAGATTTTCCCTGAGGGCACGCCGGTTGCAACTCTTGATGAACTGCGCGTCGCAACGGTGAAGGCTGAACAAGTGATTGCCGATCGGATCAAAATGGCCAAACTTGAGCGTGCCATATGCTCAGAGCTTGGGGTTGGTGCATTGGTTGCTGCACGCACAATGCTCGATGGCGCAACGCTGACCGCCCTGGAGGCAGAGACCATCAAGTCTGACCTGGCAGAGACAGAGAAAGCGCTGACCAAGGCGACGGAAGAACGAGTGACTGCAAAGCAAGCTCTGGCTCAAGTAACAGGAAGCACGGAAATTGCTTTGCTCACTGAACGCAAAGCGACTCTGGAGCTGGAATTAGAGGAGGCCGCGCTGAAATACCTCGAACTTTCGTTAGGGTATAACTTGGCCGATGAAGCGCTCCGTAGGTACCGCGATAATCACCGCAGCGGAATGATGACAGCGACCGAACGCTGCTTTGCCACTCTGACCCAGGGAGCTTATGCGCGTCTTGCGACTCAACCGGAAGGCTCGGCAGAAGTATTGCTGGCGGTCGATAGGGAAGGCGCGTTCAAGCGGGTATCCGAAATGTCGAAGGGCACGCGTTTTCAGCTTTATCTGGCTTTGCGTGCAGCAGCCCATGAGCAATTGGTGGCGCAAGGTACTTGCCTGCCTTTCTTTTGTGATGATATTTTTGAGACCTTCGATGAAGAGCGTACCAGCGCCGCCTGCCGAGTGATGGAACAGATCGGGCGTAGCGGTCAGGCGATTTACCTGACCCACCACCGGCATGTTGTTGAAATAGCCCGGCAGGTTTGTGATACAGCGCCTCTGGTTCATGAGATTTAGATCTCAAGCCTAAATTCATCCATAGTTAGGTGCTGCGCAGCCCGCCCTCAATCTGATGAACTTTTTGCTTTGAATTCTCAAGGAAACACTTATTTCGTAGCTCAAGCTGCCACTTAGCCAGTGTGCCTCAGCGGTTTCGAACTGAACGACGTCAGCATCCATCCTTGTTTCTGGTCGAAGGTGTATAGTTTTTGAGGCGATAGGCGCTCCTGTAGTACATCATAGACATCTTCCATGAAGTCTGAATGCGAGGCGAGTGGTTTGGCGGTGAATGTCTCGCCACCGTTGAATTTTACTTCATCAATCAGTGGCATTAGGCCCGGACGCCCGAACGGGTCAGCCCAGTCTCGGCGGCAATTTAGTGGTCCCGAAACGAAACAATCTGCATTGATCAGCTTGAAGCGAAGGGATCGGCCGTGATCCTCAAGCAGCAAGGTTCCATTGGCCACGGTTTCGATCATGAGTTTCTGCAGGAAATGTTGGAGCGTCATGAAGCTCTCCTTTTGTTTGGCTACGGTTTGTGACTGGGACGTGGGTTTGCATCGAAAAAAGAAAAAGATCTTTTTGACTTCCCTTTGGGGAACGTCGCCTGGTCAACAGCTCAGATAGAGTCGTCTTCTGGGAACGCAGCCGTCTTTGAGGATCGCTGTTGAGGCCATCCGGAAGTCGGAATGATTGAATACTGACGCTTGTGTTTCTTGGCGTTGAAAATTTGACATTTCCGCCATTTCGAATCTTCATGGAGAAATCTGATTTCGACTTCGGAATAGCCTGGTTTAGTCCCGTCCTGGAGGAACCCCACCACAAACCCGATGTTCTTTTTGTTCGCCCACCTTTGAAGAATTGGGCGTAGCCGTGCATCGATTTTTCGAGGATTCAAAGGGTGGAACTGGTCATACCCACCATTCTTGAGAACATTCCGCCAGCCGTCGAAGATTGTGAATTTTGGCGTTCGCATTCCTGATCTTCCGGCGATACCAATGTAGACTATCAAATCCAAATCCGAGCGACAGTATGCGATATCTTGCCCGTCAAGCAGCGTATACCGTTCCATATTTGCCATGAGGTCAAATACGGTTTCCGAGAATTTCCAGATGAGATTTCGACTTCGCTGATCGAGGTACAGCTCATCAAAAAGTTCACAACGGCACCAATACGTCACGGACGATTTGAACGATCTGGCATCGTTTGAGCGCGGGGCACATCCCAGATCCCGAAGGGATCTCAGGTCTGCCCAGTAGGTCCTGTTTTCGATCTCTAAGTTGCGTACGCGCGGCCAATCGATTTTCATCGACTGCAGGTGGATCAGGGCAAGAAGGAACTTCTGTTCTCGGAACGGAATGCCCCGGTATTTCAAAAACTCAACGAAGTATTCAGGGATGCGGAATTTGCCGTTGTGCTCCACCATTTTGGATCTCCTTCTATGCTGTCCGAGGAGATGGCAATGTTCAAATATCGGGGAACCGGGTTTGATAACGATCTGAAGCAGTCTACCCGTAGAGTGCTTCAAGAGGGCCGTATCATGGGCTGGGCATCCCGCTTCAATCAGAGTAGCTGCCCGTATTTGTCGAGCATTTCCGATCGCATGCAATTGATTAAAGACAATTTTTTGGCACTGAATCCAAAAGAAATCTATAGGAAACCACTTGGAAATGGAAGCCGGGCTTCCGGCAGTTTGAGATATCAAACTGCTTTGGTTTTGTAGATTTTGGCCAATCTTCTCTTTGGATAACAAAGGAGAAGAAGATGGTAAAAACTTTGGGAGATCTTCACGGCTCTTACCTGCAGGGCATACAGGGCGGAATGCCACAAGTGGTGGCGTTCGCCCATTTTGATTTGATCGCGCAGGCGTTGGGGGAAAACTGGCAAAGCACTGAGGCTACATTGGAAACCATGCAACGGATTTTTCCTGAGCAGATTGAAAAGACTGATCCGCGTCTTTCCACTTTTGGTGGCCTTCGCATGTACCAGAGCTGTCGGCAGGCGATGTTCAAACTCGTAGTTGAGATGACTGAAGAGGACATCGACGATCCTTTCAGCACTTTGCGCATTCTGGGTGAGGCTGCAGGTATCAGATCCGCGCTGTCAGATCTCAAGGCACCACTGACCTCGGCATTTGGCATGGATGTGAGACCTTCCTGTATTACCCGTGACAAAGCTATCGAGGTAGACGCCACACTGGTAGGTGCGTCTCGACGCCGGTTCCGTAGAGCGCTGGTGCTACTGGATCAACTTCGGCGGTTGCCTCAAATCTTGGACAAGAACATTCTGCTACCGGAGCCGATCGGGTCCATGCCGCGCTACACGCGATCTGGGGGGCGCATTCAGGAACTTCCGCCAAATCTGTTAGCCTTCTGTCTTGCTTTGAAAGCCGCTGACAGCACCGCTTTCAAAGCTACCTACACAATTGGGGTCGCTGCAGGTGTCTTAAATCCAAACCATGACGTTGCACCGTTGGACTTCCTCATTCCGAGCAAGCAGGCGTGTTTGGCTCAGCTACTTCTTGCGAAATTTCCTGGGAAAACCGGCCGCATTTATCTGAACCGGGTCACCAAGGCCGTGTGCGATGCCTACCCTATCTGGCAACACCCTGAACCATGGGAAGCCCTGGAGCGAGAAGCCTCCAAAAAAACGAAAGCTTTCTCTTCTGTGGCATGGCGAATGTTGAGATCCCGCCTGAACGGCGTTTCACCGAAAGAAGTCACCCAAGAAATGATCAGCCAGCTCCTCGCCGCAGAACCTTCAAGCAGAATCCGGGCAAACCTCGTCACAGCAGTACAAACTCTTCTCGAGCTCCAAAACGCAGGCGACGAAGATCTCTCACGGCTTTTGCCTCGAACACTACTGGAGCCACCCTGGCCGCAGCAAACCACCGTGTTGGCGAAAGCAGAAGAACCAGCCGATGAATGGGCAGATCTGCTAACAGCGGTGAAGAACGCCGGTCTATCAAAAAATGACGTTCACGCAATTGGTTCGGTACGAAGTCAGGCCCAACGTTCTCAAGCATCGGTTTCCCCACGTGATCTCACGAAAGACTGGGCCTGCGACCGTCTTGCTGTGATCAAATCAAGCTCCACCAGAATGCGTTTCCGCCGAGGGATCATCTGTCTGGATGAAATACGTAAAACAAACAAACAACTGGGAAACCTCCCCAAGCAGCCTATTGGCCCTCTCCCCGATGGTCGCCGTCGAGGCAACATTGCCCTACCACAGGCGCGGATCAAAGAGCTCAACGCTCACTTTGAATTTCGTGGCCTCTCCCCAAACGCCCGTCGTTCAATTTCAACGGCGGTAACTTCCATATTCTGCCAAACCACAAAGAAAGACATATTCGAAAAGACGCTATCTCAAATCCCGTTTGATTGCGTCATTTTGGACATCGAGCGATCAGACCAAGAGTTGCCCAAGAACTGGGCCCGGACAAGGGCGGCGGGATTGCAGCTGCATTCTGAATTGACGCTCGTTTGGACCGCCCTCTGGAAAAAACTGCAGTTTATTGTCGTTAACGCTGGTGTATCGGTCAAGGAAAACCCTATTCCTGCGATCGCTGCCGCTGCCATTTCTGCTGACCTCTCTCCGCATGATATCGACCGAGAATGGGCTTGGCAGCAGGAAGCCTCACTTCGCCCCGATCTTCAGATCACCTGGAGCACCAATGTGGATCGCTTTGATGCCTTGAGGAAACTCCCAGAAATCATGACATCTGGTCTACTTCCCAGCAAGCCCGTTGGTCCAATGCCGCGTCGAGGTTTTCGCGCCCGCCATGGCAAATACCCCCTTCCTCGCAGCTTGGAGGAGCTGCTTGAAACGGTAGATGGCACGGAGGGACTTTCACGGAAGCAACTCAATGAAACGGCTCACTTCATTTGGAAGTCTGCGCGCGAGATCGGCCTTTACAGTCGCGGCGACGAACCAGCTGCAGTGGAAGTTTTCAATGCAGTGACGCTTGCCGAGATATTCAACAGGACTCCTCACAGGCTGGGCAAAAAGGAACTTGCAGAACACGAGCGACGAGCAGCGGCGTTGGAAGTCAACGCCGGTAACAACCAAAATATCAACGCTGTCTTGGACCAAGTTTGCTTCCAAGAATTGGAAGGATGGGCCGACAGGCGCCATTCGCAAGAATGCCTTAATCGGCGCATCGAATGCCGGACACTACATGCTCAGAAGGAAGCCTCTATTCCCGTCGGCGATCTTCCTCGGTCTCAAGAGAGCATTTTCGAAACGTATCGTCCTCAAGGGTCCAAGTGCTGGTGAACCATCTTTGACCGAATGCATCTTTTCTGTCGGAATACAGTTCCTTTCCTCCGCCAATGACCCATATCGGTGAGAGATCCCTTTCTGATAAAAGGCGCACGAAAGCGTCACAGTTAACGAGAGCGGCCCTCGGTCCATTCTTTGAGACCGAAGGATCCTTGAATATCTCGCTGCCCTGCGGATCAGTGAAGATCAGGTCGCGCCCGTCCTTGAGCGACATATTCAGGTCTCGCATTAACCAAGGGCAGGGCAAGATAACGCGCAGATTTTGAACCAAGCTGAAGTTGTACCCACTTGCTTCTTGGGAAAGTTCATAGGTCGGACAAAGACCCTCCACCGGGGCCATCGTCCAAGTTGGAGTAGGCTTATCAATCCATTTTCGAGCCCACTCGGTTATCCAGTCCTCGCCTGTGTCCTTGCGCCATCCTAACTCACCAAGAAAGTCCTCTGAAGATGCTTCGTTTGTGAAGCCGAGGTCATGATCGGCTGTCAGCATTTGGCCGTCCAGGTGCTGGAGTGCGCCTGCAAGATCGTTGTTCCGAACTAAAAAGCACGTCGACCGTCGCCATGTCTTCGTTCTAATGTGCGCTGCTTCTCCGGAGGCCCCGACGCCGCTGAAGCTCTGAAAATCTCGTAGCGGAGTCCATTTCAGGCCTTGTTCATCGACTTGGAAATCGAGAAATTCCTCGCCATCCAAAAAGTCTCGTTCGCTATCAAGCCATTCCCAAGCTTCCTCTACCGAGCGTGGTGAAAGAAGGGGAACTTTGGGCATCCAGAAGGTAGGTTCATCAAACTTCGCCCAGCCCCAATCGTGACTCTTCGTCATGAGGTGACTCGGATCCATATCGCGCAAGCGTCGAACGGTTTCCCGCAAGTGTTGTGGCCGGTCCCTTTCAACGGCTCCGCAATGGTCCGAAATACGCGCCATCAACTCCCTTAACGCGATCCACTGATATTTTTTGCCGATCCGTTCCTTCGTGTGGTTCCTTCTATCGCCGCTGCAGGTGTGGTCAAAGCCTGCATGCAAATTGGCTTTCCAGCCCAAGTCATGAGCTCTGCGGCAGATCCAGCGTTGCGCCCACCCCAGATCGAACTGTGCTGCCCGTTTTGTAGCCCAGCTATCCGAGCGGTTCTTTGCCCAATGTCCCGCTCGAACGCGATAGGCCTCATAGCGTTGATCGCCGAGGAGTCTGCGGAGATTCTCTTCAAGTGTTTTGTGGAGTATGCCCTGCTCTGTCCCAGGGTAGCACCAATCGTATGATAACGATCGGAGCGCGATTAGTTCATCGACAAGAGCACGTTCATCTTCGGTGCAGGAAGTATCGAATTCCGCTCGCCATGCGAAGTAAAGATCTTCATGACTTGGAAGGACGGTGTCTTTTTCACCGGCCGCCCAGTCCTGAACGGCATACTTAATCACGTAGCTTGCAAAATCGCCGTGCTGGTCCGTTGAACTGATAATGTCCCACGAAGTTTCGGAGTTGCGGGGATCCTTGCCAGGCTCCATGTCTGGCGCAAATTCAAGAGGCCACGGGCTGTCGAACGGAGGTTGGAGCTGGGAAGTTTGTGGAACGTCGAGAACGCATCCGCGATGCACAGAATACTCGAGAAGCCCAACGAGGTGATCGCGCCACAGCAGGTCGATTGGCGGATCATTTTGCACAAAGTGGCGGTTCGCGGTCATCTGGGCGATATTGGTCAGTTCAGTATCGGTCCATGCAGATTGCAAGGCTGCACCATAGATTGCGGCAGCAAGTCTTTCGCCAATGTAGGGATCATCAATCTCGTCGAAGCGGCAAAGCAATTCCAGACCACATTTGGGAGACGCGACCAGCAGAGCAACCAGGGCTTTGGTGGCGCGATCCCTCGTGCGCCGATATGTCGTAGAAAAACACCAAGCAAGGAGGACCGCAGCGTTCGCAGCGGCTTCGTCATCTAACGAACCAGGTCTCGCGTCCATTGCCCAATCCATAAGGTCGTGCAATGGCGTGTCGAGATCCTCCTCACCTTCTCGTCCGTTGTCCGCAGACTCGCCAGCATAGATTGACCACTCCGCATCCCTCTCAGGCATCGGCAAGCGCAGAAGGTCTTGATGGAATGTATTAAGTCCGAAAGGCCCGTCTGTCCCAAGTGCGAGCTGGACTCGAGCGTTCCAGATCTCATCTGGGTCACCCCATTCTCCCAGCAATTCGAAACTGCGCGCTGTCACACTCTCGCGCCGACGCAAAGCGATGTTTTCTCGGGAGATACAATCAATCAACCAGCGGTCTGTATCTTTGACCGCATCCGGAAGTTCCACGCCAGTCCGTTCCGGCAATTGAATGGCGAGAGCGTCGAGGACGCCCCTTGGAGCACCTTGGCGTGAGCAAGCTTTGGAAAGTGCTATGTCGTGTGAAAGCGGCGATGGAAGGGTTTCGTCGATCAGAGTCGCGTCAAGGATGGCTTGCGCGGCCACATGATCGCCGAACCGCTCAAAGCTGAAGCGGACATATTCTCTGTCTTCACCATTCTCGCGGATCGGCTCTATTGCGAGAAGGCCTTCGTCGCTAAGCGCTTCGAGCAAATCGCTATCGAGGCTGGGATTGGTTCCGCAGATGGGTGCAAGAAGCTCTGCTGCTCGATCATACTCAATGAGAGGATCAGTAGTTGTAGCGATCTCCTTGGCGAGGATTTCGATCGCTTTGACAGGGTATCTCCGGCGCGGTGCAAGTTTTAAGCGAGCTTCCACTGCATCGCAGAGCGCGACTCGGTACATCTTAAAAATATCTGTTACGCCTTGCATTCCCTTAGGAAAGCCCTTCTTGCCTTGGCGATCCAAAGCGTCGCAGCAGACTTTCAAAAACAGCGGGTTGCGGAGTTCGTTCGGTAGAAATGGTTGATCCGGCAGCAGGATATTGCGCAGAGAAAGAAATTTGCGCGCATCACGCATCGAGAACCCAGAGTGCTCGAGTCGCGGCAGCTTAGCATCGTCCAAATGTGACGGCACAATCTGCGGCAGATAGGTCGTCCGGCAGGAAAGAACGACGACCACGTTGGGATAGGCTTCTGCGTCCTTGAGAAAGGCGGCGAAACGGCTCGGCCAGATCTCGCACCCTTTTCGCTCGTTAATCGCGTCGATACAAAGCATGGCTCTGACGCCAGCAGCTTCGCCAGCGGCGTCGAGCGCCCCAAGCAATTGATCTCGCGTGTAATCAAGTGGAAGCCCCAATTGGCTCGAAATCTGGGGCCAGATTTCCGCATCGGTCAATTGGCCACCGAGCAACAACACAGCGGGTCGTTTCTTGTTCAACTGATGGCTGCAGGCATCGGCGAGAAGGTGGGACTTTCCGCTGCCAGCTTCGCCGGTGATAAGCATATGAGGTATGACGGCCATTTCCCAAGCTCTCGCCTGCAGCGTCGCAGAGACCCGCTCCAGTTTTTCGAGCGCGCGGCGCGCGTCATGCGTCTGGTTCTTCTTTGTTTTTATCTCATCACTTCTTGTGGAGTATGCTTCACGGATCTCATCGTGGTACTTTCGCACTACGATATCTAACCCTTGATCCAGCATATTGCGCCAGTGGTCGACCGGCCAAGTTTGATGAGGAAGTTCGTCAACATCATCCAATAATGCGCCGAGCGCAGACATCGTATCGGCGTCTTCGCCTGAGAGCACGAAAGTAGTCTGAAACTCGTTGCAGGCTTCTCGCAGCTCGTTGCGATGATCGCGCAATGAAGTTAATAATTCAGGGTTCCGAGTGGCTCCAAGGAGCGCGCGACGGATGGGAAGCTCCACGCTGGTTTCGTGCGTATAACGATGGCCAAGAGCAGCTTTGCTCCGCTCGAACTGATCCTGAAACCAACCAGGCGAGAGGAATTGACTCTCGAACCAGTAACGGATGCGGCCAGCATGATGGCCACTTGGGTTGGTCAACTTCGTCTTGAGCGCGGAAGCGTCCCAGAGATCGATTTCGAGTTGTCGGTCCTGCTTGGCTGCTTCAGCGATTTCTTTATTCCGCCACCTCTCGAACGCCTCCAGCTGCGTCTCATTGGAGGAAAAGGGATCCGACCGGTCAAAGGGGAGGCAAACAAAGATCTTGGTTAGATTGGGGTGCTTTTTGAGAGCGCTCTTGACTGAACTGTGCAAGCTACGCTCCAAATTGTGATCGAACCGCCAAGAGTATTTGGCCTGCCAACCGTATTCTATTCCGTCGGAAAAGCGTGCGAAACACTCAAGACCACCGTCTTTTCCTGGACCCTTTCGATGAAATCGCGCGCCGTCCGGAACTGGCTCCAAAGCTGCGAGTTGACACACGAGTTCCTCGAACCCGGTCGAGGCTTTCCCGTCTATGGCTCTGATGGCCTTGAAATCGATGTTCATGATATTTGAAATAATTCCGGTTACAATCAATGAGAGTGACACAATTCAGAAAACTACTATACCGTGCTGACAACTCTCCTACCAGATTGTTCTGGTTGAATTTCTTGAGCCTTTTGAGAAGAGCTTTGTGACCAGTTTCGCGTCCCGGGTAGCGCAGCGCGAGGAGACAGAGGAACTCCTAATAAGGCAGTGCAGTGAAGCAATCTTGACGGTATGAAACTCCCACAACCGCCTTTCACGCGCCTGTGGCGAATTACCGGCCTGAGACCAGCAGGCAACAGTCTCAATGAGCTCTGACGGTCTGCTGTATACCGTTGGTTACGCTCTGGTAGAGAGCAGACACTCTCTGCAGCCTTCAAGAACGTTGGCTAAAGATTGAAAGTGCAGTCTGCATCTTTCCACTTCCAAGTCGTCTCATTCGGCGTTTTAGAGGGTTCAATCAGCCAAAAGGTGAGTTGAGTTCAATAATACACTTCCCATTTTGCAAGCGTTGAGTACGATATCGGAAACTTGGCTAAGCCCTGTTGGATTATGAGGAATTACCTTCACGTGACGGAAGAACAAATTGCCAAGATCGCCCAATCTTGTTTTCAAGGTTGCCCCACAATCGTCCTTGGCAGCGGAGCATCAATGCCCCACGGGCTTCCCAGCATGGGTGAGCTGAGTACTTACCTTGGCAAAAATATACAGACCGACGGTGAGGCTGAAAGTGACGCGTGGTTGCTGGTGAAGGTAGCGCTGGCCAGCGGGGATCACCTCGAGGCAGCTTTGGAAGGCAAAACACTTCCTGCATCGCTACTGTCAAAAATTGTAGGTCTAACTTGGCGCTGCGTGAACGACAAAGACATGCAGCTTTTGGAGGCCGCCGCTCACGATGGTGATTTCGCTTTGGGCAGACTATTGGCCAACATGTTCAGCAGCACTCATAGCGAGGTACATGTGGTCACGACAAATTATGACCGCGTTGCCGAGTTTGCCTGCAACTCCAAGAACGTATTGTTTCAGACTGGCTTTGCTCCGGGTTACATTCAGACGTGGGAAAGTACGGGCCGCGTAAAACTGGTACACGGGACAAAGGCCGCCCGCGTCGTTAAGATTTGGAAAATCCACGGGTCTCTCGATTGGTTCCGCACCGCCGATGATAGGACGATAGGGTTACCAGTGTTCGAGCTGCCGTCCAAAGATCACTACACGCCGCTTATCGTAACGCCGGGGTTAAACAAATACGAAAAGACCTATGAAGATCCGTTTCGAACAACCATCAACGGAGCTGATGCAGCACTAAAGGCCGCTTCTGCTTTCCTTTGTGTGGGTTTTGGTTTTCGAGACCAGCACATCCACCCCAAGCTCATCGAGCGATGCCGGGAGCGGAACGTCCCAACAGTGGTATTGGCCCGAACGTTGACGGAAGAAGCGAAAGACTTCCTGAAAAACAAGGCTGGCAAGAACTACTTGGGAATCGAACGATCTGGAACCGGTAGCAGAGTTTACTCGTATGCCTGTCCAGAAGGCACCGATGTCACAACACCAGATCTTTGGTCGCTCGACGGCTTCAACAAATTAGTCCTTTAGGTAATGTAAATGTCCATTTTCGACTTCTCCGACACAGAATCCCTTGGCAGCGTCATTTCAGTCGACACCGCTGCAATCACTATTCGCGTTGATGATCTGGACCGGCTCAAACGTCTCCAGGTCAACCGGCTGGTTGTTCTTCAAAGCAGTAAGCCCGGTCAGCACCTAATTGGTATTGTTGTAAAGATTACCCGGAAGCCAGATACGCGTGAACTGGATGAGGTCGAGCTTGGCGACGAAGAGCTTGTCCCGAACGAAAACAACTTGGTGAAAGTCACCCTCATTGGCACACTGCTCGACCGAGTCGGCACTGATCAGAACGTGTTTCGCCGTACTCTTGAGACTGTTCCCGAAATCGACGCAAACTGCTTTTCGCTGGATGGCGAGCGGCTTACCAAATTCATGCAAGTCATTTCTGACGTTAAAACAGATGGCCCCAAGCTATCCCTTGGTCATTTCACGTTGGATGACGAAGCCATCGCCTACCTTAATGGTAACAAGCTATTTCAACGCCACGCGGTAATAGTCGGCAGTACTGGCTCGGGGAAGTCTTGGACCACTGCAAGGTTGCTCGATCAGATTGCCGAGTTGCCGCAAGCAAATGCCGTCTTGTTCGACATTCATGGCGAATATCGCCCACTAAAGAGCAAAGCATTCAGGCACCTACGGATCGCCGGACCATCAGACATCGAACACAATCGTGGTTTGGCTGATGGCGTTCTTCATCTACCGTACTGGCTGCTGGGCTATGAGGCCTTGTTGTCGTTGTTTGTTGACCGCAGTGACCAGAATGCTCCGAACCAGTCAATGATCATGACGCGTGCAATCGTTGACGCTAAGAAGAGCTGTCTTGACCCAGTGGAGCACAAAGAGATCCTGGAGAACTTCACGATCGACAGCCCTGTGCCCTTCGATATCAACACCGTCCTCGATAAACTTAAGAAGCTGGACGAAGAGATGGTCCCAGGGACGGGGAACCGCGAAAAGCAGGGCCCATATCACGGAAAACTCAGCCGTTTGATTGGTCGCCTGGAAGCCAAGAAGCATGACCGCCGCCTGGCTTTCCTGTTCCAGCCACCACCTGAATGTATGGACATGGCTTGGCTGGAACGGATGGTCCACGCCATCTCTGCGGGACGTGGAGCACAAGACAACAACGAAGGTGGCATCAAAATCATTGACTTTTCAGAAGTGCCGTCAGACGTGTTGCCACTGATGGTGAGCCTATTGGCTCAAATTATCTTCTCAACCAGCCTTTGGACAAAATCCGACAAGCGCCATCCAATCGCAATAATGTGTGACGAGGCCCACCTGTACATTCCGGAACGCATGCAGGCGGACAGTTCTGACTCCGTTGCCGTTGAGATATTTGAACGGATCGCCAAAGAGGGCCGAAAGTACGGAATTGGCCTTGTTGTGATTAGCCAGCGGCCATCGGAAGTAAATCGAACTGTGCTCAGCCAATGTAATAATGTGGTGGCAATGCGCCTGACCAACAGCGACGATCAAAGCGTCATCAAACGGCTCTTGCCTGATAGCCTTGGAAGCTTTGGTGACTTGCTGCCCGTCCTGGATATTGGCGAGGCGCTCGTTGTTGGTGATGCCAGCCTGCTGCCCACACGAATTCGGATCGCTGAGCCAAAGATGAAGCCAGATAGCCAAACAGTCGCTTTCTGGGATCGTTGGAACGAAAACAATCCAATATCTGATACTCAATTTTCTATTAGTTCCTGGCGCAAGCAAAGCTCGACTTGAGCTGGCGCAGATTGCTTAGATGCAAAGTACTATCAACGAGAAGCATTAGACACTTCCTGAAAGATACTTAATGGCCGACCGCTACCAATCCTTCAAAGAACTTGCTGCCGACGCGCAGCTCGGCACCGATTACTGCATTCGAGCCACGGATCGTGGCTCAGAGGTAGTGATCCTTGCGCCTCACGGCGGATGGATCGAGCCCATGACATCTGAGATAGCCGATGCTATCGCAGGAACAAATCTTTCGTTTTACGCCTTCGAGGCTCTAAGGAATGGGCCTCACAGCGATTTTCACATAACTTCACATCGTTTCGATGAACCTACGGCCGTCGAACTTGTCGGCAGGTCTCGGTTCGCTATTGCAATCCATGGACGGGGGAACGAAGGAACTGACGCTGTGTGGCTGGGTGGTCGCGCCACTCTCTTACGCGACGCTGTCGGCACCTCGCTCCGCGAAGCTGGCTTTGAAGCTGAGATCAACAATAAACTTCCTGGCCTGAACAAGGCAAATATATGTAACCGAACACGTTCAGGCGAGGGTGTGCAGCTCGAGCTTCCGCGACGGCTGCGGGATCTGTTAGCAAAGGATAACGAAATTTTGCAGTCTTTTAGCGAAGCTGTTCGAAATTCGGTTCTGCAATCGTCCACTATCTAAGCATCCTGTCAACGGCGCGCTGACGAATGTTTTCTTTAGCAGGCGGAGGGGCAGCTTCACCGGAAGACCGTCAACAGCAGCTTTGGGCCAGAAACGACAATCGCTGTTTGAAACCAATTGACCGAGACATGCTTGGGGCTGGCGGGGCATCTCGCCCACAAATGTTGGCGACCTACTTGCAGTGCAGAGTCAAACTAAATGGTCAAACTCATTTTTCCGGGGCATTGGATGGACCCACCTTCTGTTCATAACGACAGGAGACCACAATGCACCAAAAAAACGAACCCGCATTCACGGATGCCGCCAACGTGACCCAGCTTGGCCAGTGGCTTGGTATGTCGCGCAACAGAGTGGGAGCATTTGCCGCCGAGTTGGGTGTGCTGCCGGCCGGGCGGAAATACCCGGACCTTAGGTTGATTTCCGGAGTGCTCGGCCTTGATGTGCCCAGAACAGAAATCGTGCCACTGACCCACAAGCTCATGACGCTCGCCGAAGCCGCCGTGATACTTGGGTACTCCGCTCAGGACTTGAAAACAAAGATTGAGGACGGCGAGATCTCCCTCCCACCAATCTATGTTTTTGGTGAACGCAGCCGCCGCTTCATCAGGCACCAGTTTCTGGCTTTTTCCCGGAACCCTCGAGGATGTTACGAACGCTACGTATTTCTGCCTGGCTTTCTCATGAGTGTCGACGAATTCGCTCAAGAGACCGCGCTGGAACCCAATGAGCTTGCAAAGAAACTTGAAGCAGGCAGCCTTGCAGAGCCGTCTCATGTCATTCTTGAGGGCGGCAAAAAACTCTACGTCAGAGCCCACGTAAAGACCATTCTCAAGCTTTTCCAGAAACGGGAAGAAAACGGCACCAGCCCCGAGATGCCAGCTTTCAGCGATGGCATTCTTGGGCAGGTAGCACGATCTGCGGCTTCGACCAATCAGTCCTGATCTGGCCCTGTTATGCACCGCAGACCTCGCATTTGCAGCCCAAATGTCAATTCCGTCTTGCAAGCATCCGGATGTCATTCTGTCGGCTTTTTAAGGTTCTGGTAAATCAACGGCAGAATGACATTTTTTGCACTCCAAGGCTTTGGATGCACGCAAAACGGCCAATCTACCTCTCAACACGGAAAGGGAACCTCATGAGCATACTCACTCAAATTGCCTCAAGCACCGCCATCCCGGCCGGGTCACTCCAACAAAAACCCAAGACCATGCAGGACGTTTATGAAGATGCCGTCCAGGCAGGCAAAGATGATGAGGCCAAAGCCATCAAGCGCCTGGCCGACTTCTTCGCAAGATCGCTCTGCGATCTCCCAGCCTCGATCGAATGGTTCGACGAGCTGTTCGCTCTGGCCAAATCCCACAGACAGGTGCCGGGTCAGGATCGAAATTTCTGGAAAAGCCTCACAGCCTACAACCGCTGGCGCAACAAGGTCCGTAGGCGCATCGAAGAAACGCTCGGCGAGGTCAAAAAAGAAAAAGAACGCAGAGCGCGTCAGGATGGTTGGCTGCCTCTGCTCGAGTTGGTGACCATGTTGTCGAAGGATGGCGGGCCGATTCATGCGGGAGAGGCTGGCTGCGTCACCGCATTTGCGGACCGGGCGCGCCGGCTGAGCATTGAACCTCTGCAACTCTCCCGACAGAATATCGATCTGCTGCTGGAACAAGCCGCCAGCGAACCTCTTCGCAGAAAGAACATCCGGGCGTTGCAGGTGCTGCAGCGATACCATTGTATTCAAAGTATCGCAGCACACCTTCCACCGGAGATTGAAATCGATACGGCGCGCCGGAGGTTCGATAACATCCTGCCGAAGCACGTGGAAGAATGGATCGAACGAATGCTGGAAACGGCACGGTGCGACCCGGAGAAGTATGATCCGACGACAGGCAAATACAAAGATGAGTGGACGGACAGCACCGTTGCAACTTACAGGTCATCGTTACGGACATATGTCTGGTCTGCGTCCAGGGAACGCAGTGGTCAGGTAGATCTGGATACGTTGGCCGATTTTCCCAGACTGGTTTCCAAGGACGTTTTTTGGGGAGTTATCGCTCACTGGAATGACCTCTCTGAGCAGAAAGGCGGGCTAACGGCCCGAACGGCCTTCGGATACGTCACCCGAATTGCCACTGTTCTTAGCCGGAACAGAATCGAGGTCGCGCATATGATCGAAGCCAAGGAAAGGAGCGATTTCCTGAAAGAAGGCGAGGCTGCAGATGAAGAAATGTCCCCAAAGAATATCGCTTTTTGCCGACCTCTGGTCGATGATCCGCGCAAGCGACGCCAGTTTCTGACACAGCATTTCGAGTACCGCCGGCGGGCTGAGGACATCCTGGCGACGGACAAGGTACTGTCGTCTTCACAACTCAGGCTCGCGCGCATGTTTGGCACCTGCGCCGGCTTCGCGGCAGTTGAGCTCTGCGGATCGCCATTGCGTGTCACCAATGCCCTTCAGCTGCGGCACCGCGGACCGACATCAAACCTGTTTCTGCCTAAAGGCAACGCCACCCATTTTCTGGTCACAATGAATGCAAAGGAAATGAAGGTGCAAAACAGACAGCAAGTCCCACAGGTAAAAATTCGCCGCAACGCCCTTGAAGGGGCGCAGACTCTGGAGTGGTATCTTAAAGCCATTCGCCCTCTTTTTCCCTATGGCAACGAAGAATGGTGCCCTGTGGAGAACCCGCAGCCACTCGCCAACGTTCGCTTCGGCAGGGTGCAGGACCGGTCGCGGAGTGCGGAATCCATATACTTCTTCGTTGCGCCGCAATCCGGTGCCCACTTGTCCAAATCGCTATTTTACGAATGGATCGGCGAGGTGAGCGCTGCGATTGGAATGCCTATGACTGCGCACAATTTCCGGCACGGGTTGGCAAGCATCTTACTTAAACGGTCTCTGGCAAACCTCGAAAAAGTGGCAAAGTTTCTCGGGAATACCCCAGCGGTCGTTCAACGGAATTACGCGTGGATCAACGTCGAGGCCGTGATCGAAGAAACCCAGGACGAAATCATGGATGAGGCTCTGGGATGAGCTCCGAACGTTTTCAAATCCTCGCTAAACCCAACTGGCAAAAGATCGATGGGCACCAAGCCATCGATACGCTGAACCTCGATTTACTGTGCGCACTGGATAGCTTCTTCGACCACATCGGGCATTTCAAACTGACGCTGCCTACCCCAGAGGATTTCCTGGCTTGGGCTACGCTCTCTGGGGGCGCAAAAGACTTACGCCTTCTCAGCAGGGGGCTTTCCGCTTTCGATGCCGTTGACCCCAACCTCGACGTGATAGACGTTGCGCTGTCCATCATCGAGGCAAAGGAAACTTTTCGTGGCACCGATGGCAAAGGACGTCCAACCTACGGGCGAAGTGTTTCCGTCCCGTTGGTGGAACTGCCGGAAGATTGGCAGGCATTTCTCCAGCATCTAAGAGTTCGACGGATCGGCGGGGATCCGAGCGCGCCTTCGCTGGAAATTCAGAAACGCATGTCCCAGAAGCTCGGCCAGTACATTTTTTTAGTGCGAAGGGATGGGTTGGGCGAAGACCTTCACCAGGAAGGTCTCACTGCTTTCTATGGCGACATTTCGACCCGGATCAGTGCGCGCACAGGGACGCTGCTTCGCCCCGCCACCCTCCGCGCAACCTGGGAAGAACTGGAACGTTTTGCGCGCCTCAGAGGGTCCTATTCGGAAGAGCTGGGAGCGGCGCTGAAAACGACGTTGGCAATGCTGCGCGAAGAGGAGCTTGCCGTGACCCAGCTGAAATACGAGAAAATGCATGGGCTTGGCGGCCCCCCTGACATCATCCGCGAGGCGTTCGCACTGTTGGGCAAAACGGCAAACTCCAGTAGTCCCGGAAAGCGCCATATATTGCGCAATCGCGCTGCGGCGCTTGGTTTGCCGGCAATCCTGCCGCTTCGCCGGGACTGGGATCGCATCGTATTTGGGAAAACCCTATTTTGGGATCGGGGACGTTATCGTTTCCGCAACTTCAAGCTCGGCAAGACCGCTCTGCTCGACGGGCGCAGAACATTCCCGGCTTCGATTCCCCCCAGGATGTCGTGCTTCATCGATGCACTCCTGCTGCATGACAACGACCCGAAGTATCTCGGCGCCCTTCGGGCAAAAGCCGAACAAGAACAAAGACCTCTATTTGTTCATCCCAACGGTACACCAGCGATCAAATCCTATGTTAGCCGCGTCTGGTCGGAAGTCGCCGGCACGGGCGCGACCATCGCCAGAACAATGATACACGATCATTTTGGTGCCAAGGGAGAGGAAGGCCTAACGAAGGCCATGATCCTTTGCGACCAGTACTCGCCGGATACATCAGGCCACTACCGAGGGGTGTCGGTGCATCAACGCGTCTTCAACGCAACGCAGGGTGATCTCCTCGAAGAGTTCGAAGAACTGATGTCGACAAATTAGAAACAAGGGAAAAATCACGCATCGAATGACTTTGTTTTCTACGCAGTCGTCTGGGTGAGACCGCGCAGAAAACGAAATCATCCGAAATCAGAAAAGGACAACAACGAAGCTCCGAACACCTTCTTGAGCTGCCGATGGGTGCAGCAAAACTGGAGTAACGTTTATGCATTCCCCAATCTCACCCGCCGTAAAGGCACTTTTTCTCTTTCTTTCGGAGCACCGTGAGGCTCTGCAAAATGCCGCCCTGGTACTCGGTGGCGGGATGGCGCTGAGACGGGTCCAGCATCTGTTGGATCATCTCAGCTCAACCCATGAACTGACTCGACGAGCTCGCCTCGACCTCGTCGCTTTGCACGAGCTTTTTACCCTGGAATATGTTGGCGATCCCGCAAGGCTCGAAACCGTGCTTTTTGCAGAGATTGACCCGACCGATCCCAAGGTTGAAGCAATCTGTTGGCTTACTGACCGGTTGGAAAATCACATGCGCGCCATCGACGATGCATCCGACCAGCCCGTTTTCGAATTAGCGGCGTGAAGGAAGAAGAAATGACAAACACCCCTGAAACCCTACCAGATATCGAAGTCCAGGCACTACACGCCATCCGCTCTGCACGCGCATTCGCAAACAACTGGCGTAAGGTTGCTCCAACGGTAGCAGGACTAACACACGCAAAAACTGGTGAAATGCTTCAACGGCTCGATGAAGGAGAGATTTTTATGCAGCACGACGAAAGTCTCTGGCCAAAATTGGAGCAAACACTCGTCGATGCCCTCAATGCCCATCGTGAAGGCTACGGAACTTACGCCTTAGCTAACGACACGAGTTTCGATGATTTGTTTGATCAGGAGCTCGATGAGAAACGTTGGTTGATGGAATGCTGGAAAACTTTCAAATCTTCCCGACAAGCTCTGATCGATCGGCGAAGGGCCACCCGCCTCGCAGCTTTCTTTTCACAATAGAGAAAAGCCGAAGTCTGGTTATGACGTCGGCTTTCGATCACCCTATTTGATATGGAAGACTATGTTGACCGTGCAGCAAGCGCACGGTCGACGTAGTCCTGAATATCAGCTTCGATCCAGCGCGAAGATCCTCCAGTTTTTAGGGGTTTCGCCAAAATACCTGCCTTAATGTCACGGTAAATGCTCGCCCGTGATCGCTTCAACCGATTGCAGAGGTCCTTCACCGTAAGAAGTTGGCCTTGCTGTCCCATGAACTGTCCTTTCACACGTTGCTTGGTGACAGGAATTTCGGTTCAAGGAAAAACAAACAAAGTTGGTTTGATTGCCACCTACGAAAACTTCTGGCTGAGCCTTTCCTCGAAAACGAGCATTGGAATTAGATAGGCATGCAGTCGTTTATGGTTGAGAAGCGGCCTATGCTGCTGAAAGGTACACAACGATGAAAGCCATTCGGTGCGTAACCCCAGTGTAATCCCACAACTCAAGAAGTGATCACTCAACAATAAGGATCTAAATAAGTGAAATGCATTCAAGGAGTTAGATGGTGCCCGGGGGCGGAATCGAACCACCGACACGAGGATTTTCAATCCACTGCTCTACCCCTGAGCTACCCGGGCATTGGGAAGGCTGTTCGCCTTGGGTGTGGGCGTTCTATGCCGAGTTACAAAGGGTGTCCAGAGGCATTTCACAAGTTTTTCAAAATTGTTTGCCAATATCGGTTTTTTCTAATTCTTCCAGCGCCTTCTCGGCGTCTTCAGGGTCGGTACTGGCGCAGGCATAGCTGCCGTTCATCCATTTCGCCAGATCAACATCCGCGCAGCGTCGCGAACAGAACGGACGATAAGCCCGTTCTGTCTCGGCAGTACAAATCGGACAGCTCATGCCAGCACCGCGCGCAGTTCAGCGCGACCGCGTTTACGCTGCAGCTCAAAATGACCCAAAGCCGTCCAGCCCACCAGGATCGTCTCTTCGCTATCAGCACGAAACGCCGCACGCAGACTGGCTTCAAAGGCACGGCGATCCTTTTTGGGCATCGGAGCCAGATCCAGCACAACTTGCCCGCCCAGGCCCCGCACCCGCAAGGCACGCGGCAGAGCCTTGGCGCAGGCCATGTTGGCTTTGACACCGGCCGCAAGCGAGGCATCCGCACCGGTGTTCACATCCACCGCGACCAGGGCACGCGTGGGTTCTATATACAAGTAGGCACCGCCGCCCAGAGGCTCTTGAATGCCGCTGGCCACGTCGAGCGCATCCAACACACCGATGCGTTCAAATCCACCGGATTCGCTTTCGACATCTGCCGGCTCGACCCAGTCGCGCCACGCCAAGAGATGCGGGCCGTCCCCTTCGGCCAGAACCTCCAGTTCCGTCCCGTGATCATCCAGAACCTGCCCGGCCAAATTGACCATGGCCTGAATGTCCTCGGCGATGGCTTCGGGGGCTGCCTCGGCGCAGGCCGAGCGCAAGATCAGCCCATACTCAAGATCGTCCATGACATCATTGGCGATTTCGAGCAGGCGATCCCGCTCGTCTTCGTCGCGAATACTGCGCGAGATGTTCAGGCCCGGCGCATCCGGGGTCACGATGGCATAGCGGCTCTTGAACAACATTTTCTGCGTCACGGGCAACGCTTTGCCCGGCTCTGCAAAGCCTGTGACCTGCACCAAGAGCTGCTGCCCCGGTGCAAGTCCTTTGACCTGGCGCAAAAAGGCCGGACCGTCCGGGGTGGTCAGGAACATACCGCCCTGCCCTTTGACAGGCCGATCCGCGCGAGCACGGTAGACGGTTCCGGGGCGTGGCGCATCACTGTCGATCAGGATGTCTTCCAATTTGCCATCCACCATCAAAGCCGCGGCTTCGCGATCGTTCAGGTGGTCCAGTACAATTGTGCGGCCCTTCATGCTGCAGTCTCCTTCATCAACGGGTATCCCGCCGCTTTCAACAGTTTGGCGGTTTCGGCCAATGGCAGGCCTACAATGCCGGTATAGGATCCGCTGATCCAAGGAATAAAGGCGCCAGCAGGACCTTGGATTGCATAAGCACCTGCTTTGCCCTGCCAATCATTACTCGCAAGATAGCTGTTCAGCTCCTCATCCGAGAGGCGCTTCATCTTGACGTGACTGACCACATCTTCGGTCCAGATCCGGTCGCCCTTTCGAACCGCAACCGAGGTAATCACCCGGTGTCGGCGCCCCGCCAAGGCCAGCAGATACTCCGCGGCCTGCCCTGCGTCTTTGGGTTTTCCAAGAATGCGGCGTCCAAGTGCGACAGTTGTGTCTGCACAGAGCACGATATCATCATCGTTTGCCGAAACTGCGGCTACTTTGGCGCGTGTCACGCGCGTGCAATAGGGGCGCGGCAACTCACCTTTCAGCGGGGTTTCATCCACCTCCGGTGGGCGCACATCTGCGGGGACCACCCCCAGCTGCGCCAAAAGCTCCAGCCGCCGCGGGCTGCCTGATCCCAGAATGAATGCCATGCCTGGCTCCTTTGTTTCGTTGTCCCGGTGATACGATGTTCAGTCTCATCGGAAAAGAGCGCGAGCGCTCTTTCATCTCATCCCACATGCGCCGGTTGGAGGTCATACCTTGCAAGGACGGTCCCAAACAGACTGGGCAGAAAAACAAAAGCCCGGCCAAAAGCCGGGCTTTGAACGTTAGATAGGATCACGCTTACTTGAAGCGGTAGTTGATCCGGCCCTTTGTCAGGTCATATGGAGTCATTTCCACCTGAACTTTGTCGCCTGCCAGAACGCGGATGCGGTTTTTGCGCATCTTGCCTGCCGTATGTGCGATGATCTCATGGCCGTTTTCCAGCTCGACCCGAAACGTCGCATTCGGCAGGAGTTCCTTCACGACACCGGGAAATTCGAGCGTATCTTCCTTGGCCATGGTCTCTCCTATGTGTAGCACCCGCAGCATTTGCGGGATGTGCGCTTAAATGGGGGCATTTTGCCTGTTTTTCAAGGCCCAATACTCACTGAGCCCGAAATAGCCTGATAACTGTCAGATGTGGCGCCCCTTATCTGCCCTCACGCCAATGGTCAGGCAAGCGATTGAGCCAATGCCCAGCCTGCGCCTCATACTTGCGCCAGCCTTGTGAGCTGCCTGTGTAGATCTTCTTGCGCACTTGGCTCTGAGAAGCCGTGCGCACGATATGTGTACTGTCCTGAGGCGCCAGACATGCATCTTGCCAGTCCATACCAAGGGATTGGATGAGGGCAGGAATTTGAGTGCCCGGATCCTCAACCAGAGCCTCATAATCCAAATCAATTATACGACCCGGAAAGCGGTCATGCCAGAATGCCATCAGATCCTGATACAGCGCAAAATACTGGATGAGGCTTTCTATATCATTGGTAAAACCAACCCCTTCACCCGTGAAAAGATGACGGAAGTTTGACCAACAACAGGCGCGTGGATCACGCCGAACATGAACGATCCGTGCGTTGGGCATGGAGGTTGCGATGTATCCGATCAACCGGAAATTCTGTGGCATCTTATCTGTGATAAATGGACTAGATCCCCTTTGCGACAAGCGCGATATATAGGCCTGATGCAACTGCGCGGCCTGCTCGACTCTCAATGGCTTGCCCAGCAGCCCATGCTGCATGACCATCGGCCCCAAATAGTCAAGCTCGCCGCGTTGCATCACATCTGAATGGCGACCGACAATTGTTTCGGCCAGCGAAGACCCAGATCGTGGCATGCCAAGTATAAAAATCGGAGTCGGTAACGTTTCTTCGGGGGGTAAATCTAAATTCGGCTGATTCGAGAATTGATACTTCAGATGATCAAACAGACGGGCTTCGGCATCGATGCAATACTCATTTTCTTTGAACTGCAAAGACTTGGCTGCAACAAGATTGGTGTAAGCTGCATCCCATTCGGCGCGTTCTTCGTGGATCGCTACCTTAGCATATTTCAGCTTTATTTCATCGGCCGCATTCAGCGTTCTCTTGGATTGCACATTAATACGGTCTTCAAAACTTTCGATCTCAGAAGGTCGGTGGCTTGCTACAAAATTTGAATAGGCTAAGGTGTAGCTGGGGCACCTATCCATCACTGAATTCCAATAGGTCAGCGCTTCCTCCGTGCGCCCAAGCCCATCTAAGAAAGACGCCAGATTGCTCAGAATAGCAGGGTTCGAAGGCCAAGCTTTTAAAGCTTGTTCTAAAAGCGCGTGCCCTTTTTCAAGCTCAGCCATACCATGCAATAGCTTTACCCGTCGAAGTACATAGTGAACTTCATCCGGTGCCAGTTTCGACGCAATTTCATAGCAAGAAAGTGCAAGGACTTCTTGGCCGGACTTGAAAAAACTCTCCCCCAGATCAGCTGCATAACTTGAATTTTCAGGAGCATATTTGAGCGCATCCGCCAGCACCACTGTTGCGTTGGCAAAATCCTGACGCGCTATCAGACAACGGCCAAGGCCGTTTAAGGCTACTGCATCAGTTGGGGCATCGTTCAAGATTGCAACAAATAGCTGTATCGCCAAATCAGGTCGTCCCACGGCCAGCAGAGACAATGGTAGGTCTAGAGTCACTTGACGCTCGTCATGAGCCAATTGCACCGCTATTTTCCAATAGGGCATCTGCGGTTTCGCCCTCACCCAACTGATGGGCGGAAAAGCCAGCGAGGGCGTGCAAGCCAACGTGATCAGCGCGGTTTTTCAGCGCCTTCTTCGCGCGATACAGGACTTTGCGATGCTCACCTTTGTCAAAAAGAGCCTGAATGACGCACAACTCTGTTTCTGCCCCTATTGGCAAATGCGACGACAGCTGCGGCATTGTGTGTCCCCTTTTGAATACCTAGGGGATCATCTGAAAAATTAAAAAAGAAATGATTACTTTCACACTTCAGAACACTTCCGTCGGCTCTCCCCACCGCTGAATAAGGCGGTCCGCGATCTGATCTCGGCTTTGGCGGTACATTTGCAATTTGGCGTCGCGGCTTTCCCCCAGCCCTGTGGGGTCCATAATCGGCCAATAGTCGACCTCAAGATGAAAAAACCGTGTCAGTTCCAGAGCGCGGCGTTGACTTGCGGGCGACAGGGCCACAACCAGATCAAACGACGACAAATCATCACCCCAGTCTTCCATCTCATCAAACGAGCGCGACCGGTGACGGCTAAGCTCCACGCCGACCTCTTGGCACACAGCAATGCTGAAACCGTCGATTTCCAAATCGTTTTTGACACCAACCGACTGCACATAGGTGCCGGTGCCATAGAATTTCTTCATGATCCCCTCAGCCATGGGCGAGCGAACCGCGTTATGATCACAACAAAACAGGATCGACTGCGGCAGTTTCTCCACGGGTCAGGCTCCGAAATGTAGAACGCAGATCAGGGTGAACAGACGACGGGCGGTGTCCGTGTCGATTTCGGCTTTGCCAGCCAACCGCTCCTGTAAAACGCGACTGCCTTCGTTGTGAATGCCACGCCGCGCCATATCGATGGTTTCAATCTGACTGGGCGGCAGCGTTTTGACCGCGTTAAAATAGCTTTCGCAGATCTGATAATAATCTTTGACCACCTGACGGAACGGGGATAGCGACAGATGGAATTCCGCGGCTTTGTCCCCGCCTTCGGTGTTCAGATCAAACACCAGGCGTTTGTCACGAATAGCCAGGCCAAGATGATAGGGTCCGCTCGGCACCACACGCTCGTCACGCTGTGGCAAAACAAAACTGTTCTCTTCGATCAGATCAAAAATCGCCACCTTCCGCTCTTGAACGATTTCAGGCGTGGGCGGAGGAAGATTGCGATCGTCCAATTCGATCTGACTGATACGGCTCATTCTGTGGACCTCAAGGAGACTACGACGCCCATTGCTAGCGCAACAGGCGGGCCCACACAATGCACCGACTGGATTTGCCCTCTATGTGTCACCGTCATTTCCAGCCCAACTGAGATCGTTTACAACGATACATTCGCCAAAAGTTCATCGCGTGAGAGGTCTGCGGCGGGTTTTCGCAAGGTAATTTCACCACGATTCAAAACCGCAAACTCA
Organism: uncultured Paracoccaceae bacterium; assembly: GCA_947492585.1. Lineage (GTDB taxonomy): Bacteria > Pseudomonadota > Alphaproteobacteria > Rhodobacterales > Rhodobacteraceae > Epibacterium. The sequence continues at coordinate 191,917 of CANLND010000004.1, forward strand.
TCGCCCAGATCAAAGGCAAAATCGAAGAACTGCTCAACCAGAATGATCGCCATATCCCCCTGATCGCGCAAATAGCGGATGACGTCGCCGATCTGTTTGATGATATTGGGCTGAATGCCTTCGGTGGGTTCATCCAGTAGCAGCAGTTTGGGTTTGGTGACCAAAGCACGTGCAATTGCAAGTTGCTGTTGCTGCCCGCCAGACAGATCCCCACCGCGTCTGTTACGCATGTCATGCAGCACTGGAAACAGATCAAAAATCTCATCCGGAACGGAGCGTTCAGATCGTTCAAGGCAGGCAAACCCGGTTTCAAGATTTTCCCGCACAGTCATCAGCGGAAAAACATCCCGCCCCTGCGGCACGTAACCCACGCCCAGTTTTGCCAGCGCAAAGGCCTTGGCATTGCGTGCAACGGATTGACCGTTCAGTACCATATCCCCGTCCGTGCGTGGATGCGTGCCTGAAATCGCCTTGAGCAGACTGGTTTTGCCGACGCCGTTCATGCCCATCAAGCAGGTGACTTTGCCGACCTCCGCCGACAATGAGACGTCCCGAAGAATACGCGAATGGCCGTAATGCAGGTTTAAGTTTCGTACATCCAACATCTTTTAGCGCCCCAGATAAACGTCAATAACTTCGGGATTTTGCGTCACGTGATCGATCGAGCCTTCGGCCAGGACCGCGCCTTCATGCAAAACCGTCACCTTGCAGTTCAAGCGGCGCACAAATTCCATGTCATGCTCCACCACAACAACCGCGCGCGTTTGGGCCGCCCTGACCAGTATCTGTGTGGTTTTCTCACGTTCTGCCGGAGACATCCCGGCCGCAGGTTCATCCACCAGCAAAAGGCGGGGATCCTGTGCCAGCAACATGCCGATCTCTAGCCACTGCTTTTGACCATGGCTCAGCTCCCCCGCGGTGCGTGCCAGCTGTTCAGTCAGGTTGATTTCCTCAGCCAACGCTTCGATGCGCGCAGCCCCTTGTTTGGTTTTGCGATAAAACAAAACGTCCAAGGGTCCGCGCGGATTCTTGAGCGCCATGGCCAGATTTTCCCGCACCGTCTGCGCTTCAAACACAGTGGGTTTCTGAAATTTGCGCCCGATGCCGTCTTGTGCGATCTGGCTTTCAGATTTCCCAATCAAGTTGACCGATTTTTCGCCCCATAATACGCGCCCCTCATCAGGTTTGGTCTTGCCCGTAACAATGTCCATAAAGGTGGTTTTGCCCGCCCCGTTGGGCCCGATGATGGCGCGCATTTCCGGTTCGCTGATCTGAAAGGCCAGATTGTTAATCGCCTTAAAGCCATCAAAGCTGACCGAGACTCCCGACAGTTCTAATAACGTGCTCATGACGATTTCCTCGCGAATTTATCAAAGACCCTGCCGATACCGCCGGGGAAAAACAGCGTGACCGCAACAAAGGACGTGCCCAGCAGCACCAGCCACCATTCTGTCCACTGGATGGTGTAAAACCCAAGGTCCACCGCAGGTGCGCCGCCGCCAGTGAACCAGCTGGACAGCAAGGATACAAATGCGGTGCCAATTACTGCGCCATACAGACGACCACGGCCGCCAATCGCCACCCAAACCGCCAGGTAGATCGACGCAATCGGTACGATTTCAGCCGGGTTGATGATGCCTGCCTGTGGGTAATACAGCGCCCCAGCAATGCCAGCGACAACGGCTGTCAGTGTGAAAATGAACAGCTTATAGCTTTCGACGTGATACCCCAAAAACCGGACGCGCGGTTCATCATCACGGATCGCGCGGATCACGCTTCCCATTTTGCCCGAGAGTACACGGGCAAACATCACATAGCCCAGCGCCAACGCCAAGGCGGACGCCCAAAAGAACCCCATCGAGATCACCGATTGCGGCACCGCTTCAAATCCTGGGATATTCTGGAGACCGGACAATCCGTTGTTGCCCCGCAAACCGCTATCATTTTGAAACAGGTACAGCGCCAGCGCCAATGTCATCGCCTGGGTCAAAATTGACAGATAAACACCCGTCACCCGCGCGCGAAATGCAAGCCAGCCAAACACCAACGCCAACAGACCCGGCACCAGCACCACCAGCAACATCTGAAGCGTCAGACTGTGCGAAAACGCCCAAATCAATGGGAAATCGGACGAGCCCACAACCCCAAAAATCTGCGTAGCGATGGCTTCGTTCACCTCAACAGGGGTTGGCGGAATGGTCCGAGACGCTAGGTTTTCAATCACAATCGCTTCTGTGCGGGCATACATCAACCACATGCCAACAGCGTAACCACCAATCCCGAAGAATGCGAAATGCCCCAAGGACAGGATCCCGCAGTAGCCCCAGACCACATCCATCGCAATCGCGACCAAACATAGGCACAGCACCTTGCCCAGCGTTTTGACAAATGAGGTCGAGATCACCCCCGTTCCCGTCGCTTCGGACAGTATTGTGACGCCCAAAGTGAACACCCCAAGACAGGCCAAAAACCATAGAACCGATGGGTTTTGTGCAATAAAACTCTTCTGCATCACCTTAGTCTCCTGCCGCGCGGCCCTTGAGGGCAATGATGCCCTTTGGGCGGAATTGAATGAACAGGATGATGAACAGGATCATATAAGTCTGCGCCGCCAGCGTGTTCGACGGGTTCATCCATTCGACCCCTTTTTGGAACACGCCAATCATGGTGGCTCCTGCCAACGTGCCCCAGACATTGCCCACGCCGCCCACGACCACGGTCATAAAGCTTTGGACGATATAATCAGAGCCAATTTCAGATGTGACTTTGGCAAACAGGCCAATCGCAACACCCGCGATGCCGGCGATCCCCGAGCCCAAGCCAAAGGTCATCATTTTGATTTTGTCAGGGTTGATCCCCATAGAGGCCGCCATGCGCGGATTTTGTGTCACCGCACGCACCTCAAGACCCAGACGCGTTTTGTTCAGGATGAACAGCAACAGGCCCAGAAACAGCAGCGCCAATACAAAAATCGCAATCCGAATATAGCTGATCTGCACCACATCATTGATGATCCAAGCACCGTCCAACCAGCCCGGAGACGTCAGCGGGCGCGCCTGCGTGCCAAAGATATTTTTGGCCAGCTGTTGCAGCGCCACAGAGATCCCAAATGTCGCCAGCAATGTTTCCAGCGGGCGATTGTACAGCCAGCGGATCACCAGCCGTTCCATCGCGACCCCCGCCGCAAAGGTCACGGCAAAGGCCAAGGGCAGCGCCACAACCAACGACAATGTGTAGTTGGTGATGAACTGCTGCACCACATATCCGGTATAGGCCCCCAACATGATAAATTCACCATGCGCCATGTTGATCACGCCCATCACACCAAAGGTAATCGCCAGTCCCACCGCAGCCAAAAAGTAGATCGACGCCAGTGAAATCGCATCCAAACCTAGGTCGGCCGCTTGGTTCAGCGATACTTTTGTTTGGATGGTTTTCTGCACCTCACGCGCCGCAGCGGTGACCGCCGTGTCGTCTTCTAGATAGGTTTGATAAAATCCCCACTCCCCAAAGGCGCGGTCCAGATCCGCGTCGGACACCCGTGTCTGGACAAGACCGCGCGCCGCAAGCGTATCGTACGCCAGCTCCCGTTTTTGCAGGTCATCCAGCTGCACTACCGGCACGCCGCCTGCTTTGCCGCCCTCAACGTTAGCTTCCAGCGCAAGACGGATGTCGTTGTCCGAGACCCGCGGTGGAAATCCATGTTTCGTGACCAAAATTTCATATGCCGCTTCGCGCGAAAGCGCGCTGCTGCCCGGCGTCACGACCTCAGCCAAATTTGCATCTGGCACCGTTTCGGCGGCGACCAGCTCTGCCTCCAGAATTTGCGACAACACGGCGCGACCCTGCACGCTGAGATCATTATTCAGAGCCTCAATGGCGGCAACGCGCGCCGCACTGTCGGTGCCAAATCGTGCCGTCAGATATCCAGTCAGTCGTTCTTTGCGCAGTTTCAGCGCGGCATCCTTTTCCCCAGCGACAGAGGCCTTCAGAGGCGCGATCTGGCTGGCATCCAGTTTTTGAGAGATGGATTCAACCGCCTTGCGGCGCCGTTCAATATTTGGATCGCTCAGCTGAAACTGAACCAAAGCGGCACCAATCGCCTTGCGCACGCCACCGTTTGGCTTCACCTGTTTCATCGTCTTTGCATCCACAGTGGCAGATGTTTCGCCGCTGGAAATGTCGATCAAGGTCAGCCCCTCGCTGCCCTTGGACGTATAGAAAAACACCCCGTCCTCTTTGCGCACATACAGCGCCTTGCCTTGCCATTGTTCCAAAAAGCCCGGCACTTGAGGCAATCCAGAATTGACCAGCGCATCAAGCACAGGGCCAACTGATTTACGGGACGGTTTTGCGACCACTTTTTGGTGTGTCTGCAACAGGCTCTGCAAGTCTTGCGCAAACAGCGCAACAGGCAGGCATAACAATGCCAGCGCAAATGTGAGTATACGGATCATGAGGTGTTTCTTTTTTGGGGTCAGGGCATCACAATTGGACGCCCTGACGCTGTCCGAGACGGATTAGTAGTTCGACTTCAGCTGAACACAGGAATTGGTTTCTGTGTTGTACATACCGCAGCCCAGATCTTTCCAATCGGATTTCAAAACGGCTGAGGATGGCAGGAAATCGGTCCAGGCATCGCCGGGGACTTCTGCTGTTTTGGAAATAATATCAAACTGACCGTCAGCCTGAATTTCACCAATCAGAACCGGCTTGGCCAAATGGTGGTTTGGCAGCATGACCGCAGTACCGCCCGTCAGGTTTTGGAACTCTTGACCGTACATTTTATTCCGCACCGCATCCACATCTGTGGAACCGGCAGCTTCCACTGCGTTCACCCACATGTTGAACCCAATGTAGTGCGCTTCCATGGGATCGTTTGTTACACGATCAGCACCTGCATAGCTTTTCCAGGCATCGATAAATTCAGCATTTGCGTCGCTTTCAGCCGACTGGAAATAGTTCCACGCCGCCAGATGACCTTCCAGATTTGCCGTGTCCAGACCTGACAGTTCTTCTTCGCCAACCGAAAACGCAACAACTGGGATTTCATCTGCAGAAATGCCCGCAGCCGCCAACTCTTTGTAGAAGCCGATATTTGCGTCACCGTTGATGGTGGAAATCACACCAACCGATTTCCCGTCTTCGCCCAGCGCCACGACGTCCGCGACAATGGTTGCCCAGTCAGAGTGACCAAACGGCGTGTAATTGACGAAGATATCGTCGGCAGCAATGCCATTGTCCTGAAGGTATTGCTCCAGAATGTTGTTGGTTGTGCGCGGGTATACATAATCCGTGCCCAACAGTGCGAATTTCTCTACGCCCAGCTCTTCCAGAAAGTAATCCACCGCAGGGATCGCTTGCTGGTTTGGCGCCGCACCGGTGTAGAAGACGTTTTTGGAGGATTCTTCACCCTCATACTGCACCGGATAGAACAGCAGACCGTTCAGCTCTTCGATCACGGGCAAGACGGATTTACGAGACACCGATGTCCAGTTGCCAAAGATCACGTCAACGTCGTGCGTTGTCAGCAGCTCGCGCGCTTTTTCCGCAAACAAAGGCCAGTCGGACGCAGGGTCGACAACCACGGCTTCTAGGTCACATCCCAGAACACCACCTTTTGCATTTTGCTGATCGACCAGCATCAGCATGGTGTCTTTCAGCGTCGTTTCAGAAATTGCCATCGTGCCGGACAAAGAATGCAGAACACCCACTTTGACAGAGCAATCTGCGGCTATGGCGGATCCCGCCATAATGGTCAGAGCGGCAGCACTGGTTAGGGTCAGGACTCATAGCCAGAATATGACGAGTGCGGCGAGAGCGATGGCGGACAGGAAAACCTTCGGGCACCGATCATATCGGGTCGCCACGCGCCGCCAATCCTTTAGCCTGCCGAACATGATCTCGATCCGGTTGCGGCGTTTGTATCGGCGCTTGTCGTACTTCACCGTCTTCTTGCGCTGCCTCCGACCAGGGATGCAAGCGCGTATCCCTTTGTCTTGCAACGCTTCTCGGAACCAGTCGGCATCGTATCCGCGATCTCCGAGCAGCCAGTCGACATCCGGCAAACTGCTCAGCAACGCCCGCGCGCCGATGTAGTCACTGACCTGCCCGGCGGTGACGAACAGATTGAGCGGGCGGCCCTGGCTGTCGCAGACGGCGTG
>CANLND010000005.1 GCA_947492585.1 uncultured Paracoccaceae bacterium
ACTTTGTTCATGAAGACAACCATGTGCGGGATGCCAACCTGGCGGCCCAGCAGGATGTGCTCACGGGTCTGAGGCATTGGGCCGTCAGCCGCGTTCACAACCAGGATCGCGCCGTCCATTTGCGCCGCACCGGTGATCATGTTTTTGACGTAGTCGGCGTGGCCGGGGCAGTCAACGTGCGCGTAGTGACGGCCTTCGGTTTCATACTCAACGTGCGCGGTCGAGATGGTGATGCCGCGCGCTTTTTCTTCAGGTGCGCCGTCGATCTGATCGTAGGCTTTGAAGTCACCAAAGTATTTGGTGATCGCTGCGGTCAGCGTGGTTTTGCCGTGGTCAACGTGGCCGATGGTGCCGATGTTGACGTGCGGTTTATTACGCTCAAACTTTTCCTTAGCCATTCTCTAGGCGCCTTTTGAATATGGGGGTCATCTGACCCGAAGTTTCCTCTGCGCGCGCGGAGTACTTGATCCACACGCAAAAATCAAGACATTCTGCCTCAAACGCTAGGTCTGCGGCTGAGATTTCACGGCATTTTTGGTGGTTTTCTCTGCTTCACCCTCTGCAACGGCGCCAGAACTCACATCAGGCGCGCTTGCGGCGTCGGAAGGCGACGCCGCATTAGAATCGGTGTTGGAAGCGGGACCAAACCATCCTTGTTCTTCCCGCTGTTCCAGCATCCAGGTTTCAATCTTGCGCACTGCGTTGCGCGCAAGACCCCGAACCTGTTCGTCGACCGTGCGGGTGTGACCTGCGCCGACCAAAAAACTCCCCGCATCGGCGGTCTCAAAGACGGTGAAGGTTTTCACCTCTGAATTCAGTTTGGAGCCTGCCGCGTCGTCCCAGACCGTCACATTGATCGCCAGAACCGATTTGGGGCTCAACACCAAAGGCACCCCGCCGGGGGCAACAAAAAAGCCTTCGACGCTCACCCCGAAATGATACAGCTTATCGCCGTTGTATTGCTTAAAGCGGGCGTCGATCTCATTTGTCAGGACGCTGATCCATTCCTCTCCGGTGACTTCTTTTGAACCCGGGACAACCTGGATCTTTGGCGCAACGACAATGTTATGACCAAGGCTGAAATCACCCAGCTCTTGCAATGGATCATCCGGTGAGGCGGGCGTACAGGCACTGACAGCAGCAATAAGCGCCATCATGGCAACGATGCGGAGCATATGGGTCTCTCCCCGAGAGTTGATCGGTTACGTGCGCCCAGATAGACCATCTCGGCGCAGGTCGCAAAGGCCATGGCATGCACGGCCTGACATCGGTGGCACCACGGGCACAGCCGGATGAACCCTCCGTTGGACAAGACACGGTTTGATCGTGCGTATCATCACAAGACGAAACGCACGACAGGTCGCGACCGCGTTACTTGAACTTATAGCTGCGCGGGAAACCATACGGAGTGCGCTTTCCGACACTGCCGCGTTTGCCCAGCCACTCTGACAAATCTGGTTCATGGCGGGTTTTGCCCCCGCCCATTTCCCAAGAAATACCATCATCCCAATTGAAGGTCGCGATGTCACTCAGACCACCGTCCAGCTCCAAAGTGCCCTGCTTGCCCGTTGCCATATTGTATTTCTGCAAGCGCACGCCTTTGCCGCGGCCAAGTTCTGGCATTTCTTCGACTGCGAAGACCAGGAATTTACCGTTTTCAGACACAACCGCCACGTGGTCGCCTGTCACTGGCAGGCAGAGTTTGGCCCGTTCGTCGTCTTTGACGTTCAGCACCTGTTTGCCCGTTTTGGTTTGGGCCACGATGTCTTTTTCAGCACAGACAAAGCCGTTGCCCACGTCTGAGGCCACCAGCAACTTACCTTCGGGGTTGTGGATGATCAGATCAACGATATCCGCTTCGTTGGGCAGGTCCACCATCAGGCGCACTGGTTCGCCCATACCACGTCCACCCGGCAAATTGGCCGCCGACAACGTGTAAAAACGCCCGTTTGATCCAAAGACCAGCAAGCGGTCAGTGGTTTCAGCGTGAAAGATAAACCGCGCCTCGTCGCCGTCTTTGAATTTTAGCTCGCGGGACAAATCGATATGTCCGGTCATCGCCCGGATCCACCCCATTTTAGAGCAAACCACAGTGATCGGCTCACGCTCGATCATCGCTTCAAGCGGCACATCTTCCACTTCGCCAGCTTCCGCAAACTGGCTACGACGGGCGCCCCCCGCATAGTTTTTGCCAAACTGTTTCTTGGTTTCGCGCAATTGCTCGGTGATGCGCGTCCATTGGATATCTTCAGATCCCAACAGCTCAACAAGGTCAGCCCGCTCGGCGCGCAGGGCGTCGCGTTCACGGGTCAGCTCAATTTCTTCCAGCTTGCGCAACGAGCGCAAGCGCATGTTGAGGATCGCCTCGGCCTGAACCTCGGTCAGCTCCCCCGCCCCTTTGCCTGGCGTGATGTAATCCGCCTCAGCAAAAGCACGCGGGTGGTCCAGCCCCCAATCTTCGCGCATCAACGCAGCTTTGGGATCATCGTCATACCGGATGATGTCAATCACGCGGTCCAGATTAAGAAAGGCAATGATAAAACCTTCCAACACTTCCAACCGGTGGTCGATCTTTTCCATCCGGTGTTGACTGCGGCGTTGCAACACGTCCCGACGGTGATCCAAGAAGGCGCGCAGCACCTCCTTCATAGAACAAACCTTGGGCGTCACGCCGTCGATCAGCACGTTCATATTCAGGCTGAACCGCGTTTCCAGATCGGAGTTGCGGAACATCATGTTCATCAGAACATCTGGGTCCACGTTTTTGGACTTTGGCTCCAGCACGATGCGGATGTCATCCGCCGATTCGTCGCGTATATCGCCAAGGATCGGAACCTTTTTGGTCTGGATCAGCTCAGCAATCTTTTCGATCAGCTTGGATTTTTGCACCTGATACGGAATTTCGGTGACCACAATCTGCCACTGGCCCCGGCCCAGATCTTCGACCTCATAGACCGACCGCAACCGGAACGAACCACGGCCCGTGCGATAGGCCTTGGCAATGTTGTCTTTGGGTTCAACAATCACGCCACCGGTGGGGAAATCTGGCCCCGGCACAAAATTCAGCAGGGTGTCGTCCTGCGCGTTTGGCGTTTTCACCAAGTGGATACAGGCGTCGATCAGCTCGGCGATGTTATGGGGGGGAATATTGGTGGCCATGCCAACCGCAATCCCCGAGGAACCATTCGCCAAGATATTTGGAAAGGTTGCAGGCAGAACTGCCGGCTCTTGCAGACGACCATCATAGTTATCGCGGAAATCCACTGCATTCTCGGCCAGACCGTCCAGCATCGCCTCAGCGATGAAGGTCATCCGTGCTTCTGTATAGCGCGAGGCCGCCGGGTTATCACCGTCGATGTTGCCAAAGTTCCCCTGACCATCCACCAGCGGGTAACGGACGTTAAAGTCCTGCGCCAATCGCGCCATCGCGTCATAAATCGCCGCATCACCATGCGGGTGGAAATCCCCCATTGTGTCGCCAGAGATCTTGGCAGATTTCAGGAACCCGCCATTAGATCCCAATCGCAGTCGGCTCATGGCATAGAGGATCCGCCGGTGCACGGGCTTTAGACCGTCACGCGCATCCGGCAAGGCCCGGTGCATAATCGTGCTGAGCGCATAGGTCAGATAGCGCTCGCCAATGGCGCGGCGCAGCGGTTCCAGAATCTCTCCTTGTTGGGGAGAGGACGGTGTGGCGGGGTCTTCTACCAGATCGGTCATGGGATTGTGATACTGCGCCTATGACCCGCGGTAAAGCACTCGCGAAACCGCAACGCGGGCTTTTTCGCTTTGACGTTCAACCCATTGTTTCCACGCGAGGGGAGGAATTTGATCACTCTCCCCTACGCATCCCCCCAATCCATGTTCTAATAGTACAACCACCGAGGGCGATTCGCTCTTGTGGTTGGGTGTTGGGGAACACGCATCTGTTGCCATCAGTGTATTTAATTGGGGGGAGTCGCATCATGTCGTTGCGCTATGTTTTGCTATCTTTTGTGGGAATGGGTTGGGCCTTTTATGAGCTCAGCGGAGGCGCCAGTTTTGCGCCCCCCGCACGACCAGACAAAACGGACCTCGTTGCCGAACAACCCACGTCGAAAATAGCACCAACCCAGATCGCGACACAGATCGAACCCGCCACGACAAGCCTGTCTCCGCTCAAGGTCGCCGCCGTGACTGCGATGCCAGCGCACGACGTAGCAGCCACGCCCGCACGCCCCAAGGCAAACCCGGCTCTGCGGGACCACATCGTGCGAACACAACTATCGCGAGCCAGCGCAGCTCTGACCGCCACTCACGCCGCCGTTGCGGATGGCACATCTGCCAACGGCGCGCTCCGCCTTAGTGCTCTGGAGGGGGGGCTTGCAGCAATCACTACAGATGCCCCTGCGCCAACACCTCTGGCCACAGAGCGCATTGCCCCGACACCCAAAGACATTCGCACAATACATGCGTCTCGCGTGAATATGCGACAGGGGCCGGGCACCTCTTATTCGGTGATTACACGGCTTTTGGCCAATGACACTGTCGTTGTGCTCGAAGACAACGGCACCGGCTGGCTGCGACTGAAATCCCAATCAAATGGGCGGGTCGGCTGGATTGCGGCTTCCCTCGTCAGTCGCAAGGCCCCATAACACCTGCACACATTGTGCAAAAAAGGCCCCGCTGAAATGACCAAATCCCTGTTGATCACCGGCTGCTCCTCAGGAATCGGTCTGGATGCGGCACGTGGCATGCGCGATCAAGGATGGCGCGTTTTTGCCGCCTGTCGCCAACAGCGGGACTGTGACCGCATGCGCGCCGAAGGCTTTGACAGCCCACGCATCGACTATACCGACGCTGACAGCATTCAATCCGGCCTGGCCGAGGTTTTGGACGCCACTGGCGGCACTTTGGATGCGCTGTTTAACAACGGCGCGCACGGGCTCCCCGGCGCAGTCGAAGACTTACCCACCGACGCGTTGCGCACAATTTTTGAAGCCAACTTTTTTGGCTGGCACGATCTGACGCGTCAGGTGATTCCCGTGATGCGCGCGCAAGGACATGGGCGAATTGTTCAAAACTCCTCCATTCTGGGTTTTGTTGCCTTCCCGTGGCGCGGTGCCTACGTGGCCACCAAATTTGCGATCGAAGGTTTGACGGATACGCTGCGCGTTGAGCTGGCAGGCACCGGCATCCACGTGGCGCTGATTGAGCCCGGCCCCGTCACGTCAAAGATTCGCGAAAAATCCATTCCGCATTTCGAACGTTTTGTAGACTGGGAAAATTCCGCGCTCCGGGACCTTTACGAAAAACACCTGATCAAACGTCTGTACCATAGTAACGGTCCCGACACGTTTGAACTGCCCGCGCGCGCAGTCACCAACAAGCTGCTTCACGCCTGCACCTCGAAACGGCCCCGCGCGCGTTACTATGTGACCACCCCCACCCATATCGCTGGCCGTCTAAAACGCGTGTTAGGCACAAGAGCAATTGACCGCATCCTGTTGCGCCTTAGATAAGCAATCCAATCCTGCGCCTCTGCGCGTCTCTCTTCTGACGGAGTACATCTAAATGGGCAGCTCGCTCTTCACTCTTAGCCTCTTGGCTGTCGTGGCTGTGGTCATCGTACTGGTTATGGGGCTCGGCTTTTTCGGCAAAGGTGGCGCGTTTCATCGCAAACACAGCAATACGCTGATGCGCCTGCGCCTGCTGTTTCAATTCATCGCAGTTCTGCTAATTCTGCTGATCGTTTATCTGCGCCAAGGAGGCTGACCCCATGGTTGTTCTGAATAAAATCTACACCCGCACCGGGGACAAAGGCGACACCGCGCTTGGGAACGGAGAGCGCGTTGCCAAACACAGCGCCCGGGTCAATGCATATGGCACCTCAGACGAGCTGAATTCGTTTGTGGGCGTTGCACGCTTGAACGCCGAAGGTGACATGGACGCCGCTTTGTCGCGTATTCAAAACGACCTGTTTGATCTCGGTGCTGATCTTTGCCGCCCCGATATGGAAAAAGACGCCGACGCCGACTATCCGCCGCTGCGCGTGGCGCAGACGCAGGTAGACCGCCTCGAAAGCGAAATTGACACCATGAACAAGGATCTGGCAGCCCTGCGCAGCTTTATCCTGCCGGGTGGCTCTGCGCTGGCCGCCAATCTGCATGTGTGCCGTACCGTCGCGCGGCGTGCCGAACGCTTGGCGACAGAACTGGCCATGGACACCGCAATCAACACTGTGGCGGTGACCTATTTGAACCGCTTATCCGATTGGTTCTTTGTGGCCGCGCGCGTCGCAAACGACAATGGCGCGGACGATGTGTTGTGGGTGCCCGGCGCCAACCGCTGATTTCCCCCGATCCAAGCTCAAACCTATTTTTGACAACGCGCCCCCCACAGGGCGCGTTGTAACGATTCGCAACATTGGGGGCCGCTTTGCGCAAGAATCAGACACCCTCCACAGTTTTTTTGAGCCACACGACCAGATCAAGAACGCGACAAACCCGCTGTTTCTGATAGGCAATTTAAGATCCAAACCAGAAACGCGACGTCGCCGGACCAAAAGGTGACGATTTTGCTCTGTCGCAGCTATGTCACAATCTATATCAACGCGACGAGAGCATAGCGGTCACCCTGTGTGGTGGCTCCATTGTGTAAGGAGAGAACGCCCATGAAGGTCTTGGTACCTGTCAAACGCGTGATTGACTATAACGTGAAGGTTCGTGTGAAAGCGGACGCAAGCGGTGTCGATCTCGCCAACGTAAAAATGTCGATGAACCCGTTTGACGAAATTGCCGTCGAACAGGCCATCCGTCTGAAAGAAGCGGGCAAAGCAACCGAGGTTGTTGCCGTTTCCATCGGTGTTAAGCAGTCGCAAGAAACACTGCGTACCGCTCTGGCGATGGGCGCAGACCGCGCGATCCTGATCAACGCGGCCGACGATGTTCACACCGACATCGAGCCTTTGGCAGTTGCCAAACTGCTGGCAAAAGTTGTCGAAGAAGAGCAGCCTGGTCTGGTCCTCGCGGGCAAGCAAGCCATCGACAACGACATGAATGCTACCGGTCAGATGCTGTCAGCTCTGCTGGGTTGGTCGCAGGGTACTTTTGCGTCCGAGCTGGAAGTTGACGGCGACACCGCCAAAGTCACCCGTGAGGTTGACGGCGGTCTGCAGACCATCAACGTGAAGATGCCCGCCATCATCACCGTTGACCTGCGCCTGAACGAGCCACGCTATGCGTCGCTGCCCAACATCATGAAAGCCAAGAAAAAGCCGCTGGACGAAAAGACCGCAGCTGACTACGGCGTTGATGTTTCCCCACGTTTGCAGGTTATCGAAACCAAAGAGCCCGCAGAACGTGCCGCAGGTATCAAAGTGGGTTCGGTTGACGAGCTGGTCGAAAAACTCAAAGAAGCGGGGGCTCTGTAATGGCTGTTCTTCTTCTCGCAGAAGTTACCGATGGCGCATTGTCGCTGGACGCAACTGCAAAGGCCGTAACCGCAGCAAAAGCGCTGGGTGACGTGACCGTTCTGGCCGCTGGCGCATCTGCTGCTGCTGCCGGTGCCGAAGCCGCAAAGATCGATGGCGTTGCCAAAGTTCTGGTTGCTGAAGATGCATCACTGGGTCACCGCCTGGCGGAACCTACTGCTGCGCTGATCGCTGGTCTGGCATCTGACTTCAGCCACGTTGTTGCCCCTGCGACCACCGACGCGAAAAACATCCTGCCCCGCGTGGCAGCTCTGTTGGACGTGATGGTGATCTCGGACGTAACTGCGGTTGTCGACGCTGACACATTTGAGCGCCCCATCTATGCAGGCAACGCCATTCAGGTGGTGAAATCTGCTGACGCGACCAAAGTCATCTCGTTCCGGACCGCTGGCTTTGACGCCGCTGGTGAAGGCTCTGCCGCTTCGGTAGACACCATCGCAGCTGCTGAAAACCCCGGCCTGTCCGAGTGGATCGAAGACAAAGTTGCCGCTTCTGACCGCCCCGAGCTGACCTCGGCTGGTGTGGTTGTATCCGGTGGCCGTGGCGTTGGTTCCGAAGACGACTTCAAACTGATCGAAACTCTGGCAGACAAGCTGAACGCAGCTGTTGGCGCCTCGCGCGCTGCGGTTGACTCGGGCTACGCTCCAAACGATTGGCAAGTTGGCCAAACCGGTAAGGTGGTTGCACCTGACCTGTACATCGCGATTGGCATCTCCGGCGCGATTCAGCACTTGGCTGGCATGAAAGACTCCAAAGTGATCGTTGCGATCAACAAGGACGAAGATGCGCCGATCTTCCAAGTTGCCGACTTCGGTCTGGTCGCTGATCTGTTTGAGGCAGTCCCTGCCCTGACAGCGAAACTGGACTAAGCACCAGCTTTTAGACACATTAAAAGGCCCGCCACTGCGCGGGCCTTTTTTGTTGGGTTGTTGCCAGAGCCCAGGCGCTACTCCAGCCGATCCGCGATCGCTTTTGCTATACGGTGATGTTCTTTTGGCCCCAGCATCAAACGCGCAGTGGGCAGTTCAAGCTGTCCGGGCGACATGCCGGCCATATCGTCGGCCTCGCCCGCTGTCGCTACCTCAATCGAGATCAGCGCATCCACCTTTGGCTTCAGCGCATTGATCATATCCTCATCAACCATGACAGGTTCTTGTGAATATCTGCTGCCGAAGCCTAAATCATATCGCAGCCAAATGAGTAGAACCGGCCCCGAAAAATCCGCGATCAGCTCCCCCATCCGGGCGACCCATGTCTCCTTCAGGTGGACCTCAATATCACGAAACCGCTCAGGCGACATCTCTTGCAGAACCGTCAACATGTGCTTGTTGAAGTGAAACTCGGTAAAGTCCACTTCGGGATAGAGATCTTTCAAACGCGGCTGCACACGCAAAAAACGGTCGTTGCGACGTGGGTGCACCCCGTAATAATCATTTGAGATATTCTGCGCACCCATTACCTGCAGCGCGACCCCATCAGAGTCCCGGGCGATCCTGCGCAAATCATCATCATAATAGTAGCTGTCTAGCCCACCGTTCACCGCACCAAAATTGACACAGCGATGCCCGGTCAGGTGCTCGACCTCAGCCGGAAAGGGATTTTCAATGAATCTCCCATAGGTTTCAGTGCTGCCGATAAACGCGAGATACGGCGTATCCAGATCACGTTCTGGCCCGCGTACCAGAAGTTTAGACTCGCCATATCGGCACAGCATCGCCTCACGTGCTGGCGCAGCCTTGAGTTCATAGCTCATAATTACCCACCAATGTTCACCCAAGACTCACATTGAAGCAGAAGAATTTCAAATTCTCTAAGCTAAGCATTTGTCGAAAATCCAATGGATCGGTCTTGTACGCGCAGCTCACCCACCGGTAGTATTGCGTGCAGAGACCCAGAAAGGCTTTGGCTATGGATATTGAAAGTGTTGGTGTCATTGGCGCCGGGCAAATGGGCAATGGCATCGCACATGTCATGGCGCTGGCAGGCTACAATGTTGTTTTAAATGATGTAAATCAATCCTCCCTAGAGATGGCCATCCAACGGATCCAGTCCAATATGGCGCGACAGGTAAGTCGGGGAAAGATCACGCAGGCGGATATGGATGCTGCCATTCGGCGAATCCAACCGAGCGAAAAACTAGCACATGTGGGCGCCACGGACCTCGTGATCGAGGCCGCGACCGAACGTGAAACAGTAAAGCAATCGATATTTGATGATTTGTTGCCACATCTCAAACCTGAAACGATTCTGACCTCTAACACCTCTTCGATCTCTATTACCCGCCTCGCAAGCCGGACCGATCGGCCGGAACGGTTCATGGGGTTTCACTTTATGAACCCTGTGCCGGTCATGCAGTTGGTTGAATTAATCCGCGGCATTGCCACCGACGAACAGACCTTTGCCACGTGCCAGCAGGTTGTCAAACGGCTTGGAAAAACGTCCGCCAGCGCCGAGGATTTCCCGGCCTTCATCGTCAATCGAATTCTGATGCCGATGATCAACGAGGCCGTCTATACGCTGTACGAAGGGGTCGGGTCGGTCAAATCAATTGATGAATCAATGAAATTGGGGGCTAATCACCCAATGGGACCGCTGGAATTGGCGGATTTCATCGGATTGGACACCTGTCTGGCGATCATGAACGTTTTGCACGATGGATTGGCCGACACCAAATATCGCCCCTGCCCGCTGTTGACCAAATATGTCGAGGCAGGCTGGCTGGGTCGTAAAACCCAACGCGGATTTTATGACTATCGCGGCGAAACCCCTGTTCCAACGCGCTAATTCTTCAACGTTGATAAACATCTAAATTGAGGCACAAGAGCAAGATTTGAGCGCAATAATTGTGCCTATGACTTAGCGGATTATGGCTTGGCCGCTCCAAGAGCCAGCGTGTGCTCTCGCAGCCAGGCCATGAACCCGCGCGGATCGCTTTGCAAACGCTCCATCTGCTCGTCCGTCAGCGGTGCACCCACAACCGGCGCCTGCGGTTTATTACACGAACGAACGATTTCATGCAGCAGCAGACCCTGACGCAGGATTGGCGAAATCTGATTGGCAATCTGGTAGGCGCGTGAGTTTGAGCCCGGAAAGAACATCGGAACAACACGCGCGCCCGAACGCCGGATCAATTGCGCCGTGAACACGTTCCACTCTTGTTCAATGGCCGGTCCAAACCAGCCTTCAGACGAGCTGACAACACCCGAAGGAAACAGTGCAACGACGCCCCCCGCTTTGAGGTGCGCCATGGTTTTGGCACGCATATCAACCATTTTACGCTGCGCTTCAGGGTCATGCGGGAACGGCACCGGGATCATGAATGAGGTCGCGGCCTCGTCCAGGCCGGTCAGCACAGAGCGTGTCAGAATACGGTAATCTTCGCGCACGCGCCCGATAAGATCCGCAAAAATCATGCCATCCACCATGCCGTGGGGATGGTTAGCTACCACAACAACGGGACCATCTTTGGGGATATTATTGATTTGCTCTTCCGGGGTTTGCAGATCAATACCCATGATATTTAGCGCGCCGCGCCAGAAACGTTGCCCCCGATAGACGGCGTTTTGCTTTTCAAAGCGTTTGACCATGCGCAAGATGGTGAGCTTACCCGTGAACCATTCGATGGTTTTGATGGTCAGGGCAGTCCAGCGATCATCAAAGGAATTGGCATAGGTCAACGTGCGACGGTCATAGACCTCGCTTGTCTGGCTCTCAGCGGGCGTAGAGCCGCCTGATTTTCTATCGTGCGTGGTATCCGCCAATGTGTCGTTCCCGTCTTCCGCCACCAAGCTGTCTTTGGAGCTTAGAAACCTTCGCCGAATTTGTCCGCCACCAAAGACTGGACTGCATCAGCGAGGGCCTCAGCATCAGGCCCCGAGGTCTCGACGTCAATAGTCGTTCCTTTAGAGGCTGCCAACATCAAAAGGCCCATGATGCTGTCACCCGAAGCCGAGAGACCGTCGCGTGACACTTCTGCCGTTGCGTCGAATCCATCGACCACTTCGACCAGCTTTGCAGATGCCCGGGCGTGCAGCCCCTTTTCGTTCACGATCTTAAGTGTTTTTTGAGCCATTTATTACGCCTGCTCCCCTTTTGGGGTTATGTTTTGACAATTGATGTACTTCCGACCGGCTTCCATTGCCCGATGAACCGACTCGGTCAGAGGCAAATTGCGGGTCTTTGCGAGCTTGATCAGCATTGGCAGGTTGGCCCCGTAAAGGATCCGCCGATCTGCTGGCCAACAGGCTCGCAAGGAAAGGTTTGATGGAGAACCGCCAAACAGATCCGTTACCACGACGACGCCGCTGCCCGAATCAACAGCCTCAGCTGCCGCGCAAATCTCCAGCTGCTTGGCTTCACGGTCACACTCTGGGCCAATGCTGACGGACTGGACCAAGGCCAAGGGCCCGACCACATGCTCCATCGCAGCGCGGTATTCCCGCGCCAATCCGCCGTGTGCTACGATGACAATCCCGATCAACGCGGTCCCTCACAGTTAACGCTAGCTTTGCAGCTCGCGATGACTAATTGACACCTGCGCGGCGTCTTCTGCAAGGGCTTTGGCAAGAGTTTCCGCCAAAGTGACCGAGCGATGCTGCCCACCCGTACAGCCAAAGGCAATCGACAAGTGCGATTTCCCCTCTTCGCGATACGCGGGCAGCAAAAAGCGGGTCATATCCAACACCCGATCAAAGAACTCCTGAAATCGGTCGTCACTGCGGACATGATTCTGCACCTGCGGATCCTGCCCCGTCAACGCCCGCAGATCGGCCTGCCAATAGGGGTTTTTCAAAAAGCGGCAATCAAAAACCAGATCACTGGCAAAGGGCACGCCTCGTTTATAGGCAAAGCTTTGGATGGACACTGCCAGCGCGCGCCCTTCGGGGGCGAACCACTTTTCGATCTCAGCGCGCGCCTGATGGACATTCATTTGCGAGGTATCCAGCAAGATATCCGCCCGCGCGCGAATATCCGCCATTAATCCCAATTCCCGCCGCACACCGACCTCAAGGGCTTCGGCGGGGGCCAACGGATGGCGACGCCGTGTCTCAGAGAAGCGGCGCAACAACACGTCCACGCGCGCATCCAAATAAAGGACAGTCAGGGCGACGTCATCGCGCGCTTCGATCATCGCAATCACATCTAGCAGCGCAGCCGTCGAAAAGTCGCGATTGCGCGTGTCCAACCCCAGTGCCAGTGGACGCGTCGTGGCGGCCGCATTCACCAATCCGGGCAGCAAGCTAAATGGCAGGTTATCAATGGATTCAAATCCAAGATCTTCTAGCACATTGGTGGCAGTGGTGCGCCCCGCCCCGGATGGGCCAGTCACCAGAACAATTTTGCGTTCCTGTAAGTCAGAGTGTGTCATCAGGGTTCAGGGCTCCCCCTTTTAGAAATTGGACAAATGCCGCCGCGCAATGCGGCCCGTCGAGACGGTAAAACGCAGGCAGTGCGACATCCAGCACCACAGTCGTGCGGCGCATGGGCAGACGCGCTGTTTCGACGGTATCAAGAGAAAGTGTAGCAATAATTTCCGCATCTGTGCAGACATCAGCTTGCAACAGGCCAAGCCCGCGCGCTTCGATCAAGCCGCGGATCGCATCGGGGGATGACGCAAACAGCTGCCGCCCCCTGCGTTCAATCTGGACACGGTCGTCAGCAACAAGATCCGCACCAAAGCCCATCATTTGCAACGCCAGGCTGGATTTTCCGCTGCCGGATGCTCCGGTGATCAGTAGCGCCCGCCCTGCAATCGCAACACATGACGCATGTAGAATTTGAGCGTCAGGTGATACCGTCATGGCTTACAATGGCAGCCCGACCACAAACCGCGCACCCAAGGGCTCGGAGGTGACGTCAGCTTCGGTCGGGCGGATATTTTCGGCCCAAATAACCCCGCCATGTGCTTCAACAATCTGTTTGGAAATCGCCAGCCCCAGACCGGAATTATTGCCGAAATGTTCAACCGGACGATGAGAGTAGAACCGTTTGAAGATCTTGGACAACGACTGATCTGGAATGCCTGGTCCGGTGTCCTCGACCACGACAAGCACGCGGTTGTCACGTCGGCGCGCCCAGACACGAATTGCGTCACCCTCTTCACAAAACGAAGTTGCATTGGTGATGAGATTGACAAACACCTGCGCCAATCGCGCCTCAAGCCCCTGCAACAGGATAGGTTGCGGTGGCAGATCGGAAATATAGTCGATGCCCTTGGCGCGCGCGTCTTCGCCCAAAAACTGGTTGAGATTTCCCAGCATATTCAGAAGATCGAATTCTTCTTCTTCTTCCTTCACCAGCTCTGCATCCAGCCGGGACGCATTCGAGATATCGCTCACCAGACGGTCCAGGCGACGAACGTCGTGTTCGATCACATCCATCAGCTTTTCGCGCTGATCATCGCGTTTGACCATCCGCAAGGTGCCAACAGCGGATTGCAAACTGGCCAGCGGGTTCTTGATTTCATGGGCCACATCAGCGGCGAATTGTTCGTTGCTGTCGATGCGGGAATACAGCGCCTTGACCATGCCACGCAGTGCCCGGCTGAGACGGCCGATTTCATCAGGCCGCGCTGTCAGATCCGGAATGCGGATCCGGCCAGGCTTCACCTTGCGCGCGTCGCGATCTTTGCCAATTTCGGCAGCTTCAGCCAGATCCGCCAAGGGATTGGCAATTGTGGACGCCAACACAAGGCTCAGCCCGATTGACACCAGAATGGCCACCACAAACAGCTGCAAAACCCGTTCACGCTCAGCCTTCACAAGTGCATCTACTTCTCCTGTCGGAGAGGCCAGCGCCACCGCACCAAGTATTGTGCCGTTCAGCGAAATTGGGGCAATTGCCGCAAATACACGTCCATCACGTGTTTCCAGTACGGACTGCGTGATCATTTGGTGCGTCACGGCAGTTTGAACCAACGGTACCACTGCAAGGTCAAGCGCCTGTTTCTCGGTCATCGCATCCGCGCCAACAGCGCCGCCAACAATGGCCCAAAGCCGGGCAAGACTGTCGGTGATCACCGTGCTGCCGCGGATCGCTTCGATCTCAGACTGTAGAGTGTTGCTGACAAACCGGCCCTGATCCTGCGCAACCAATATATTCTGAGAGTCGAAGACCAAAACATCAACGCCGGACCGCAGGGTCAACCCTTGCAATGTTGCGCTTGCATCAATTCCATCAGATGTCGCCAGATTGACAGAACCGCTTCCTGGAAGTTGCGCTTCGAACACGTTGGCCACCAGCGTCGCTTCTGACACCAATGCCGTGGCGCGTTGGTACACGAGACTTTGTCGCGAGGAATTCAGGTATAAAACGCCCGCGACCAATAGTGTGATCGCGATCAAATTAAAGGTGATAATCTTGCGTGTCAAAGGAGAGGCACGCAACGACAGGAAACCACGCCTCGCACGCTTGGCCTGCATTTCCTGCTCGACGGACGTCGCCGGGGCGACCCAGTCGTCGCCCAGAACCACATCATCGCCCTGCCGATTTTGTGTCAGCCCTGTATCTCGCATGGGGCTTCCTCTCCCGTCACCCGTCCGGGCTTACTCTTCGTTATACCGGTAACCGATTCCGTATAGTGTTTCGATCGCCGAAAACTCTGCGTCCACCGTACGCATCTTTTTGCGCAGACGTTTGATGTGACTGTCGATCGTGCGATCATCGACGTAGACCTGATCATCATAGGCCACGTCCATCAGCTGATCCCGGCTTTTGACGAATCCGGGACGCTGGGCCAGCGCCTGCAACAATAGGAATTCCGTGACTGTCAGCGATACGTCACGCCCCTGCCAACTGACCGCGTGGCGCAACGGATCCATCCGCAGATGACCCCGCTCCATCACCTTGGTTTCAGGGGTTGTCGCAACGACTTCATCATTCTGCGCATCTTGACGCCGCAGCAGGGCACGAATTCGCTCGACCAAAAGCCGCTGCGAAAATGGCTTTTTCACATAGTCATCTGCGCCCATACGCAACCCCAGAACCTCATCGATCTCATCATCCTTTGAGGTCAGAAAGATCACCGGCATCTGGCTTTTTTGACGCAACCGCTGCAAGAGGTCCATGCCATCCATGCGGGGCATTTTGATATCCAAAACGGCCATGTCCGGCAGTTTCTTGTTGAATGCGTCCAGGGCGGCCTGCCCATCATTATAAGTCTCGACCTCGAACCCTTCGGCTTCCAGCGTCATCGCAACGGAAGTGAGGATGTTTCTGTCGTCATCGACCAATGCAATTTTTGACATCGGGTGTGCCCCTAATCTGCTCGTTCTTTGCTTTTTATACTGTCTTCGCCCGTCTGAAGACTCGAATCAATCCCTCTTAAGAATTTGGGCAGTTGTTTGACAAATGTGACACAGAAAAGCCTTAGGAATTGTTGCCCCCTCGGCATATTTTGTCTCAATGCCCTAGAATTGTTTGCGTTAAACGACCAATGGTTGCGCTAAAGGTTTCCTTGGTTGCGCTAACTCCCCCAAACCCCACTATTTTTTGCTAAAACCGTCGTGTTAAGAGCCAACAGACCGGACAGTTTTCCGGCAAATTTGCCCCGGGGCGCGACACCTCTGCCAGCGTCCCAATCGCCGCTACAGGAGAATAACAGCATGACATATGGTCGGGTTAACCCGCAATTCCGCCTCGAAGATCAAGGTATCGAAGGGCTGGGGCATGTCTATTACAACCTGATGGAACCGGCGCTGATCGAAGCAGCGCTCAAGCGCGATGAAGGCACCTTGGGCAACGGTGGCGCCTTCCTTGTGTCCACCGGAAAATTCACGGGTCGCTCCCCCAAAGACAAACATGTGGTAAAAACCGACAGCGTTACAGACACCATCTGGTGGGACAACAACGCCGCCATGACGGCCGAAGGCTTTGACGCCCTGTACCAAGACATGCTGGCCCATATGAAGGGCAAAGACTACTTTGTTCAGGATCTGGTTGGTGGCTCTGACCCCGCGCATTCGATCAATGTCCGCATGGTCACAGAGCTCGCCTGGCATGGCCTGTTCATCCGCCACATGCTGCGCCGTCCTGACCGCGAAGATCTGAACGATTTTCTGGCGGACTACACAGTGATCAACTGCCCGTCTTTCCAGGCAGACCCTGCGCGTCACAACTGCCGTTCGGAAACCGTGATTGCGATGAATTTCGATCGCAAGATGATCCTGATCGGTGGCACGGAATATGCCGGTGAAAACAAGAAATCCGTGTTTACACTGCTGAACTACCTGCTGCCCGAAAAAGGCATTATGCCGATGCACTGCTCGGCCAACCACGCCAAAGGCAACCCCGTGGATGCGGCTGTGTTCTTTGGTCTCTCCGGCACCGGCAAAACCACCCTGTCCGCAGACCCAGACCGTGTGCTGATCGGCGATGATGAACATGGCTGGTCCAACAACGGCACCTTCAACTTTGAGGGCGGCTGCTACGCCAAGACCATCAACCTCAATGCTGAGGCCGAGCCCGAAATCTATGCGACCACGTCCAAATTTGGCACCGTGATCGAAAACATGGTGTTTGACGAAGAAACCAAGGAATTGGACTTCAACGACGACAGCCTGACCGCCAATATGCGCTGCGCCTACCCGCTGAACTACATCTCCAACGCCAGCGAGCAGGCCCGTGGCGGCCACCCAAAGAACATCATCATGCTGACCTGTGATGCCTT
The DNA here is from genome assembly GCA_947492585.1 of uncultured Paracoccaceae bacterium. Lineage (GTDB taxonomy): Bacteria > Pseudomonadota > Alphaproteobacteria > Rhodobacterales > Rhodobacteraceae > Epibacterium. Next base: position 17,139 of record CANLND010000005.1, read on the forward strand.
TGGCGTGCTGCCTCCAATCTCACGTCTGACACCGGCACAGGCAATGTATCACTTCCTTTCTGGCTTCACTTCCAAAGTGGCCGGCACAGAGCGCGGCGTGACAGAGCCTGAACCCACGTTCTCCACCTGCTTTGGCGCGCCTTTCATGCCCCGTCGCCCCGAAGTCTACGGCAACCTGCTGCGTGAAAAAATCGCTGAGCACGGTGCAACCTGCTGGCTGGTCAACACCGGTTGGACCGGTGGAGCCTATGGCATCGGCTCACGCATGCCCATCAAAGCCACCCGCGCTTTGCTGACCGCTGCGTTGGATGGCTCTTTGGCCGAGGCTGAGTTCCGCAAAGACAGCAACTTTGGCTTTGACGTGCCCGTCACTGTCCCTGGCGTGCCCGAGGTCCTGCTGGATCCCCGCCGCACCTGGGACGACCAGGCCGCATATGATCGTCAAGCTGCCAAGCTGGTGCAGATGTTCTCAAACAACTTTGAACAATACCTGCCCTACATCGATGACGACGTAAAAGCCTCTGCGATTGGCTAAGGCCTCGCACCCAAAAAACGTCAGCAGCGTCCGCTTTCATCCGCGGGGGCTGCTTCTTTTTGGCCAGAACTACCCCGGGGTGAATTGGCCAAAGGCCAAGAGGGGCAGCGCCCCTGCCCTATCCCGCCAAACCGCGCCGGATCAGATTGGCCGACACCACCAGCAACACCAGCAACGTCACCGTTTTGAACATCTTCTGGTCGATCCGGTCCTGCAACCGCCCGCCCAGCCACATCCCTAGCACTGACGGCACGATCATCAAAAGCGACATCGGCACTGTCTCCGAACGCACCACTCCAGATGCGATATGCGCCCCCAACAGGGCCACAGCTCCAAGGCCATAAATCACGCCTTGCACCCGCATCTGTTCCGTCTTTTCAGTGCCGAGGGCAGTAAGATACGCCACAGTTGGCGGTCCCCACACCCCCGACAATCCCCCCGACAGCCCTGCAATCGACGCAACCACGCATTCGGCGATCCAGCTCGAAGACCGCATCACAATCTGCCGCCCCAACAGTTGCATCAAGGCAAAGCCCATGACCGGGACCCCAATCACCAGCAGCAACACATTTTGAGGCAACACGCTCACCAACTGGGCGCTGGCCACAAGACACAGCCCCCCCACGCTTAGAAACAGGCGAAACCGCAAAATGGACCCCCAGGCCGCTCTGCCCCCCTGTCGCAGCGCCTGAATGCCATTGGTCACCAATGTCGGGAAAATCAACCAGGCCAGCGCGACGTCCGGCGCCACAAAGATGCTGAATCCCGAGATTAAGATCATCGGCATTCCGAAACCCACCGTTCCCTTTACCGTGCCCGCCACAACGGCCACGCCAAAGCCCGCCACCAGATGAAGCGGCGATATTAATGAGAATAAGATGTCCATTGCTCCGCTTTAACATACTCAAGCGTTGCTGCATGCGCAAAATTGCGGGGTAATTTTATAATGATCGACAGGCCTCGTGGGAATTTTTGTTGCGCTGCAAGTGCGAAATGATCTACCACTTTGAACAACCGAGGAAGGACCGATTCATGCCGCACGATGGACAGGATATTGCTATGACCCCCACGCTTATGCCCGATCTTCTGACCCTGACCAAAGCGGCGCTCACGCCCTTGGACAGCCTGCTGGAAACAGCCCGCAGCACCGTGGCAGATCGCGTCACCGCAGATGGCCGTATTTCGGGCGGGCTCATTGAGCAGAACCAAACCGCCGCCCATGGGCTGTCGTGGCTTGCCACTTACGTCTACGCACTGCGTCAAATGCAACGCTGGGCCGACGCGCTGCAAAACGACGGCAAACTGGGGGAAATGGAGCAGCTGATCCACCAGATCGCCTTTGGTGAATATCTGGCCCAAATTCAGGGCGGCATTCAGATGAATCAGGGCGAAATGGTCCGCCTGAATGATTTGGGCCTTGGAGCTGAGGTCGCAGCCTCTCTGAACACCGCTGAAATTACCGCCCTAATCCAGTCGGGCAACTCCCAGGCCGCGCGCAGCCGTCTGGTAGAGCTGATGGAAGAACAAGGTGCAGCTGCCACCATGTTTGGGGCCTCAGGTCTCGACGAAGAGCTGGAAATGATCCGCGATCAGTTCCGCCGCTACGCGCAGGAAAAGGTCGAACCCTTTGCCCACGAATGGCATCTCAAAGACGAGCTGATCCCGATGGAAATCATCGACGATCTGGCTGAAATGGGTGTCTTTGGCCTGACCATCCCCGAAGAACACGGTGGCTTTGGCCTCTCCAAGGCTTCCATGTGTGTGGTCTCCGAAGAGCTGTCGCGTGGTTACATCGGCGTAGGTTCCTTGGGCACGCGCTCAGAAATTGCGGCTGAACTGATCATCGCCGGTGGCACCGACGAGCAAAAGGCCCAGTGGCTGCCCAAATTGGCCAGCGCCGAAATCTTGCCCACAGCCGTGTTTACCGAACCCAACACCGGGTCGGACCTTGGATCGTTGCGCACCCGCGCCGCCAAGGATGAAAACGGCGACTACAAAATCACCGGTAACAAGACCTGGATCACCCACGCGGCCCGCACGCATGTAATGACCCTGCTGGCGCGCACCGATCCCACCACCGACAACCACCGCGGCCTGTCGATGTTCTTGGCAGAAAAGACCCCCGGCACCGATGCCGAACCGTTCCCGACGCCCGGCATGACCGGCGGAGAGATTGAAGTACTTGGCTATCGCGGCATGAAAGAATACGAACTGGGTTTTGACGGGTTTCACGTGAAATCTGAAAACCTGTTGGGCGGCGAAGAGGGCAAAGGCTTTAAACAGCTGATGCAAACATTCGAAAGCGCCCGCATCCAAACCGCAGCCCGCGCCATTGGCGTTGCACAGTCGGCGCTGGATATCGGCATGCAATACGCCCAAGAGCGGAAGCAGTTCGGCAAAAGCCTGATCAATTTCCCCCGTGTGTCAGGCAAATTGGCGATGATGGCGGTGGAAATCATGATCGCCCGCCAGCTGACCTATTTCTCGGCCTGGGAAAAAGACCACGATCGTCGCTGCGACCTTGAGGCTGGCATGGCCAAGCTTCTCGGGGCACGTGTGGCATGGGCTGCGGCCGACAACGGCTTGCAGATCCATGGCGGCAACGGCTTTGCACTGGAATACAAGATTTCCCGCGTATTGTGTGACGCCCGTATCCTGAATATCTTTGAAGGGGCCGCCGAAATTCAGGCGCAAGTGATCGCGCGCCGCCTGCTCGGCTGATCTGCTCCAAAATCCAAAAAAACCATAAGGCCCGGCGCAGAACCGGGCCTTTTTCGTGGCCTGTCTGCATCGCACGGCGGTCACATGTGGTCGCGCGAATTGACAATGGTTAATGAAAGCTGGATGCACAGGTACCCCACATCCTTTGTTTCCGAGTAGCAAACCCATGACCCGTTTTCTGATTGCCTTGTTCTGCCTTTCGCTCTCAGCCTGCGCGCGCGATGAAACCCTATCTGCCCATGGCGCGGCCGGTCAGTTGTGGACCCTCACCGAAATCAACGGCACGCCATTTGATGCCCCTGCTTCGCTGTTTCTGGAGCCGGGTGGCGCGTTGCAAGGCGTCGGGCCGTGCAACAGTTTTCAGGGAGAGGTGACCTCACCCTATCCTTGGTTTAACATCGACGGGCTGCGACGCAGCAATCTGGAGTGTGACACCCACGAGCTGGAACACTACTTCCTACAGGTTCTATTGCGCATGACAGAATCTGAGGTGCTCGACAAAACGCTGATTCTGCGCGACAGCACGGGTGTGAATATGGTCTTTACAACCGCCGAGCCAGAGCCTCAAGAAATCGCTGACGTGCCACCGGTGCAGGCTGGTTACCCAGACTTGGAGCCAAGCGATGCTCAAGAAAATACCCTGTAGTCTGAAGGGATTCCAGTATTTCGGTGTCTGACCCATCGCCCACCCCGCGTAGTACCGGCGGCAAAGGCAGCAGGCGATCAGCCCACTCCCCCGCTCCCTGACGCGACACCGCGCGCCCGGATTTTGGCGAAACAAACACCAGATCCTGCGTCACGCCAGTGACAGCGCAACTGTCGAGCCCCAAGCCAAAACCCATCTCTTCCAGCACCTGAACCTCCCATTTCAGATAGGCCAGTGGCCAGACCTCAGGATGCTCCAACAGGTCCAGTAGGAATTCAGTGTTTTCATACAATTCAATCTGTTGCGCGCGCTCCGGAAGACAGAACAACAACAATGCAGTCACGGCGTTCAGCCCGGCCAGCGACACCCGATCCGAGAGGGCAGATACAGTGCGGCTACGCAGCGGCTCCACGTGAAACGTGCCAAGCAGGTTTTCACGCCGTCCGCGCCAGGTCAATTCAATCTGCGCTCCGGGTTGCAAAATCGGCGCCAGCTTTCGCCCTGCCCCCCCGCGCACCAGGCCGCTGGCGCGCCCGTGGTCCCGTGTGAACACATCGATAATCGCAGCCGATTCCCCATGGCGGCGACTGCGCAATAGTATCCCCTGATCCCGCCATTCCATCGCCACAGTCACCGTTTGTCAGGATTTGCGATTACTTTGAACCTTTGATCTGAAATGTAACAGGAAGGAACAGCTATTCCAGTCCCGGTTCATCCAGCAGATGCCGCCCGGCGCGGTCTTCAACTTCGATCACCCACAAATCGGGGTCAAACCCCTGCTGCCGCGAGATCGACTGGTCCACATCCGGTTCAGCGCCGCGGGCCAATTCGTCCCATTTGCGATCACCACTCATCAAATCATACGTGCGGTGAAACGCCGTTGCCTGTCCGTCCAGCGTGTTCAACTTCACCAGAACCGCACCGGCCGTATTGTCACCATGGGCGGTGACAAAGGCGGGAATGTCATACAGACGCAAGCGGGTCAGATAGGCCTGCACCCAAAATTCGGCGGTCAATCGGGGCATGGGGGTTCTCTACGCTGGCGCCAGAGGCTCGGATAGGAGCCCCTGACAAAGGGTTGCGACCAGGCGACAGGCGCGGCGGTTTAGCTGACGTTGCCGTCTTTGAATTCGAGGCCCATTTCAGAATAGCGCTCTTTTTCGTCAAGCCAGTTCGGGCGCACCTTTACCTGCAAGAACAGGTGGATCTTTCGACCAAGGAACTCTTCCAGCTCAACGCGCGATGCCTGACCGATGGCCTTGATGGTTTCACCCCGTTTGCCCAGCAGGATGCCTTTGTGGCCGTCACGGACGACATAAACAACCTGATCAATCTTGGCCGAACCGTCCTTGCGCTCTTCCCAGTTTTCAGTTTCGACCGTCAGCTGGTACGGCAGTTCCTGATGCAGACGCAGGGTCAGTTTTTCACGGGTGATTTCCGCCGCAATCATGCGCATGGGCAGGTCAGCGATCTGATCTTCGGGATACAGCCACGGACCTTCGGGCAGTTCAGCCGCCAGCCATTTGCGCAACGCATCCACGCCATGGCCACGTTCGGCAGAAATCATAAAGGTCTCAGCAAAATTATAGCGCTCGTTCAGCTCTTTGGTCAGCGCCAGAAGGACTTCGGCCTGAACCTTGTCGATCTTGTTGATCGCCAGTGCCACAGTCCGGTCCTTACCGATCTCTTCGAGACCTTCCAGAATACGCTCAACACCTTCGGTGACACCTCGGTGGGCCTCAATCATCAGGACAACGACATCGGCATCGGCAGCCCCCCCCCACGCAGCAGCAACCATTGCGCGGTCCAGACGGCGACGCGGCTGGAACAGGCCGGGCGTGTCGATAAACACCAGCTGTGCGTCGCCCTCCAGCGCCACACCGCGAATCCGCGTGCGGGTGGTTTGCACCTTATGGGTGACGATCGAAATTTTGGCCCCGACCATATGGTTGGTCAGAGTGGATTTCCCAGCGTTGGGTTCCCCGATCAGGGCAATAAATCCGGCGCGTGTTGTCATATCTGTTGATCCCGCTTGGCAGGGTCACAGCCCTACACGAATTTGGACAAAACGGCCAGAGGCCAGTTTTGCAGTGAAGGGGTAGAGGGGCTCTCCCCCTTGCGCCCAGATACAATGGGCCGTTCCCCCCTCGGAACTATTTTAATGTCTTAGGTTAGGTCTGGCGTTCAACTTGCGTCCAGCTGCGCCAGAAGCGCCTGTGCCGCGGCCTGTTCCGCCTGACGTTTTGATCCGGCTGTCGCCTGTGCTTCGGCGCCCGTGTCCAGACGGGCCGCAATGGTAAAGATCGGCGCGTGATCGGGACCACTGCGGGTGACTTCAACATAGCTTGGCGGCTTCTGGCCCCGCGCTTGCGCCCATTCCTGCAACGACGTTTTTGGGTCGCGTGCGTCTGTTTCGACACTGGCGACCTTGTCTTTCCACAGACGAATAATCAGCGCTTGTGCGGCCTCAAAACCAGCATCTTTGTAAACGGCAGCAATCACCGCCTCCATCGCGTCCCCCAGCAACGCCTGCTTGCGACGGCCGCCCGACAGCATTTCAGAACGGCCCAGTTTCAGCACCGCGCCCAGATCAATGTCGCGCGCAACTTCGGCGCAGGTTTCTTTGCGCACCAAGGCGTTAAAACGCGGCGCCAACTGACCCTCGCTGGCTTTACGGTCATGTTCCAACAATGCAGTGGCCATCACCAATCCCAGCACCCGGTCCCCCAGAAACTCCAAACGCTGGTTATCTTCCCGCGTGGTCGATGAAACGGACGCATGGGTGACGGCCCGCATCAACAACTCGGGGCGGTCAAATTTGTGGCCTATGCGTTGTTCAAACGCGCGAAGTTCTTTTGAGAGTTTCACTCGACTGCCTTAAAGAAACGATCAGCACGCCACGTCCAGAAGAACAGCATCGAACGTCCCGCCGACGAGAACATAATGCGATCAGCGCGGCCAATCAGGTTTTCCAATGGAACAAATCCAGCGCCCCCAGCGGATTGCGGCAGACGGCTGTCGGTAGAGTTGTCCCGGTTATCCCCCATAAAGAAGAAATGGCCTTCGGGCACTTGATACACACCGGTGTGGTCCATCGCCTGGTTGCCAATGTTCAGCACCGCATAAGACACGCCATTGGGCAATGTCTCAATCTGACGCGACTTGCTGCAGAGACCGCCCACACCAACCGGACCGTTTTCACAGCGCGGTGCCGATCGTTGCGGACCTTGGGGTTCATAGAGTTCCTCAAAGCTGCCGTCATCCTGCAGTTTCACAGCCGTGCCATTGATCAGCAGCACACCGTTTTTCACCTGTATCTTGTCACCGGGCAGACCAACCAAACGTTTGATGTAATCTGACCCATGCACCGGATGACGGAACACCACCACATCCCCACGCTCAGGATCTGAGCCAAACAGGCGCGTGTTGTCACCGTCCAGAAATCCACAGATGTCTTCGGCGTCCACGTTCACCCCAAGCTGCGGCACACGTACCGTTGGACAGGAAGCGTGCGAGTAGCCATAGGCCATTTTGTTCACAAACAGGAAATCACCGATCAACAGCGTTTCCTTCATCGAACCCGATGGGATCCAGAACGGTTGAAAAAACAGGGTGCGGAACAGGCCCGCTATCAAAAGCGCATAAACAATGGTCTTGATGGTCTCGACAATGGAATTGCCGGTCTTCGCTTTGGCGGCCATCAGGCTCTCCAAGATCACTAACTGGGTTCGGGGCTACATGCGGGGACTGCACGCTTAAGTCAAGGTTTGGCAAAGCGAGAGACGCCCTCAGACGGTTGAGATTGACCTACAAACCCCACCCAGATCAGTCACGATACCCCCTTCGCTGCTACGCTACGCCTTGCGAAATGGCAGGCGCGCACACCCACAGCCCCAACAAAACAGTGACAACACGCATATCAAGTTCGCAATATGCGTATTTTCAAAGTCAGCATAAAATATTTGTTCCAAAATAGGCGTGCAGCTGCAGCGCAGAAATGTCCCCACGAGCAAAACAGCGCGGGCGACCCCATATGAACGCCAAAACGCCATTCTGGAAGAATTATTACCCGTTTTAACGCTATGTTCTCCCCGGCTCCAGCCACGTCGGGAAATCCGTTCTGGGAACTAAACATCAAACTTCGTCAACTCAAAGGTGTCATCTCTTGGGTATGTTAGGGCGATACAGGACGGCACCACCAACGCCAGAGATTCGAACAGATTTCGAGAACAACGGAATAATTCGCGCACAAAAAAGTCGCCGCCCACGACCGCGGTGTTTTTGAAGCGTGCACGTATCAGAGTGCCTTCTCCGCTTACATTGCAGGAGCGACCCTTAATTGTGTTACGCCTTGAGAGCGGCTTTTCTGTGGGAGTTCTAACAGCTCGACATTGATGTCCTGCCAAGCCAAGATTGGGTCTGCATCCTCGCTTCCAAAGTTCTGGAATTGGTTGGCCTCAAGATCGTAGAATGTGATGTTTAGGTAGGCAAAAGCGGCCGTGTCCGTATCTTTCAGCGGCCCGACCTCATCCAGGCACAACGGAGCCGCATCGACACGGATTTCTGGCACCACTGGACCCAGGTAGACCTGATCGAACATGGTTTGCCCTCCCGTGACACGAACCTTCATTATCACATCTTCGCCCCTCGGCAGGTAACCTGTCAGATGCAACGACAAATCAAGCGCGACCTGCTCCTTCATGCAGGGTATCTCGCTGCGCAGCACTCCGGTTTTTCTGGCCGCTAAGTCCGAGCGCAACCCTGCTATTATCTCAGCTCCGTCGAGCCCCATATCCGTCCAACTCATAGCAGACAGTATCCTTTCGGAGAAAAGCCAAATAGCCCCACAGAGGCCTATTCCAGCAACACCAAGTGCAATCCTAGATTTCATTCTTCACCACCCGGTCTGAATGTGAAGCGGCCAGACGGGTTTTCTGCGGGACTGTCGCCTTCGACAACGCCGCGCATTGCACCGTCTGAGTGCCACAACACTCGGCTGCCCTCACTGGTAATTTCAGTTAAGCCAGCCTCTTCAGCAGATTGGCCACCTGTATTCCACGTCTGTGAATAGCTGGTGCGACGTGCATAGGCATGGACCGTGGCTTTCGTAGCATTCGCCAGGTCTTGTGCCAAACCGCCCGTGCTCCCGCCAGTGGTGATAGCGGTCCGACAGCCCCACGAGTAGATCGAAGCCTCCTTGTCGACTAAATCGAAGCGATCCGGGTCAAGTTGGACAGCGTGGGCAGCTGTAAAGGATTGTTGCGCTGCCAAAGGGCCCTCATATCCAAAAGCAAGGTCATCCGGCAACCCATGGGTATAGATGTCAATTCGGCGAATTCGACGATCACAGGTGCGACCCGCAAAATGGGGTTCATTGATCAGTTGAATAAGGCGACTTGTTGAATTGATCGCGAATGTGCGTCCGGGGCTGGCATGCGTTTTCGCTGCCGACTCGATCGCTGCGCGCTGCTGCGCAGTATAGCCGGTGTTGAAATAAATGAGCGTTTTGAAATCGGCACCACCGGAATTGGTCCGAAGTCCGCGAATGCCTTGGGCTGCAAACATCATTTTGTTTGCGAAATCTGTATTGCGTTCCATCTGCGCAATACCATCTTCGATTACCCGGGAACCGCTATTGGGATTGCCCGAAGCCATCATTCCACCTGAAAAGATCTGTTCAATCCCAGACAGGTTGTTGACCGCTGCGCGGGCGAGTTGCCTTGGATGCTGTGCAATGCTGTAGAGCAAACCAAAATCCTGGCTAGTGCCAACAACTGCAATGTAGTCTTGCAGAATGCAGCATTGTGTTTCGTCACCCATTTTCGACCACCGCAATAACCGGCAGGGGGCGTTTGAACACGGATTCTATGCGCGCGCGACGTAAGGGATCCTGCATCATGAATTGCCCAGTGCAATAGGCAAGAAGGCAAAGCGTACGGCAATCAAAGTCATCACTTTCTATAGGTGCAAAATACTGTTCCCATTGATAAAGTATACGGTTCCACATGCTTTCGCTGTGCAATTTTTTCTTTTCTGGATCGATTGTGGCGAGGTCTTGCATCGTAACTTTGGCTGTGCTGCGTTCTCTTTTCGACAATGCGCGGCAGGCAAGTAATCTCGTATTTTCCCGTTGCGCGCTCGCAGCTCCGATGTGGGATGTCATGAAGTCATCCCATTGTGTGAGCAACGCCCGAACATGCACCGGCGTCAAGCGTCCCACTTGCTCGAGGAGGCGTGCGAGAGCAGGATATTGGAGGTCATACATGAACCCCCAGCCGTAGTCATAACTCAGGTTTGAGAGCAGAGGCTCGAACTTGTTACCCTGCAAACCGCCATGATCTCCAAGAATAAAGCTATTTCTAATGAGTAGATGCAATTTATCGAAGGGATCAGACACATCGTGTAGGTCGACGGCCAGTGTAAGGTGATGCGTTGCACGATGTGCTGTGGAAATTGCCGATTGCCCTGTCTTCGAAATCTTTAATTGATGGACAGGTGCTACGTCTGAGGAGGTACCGAGTGAGAGCTTCAGCCTCCTTCGTTGTTTTGGAGGTCCTATTCCCAGCACAAGATCGCCTGGAAAATTGGCCTGGACCATGTCGCCGCTTAGCATAAGAGCAACCGCGGTTCCGCCCTGCCAAAAGCGTAGATATGGGGTCGTATCGCTTGCCTCCAAGGCTGGCCTTAACCAGTCCTGAAGGGCTTTGGCGACGTGTTCCGGTGACTCGTCCGAAACGATTACAAACGGGGATTGGCGGTCCCAGATCCCCGCCGGTCTGAAAGCCGTCTGGGCCAATAAGAGGCTATCAAATAGGTCGTTTTTCTCAAAAGAAACCAGATAGGGAGCATTGGCGTTACTCTCCGGGGCTTCGTCCCAGACGAGTTGACGTACATCCAAATCATAGAGATCAGCCAACATGTCTGCTTCTTGTACGTTGAACGGGTCGATGAGCGCATATGCGCGCCGATCCGATGAGATACATGCATAGCAGTAAAGTGAAGCATCCTGACCGACGCATGGCAACATCTCGACGTCTAGATGGCCCGAGAGCAGTTCGAATTGCATATCTCTAATAGGAAGGTTTGTACTTTTGGAACGAAAGACTCACCGATTACTTCGGCGCCAAACAAATTCAAAAACTCTGCAACGCGCGCCTTTGCTGCAATCATGCACTGACCACGAGCCATGCCTTTTGTTTGCTGTACGGGATCCGTACGCATTGAAGGCAATCTGAAGTCAAAATCGTATAACAATTTCCACCAATGCTTGAATTAGAAGCGACTTAAAATATTCTCAGGTCTGCGCACGGCGTATTGTCAACGCAAGCTAGGCAGTCTCGACGCCCACCTTAGGAGAGACGAGAACAATAACATTACCATAGGTAGTATGGATGTGGCTGTCAAACCGGAAAGCGGCGATTGATTTGACCTGCCCAAGTGACACGCTTTGTCCGCGTCTCGCTCAGTGCCGAACGAAATTTTTCTGCGCCTTGCATAAATGCCCGCACTTTGCTCTGCATTACAGTACTCGAGATGATGCGCACGCGGAAAAATCTGTGATGTTTGCGCTTGCAGCTAGAACATCCAACACTTTGGCCTCACTTCAGACATTCCTTGCAGCGCGGGATGAGCAACCACGGTGTCGGGAGCGCTTTACAAATGGGTGCGTTTCCGTCCCCCCACAAGGCATTTTTGCATCGCGCGGCCAGTGACGTTATTGAATGGCGTTTACCAAGGTTCCAGATGGCTAATGCGGCGCGAAGTCCCGCTCTTGCACCACGTGCTGTTATCCCCCGAGCTGCGCAGTCAGAATTTTCAGACTGGCACCCCCAAAGACCCCCGCAAAGACCAGCTCAAATCCCCGGCGCAGCCGGGTGTAGACCGCGACCACTTTGGGCGAGGAAAACAGCACGGCGTATCCGAGAAAGACGACGATGGAACCACTGTACAAATAGGCAAACAACCCAAAAACTTCGGCTGTCACGGCTGTGGCTGGCAAAACCAACGAATAAATCGACCCCCAGGCCAGAATGGCTTTGGGATTGGTCAGGTGGATCAAGGCTCCACGTACAAACACCGCCCTGTCGCTGCCGTGATAGGTGCGTTGCTGCAATACCGCCTGTGACGACAAGGCCGATCGCAGGGATTTCAACGCCAGAAACAACAGATAGGCGGCGCCACAATAGCGCAGGATCTCAAACAGCCAGACATTGGCCTGCATCACCGCACTCAAGCCCGCAGCGGCAGCCAACCCCCAGGTGGCAGAGCCTGCCAGAATGCCCAAAGAAAACACCAGCCCCGCCTGGCGCCCGGTGTTCATCGAGGTGCCCGCAATGGACAGCGTGGCTGGTCCCGGACTGCCTGCGGCGACAACCCAGGCCAGCCAGAGCGCCGCCCATTCCCAGCCCATCAGCTGCGCGCGGCGTCCATCAGGCGGCGCATTTCGGCAATCGCCGGATCCAACCCCCGAAACACCGCTTCGCCAATCAGGAAATGGCCAATGTTCAGTTCACGCACCTCTGGAAAGGCTGCGATTGGCTGCACCGTATCGTAGGTCAGCCCGTGGCCTGCGTGCACCTCAAGCCCCAGATCATGCGCAAAAGCGGACATCTCTTTCAACGCCGCAAGTTCGCGGTCGCGGGTGTCAAAATCCCCTTCGGCATGGGCATCGCAATAGGCTCCCGTGTGCAGCTCAATCACTTCGGCGCCAATGCGATGGGCGGCTTCGATCTGTTTTTGATCCGCACCGATAAAGATCGACACGCGGCATCCCGCATCCCGAAGCGGTGCAATGTAATGGGCCAGTTTATTTTCTTCACGGGCCACGTCCAACCCCCCTTCGGTTGTGCGCTCTTCGCGTTTTTCCGGCACGATGCACACGGCATGGGGTGTGTGACGCAGAGCAATGGCCTGCATTTCTTCGGTGGCCGCCATTTCAAAGTTTAGCGGCACTGCAAGCTGATCCATCAAGGCTGTGATGTCTTCGTCGCGGATGTGGCGGCGATCTTCGCGCAGATGCGCAGTGATGCCATCTGCGCCCGCAGCCTCTGCAAGTTTCGCAGCGCGCACGGGATCCGGCAGCGCGCCACCACGGGCATTGCGCAGGGTCGCTACGTGATCAATGTTGACGCCAAGGCGCAAAGGAGTGTCAGCCATGGTGAGCCTCTCAGATAGGTCGTTTCCAGCAATCCTTGGCGTGACACCACCGGAAGGGCAAGATTGAAATTGCATGGGCACAATGCGGCCGTGCCAACAACAGGTTCAAACAAGAACACGTGCAGGGCGCTGCCCGTCATGAATGCCGCCTCGACGGCCCCCACTTTACCCCAACGTTATCTACGCTCCAAAACATGAGGCGCGTGTCAGATCAGTTGGCGTTGCGCAGGGGGGCCGGATTGGGCGGCGAGGGTTCTTGGGGAGATACGGGATGCGGTTCCAGCTCAACTTGCGCGGCGGCCTGTTTGATGGCTTCAAACTTGGCCTTAATCTTGGCCCGGCGACGCTGCTGATAGGCCCGGATCAAGGGCAGGCACACCACGTAACCGATGGTGCCCGCGACAACGCCCGGCAGCAGCCCCCCAATCATATAGGGGTAGAACACTTCTTTCCAAAATAAGAGCAACCCCGTCCAGTCGACGGGCTGATTGGTGAACAGCGAAAATAGATTGTTTTTCAAATCTCCGCCCGCAGCCATGAATTTTGACACCAGTGATGCATCAACCGTTTCATCAAATTCGGTGCCCAGCACCCAATGGCCCGTCTGCAGTGAAATCACTCCAATGGGCACATAGGTGAGCGGATTGCCAAAAAAGGTGGAGCTGAGCGCGGCAAGAATGTTGCCGTTCATCAACCGCGCCATGATCGCGGCGATGACAAAGTGAATACCATAAAACGGCGTAAAGGTGGTAAACACGCCAACCCAGACACCTCGTGCAATGCGTTCTGGGGAGTCTGGTAGACGGCGTACCCGGTGTTTGACGTACAAAAACGCCCTGCCCCAGCCGCCACGCGGCCAGAGGAAGTCCGCAATTACTCGTAAAAGCGAACGCTTATCCCGGCGTTTAAAGACCAACGTTCGACGTCCCTTTCAACTTGAGCCTTGATAGTCTGCCCCAGTTACCCCTTCCAGTCCGGCCTTTCGGGTTTGGCCCGAAATCTGGAAACAGCAGCGACATCACTTTCGGCCTCCAAGGTCAACATCAGAGAATGCAGCTGTTCCACATCTCGCAGTTCTACATTAACCACTAGTCTGTAAAAGTCTGGTTTCCGATCCAAAAATTCAAGATCAGAAATATTTGCCTTTTTCTCCCCGATCAATGTGCAGATGCGTCCCAAAACGCCCGCATCATTGCCGATGGTCAGCTCAACCGTCGTGGCATAGGCCGCAGGGTGGGTGCCCGCATGCCAGTTCACATCAACCCAGCGAGCAGGCTGCGCCTCAAACGCGCTCAATGCATCACAATCCGCAGCGTGGACTTCAACACCACGCCCCCGGTGGGTGATGCCAATAATACGTTCACCCGGCAGCGGCTGGCAGCACGCGGCGCGCTCAAAGCTCTGCCCCGGTTGCAAGCCAATCACAGCGCGGCGCGGCGAAATCTCTTCACCTTCGCCCGATATTATTTCCGGATAGACCGACTGAACCACATCATGGGCCGTCAGTTCCGCGGCACCAAGGCGTGACAGCAGGTCATGCACCGTGCCGACCCGCAGGGCACGCGCGGCGGTTTCCAGCGCCTTATCGGTCGCCTTGCGCCCGACGTGCTCAAACGCCGAGCGTGCCAATTCATGCCCGAGTTTCACAAAACGTTCACGGTCTGCTTCGCGCAACGCACGACGAATGGCCGTGCGCGCCTTGCCGGTGGTTGCGATTTCCAGCCAACTGACCTGCGGCGTCTGCCCTTCGGCGGTGATCACCTCAACGGACTGACCATTGCGCAGGCGCGTCCACAAGGGCACGCGAATGCCGTCGATCTTGGCCCCGACGCAGGCGTGCCCGATACGTGTATGGATGGCATAGGCAAAATCAATCGGCGTCGCCCCCTTGGGCAGCTTGGTCACATCCCCCTTGGGCGTGAAACAGAACACCTGATCCGAATACATCTCAAGCTTGACCGCTTCGAGGAACTCATCGTGATCATCTTCGGCATCAAACTGTTCAGTCAGCGACGAAATCCATTTGGCCGGATCCACCGCAAATGGGTTTCCGGAACGCACGCCGTCTTTGTAGGACCAATGGGCCGCGACGCCCGTTTCGGCGACATCATGCATTTGCCGCGTGCGGATCTGCACCTCAACCCGCTTCCCATCGCGCCCCGACACCGTGGTGTGGATCGAACGATAGCCGTTGGATTTTGGCTGGCTGATGTAATCTTTGAACCGGCCCGGCACGGCCCGCCAGCGCTGGTGAATAGCCCCCAGCGCGCGATAGGCGTCTTCTTCGGATTTGGTGATCACCCGAAATCCATAGATATCAGACAGACGGGAAAAGCCCTGATCCTTGGCCTGCATCTTGCGCCAGATCGAATAGGGCTTTTTGGCGCGCCCAAACACCTCGGCATCAATCTCGGCTTTTTCCAGTTCAAGCCGCATATCACCAGTGATCCGGTGGATGACATCGCCGGTTTCGCGCTGCAAAGTGACAAAGCGGCGGATGATCGACTGGCGACCTTCGGGGTTCAGCACCCGAAACGCCAAATCTTCCAGCTCTTCGCGCATCCACTGCATCCCCATACGGCCAGCCAGCGGAGCGTAGATATCCATGGTTTCGCGCGCTTTTTGCGCCTGCTTTTCCGGGCGCATCGCTTTGATCGTGCGCATGTTGTGCAAACGGTCAGCCAATTTCACCAAGATCACCCGTAGGTCCTTGGACATGGCCATAAACAGCTTGCGGAAATTTTCTGCCTGTTTTGTTTCGCGACTGGACAGCTGCAAATTGGTCAGCTTGGTCACACCATCCACAAGCTTGGCAACTTCCTCGCCAAACCGTTCGGAAACTTCCTCATATGAGGCTTTGGTATCTTCGATGGTGTCGTGCAGCAGCGCCGTAATAATGGACGCATCATCCAGACGCTGTTCGGTCAGGATCGCGGCAACGGCAACGGGATGGGTAAAATAGGGTTCGCCGGAATGGCGAAACTGCCCCTCATGCATCTGCTCGCCAAATTCAAAAGCATCGGCCAGCTTATCTGCGTTTGTCTTGGGGTTGTAGGTGCGGACCAGCTCGATCAGATCGTCAGCAGAAATCATGAGTAGTCCGCACCTTTGTCTTTAGATAGCGTGACGCTTAGCCCTGACTTTGGGCCTCCATCAGCGCGCGCAGCAGTTTTTCTTCCGACATATCGTCGGCTTCGGGCTTATCGTTTTCAGAGCCCATCAGCAGAGCCATGGAATCTTCTTCCGGCTCATCCACTTCAATCTGGGTCTGATTGCTTTCGATCAGACGTTCACGCAATGCATCGGTGCTTTGCGTTTCGTCCGCGATCTCGCGCAGCGATACGACAGGGTTTTTGTCGTTATCACGCTCAACTGTCAGCTCTGCACCGGCCGAGATTTCGCGGGCGCGATGCGCAGCCAGCATCACCAGTTCAAAGCGGTTGGGAACCTTGTCTACGCAGTCTTCAACCGTAACGCGGGCCATGGGCGACTCTCCAATGAATGTGGATCCAGAGGTGAACCATGTAAGCCCAAAATGACCCGGGGGCAAGCGTCCATTGCACTTCTGTCAAGCGTTTAAAGCGCCTCAACCGAAGAAATATCCGATCGCGGCAGCGCATCACGCATCTCTCGCGCTGTTTTGTGCAAAACTGGATGCTGCCACCCGGCGGCCACATCACACAAAGGAATCAAAACAAAGCTCCGGTCCTGGATCCGCGGGTGCGGTAGAATCAGTTCCTCTGGGGCCTGCTCTTTCTGCGTTTCAGCTGGCAAATTTCGCCATCTCTCGTATTCCGCGCAATCTGGCAGGACCATTTCCCCAAATGCCAACAGATCCAAGTCCAGCGTTCTCATTCCCCAACGCTGTTCACGCACGCGCGAAAAAAATGCTTCCACCTCATGGAGGCGCTCCAATAATTCCTGAGGGTAATAGTCGGAATGCGCCGAAACAACCGCGTTTACATAGTCAGGCCCCGCCCCGGCAGGGAAGCATGGCGTCTTGTAAAACCTTGAAATAGATAAAATTTCTAGCCTATCATCTACAAGTGCGGCGATGGCCTGCGCCAACGTGGATTGGGGCGGACTTCCATCAACTGGCAAGTTTCCACCGAGAGCGATGAGCAGGTTTGTCCGAGTTTCTTTCATTTTTGACCCTATTTCACAAAGATGATACACTTGCGGCAGACAGTAATAAATTTAAGTTATGCATATCCGCCTCGCTGAAATTTAAGCACTCACTCACGGACTAAGCGCGACGCGGGTTATACCGGAAGGACATGTTTATGTTTTATAAAGACGAACGGCTTGCGCTGTTCATTGATGGGTCGAATCTTTATGCCGCTGCCAAAGCTCTGGGGTTCGATATAGACTACAAACTTCTGCGGCAAGAATTTATGCGCCGTGGTAAGATGTTGCGCGCTTTCTACTATACCGCACTTCTGGAGAATGATGAATATTCTCCAATCCGACCGCTGGTTGATTGGCTGCACTACAACGGCTTCACCATGGTCACCAAACCCGCCAAAGAGTACACCGACAGCATGGGGCGTCGCAAAGTCAAAGGCAACATGGACATCGAGCTCACAGTCGATGCCATGGAACTGGCCCCGCGCGTAGATCACATTGTGCTGTTCTCAGGCGATGGTGATTTCCGTCCACTGATTGCCAGCCTTCAACGCCAGGGCGTGCGCGTGTCCGTGGTTTCGACCATCCGCAGCCAGCCCCCAATGATATCAGACGAACTGCGTCGTCAGGCCGACAATTTCATCGAGTTGGAAGAACTCAAAGATGTCATTGGCCGCCCCCCGCGCGAAATGCCAACCGAAGATGGGCTTTCGGTCGCATCGGGCCAGTAAGCCATCCTCATAAAAGCTACCTCATCAGGGCTCCGATTTCGGGGCCCTGTGCCGTTTGGCCCCAAGGATTCCTAAGGCCAGTCCGAAATTCTGACATGACAGCCCCGCCCGCCGCTGGACCTGAGCCGCCGAAGCGCTTACCTCTCAGAACCAAGGAGACACCACATCATGACCAAATCCGAACTGACCCTGTTTCTGGCAGCCCCCCGTGGATTTTGCGCGGGCGTTGATCGCGCCATCAAAATTGTTGAAATGGCGCTGACCAAATGGGGGGCCCCTGTCTATGTGCGCCATGAAATCGTGCACAATAAATTCGTGGTCGATTCCTTGCGCGACAAAGGCGCGATCTTTGTCGAAGAGCTGGATGAATGCCCCGATGACCGCCCGGTGATTTTTTCGGCCCACGGAGTGCCCAAATCCGTACCGGCCGCCGCGGAAACCCGCAATATGGTCTACGTCGACGCCACCTGCCCGCTGGTCTCCAAAGTCCACATCGAAGCGCAGCGTCACGCCGAAAACGGGCTACAGATGATCATGATCGGCCACAAAGGCCACCCGGAAACCATCGGCACCATGGGCCAGCTCCCCGATGGTGAGGTCCTGCTGGTGGAAACCGTAGCAGATGTGGCCGAGGTCACTGTGCGCAACCCCGATCAGATCGCCTTTGTCACTCAAACCACGCTGTCCGTCGATGACACCAAAGACATCATCGCAGCGCTTGAGGCACGCTTTCCCAAAATTATCGGCCCGCACAAAGAAGACATCTGCTATGCCACCACCAACCGTCAGGACGCAGTAAAGGCTGTCGCGCCCAAAGCTGACGCGCTGCTGGTCGTCGGCGCCCCCAATTCATCAAACTCGCGGCGCCTGGTCGAAGTCGGTGCCAAGGCCGGTTGCAATTATGCCCAATTGGTCCAACGTGCCGAAAACATCGATTGGCGCGCACTCGATGGCATCACTTCAGTCGCCATCACAGCCGGGGCTTCGGCGCCCGAACTGTTGGTAAACGAAGTCATCGATGCCTTCAAAGCCCGCTATAATGTCACAGTAGAGCTGGTCGAAACCGCTGTAGAGAAAGTTGAATTCAAAGTCCCCCGCGTTCTACGCGAAAGCGCCCCGGCCCGCTAACATAGCTCCTTTACGTTTTCCCTGTGCCCTTTATCATATCCGCACCAAAACACAGGACGCGCGGATGATTTCGACACAGTTCTTAGTGACCACCCTCGTTGTGGTGCTGATACCCGGAACCGGTGTGGTGTTTACGCTGGCCACCGGTCTGGGCTGGGGCCGGCGCGCCGCCCTTTGGGCATCTCTGGGCTGCACGCTCGGCATTGTGCCACATCTTTTGGCCGCAACGCTTGGCGTGGCAGCACTGTTGCACAGCAGCGCTGTTTTATTCCAGATTCTCAAATGGGCCGGCGTGGCCTATCTGCTGTGGCTCGCCTGGCAAGCTCTGCGCCAGGATGGCGCGCTGAATATCACCACCGCCAACCCCGCAGCGCGCACACACCAAAACGGCCTGCGCATCGCCCGACGCGCTGCTCTGCTCAACCTCCTCAACCCCAAGCTCTCGATCTTTTTCCTTGCCCTGCTCCCCCCCTTTCTCAGCGGCACGCCACATACGGCAACGGCGGAAATGCTCGTGTTGGGCGGGGTCTTTATGGCCCTTACCTTTGTGATCTTTGCGCTCTATGGCCTGTGTGCCGCGCAGGCCCGCACCCTGTTCATGACCAATACGCGCGCCATGCTCTGGCTCAATCGCAGCTTTGCAGGCCTGCTTGCATTGATCGCGGGACGCCTTGCGGCCGAACGCAGCTGATCCCCCCGGCACAACAAAATCTCGCGGCCACCCCAATTCACACTGGCCCCCAGACGGCAATCCCGGTTATCCCTGCCCCTATGGCACAACTTTTTGCATATACCGATGGAGCCTGCTCCGGAAATCCCGGCCCCGGCGGCTGGGGCGCGCTTTTGCGCGCCATGGATGGCGAGACAATCGTCAAAGAACGCGAACTCAAGGGCGGCGAACCCGAGACCACCAACAACCGGATGGAGCTTCTGGCCGCCATTCACGCACTCGAAAGCCTCTCACGCCCCTCCAGCCTCACCGTGGTGACCGACAGCGCATACGTCAAAAATGGCGTTACCAGCTGGATCTTTGGCTGGAAGAAAAACGGCTGGAAAACCTCTGCCAAAAAACCAGTGAAAAACGTCGAGCTGTGGCAACGCCTGGACGCCGCACAAGCCCGCCACCAGGTCACCTGGGAATGGGTCAAAGGCCACGCAGGCCACCCGGAAAACGAACGCGCCGACGAGTTGGCCCGCGCAGGCATGGCCCCCTTCAAATCCTCAAAACCCTAATATGACCCTCCTCGCCCTCCTCGACACCGCATCGGTTGTGATTTTTGCACTAACCGGTGCTCTGGTGGCCAGTCGGGCACAATTGGACATCTTTGGCTTTGCCTTTGTGGCCTGCCTCACGGCGGTGGGCGGCGGCACTCTCCGAGATCTTCTGTTGGACCGCCATCCCATCTTCTGGATCGATGCGCCGGCATACATCCTGTGGTCCTCCGCCGCCGCCGCGGTGATTTTTGGCACCGCCCACCTTCTGGAAAGCCGCAAAACCTGGGTGATCTGGCTCGACAGCTTTGCCTTAGCAGTGGCAGTTCCAGCAGGCGTGGCCGCGACCCTTGAAACCACTCAGCATCCTGTGATTGTCGTCCTAATGGGCATCGCAACCGGAACCTTCGGCGGACTGATGCGCGATGTGGTCTGCAATGAAGTGCCTTTGGTGCTGAAACAGGGCGAACTTTACATGTCCTGCGCGCTCGCTGGCGCCAGCATGGCCATCTTGGCGCTCTATTTCGACATCAACCAAACCGCAGCCCTATGCCTGTGCGCGTTCACCACCTGGAGCCTGCGCGCCGGATCGATCGCCTTTGGCTGGCACATCCCCGTCTACAAAAGCCGCCCCGCCCGCGACTAATCCCGCGCGCCTCGGAGTTTCGTTGCCGGCTTCTTTTTGGCCCACAATACCCCGGGGTCCGGGGCAGCGCCCCGGCACTCTACCGCTTGAAATAGCGCTGCCAGATCCAAATCAATACAACTGCGCCCAAGACCGCCCCAACCAATCCAGACAGCAGCCCCATCGCTGCCATCAGCCAGCGCAATACAAATCCCCCCACCAGCGCGCCCGCAATGCCAATAGCAACCGTGGTGATCACATCTGTATCCAACCGCATAATCCGCGTGGCAAGAAACCCCGCTGCAATCCCTACGATGATCAACAAGACAATCGGCATACCAACCCTCCCGGTCAACGACGCCAGCGAAACGGCACGACAATCAACGCCCCGACCGACGCCGCAATGGCGTTCCATCCCGGCGTGCTAAATCCGATGCCAAACATCAAACGTACAAAGAAAAACAAAAAGGCACCGCCAATGCAGATGATCATCGATGGCAAAATACCGTTGGACGTAAAGCCGCTGCGCTCCGCGCCATAGCCTATGATGCCCGCAATCACGACAGTGCCCATCAAGGTCAAAAACATATCATACGACTCTTTTTAGGTTACAGTTGCTGCCCTTTTTCAATGGCAAAGCCCCGCAGGAACACCTCGCGATCCTGCGCACCTTTACCCGCCCGCTGCAAGCGCAGAAGCTCTACCGCGCCCTCGCCACAGGCCACAGTCAAAGTGGTGTCATCCAACACCTCACCAGCCGCGCCAGTGCCCTGTGTCAATTGCGAGGCCAAAATCTTGACCCTCTGACCCGCGACCTCACACCATGCGCCCGGAAACGGGGACAAACCCCGGATCTTGCGATCCACATCAACAGCCGCACGCGTCCAATCAATCTGCGCTTCGGCCTTGTCGATCTTGTCGGCATAGCTCACCCCCAATTTGGGCTGCACTTCGGGCGTCAACCCACCGAGATCAGACAACGCATTCACGATCAGCCCAGCGCCCATGTCCGACAGACGATCGTGCAGCTGCAACGTCGTTTCAGTTGCGCCAATCGCTGTGGCCTCGCGCATCAAAACCGGTCCGGTGTCCAGCCCCGCCTCCATCTGCATGATACAAACGCCGGTGTCTGAATCCCCGGCCATAATAGCACGGTGAATAGGTGCCGCGCCGCGCCAGCGCGGCAGCAGGCTGGCGTGAATGTTCAAACAGCCAAATTTCGGCGCATCCAACAAGGCCTGAGGCAGGATCAACCCATAGGCCACAACGACAGCCACATCTGCGTTCAGCGCGGCAAATTCGGCCTGGGCCTCAGGCGTTTTCACCGAGACCGGATGACGCACCTCCAACCCCAACGCCGCGGCGCGGGCGTGGACGGCTGTAGGACGGTCTTTCTTACCGCGGCCTGCCGGACGTGGGGGCTGACAGTACACGGCTGCAATCTCATGCCCCGCTTTGATCAGCGCATCCAGAACGGGCACCGAAAAATCCGGTGTCCCCATAAAAACAACGCGCATCAGCAACACCCACAGGCGCTGGGTTTGGCAAACTTCTGCGCCTTTTTGATCAGCATGTCGCGCTTCATCTTGGACAGGTGATGAAAGTACAGTTTACCATTCAAATGGTCGATCTGATGCTGCACGCTGGTTGCTTCAATGCCCACAAAATCCCGCTCTACCATCGCGCCGGTTTCATCCATAAACCGCACAGTTACGGCGCGGGGGCGTTTGATCTTGGCCGACACCCCCGGCAGGTTCGGGCTGGCTTCGTCATGTTCGCGCAGCTCAACCGATTTGTGCAGGATCTCGGGATTGGCCATACGCACGGCCTGGCCCCGCTCGCTTGATCCATCAACAACCGCCAAACGCTGCAACACGCCAATCTGATTGGCGGCCAGCCCGACACCCGGCATTGCATCCATGGTTTCGATCATATCAGTCCAAATCTGACGGATCTCATCGGTGATCTCTGTCACCGGTTCTGCGGTCGCGCGCAGGCGTTTGTCAGGCCAAGGCAGGCAATGGCGTACAGTCATATCAGGTTTCCTTAACCGCGCGCCATTTCGCGCTTTAGTTTTTGCATCTTGCGGGTGATCATCTGGCGCTTTAGCGGCTTTAGATAATCAATGAACAGCTTGCCTTCGAGGTGGTCAATCTCGTGCTGCACACAGGTCGCCCACAGCCCATCAAAGGTTTCCGTCTGCAACGCGCCGTCCACATCCATCCATTCAACATCCACGACCTTGGGGCGGGTCACTTCGGCGTATTGCTCAGGGATCGACAGGCAGCCTTCTTCATAGACGTTGGTTTCGTCAGAGGACGCCACAACGCGCGGGTTGAACATGGCAATCGGGCGCGAGGGATCCGTGTCTTCACGTTTGCAGTCCATCACGATGACCCGGTGCATGACACCGATTTGCGGCCCCGCAAGGCCAATGCCGGGCGCGTCATACATGGTTTCGAACATGTCATCGGCCAATGTGCGCAGCGCATCCGAAATGTCATCAACGGGGGCACAGACCTTTTTCAGGCGGGGATCGGGGTGGATCAGGATCGGGCGTATCATGCCTCGCATTTAGGACATTGTACCCCATGTCGCAACGCCTCTTGCAGATCCCAGCCAAGCAGATAGCTTCCGATATGCAACAAAAGGAGCAGACCTTTGAATTTTGACGCATTGATCGACCGCCGGGGCACCAATTCCACCAAATGGGACAAGATGGAGCGCATCTATGGGGTTTCGCCTGACGACGGGTTGTCAATGTGGGTGGCAGACAGTGATTTTCAGGTTGCAGACGTCATCCGCGACAAGATGCAGGCCATGGCCGAACACGGCATCTATGGTTACGCGGATGCCGAAACCCCTTATCGCGCGGCCATCCAATGGTGGATGAAAACCCGCCATAACTGGCAGATCGACACCCGCGAAATTTTCAGCACCACAGGCCTGTGCAACGCTGTTGGTCTTGCCTTGGATACCTTTACCCAATCTGGTGATGGCGTGGTGATCTTTACCCCAGTCTACCACGCCTTTGCCCGCATCATCCGCCAGGCGGGGCGTGAGGTGGTGGAATGCCCATTGGTGAACACCGACGGCCACTACGAGATGGATTTTTCTGCCTACGACGCACAAATGACCGGCAATGAAAAAATGCTCATCCTATGTTCTCCTCATAATCCCGGTGGCCGCGTCTGGACCCAGGACGAACTGCGCGCGGTTGCGGATTTTGCAAAACGTCACGATCTGTTGCTGGTCTCGGATGAAATCCATCAGGATCTTGTCTTTGCCGGTCACCGTCATATTCCCATGCCCAACGCCGCCCCCGACATCACCGACCGTCTGCTGGTGCTGACCGCGCCGTCAAAAACCTTCAACATCGCGGGTCTGCACACTGGCCAGGTGATCATTCCGGATCCCGATCTGCGCGCGCGTTTTGCCGCGCGCCTCTCCGCACTTGCGATCGAAGTGGCCTCTGTCGGGCAGCTGGCCACCGCCGCAGCCTATTCGCCCGAAGGCGCCGTCTGGGCCGATGCACAGGCGCGTTATGTCGAGGAAAACGCCAAACTGTTCGAAGCCGCCGTGGCTGAAATTCCCGGCATTGCTCCGATGCGGCTGCAATCCACCTACCTGTCTTGGGTCGATTTTGCAGGCACCGGAATGGAGCGCGCAGAATTCACCCGGCGCGTCGAACAGGACGCCAAGATCGCAGCCAACTACGGCACCACGTTTGGCACCGGCGGAGAGACCTTCCTGCGGTTCAATCTCGCCACCCCGCGCAGCCGTGTCGTCGACGCCTGCGCGCGTCTCAAATCCGCCTTTGCGGACCTGCAATAATGTGGCAATGGCGGCGCATTCGATGGATCATTGCCGCCTTCGCCTGTCTGATTGCCCTATACCAGCTGCACACGTCGCCACCGGTAGACACCCCCCTTGATGTGACACAGGTGGATCGATTGGTGATCGACAAATCTGACAGGCAGCTGATGGCGCTGGTCGAAGAGACCGTCGTGCTGACTTTGCCCATCGCGCTTGGCTTTACCCCCACGGGTGACAAGCGACAGGAAGGCGATGGGAAAACGCCCGAGGGCCTGTTCAAAGTGGATCGTCGCAACGGACAAAGCGCCTATCACCTGTCGCTCGGATTGAACTATCCGCGCCCTCAGGATCGGGCGCGCGCAAAGGCGGAAGGTGTGGATCCGGGGGGCGATATCTTTATTCATGGACAACCCAATGCCCTACAAAACCTAGTGTCCCTGCCCGGAGATTGGACAGCAGGCTGCATCGCGGTTACCAACGCCGAAATGCAAATATTGTGGGATCTTGTCCCCCTGGGCACCCCGGTAGAAATTCGCCCATAAACCGCACCTTGCCACATCTATGCGGCGTCTGCGTCGCGCTCATGGAGAGCCCATTCCCGATAGCAGCCGTAAAACGGCTGACACCGCTTTTGCCGTCATCTGTAGTCAGAACAGAATGAAACCGACACGGGGGTCCCTCAGTTTCTATAGCTTTCGATCAACGCAACAGGCGCCTCCGGCGCGCGATAGAAATCCAATGGCGCTTTATCTGCGGCTGGGGTCGCGCGCTTGAACTCATACCGCATTTCGCCGGCTTCCGCCTCAGAGGCGACAATCAAACATTGTGAGAGATATCGCGTGCCCTCAAACAGGTCGACCAGCCCGCGCAATTGTGGGGTGATCTCTTCTTCAACAGAAAATCCTGTCTCCCAAAGGCGCAACACCGGAAAACTTGCGTCTTCACTACAAACCCGCAACCGGCTGGAGCGGCGTAAATTCTGCAATCGGGCTTCATCCAGCGCGTCTTGGACTGCTTTTGGTACATAGGTTGTCATGGCAGTGACCTTTCTGGCCGTACGTCGTGGTGTTCCCATAACACTGGATCGAAACAGAATAATATCAAGTGAACATTTTATAAGGATCCCAGCGCCGACGTGAAATTTGGTCATTTAAGCCGACCCACACACCGGCCCCGTAGCAGCACAATACCACCTGTGCACAGACGCAGACCCCCTGCGCGACGTGGGGCATACACAGATCTCCCATCCCCGCCTATCTTGGCAACACAACCGCAAAGGAGCGCGACATGGGACTGTTAATCGACGGCCGCTGGCAAGACACGTGGTACGACACCAAATCCCATGGCGGGGCCTTCAAACGATCCGCGGCACAGTTTCGCAATTGGATCACCGCAGACGGCAGCGCAGGCCCTACAGGCCAGCCAGGCTTTGCCGCCGAGAGCGGGCGCTATCATCTATATGTTTCGCTGGCCTGCCCCTGGGCCCACCGCACCTTGATTTTTCGCAAGTTAAAACAGCTGTCGGATCACATCACGGTGTCCGTGGTACATCCGGATATGCTGGGCCAAGGCTGGACCTTTGAAACTGATGACCATGGCGCCACAGGCGACACGCTGTTTGGGTTAGAGCATGCACATCAATTGTACACCCGCGCCGCTCCGACCTACAGCGGCCGTGTCACCGTGCCAATCTTGTGGGACACACAGAAAAATACCATTGTCTCAAACGAAAGCTCCGAAATTATCCGCATGTTCAATTCCGCTTTTGACGGGCTGACAGGCAACCATGATGATTACTGGCCTGAAGCCCTGCGCGAACCGATTGAGACGATCAATACCCGCATCTATGACACCGTAAACAACGGCGTCTACAAATCCGGCTTTGCCACCACACAGGAAGCCTATGACGCGGCCGTACACCGCCTGTTTGACACGCTCGAATGGCTTGAAGGTCTGTTGTCAGAACATCGCTATCTGCTTGGTGATCAAATCACCGAAGCCGACTGGCGCCTGTTTACAACTTTGGTGCGCTTTGACCCGGTGTATCACCTGCACTTCAAGTGCAACCGAAAGCGGTTAATCGATTATCCCAATCTGTGGGCTTATACGCGGGCGTTGTTTCAATGGCCTGGCGTTGCCGAGACGGTAAACTTTGCTCATATCACTCGCCACTATCATTTCAGCCACGACACAATAAACCCACATCGAATCCAACCGATCAACCCGGAGATCGATTGGTACGCCCCCCACCAGCGGGGGTAAAATACTCCCTCTAGGCTCGTTATTGTTTCAAATTTCGAAAGGTTTGTGACACGGAGTTGTCGTGCGCTTGCTTTATGGTGATCCCTGCTTCATACCGCATTTGCCCAATGAAAGCGGTCACCGAAGAAATGGTTGAGGCCCGCGATGTCCAAGAACGCTGAAAGCGCGCCCGCTGTTGTGCGCGATCACGGTGGAAATATTTCAACTGCCATAGCCACCTATGGCGGCACCCGCGACCAGTGGGTGGACCTGTCCACGGGGATCAACCCAATCCCCTACCCGGTTCAGAATCTACAAGATCTGGATTGGACTGCTTTGCCGGACCGGGTTGAACAACAGGCCTTGGTCGATGCGGCGCGCGCATTCTGGAATGTCCCGGATGGGGCCGCGATTTTGCCCGCACCCGGAGCATCGGCGCTGATTGCCGCCATGCCAGCCCTTGCAGACCCGCGCTGGGTGGAAATCACCCCCCCGACCTACAATGAACACGCCGCCGCCTTTCGCGCGCGCGGCTGGCAGGTCAAATCCAAGGCCCCCTGCGAAGCCCGCGTTTTGGTGCATCCAAACAACCCCGATGGCCGTCTCTGGGACAGCTCCGACATCACCTCACCGCTGACCATCATCGATGAGAGCTTTTGTGATGTGTGCCCAACCCACAGTCTCATTCAGCACAGCACGCAACCCGGCTGCGTCATTTTGAAAAGCTTCGGGAAATTTTGGGGCCTCGCCGGGCTGCGTCTTGGCTTTGCGATTGGCGACCCGGCCCTGATTTCACATCTCAGCGACTGGCAAGGACCTTGGGCCGTTTCCGGCCCCGCCCTGCGTGTGGGCGCGCAGGCATTGCAGGATCACGCCTGGGCCAACGCCACACGTGCGCGGCTCGCGGCAGATGCCCAGCGATTGGATGCCTTGGTCATCGCCAAAGGGGGCACCTACGTTGGTGGCACGGATCTGTTCCGCCTCTATGAGGTCGACGGCTGCGCCGCCTGGCAGGATCGGTTGGCGCGCGGCCAGATCTGGAGCCGCATCTTTCCCTACTCCAAAACCTACATTCGCCTTGGCTTGCCCGCCGCCGGGGATTGGGACAGGCTTGAGGCCGCCCTGTGATCACCGCATGTGTGCTGGTGCCTGCGCTGATCCTTGATGCCCTGCTGGGAGAGCCGCGCTGGCTTTGGGCGCGATTGCCGCACCCTGCGGTCCTTATGGGGCGGCTGGTGGGCCTGCTGGATGGCCGCTTGAACCACGGGGCGTTCCGCCGTGAAAAGGGGCTGATTGCGGTGCTGGTTTTGGTATCAGGCGGCGCATGTCTGGGCCTCGCCCTAAACGCCATGGGATTTGTCGTTACCCTCTTGGCCACCGCCATCCTCATTGCCCAAAAATCCCTGTGTGATCATGTCGCCGCCGTGGCCACGGGATTGGAACAAGACATCACCCAAGGCCGTGTTGCAGTGTCGATGATCGTGAGCCGCGACACGGATGATATGACCCCAGCGCAGGTTGCACGATCCGCAATCGAAAGCGGGGCCGAAAATCTGTCAGATGGCGTCGTCGCGCCCGTGTTCTGGTTCTTAGTTGCAGGTTTGCCCGGGCTGGTCGTCTACAAAATGGTCAACACCGCCGACAGTATGATCGGTTATCGCACCCCCCGCCATGAGGCGTTTGGCTGGGCCGCCGCGCGGTTGGACGATGTGCTAAACTGGATCCCCGCGCGCCTGACCGGACTGATGATTGCCACCCTCGCACGGCAATTGCAGCACTGGCCTGAAATTGCGGCTGAGGCACGTAAACACCGCTCTCCCAATGCAGGCTGGCCCGAAGCTGCTATGGCGCGCCTTCTCAACGTTTCCCTCGCGGGGCCGCGGTCATATGAGGGCCAAATGCGCGACTTTCCGTGGGTGTTTGCCGCCGGACGCAAGGACCTCGCACAGCAAGATATTCGCCGCTGTGTCACTGCATTGTGGAAAGTCTGGGGATTTCTGTTTGTGCTAACGGTTGCCTTGGCCCTGCTGTTCTAGATAACAAGGGCTATCTTTTCTTCTTGGATAAAACAAATGCGCCTCTTGCCACTCGTCTTTGCCGCGACCCTGATGCCTCTGACCGCCTTCGCGCAATGCGGCGGCGGGTTCAACACGTTTGTTACCTCATTAAAGAACGAATCCGTCAACGCAGGATACGATCCCACGTTGGTGCGCAACTTTTTTCGCAACGTGCGTCAGGACAGCAAAGTCCTAAAGGCAGATCGGGCGCAGGGCGTATTTCAAAAACCCTTTATTGATTTCACCCGCCACCTGATCTCGCAAAACCGCATCAATCGCGGCAAGGCAATGTCGCAAAAGTTTGATGCCACATTCCGCCGCATCGAAGACACCTACGGCATTAATCGCGGTGTTCTCTTGGCGTTCTGGGCCTTTGAAACCGACTACGGTGCCTTTCAGGGGGATTTCAACACGCTGAACGCGCTGGTCACGCTTGCGCATGACTGTCGCCGCCCCGACCTGTTCCGCCCGCAGGTCTTTTCGGCCCTTGAACTGTACAAACAGGGTAATTTCGACCCGACCAAAACCACCGGGGCATGGGCCGGGGAAATTGGCATGGTGCAGATGTTGCCCGGCGACATTCTGGAAAACGGCGTGGACGCGGACGGCGACGGCCACGTCAGCCTGAAAACCTCGGCGCCAGACGCGCTGATGTCGGGAGCAAAAATGCTGTCCCATCTGGGCTGGCAGCCGGGTCAACCCTGGCTACAAGAAGTCACAATCCCCGCCGATCTGGATCTGTCGCACACCGGGTCTATGCGCAAGCTGCCCATCGCTGACTGGCAATCCATGGGCGTTGTGCCCAAATCGGGCACATGGGCGGCCCGTGACACACGGACCTCTTTGCTGCTGCCGCAGGGGCACAAAGGCCCGGCCTTCATCGCCTATCCAAATTTTGACGTCTATTTTGAATGGAATCAAAGCTTTACATATGTATTGACCGCCGCGTATTTCGCCACCCGCCTAGAGGATTCACCTGCCTATGACACCGGTCGCCCCGAGCAGGGTCTCACCGGCGTACAGATGAAACAGCTCCAGCGCGCATTACAATCCAAAGGTCATGATGTCGGGAAGGTGGACGGCATTCTGGGGGCCAAGACCCGCATCGCGGTGCAAAAAGAACAAAAGCGTCTTGGTCTGCCCGCAGATGCCTGGCCAACACCTGCACTGCTCAGCCAACTCTGATAGATCAGCGCACGGGAAACCGGTCGCCGGTTTCCGTGATGACAACAACGCGTCCAGCGGCCCGCACCAGCATATCGCAACGGGCGGTGCCGTTGACGAAGTCGACGCAGATGCTCCCATCTCCCACAACGCGATAAGTTCCCCATGACGTGCCCGCGCCGTTGTCTACGCCGTAGGTGTAGGCATAGGCGCCATCCTCGCCGTAAAACGATGTGCCATCGTCGAAAAACACAAACGACCGACCAGCCAAAGCGTGCAGCTCTTCCATCGAGAACACCTCGTCTCCCGGTCGCAATTTCCACTCGGTGGCCAAAGCGGGGCCCGAGGCCAATAGACATAAAATCAGTGCAAAACATTTCATGCGCACACCATAAATGAGCGCACACCCGTATGCTGTCACGTTGCCGTGAGGGACTGCCAGTCGATGAGCCTCACATTTTTGACCAGATCTGACACACAGCTGCGCGCTTTTTACGAAGGCTTAGGCGACCATCGTTTCCGCTTTTTTCAGATCAACCGAGACCAGCTGGCTCACGCCCTTTTCCTGCATGGTGACCCCAAACAGGCGATCCATCCGCGACATGGTCACCGCGTGGTGGGTGATGATCAGGAAACGCGTGTCGGTCTGGCGGGTCATTTCGTCCAGCAGGTCACAGAAACGGGTCACGTTGGAATCGTCCAGCGGCGCGTCGACCTCGTCCAGCACACAGATCGGCGCAGGGTTCGACAAGAACACAGCAAAGATCAGCGCCAGCGCGGTCAGCGTCTGCTCTCCCCCCGACAGCAACGACAACGTCGACAGCTTTTTGCCCGGAGGCTGACACATGATCTCCAGCCCGGCATCCAACGGATCGTCGCTTTCGACCATCATCAGCTTGGCCTCGCCACCACCGAACAAGTGTTTGAACAACATGGCAAAGCTTGCGTTGACCTGTTCAAAGGCCGTCAACAGGCGCTCCCGCCCTTCCTTGTTCAGACCGGCGATACCGCCACGCAACGTTTTGATGGCTTCTTCCAGATCCGCTTTTTCAGAGACCAGCTGGTCATGTTCTGCTTGGATCTCACGCGCATCCTCTTCGGCGCGCAGGTTCACCGCGCCCAGACCATCGCGTTGTTTCTTCAGCAGCGCCACCTGCTCTTCCAGAACATCCGCGGCCTCCATGTCCTCAACGGTCATGTCCAGCTGCTCAAGCAAGGTTTCAGGTGACACCTGTTGCTCTTCCAGAATACGGTTCGCCGCCGCCAGCAAGGCCTCGCGTGCACTTTCCGCCAAGGCTTCGGTGCGCGCGCGCTCTTCCCGCGCATCCGAGGCCAGACGTTCCGCATCCCGTTCCGCCTGAACCCCCTGACGCAAGACCGCCTCAGCTGCGACAACCGCCTCACTTGCGGCGGTTTTACGCGCCTCCGCCCCGGCGATGTTCTCTGCCAGATCTTCACGCGTTTCCGCAATCTCAGCAGGCATGGCCATCGCAATTTCAAGCTCGTCCTGCGTCGCAACTCGACGCTCGACCAGCTCAGCCTCGCGCTTACCGGCCGTTTCCTGACGGTGCTTCCAGCCGGACAGCTCTTTGGTGACCTCCTGCGTGCGACGCACCCGCGCCACACCCTGACGACGCAGCTCATCATGGGTTGAGCGGTGCGTCAGCATGGTGATCCGCGCGGCTTCAACTGTGTGCTTGATATCTTCGACGGTCGCGCGGGCTGCATCAAGATCCCCCAGATGGGACTGCCCGGCCAAGGCTTCGTTCAAACGCGCCTGCACCTCCGCCGCCTCTGCGTCATGGCGCGCCACCGCTTGGCCCAGGCTTTCCACCCGCCCCTGCGCCAAAGTACGGTCGGCTTCGGCGCGGCTTTGTGCGCGGGCGGCATCTGCAACATGCTGATCGGCGGTGCGACGTGCCTGACGCGCGGCCTGATCCGCCTGTTTGGCGTCCTCCAGACGGCGCAGCAAATCATTGTGCGCTGCGCGCACGGTCTCGGTTCGCGCCGCGGCCTCATCAGCTTCGCTTTTCAACAGATCCAATCGGTTCATCTGCTCCAGACGCAGGGCCGCAGCGCTTGGCGCATCCTCCGCCCAGGCGCGAAAGCCATCCCAACGCCACAGATCACCGGTAACGGTAACCAAACGCTGACCGGGGCGCAGATCCGCCTGCAAGGCCTGCGCCATGTCGGCATCCACCACACCAATCTGAGAAATCCGGCGTGTCAGCGCTTCGGGGCCGGTCACAAACTGCGCCAAAGGTGTCGCGCCTGCGGGCAGTGGGTAATCAGCGTCATAATCTGGCAGGTCCAGCCAACCGCTGGGACCATCGGCATCGGACAAAGGCGACCGCAGGTCATCGGACATCGCCGCCCCCAGCGCCTTTTCATACCCCGGTGCCACCCGCAGATCATCCAGGATCTGACCGCCTTCGACGGTGTCACGCTCCACCAGTTTGGCCAGCGCAGTCACCTCGGCACTCAACGCGCCCAGTTCGCCTTCGGCTTCGGACCGCAGCTTGCGGGCGTCGGCCTCTTGCACTTGCATCTCGGCCCGGACCTCTTCTGCCAGCGCCAGCGCCTCCTCGGCAGATTCTGCCGCGGCGCGCGCCATCTCTTCGGCCTCGGCGGCCTGTTCCAGACGTTCCTCAGCTTCGATCAACGCATCGCGCGCAGCTTCTGCCGCCTCGCGAGAATTGCTCCCCTCGTCCGTTGCCCGCGCAAGGGCACGTTCGCAATCTTCGACCAAACGGCGGGCAGACTGATGCCGGGCGGCCAAGCGCGCCACGTCTTCTGTGACCTGCGCCAGATTGTCTTCGCGTTCCTTTAGCACCTCGGTTGCCGCTGCGGCGGTTTCCTCAGCCTCACGCAACCGATCGTCTTGGCCGTCGGTGGCTTTGTTCAGCTCACGGGTTTCCCATTCCAAACGTTCAATGGTCTCACCGGCATCACGGCTCAAACCACCTTCACGTTCAATGTCCTGACCCAGCTGCGCGATCCGGTTGTTCAACGCTTGAATTTTTTGCCGTGCCTGCGCTTCCTGCTCGCTCAGGGCGTCGCGCTGCACAAACAAACGTTGCAGAACGGCTGTGGCAATGGCTTCTTCTTCGCGTAACGGCGGCAAAGCCTGTTCGGCAATGCCGCGCTTTTCGCCAGCCAAACCCGCCAGCGCTTCGGCCTTTACGGCCTGTGTCGCACGGGCCGCCAGCTCCGCTTCAGTGGTGGCGCGAACCTCATCCGCCTCCAACCAGCGTCGATACAGCAGCGTTCCCTCTGCCATGCGCAAATTTTCCCCGATGGTGCGATAGCGCATAGCCTGTTTCGCCTGACGTCCCAGCTGCGACAACTGGCTGGCCAGCTGCTCAATCACATCATCCACACGCAGCAGGTTCTGTTCGGTGTTCTTCAGCTTCAGCTCTGCCTCATGGCGGCGCTGATACAGACCTGAAATGCCCGCAGCCTCTTCCAGAATGCGGCGGCGCGCTTTTGGTTTGGCATTGATCAACTCGGCAATCTGCCCCTGCCGCACCAGCGACGGGGAGTGCGCCCCGGTTGAAGCATCCGCAAACAACATCTGCACATCACGCGCGCGGGTGTCTTTGCCGTTTGCCTTGAACGCACTGCCCACGTCGCGGGTGATGCGGCGCACAATTTCCAACTGGTCCTGATCGTTGAACGCAGTCGGCGCCAGACGATCCTGATTGTCGATCTGCAATGACACCTCAGCAAAGTTCCGCGCGGGCCGCGAACTGGCGCCCGCAAAGATCACATCTTCCATGCCGCCGCCGCGCATCGCCTTGGGGCGGGTTTCCCCCATCACCCAGCGCAGCGCCTCCAACAGGTTGGATTTACCGCACCCGTTGGGACCAACAACCCCCGTAAGCCCATCCGCAATGGTCAGGTCAGTTGGATCAACAAAGCTTTTGAAGCCGTTCAGCTTGAGTTTGGAAAAGCGCAAGGCTGCCTCTTAATATCGTCTGTTTGGCCTGATCTCACCCTGCCAGTGCGAAACTGTCAACGGTCGAACCCCAGTATTATGCGTAAGAAACATTCAAATCCGCTATATCTAGTGGATAGGCAGAGGCCCAACCCTGCCCAGTCATCACAACAACAAAGGGATCCGGTTTGGTTGATCGCATGTAGCGTCCTTCACGAACCGAAGCAATGCAATTGGGTCATGCAAAGTTGCCGATCCCTTTAATATCAGGGGGATCAGCGGGTTTTCGCGCCTAGCGGCCTGCAATCACTTGTGCCAATTTCTGGATCCCGGTGTATATCTCATCTGCTTTGGAACAAGAAAAGCTGAGCCGCAGGGTATTGGCTCCACTCCCATCCGCATGAAACGCCTGACCGGGCACAAAGGCGATTTTTTGCGTGGACAGCGCACGGCCAAGCAATTCAGCCCCATCCATCCCCGCAGGTAGGGTCAACCAGACAAACATTCCGCCCTCAGGCTGACTCCAACTGACATCTTTGGGCATATGTTCCTGCAACGCTGCCAGCATGGCATCACGCCGCGCGCTGTAACAGGCACGAAGACGGCCCAAATGGGCCTCAAAATCCTCATCCAGGACCTTTGACACAAGCGTCTGATTTAAGGTCGGCGAATGCAGGTCTGATGCCTGCTTTATCAAAACCATTTTATCAATCAAAGGCTTGGCCGCGACCACCCAACCCACTCGCAAACCCGGCGCCAGGGTTTTTGAAAACGACCCACAGTACAGCGTTCGACAGGCGTTGATGTCCCCCGTGCGCGCCAATTCCAGCGCCAGCACCGGCGGCACCGGCGCGCCGTCATAGCGCAGGGCCTGATAGGCGGCGTCTTCCACTACCGCACATTCCAGCGTTTCCGCCAGATCCAGCAGAGCCTCGCGCGCGCCCTGCCCCAGCGTTTCGCCCGTGGGATTCGAAAACTCAGCCGAGACATAGGCGAATTTCACCGCCCCACCCGCTGCGGCAGCAGCCTTTGCATAGTCCTCGACCGCGCTGTTCCCCTGCACGCGCAGCGCATCATACCGCGGTTCATATGCGTTGAACGCCGCCAAGGCCCCGAGATAGGTGGGGTATTGCACCAATGCGGTATCTCCCGGCGACAGGAACAGCTTGCCCACGTAGTCCAACGCCTGTTGCGAACCGGACGTGATCAGAATGTTCTCCACCCCGCAGTCGACGCCCAGCTGCGCAATCTGAGCTTGAATGTGGCGGCGCAGTGGTAAAGATCCCTCGCTCACCGAATATTGCAGCGCGTCTGAAGTCGCCAGCGCCGCCTGAGATGCCCGTTGAACAGCCGCAAAAGGAAAAAGATCCGGATCAGGAATGCCGCCGGCAAAGGAAATCACATCCGGCTGATCCAGTAACTTCAACAGCTCCCGAATTTCCGAAGCTTTCATCCGCAGACTGCGTGAAGCAAGTAATCTTTCAAAATCCATCTCGAATCTTTCAGGTTATTTCAAAATCAACCTGCCTCGGTTTGAATTATAAGTCAACAATATTGACCCACTTTTCACATGGGCCCGCGCGGGCTTGAGCACAGGCACGTGTCGTGGTCATATGCATTGACCAATTTTCAAAAGACGACAGGCCCGATGCCCTTTCAAAAAGTCACCCCCGAAAAGCTGTCCACCTCGGTGGTGCGCCAGATAGAACAGCTGATCCTGCGCGGCGTGCTTTCGCCCGGCGACCGCCTGCCTGCGGAACGGGATCTGGCAGAACGTCTGGGCGTATCGCGCCCCTCCCTGCGGGAGGCGATTTCCGACATGCAGGACCGGGGGCTGCTCACCGCCAAGGCCGGATCAGGGGTTTATGTGGCGGATGCCTTGGGATCTGCGTTTTCGCCCGCCTTGGTAGATCTGTTTTCCAACCATGATGAGGCGGTGTTTGATTACCTGACCTTTCGGCGTGAAATCGAAGGTCTGGCGGCCGAACGCGCAGCCCGTCTGGGGTCCAAGGACGATCTGAAAGTCATTCAGGCGATCTTTGACAAAATGGTCATCGCTGGTGATCCCGCGCAATCAGACGAAGCCGCACGGCTGGATGCCCAGTTTCACGCAGCCATCATGGACGCCAGCCACAATGTGGTGATGCTGCATGTGATGCGCTCGATGTTGGATCTGTTGCGCCAAGGCGTGTTCTACAACCGCCGCATCATGTTCCAACGCCACACCAACCGCGATGCGCTATTGGCACAACACAAGGCCATCAACGACGCCTTGCAAGCCCGAGATGCCACGGCCGCCCGCACCGCAGTCGAACAGCATCTGGACTATGTGAAACAGGCACTGACCGACCACCAACGCAGCACCCGCAACGCCGAAATCGCCCGCCAGCGGCTGGAGCAAGAGCAGGCGCGGGGGTAACCGCCGCTCATTCCCCGCACTTATTCAAAGACTTTCAAGAAACGACAGAGATTGAAAACGGCATGATATTCAAAACACTAATCGCTGGATTATCTTTTCTCATCAGCGCCCCGGCTTTCGCCGACTGCGTGGACCTGAGCGAAGGCAATGTCTTTACCTTCACCCGACATAAGCCGTTTTTTCAGGTGACTAACACAATTCATTCAGATGGGTCTCACACCGAAGAACGAAGCAATATCCAAGATGGCGTTCGTAAAGAGAAAACAACTAAGTATTGGAATGGCGTGATCGCGGTGGATCTCCAAACCAAACCCAACGGCGCTCGGGTACACCTGAAACTCGACGACGCAGCCACAGCAGCCGACTTGACCAAGGTGAACCAGGCTTACAGCTATCCGATGACCCTTTGGGTGAACGACAAACAGGCTGACAGTGGTCGTTTTGAAATTGAGACACGGGAAAAAACACGCCTCATGATTGGCGGCTGCCCCTATGACATCATGGTGGTTCGCACCACTATGCACCGAAAAAACGGCACTCCAATCAATCAAGAGGCGCTCTACAGCCTCGATGCACGCATCCCAATCGGTAGTGTTGCGATGACGCCAGATTGGACCCCGAAACACGGCGTCTTCTTTGATAGTATCGAAAAGAACTGACCACCCAACACAAAAAACCCGGCACAAAGGCCGGGTTTTTTAGCTTAGTCTATGATCTGATCGCTTAGTGGAGCTTGGCGTCCACGTCAGCAATTGCAGCGTCGATCAGCTTGTTGGCGTCTGCAGCCGACAATTGCTTGGCAATCACGTCGTCCGCAACGGCAACCGCGATTTCGATCGCTTGGTCACGTACTTCTTTCACAGCCGAAGCTTCCGCCGAAGCAATCTGCTCCTCAGCTACGGCCAGACGGCGCGCAATCGAGGTGGCCAGATCTTCTTTGGCCTGCGCTGCTGCGGCTGTTGCGTCTTCACGCGCAGCTGCAACAATGCGATCCGCCTGATCCTGAACTTCACGCTGTTTGCGCTCGTAAGAGGCCAGAATGGTCTGGGCTTCTTCACGCAATGCGCGCGCTTCGTCCAGCTCCTTGCGGATGCCTTCGGCACGGTCGTCCAACTGTTTGCTCAGCAGTGCTGGGACCTTGACGGCCAGCAGGATGCCCACAAACAGGATAAACGCCAGAAGAACAACAAAATCTGTGTTGTCCAAAGCCATGAATTTGCCACCAGAAGCCGCCAGCGCGGGGCTAGCAGCAACCAGAGCCAGCGGGGTCAGGGTAAGAGCAATAACGTTGCGCATGATCTTATCCTTTCATCCGGTCAGCCACAGATGCCGCAACGGCCTCTGCATCAGCTTTCCCACCCAGAACAGACACCAGCTCAGCTGCAGTGTCGGTTGCAACAACCTTCACAGCATCCAGAGCACCAGCTTTGATCTCGGTGATAGCTTTTTCAGATTCAGCAGCCTTGGCGGCGATTTGCTCGTCGGCCTCAGCAATAGCTTTGTCCAACTCTGTCTGGATCTCGGCACGAGCATCAGCGGCGATGCGCTGCGCTTCGGCACGGGCATCCGCCAGAGCTTTGTTATAAGCGTTCTCGGCCTCTACCGCTTTGGCTTTCAGATCTTCAGCCGCGGAAAGGTCGTTGGTGATGGTCCCCTGACGCTCGGCCAGAACTGCCGCAATACGAGGCAGCGCGACGCGCGACAGGATAAAGTAGATCGCGACAAGCGTGATCAGAAGCCAAAAGACCTGGTTGCCCAGGAACGTCGGCTCCAGCTGCGGCATCGGGTGAATCGATACTGCGTCAGCGCCGTGACCTGCGTCATGCGTATTTGATGCCATGTCGTCCTCCTAGGAACTTGCCGTTACACCGGGCAATCTGGATAGCCAGACTGCCCGGCCGTAAGGAAAAAGGTTCCGTAGGTTCTTAGACGGCGAACATCAGCAGCAGAGCAACCAGGAACGAGAAGATGCCCAGGGCTTCTGCAAATGCGATACCGATGAAGAGTGTTGCAGTCTGCGATGCAGCTGCGGAGGGGTTGCGCAGCGCGCCTGCCAGGAAGTTGGCTGCAACGTTACCAACACCCAGTGCTGCGATGCCTGTACCCATGCCAGCCAAGCCAGCGCCGATGTGTGCGAGTTCGCCTTCCATTGAGAATTCTCCTTACGATTGGAAGTTGTGTTTAGTGTTCAGACCAGAATTTCCTGTGTCGCTTAGTGCGACGGATGCAGCGCATCCTTCAGATAAACACAGGTCAGAATTGTGAATACGTAGGCCTGGATAAAGGCTACGAGGACCTCAAGCGCGTAGAAGGCGCTGATGGCAAAGATGGGCAGGAAGCCAAAGACGCTGAGACCAGCGGCAAACCCTGCGAAA
This sequence comes from uncultured Paracoccaceae bacterium, assembly GCA_947492585.1. GTDB lineage: Bacteria > Pseudomonadota > Alphaproteobacteria > Rhodobacterales > Rhodobacteraceae > Epibacterium. Next base: position 56,027 of record CANLND010000005.1, read on the forward strand.
ACTTTCAGAACGGCGTGGCCCGCCATGATGTTGCCTGCCAGACGAACGCAAAGGCTCACTGGGCGCACAAAGTAAGAGATCACCTCGATCAGGGCCAGAACCGGACGCAGCGGCAGCGGTGCCGAAGACACCCAAAACAGCGACAGGAACTTAACACCGTGCAGCGCGAAACCGATGGCAGTCACGGTGACGAACACGGCGATCGCCAGAACACCGGTGACGGCGAAGTGTGAGGTGGTGGTGAAGCTCATTGGGATCAGGCCCAGGAAGTTGGCGGTCACAATGAACATGAACAGGGTCATGATGTAGGGGAAGAAACGCACGGCGTCTTTGCCTGCAACGTCTTCAACCATCTTGTAAATAAAGCCGTAGGCCAGTTCCGCCACCGACTGAGCGCGCGATGGGATGATTGCGCGGGCGGAAGAACCCAGAACCAGCAGAGCAAAGATCGCAGCAACCGCCAGGCCCATCCAAAGGGTCACGTTGGTTGGGGTGTACCAAGCTACATGAGTGCCACCAAACAATGGCTTCACAATGAACTGGTCAACTGGGTGAATGGCCAGACCTGCCTGTTCAGGAGCAAAGATCAGCCCCGAAAGTAGAACTGCAGCGAGTGCCACATAAAGAAAAATCTTGCCCATCGTCCCGTTTCTCCTGTCGCCGGGGGATCAATCCCGGTCTTGCGCGTCTTGTTCGTCGGCCGCATTGGCCAGTTCGTTGTCCTGGATCTCATGTGCGCTGCGGATCATCACCCGCACACCTGCCACAAGGCCCAGCAATGTGAATATCACCAGAAAGATCGGGATCGTCCCGAACAGGCTGTCCAGCCCAATTCCGATAGCAAGCCCGATCACCAGACCGGACACCAGTTCTATCACCATCCGCCAGGCCTGATTGGCCATCGTATAGTGTTCCTCCGTGCGCGGCTTGGGCTCTTGGGCCTTACGCGCCTCTGCCAGACGCGCCTCAAGCTGCGCCATGCGCTGCTTTTGATCGTCATCTGTCACGGGTGCCATCCTCACACGAAATCTGTGCATGGTGCTAAGGGGTGGGGCGCTCAGAGTCAACGGCGGAGAGCCCCGCAAGAAGCCCTAATAAACCACATGGAATCAATGCATTACACCATAGCGCCATTCTGCACCCGGTTTCAGGCGTCGATTTGACCCCAGCAAACGGCGGAAATACATATTTAACCTATCGGTTGACTCTTTGGTCAGTCACGCTGGGGCCCTCCAGCCAAACAAGCGCCCATCAATCAGCAGCAGCCCAAACAGGATCAGACCCAAACCAACCAAATGTGACGCCAACAATGGCTCGTTCAGAACCCAAATCCCCAGAAACAAGGCCGAGGCCGGGGCAATCAACGTGGGCAAGGTGATATTGGTCGGCCCGACCTTTGGCATGATCCAGTAAAACACAATAAAGGCCGCAGAGGTCAGGACAAACCCCAGCACCATCAACGCCCCGACGGTCGCAAGGCTCAGATGCGATGGGGCACCGTCCTGCCACACGGCCATCGGTAGCAGGCATAGGGTGGCGCCCGTCAGTGCCCAGGCGACAAGGACCACCGGTTCAATACCGCGAAAACGCCGTGCTACATTCACCGAGATGGCATAACACAGCGGCGCGCCCAGCGTGACAATCACCGCCCAAATTTGCGAAGACCCCCCGGTTTGCAAAATAGGCACCGACAGCACCCCCATGCCCAGAACACCCGCCAGAACACCCGTAGACTTTAGAAACGTCGCACGCTCTCCACCGGGCCAAAAATGCGCCGCAACAACCGCCAAGGCAGGCGTGGTGGCATTCACAATGCCCGCAACACCGCTGGCGATATGCTGCTGCCCCAAAACATAACATGTAAATGGCGCAGCATAACTCAGCACGCCAAAACCCAGCAGCGCCAGCACGGTCCGGCGCGGCAAACGCCAATCACTGCCGCAAAACGCCACATAGGCCCAACAGCCCAGCGCGCCCAACCCAACCCGGCCCAAAGAGACAGACAGCGGTCCAAGTTCGCGCAGCAAAATAGCGTTGAACATAAACGACATGCCCCAGCCAAGGCCCAGAATAAAAATAACGCCCCAATATCGCAGTGCCATATCGCTCCCCTCATGTTGTGTTTACGTCAAACGACAAAAGCGCCCCATTGTCGATCCGGTTCCTGCGGTTTAGGTGTGGACCTCATGAGCGATCCTCTCGACACTGTCTTTGCTGCCCTCGCCGATCCAACACGCCGCGCCATCTTAGCGATGCTGCTCGAAGACGACATGGCCGTCACCGACGTGGCCGACCCGTTTGAAATGTCGCTGGCTGCGATCTCAAAACATCTCACCATCCTGACCCGGGCCGGCTTGATCGCCCAGGAAAAACGCGGGCGGGTCAAATGGTGCAAACTGCAACCCGACGCCCTGCGCGCCGCCAGCGTCTGGATGTATGGCTTTGGTCAGTTTGATCCGGTCAATCTGGATGACTTTGAGAAATTCCTCAAAGTTGAGCTCTCCACCGACCCCGAGTGACCCCAACGCAAAAAAGCCTAAACAGGTTCGGTGATTTTAGATCGATTTGCAGAATCCGTTTCAAGCAGCATGATCAGCGCAACAATGGTCAGGCCAACGCCCAGCCCGACCCAACCGCTTGGCAACGCTGCGCCAAACCCAATCTCCCATAAAATTACCCAGCACGGGACCAGATAGGTATAGGCCATGACCTTTGCAGATGGCAGATGCAGCGCCGCATATTGCAGCAACACAAAAGTCATCGCGCTGGCAAACAACGCCAGATACAAAAGTGTCCCCCAAACCATAGGCGACAACGCCCCCCATGACGTGGCGCGCAGATCCGCCCATCCGACAACGGTCAAGATCACCGTACCCGCAATCAACACCCCCAAAGTGAACACCACAGCAGGCTCCCCCCGGTTCAACTTGCGCACCATCGGCGTATAGGCCGCATGGGCCACACACCCGACAAAATACACCGCCTCGCCGCGCCCAATATCCAGTGCGACAAACGCCGCCCAGTCCGCACGGAAAATCACAATCACCGCCCCCAGCGCCCCAACAACAAGTGCCAGTGCCATCCACCCGGTGGTGACCTGACGTAACAGCAACCACCCCAAGACGCCGCTGATCACCGGCGTCAGGGTAAACACCGCCGCCGCACTGACGGGCGGCGCCGTTTGCAACCCGTAAAACATCAGCACGAAATAGCCTGACAGCAAACTGCCAAGAACCCCGTAGCGCCACAGCCCGTGCGTATGCGCGCGCCGCAGACGTCCAGAGCCAGCCGCAATTGCCCCAATAACAGCTGCCGCAATGGCAAAGCGCACCGCCGTCAGCGCCAGCGGCGCAATCTCGTTGGCCACCCGCGTGCCCAGCGAAAACGACCCCGCCACCAAAGCCGAGAACAGCAACATCGCCAGATGGCCGCGCTGCGCTGAGGTCAAACGGCCCAAGACTTGGCCTCGGCTTTCAAAAACGTCAGAAAGCTTTGCACTTTGGCGGTGCGGTGCAGATCAACATGGGTCACCAGCCACAATGGCGCATGCCATTCAGGTTGCGGAGGCATCATCTGTACCAGATCCGGCATCCGATCCGCTTCCCAGCACGTCATAAAACCAATCCCAGCCCCCGCCATAACCGCCTCTTGCATGGCATTGGTGTGGCTAACCCGGAACATCATATTTTCCTTTGGCGCCTTGTCCCGCAACCAGCGGAAAAACGGCGCCCGGCTGTTTTCTTCGTCCCCTGCAATCAAACGATGGTTGGCCAGATCTTCCACATCCTTCAATGGCCCATGCGCGTCCACATATCCCTGTGTGGCATACAGCGCGAATTTTTGGTTCTGAAACGGCTGCACCACATTGTCCGGCTGATCCGGGACACTGCCCGCACGGATCGCCACATGCGCCTCGCCATACTCCAACCGGAACAACCGATCCCCGGTCAGATACCGAATGACCAAATCGGGGTGCTGTTTTTGATACTTGGCCAAAACTGGCACCAAAACCGCGGCCATGCCCTGCAAAGAGGTAACCACCAATTCACCAGACACATCGTCGCCTTGCCCCTTCAGCCGACCCACCAATTGGTTAAGCTGATCATCCGTGGTCTGCGCCACCCGCAACAGGTCCTGCCCCGCCTCGGTTGGCGTATATCCTCGTGCATGGCGCTGAAACAGCTTCACGCCCAACCGGTTTTCGATGGCATCGATATGGCGGATAACCGTCGCATGATGCACGCCCATCACCTCCGCCGCGCCACTGACCGTCCCCATACGAGCCACCTGATACGCGGTGCGCACTTCATCCCAGTTGTCCATAGCAATCCCCTGCTGATCTCTCGCAAATACGCACATAGCACAGCACGCTCACGACTTTGTGTTTAAATCTGCAATATCCACGCGGCGGTCAGTGAAGCAGAACACAGAGACGTCAGTATTGCGCGGCCGACCGCGTCATGCCGCGAAAACCGGGCCAACGTTTCACCCGCGATGTGGGAATGACATCCCAGAGCACAGACACCGCGCAATGATGGTCTGCTGCAATGTGTAAACACGGGACAATTGACACAGGCCACGACGACAAATAGCCAATAGACACAGACGCTGGTCGCTCATTCCCAACCTTGACTCCCCCTCTGAAAACCCGTATCCGAGCCCAAACATCCGGAAGAATCTAACTCTTCCGGTCCCCGGCTTTTGCTAGGGATCGCCCTCCACCAGCGTGTTACGCCCGTGGGGGCAATAGCGTATGGACCTTTTGCTCCTTATCTCAAGGAGTGTAACACAAACCGGCATTAGGAGGCCGCAGGCATGTTTGAAAATCTATCCGAACGCCTTTCCGGTGTCTTTGATCGTCTGACCAAACAGGGTGCCCTGTCAGAAGACGATGTGAAAACCGCCCTACGCGAAGTCCGTGTGGCCCTGCTTGAGGCCGACGTCTCGCTGCCGGTCGCGCGTGAATTTGTCAAAAAGGTTCAAGATCAGGCCACGGGTCAGGCTGTTACCAAATCGGTGACACCCGGCCAGCAGGTTGTGAAAATCGTGCATGACGCATTGGTCGACACCCTGCGTGGTGATGGCGATCCCGGCGCACTGAAAATCGACAACCCTCCTGCCCCCATCCTGATGGTGGGTCTGCAAGGCTCCGGTAAGACGACGACCAGTGGTAAGCTGGCCAAGCGTCTGAAAGAAAAAGAAGGCAAAAAGGTCCTGATGGCCTCGCTCGACGTATATCGTCCGGCGGCGATGGATCAGCTGGCCATTCTGGGCACCCAGATTGGCGTCGACACGCTGCCGATTGTCAAAGGCCAGAAACCCGTCGACATCGCCAAACGCGCCAAACAGCAGGCCATGCTGGGCGGCTATGACGTTTACATGCTCGACACGGCCGGTCGTCTGCACATCGACGAAGTCCTGATGGATGAGGTCGAACAGGTTCGCAACGTTGTTGAACCCCGCGAAACCCTGCTGGTGGTGGACGGTCTGACCGGTCAGGTCGCGGTTGAGGTTGCCGAAGAGTTTGACGCCAAAATCGGCATCTCTGGCGTTGTCCTGACCCGGATGGACGGGGACGGCCGTGGCGGTGCAGCCCTGTCGATGCGCGCGGTCACCGGCAAGCCAATCCGCTTTGTGGGTGTTGGCGAAAAGATGGACGCCGTCGAAACCTTTGAACCCGATCGCATCGCCGGTCGGATCTTGGGCATGGGCGACATTGTGGCGCTGGTCGAAAAGGCTCAGGACACCATCGAGGCCGAACAGGCCGAACGCATGATGAAGCGCATGATGAAGGGTCATTTCAATATGAATGACCTGAAGATGCAGCTGGAACAAATGCAGCAGATGGGCGGCATGCAGGGCATGATGCAAATGATGCCGGGCATGGGCAAAATGGCCAAACAGGTCGAAGAAAGCGGCATGGACGACAAGGTCCTCGCCCGCCAGATGGCCCTGATCAATTCGATGACCAAGAAAGAGCGCGCCAACCCTGCGCTTCTACAGGCCTCACGCAAAAAACGCATCGCGGCCGGTGCGGGACTTCAGGTGTCTGAGCTGAACAAGCTGTTGAAAATGCACCGCCAAATGTCCGACGTCATGAAAAAGATGTCAAAGATGGGCAAAGGCAAGATGCTAAAGCAAGCCATGAAAGGCATGCTGGGCGGCAAAGGTGGCATGCCCGATATGGCTGGTATGGACCCCTCAAAAATGGACCCCAAAGCGCTGGAAGCTGCGGCCAAAGCCATGGGCCAGACCAAAGGTCTGCCTGGTGGTCTTGGTGGCTTGGGTGGCCTCGGCGGCATGGGGTTGCCCGGCGGTCTGTCCGGTTTTGGTAAGAAAAAGTAACCCAGCGCGCCCCGTGCGATTTTGTCAAAGGACCACAAACACATGAGCGATCCCGTGACCCGTGCGGCCGAAGTTCTGAAAGGCCATCGCGAAAGCATCGATCGTTTGGATGCGATCCTCGTTTACACGTTGGGCGAGCGCTTCAAACACACCCAGGCCGTGGGCAAGCTCAAGGCCACACACGACCTTCCCCCGTCTGATCCCACGCGCGAATCCGCGCAGATCGCGCGGCTTGAAGAATTGGCAACGGCGGCGGACCTGGACCCCGACTTTGCTAAGGCGTTCTTGAACTTCATCATCGATGAGGTCATTCGCCACCATAAAAAACATCAGGAATAACCCTGAGACTTAACAACTCAAGATTTCAGGGCTTCCCTGATCACGCCATTTTAAGGAGAATGAACTCATGGCTATGAAAATCCGTCTCGCCCGTGGTGGCTCGAAAAAGCGCCCCTTCTACCGTGTTGTTGCGGCTGACAGCCGTATGCCTCGCGATGGTCGCTTCATCGAAAAGCTGGGCACCTACAACCCACTGCTGGCAAAAGACAGCGAAGACCGCGTAAAATTGAACATGGAGCGCGTTCAGTACTGGCTGGACCAGGGCGCACAGCCCACCGACCGTGTGTCGCGCTTCCTGGAAGCCGCAGGTGTTGTCGCCAAGAAAGAGCGCGCCAACCTTGAAAAAGCTGTTCCTGGCAAAAAAGCCCAAGAGCGCGCAGAAGAAAAAGCGGCAAAAGCAGCTGAAGCAGCTGAAGAAACCGCAGCGGAGTAATCGAGTGACACTGCGAAAGAGTGACGAGTTTTCAGAGGGCTTTCGCAGTGAGCTTGATCTGCTGATGCGGCTCCGGCGCGACGTGCGCCGATTCCGCACAGATCCAATTGACGAGGCAGTGCTGATGCGCTGCCTCGACTCATTTCAATTGGCCCCCTCCGTCGGGCTCAGCGAACCCTGGCGCGTGGTCCGCGTTCAAAGCGAAACAGCCCGCGCTGCCGCCTTGGCGAACTTTGAACAGGCCAACAGCGACGCCCTGGCAGGCTACACCGGGGCGCAGTCCAACCGCTATGCCAATCTAAAACTGTCCGGCATGCGCGATGCGCCGGAACAGCTTGCAATCTATTGCGACGAACGCACCATCAAAGGCCACGGCCTTGGCGCGGGCACCATGCCAGAAATGCGCCGCTATTCCGTGGTGGCGGCAGTTACCCTGTTTTGGCTGTCGTTGCGCGCCGAAGGTTTAGGGCTGGGCTGGGTCTCCATACTGGATCCTGACCGGCTGAACCGGGATCTGAACGTTCCTGACAATTGGCGGCTGATCGGGTATTTCTGCGTTGGTCACCCGGAACAGCGCGCGATCACCCCTGAACTGGAACAAAAGGGCTGGGAAAAACGCCGTGGATCCGTACCGCTGGAGACCCGATGAGATTTCTCTTTCGGCTGGTGCGCCTGTTGATTGTCGCCAGCGCAACCTTTCTTGCAGGCATCCTGTTCGAGCGGTATCACCAACACACCCTTTGTGACCAATCCGGCGGGCAATGGATGCGTGCCGGGTTCTGCGCAGGAAAGTAGACCTATGACTGATCTGATTTGTATTGGCGCCCTCACTGGCTCATTTGGCGTGCGTGGCGAAGTGCGCCTCAAAAGCTTTTGTGCGGTGCCCGAAGAGATCGAGACCTATTCACCACTCACCTCAGAAGATGGCAGCCAAAGTTATACGCTCACCCTGTCACGCGCGGTCAAAGGCGGCTTTTCCGCGGTGCTCAGCGGAGTGGACACCAAGGAACAGGCTGACGCGCTCAAAGGCCTGCGCCTGTTCACCCAGCGTGACCGTATGCCCAACCTGCCGGATGATGAATTTTACCATGCGGATCTGATGGGCTTGGACGTGTTTGACACCGGCGGCGCGCTGCTTGGCACAGTTAAATCGGTCCAGAACCATGGGGCGGGTGATCTGTTGGAAATCCAACGCCCCAATGAAAGCAGCACCGTGCTGATGCCCTTTACGCTGGCGGCTGTCCCCACCGTAGATCTGGAACAGCGCCGCATCGTGGCGGATCCCCCCGAAGGCCTATTCTGACGCGCGTTCCGCCGCGATCAGACTGTCCAGAATACCCACAATAAGATCCAGCTTGCGCCGCCCTTTTTCTGAATTGGGGCGGCCGATTTTTCCAAAGCTTCGCCAGACATTGAACAACCGCAACGCGTGGAAGAACTCATAAATCGGATCGCCAATCAACTGCGCGCCGTACCCCCGCTCAAAGGCCGCCATATCCCCCGGACGGATCAATCCAAATCCGCCGGCCTCGGGCTGTCCCTGCTGTTCATTGGCAACCGCTGTCACCCACAGATTGGCCAAATCCCGTTGCGGGTACAGATTTCGGTGGTTGGAAAAATCGATAAAACACACCGTGTCCTCGGACAGGATGATATTGTGCAGATGCAGATCGCCGTGCTCTACCGCCCCTTCAAAAGGCAACCCTTTGGCGCGCCGCCCTGCACGGTGGAGATACGAACACAGGCCTAAAAACCGGTTGCTCCGGGGCATATCCAAGGCCCCCGAACGCACTGCTTCCGCCCGATCAGACACCCGCGCCAACAACGGTTTTGGCCAAAACTGCTTTGGCTTTACATGGGAGACCTCATGCAGCTTGGCCACTGCCATGCCGATCCGCTGCCAGACCTCATCTCGCCGCACAAGCCCAAGATCCGCGTGCCGCAACTCTCGAAATGCCACCTCGCCCTGTGCAAACTCCATCAGCACAATCGGCCTGTCAGGGTCCCGCCACAGAAACTGCGGCGCCGACACCCCCGGCACGTCAGACAACGCCTTTGCCACGATGTCTTGCTGTACCAGATCCGCCAGAACCTTCTTCTGATTGTCACCTGAGAACTCAGCCCTCAGAACAAACTTTCGCCCGTCCTCCACGGTGACCACCTGCACGCTGCGCTGATCCGCAAAGCTGCGCAACACAGGCAAAGTTTGAAACGACACACCCTCGGGCGGCAGTCCCGCATCATGCGCAATCTGCGGCCACATCGCCATAGCCCGTGCCGCTGCGGCTGCAATTTCCGTGTCAGATCTGTCTTTCACGCTCGGCCTCCTCAGCTTTTTGTTGCGCATAATCCTTTTTGAACTAAACACCATCTCATGACCAGCTCAGACACCCCTGCCCCAAAATCCCATGGCCGCAAAGCCATCCGCCCCACCCTTAAGCCGCGCGAGTTGATGACCAACACGCCGGATCTGGTCGGCGTATGGAAGGCCAAAATCCTCACGCTGTTTCCCGAAGCCTTCCCAGGCCTTCTGGGCGAAAGCCTCACAGGTAAGGCCTTGCAGCAAGGGCTGTGGCAATTGGAAACCTTTGATCTGCGTGAACACGGGATCGGCAAACACCGCAACGTCGATGACACCCCGGCCGGGGGCGGCGCGGGCATGGTGTTGCGCGCGGATGTTCTGGGCCCGGCAATCGAACAGGCCATGGAGCACACCTCTGGCAACTGGCCCCTGATCTATCTGTCGCCACGCGGACGGCGCATGGATCAGCAGATGATGCAGAACCTTGCCCGCTGCGACGGCGCGACGTTCTTATGCGGCCGTTTTGAAGGTGTCGATGAACGGGTACTGGAACGGTACAACATTCTGGAAGTCTCGCTGGGTGATTTTGTCATGACCGGCGGCGAATTGGCCGCCCAGGCGATGATCGACGCCACCGTACGCCTGATCCCCGGCGTTTTGGGCAATCAGGCCTCAACCGAAGAAGAAAGCCATTCGTCCGGCCTGCTGGAACATCCGCAATATACCCGCCCGGCGGAATGGCAGGGCCGCAAAATCCCCGATGTGCTGATGTCCGGTCATCACGGCAAGATCGCCGAGTGGCGGCAACAGCAAAGCGAAGAGATCACCCGCACCCGCCGTCCCGACATGTGGGAAAAATGGCAGGATAAATAGCACCAGCAGCACAGGCGTGATTATGCAACAGCGCGCGCCTGTATCCGCGCGATCTGCGCGTAATTGCGATACAGATACCCATGTTGCACCTCAGCGCCCGGTGCCAACTGATCCAGCACCGCGCCCAGATCCTCACGTGGGCTGACGTGGAATTTGGCCAACCAAGCCCGCAACAGGGTTTTGAACCCACGCGGCAACTGCGCCTGATCGCCAAAATCCACCAAATGCAACGTGCCCCCCGGTGCCAGATGGCGCAGCGCCTCAGCAATGGCGCCCTGCCAATCAGGGATCATCGACAGGCTGTAAGACATGATGATGTGATCAAACTGCGCCACGCCAAACAACTCCGCAGGATCAAACCCGCAGGCATCGCCCTGCGCCAGCTTAACGCGCGCTCCCAGTTTAACCCGCGCTGTGGCCAGCATTTCTTCGGAAATATCCAGACCAAACAGCTGCCGATGGGGATACAGCTGATCCACCAGATCCAGATTGCGCCCCGTCCCACACGCGACCTCTAGAATACGTGCGTCTGGCCGTGCGGCCAGATCTTCGATCAACCGGTCGCGGCCCAACAGATAGTATTTGCGTGTGGCATCATAGATCTTGCGTTGATGGCGGTAGATCTTGTCCATCAGACTTGCGTGATGACTGCTGCTCATCGGATCACCCCTTCAACCGGTACAGATGCACCGCGCCATAAATGGCCGATCGATCCGCGCTGGTGGCATGCACCGACGCGTCCACGTCATAGTCCCACTGCCCCAACAGCGCCTCGGACAGCCGCCCCGGCAGAATGTCATCGGTGCCCCCGGTGCGGAACAGCACCCGCGCGCCGGAACGGGCGGTGCGGGTGATTTCCGTCCACAATTCGTTCAGCTGCGCATCGGTCATCCAGTCCTGCGCGTCCAACAATACATAAACGCTTTTGCAACCGTCGACCTGGGCGGCCAGCATCTCGGTCACCGATTGGTTCAGCACCTCAACCCGTGCCGCCGACCGGCGCAACAGGTCAAAATTTTCTGCCTCCAAATATGGCGGCACCGGGCCCGTTCCATCGCGTTTGTATCCGCGATTGGCAGCCTGCCAGGCAAAGTAGTTGTCCTGAATGGGAAAGTCGCAAAACAGCTTGCGCGTGCGCTCGCGCAGCACTGCAATAATGTCACCGCCTGCGTCCGTGGCCAGTTTGTCATATTGCGCCGGAGGAATGCCCAGACCAAACAAAGACGCGCGCCGGTTGGCCAGAAACCGCACCAGACGGGACTGAAACAATGGCGCGATTTCAGTGTCAAAAAACGCCTGCTGCTCGGCCAGCGATTTGGCGTTGAGGAGATGCTCAAATTTAACACCACCCAGCCACGTCAGCAGATGCACCCCCTTCAAGAACTGCCCCAGCAGCCCATGGCGATACAGCCCGCGCGCAAACATCTCTTTGCGCGCCCCACGCAATGTGCGCTGGTTCCAATAGGCACGCGTTGTTCGGTCCACATGCGGCAGCACATGCAGCTCCAAAGCCGACACATTGGACGCAATATTGGCATGCCCAAATACATCATAGAAGGCCTTGTGATTGGGCAGATGCTGCGGCGCGGCCACTTTCAGCTTGTTCAGCGCCACATGGGCCGGTGACAAATCCACCGCGGTGATCGATGCCGGACGCGCACACAGATACGACATCACATTGCACCCACCCGAGGCGATGCACACCAGGTCATCCTCTTCGGTCAGCTGCAAGGCCTCCATGTCCGCCACCGGGTCCTCCCAGATCTGGGCATACACCAACCCGCGAAACAAACGGCCAAACATACGTTCCAACAGCCCCTCTTGCGACAGCGCGGTATTTTGGTTCACAGCGTGGCCAATCCGGCCTTCCACACTCTGGGCTTGGGTCATCTCTGCGTTCTTCCCTCTTGCTGTCCGTCAGGTCAGTTCTTTAGATTTTCTTGATTTCGCGCGGGCCACCTTGCGGGCCAGCTTATGTTTGCGCGCCAGCGCCGCCTCCCAGTCGATCAACCGCAAAGTGCCGTCGTGCTCTTCAACAATGGCAGTGCAGCTTTCGACCCAATCGCCGGTGTTCAGGTAATGGATTTCGTCGATCATGCGGATATTGGCATGGTGGATGTGACCACAAATTACCCCATCATACCCGCCCTGCCGCGCATCCTGCGCCAGCACTTCTTCGAATTTCCCGATGAAATTCACCGCCTGTTTGACCTGCGCCTTGGCCCATTTGGACAAGGACCAATACCGTTTGCTCCACAACCGGCGGATCTGGTTCAGACGTGGATTGCACCAGATCAGCAGCCCATAGGCGCGATCTCCCATCAGGGCCAACCATTTGGCGTTTTTCACGATCACATCAAACTGGTCGCCATGGGTCACCAGATACCGACGCCCGTCTGCCGAGATGAAATCCGCGGTTTCAGACACTTCGATGCCGCCAAAATGGGTCCCCAGATAGCTGCGCATCACCTCGTCATGGTTGCCCGGCACAAAAATAATCCGCGTGCCCTCTTGGGCCTTTTTCAACAAGGCCTGCACCACGTCATTATGGGCCTGCGGCCAATGCCAGCCGCGCTTTAGTTTCCAACCGTCAAAAATATCACCAACCAGATAGATGCAGTCGGCCTCATGACAGGACAAAAAATTCAGCAGCAAATCCGCCTGACATCCTCGGGTGCCAAGATGCAGATCCGATAAAAAAAGAGTTCGGTAGGACAAACCTGCCTCCGCGCTATGTTTACAACGGATCTAAGGGGCGGGTGTGACACCCAGATGACAGGCCCCTATGGCCGTTAAGGATTCAGATCTGCGCCGATACGCCGTTGCCCGTTGTCGCTGCACTGTCACGCAACAATAGCAATCTGAATGAAGTTTTTGCCGCGCACCGTTGCTAGGCCAGTCAGGCGCCCCCTCATGAAGGTGGCGTAAAACTTCAGTTCATCTATTGCTAATGAGGACAACCGCGTGCAGCAAATAAAATCTATCCTAACAGTGGCAACAATCGGCCTATGGACCCTGGCACCTGCGGCGTTTGCCCAACAAACCTACAAAACGGATCAGGGCCACAGCGAAATCGCCTTTGTCTGGAGCCACGCTGGCGTCTCCATGCAATATGGCGAATTCACCCAGTTTGACGGCACGCTGACACTGGACGCCAACCAGATCGACACCGCCAGCCTTGAGGCTGAAATTGCGATTAACAGCCTACACACAGGGGTCGCCGCGCTGGATGATGTGTTGATGGGGCCCACCTGGCTGGCCGAGACGGATCACCCCAAGGCCCATTTCACCAGCACGTCCGTGACCCAGACCAGCCCAACAACCGCAGAAATCCACGGCGAGCTGACGCTCAAAGGACAAACGCGGCCGATCACCCTGCAGGCCACGCTCCTACATCAAGGCGCGCATCCTGTCGGGCAATTTCTGGACCACTTCAAAGGCGATTGGCTTGCCTTCAACGCCTCTGCGACGCTGGACCATCAGGCCTTTGCCATCGGCGATTATTCCATGGGACCAATCACGCTAGAAATCCGCACCCAATTGAAAGCGCAATAAACCTGACCTGCGCTTGACCCGGGCCGCCTTGGCGTTACGCTGAGAATACATCGGGCGGCCCCGGCAACCTGATCCCGTTTCTTTGCCAAGGCGACGCCGTGTTGACGCAAGACCTCAATCGACATCGTATGCACAGGGTGACGAATTTCGCCCGCCACTCCAGCAGTGAAGCACTGACCCTGGACCGGCTGGCAGATGTGGCCTGCCTGTCCAGGTATCACTTTGCGCGGGTGTTTCGCGACAGGTGCCATGAAACCCCCATAGAATTTCTGGCCCGTCTGCGATTGGAACAGGCGGTGACCAATCTCACCTACCGTTCGGATATGACGGTGACTGACATTGCGCTTGACGCCGGATTTTCCAGTTCGCAGGCCTTTTCCAATGCCTTTCGTCGGCGCTTTGCGATCTCTCCGCGCGGATATCGCCAGACCAGCCTGACGTGGCAAACCTCTCCCGCCGCCCCCGGCAACCCAGTTCAGCTGATGACAGCGCCCGCCAAACAACTGGCCTATATTCGCCATCGCGGCCCGTATGTGGGAGCTGCCCGCGCGCTGGCGGCGCGGTTTCACCATCTGGCCCGCTGGGCGATGCGCCACCATCTGTGGACACCCGAGGCCGAAATCATCTGCGTTTGCCCTGATGATCCGTCCATCACCCCACCACAGTTTTGCGAATATGATATTGGCCTCACCGTGCCTCCGGGCGTCCGCGAAGACAGCACCATTTCCTTGCGCCAGATTCCCGCGGCCACATTTGCCTGTCAGCACGTATCCGGCACGCCCGAGGACGCAACCAAGGCCTGGAACTGGCTGTGCAGCACATGGCTACCGCACAGCGGTCTGAACCTCGCGCATCATGCGTTTTATGAAATCCTTGCGCCAGAACCACGCTGGTTTAACTCTCACCAGATGCAAGGCTACATTTGCATTCCTGTCACCGGCCCTGCGTCCATATTGACCACGGCCAAGCCCCTGTCGCTGAACTGGCACTAACCCGCCGTCTTTCACACCCGTTGCTCCCCAAACGCGCGCCCCACTGGCAACCGTTTCGCTGCGAAACCCCCTTGCTTTCATAGCCCAAATGGCCTAATTCCCGCCCATTCGGGATTCAATAATTGAGTCGCCGGATCGTATCCTATGCCCTGTCCTGCTTTTCTTCGATCAGGGGTCGGCCGGATACGCCAAGACAAAAAGTAAAGACGAACGATCTCTTGCGGGCACTTTTGTGGACCCGGTGAAGACACAGAGCTCTCGGATCGGCGACCAACTTCGTGGACAAAACCACGGGCAACCATAGGAGACGATCATGGATCTGATCGCACAGCTTGAGGCGGAACAAGTTGCCGCCCTGGGGAATGACATCCCTGACTTCAAAGCGGGTGACACCATCCGCGTTGGTTACAAAGTAACCGAAGGCTCGCGTTCGCGCGTCCAGAACTACGAAGGCGTTTGCATCAGCCGTAAAAACGGTTCCGGCATTGCAGGGTCTTTCACCGTTCGCAAAATCTCATTCGGCGAAGGTGTTGAGCGCGTATTCCCTCTGCACTCCACCAACATCGACAGCATCACCGTGGTTCGCCGTGGCCGTGTCCGTCGCGCCAAACTGTACTACCTGCGGGCCCGTCGCGGTAAATCCGCACGTATCGCAGAAGTCACCAACTACAAGCCCAAAAAAGACTGAGGACTGGTATTATGAAAGCCGATACACATCCCGACTACCACCTCATCGACGTCAAAATGACCGATGGCACCATCCTCAAGATGAAGTCCACATGGGGCAAAGAAGGCGACACCCTGTCGCTGGACATCGACCCAACCGTGCACCCTGCATGGACCGGCGGCAACTCGCGCCTGCTGGACGCCGGTGGCCGTGTTTCCAAGTTCAAAAAGAAATACGAAGGCCTGGGCTTCTAAACCCAACCTTCTGGTTTCGCACAGAAACGCCGCTCCCTTTGGGGCGGCGTTTTTTACTCTTGGGCAATCCGTGCTTCTTTTTCAGCAGCATCCAATGCCTCTCGCAGAGCGGCGATCTGGTCGATACTCAAAGAGTGGAAACTTCTGTTGCCAAAACTCGAAAATTTGAGTGTCACAGTGCCATCAAATTTCGTAGTTCGCAGCTGAACAAAGAGCTTTGCTCCGTTTAACGGAACTCGCCACTCAAAATCTGGTTTCGAAAAACTCGCAAACAGTGTTTTCCAGTGAGAAAAGTTAAAATGCAACTATCTTATTCCCCATAATTTTTCTTCATCATGCACGCTGATAACAAGATTTTTTAATCTTGAGCAAGTTGGCACCACCATCGTTAGCCTCCGTCCAGAGCATACCGTCGCCACCAACACCCTACTCCCATTGTTAACCAACGCTACAAGATTGCCTGTTCGCTTATGATGGCCGATCGATCCGAACAACCACACGCGCCCCCAAAAAACAATTCTTGGATCAGCATCCAAATACAATTCAAACCAATAGGTCTCGCCCAGTGCCAACTCTGGACTGGCCACCTCTCCTCGACCACACCGTAAGCAACAGTAACAAAACGTTGGTCGACCATATCAACAAAGATTTCTGTATGCGCCCTTAGGGCTGGCAAAAACCAACCTCACTCCCCCCCCGTTGGGCCTATTCATCATCTGCAATGCGCTCCCAGTCTTGCACAAAAAAACCTCCAATCACTTTCGCTCTGAAATACTCAACCGCGGGCCACGCTACGTTGCCACAAAAGTGTTTCGCCAGTCGAAAATCAGCGTACGCTCAAGCAGCATCGTTAACTACTGACCCCAATCCCACACCCTACAGCAGAAAAGACCGTCCTCTATGTCGCGCATTCTTTTCCTTTGCAATTGGCCAAGCTATGGTCCCATAAAACATGTGATACTCTCAACATCTGGGGCATAGGGGCGATCAATGGCACATATTATTGTCGTCGGGAACGAAAAAGGCGGGGCGGGGAAATCCACCGTTTCCATGCATGTGGCAACCACTTTGGCGCGTATGGGCCGCAAAGTCGCCGCGTTGGATATGGATCTGCGGCAGCGCTCTTTGGGGCGGTATCTGGAAAACCGCAAAGCCTTTATGGCGGAGGCCGGGATCACCCTGCCGATGATCGACATCCATGAATTGCCCGAAATTGACCCTGACACGCTGAGCGCCGGTGAAAACATCTATGATCACCGCCTGTCGGCCGCCATCACCCAACTGGAACCAGAATACGAATTCATTCTGATCGACTGCCCCGGCTCACACACCCGCCTCAGTCAGGTGGCGCATTCACTGGCCGATACGCTGATCACCCCGTTGAATGACAGCTTTGTTGATTTTGACCTGCTGGCGCGCACCGATCAAAAGGGCGAAAAAATCCTTGGGCCGTCGGTCTATTCCGAAATGGTCTGGAATGCGCGGCAGCTGCGATCACAGGCGGGTCTGAAACCGATCGACTGGATTGTGATCCGCAACCGCGTTGGCACGCAGCGTATGGTCAACAAAGAAAAGATGGAACGCGCTGTGGCCCAGCTGGCCAAACGCATCGGCTTTCGCGTCTCTCCCGGCTTTTCCGAACGCGTTATCTTTCGCGAACTGTTCCCGCGTGGTCTGACCCTGCTGGACCTGAAGGACGTGGGCGTCAAACAGATGAACATCTCAAATATCGCTGCCCGGCAAGAGCTGCGTGATATGCTCAAAGCGGTGGATCTGCCCGGCGTCGAAATCGACATCTAATTGGTACAAGGGACGCACACGATGCGTCCCTTTTGATCAATCCACAGGCTCGTCAGCCACATACACCGTGAACAATTCAATCGGTTCGGCCACCCCCCGCAGCATATAGCGGCCCAGCGAGACCAGATCATGATCGGTCGTCTCTGCCGCCTTTTGCACCACCTCTGATACGATGATGTTCTGGCCGACGGCCTCGTGCATATTGGACAGGCGTGCTGTCAAATTCACCGTGGGGCCAATCACAGTGAAATCCAGCCGGTTCTCAGCTCCGATATTGCCGTACAAGATCTTTCCCGCATGCAAGGCCAAGGTGAAATCCGCCGTCGGCAGACCTTCGGCGGCGCGTTCTGCGTTGCGGGCACTGATCTGAGCACGCAGATCCTTTGCCGCCTCAAGCGCAGCACGGGCATCCACCTGAATGCTGCCAAGATCAAACATAGTCAGAATGCCATCGCCCATGAATTTCAGGATATTGCCGCCGTGGCCCTGAATCGCCGCAACCGCCAGACCAAAGTAATCGTTCAACATGTCGATCAGGTCAGTACCGGGAATTTGTTCGGCCAGACTGGTAAAGCCTTTGAGATCAAACAGGCAAATCACTGCGTCGATCTGGCGCGACGAGCCACGTTGAATTTCCCCCGACAACACGCGGCGACCGGATTCACGGCCCAGATACACCTTGAGCAAATCCGTCGCCATACGCCGGTTGGCCGAGGATTTCAGCGCCAAGGCCAGATAGGGCATAACCGCCCGCATCAGTTCCAGCTCATGTGGATCAAACCCCCCCGGTCGCTGGGTACACAGGCTCACCAATATCCCTTCGGGTGCACTGTTGGCGTCTACGAACTGCGCGTCTTCGACCTTGGCGAATTGCTGACCCGACACGACATACTCCGTAGCACCTTCCGCATGCAGACGCACCAATAGCGGGTAGGCTTGGTAGCGCTCACCGTTTTGCAGATCAAAGCGCTGCTCTTCCATGCCATTTTTGACAAAATGATACAGCGGGCTGCGCAGCCAATCATCGCGCGGTGTCTCTTGGTATTCGAAGGCTTGTGACGAGATGCCCTCGGTTGCGGTCCAGTGGAATCCAATGCCGCCAAAACGGGGGTGAAACGCACGCTGGCCTAAGAAGAAGCGCCACAGCGGCACCCCTAGTGCCACCATCTGATCACAGTAGCCCTGTAGCAGATCTTCTTGGCTTGCGCCTTCCAGACCTTGCTGCACCAACCATGAAATCAACGGCTGCGCCGCTTGGGCAGCCGTCAACGTTTTATCACATCCAGTGTCCATAGTGGCCCTTTCCTGTGGCGGCTCGTCAGATCAGCTGACGGGGTGGCGGCATGGAAATATTCAACACGTTCTCCGGGTTCGGACAAGCGTACACAATTTTCGCAACATCCTGTGCAACATGATGATTTTCACGGATAAGCGGTGTCGCCTATCCAGTTTCAACGCACAGACGCCTTTCTTATACCAGCTGTTCGGCGAGTGTAAGGTATCGGATTGCGGACCTGTTCAAAGCGTCTCAGCGACGCCGAAACCGTACGTTTTTGCAGATGTCTGCGGGTGAGGTTAACGGTTTTTACGCTGTCGCAAAAACTTCACCTGATGAATTCCGACGTCTTCACGTCGAAGTTACCTGAGCCAATCATTTGTTTTTTATGAAAAAAAACAAATATCTCCGCCCAAAACATAGAAAACGCGCGGTGGCGTTCAGCTGAGCCAAAAGTGAATTCACATGAGCGTCACATAAGATCCCTAAGGCCCGTCCCGTGAGTGCCGCATTTGCGCACATGTTTAGTCACAGGGGAGCACACGGCAAAGCCACGTCCGTTTGCTCAAAGGAGATAGAAATGAACCTGAAGCCCGTACTGACAGCGTCTGTCTTTGCCTTCACTGGCACCGCTGTATTTGCTGAAAAAACCGAAATCGAATTCTGGCACGCCATGGGCGGCCGTCTGGGTGAAGTGGTCAACGAAATCGCAAACGATTTCAACAACAGCCAGGACAATTACGCCCTGACCCCAGTCTTCAAAGGCACCTATGAAGAAACCCTGACCGCAGGCATCGCTGCCTTCCGCGCAGGCGAACAGCCCAACATCCTGCAGGTGTTTGACGCCGGTGCCGCCACCATCATCGGTGCCAAGGGCGCGGTTGTACCCGCTCAGGATCTGCTGGTTGATAATGGCGTTGCCTTTGACAGCAACGACTATATTTCGGGCGTGCGCAACTTCTACGCCGACACCGAAGGCAAGATGGTTGGCATGCCGTTCAACTCGTCAACGCCGATCCTGTATTTCAACGAAGATGCGTTGAACAAAGCAGGCGTCAGCGCGCCCAAGACCTGGGAAGAGTTCGCCGCCGTCACCGCCCCCGCCCTGAAAGCGGCCGGTTACACCCCTCTGTCGCAGTCACACCTGCCATGGATTTTCACCGAAAACTTCTTTTCGCGTCACAACCTGCAGTTTGCCACCAATGCCAACGGCTATGAAGGCGCAGCGGGCACAGAGATCCTGATCAACAACGACGCCATCAAAGCGCATTTCTCGGCTGTAAAAGACTGGGTCGATGCGGGTCTGTTTGGCTACTATGGCACCGGTTGGACCGACAACCAGAAGCCTTTTGAAGGTGGCGAAGTGGCCATGTGGCTGGGCTCTTCCGGCTCTTTTGGCGGCCTGTCCAAAACTGTTGAGTTCCCCTTCTCGGCGACCTACCTGCCCTATTGGGAAAGCGTGACAACCGAGCCCACCAACACCTTTATCGGTGGCGCGGCATTGTTTGCGATGGAAGGTCAGCCTGCGGAAGAAGACAAGGCCACGGCTGAGTTCTTCAAGTTCCTGACCTCGGCAGAAACCCAGTACTACTGGCACAAAGAGACCGGCTATGTGCCGATCACCAATGCGGCTTACGAACTGGCGAAATCTGACGGTCACTATGACCGCGCGCCTGCAGCAGAAACTGGCATCCTGCAGCTGACCCAGCCATCGGGTGAATGGACCAAAGGCTACCGTATGGGCTTTTATGTGCAGATCCGTGACGTGATGAACCGCGAATACGGCAAGATCCTGTCCGGTGAAAAATCTGTGGATGATGCCTTTGCCACCATCGAAGCCGACGCCAACAAACTGCTGGCCCGTTTCGCAAAAACCCAAGGCGGCAGCTAAGCCTTTTACCTGAACTGACCGTCGGCGGGCCCTTTTTGGTGGCCCGCCGTTTTTGTACGGACTGTCCCCCCACAAGGATAAATACATGAAACGAGTGCAGTTTTCGCGACCGCTGTTTCCCTATCTGTTGCTGATACCGCAGCTGTCGATCATTCTGGTGTTTTTCTACTGGCCCGCCGCCGAGGCGATACGTTCCTCGTTTTATCTGGAAGACCCCTTTGGCTTTGGCTCAACCTTTGTGGGGTTGGACAACTACCGCGATGTGGTCACCGGCAGCGAATATGCCAAGATCGCCCGATTTACCCTGCTGTTCACCGCACTGGTGGCGTTTTTCTCGCTGTCGATCGCGCTGTTGCTGGCGGTAAAGGCGGACACAGTGCTGAAAGGCGCCAAAAGCTACCGCATTCTTTTGATGTGGGTCTATGCCATTGCCCCGCCGGTGGCCGGGTTGATGGGGATTTTGCTGTTTGATCAACGTCTCGGGCCGATCACACATCTGGCCGCACTGTTTGGCTGGGATCTGAAGCTGGGGGTGGACTATTTTGACACGGCCGCCGCCATGGTGATCTGTTCGGTCTGGATCCAGATCCCGATCAACTTCATCTTTTTTCTGGCCGGTCTGCAGTCGGTCCCGCGCAGCGTGCGCGAGGCCGCTTTGATCGACAATCCAAACGGGTTGAGCCGGTTCTTTAGCGTCACCTTCCCGCTGCTGGCGCCAACCGCGTTTTTCCTGCTGATCATCAACATCACCTATGCGCTGTTTGACACCTTTGGCATCATCGATCTTTTGCAAAAAGGTGAGCCCGGCAACAATCCAATGACCCTTGTTTACAAGGTGTTTATCGACGGCTTCCGGGGCAATGACCTGGGCGGTTCGTCAGCCCAATCGGTGATCCTGATGATCCTGGTGGCGGGCCTGACCGTGTTTCAGTTCCGCTACATGGAACGCCGCGTGCATTATAACTGAGGATCCGAAACGTGACCGATACACATATGTCCAATGTGGCGCACAGCGCGCCCAGACGCAAAACCCGGATCCACTGGCGGCTTTTGGGGGATCACCTGATCCTCTCTGCCGGTGCGCTGTTGATGCTGCTTCCGGTCTTGCTGACCCTGTTCACCGCCACCCATGACAACCTGTTCATCCACAAAGAGGGCGTGCAGTTCTGGTTTGGCGATCAGGGCCGCGCGAATTTCAGCCGTGCGATGTTTGAAAAAGGCGGTTTCACCCAGAATGTCGATGGGGTGAAAATGCTGATGAATTCGCTGATCCTTGGTATTGGCTTTGCCGTCGGCAAGATCGTGATTTCGATGATGGCGGCCTATGCCATTGTCTATTTCCGCTTTCGCTTTGGCCTTGTCGCTTTCTGGATCATTTTCACCACGCTGTTGCTGCCGCTGGAGGTGCGTATTCTGCCGTCGTATGAGGTGGTGCAATCTCTTGGATTGGTGAACAGCTACACGGGGTTGATCCTGCCGTTGGTGGCCTCGGCCACGGGGACGTTCTATTTCCGCCAGTTCTTCCGCTCGGTGCCGGAAGAGCTGTTGGAGGCGGCACGCATTGATGGTGCCGGACCGTTCAAATTTTTTGTCGACATCCTGTTCCCGCTGAGCCGGACCATGGTGGCGGCGATCTTTATCATCATGTTTGTCTATGGCTGGAACCAATATCTGTGGCCCACGTTGATGACCACCGATGAAAGCCTGTTCACCTTGGTGCGCGGCGTCAAACAGATCATGCAGGTCTGGGTCGGCTCGTCGTATATCCCCGACTATGGCGTTGCCATGGCGCTGGCCATCATCGCCATGCTGCCCCCTGTCGCAATCGTAATTTTCTTCCAGAACTGGTTCGTTAAGGGCCTGACGGAATCTGACAAATAAGGAACCACGGACATGGCAAATGTTACGTTGAACACCGTCCGCAAGACCTACCCCAACGGTTACAAAGCCGTGCAGGGAGCGGATTTCAAAATCCAGGACGGTGAGTTTATCGTGCTGGTTGGCCCGTCGGGCTGTGGCAAGTCGACCCTGTTGCGGATGATCGCAGGTCTTGAGGACGTGACCGAGGGTGAGATCTCCATTGGCGGCACCGTGGTCAATGATCTGGACCCGGCCCGGCGGGATATTGCGATGGTGTTTCAGAACTACGCATTGTACCCGCATATGACCGTACGCAAGAACATGGCCTATGGCCTCAAGAACCAGCGTATGTCCAAAGACGAAATCGACACGCGGATCGCCGAAGCTGCCAAAACCCTGCGGCTGGACGAGTATCTGGAGCGCAAGCCCGGCCAGTTGTCGGGCGGGCAACGCCAGCGGGTGGCGATGGGGCGCGCGATTGTGCGCGATCCCAAGGTCTTTTTGTTTGATGAACCGCTGTCCAATCTGGACGCCAAGCTGCGCACACAGCTGCGCGCCGAGCTGAAGGCGCTGCACAAACGTCTGGACGGCACTTTTGTCTACGTCACCCACGATCAGGTAGAAGCCATGAGCCTGGCCGATCGCATCATCATCATGAGCGCAGGTCAGATCGAACAGATCGGGAGCCCCATGGATCTGTATCTGCGCCCAGTCAGCCGCTTTGTGGCGGATTTCATTGGCAGCCCGTCGATGAACATTCTGGACGGTGTGGTCGAAGCCGATCAGCGCAGCGTGCGTCTGGGCAATGACAGTGTTCTGCAACTGGAGCACCCTCTGGACGCCCGCCCCGGCACCCTGCTGGACGTCGGCCTGCGCCCGGAACATTTGATGGCGGTTGCACCAGAGCAGGCGCAATTGAACCTGACGGTGGATTTTGTAGAGCAGCTCGGGGCCGACACTGTGGTGCATGGCAAGCTTTCAGACAACGTTGATCCGCTTGCGCTGCGTCTCACCGGGGTGCACAGCATCGCCCCTGGAGAGATCCTGTCGCTGGCCTGTGCCGGTGACACGCTGCATCTGTTTGACCGTACAACCGGTAGACGCCTGAACTAAGACGCGCCGCAGACATGGCCGACACACTGGCCTTTGGCCCTGCGGGCGCGTCTGCGGTGGTGATCAAAACACCTGTAAGGCGGGGGCGGCGCTACGCCCCTGCCACCTTGGCCTGATGATGTCGCGGCGTCTGTGGAAGGACGTGGACAACAGATCCACAATTGACCACAATTGCCCCGCCTCGCGCAGAAAAAACAACATCATCTATACGATAACGCGACGGCAGGCCAAACGCAGGGGATCGCAGGAGCAGCGCATGGATTTGACTGAGACAGCCAAACGTTTGTTTCAGGTGGCCGTGGCGCGCGCCGATCCTGAGCGGGCCGTACGTGATTTTTTGGAGGCCTCCCCGCTTGCGCCCGTGCCTGACGGCGGAACGACGTTTGTTGTGGCTCTCGGCAAAGCCGCGGTGCCCATGATGCGCGAAGCCCTGCGTCATGTGTCAGGCCCCTCTCAGGCGCTGGCGGTTACCAACCCAGAAAACATGGCAGAGATCGACGGGGCAACGGTTCTGAGCGGCAGCCACCCAGTGCCAGATACCGCCAGTGCAATCGCGGGGCACGCGATCTTGGATCATGTGCAGCGCGCGGGCCAAAATGATCGCGTGCTGGCATTGATTTCCGGCGGCGGTTCAGCCCTGGCGGTGGCGCCCAGTGCGGGCGTGAAACTGGCCGACAAGGCCCGCGTCAACCAGACCCTGCTGGCGGCCGGGAGGGACATCACCCAAATGAACCTGATCCGCCAACAGCTGTCCGATCTCAAAGGCGGTGGAGTGTTGCGGGCCGCCGCTCCCGCATCAGTGCTGGGTTTAATCCTGTCGGATGTGGTTGGTGACGATTTGCGCGCGATTGCCTCGGGGCCAACGGTTTCAGCACTGTCGGACCGCGCGGGGGCCAAGGCCCTGCTGGTACAGAAAAACCTGTGGGAGGATGTGCCTGCGGCTGTGCGTGCCCATCTGTCACAGGCAGATGCACCAAAGCCCCCCCCTGTCGCGCATAACCACCTGATTGGGTCAAACCGGCACAGCCTGAACGCCATGGCGCGCCACGCCAGGGTGGATGGCCATTGGGAGGTTCACTGCGCATCTGCGGCTCTGGTCGGCGATGTAAGCGACGCCGCGCACAGGGTGATCGCGGCGGCAGCTGCGGCTCCGGTGGACCGGCCTGTAGCGCTGCTGTTTGGGGGAGAGACCACAGTGCAGCTGCGCGGCACCGGTCGCGGAGGCCGTAACCAAGAGCTGGCCCTACGAGTGGCGAAGCTCGGCGCGCAACACCTCACTGGGCGCTGGGTGTTCCTGTCAGCGGGCACGGATGGGCGCGATGGCGCAACAGATGCGGCGGGCGGACTGGTCGACGGCGGCACATGGGCGGCCATCGGACCACAGGCTGAGGCATTGCTGCGCAACAATGACAGCTATACGGCTCTGACCTTGGCGCGGGCCCTGCTGGTCACAGGCGGCACAGGAACCAATGTGGCAGATGTACAGATATTCTTACGCCTGCCAGAATAGGGTTGATAGACAGCACGACCTTTTAGACATCAAGCGCCACAAGATCGTTCAGCAGGTCCAACAGGGCATCATGTTTTTCAGGCCCCAGCCTGTTCCGCAGATCTTCTGCACAGGTCAGCGCGTCTTCGAGGTGCCGATTGATCAGCGCCTCCCCAGCGGGAGTGATGCTGATCAGTTGCCGTCGTCGGTCCTGAGTGTCGCGCTGACGCAGGATCATGCCATTTTCTTCCAGCTTTTGCAGAATACGGGTCAGGCTGGGCAGCAACAAACAGGCCTGCGCAGAAATCTGTGTTGGGTCAATCAGGTCGTGTTCTTGGATCACCCGCAACACCCGCCATTGTTGCTCGGTCACGCCGCTTTCGGCCAGTCTGGATCGGATGGGCCCCATCAGACGTTCACGCGCGCGCAAAAGCGCTATCGGTAAACTCCGCGCGGTCTGGGGAAAATCTGGTTTCATCTGTTTGTTTTCAATACCGCGAAAGAATGACAGCATAATTCTGTCAGGAGCCAATAGTAAGCTTAGACACTTTTTTTGCAAAAAAATCAAGCAACACCGGCGATGCGCTTCGCCGAGGCCTCTCCCCAACCCTTGCAACGATGCCCGCGCCGGGTGTTAACCCGGCGCCCGGCCCAACGGGTCTTGGGCTATTTTAATCGCCCCAGACCGGGCGGGAGCGCCTGTTTGCAAAAGCCGCGTAACAGGCGCCGCCAACGATATCAGCGCAGTTCCATGCCATCTGGCCAGCGCAGGCTGGTCTGCAAGGTTATGGTCTGGCGACCTTTGGCCGGCAGCTCAAACTGCCAGGCCAGAATACCGCGCCGGTTGTCGACGTCTGTTTCATCTGGTGCCGGTCGCGCCGACCAGGTGATATTCAGATCCTCCTGCTCGCTGTAGGGCACCCGGTCCAGCAGCCGCAGGGACCAGCTTTGCCCTGTCAGGTTTTCAGCTGTGATGACAACGTCCTGTTCCAGCAGGTTGCTGCGCGATATCACGCCCCGATCACCTTCGTTTTGGCGCAACACATCACGGGCCAATGTCAGACCGTGAATCGGACCAAATCCAAGTTCACCCGTGGCCCCCGCCGCCAGCGGGGTGAAATCCATAACAGCCGTTAGCGCGCCGTCTACATAAAATTGGGCATCCTGTGCCCCCATCAGACGTTCGCCAAAACCGTTTTCCAGCGTCACCACACGATACGCGACCTCATCCAGCAATGGCACCGCCTCGGCGTGCTGGCGCACGTCGGTTTCCAGCGTGTCCATATCAAAGGTCACAACGCCGCTGCCGGTTGGCACCCGTACCGGATGGGCCAGTTCATAGCGCAAAACCGCAGCCTCTGTGGTGGCGTTCCAGCCCGCCTCAGCGGTCTCGGCGACGATTGCTGGAGCCGCCAACGCGCCCAGATCTGCTGTCGCGCTGTACTTGCGGGACAAGGAAGCGCCTGCGCCTTGGATGCGATGGTGCAGGCTGGGCAAAAACGCAGGAGCGCTTTGGGCGTTGGGCGCTGCGGTGGAGAGGGTCAGTGCGACATCGCGCCAGTTTTCACCTGTGTATTGCCGCACCAACACGCCCCGCTCCAGACGCAATTTTGGGGTGTCTCCGGTTGTCAGATGCAGAGCATAGGTTGCCGCCCAGGCCGCCGCTCCGTCCGTGTAATACGACAGTTTCACATCCTGCGCGCCCGCGGTTTGCACCCGGACATCGGCGACCACAAACTGCCGTTCGCGCTGCTCCTGAGTGATCAAGGTCAGACGGCGCTTGGCTTGTTCCAGTGCCTCTTGCAAGGGCGGCAGCTGCTGTTCCGTCTTTTGCGCGGCATGTTCCGCGGCAACCACGGTTTCGTTGGCTTTTTGGGCCTCGATACTGACGACGTTGGCCATGGCTTGCAGAGTGTCAGCGGTTGTGCCCGCAAGGCCTTCGTTGGCCCCCAGCTGGCCAAGGAATTGTAATGACAGTTTCGCAGCCTTGGCGCGGGCGCGCTCGGTGTCTGCCGCCGCCTTGACCGCTGCGATCTGATCTTTGATCTGTTGCACCTCAGCCTCTGCCGCAATCACCGCAGGAGGTTTGTCCTGCAACAGCGTGCCCGCCTGCCTGTTGAGCGCGGTCGACACGATCTCGGCGCCAGATAGCGAAATCTGCAAGGTTTCCAAATTGGTGCTGGTCGGTAACCCCGTCAGCACCACCTGATGCAGGCCCGCGGGCAGATCCACTGACGCGGTGCGGACCACATGAGCCAAATTCGGAAAAACCGTGGCCGCAACCGGCTGGCTTGCCACTTCAAACCGATCCGCCATCGCCCCCGTGGTCCCGCCAACTGCGGTGAGTAAGGTTAAAACAAAAGGCCGAAGAAAAGAAAAACGCTGCATCAAAAACTCCAGATGAAAAGTCAGGTGCAGTCTAACGCGATGGTGCAAAAGAAAAAGGTGCTGAAACCAGCACCTTTCCCCGGGAACGGCGATCGACGGTAAGCGGGGGACTTAACCGATCACCCAATTGTTCCAAAGATTTGTGTTCAGATCTGCGCCAAATTGGCGCTCAAGCTGGACCACAGGGAAGCCCAGAAACCCGGTGGTGCAAATTTCAACCCGGCTGAGCGTGTCCACCAAACGCAGGCGGCCCTGTTCGAATTTCAGGCTGAACCCTTTGTTGCGCAGCGCGCGGCGCAGACCGCTCCAGCTTTGGGCGTCTTGGAAAACATCCCGCAGGAAGATGCGCAGCTGGCTGGCCAATTCGGTATCAAGACGTTTGGAGACACGGGCGCTGGCCCAGGCTGACTGACGCAGAGTATTGGTGTCTTTGGAGGGGCGTTCCAGAATGGCGAGGTTGCTGAACATGGTGTGTCTCCTATGGGCGATCATTTCCGTTGAACCCAGATTGAAACAAACCTCGTCCCATGCACAGACCGTCAAAAGAAGAGGGGCCGCCTCTTCCGAAGCAGCCCCTATCCTTTAGGTTGTGAGAGGGTGACCGATCAGTCAGGTCAGCCCTTCTTCAGGACCTCACGGCCCAAGAGTTCGGCGATTTGAACCGTGTTCAGCGCCGCGCCTTTGCGCAGATTGTCAGACACGCACCACAGGTTCAGGCCGTTTTCAACGGTCGAGTCCTGACGGACACGGCTGATGAAGGTGGCGAAATCGCCAACGCATTCTTTTGGGGTCACGTAACCGCCGTCTTCGCGTTTGTCGATCACCATGATGCCGGGCGCTTCACGCAGGATGTCGCGCGCTTCGTCTTCATCAAGGAAGTCTTCGGTTTCGATGTTCACCGCTTCGGAGTGGCCCACAAATACGGGCACACGCACACAAGTGGCGGTGACTTTGATCGAGGTGTCGATGATCTTCTTGGTTTCGGCAACCATCTTCCACTCTTCTTTGGTGGAACCATCGTCGAGAAATACATCGATGTGCGGGATCACGTTAAATGCGATCTCTTTGGTGAATTTGGTTGGCGGCACGTCTTTGGTTGGGTTGTAGACCGCTTTGGTCTGTTCCCACAGCTCTTCCATTGCCTCTTTGCCGCCACCAGATACGGACTGGTAGGTGGACACCACAACGCGTTTGATCTTGGCGCGGTCATGCAACGGCTTCAGCGCCACAACCATCTGCGCGGTTGAGCAGTTGGGGTTGGCGATGATGTTCTTCTTGGCATAGCCGTGGATCGCTTCGGGGTTCACCTCGGGCACGATCAGCGGAATGTCGGGATCGTAGCGATACAGCGACGAGTTATCGATCACCACACAGCCTGCTTTGGCGGCGCGCGGCGCGTGTTCTTTGGTGGCCTCCGAGCCCACAGCAAACAGCGCCATGTCCCAACCGGTAAAGTCGAAGGTTTCCAGATCCTGGGTCTTCAGCGTCTTTTCACCAAACGTTACCTCGGTTCCAAGCGAACGACGGCTGGCCAGAACGGCAAGCTCATCCGCAGGGAACTGGCGCTCGGCCAGGATGTTCAGCATTTCGCGGCCCACATTGCCTGTGGCGCCTACGATAACGACGCGATAACCCATATTGAATTCTCCAGATAGACCCGGCCCCATGGCCGGCGCCTGAGGTGTAATGGCAAATTCATAACATTAAAAGAGGCCGCACCCCCGCCTGCCAAAAGTTTGCACACTAAATTGTATCGCATTACCGAAAATTGTACCAATTAATCGCGAACACAACGTTCAAATCAGGCATTTCCCGTCGAATCACTACGTCGAAGCGACAATAGCGTTATTCTATGCGCCATTGCGCTCCAAAGCACCTGTACGAGACCTGATCCCAAAGGCACGTTCGCCTCCTGAAATACGATACAATCATGGTACAATCCATTCAGAAGGCTTGCCAAGCACGTGGATTGCCACAACTGTGCAAACAGCACTGCTCTCTACAGGCTCAGCGATGACCACAGACACATTCTATGACGCCCTGCCCCGGATCGGTCACTTTGCCGAGCTGACCAGTGCCGCCGCCTACGCTCCATTGCCCGCGGATTGGCAGGTGTGCTGCACTGATATTGTCGACAGCACCGGATTGATCGCGGACGGGCGGTATAAGACGGTGAATATGGTCAGCGCGTCTGTGATCGCCGCGATGATCAATCTCTTGCCCGGGCGCCGGTTTCCCTATGTGTTTGGCGGCGATGGCGTGTCCTTTGCGGTGCCGCCCGAATGTGCCGAGGCCACCCGTGCCACGCTGGCCAATCTGCGCAGTTGGATTGACCGGGAATTTGGCATCTCTCTGCGTGCTGCCATGTTGCCGGTAGATTGGATCCGACAAGAAGGGTTGGATGTCTCTGTGGCGCGCTATGCGGTGTCCGATGACGCGGACTACGCCATGTTCGCGGGCGGCGGACTGGCCTGGACCGAGCGGCAGATGAAGGCGGGCGGGTTTGAAATACTGCCCTCCGAAAACGTTGTGCCCCCGGATCTGACCGGTCTGTCGTGCCGCTGGCGCAACATGAAGTCCCGCAACGGGGTGATTCTGTCCCTGTTGGTTCTGCCCTCCCCTGGCACCAGCGATCAGGCCTTTTCACGTCTGGCGGCGGATGTGCTACAGCTGGCGTCGCAGTTGGATCGTAACGGACACCCGGTTCCCGAAGACGGGCCTGCGGTTGGCGTACCACAGGGCGGATTGGCAGATGAATCGCGCCTGCTGCGACGTCATCACGCGGCCATCGTGAGCCGGATCAAAGTGTTCGCGCAATTCCTGTTCTACGCCTTTGTCTTTTTGCGCGGCAAACGCATCTTTGGATTTGAGCCAAAACACTATCTGTCGGTGATGCGCACAAATGCCGATTTTCGAAAATTCGACGACGGGCTAAAGATGACACTGGATTGCAATCCGGCCATTTGCCGTCAGCTGAGGGACCGGCTGGAACGGGCCCGAGACGACGGGTTGATTCGATTCGGATGGCATGAACAGGACGAGGCCCTGATGACCTGCATCGTGCCCTCTGCATTTCGCGATGATCACGTGCATTTTGTCGATGGGGCGTCTGGCGGCTATACAGAAGCCGCCAAAACCCTGGCTTAATTCAGGTCCAATCAGACCTTTTGGAAGTTGCCCGACGCAGGGTGGTAACATTCCAACCCACCTTCGCCGATGTCAGTCCACAGCCCATGCAGGCTCAGCGATCCGTTGTTCACGGCATCCGCAATGAACGGAAAGGTCATCAGGTTTTCCAACGAGGCAACAACAGCGTGGCGTTCAAACTGGCGGGCCTGATCGTCTTCATCTTGAATGTCCGCAACCTTTTCGAACTTTGGCTTCAGGATTTCCATCCAGCGCCCAACAAAGCTGGTTTTCTCTTCCAGCTGCGGCGCATTGCCTTTGCACATATCGATACATCCCTGAACGCCACCGCATTGGGAGTGGCCCAGAACGATCAGATGCGACACCTTCAGCGCGGTGACCGCATATTCCACAGCAGCTGACGTGCCGTGATGATCCCCATCAGGCGCAAAAGGCGGCACCAGGTTGGCGATATTGCGGTGAATAAAGAATTCGCCCTGATCTGCGCCAAAGATCGACGTCACATGAACCCGGCTGTCACAGCAGGAAATCACCATCGCGCGGGGGCGCTGGCCTTCGGTGGCAAGCCGACGATACCAGCCCTGATTTTCGTCGTAGGCGGTCGCTTTCCAACCGTGGTAACGAGTCACCAGATAGTTTGGGAGAGGTTTGGCATGTTCCATGTTCGCGGTCCCTTTAGAGTCGGTTGCCGGGCTTGATAGACTGTATTGTTAGCAAATTCGAGAGATTTAGACACCGGTTGGAAACCTTTTGAAAACCGTTAACCCTCACATTGGGTCCCGTGCCGTGGGGGCACATTAAATTACTGGGGTGACTGTGGTGGCTAATATTCTCACTGTTGTGCACAAAGAAAACGTGCGCCTTGATCCGGGCAAGCTGTCCGAATTGTATACTGAACTGGGTGAAACCGGAGCCGAAGACGTGGTGTGCCGCGCCATCGAAGAGCTGGCGGTGCGGCTGACGCATTGCGAACGCCTGTGGCGACAGAACGATATCGCGAATCTGCGCAAAAGCGCGCGTTCTTTGATCGCAATCTCTGATCAGGTTGGCATGACCGCCATGAGCGGCATCGCCCGCGATGTAACGCAGGCCATCGATGCCGAAGATCCGGCTGCGGTTTCGGCCACGCTGTTTCGACTGATCCGGGTGGGCGAGCGCTCGCTGACGGCAATCTGGGATCAGCACGATCTGACAATCTGACACAACAAAAACAGCCTTGATCCGATTCTGACCTCTCTGGAGGATGGGGCCTTGCAGCGGCGCAACAGGCGGCTAGTCTAGCGACAAAACAAGACCCATTTGCCGGAGTTCCCTATGCCGCTCACGTTTGTACCTGCGACCGCAGACAGTATCCCCCTTCACATTGTGGAACAGGGGAATTTTGCTGTTTGGCGGGACCAGCAAAAGCCGGAAACCTCTGCCTGGATCACCGCCAACGGGTTCACAGGCGCAGCGGGTCAAGCGCTGGTGGTGCCGGGGGCTGACGGTAAAATCGCATTGGCCGTGGCCGGGTTTGGCACGCCAGACAAACGCGCCCGCCAGCGTTTTACATTGGCCGGCGCGGCACAAAAACTGCCACAAGGCCGCTATCAGATCGTGTCTGGACTGCCGGATGACCTGGCCGAAATGGAGTGCCTGGGCTGGTTATTGAGCGGCTATAGCTTTGGCCGTTACAGCAGCAAACCCGCGCCCAAGGCGCGTTTGGTCGCCCCCAAAAGCGTCGATGCCGACCGTATTGAACGAATGGCCGCCGCGGAACAACTGGCCCGCGATCTGATCAATACACCTGCTGCAGACATGGGCCCCGATTCGTTAGAGGCCGCCGCGCGCGATTTGGCGAACAGCTACGGCGCGTCCTGCACCGTCACCACCGGCGATTCGCTTCTGGCCGAGAACCTGCCGATGATTCATGCCGTTGGTCGTGCCGCCGCCTGCGCCCCGCGGTTGATTGAACTGCGCAAAGGAAACACCGGCCCCAAACTCACTCTGGTCGGCAAAGGCGTGTGTTTTGACACCGGTGGCCTAAATCTGAAACCCGGTGCCAGCATGGGCCTGATGAAAAAGGACATGGGCGGCGCGGCCAACGTATTGGGTCTGGCGCAGATGATTCTGGCCGCAAATCTGCCCGTGCAGCTGCGGGTGCTCATCCCTGCGGTGGAAAACAACGTGGCGGGCAACGCCTTTCGCCCCGGCGATGTGCTGACCTCCCGCAAGGGACTAACGGTTGAGATCAACAACACTGATGCCGAGGGACGTCTGGTGCTGGCCGACGCGCTGGCGCTCGCAGATGAGGACGCGCCAGATCTGCTGATCTCTATGGCAACGCTGACCGGTGCCGCGCGGGTGGCCGTAGGACCGGATCTGGCCCCGTTTTATACAGATCATGACGCCGACGCAGGCCTACTGGCCAAAGCAGCCCGCACAACGGCTGACCCCGTGTGGCGGATGCCCTTTCACACGCCCTACGAAGCCATGATCGAACCGGACATTGCCGATCTGGACAACGCGCCTGCAGGCTCTTTTGCCGGGTCCATTACCGCCGCCTTGTTCCTGCGTCGCTTCGCCGGGCACTCCCGTTACATGCATTTTGACATCTATGGCTGGTGCCCCAAACCTGCCCCCGGCCTGAGCAAAGGCGGGGTGAGCCAAGGGATTCGCGCGCTAAATGACGCGCTGCCAGATCTGTTGGATCTGTAACAATGGCTGCCTTTGACCCGCGTCGTACACCGATGAACAATCACATCATGGCCGCCCACCTGCCCCATGCGCCAGACACCCGGCGCGTGGTTTCCGGCGTGGCCGCTACAGTCATGGTCCCCGTCGCCGACCTGTGGCGTCGCCCCGACGGCCCACGTGATCGCCAACTCTTGTGTGGTGAAAACGTTCAGGTCTTTGACATCCGCAATGGCTATGCCTTTGTTCAGGCTGTCAAGGACGGCTATGTCGGCTATCTGCGCAACACGGATCTCGGTCCCGCACAAAACGCGACCCACCGGGTCAGTACACGCGCGACCCACGCCTATGCCGAAGCGGACTTCAAATCCCCCAACCGTGTTGCGCTGTCTCTGGGCAGCCAGTTGCAGGTGCTTGAGGTCGCAGATCGCTTTGCGCTGACCAATCTGGGGCATGTGCCGCACACGCATCTGTCTGCGCTGACGCAGCGCGCCAGCGATCCCGTCGCTGTAGCCCAACAGCTGTTGGGCACGCCCTATCTGTGGGGGGGCAACAGCAGCGCGGGCATTGATTGTTCTGGTCTGGTACAGGCCGCTATGGTGGCGTGTGGCCATCCCTGCCCCGGTGACAGCGACCAGCAGGAACAGGAGCTTGGCACCCTATTGAAGGCCGGTACACCTGTGGCACGGGGGGATCTGTTGTTTTGGAAAGGCCATGTGGCCATGGTTGTTGATACCGACCGCCTGATCCATGCCAACGTGCACCATATGTCTGTGGCTTATGAGGGCATTCCAGATGCGCTGAACCGTATTGACGCACAGGGCGACGGCAAGGTCACGGCACATCGGCGGGTTTGATTTCGTCTGAGAGTTCCATTTCGGAATTTTTTTGACGACGTTTCACATAGAGTTGGGCACATGGATAACGTCTCTTGCGCCTACCCCCGACGTGTTCTCATAGAAAAGATCCAATCGAGGTCGTGGGGCAAGCCGAAACGTTTAGGTGGCACCGCCAGATCACTCCACCGCGCGGATCAGTTTACGTTCCAACACGCGCAAAACTGAACGCAGATCCTTGCCGCGTTTCAGTATCTGCCCATCCATGCTGACGACCGAATATTGCCCCTGCCGATTGCGCAGTTTGGGGCGTTTTTCGATACGATACAGCGGGAATTCAGCAGTGCGGCGAAAGACGGAAAACACCGCCAGATCCTTGAGCGAAGAAATCCCATAGTCGCGCCATTCCCCTGCGGCCACCATCCGGCCATAAAGAGAGAGGATCACCTGTAACTCACGTTTATCAAAGGCCACCTGCGCATCATACGACGGCGGGAACGGCTCTATTTGTTGAAAGCTCATGATTTTAGCCTGCGGCGATTTGAACGATGACGCAAGAAATTTCACAGAAACAATCCTGTGAACCTCTCCGCAGGTCTCAAACGCGGCCCCGCAATGCCCAGTTGAAACTCAGATTTCCCTCCAAGAAACAGCGCGGGCATTAACGCAAGTCTAACCCCAATCCGGCAGACTGTTTGGGTGGGCTGATTTAATGATCTGATCCCGCGCGCCCGGTGATCTTGCCCCCTCTTGGCGTGCGTGCCGTGCCGGAGCTGATATGTTCAAACGCGTTAACAAAACCAGCCATCTGAACCGTCGGTGGGTTGGATATGTGGCGGCGCTGATGCTGTCCCTTGGGCTTGGCAATGCGCTGATGGCGGATCACGGCGTCACCAATAAACGTGTCAAAGCGCGGGTGGAACTGATGACCTCCCAAAAAGGCGCCCTCTCCGTGCTGACCGACATGGCGGCCGGACGCCGCCCGCTTGACAAACAGCAGGCCCGCAGCGCTCGCAAGTCATTGATTAACAATACAAAATCAATTCGAAAAGCGTTCAAACGCATCGAAATGGATCCGCATTCTTTAGCACGCCCAAGCCTGTGGACCAATTGGGAAGACTTCGAACTTCGCGCCAGTTCAGCCCATAAAGCGGCCAAAAACCTGAACACCCGCTCTATGAACAACCTCCGTCGCAGCCTGCCCGCAATGATCCAAGGCTGTCACAGTTGCCATGATCGCTACAAACGTCACGACAAGGGCTTTATCACCCACTAAGGCGCTGACGGCGCGCCGTGTTTGGCCAGGAACATGTCCACAGCTGCCGCCGCCACGCGGTGCTGTTCAACCTCGGTGAAATCACGCTCGTTCAAGAAAACCGCCCGTAGCAAAAGATCTGCTTTGCACAGCTCAATGAACTGATCGGCGGCCATGTCAAAATCATCTATCAGCAAGCACCCCTGTCCAGACGCCGCCACAAGATACGCCCGCAGATCCGTGCGCCAGACCAAAGGACCGCTTTGGTAAAACAATTCGCCCAGATCCGGGAAGCGCGCAGCTTCGGCCACGCAAATACGGAACATTTGTTGCGAAATTTCAGAGGTGTAGCTGGCCACGATCTGACGTGCTGCACCATACAGGATTTCGGACGGAGGACTATCAACCGGCATGGCCCCGCCTGATGAATCGCATTGGCGTTGGCATTCGGTACGCACCACCGCACTGAACAGCAGGCGTTTGTCCGGAAAATAGCTGTACAGCGTTGCCTTTGAAACGCCCGCCTCTTTGGCGATGTCATCGACGCTGGCGCCTTCGAACCCATGCGCCATAAACACAACCCGTGCGCCCTCTAGAACCTGGTCAAACTTGCGCCCCTTTCGCTGAATGGGGGCGTTTTGCGTTTCAAGAGACATAGATGCACCGGCTTCGTTGTTTAGGTCGCGAACCTAAACCGCGCGCGCCCCCAAGAACAAGCAACTGGATCACACTACGCGCAATTGTGAAGGAATTTTAACTGGGTACATTTAGGATAGACTTTCTATCGTTGACTCGTTTCGGCCCCCGCCTTAGGCTCCGGCTCGTTGTGCTGTGAGTACCCACATGTTGCCATTTGACTATATTTTCAAGGATATGAATGCCATCGAAGGGTATATCGATCCCCTTGATGCGCTGGTCTTTTGCGCGCTGGCACAGTTTCAAACGGCCCAGCAGCACGAGGGCAGTTTTTTCGAAATCGGAGTCTATTACGGGCGCTCATTTTTCCTGCTGGATCTGCTGCGTGGTGCAACCGAGGGTCTGCTGGGCGCGGATGTGTTTCTGACCGATCAGGACAAATTCGGACCCGGGCATCAAAAACGCATGATCCTGAACACGGCACGGACATTGGGATCCGCTGTTACTCAGGACAATCTGTTGGAAGGGGATTCCACGGCGCTCTCGCCCTCTGAAGTCTTGTCACGGGTCGGAACCTGTCGGTTTGTACATGTGGATGGTGGCCACCTAAGCAAACATGTAAAGGCCGATTCAACCCTGTCGGCGGACATCATTACACCTGATGGCATTATTTGTTTTGACGATTTTTTCAATACCGACTGGCCCGAAGTCACCACTGCCGTCCTTGAGTATCTGCAATCACAAGAGGTATTGGTCCCGTTTTTAATGACCGACAAAAAACTATATGCCTGCCCGGCGGATGCGGCGTTTTCGTATCGATCAGCCCTGCAACACGCCCCCAGTCTCAGAAAGTTCAAACGTTTTAAGAAGAAGCTGCTCACGCATCCGGTGTGGGTGCTGCACCATCCGATCGGTCGCCGCATTGCCTTTGAAATGGCCAGCAAAACACCGTTGCGCGGCCTGTCGCGTCAGATCTACGTTTGACGCACGCTGCACATTGCAGCGCTCCAAGTGATTGAGATCGCTCCGCCGATCCCATAAAGATTGCAAAGCGTCCCCAGTTTTCAAACGTGAATTGTTTCCTGATATGATCGAGATTCTTCTTCGAACACTTCCGTTTTTTGCAGTGATTGGTCTGGGATATGGCGCGGCGCGCAGTCGTTTCTTTAGCGAAGACGCCACCGCGGCATTGACCAAGTTTGTATTCTTCTTTGCACTCTCTGCGATGCTGTTTCGCTTTAGCGCCACACTGTCGTTTGGGGATTTGTTCGACATCAACCTGATGCTTGGCTATCTGGCGGGAACTATGGCTGCCTATGTGGTGGCCACTGGGGTTGCGATGATCCGCGGGTTGGACGGGCCAACAGCCGCCGTTGAGGCGCAATGTGTAGCGATTGGCAACCTTGGATTTCTTGGCCTGCCGATGATGGCCACACTGTTTGGAGAGGCCTCAATCGCCCCGATGATGCTGATCCTCAGCGTTGATCTGGTGGTGTTTTCCTCGCTGATCGTCATATTGATCAATCTGGGGCGCGGCGAAGGGTCAGCACTGACGACCCTGTGGCAGGTGTTTCGTGGGTTGCTGGCCAATCCAATGATTTTGGCAATCTCAGCGGGGCTTTTGTGGTCGGGATTTGCCCTGCCAATCCCCACACCGGTCAACGAATTTCTGACCCTCTTGGCGGATGCCGCCACCCCGGGGGCCTTGTTTGCCATCGGAGCGTCACTGGCCAGCAAATCCGCCGAGCGGGTAGAAGTGGCCGCCTGGCTAAGTTTTGGCAAACTGGTGCTGCACCCTATCTGCGTGGCCATCGGGGTATTGTGGTTGATGCCGGTCGGCGTGTTTTCGGCTCAGATCGCGATTGCCGCCAGTGCGCTGCCGGTGGCAGGCAATGTCTATATGCTGGCGCAGCATTATGGAATTGCGCCACAGCGGGTGTCGGCGGCGATCCTGATCTCCACTGTGGTGTCGATCCTGTCACTGCCTATGGTGATTGCATGGGTTTCTGCACTTTAGCCGTTGGAATTTTAGCGAATTGCAATCAATTGGCGTGAAAACCACATTTGCAGTCGTCGCTGCGCTGGACGCCTTGGGCGTCGACCGTTAGCGGTAAGGCAAATAGATCAGGAGACGCACGATGGAAACCGTTTCACAGAACAAGGCTTTCGGGGGCACGCAGGGCGTGTATCGCCACACCAGCACAAGCACCAAATGCGACATGACATTTGGCCTGTTTCTGCCCGAAGAAGCCAATGACGGCCCGGTGCCGGTTCTTTGGTATCTGTCGGGTCTGACCTGCACCCATGAAAACGCCATGACCAAAGCAGGCGCGCAGGCATGGTGTGCTGAACAGGGCATCGCCATAGTCTTTCCTGACACGTCTCCGCGCGGCGAAGGTGTGGCGGATGATGACGCCTATGATCTGGGCCAAGGCGCCGGGTTTTATGTGAACGCCACGCAGGACCCTTGGGCCCCACATTTCAACATGTGGGACTATCTGGCCACCGAATTGCCCGCATTGATTGGTGAAAACTTTGCCGTCGATCTAGAGCGTCAGGCGATCACCGGCCATTCCATGGGGGGCCACGGCGCATTGACGCTGGCGATGGGCCTACCGGGACGCTTTGCCTCGGTTTCAGCCTTTGCGCCGATCTGCAATCCCACCGCATCGGACTGGGGCCGCAAACAGCTGGGAGCGTATCTGGGCGCCGACGAAACCAGCTGGGCCAAACATGATGCCACGCTGCAAATGCAGGCGGTTGGCTTTGACGGTCCTATTCTGGTCGACACCGGCACCAGCGATCAGTTCATTGACCTGCTGAAACCCGAAGCCTTGGCTGAGGCTGCAAATGCCCGTCGTCAGCAGGCCACCCTGCGCCTACAACCGGGTTACGACCACAGCTATTATTTCGTCTCCACCTTCATGGAAGAGCACATCGCCTTTCATGCCGACGCTCTCTATGCGCGCTAAAGAATAAGGGATCCCCTCCATGACAGACTTTGATTACGATCTGATCGTCATCGGTTCAGGCCCGTCAGGCCGCACCGCGGCCATTCAAGCCGCCAAACTGAAACGCCGCGTGCTGGTGATTGATCGCCACGACCGTTTGGGCGGGGTGTCAGTCCACACCGGCACGATCCCTTCCAAGACCCTGCGCGAAACCGTCCTGAATCTAACCGGCTGGCGCGAGCGCAGTTTTTATGGCCGCTCTTATCGGGTAAAAGACAGCATCAAAGCCGAGGACCTAAAGGCGCGTCTGCACATGACGCTGGATCACGAAGTGGACGTGCTGGAACACCAGTTCAACCGCAACCATGTGGACACTCTGGCAGGCATGGCGCATTTTGTAGGTGCCAATACGGTCGAGGTCGAAACCGAAGCCGGCGACACCACGCAAGTGACGGGCGAAAAATTCCTGATCGCCACGGGCACCCGGACCTATCGCCCTGACTATGTGCCCTTCAACGGGACAACGGTGGTGGACGGCGATGAATTTCTGGAAATGGACGAAATCCCCCGCTCCCTGATTGTGGTCGGCGCGGGCGTGATCGGCGTCGAATACGCGACAATGTTCGCCGCTCTTGATGTGCGCGTCACACTGATTGAACCGCGCGACACCTTTCTCGACTTCGTCGACCGGACCTTGATCCAGGAATTCACCCATCAGATCCGCGAAAACGGGCTGGATCTGCGTCTGGGGTCAGCGATTGAAAAGATCGAGGACGAAAACGACCATATCGAAGTAACGCTGGAAAACGGCCGCCACGTGCGGGGGGAAATGCTGCTGTTTGCGGCCGGACGCATGGGCAACACTGACCGGCTGAACCTAAAATCTGTTGATTTGGAAACCGACCACCGCGGCCGGGTGAGCGTCGATCGTAAGACCTACCAAACCGCGGTGCCGCACATCTATGCCACCGGTGATGTAATCGGCCACCCCTCATTGGCCTCGACCTCATTGCAGCAGGGCCGCGTTGCCGCATGTCATGCGATGAACGTCGATACGGTCCCCGAAAGCCCCTGGTACCCTTATGGCATTTATTCGGTGCCAGAAATGTCCACCTGCGGCATGTCCGAAGAAGAGCTGAAAGAGCGCGGCGTTCCGTATGAAATCGGCATCGCCCGTTTCCGCGAAACCTCACGTGGGCACATCATGGGGCTGGAACACGGCATGTTGAAAATGCTGTTTTCGTTGAAAACCCGGCGGGTGCTGGGCGTGCAGATCGTCGGTGAAGGTGCAACGGAACTGATCCACATTGCACAGGCGGTGCTGAACCTGAAGGGCACAGTGGATTACTTTGTGCAGAACACTTTCAACTATCCCACCTTGGCCGAAGCCTACAAAATCGCCGGTCTGGATGCCTTCAATCGCATGCCCATTCCGGATGAGTTCAAAGCCAAGAAAGGCCGCGACAAACCTGCGACCAAAGCCGCCGCCAAAACCAAAAAGGCCGCCGAGTGAGCGCGCTGTACATCGACGCGGACGCCTGTCCCGTCAAGGCAGAGGCCGAGCGGGTTGCCACCCGCCACGGCCTTTGCATGTATGTGGTGTCCAACGGCGGGCTGCGCCCCTCTCCAAATCCTTTGGTGCAAAACATCATCGTCGATGAGGGAGCGGATGTGGCTGACATGTGGATCGCCGAACGCTGCGGCCCCGGCGATGTCGTGGTGACCGGTGACATCCCTCTGGCGGCCAAATGCATCGACGCCGGCGCACAGGTGCTACGCCACAACGGAGAACGGTTTACGCCCGCCAATATCGGCCAACAACTGGCCATGCGCGATTTGATGGCCGACCTGCGCGCCGCCAATCCACTGGGGATGCAAGGTGGGGGAAAGGCGTTTTCCAAGGCCGACCGATCCCGGTTTCTGGACGCGCTGGAGCGTGAGATCCGCGCCGCCATCAAATAACGATCACATCCTTTGACCTCGACGTGCGTCAAAACCACATGCCCTCTGACGGCGGCCTGATGCCAATCGCCTGTACAAAACAGGGATGGTTCCCCCTGTCTGGCCCCACGTTGCCTTGACCGTCGCAGCGGGGTTGATCACTGTCTGACGCAGGCCCCTCCCCCCATCGCGCGGGCCACATCTCACCACAGGATTTTCACATGCCCCTCTCAGCCGTTGTTTTTGATATTGGCCGCGTTCTTCTGGAATGGGAGCCGGAACGGTTCTATGATGCCCAAATCGGCGAAACACGCCGCAAGGCGCTGTTTGAACAGGTTCCGCTGCACGACGCAAACCTCGACCTGGACCGTGGCTATCCGTTCAAAGACACGATCTACGCGCTGGCCGACAACCACCCAGACTGGCAAGAAGAGATCCGCTGGTGGCATGACCGCTGGATCGAAATGGTCACTCCAGAAATCCCCCGATCTGTCCGCCTCCTGCGTGCCCTGCGCGCCAAAGGCATCCCGGTTCTGGCCCTGTCCAACTTTGGCGTTGGGACGTTTGAAGTCGCCTCAGCACGCTTTGCGTTTCTCTCGGAATTCGACAAAGCTTTCATTTCCGGGCATTTAAAATGCATCAAGCCTGATCCAGAAATCTACGAGATCTTGGAACGCGACACCGGCCTGCCCGCCGATCAGCTGCTGTTTGCCGATGACCGCCCCGAAAACATCGATGCGGCAGCCCTGCGGGGGTGGCACACACATCTGTTCACCACGCCCGACGGTTGGGCCGCGCGCCTGGTCGCTGAGGGATTGTTGACAGAACAGGAGGCCGCATGACCCTGCCCTATATCGATTTTGCCACCGGGGACGCCCTGCTCCGCTGGCCCGAATTCACCCAGGCTCTGGCCCAGGGCCACACCCGCCCAAAAGCCGAAATCGATGATACGTTTCTTTATAGAGGCGCAGACACCCTGCTCAGCCGCGCGGCTTGGATCGACGGACTTGGTGCAGCGGTCAAAACCGCCACTATTTTCCCCGACAATCCAAAGGCCGGGAAACCAATGGTCAATGGCGCGGTATGCCTATACTCCGATCACGACGGCACACTCGAGGCGATGATCGACTTCCATCTGGTCACCAAATGGAAAACGGCCGGAGACAGCCTCCTTGGCGCATTGCGCTTGGCCAATCCGCAGTCACGTAACATTCTGATTGTGGGCGCAGGCACCGTCGGAGGCTCTCTCATCGAGGCCTTCTCAACCTGCTATCCACAGGCGCAGATCTCGATCTGGAACCGCACAATTGCCAAGGCTGAAGCCCTGGCGGCAGCCTACCCCGGCACTCTGGTCGCGCAGGATCTCCCCGCCGCCACAACAGCCGCCGATATCATCATCACTTGCACCATGTCCTCCACCCCGGTGATCAAAGGCGACTGGCTGCGCCCCGGCCAACACCTCAGCCTGATCGGGGCCTACCGTCCGGACATGCGCGAGACAGATGACACTGCACTTGCGCGGGCCCAGATCTACACCGACAGCTTTGACACCGCGCTGGACCATATCGGGGAATTTAAAATCCCACTTACGGCTGGCACCCTCAAACGCAGCGATGTTTTGGCAGACTTCTACGCGTTAGACCGCTTCCCGCAGTATTCCCCCGATACCATCACCCTATTCAAAAACGGCGGCGGGGCGCATCTGGATCTGATGACCAGCCGCCACGTGCTGGACCTCTGGCAGGCGGCAGCAGACCATCCCCACACGTGATCGCCCGCTTCTTTTTGGCTGAAAATATCCCGGGGTCCGGGGCTGGCCCCGGTCCGACCTGTTATGCGGTCGCTGCGCTCAGCGGCCGTTCGCGGATCGGCAGGTGCACAATGGCACTAAACGCACCAACCCCAACACCAATCCACCACACCAGCGTGTAATCCCCATACACATCATACATACGCCCCCCCAGCCAGACGCCCAAAAACCCACCAAGCTGATGGCTGAAGAACACAATGCCATACAGCGTCCCCATATAACGCAGACCATAAATCTGCGCGACCAATCCCGAGGTCAACGGCACCGTCGCCAGCCACAAGGCTCCCATCACGATGGAAAACACTATCACCGACAGAGGGGTGATTGGCAGCAGAATAAATATCGCCGCCGTCACGGTACGTCCCAGATAGATCCCCGCCAAAAGATATTTCTTGCTATAGTGTTTGCCCGCCCAGCCTGCCAGCAGAGTGCCGCATATATTGGCCAGACCGATCAACGCAATCGACATCGCCCCCAGAGCGGAGGTCGTGGTAATGCCCATGCCATGCAACAGCCCCCCCACCTGAATAGGGCCACACAGCTCGGTGACAAAGGCAGGAAAATGCGCGGTGACAAAAGCCAACTGATAGCCACAACTGAAAAACCCCAAAAAGATCAACGCAAAACTTGGATCCCGGCAGGCCTTGAGCAGGATCGCCCCCATCCCCTCGTCCAGTGCCGTCTGCGCCGACGGGCGGGGTGTGGGGCTGCGCATCCATGGCAGCAGCAGCATCAATGCCAACACCGCCCCGGCAAAAACCACAAACACCGATTGCCACGGCATCACCCCCAGCAAAGCCTCAGCGGTTGGCGCGCCAATGATCTGACCGGCCGATCCGGCCGCCGTCACAATTGCCAACGCCATAGACCGGTGTTCGTCGGCACTGGCCCGTCCCACGACCGCAAGGATCACGCCAAACCCGGTGCCCGCGATGCCAAATCCCACCAGCCACTCATAGGCCTGCATTTCAAACGGGGTGGTGGCGCCTGCGCTCAACACCAGACCTGCGGCATAGATCACCGCGCCCAGAACAATGGCTTTGCGGTCGCCCACCTTTTCAGCCAGCGCGCCAAACAGCGGCTGACCAACACCCCAGGCCAGATTTTGAATGGCAATCGCCAACGAGAATTCCGCCCGCGCCCACTGAAATTCTTCGGCGATTGGGATCTGAAAGACCCCAAACGACGCTCGGACGGCAAAGCTGATCATGATGATCAGACAGCTAACAATCAATACGGGAGTAAAAAGGGACGAACTTCGCGGCATGGTAGCGATCTCCTTGGAGGGAGAAATGTGCGAAACTATGTCGTCACGGTCAACTCAAAGTTTCTGATACCTCACATCAGAAAAAAACGCCCGTGCGGCCCTGCCGGTGATGCCCCCCTGGCAGGCATTGTCATAACTGACGCGAGACAGGCGCCTGTCTGTTCCCATAGGTTGGGGAATATCTATTGGGAACCAGACGCCGCCAGTGCCCCAGCGAACTAAAATTTTCGGAACTGAAACGATGCGTCATATGGGCCTGATCACTGACCCCCGTATCCGGCGCGGCCTCCGCCGGGCTTTGCCCGCGGTGCCGTCGGATCGCGACCTGCGACAGTCACAGCGCGGGGTGCCTTTTATGATGTCACCGATTGACGAGTTGTCGCGCCAATGCGAGGCTTGAGGCTCATATGAAAACAGGGCCTCATACGCTGAATACCTGTCAGGCTACGGGCCGCTTAGGCCCAATCACCGGTGCGGGATCATTCCAAACCGGGGGCAGGCTTGATGTATTGTGGATTTCAAGACCTGGCCCACGTGACCTCCCAGGTCTCCTGTTGATCGCTTTTTCAGACCTCAAATAAAGAACAGGACACCGAGATGAAAACCGTAAATCTCAACGAAAAACTAAGCCAATTTTCAAGCCATTGGGACCCGCATGTGGTTGCAGATTATAACGAAAATGATGTGATGGTGGTCAAGTTCATCGGCGAATACCCATTTCACAAACAC
Source organism: uncultured Paracoccaceae bacterium (assembly GCA_947492585.1). Lineage (GTDB taxonomy): Bacteria > Pseudomonadota > Alphaproteobacteria > Rhodobacterales > Rhodobacteraceae > Epibacterium. The sequence continues at coordinate 100,849 of CANLND010000005.1, forward strand.
GATACGACCGATGACTTCTTTTATGTGTTAGAGGGCGAAATGGTGATGGATATCCAAGGCGAGCCATCCCGAACACTCAAAGCGGGTGAATTGTTCGTCGTGCCCAAAGGCGTTGTACATCGCCCGCGCGCCGAACAGGAAGTAAAGGTCCTGCTGATCGAACCCAAAGGCGAGCCAAATTCGGGTGACTCTCATCGTGAGCCGGCACGGAAGCCGCGACTTTAGCACTGTATGTCCAGACCGGACCGATCGTGCGTTTGCGCACGGAGCAGATGTTGGAAATTTTTAACACCAATCAGGTATCCTGCCCTTCGGCAGGGGGCGTTTTCTGTGCAACCGCTTTTCAACGGGCATCGCGCAGGGTATGGCAATGCACATGACAAATTTGACGGTGCTTTATCACGCAAAATGCAACGCAGGTGAAATCCGGCCAGACCCGGCCCAAGAGGCCGTTTTGGCGGAATTTGATCGCATTGGCGAGGGGCTAAAGGCACCGCCCGTGAAACGGGGTCTGTTTCGCCGTGCCGCTGCCCCGCCTGCACCCAAGGGGCTGTATCTGTGGGGCGGCGTTGGGCGCGGGAAGTCCATGCTGATGGATCTGTTTGTCGACAGTCTTGGGGATATTCCCGCCCGCCGGGTTCATTTCCATGCCTTTATGCAAGAAATCCACGCCCAGATGCATGAGGCCCGTCAGAACAACGTCGAAGATGCCTTGGCCCCCGTGGCCGAAGCGGTTGCGCAATCTGTGCGTCTTTTGGCCTTTGACGAAATGCAGATCACTGACATCACCGACGCAATGATCGTTGGGCGGTTGTTTGAGGCTTTATTTGCTGCGGGTGTAACGGTCATCACCACCTCCAATCGCGTCCCGGACGATCTGTATAAGGATGGACTGAACCGCCAGCTGTTTCTGCCGTTCATTGATTTGATCAAGGAGAAAATGCAGGTCTGGGAAATGGTGTCTCCGACCGACTACCGGCAGGATCGCCTGACCGGATCAGACGTATATTTCAGTCCGATCAATGCCGACACGCGCGCGCAGATGACGGCCCTGTGGCAAGATCTGTCCGGCGGAGCCGCGGATCCGCTGGTGTTGGAGGTCAAAGGGCGTGCGGTCGTTCTGCCCGCCTTTCGCAACGGTATCGCGCGTGCCAGTTTCTTTGATCTTTGTGGTAAGATGCTGGGGCCAGGGGACTACCTCGTCGTCGCAGACGCGATCAAAGTCTTGGTTCTGGAAGACATTCCACGCCTTGGCCGCAGCAACTTTAACGAAGCAAAACGCTTTGTGACGCTGATCGATGCGCTGTACGAGGCCAAGGTACGCTTAATCTGTTCCGCAGCCGCCGCGCCAGAGTTTCTGTACGTCGAAGGCGATGGCGCCTTTGAATTTGAACGCACCGCCAGCCGGTTGCGGGAAATGCAGGATCGCAGCTGGGGCAAATCCTAAACAGGCCGAATAAGGGGGCGCTGCCCCCTCGCTCCGCTCACCCCCGGGGTATTTTTTGCCAAAAAGAAGCTGCGGAATGCCCCCCTAACGCCGCGTCAGCGGCGCCACGCCCAACGAGATGAGATCATTTGATCGAAGATGGGCGGGAGCGCTTGCTGTCTTTCGCGAATAAGCGCTTAGCCGTTTTCTCGCAAAATGTGACCTGCAAGATAAAGTGAGCCACAGATTAGGACACGCGCGGACGGGTCCAGCGTTAAAATCTGACGGAGGGCCGTCGCGGTATCAGTCGCGGTTGTTGCAGGCAGATCAACCGACACAGCCGCATCGCGGGTTGCGTCCGCGGGCAGGGTATTCACCTCATCCGGAATGGAAATCGCAGTCAGGCTTTGTGCCTGTGCGGCCAGCGGGCGCAGGTATCCGGTGACGTCCTTGGTGTTCAACATCCCACAAATCAGATGGGTTGGACGTTCTGGTAGCTCTGCCAGCACAGCGGCAAGAGCAATCCCCGCTGCCGCGTTATGACCGCCATCCAGCCACAGTTCCGCCCCGGCCGCAGCCGCCACCAGAGGACCTGATTTCAGGCGCTGCATACGCGCAGGCCACGTGGCGTTGGTCATGGCTGCTTCACAGGCGGCCTCATCCGCCCCGAGGTGACGCAAGGCCGCAAGAGCGGCGCCGGCGTTCTGAATTTGGTGCGCGCCTAACAGGGCAGGCAGGGGTAGATCCAGAAGACCGCTTTCGTCCTGATAAATCAAACGCCCACGTTCCTGGCTCACGTGCCAGTGCTGACCATAGGCCAGAACAGGCGCGCCAAGACGTTCAGCGGTGGCTTCGATCACTGCCATTGCCTCATCTGGCTGCGGGCCAACCACAACAGGCACCCCACGTTTGATGATGCCCGCCTTTTCGCCTGCGATTTTGGTCAGCGTGTCACCGAGGAACTGTTCGTGATCGATGGAAATAGGCGTTATGATCGAGAGCTCAGGCGCAATCACATTGGTCGCGTCCAAACGCCCTCCCAAGCCAACCTCCAGCAGGGTGTAATCCGCCTGCGTGCGTGCAAAAGCCAACAGCCCGGCCACCGTCGTGATTTCGAAATAGGTGATGTTTTCGCCGCCGTTCTTGGCGTAGCACTCATCGAGAATTTCGCTCAGATGCTCTTCGGAAATCAGCTCTCCGGCCAAACGGATTCGTTCATGGAACCGGGCCAAATGCGGCGAGGTATAGGCATGAACCGATTTGCCCCAGCCTTCCAAACCCGCGCGGATCATCGATTGCGTCGAGCCCTTGCCGTTGGTGCCTGCAATATGGATCACCGGCGGCAGGCTGTCTTGTGGGTTGTCGAGCGCCGCCAGCAAACGCCAGACGCGATCCAAAGTCAGATCGATGATCTTGGGATGCAGCGCCATCATACGCGCCAGAATCTGATCGGAAGGGGACGAAGTCGTGGTCATAAGAAGCCTCTGGCAGCTGTCAGCGGGGCCGCGCCCCAATGAAATGAAAAAGCCCGCCCTCAGAAAAGGCGGGCTGTTCTCGTGTAATATGTAGCGGTTTTAACCCGCAGGAGCTGGTTCATCCGCGGCAGGTTCTGCTGCCACAGCGTCAGTCTCAGCCAGTGCAGTGGCTTCTGGCGCGGGCAGATCTCCAACGACCTGAGGCGGCAAACCCATCATCATACGGGTGATGGTGATCAGCTCATCGCGCATTTCAGTCCGGGGAGTAACCCGATCCAACATACCGTGATCCAGCAGATATTCCGCACGTTGAAAGCCTTCGGGCAGCTTTTCGCGGATGGTCTGTTCAATCACGCGAGGTCCGGCAAAGCAAATCAACGCATTGGGTTCCGAAATATGCACATCACCCAACATCGCATAAGACGCTGTTACGCCACCGGTGGTGGGGTGGGTCAGCACGACGATATAGGGCAGACCAGCCTCTTTTAGCATCTGCACTGCCACCGTGGTGCGCGGCATTTGCATCAAAGACAGGATGCCTTCTTGCATGCGGGCACCGCCAGCGGCCGAAAACAGCACCAATGGGCGCCCCAGCTTTACGGCTTCTTCCGCGGCTGCAATGATCGCGTTGCCGACGTACATGCCCATGGATCCCCCCATGAACGAGAAATCCTGCGCCGCCGCCACAATCGGCGTTCGGCCGATTTCACCCGCGGCCACCAGCATGGCTTCGGATTCGCCAGTTTTCTTCTGCGCCGCTTTCATGCGGTCAGGATATTTCTTTTGGTCTTTGAACTTCAGCGGATCGGCGATCGGTTCAGGCACATCCACTTCGGTGAAAATTCCGCCGTCAAACAACGCCTCAAACCGGGCGCGTGGGGTGATGTGCATGTGGTGGCCGCAATTGGTGCAGACCTCCTGATTGTCACTCAGCTCGCGGTGAAACAGCATGGTGCCGCATTCACTGCATTTCTTCCACAGGTTCTCGGGGACTTCGCGGCGCGAAAAGATCGAATTGATCCGCGGCCGGACGTAGTTGTTGATCCAGTTCATTGCGTGCCTTCGCTCGGGGCTGTTTGGGCATCCAAATAAGGTGCCTTGCCTGTAATTGCAATCAACGCAAAGGCTTCAATCGTTGGGTCAGGGGCGAAAACCGCCAATTTCCCACCTCATTTCCCCGTATTAACGCCCAAAGATCTAAGATCTGACGCGTCCCAAACCTATGTGCCGCCACACTGACACCCCAAGGTCACGCATGCTGCCCAAGTCGGTGCCCCCCCTTGTCGGAACCCCGACGCGCGGCTAAGCCTTTGGAAAAAGGCAGGGAGAGCAGAACCATGTCCAAATTTTCTGATCTACGTTGGCTGGTCGGCTTTGGCCTGTCTCTGCTTATGCTTGGCGGGTGTATGCAGGACGACAGTCTATCATTTGCGCCTTTGGGACAATCCGGATCAAGCCCCCACAAAGGTGTAACACAGGCATCTTTTTTTGCGGGAGACGTGGTGCTTGAAGCGCCGCTTGGGTTCTGTTTCGATCCCGACACCTTGCGTGCGGACGACAGCGGCGGATTTGCGATTCTGGCGAAATGTCACGTCTTCAACGGCACAGATCGCGCCCGCAATTGGCGAGACTTGGGACTGATCACCGCAACCGTCGCCCCAATGGTCAAAGGCCAGACACCACCGGATCTGGAGGCTTTGACCGCGGCTATACCCCATGCAAAAATCCTCAAGCAACGTGAGGATCTGTTGCTGCCCGTCGTCAATTTGTCCTTGTCCAATGCCCGCGCTCAAGGGGCCAGCCCAGACCATTGGCGCGGCGCCTTTATTGTGCACGATCATTTGGTGGCACTGGCGCTTTATGCTCCGGATCAGGGCCGCCTCCTGCGCCCAAAGGGCGCGTTGGTTCTGGAGGACATGGCGCGCCGCTCCCTGGCGCGTTCGCTTGAACAGGATGTCGCCGAAGTTCTCTCAACACAAACCAACGCCGCCGCTGTTGCCCTGCCCCAAGTCGAGGCACAGCGAACGGATACTGGCCGACTGCGTCCCCGCGCGCGCCCTACTGCACGCGCCACAACACAGACAGATGCGGCGAGCCCGGATCGCAAAAAACTTTCGTTGTCAAAGCGGATTGCCGGTTTGTTTCACTAGCCACCTTGGCTAGTTTGACGATATTCGAACCATAAAGACCACCACAGGCAGGCATATTGGGGACACCATGGGGCAACGGCTCAACTGGTTGTTATTTCGTCGCAGTTTAAGACATTGGCAATCCGAGGCGGATCAAGCCCCGGAGCGTCCATTGGACCAATTGCGCCGTATCACCGACGCCGCGCGCCAACTGCGGCGCCCGCTGGACCGGCTGATCAACGCCGCCGAAGGGCGGCTTGCCCTGCCTTTGATTGGAACCTCCACCATTGCCCGCCCACATGGAACGGATTGGTCCTGGCGTCCGACGCTATGGCGCGAACCTTTGACACAGCCCGGTCTGTCCTCGGTCTCTTCAAAAGCCAGACTGGGCGACGAAGTGAAGGTGTTTCATGATTGCGGCGCGTCCGAACTGACACTGCGCCAGCTGCGCAACAGCCGCGAATCGGACGTCGCGCCTTTTGGTTTGCGTATGGATGTCTTCAAATTCGATGGCTCGTTTCTGAGTCTGGTGATTGACCTGCCGCCCAAGGCAGCAGCCGGCCTGACCAAACAGCACATCCTGCGCATCAGCAGTATTGTTGAGATCGAACAGCCCCTGCAGATCTTTACCCGGCTCAACATAAAACACGGCCCCAACACCGAGCAGATGGTGCGGGAACTGCCGTTGGACGCCGAAGACATCATGGTCGAATTTGATCTGGCCTACAGCACGTTGAACGAAAAACGCATTGAAAAGATCTGGGTCGATCTGATCTTTGAAGCCCCTGACATGAATCAGGTGGTCCTGCGCGATCTCACCTTCCTGCGCATGCCCCGCGCTGCTTTGTAAAGGACACCTGATGACCGATCTGACACTTACAAAACTGTGCTTTGCCAATGGGGTTTGGAACGGACGCCTGACCAGTCCCCATTCCCGCAAGAGTGCGCCGCAGATTCAGGTGCTGTGGCGGGACATGGCGGTGGACGATGTCTCTATCACCCAAACTCCAGACACTGACAAAACGTGGGATCTTCGTATCCCGCTTCCCCCCGCGGCCATTGGCGACGGCGTTCAGACTTTTTTGATCGTAGACGGCGAAACCGAGGCGAGCCTTGGTCATTTCACCCTGTCTGGCGACGATGTGCCCGCCGATAATCTGCGCGCTGAGGTCGAATTGCTGCGCGCGGAACTCGACATGTTGAAACGCGCCTTTCGGCGGCACTGTCGTGAGATCACCTGACGCGTTTAAACGGCTTAGGTCAGCGCATTAAACCGCGCGGCGAGTGCCTGCATGGCATCGGCATATGGCATCGGGCCATAACTGGCGCGCGCCACCCCGGCCGCACGCACAGTTGCCAGATCAAGCCCCCGCATCATTACATTGACCGGCAATTTGGTGGCTTGGCAGATCTGTGCAATCAGATCAGGATCACGCAGCCCCGGCACAAAAAATCCGCTGGCACCCGCCTGAGCATAAGCTGCTGCGCGCTCTAACGTTTCAGGTATCAAGCTGGCGTGTTTGCTGGCGTCTGGTTCCTGCAAAAACAGGTCGGTGCGGGCGTTCACAAACAGATCCGCACTGGCCGCACGCACGGCGGCCACGCGCGCTGATTGTATCGCGATATCATGCACACCTGTGCCGCCAATGATCTGATCTTCGAAATTCACGCCCACTGCTCCGATTGCCACCACCTGTGCGACGTTTGCTGTGATCTGATCGGGCGCAGAGGCAAATCCACCTTCAAAATCCACCGACAGTGGCAGGTGTTGCGTGGCGGTGATCCGGGCGCAGAGGGTCAGCAGCAATTCCAGCGGGATCTCTTCTCCGTCGCGGTAGCCCTGCGCTTCTGCCACCGACCAGCTTCCGGTGGCCAGCGCGTGCGCACCTGCGTCCGCCACAGCGCGCGCGGTGCCAGCATCCCATATATTATACAGCACAAGCGGATCACCAGGCACGTGCAAGTCAGCAAAGAGTTTGGCTTTGGCGGCATAGGTCATTGAACAGGTCTCCCACGATATTTGTTTTCAATTTCAATCAGTCTTTGTTTGCGCCACAGCCCACCCCCGTACCCTGTTAGATCCCCATTGGCCGCGATCACACGGTGGCAGGGGATCAAAATTGCAATCTGATTGCGCCCGTTGGCGCGCGCCACTGCACGCGTGGCCGTTGGGCGCTCTAACGTGGTTGCCACAGAGGAATAGCTGCAAGTGCTCCCAGCCGGGATCTGTTGTAGCGCCCGCCAGACCTGTTGTTCAAAGGCCGTTCCATGCAGCGTCAGGGGCGTTTCAAATGTCGCGCTCTGACCGCTAAAATAGCGTTGTAGCTCATCGGCCACCTGTTGCGTCGGAGGAGGGCGACCAAATCCCAATCCGCCCTGTTGGCTCTTCATCAAACGCGCCACTTCGTTGGGCAAGGCCTTGCGGTCGATGAACTCGAGCAGATGCAATCGGTGCGCACAGGAGATCGCAACCATCGCCCCAATCGGCGTGTCGATCCAATCCGCCTGCAACAGTGCCACGGTGGAGAAACTGCCCGGCGCCATGCCAATCACCCGCGCAAAGGCGGCCCGAAAGGCGCTGGCGGATTCAAATCCGGCCTCAAACTGCGCTGCAATGACAGGTTCGCCCGCCTTTAGCACGGTGAACCCGTCGCGCAGCCGCCGCTGACGGGCCATTTCCAGAAAAGTCATCCCAAATTGGCGTTTGAACACCCGGCGCACGGTAGAAGGATCAAACCCCTGCGCGGCCACATCCCCTTCGCGCCAGCGAAAGCCCGGGCGCGCCTCAAGCGCGTCTATCAGCGGACGCACAACCGGATCATCCCCGGCAGCCTGATGCAAAGGTTTGCAGCGTTTGCAGGCGCGAAAGCCTGCCTCGATGCATTCCGGGATAGAACCATAAAACTGGCAATTGCTATATTTTGGCTTGCGGGCCGGGCAAGTCAATCGACAGAAAATACCGGTTGAGGACACACCGACATACGCGCGGCCTTCATAGGACATATCGCGGTCAATCAGCGCCTGGTACAGGGTCTGGGAATCGGGCAGGTCAAACATCATAGGGTAATCTTAATGCACTCCGGGCCGGTCCCGCCGCCGATTTTCGGGCAGGGATGTAACTCTCATCGCTATGGGCCCGCCTTTTTGCAATCCTGACAGGCACAAGTTGCCCAAACTGCTGAACGAAAAAGAGCCACCCAAAGGGTGGCTCAGATTTAGTGTTATCGTCGCGGCGTTCAGTTTTTGGGACCAAGCGCCGACAGACCTTTGAGAATATCAATGGCGTAGGCCAGCTGATAATCCTGCTCCCGCAGCTCAGCTGCGGCTTCGGCCTTGGCACGATCTTCTTCGATCTGACGGATTTCATCCTCGGTCAGACTGTCATTGTTAAGACTGCCGCGCAGGTCCGCTTCGGAGCGCTGGAAGCGGTTGGGTGTTTCGTCCTCATCCGCGGCCTCGGTCCGGCGTGGCTGTTCCACAACGATGTCCGGGCTCACGCCCAGCGCCTGAATAGAACGACCTGACGGAGTGTAATAGCGCGCCGTGGTCAGACGCATCGCGCCGTTGCCCCGCAGTGGCATCACGGTCTGCACCGACCCTTTACCAAAAGATTTGGTCCCGACAACAATCGCACGACGGTGATCTTGCAACGCACCGGCCACGATTTCTGACGCCGACGCCGAACCACCATTGATCAACACCACCATAGGCAAGCCATTGGCCAGATCGCCGGGTTCTGCGTTGAACCGTTCGCCGTCTTCTGGATCACGGCCGCGGGTCGATACAATTTCACCACTCTCAAGGAAGGCATCCGACACTTTGATCGCCTGCGTCAGCAGACCACCGGGGTTGTTGCGCAGATCCAGAACAATACCATTGATGTTTTCAGCGCCACCTGCCTCTTCGATCTGTTTGGCCAGTCCGGCCTCGAGATTGGGGTAGGTCTGATCATTAAACGTCGTCACCCGCACCACAGCCGTCTGGCCTTCGGTGCGTGCCCGCACAGCCGTCAGTTTGATTGTGTCGCGAATGATCGACACGTCAAAAGGTTCATCGCCGCCTTCACGCACAACGGTAATCACGATCTCAGAGCCGACCGGGCCGCGCATCAGGTCAACCGCTTCGTCCAACCCAAGACCCAGCACACTAGACCCATCCACATGGGTGATGAAATCACCAGCCTCAATGCCAGCTTCATCCGCGGGAGTGCCATCGATGGGCGAGACAACTTTGACAAAGCCCTCTTCCTGCGTGACCTCGATGCCCAGACCGCCAAATTCGCCGCGGGTCTGCACCCGCATGCTGGCTGCATCATCGGGTGACAGATAGGACGAATGCGGATCCAACGACGACAACATGCCGCCGATCGCCGCTTCGATCAGATCTTTTTCATCCACATCTTCGACATATTGGACGCGGATGCGTTCAAAGATGTCGCCAAACAAATCCAGCTGCTCATAGATGCTGGTTTCGCGAGCTGTTTCCTGCGCCAGAAGCGGCCCAGCCACGTAGCCTGTTGCCAGAATGCCTGCAAGCGTACCGCCAAATGCGGCCATCGCCATTTTCTTCATGAACCTTATCCACCTCTCCCGGTTTGGAACCACGTTTCCGGATCCACCGGACTGTTGTCCATTCTCACTTCTATATAGAGCGTTTCTGTGCGGTCAGTGCCAGCCCCTTCACCACTAAGTGACAAAATAGCATCTGCCTGCACCGCAGCTCCGCCCATTAATCCAACTGGCGTGCCCTCCGGGATCACCTGTCCGGGTTCACCGTAGACCTCAGCCAATCCAGAAAACACAAACAATGTGCCCGCCTGAGGTTCAAGGATGATCACATTTCCAAGATCCAGCAGCGGCCCGCGATAGCGGATTGTTGCCGCTGTCGGCGTTGACACCATGGCGCGCGGACGTGCCGCGACCAACAGACCCGGCCGGGCAATGCCCGCGGCATCCCGTTCACCATAGCCGCGCAGTAACAAACCCTGCAGTGGCAAATCCAAGTCTCCCCGGCGGTCGTTGATGTCTTCGCGCACGTCAATAGGTTCGCCACCACCGATCTCAGACAGGCCATCCGCAAATCCGGTCAACGTTTCGGTGGAAGACAACAGGATCGCCGTGCGCACCGGATCCTGCACAAAACGGCGCGGCAGATCGGTTCGGTCCGCAATCGCAGCTGACAGCTGAGATCGGGCCTCCTGCACCCCCAACAGCCCCTTTTCCAAGGTCTTCGCGGCGTTTTGTTGCAAAAAGCGCAGGGTTTGCACTTCTTCCAGATCATGTTTCAGCCCATCGACCCGCGCCTGTAGGCCCGGTGTGATTTCGGCCAAAACCATCGCTGATCGCGCCGCGCCCAACGGCCCTGACGGATGCAGCATCAATATCGGCGGCTCTGAGGTCTCGATGGTTTGTAACACCCCCAAGAGGTCAGCCACCTCGTCTTCACGGGCGCGCAATTGGGTTGTCAGCTGGGTTTCGCGTTGCGCCACCCGGCGCAACCCGTCCCGCATCGCGCCCAGACCGTCCTCATAGGCGCGCACGGTTTCTGTCAGTGCTTTAACCCGATCCCGCGCGCTGTCGGCTTTGCGCAGCCGGGCAGTCGCCGCATCCAGACGGCTTGCCGCTGCCTCAGCTGCTTGGGCAGGGGTCGCAGCCTGTGCAGCGGTTCCGGACATTGCCAGAACCACCCCAAACGTCACTGCTGCCAGACCCGTTTTGATCATTTTAGCAGGCTTTCCCCGGTCATCTCCGCAGGCTGTTCAAGCCCCATCAGATCCAGCAGCGTTGGCGCCAAATCCGCCAAACGTCCATCGCGCAGGGCCGCCCCTTCAGGCCCGCCCACAAGCGCGACGGGCACCAAATTCAACGTATGCGCCGTATGGGCTCCGCCAGTTTCGGGATCCAGCATCTGTTCACAATTGCCATGATCCGCCGTGACCAGCATCGCGCCCCCCACCTCATTCAACGCCGCGACCACTTGGGCCAAGCCCTGATCGACCGCCTCACAGGCCTTCATGGCAGCTTGCAGATCACCGGTGTGGCCAACCATATCGGGGTTGGCATAGTTCGTAACGATCAAATCATAGCCCGCGTGGATGGCCTCAACAAATTTTGCCGTCACTTCGGGAGCAGACATCTCAGGCTGCAAATCATAGGTCGCCACTTTGGGCGATTTCGGCATGTAGCGGTCTTCGCCGTCTTCTGGAGCTTCCTTGCCGCCGTTCAGGAAAAACGTGACATGGGGGTATTTCTCGGTCTCGGCCAGACGGAACTGACGCTTGCCTTGTTTCGCCACCCATTCGCCCAGCGTGTTGACGATGGCTTTTTTCGGATAGGCGGTGGTCATATAGGCGTTATGCGCATCAGAATATTGCACCATGCCCAGCAGACCCGCCAATGCTGGCCGCGCGCCTGTGTCAAATTCCGCAAAATCCGGCTCACCGATGGCGCGCAAGATCTCACGCGCGCGGTCAGCACGGAAGTTCAGGCAGAAAAACCCGTCCCCGTCGTTGATCCCCTCAAAGCCCGCCAAAACGGTGGCTTTGATGAATTCATCCGTTTCGCCACGCTCTTTGGCCGCGGCAATCGCTCCCCCGGCATCCGGCGCGGTGTATTGCCCCGCGCCCTGCACCATTGCGGCATAGGCTTGGCTCACACGTTCCCAGCGGTTGTCACGGTCCATGGCAAAATAACGCCCCGTGACCGTGGCCACCCTGGCCCCCGCCGGCAGTTTGTCCATCAATTCCGCGATGAACGCGTCCGACGACGACGGCGCCACATCACGTCCATCGGTGATCGCGTGCAGCCAGGCGGGAATACCTGCATCAGTGATCGCCTTCAGCGCCGCCAGAATGTGAGTCAAATGCCCATGCACGCCGCCATCCGACACCAGCCCCATCAGATGCGCCGCGCCGCCGCTGTCTTTCAGCTGCGCGATAAAGCTCTGCACCGCTTCATTGTCAAAAAATGTCCCATCTTCGATCGCCAGATCAATCTGCCCCAGATCCATCGCCACCACACGGCCGGCCCCGATATTGGTGTGACCCACTTCAGAGTTCCCCATTTGCCCGGTGGGCAACCCCACATCCGGGCCATGGGTGATCAGCTGCGCCTGAGGCCCCGCCGCCATGATCGCGTCAAACGTAGGCGTTGCCGCCAGATGTGGTGCATTGGCCGCGCCGGGCGCAGCGCTGCCCCAACCATCAAGGATACACAGGACGACAGGTTTCGGGGTACGCATGGGTCAGCTCCGGCAAACAAAAGAGGTTAGAGCTGCCTTTTACAACCTCTGGAAACAATGGGGAACCACCTTTGATCCCTGCCACCAAACAGGTCGTTGATCTTCCAGGCGCACCCCCCGCGCCCATAGCCGCACCGCGCCAGCGCGGTGCCCGGCCCAACGGGCGCGGCGCATTTTTAAATGCGTCAAGCCGGGCGGGAGCCCCTCCCGCGCTCACAGGCACGACAGATGCTTTTCCATTGCGTAATTCAATAAATTCACACCCCGCAGGGCAAACTCCCGACGTTCCTTTACGACAAACCCCTGCCGTTCAAAAAAACCGCGCGCAACCGCGCTTGCCTCGACGTACAAACGCGCCAGACCCTGCATCCGCGCCTGGGCCTCAAGATGGGCATAAAGCGCCCCTCCCACGCCTTGGCCGGCGCAGCTGGGATGACAATAAAAACAATCGATGTGGCCGTCCGCCTCCAGCTCAATCAACGCCTGCGCCCGATCCGTTTTGTCAACGGCCACCCAAACTTGATGCCCAACGACATGTTTTAACACCACCTCAGGGGATGCCTCATCCGGGCTCCAAGCCCGCAGTTGCGCAGCAGAGTAATCCCGCGCGGCAAGACCATGCACCGCCGCATGGAAAATGCGGGTCCAATCCGCTGCGTCTCGGGGCTCAAACGCTCGAATATGCATGCCGCCCTCGTTTAAACCGACGAAGTCAGCGCCAGAAACACATCTTCCAGATCTGCTTCTTCGGTTTTGACATCGCGAATGGAAATCCCCGCCGCGCGCACGGTCTCTAACACCTCTTCGGCGCTGGTCGATTGACTGTGATAGCGCAACACCACCGCGCCATCGCCGCGCAATTCCGCCGCAATCCCAACCCCCGTTGGCAAGGCCGTCACCGGGGCCGCCGGGTGCACCACCATGGCGCGCGCATCCAAACGCCCCAGCAGATTTGAGGTCGAATCCCGCGCCACCACTTCGCCTTGATTGATAATAGCGATTTCGTCGCACATCTCTTCGGCTTCTTCGAGGTAATGCGTGGTCAGGATGATCGTCATGCCCTGCGCGTTCAACGCGCGAATGTTTTCCCACAGCATCTGACGCAGCTCGATGTCGACGCCAGCCGTCGGTTCATCCAGCACCAGAATCGACGGGCGGTGCACCAGCGCCTTGCCCAAAAGCAAACGACGCCGCATGCCACCAGACAAGGTACGCGCATAGGCTTCGGCCTTATCCTCCAGCCCAATCATACGCAGGATTTCATCACTGTAACGGTCAGATTTTGGCACGCCATACAGGCCCGCCTGCACCTCCAGCGCCCCGCGCGGTGTGAAAAACGGGTCCAGGTTCAACTCCTGCGGCATCACCCCAATAGAGGCCCGCGACTGACGTGGATTTTCGTCCTGATCAAAGCCCCAAATTGAAACCTTACCGCTGGTTTTCAAAACCAACCCCGCCAAGATATTGATCAACGTCGATTTACCGGCACCATTGGGACCCAGCAGACCAAACACCGATCCGCGCGGCACGCTCAGATCAATCCCCTTCAGCGCCTGTTTCTCAGGTTGCCCTTTGCGCCCCCTGTAGGTTTTGCGCACTGTTTCAAGACGGATTGCATCTTCGCTCATCGCTGCTCTTGCCCCCGGATTTTTCATAGCTCATAACAGCGCCTAAACCAAAACCAAGAGGACCGCCAGCGATGACACTTGAAGCGCCTGAAACCAAGATCGTTGACAGCTACCGCGTCGCCTGCGACGGCAGCGAAGGCGCACTTGGCCACCCCCGTGTGTACCTGCAAATCCCCGAGGATACAGGGTTTGTGGAATGCCCCTATTGCGACTGCAAATATATCCACAAAGACTTTGAAAACACTGTGAACTGACCTGTGCTGCGGTGGAGCGCGCGCCTTACGTTGGCGCTGTCCACCTTATGTGTTTCATATGTTTTGGCGGCGCTGATTGGGGCTGTCTGGCCTTTGGGTCCGCGTGCTGATCCCACAATCGCGCGTCCAATCGAGGTCCAGTTGATTGCGGGACCAATCCATTATGATTTTCTCCTGCCGCTCACGCCTGACACCCGCGCGACATTTGCATTCTTGCATCAAGACGGGCTGAAGATCCAAGATCCCAGCGCCGAATGGCTCATGGTTGGCTGGGGCGCGCAGGGGTTTTACACCACCGCAGGCCGGTATCAGGACATTTCTGCCACCGCGCTCTTTCGGGCGATAACCGGCGATACATCCGTTTTGCGCGTCGATGTATTTGGACGGTTGCCCCCTTCGCTGCCCACGTTAAGACTCCGCCTCAGCACTGTAGAATACGCAGCGTTTCTTGAGGCGATCATTGCCAGTTTCAAACCAAACGCGCAGGGCAACCTCAGCGCGCTGAATATTCCGGGTCTCACCGGCGGGGATCGGTTCTACCCCGCTCAGGGCCGGTTTAACCTGTTCAGAACCTGCAACACCTGGATCGGAGCAATGATCCGCGCCAGCGGGCGGCGTTTCGGCGCCTGGACGCCTCTGCCGACCTCGGTCACGCTGGCTTACAAACGGCTTTCAGAGCCTTAACGTCCCAGAAGCTTGGACCTATGGGTTTTGATGGCCCCTGTCACACAGGAAATCATTTCCTGGCGCTCTTGCTTGTCCGCCAGAACATAGGGCAAAATCTTATGACCGGACCAAAAGCGCAAACGATCGCCCCCTTTCAGACGCCCCCGTCCCAAAATGGTGCCGGATGGCCCATCCATATAGGTGTAGGTGGATCGCCCGCGGGTACCGTCTTCGCAGCTAAAGGTCGCCTTGCCTGCACCAATAGATGTCCGCCACCATTTACCTTCACATTTTACGCCATCCGCAGAAATCGCAAACACCGGTCCTTCGCGTTTTCCAAACGTATTGCCGAAATAATAATTCTGCCCGTTTTCAGTGCAGCCCACAAAGGGAACACAGTAGTCATTCTCTAGTGTACAAGACTGCGCCACAGCAACAGACGCCGACGCACACAGAACACTGGCCGTCAGGAATATGGGTTTTATCATCAATTTATCTTTCGAAAAAAAGGCGCTCTGAACAGGCAATAGCTTTCAACAAAACCGGGCGAAATTGCCAGCCCATTCAGATGATGAACCGGGGGATTTAGATATTTCGGCGCATTTTTTGGGTACAAATACGTCCTCGCGCAACGCCCCACCTGCCCCACATCTAAGATTGCAGTGACCGCTGAGATCTAGGATAAGATCCGAGAAACATCACGCGAACATCGATCCAGGAGTGACCACCCATGAGCACCACGCAATTCGGTAAGGGCTGCCACCTGCATTTGATCGATGGCTCGGCCTTCATCTTTCGCGCCTACCACGCGTTGCCCCCCCTGACCCGCAAATCAGACGGCCTGCCCATCGGGGCCGTGTCTGGCTTTTGCAACATGCTGCACAAATACGTTGAAGCCAACACTGGCCCCGATGCCCCCACCCATGTGGCGGTGATCTTTGATCATTCCGGCAAAACTTTCCGAAACGACCTTTATGATCTTTATAAAGCCAACCGCCCCCCCGCACCCGAAGATCTGCGCCCGCAGTTTCCGCTGACCCGCGACGCCACGCGGGCCTTCAATATTGCCTGCAAAGAGATCGAAGGCTTTGAGGCAGATGACATCATCGCCACCCTGGCCCATCAGGCACGGGATGCCGGCGGGCGCTGCACCATCATCAGTTCAGACAAAGACCTGATGCAACTGGTCGGTGGCGGCGTTGAAATGCTGGATGCAATGAAAAACAAACGCATCGACAGCGACGGTGTGGTCGAAAAATTCGGCGTCGGCCCCGATCGTGTGGTCGACGTGCAGGCTTTGGCGGGTGATAGCGTCGATAACGTCCCCGGCGCGCCCGGTATTGGCATCAAAACCGCAGCTTTGCTGATCAATGAATATGGCTCATTAGAGGAACTGCTGGACCGCGCAGGCGAGATCAAACAACCCAAGCGCCGCCAGACCTTGATCGAAAAGCGCGACCTGATTGAACTGTCCAAACAGCTGGTGCAGCTGGACTGCAACATGGAGCTGGACTTCACCTTGGAGGATCTGGAAGTCCGTGACCCTGAGGCCGATGTCCTGTTGCCCTTCCTTGCCGAGATGGAGCTGCGTACGCTGAGCAAGCGCATGGCAGATCAGCTGGGCGCTGAGGCCCCCGTGATTGCCGAGGCCGCGCCGTCGGCACCATCCGCCGAGGTTGCAGCGCCAATAGCGGCGCCGTTTGACGCCGCAAAATACGACTGCGTTCGCGATGCCACGGCGCTACAGGCCTGGGTTGATCAGATCCGCGAACGTGGGTGGGTGGCGGTGGACACCGAAACCACCGGTCTGGACGCGATGGTGGTGGATCTTGTGGGTATTTCGCTCTGCGTGACGCCCGGAACGGCGTGCTACATTCCCCTGACCCACAAGGCCGGCAGTGATGATCTGTTTGGGGGGCAAGGACTGTCAGAGGGGCAAATGCCGCTGGACGAGGCTTTGGCGATCCTCAAACCGGTACTGGAAGACCCTGCGATCGTCAAAATCGGCCAGAACATGAAATACGACGCCAAGATTTTTCACCGTTATGGCGTCGATGTCGCTCCTATCGATGACACCATGCTGATGTCTTATGCACTGCATGGCGGTGAACATGGGCACGGGATGGACACGCTGTCTGAACGGTATTTGGACCACACCCCAATTCCGATCAAACCTTTGCTGGGCAGCGGCAAATCCGCGATCACCTTTGACAAGGTGGCGATTGACGATGCGGTGCCCTATGCCGCCGAAGACGCCGACATCACCCTGCGCCTGTGGCAGCAGTTCAAACCCAAACTGCACCAACGGCAAGTGACCACCGTTTATGAAACGCTGGAACGCCCGTTGGTGCCCGTGCTGGCGCAGATGGAACGCAATGGCATCAAGGTGGACCGCGATACGCTGAGCCGCATGTCCAACGCCTTTGCCCAGAAAATGGCCGGGCTTGAGGCCGAAATTCACGAATTGGCCGGGCAAGATTTCAACGTAGGGTCTCCCAAACAGCTGGGTGAAATCCTGTTTGATAAGCTGGAGCTTCCGGGCGGCAAAAAGGGCAAGACCGGCGCCTATGCCACCGGTGCAGATATTCTGGAAGATCTGGCAACCGAACACGATCTGCCCGCGCGGGTGTTGGACTGGCGCCAGCTCAGCAAATTGAAATCAACCTACACTGACGCGCTACAGGATCACATCAATACCGAAACCGGCCGGGTGCATACGTCGTATCTGCAGACCGGCGCAAACACGGGCCGCATGGCGTCAACCGATCCAAACCTGCAAAACATTCCAGTGCGCACCGAAGAAGGCCGCCGCATCCGCGAGGCGTTTGTAGCGGAGCCAGGCAATGTTCTGTTGTCGCTCGACTACTCGCAAATTGAATTGCGTATTCTGGCACATATGGCCGGGATTGATGCGCTGAAAGAAGCCTTCTCCAAAGGCCATGACATTCATGCCATGACCGCATCAGAAATGTTTGACGTGCCTCTGGACGAGATGACACCAGAGGTGCGCCGGCAGGCCAAGGCGATCAATTTTGGAGTGATCTACGGCATTTCAGGATTTGGTCTGGCCCGCAACCTGCGCATTCCACGCAAAGAGGCACAGGGGTTCATCGACCGGTATTTTGAACGCTTCCCTGGCATTCGCAGCTATATGGATCAAACGGTAGAATTCGCCAAAGCGCATGGCTATGTGCAAACGCTGTTTGGCCGCAAGATCCACACGCCGGAAATCGCGTCAAAGGGACCAAAGGCCGGGTTTGCCAAACGGGCTGCGATCAACGCGCCGATTCAGGGCACCGCAGCCGATGTGATCCGTCGTGCAATGATCCGCATGCCAGACGCCATCGCGCACCTGCCTGCACGGATGCTGTTGCAGGTGCACGATGAACTTCTGTTCGAAGTGCCAAAAGCTGCGGTGGAGGACACAATCGCGGTGGCCAAATCAGTCATGGAGGGGGCCGCCAACCCGGCCGTGCATCTGGATGTCAAATTGGTCGTCGAAGCCGGACAAGGGAACAACTGGGCCGAAGCGCACTAACGCCAAACAGGCTCTCCCGCCCGTCTCGGGACTGTCCAAGGACAGCCCTTCCCAGTTGGGCCCAGCGCCGCTGCGCGGCGCTTTGCACGATGGCCGCAACGTGCCCCCTATAAGGCGCCCACCAACCGCGCCGGGCCCCATCGGGGCGCGGCGCGTGGCCCAACTGGAGCGGATCATTTTTCAAATGCTCCACTCCAGGCGGGAGCACATGCGATACGTGGACACTTAGTCGGAGACAGGTTTGACCAGCTTTGTAACCAGTCGGCGCACCTGCGGGGCGACCACCAACACCACGCAAAACGCCACAGGCCAGCCAAAACCCCATGCCGCCAGCCATGCAGGCACGGTCTCTGTCGAAAGCCCCATATTTTTCACCGTCGCAACCAAAGTCACGATACAGGACATGATACCAGACAGGAGAAATCCAAAAAGGACAGGGGCGAAACGTGAAGGCAACATAAGAGCTCCATAGATGTTTCGCACCTTATAGGCGCAAAAGACCTAAGAACCATTCAACTTTATGAACCCGTACCGGCGGCGTCAGCGTTTCCAGCCCAGGCTGTCTTCTGTGCGTACGGTTGAAGGGGTGTACTCGGCACTGACCCATCCGCTGTAACCGCTGTTGTCAATCTTAGTAAAAAGATCAGTGAAATCAACAGGCCCGGTGCCCGGTTCACACCGACCGGGGGCCGCGCCAATTTGTATATGAACCGCACGCGGCCCAAATTTCTCCCACACCTGCGCCGCATCACCGTGTATCAATTGCGCGTGATACGCATCGTATTGCAAACCCACATTGGGGCGATCCACTGCATCAAGCACCTCCACCGCCAGCTCGTAATCATCCAGAAAATACCCAGGCTGGTCCCCCGCATTGAGAGGTTCAATGGTGAACCGCTGATCCGGCGCCAGATCCGCTGCAAACTGAAGGTTTTTCACAAAAGTTTCCTGTGCCTCTGCCCCCTTGGCATAGCCGGCCATCACATGGATCATGCGGGGTCGCAGCACCTCGGCATAGCGCATCACGCGACGCATATCGCGCTGAAACCGATCCGCCATCTCAGGCATCGCCGCGTACCCGGGCGTCCCCCCCGTATAATTAGGGGGCGGTGCGTTGATCAACAACAGCTGCAACCCATTGCTGAGAATCGCTCGTTGCGTATCCTTGGCCGCAAATTCATACGGAAACAGAATTTCCACCGCCTCAAACCCCGCATCGGCAGCCGCCGCAAACCGCTCCATAAAGGGCAGCTCGGTGAACAACATCGAGAGATTGGCCGCAAAGCGTGGCATGAGTATCCTTTCAAAGCGCATCGGTCGTCTAACCGCAGACTATGCAAGCGCCAAGACCGGGAAAAGAGAGGATTTTCAATAATTCAAATCTCGGCGAAACACTGCTTTGATGAGGTCTGAGTATTAGGAACACCAAGGTAAGATTTTTGACATGGCACCTCCACCAACAAAACACCCTACAAATCCCAGCGCACGCCTGACAGATTTCTGCCCCATCGCGCCAGACGAAAAAGGTAACGCTCAGACAGTCCTCATGTTGGATCAGTTGACCTACATCCCAGCACCCGGGGATTACCTCCAATTTGGACAACAACATTGGCCAATTCTAAGAACAGAGGGCCATAAAAAACGCAGCTGTTTAACGGGAACGCGGCTAAAAGGATTGGGGAGCATCGGCGTATTGATCAATGGCACACCAGATGCCTTTGCAGATCTCCCGCGCTATGCGAGGATCACACTCATCCCGCGAGGCGCTCTGCCATGGCACTTTACTGTGACCGATCTGCCCCGGTTCGCGCAGCTCAATCACGGCTGGAATGCGCATCCCAACACCCCCGCTCCCTCGCTGACCCTGAACGGGCCTGACCTGACACTCAGCCTGCACCCAAACGCCTACCAGTTTCAAAAATACCACGACATCGAACGGATCCAACTCCAGTTTCACAGTTGTTCCGCCTACCGCATGACGTCTGTGAACGACCACGGTTGGTATTTGGGCCAATGCCGGTTCAGCGGACTGGCGCCCAATTGGGGAGAGTTCTATGAAATTTCCGGTCACACGCACGATACGCGCGACCCAACCCCGTGGACAACTGCACCGGGCACCGGCGGGCGGCATTTTCACTTTTACCTGCGTGACAGCGCGCTCGAAGTCAAAGCACAGGACTGGAAGGTGTTGCCTGCGCTTTGAACAGTCAGGACAATTCGTCCGACGGGATTACCGGGAAAAATTCACCAGCGGACCACAGGCCAAACCAGCCACCTTTGTGACTGCACAGATCCACCAGCCGATAAAAGCTTTTGCGATCAATCAGCGCCTCAAGATCAGAGCGGATCAGAATATATGGTGAGGGTTCACCGGTTTCGGGATCGCGGACCACGCGGATGGGATGATCTGCCCCCGCCACCGCCTCATCGCCCACATGGGTAATAAAGCTCAGCTCTTGCGACTCGCCCTCGCCTGTTGCGTCAAAATCCACGGCCACAAACGGCGCGTCCTCCACGGTGATGCCAACCTTTTCGACGGGGGTCACCAGGAAGTATTTGCCGTCTTCCCGCTTTAGAATCGACGAGAACAATTTCACCAATTCAAATCTGCCAATCGGTGTGCCGAGATAAAACCAGGTGCCATCCCGTGCAATCCGCATATCAAGATCGCCGCAAAACGGCGGGTTCCACAGATGAACCGGAGGCAGGCCTTTGCCTTTGGAGGCGGCCTTGGCGGCGTTTGCCAGCCCATCGGCCGAGGGCGTCACAACTTTTTGTCCACTCATTGGTTTTGCCATTTCACTTTAGCGCGATAGAGTACCAGTGTAGCAGCGGCGCGAAAGGAATGACATGTCCGAACCCGACAATTTGTTGGCAGAAATCGAGGCTTTGGATGCAAAGCTGACTTTGGCACGCGAGACCATCGCCCGGCGCTTTATTGGCCAGCCCCGCGTGGTGGACCTGACATTGGCCACCTTGTTGTGTGGTGGCCATGGATTGCTGGTCGGTCTGCCCGGACTGGGCAAAACCCGGCTGGTCGAAACCGTTTCAACCGTCATGGGACTGCACGGCAATCGCGTACAGTTTACCCCGGATCTGATGCCCGCCGACATTTTGGGCTCTGAAGTGCTGGAAACGGCCACCGACGGCAGCCGCGCCTTTCGTTTCCTGCCGGGGCCTATCTTTTGTCAGCTGTTGATGGCGGACGAAATCAACCGTGCCAGCCCACGTACGCAATCTGCCCTGTTGCAAGCGATGCAAGAGCATGAAGTCACCGTTGCCGGTGAAACCCGCCCCCTGTCGGCCCCGTTTCATGTGTTGGCCACCCAGAACCCCATTGAACAAGAGGGCACCTACCCCCTGCCCGAAGCGCAGCTGGACCGGTTCCTGTTCCAAATCGATGTGCCCTACCCAGATCGCGCCAGCGAACGTGACATTCTGATCGCCACCACCGGCACGCAGGATGCACAATCCGCGCCAGTGTTCTCCGCCCAAGAGCTGATCGCTGCCCAAACCTTGCTGCGCCGCATGCCCGTCGGCGACAGCATCCTGGACCTCATCCTGTCTTTGGTACGCGCGTTCCGCCCGACTGAGCCGGGCGTCTCTGAGCGTGTGGCCGAAACTGTCGCCTGGGGCCCCGGCCCGCGTGCGGCGCAGGCCTTGATGCTGGCCGTCCGCGCCCGCGCCCTATTGCAGGGACGTCTGGCGCCCAGCGTCGAAGACGTGGTCAACATGGCGCGCCCCGTGCTCAGCCACCGGATGCAGCTGACCTTTGCCGCCCGCGCGCGCGGCGATGATCTGGCCGAGCTGATCGACACCGCGACGGCGGACATCACCGGCCGTTCCTTAGCAGAGGTCGCCGCGTGACCCCACAGGCACCCCTGGGGCCGCTGGCTCTGCGGCATCAAGCCGAGGTTGAAGCCAGCGCCCTGCCACCGCTTTTGGTACAGGCGCAACAGTTGGCTGGATCAATCATGCTGGGCGAACATGGACGGCGGCGGTCGGGATCAGGCGATGATTTTTGGCAATATCGCCCGCTGCAACACGGCGACAGTCGCCGCATGATCGACCACCGCATGTCCGCCAAGGGAGATCAGCAATTCGTGCGCGAGCGCGAGTGGCAGATTTCCCAAACCGTGCATGTCTGGAGCGATCTTGGTGCATCGATGCGCTTTTCCTCTCGCCCCGCTCTACCGCAAAAAATAGACCGGGCGCAGGTGCTGACGTTGGCGGCCGCAATTTTGATGATCCGCGCAGGTGAACGGGTTGGTCTGACCGGCGGGCTGTTGCCGCCCCGACGGGGCAATATTCAGGTGCTGCGGCTGGCAGAATTGCTGAGTAGGACAGATGAGCACGACTATGCCCCACCAGAACACCGCGCGCTGGTTCCCCATGCCCGCGCTGTATTTATCTCGGATTTCCTCGGCCCGTTTGATGAATTGCAAATCGCTTTGGGCAAAGCTGCGGATCGCGGCGTGCGCGGCGTACTCCTGCAGGTGATGGACCCCAGCGAAGTTGAATTTGAATTCAGTGGCCGCACCCGATTTCAAAGCATCCAAGGCGGCGTGCGCCATGAAACGCTCAAAGCCTCCGGCCTGCGCGAGCGCTATCTGGATCGGCTGGCGGAACGGCGCGCCTTTATGCAGGCGCTGTGTCGCGACGCGAGCTGGCGTATGGGACTACATCGCACCGATGACAGTTCACAATCCGCGCTGATGTGGCTGTTTCGCAGTTTGCAAAGGACCGACGCATGACCCTTTTGGCTGGCATAGGATTTACCACGCCTTGGCTGCTGCTCGGCCTGTTGACCCTGCCGCTGTTGTGGTTCCTGCTGCGCGCTGTGCCTCCTGCTGCACGGGTGCAGCTGTTTCCCGGTGTCACCCTGCTGCAAGGGTTGGTGGACGAAGAGAGCCAACCTGACCGCACCCCCTGGTGGCTACTGTTGCTGCGCATGGCGCTGATTGCGGCGGCGATCATTGGCTTTGCGGGGCCGGTGCTAAATCCCAACGCCGCTGAAACCGGGCGCGGCCCGTTGGTGCTGGTGCTGGATGCCAGCTGGGCGGGTGCCCCCCATTGGCCGCGTCTGCAACAACAGATTGAAACAGATCTTCAGACCGCCCGTCGTGCCGAACGCCCGGTTGCCATTCTCAGCCTGACGCGCCCCGATGCGCTGCGTTTCCAAAGCGCCGACAGCTGGCAACGCCAGATCCCCGGCCTAAGGCCCCAACCGTGGCAACCCAGTTCAGATGACATCACCCGCGCCCATGTGGCCCTGACGGCCGTAGAGGATGGATTTGATACTCTGTGGTATAGCGACGGCCTGGCCTCTGCGGCCCACGACAGGCTATTGTCGCTGCTGCAACAGCGAGGGACGGTTGAAATTGTTCAACCTCCAGCCCCCGTTGTCGCCTTGCATCCCGCCCAGATCAAAGACGGCGTAATCAACCTGACCGCCCAGCGCAGTCTGGCACCGCTGCCACAAAGCTATTCAGTACACGCGATGGGTCAGGATCCGAATGGCAGTTTGCGCGCTCTGGCCACCGCTGATTTCGAATTTGCAGCAGGTGAAACCCAAGCTGAGATACGCCTGTCGATGCCCTCTGAACTCCGCGGCCGGGTCCAGTGGTACGCCCTACAGGGGGTCAGGTCCGCCGGGGCCATCAGCCTTAGCGATGACAGCCTGCGCCGCCGCGAAGTGGCCCTGATCAGCCCCCAAAGCGGCAACGAAGGGCTCGCTCTGCTGTCCCCGCTGCACTATCTGCGCACGGCAATGACAGACAGCGCCGACCTGCTCGAGGGCGCGCTGGCTGATCTTTTGCCCGCCACGCCCGATGTGGTGGTCCTTGCGGATGTGGCACAATTGCCTGAAACCCAAGAAGCCGCATTGATTGACTGGGTAAAACAGGGTGGATTACTTTTGCGCTTTGCAGGACCGCGTATGGCGGCCAGTGACACAGCCCGCGCCAAAGAACACCCCTTGATGCCCGTGCGCCTGCGCATTGGTGGTCGCAGCATCGGCGGCGCCATGAGCTGGGGCGCGCCCAAAACACTGGCGCCCTTCACCGACAGCTCTCCCTTTTTTGGGCTGGAAATCCCGGACGACGTGCAAGTCACCTCGCAGGTCGTGGCACAGCCCGATCCCACCTTGGCCGAGCGGGTGATTGCGGAACTGGCAGACGGCACCCCGCTGGTCACCCGCAAGCCTCTGGGCGAGGGGCAGGTCATTCTGTTCCATGTCACGGCCAATGCTGAGTGGAGTTCCTTGCCCCTGTCCGGTCTTTTTGTGGAAATGTTAGAACGGTTGGCCATTTCATCTGGCGCATCGCAACCCGACGCTTCGGAGTTAGAAGGCACCACCTGGTCTCCGGTTCAGGTGCTTGATGGGTTTGGCCGCCTCACCGATGCTGCGCGCCTGCCCGGCGTCGCCGGTACGGACCTGCTCAGCCAAGATCTGAGCGAAGATCTACAGCCGGGCCTGTATATCAGTGAGGGCCGGGCCTTGGCACGCAATGTGGTGGCCACGGATCAATCCCTAACCCCCGCCAGCTGGCCTGCAACGGTTGCCCAACGGGGCTTTTCACTGGTCCGCGAACAACAGCTTGGTGGCTATTTCCTTGCGCTGACATTGCCGTTGCTGGTCGCCGATATTCTCGCCACATTGGCGCTGTCGGGCCTGTTGCGCCTGTCACGCGGGGCGTCTTTTACGCTTGTCCTGCTGGGGGCATTTGCCCTGACTGATTCTGCGCAGGCGCAATCTACTGCCACACCAGCCGATTTGGCGGCAGAGCTGACACTGGCCTATGTGGAAACCGGCGACGCGCAATTGGACCGCCTGTCCCACGCTGGGCTGCGCGGGCTGTCGATGACCCTGTCGTTTCGCACTTCGGTGGAGCCGTCGCCACCGGCGTCGGTCGACCTTGATCACGATGAGCTGGCCTTTTATCCGCTGCTCTATTGGCCCATTTCCCCCAACCAGCCCCAGCCCAGCGCCGCTGCGTATGACAAGTTGAACGCCTATTTGCGCACAGGCGGCATGATCCTGTTTGACACCCGAGATGCGGATCTGGCCCGCACAGGTGCCCGTAGCCCGGCCGCGCGCCGATTGCAGCAGCTGGCGCGGCCTTTGGACATTCCGCCGCTGGAACCCGTTCCCCAAGATCACGTGCTGACCCGCACATTTTATCTGCTGCAGGATTTCCCTGGCCGCCAAAAAGGCGCGCCAGTTTGGGTCGAAGCAGCACCACAGGATGCCGAACAGGTCGAAGGTCTCCCCTTTCGCAATCTAAACGACGGGGTTTCGCCTGTGGTGATTGGCGGCAATGACTGGGCCTCGGCCTGGGCGGTCAACGACTTTGGCGCGCCGATGTTCCCCGTCGGGCGCGGCTTTGCAGGCGAGCGTCAGCGCGAGCTGGCCAATCGGTTTGGGGTTAATCTGGTGATGCATGTGCTGACCGGAAACTACAAATCCGATCAGGTTCACGTTCCGGCCCTGCTGGACCGTTTGGGGCAATAAGGGTGACAAAACCATGACACAAATCCTCCTTTTTGATCCCCTGCTGCCCTGGCCCATCCTCGCGGGGCTGGCGGGGCTCGTGGCGTTGTCCCTGGGGCTGGCGATTTGGAAACGTCTGTCCGGCTGGCCTCTGCGCGCGTTGGGGGCACTGCTGGTTCTGGGGGCCTTGATGGGGCCAGTGCGACAAACCGAAGAGCGCGCGCCGCTAAACGACATTGTCCTATTGGTGCATGACGACAGCGCCAGTCAGCACCTGTCTGACCGCCGCGCCCAAACCCAACTGGCGCTGGACCAGATGCGCGCGCAACTGGCCGCCCGACCCCACACCGAACTGCGCGAGCTGCGTGTCCAGGACGGGACCGGCGTTGGGGGCACCGAAATGATGACGACCCTTGCGCAGGCTCTGGCCAATGAACCTCGCGGTCGGGTGGCCGGGATAATTGCGCTGTCGGATGGACAAGTGCATGACGTCGACGCCGCCCCGGACCTGCCTGCCCCATTCCACCTGTTGCGCACCGGGCGTCACGGAGATTGGGACCGGCGGTTGGTGGTGCAAAAAGCCCCCAGCTTTGCCATCATTGGCGAACCCGTCACCCTCACCCTGCGCATCGAAGACCAGGGCGAGGTCCCGGCCCACTCAGGCCATGCTCCGCTGGACATCGCCATCGATGGCGAACCACCGCAACGGTTCTCGTTGCCGATTGGGATCGATTTTGACCTGCCGCTGACCCTCCCTCACGGCGGGCGGAATGTAATCCAGTTCAGCGTGCCCACCGCCGCAAATGAGCTCACCGACCGCAACAACACTGCCTTGGTGCAAATTAACGGCGTACGCGACCGTCTGCGCGTGCTTTTGGTCTCGGGTGAGCCCCACCCCGGCGGGCGCACCTGGCGCAACCTGTTAAAGTCAGACAGCGCGGTAGATCTAGTACATTTCACCATCCTGCGCCCGCCCGAAAAACAGGATGGCGTCCCCGTGGATGAGCTGTCGTTAATCGCCTTTCCCACGCGCGAGTTGTTTCTGGAAAAGATCCATGATTTCGACCTGATCATCTTTGATCGCTACAAACGGCGCGGCATTCTGCCCGCGATCTATCTCGACAATGTCGCCAATTACGTCCGTACAGGTGGCGCGGTTCTGGTCGCAGCAGGCCCCGATTTTGCCAGCGCCGACAGCATCTACCGCTCGCCCTTGGCACAGATCCTGCCCGCCGCGCCCACCGCGCGGGTGATCGAAGACGCCTACCGCCCTGCAATCACCGATCTGGGCGCACGTCACCCGGTCACCGCAGATCTGGACGATGCCGACATCTGGGGCCGTTGGCTGCGCCAGATTGAACTGGATCGCCCCACCGGCGACATTGTGATGACCGGACAGGACAATCGCCCGCTGCTGATCCTGAACCGCGTAGAAGACGGCCGCGTGGCCTTGCTTGGATCTGATCATGCCTGGCTGTGGAGCCGTGGCTACGAGGGCGGCGGCCCCCAGCTCGAACTCCTACGCCGACTGGCCCATTGGATGATGAAGGAACCCGAACTGGAAGAGGATGTGTTATCCGCCGAGGCCAATGGCCAAACCATGCGCATCCTGCGCCGCGCCTTGCGCGGCGATGTGGGGGACGTCACCGTGACCCTGCCGGACGGCTCGACCGCAATCGTACCCCTGCGCGAAACCGGCGCGGGCCGTTGGGAGGGACAGTATAGCGGACCTGAGATCGGCCTGTACCGGCTGCAAGAACGCGACAAAACAGCCGTGATCGGGCTTGGCCCCGCCGCGCCGCGAGAATTTGAAGAAACCATCGCCACGGCCGAGGTGCTGCGCCCGGTAATCAAATCCGTGAACGGCGGCAGTCTCGCGCTTGAAGAGAGCATACCGACGCTGCGCAACGTCAAACCCGGACGCCCCGCAGCTGGGCGCGGTTGGATCGGGCTGACCCCGCGCGGGGCCTACGAAACGCTCTCGATCACGCGGGCGCCGTTACTGCCGACTTGGCTACTGCTCAGCCTCATCTGCGGCTGCATTGTGCTGGGGTGGATGCGCGAAGGACGCTGATCACTTGGGACACTGATGCCCCAGACAACGCCAACGCCTGCCCGGCTGAAACAAGATTTACAATAAGGTTTTCAATGCAATCTTATGTGTTTTACGCTGAATTACCTCACCGCAAAGTTAGACTCTCTGCGTGTACATATCTATGCGCAGAGGGCGAAAATTGTCTGACGCGCTCGTCTCTCCAGACACAGCACACGATAATTGACTGCAAAATATCAATTCAAAACAATTAGATATAGGAATCCACCCACGAGACCGCATTTCTAAAGACTCACATCATGGTCTCTGCCCCGCCGCCACATCACGCAAAAAATTACCAGCAGAAGCGTCGTAAAATGCCGCTGATGCCGTCGGAACCTCACATCGTCGCTGGACCTGCGTTTAACGCCATCGCAACCGTTGCTGGCATACCAAGAACAACAGTCAAACCCGTCGTTGACGATGGAATGCAAAGTAATCCGCTATTTCGCGGACTGTTGGGGAAGATGGCAGGGATGCAGCTTGCGGATAAGTTGGCCGAAGAACGCCGCGCCAGATTGGCAGCGGAACGTTTGCTTGAACTCAAGCAGGCGGAACTGACGGCGGCCAACCGTAAACTGGGTCGCCACGCGCTAGCCCTGACCAAACAGATTGGCGTCACCAAGGCCGAAGTCGCCACCGTTCGGGTAGAAAACGAGCGGGTCAAATCGGACCTGACCCACGCCAACGAAAAAATGGAACAGGCCGAACGTCGTCTGTGGCATTCCATTCAGGTGTTTCAGGATGGTTTTGCATTCTTTGATTCCGACAGCAAACTGATCGGCGCCAATGCCGCCTATCTGAATATCTTTGACGGCCTCGAAGAGGTCGGCCCCGGCATCTCATATATGCGTATCTTGCAGCTTCTGACGGACGAGGGCCTGATCAACATCGGCGACACATCCGGTGATGACTGGCGCGCCATGATGAGCGAACGCTGGATGTCCGACACTCCTGAACCCGTGGTGGTGCGGCTGTGGGATGATCGCTATCTAAAACTTCTGGACCAGCGCGGTCATGGTGGCGATATGGTCAGTCTGGCGCATGACATCACCTCTACCGTGCAATACGAAGACGAGCTGCGCGCTGCCACCGAACGCGCCGAGGCCGCCAATCGCGCCAAATCCGCGTTCCTTGCCAATATGAGCCACGAGATCCGCACGCCGATGAATGGCGTAGTTGGTATGGCGGAACTGCTCAGCGATTCTGAACTCAGCAGCGAACAACGGCTGTATGCCGATACGATCAAAAACTCAGGCGACGCGCTGCTGGTCATCATCAATGATGTTTTGGATTACTCCAAAATCGAAGCGGACAAACTGGTCCTACAGCCAGAACCGTTCAATCTGGAACAAAGCATCCACGAAGTGGTGATGTTGCTGCAACCCACCGCCCGTGACAAATCGCTGTCACTGATGGTGGACTATGACATGTTCCTTCCCACCAATTTTGTAGGCGATCCCGGCCGCATCCGGCAGGTCCTGACCAACCTGTTGGGCAACGCGGTCAAATTCACCAAAACAGGGCATGTCGCCCTGCGCACCACTGGGATTTCCAACCCGGATGAACAGACCTGCGCCATCCATTTTACCATCGAAGACACCGGCATCGGCATCCCCCCCGACAAGATTCAGCACATTTTTGGGGAATTCAATCAGGTCGACGATGAACGCAACCGCGAATTTGAAGGCACCGGGCTGGGGCTGTCGATCACCAAGAAGCTGATCGAACTGATGGGTGGTGAAATCTGGGTCGAAAGCGATGAAGGCCAGGGTTCCTGCTTTGGCTTCCGTCTGATTTTGCCGATGGGCGAAAATGCCTCCCCTCAGCTGCCGACACTGCCCGACACCCTCCGCCAGGCTCTTGTCGTGGATGGGCAGACCTGCAATCGCGAAATCATAGAGAAGCAGCTGTTGATGCTGGGCATGTCCGTCGTTACGGCCCAGACCGGCGAAGAGGCTCTGGCCAAGCTGAATGATCAGATTGATCTGGTGGTCTGTGACGCAGATATGCCCGACACGGATGGATTGCAGCTGGTACGTGATATGCGGGGTGGCCCGCAGGGGCAGGTTCCGATCATGATGCTCAGCACATCACCCACGCTGTCCAACAACCCCGAGGTCAGGTCGCTGGTGCAGCATGTGTTGACCAAACCCGTGCCCCGCCAAGAGCTGTGCAATCGTCTGATGGACATCTCCGCCACGGTGGCCGCACCTGCACCCCAACCCACGCCCGTCGCCCCGTCCGCCCCCGCTCCAGCGGCACCGGTATCAACCGCGCGAAAAATGCGGGTGCTGGCAGCAGAGGACAACAAAACCAACCAGCTGGTGTTCCGAAAGATGGTCAAAACCCTGAACATTGAGCTGATATTCGCCAACAATGGGCTTGAGGCCGTGGACGCCTATCAGAGCTTTGACCCTGATCTGGTGTTTATGGATATTTCGATGCCCAAAATGGACGGCAAAGAAGCGACAGGCGAAATTCGCAAAATCGAGGCCACAACCGGAAAACACGTGCCAATTGTTGCGCTGACCGCCCACGCTATGGCGGGCGACAGCGAAGGTATCCTTGCTGCAGGGCTTGATCATTATCTTACCAAACCGCTGCGCAAAGGGTTGATCCACGAACGCATTGCCATCCACTGCCCCGAGACCGTGCAACCGCTCGAAAGCTAGGCCTCGCGCAAGAACACCGGTTTGCCCGCCTCTGACAGATCTGGCTGATAGGCATAGCCGCCGGTATCAAACTTCAACAGGCTCTCGGCATCACGCAGACGGTTTTGCACGATATAGCGCGCCATCGCACCGCGCGCCCGTTTGGCATAAAAGCTGACCACCTTTGGCGTGCCCGCTTTATTTTCCATAAACACCGGCGTGATCACCTTTGGACGCAGGCTGTCCAGATCCACCGCCCCAAAATATTCCTGACTGGCGCAGTTCACCACGATCTCAGATTGGGTCGCCTCAGCCTGTGCGTTCAAAGCGCCAGATATCTTGCTCCCCCAATAGTCATAAAGGTTCTTGCCGCGGGTGGTTTTCAAACGCGACCCCATCTCCAACCGATAAGCCTGCAACGCATCAAGCGGGCGCAACACCCCGTATAGGCCAGACAGAATGCGCAGACGATCCTGGGCAAACTGCATTTCATCCGGATCCAACGACGCCGCCTCAAGCCCCTGATAGGTATCCCCCGCAAAGGCCAAAGCCGCCGGGCGCACCGCGTCCGCCTTGGGGTCCGCTGCAAATTCCTGAAACCGCGCGTGGTTCAGCTTGGCCAGATCTTCGCTGATATGCATCAGCTTCATCAGATCCGCCACCGACAGGTCGCGCGCGACATCCGCCAGTTTGACGGCCTCCTCGTGCAGGGCAGGCCAGGTCATTTCACTGTCCCGCGTACTCCAGTCCAGTTTTTTGGCCGGTGAGACGACAACCAACATCGGCAACTCCTTTTGTCCTAGGCGCAGGCCTAAACGGCGCCGCGCAAAACCTCCAGAAACGCCGACGCGAACCGTTCCGCGCGGCGCTCTCCCAACAAACGTTCAACGCCCGTGCTATCGTCAGGTCGCATCTGCGCCACCTTGGCCAATTGCGCGGCAGAACAGGACAATGGCTTCAAGGTGCCACAATCTCCGCGCGACAACTGCGCCTGCACCTCCAGCAGGGTGTCATAAAGCGACCCGGTCTCCCGTCCCGCCAGTTTACGCCGCTGCGGATGCATCTGTTCAACAGCACCACTGATCACCCGCAGGAAATCGTCACCGTAGCGCTCGAGTTTTTTGGCACCGACCCCGTTGATCCGCGCCATATCATCAACTGAGGTGGGGCGTTTTTCTGCCATTTCGATCAGTGTCTTATCGGCAAAGATCACATATGCCGGAACCCGAGCCGCTTCGGCCAGTGCACGGCGTTTCGCTTTGAGCGCCGAGAGCAGCGGCGCGTCCTCATCCGACACCAGAGCCTTGATCGCCGGGCGGCGGGTCGCCGCCTTGATCGTGTCTTTGCGCAGGTCGATTGAGGCCTCGCCCTTTAGGATCGGCATAGCCGCGTCGGTCATCCGCAACGCACCGTGGCGTTCGGGATCCGGGCGCACCAGATCGTGCCCCATCATCTGCCGAAACACGGCCTGCCACTGGCGTTTGCCATATTCGCGGCCCACACCATAAACTGTCAGTTCATCGTGGCGTTTCTGACGAATGCGCTCGTTGTCCTGCCCGGTCAAAATATCGATCAAATGGCCCGAACCATAATACTCTTGCGTGCGCAAAATGGCCGACAGGGCTTTGCGGACGGCGGTGGTGCCATCAAACACCTCAACGGGGGTGTCACACAAATCACAGTGGCCGCAGGGTTCTGTTGTTTCTCCGAAATACGTCAGCAGGGTCTGACGACGGCATTTCAGCGCCTCGGCCAAGCCCAACAGCGCATTCAAACGCGCGTGATCAGCCGCACGGCGCTCCGGTGGCGCCAGCCCTTCGTCCACCTGGCTGCGACGCAGGCGGATGTCCTCGGGACCATACAGCGTTAGCGTTTCCGCGGGAGCGCCGTCCCGGCCTGCACGACCAATTTCCTGATAATAGGCCTCAATCGATTTGGGCAAATCCGCATGGGCCACCCAGCGGATGTCAGGTTTATCAATCCCCATCCCAAAGGCCACGGTGGCCACTACAATCAATCCGTCCTCACGCGCAAACCGTGTTTCTACGATGCGCCGGTCCTCGGCCTCCATACCGCCGTGATAGTGACAGGCCGTGTGGCCCTCTTCACGCAGAGCCTGCGCAATGGCTTCGGTCTTGGCACGGGTGCCGCAATACACAATGCCAGATTGGGTCTTACGCGCTCCCGCAAAATCAAGAATCTGACGGCGTGGGCCATCTTTGGCGGCAAAAGCCAGATGAATGTTGGGGCGATCAAAGCCATGCAGGAAACTGCGTGGTGCATGGCCGTCAAACAGCTTCTGGACAATCTCGTCCTGCGTTTCAGGATCCGCCGTGGCGGTAAAGGCCGCCAAAGGCACATCCAGTGCCTCGCGCAATTCGCCAATGCGCAGATAGTCCGGCCGGAAATCATGGCCCCATTGGCTGACACAGTGGGCTTCGTCGACCGCGATCAGGCTAACGTTGATCTGACGCAACATGCCCATCGCCGCGCCCGAAGACAGGCGTTCAGGTGCCATGTACAACAGCTTTAGATCACCCGCTTCGATGGCGGCCCAAACCGCTTCGGTCTCTTCTGGCGTGTTGCCAGAGGTAAGCGCACCAGCTGAAACCCCCACCTCTTGTAGGGCGCGCACCTGATCGCGCATCAGGGCAATCAGAGGTGAAATCACAATGGTGATGCCATCGCGGATCAGCGCAGGAAGTTGAAAACACAGAGATTTACCACCGCCCGTGGGCATGATGGCCAATACATTTTCCCCCGTCGATACGGCCTCAACGATGTCGGCCTGTCCGGGGCGAAAGGCGTCATAGCCAAAGATGTCTTGCAAAAGCGTAAGCGCGTCGGGGCGGACGCCGGTCGGGCCGGTCATGCGGCGGTACTCTGTCGTTGGGCTGCTCGGGTTGGCGCACAGTCTCACAGAGGGGTATGCGCGGCAAGACCCTGCCGCGCGCATTTGCGTGATTTAGTAAAACGCTGCGATGTTGTTTTGCAGGATGATCCGGCAGGCATAGACGCCGATCAACACAGCAAGAGGCGCGATATCAATGCCTTGCATGTTGGGCAGCAAGCGGCGGATCGGTGTATACAGCGGTTCCAGCAGGCGATTAATGCCATACCAGATCTGCGCCACAAACTGCTGTTGCAGGTTCAGAACCTGAAAATTGATCAGCCAGCTCATGATCACGTGGGCGATGATGAAGAACCAGACAATGTCCAGAATAAGCATCAGGATTTGAAACAAGGACAGCATGTCGTTTCCCTTTATTAGAACCGGCTATTAGGTAAGCGGCGCGCGACCAAAGCACAAGACACCTCCCACGTCTGGGTTGACGATGGGTAAACCTATGGCCGCAAGGGCACAGAAACCACCAGCACCCTGCATGCACCAGCTGTGCACCCCCTGTACACCACCGTATCGCCGAATGCGGGATCTCAGGTTGCGGCTTGTCACCACACAACACGCACTGCATACCAAATAGACAGGCAACATGTAGGGGACAGGCATGGCAGAAATTTCACGTCGCAAACAGATTTGGGGCTGGTGGTTTTTCGATTGGGCCAATCAACCCTATCACACCCTACTGGTGACTTTTGTTTTCAGCCCGTTTTTCGCCGCGGTCGCTGCCGAACATTTCCTGAGCCAAGGCACCACCGAGGCCGCCGCAAAAGCGCAGGCGCAGTCATTGTGGGCGCTGTGCATGACCCTGACTGGGCTGAGCATCGGGCTGGCGGCCCCTTTTATTGGCGCGATGGCTGATATTTTGGGGCGGCGACGCCCATGGATCACTGTGTTCAGCGCCGTTGCCATTATTGGCGCGGCGGGATTGTGGTTTATGGATCCGGGCGGCGCAAATCTATATTGGATGCTCTTCAGCTTTGGCGTTGGATTTGTGGGCGCCGAGTTTGCGCTGATCTTTGTCAACGCGCAGCTGCCGACACTGGGCGACAAAGATGAAGTCGGCGCGATCTCAGGATCAGGCTTTGCCTTTGGCTATCTGGGCGGTGTGATTGCGCTGTTCCTCATGCTGCTGCTGTTTGTCGAACAGGGCACGGGCAAAACACTAATTGGGCTGAAACCGATTTTGGGCCTGAATGCCGACACCCGTGAGGGCACACGCGCAGTGGGGCCGTTCACCGCGCTGTGGATGCTGGTGTTTTTGGTCCCCTATTATCTGTGGTCCAAAGAGCCTGCCCAGCCGCGCAAATCGGGCGGTGTTCGGCTGGCGTTTGCCACTGTCGTGCAGTCGATTGCCCAGCTGCGCCACCGCCGCAGTCTGGCGGCGTTCCTGGGCGGGTCGATGCTGTACCGTGATGCGCTGAATGGGCTGTATGCCTTTGGCGGGGTCTATGCCACATTGGTGCTGGACTGGGAGATCACCCAGATCGGTATTTTTGGCATTGTCGCCGCCATTTCCGCCGCGTTGTTCAGCTGGCTGGGGGGCAAAGCGGACCGGGCATTTGGGCCGAAACCTGTGATTACGCTGTCCATTTTGGTGTTGATGTTGGTCTGCGCCACGGTGGTGGGCATGTCGCGCACGCAGATTTTTGGTGTCGCGCTGGCTGAAGGTTCCACCCTGCCCGACACGGTGTTTTTCCTGTGTGGCGTGCTGATCGGGGGATTCGGCGGCGTGCTACAATCGACCAGCCGCAGCCTGATGGTGCGCCACACACGCCCGGCGCAAGCCACCGAAAGTTTTGGTCTGTATGGCCTATCGGGGCGCGCCACGGCGTTTTTGGCCCCGATGCTGATCGGAATTGCCACAACCATGAGCGGAAGTGCGCGCTTGGGCATCACACCGGTGATTGGGCTGTTTGTTTTGGGTCTGGTTCTGCTACGCTGGGTGCGAGCAGAAGGAGACCAAGCGTGAAGTGGATCATTGCCAGCCTATGTGCAGGCCTGTGTTTGATAGGCGCGGCCCAAGCCGCACCTGCGGCCAAACAGCTGTTTGGCGCCAAGGCCGAAGCCTCGGCGCAAAAACCTGCACCGTTTGGATCCTATGCCAAGGGCTGTGTAGCGGGTGCTGTGGAATTGCCGGAAACAGGCCCTACATGGCAGGCGATGCGCCTGTCGCGCAACCGCAACTGGGGCCATCCCGATGCGGTCGATTTTGTTCAGGACCTCAGCCGTTTTGCCGCCCGTCAACGCGGGTGGAAGGGGCTGTACATCGGCGATATCAGCCAGCCACGCGGCGGGCCGATGTTGTCAGGCCACCGCAGCCATCAGGTGGGTCTGGACATCGACATCTGGATGCGTCCCCCGGATCGATTGAACCTGTCACGCAGCCAGCGGGAAAATATCTCATCGGTTTCCATGCGCCGGGCCAAGGGCGCCTTTGTGAACAGCAGCTGGAGCAAACAGCACCATGCGATCCTGCGCGCCGCCGCCAAAGACAAACGCGTGGCGCGGATTTTTGTGTTTCCGGGTGCCAAGGTGCAAATGTGCAAGGACGCCAAAGGCGACCGGCGCTGGCTGCGTAAAATCCGTCCGTGGTGGGGGCACCACTATCATTTTCATGTGCGTCTGAACTGCCCCAAAGACGCGCGCGGTTGCGTCAATCAGGCCGCCCCGCCAAAGGGCGATGGCTGTGATGCGGCACAGGAATGGGCCAACAACATTTTGAACCCACCAAAGCCAAAACCGGTTGACCCAAACGCGCCAAAGCCTAAACCCCGACGTGATTACACCCTATCGGATCTGCCTCAACAATGCGCCGCCGTCCTTCGTTCAAATTGATCACCAGCAGCCTGATTTTGATCGGGCTGGCTGTAACGGCCTTTGCGGCCAGTCGTCCCACCTCTGTGCCACAGGCCGCGACGCATCTGGGCAGCTTTGTCTGGACGTTGCCGGACAACAGCTGGTTTGGCGGGTTTTCAGCCCTGTCACTGGATGCCAAGGGTCAAAACGCCCTTGTGTTGAACGACCGGGGGCAGATTGCGAGCGCACAGGTTCAGCGCAACGCTAAGGGAATAATCGACGCAGTCGTCGTGACCCAGCGCGACGCGCTGCGCAACCAACGCGGCGCTGTTATCAAGGGCGATGCCCACGACAGCGAAGGGCTGGCAGTGGATGCCGATGGGACCATCTATGTGTCGTTTGAACAAGATCCACGGGTCGCCCGTTACAGCGCGCCCGACGCCAAGGCCGCTGTTTTGAAACGCATGTCGGCGTTTCAGGACATGCCAGAAAACAAGGGGCTGGAGGCGCTGGCGATTGATCACCGGGGACACCTTTATACGCTGCCGGAAAACACCTTGAACGCCGCCGGGCATATCCCAGTATGGAAATGGAATGGGCGCAAGTGGCGTGAGATCTCTGCGCTTGAACGTCGGGGCTGGTTCATGCCTGTGGGTGCGGACATTGGGCCGGATGGACGGTTTTATCTTTTGGAACGCGCGTTCATGCTGTTTGGTTTCAGCACCCGCCTGCGCCGCTGGGATCTGGACGAAACCGGACTGCACGGCGAAGCGACTCTGCTTAAAACCGGCATTGGCACTCATGACAATCTGGAAGGTCTGAGCATCTGGCGCGACGATCACAACAGGCTGCGCGCGACGATGATTTCAGATGACAATTTCATGTCGCTGCAACGCACCGAACTGGTAGAATATCTTCTGCCAAATTGATCCGGCAGTCCGTTTTATCACAAAGGCGTTACAACCCTGGGGCGCTTTGTGCGCGATGCGAACCGCTATTAAACCTTGCTTAAAAACTATCACTCTTTGCTTCATCCTGTGTAAAATGTGAAAGACACCACAGGATTTTGATTTGACTTTCTTTCATTCTATGGCAGGCTAAAGACATAGCGTAACAACTGAAAGGAGGTGCTCTAGTGTCTAATGAGAACTTGGAGATCGGTGTTGGAACAGTTTGGGAGACGCAGTACTGAGGCAACCCTTAGGGACTGCTGAACACAAATTGGTGTAGACCTAACCGGCGCACCTCCGAAAACTCAAGAAGAGTTGTCCGTTACGCAACAGGCAACTCTTTTGCTTTTGTAAGGCAGCTTATTCTGCGCCCTGTTTTGAATACGCGCCCATCGTGTGATACTGCCGTCAGAACTGAGGCGTTCACCCTGCCCCCTCCCCTGACAAAGGCCCGCCGGATCCACGCGATGCTGTACATTACTGACAAAATTTCCATTCAGGACTGGGAGCTGACCGAACAGTTCATTCGCGCCTCTGGTCCCGGTGGGCAGAACGTCAACAAGGTTTCAACAGCTGTGGAACTGCGATTCGAAGCCGAGCGCTCTCCGGCCCTGAGCCCGGCTGTGAAAAACCGGCTGCGCAAATTGGCAGGGCGACGCTGGACCAAAGAGGGCGCGTTGATTCTGTTTTGCGATGAAACCCGCTCGCAAATTCGCAACCGCGATCTGGTCCGCGAGCGCCTGGCCGAACTGATCCGTCAGGCGCTGGTGGCGCCCAAGCGGCGTATTGCCACCAAACCCACGCGCGGATCCGTGCAGCGGCGATTGACCGCCAAGAAACAGCGTTCGGACCTAAAATCGACACGGGGCAAGTTCAACGACGACTAGCCTCCGTATTCATGTGTTTGCGGGGTGTCGACCGCAGCGTCCCACATCAGGAGTCCCCGATGCACCCTGGCCCCAAAAATCTGATCACCGATGTTGCGGGCCTGCGGGTCGGCAATGCGCAGGACGATGCGCTGAAATCTGGCACGACGGTACTGACGGCGGATCAGCCGTTTACCGCATCGGTACACGTGATGGGCGGCGCGCCGGGCACACGCGAGACGGATCTATTGGCCCCGGACAAATCCGTGGCGCAGGTGGATGCACTGGTGTTGTCAGGTGGATCGGCATTTGGATTGGACGCCTGTTCTGGCGTCATGGACGCGCTGAAGGCACAAGGGCGGGGGTATTGTCTGGGGCCTGCGATTGTTCCTATTGTGCCTGGTGCGATCCTATTTGATCTGTTGAACGGCGGCGACAAATCCTGGACGCGCAACCCCTATGCAGACCTTGGGCATCGTGCGCTTCAGGCGGCGCGGCCAGAGTTTGAACTGGGCAGTCAGGGAGCAGGCACCGGAGCGATGACGGCCAGCCTAAAAGGGGGGCTTGGGTCTGCGTCGTTTCAACTGCCCAATGGGGCAACCGTGGGCGCATTGGTTGCCACCAACCCCATGGGGGCCGTGACCACCCCCGGCGCGCGCCATTTCTGGGCCGCGCCGTTTGAAGTGGACGGGGAGTTTGGCGGTGTGGGCGTTGATCCGGCCAGCGGGCTGGGCCGGGACCTGACCAGCCTGAAACTGATGAAAATGCGCAAACTGATCGATGGGCAGGACATCCCCGGTGAGCGGGCCAATACCACCATCGCCATTGTGGCCACCGATGCCGCCTTGACCAAAGCCCAGTGCCAACGGCTTTCGATTGCGGCCCACGATGGTATTGGCCGCGCCATTGTTCCCGCCCATGCCCCGGTCGATGGCGATCTGGTGTTTGGCCTGAGCACCGGCGGGCATGTTCTGCCGGATCCGGATGCGGCCCTGGCAGACCTGTGTCATGCGGCGGCCTTATGTCTGAGCCGTGCCATCGCGCGCGCCGTATACAGCGCCACCCCCGCCGCAGGGGATCTGCTGCCCTGTTGGTCGGATCGAAGCTGACGTGCCGCAGCCGCGGCATCCTGTCTGTTGACCTGTTTGTGGTGATATTGCCATGTGGGGGCAGTCAATAGATGAGTATAAACATGAAACATCTCGCAATTGCAGCGCTGTTGTCATTGGCCGCCGCACCTGTTTGGGCCGACGGAGACGTCGACACCGGCGCAAAGCTGTTCAAGAAATGCAAGGCCTGCCACTCGGTTGTGTCCGACACGGGAGAGGTGCTGCAAAAGGGTGGCCGAACTGGGCCAAACCTGTTTGGCGTTGCCGGACGCACCATCGGCACGATGGAGGGGTTTCGCTATGGAACTGGGTTGGCGGCGCTTGGCGAACAGGGGGTGATCTGGGACGCGGCGCGGTTTGCCTCTTTTACCAGTGATCCGCGAGGATTTGTCAAAGTGGCCACGGGGAATCCCAAAGCCAAAACCAAGATGGCGCTGCGCCTGAAATCTGGCGCTGAGGATGTCTATGCCTATCTGGAGAGCCTGGCACCGCCCGCGGCCGAGGCCCCGGCGACGGATGACTCAATTGCAGAAACTGCGGATGTGCCCTCAAACTGATTGCCCTGACAGCGAAGTTCAGGCACAAGCCGCGACCGTTGGTTGCGGCTTGTTTCTGTTGCAACCGGCCACCACATTTATCGCACACACGCACCGGAAACCTGCGGAAGGGGTATAAAATGACTGTGATGATCCCAGCCTGGGTTGATGGTGTGTTGCAGCCGGTTGAAAAATTGGCCGCCCATCAACAGGGCCTGCGCCACAAGGCGGTTTCGGTGTTTGTGCTTCGTGAAGGGCACATCCTGATGCAACAGCGGGCATTGGGGAAGTATCACACGCCCGGGCAATGGGCGAACACCTGCTGCACGCACCCCCTGTGGGACGAAGCGGCAGAAACCTGCGCCGTGCGGCGATTGAATGATGAATTGGGTATCACCGGTCTGACCCCTGA
Source organism: uncultured Paracoccaceae bacterium (assembly GCA_947492585.1). Taxonomy (GTDB): domain Bacteria; phylum Pseudomonadota; class Alphaproteobacteria; order Rhodobacterales; family Rhodobacteraceae; genus Epibacterium. The sequence goes on from CANLND010000005.1 coordinate 141,013, forward strand.
GTACCGACATCATTTGGAGTACCGCGCCGATGTGGGTGAGGGGTTGATCGAACATGAGGTGGTGGATGTTTTTGTTGCCGAAGCGGGGGATGATTTAACGATCACCCAGAACCCGGACGAGGTGATGGCCATTCGCTGGATGGATTTTGCCACGCTGGAGGCTGAGATCCTGGCCCAGCCCGAGCAATTCACGCCCTGGTTGAAAATCTACATAAAAGACCACGCAGAGACAATTTTTGCTTCGCGATCAACGCGCTAGGGTTTGACATCGAAGGAGGGCTGCATCGCCTTTCGTAAGGGTATGGTGCGCAGCAACGCGGAGAGAACCGGATCAGACGCTCCCGCCAGACGCCAGAGCAGGCCAAGGCCTGATCGCGTCTGTTGGGCCGGGCACCGCGCGCAAACGCGCGGTGCGGGCGCGCCCATGCTTCAAACGCCGATCACTGCCTGCACGGCGCGTTTCCAACGGTCATACGCCGCCGCACGCTCGGCTTCTGCCAGAGTTGGGGTAAAGGTGCGATCCAGCGCCCAAGTCTTGGAAAAACCGGCCTGATCCGGGTAGACGCCCGCCTTCATGCCCGCAAGCCATGCCGCGCCCAGCGCGGTGGTTTCCTGCATCACCGGACGATCCACGGCGGCGCCCAATAGGTCAGACAGGCTTTGCATCGCCCAATCCGAGGCGCTCATACCGCCATCAACCCGCAAGGTAACCTGGCTGTCACCGTCCCAGTCTGCGCGCATGGCTTCCCATAGGTCGCGGGTCTGATAGGCCACCGATTGCAAGGCCGCGCGGGCAAATTCAGCCGGGCCGGAATTGCGGGTGAGACCAAAGACCGCGCCCTGACAGTCGGGTTTCCAATATGGAGCGCCAAGCCCGGTAAAGGCCGGCACCAGCAGCACGTCCTGACCGGGATCCGCCTGTGTGGCCAGCTCTCCGGTTTCAGACGCATTTTGGATGATGCCCAGACCATCGCGCAGCCATTGCACAGCCGCCCCTGCAATAAAGATAGACCCTTCAAGCGCATATGTCGGCTTGCCGTCCAGTTGATAGGCGATGGTGGTCAACATGCGGTTTTGCGACGGAACCGGCGTATCGCCCGTGTTCAGCAGGGCAAAACACCCGGTGCCATAGGTGGATTTCAACATGCCCGGGGCAAAACACGCCTGCCCCACCGTAGCGGCCTGCTGATCCCCTGCCACGCCCAGGATCGGCACCACACCGCCAAAGACAGCAGGGTCGGTGGTGCCAAAATCGGCAGCGCTGTCTTTGACTTCGGGCAGCATTTCCTGCGGAATATCAAGCATGCCGCAGGTGTCGGCGCTCCATTGGCCCGCATGGATGTCATACATCAGTGTGCGCGCGGCGTTGGTGGCATCGGTGACATGCGACGCACCACCGGTCAGACGCCAGATCAGGAAACTGTCGACGGTGCCAAACAAAAGCTCACCCGCGGCGGCGCGGTCACGTGAACCCGGCACCTGATCGAGAATCCATTTGACCTTGGTGCCCGAGAAATACGGGTCCAGCAGCAAGCCAGTTTTGGCGCGCACCATGTCTTCGTGGCCTGCGTCGCGCAGAGCATCACAGATGGACGCCGTGCGGCGATCCTGCCAAACGATGGCATTGTAAATGGCCTTGCCGGTGGATTTGTCCCAGATCAACGTGGTTTCGCGTTGGTTGGTGATACCGATGCCGGCCACGTCGGACAGAGCCACGTTATGATCGGCCAGCACCTTTTGGCAAACGCCAAGTGTGGTGGACCAGATTTCTTCGGGGTCATGCTCCACCCAGCCCGCCTGCGGGTAGATCTGGGTGAATTCCTGCTGCGCGGATGCAACCGCCTGCATCTCTGCGTCAAACAGAATGGCGCGTGAGGATGTGGTGCCTTGGTCGATGGCGAGAATAAAGGTCATGGTGTCCCCTCCGATGGTCTTTGACGCGGAGCATAGCCAATTCTGGTTGCGCTACCACCCCTTGTTAGGTCTCGATGGTGGCCACCGCGATATTGTCGATCAGGCGGATGCCCTCCATCCACGCCGCGGCCAGTAGGCGCGCGGGGCGATCGGGGGTCTCCAGGGGAGCAAGCGTGGTGGCGCACCGCAGGTCAAAATATTCAACTTCGCCAAAACCAGCTGCGGCCAGCTGTGTCAGCGCCTCAGCCCTCAGATTGCCCCAAGGTGTGCCAATTCGCGCGGCCTCTGCAGCCGCGCGCATCTGACGGTTCAACACGGCTGCACGGTCCAGCGCCTCGGGCGTGAGACGCAAATTGCGGGACGACATGGCCAGACCCGAGGTTTCGCGCACGGTGTCACAGCCAATGACGTCGATGGGCATGTTCAGATCCCGCGCCATACGTTGCACCAACATCAGCTGTTGATAATCTTTTTCGCCAAAATACGCCCGGTCCGCGCCGGTCATCATAAACAATTTGGCCACCACGGTTGCGACCCCATCGAAATGGCCCGGACGAAACGCCCCTTCCAGCACGTCCGTTACGCCACTGACCGAAACGGTGGTGGCGTATCCCTCTGGATAGATTTCATCAGCTTGCGGCACAAAAATCGCATCGACATCATAAGGGGCCAGTTTCCGAGCGTCGTCTTTTTCAGTTCGGGGGTAGTTTTCCAGATCTTCGGGTTTGTTGAACTGCTTGGGATTCACAAAAATGGTCACCACCACGCGGTCGCAGTCGTGTTTCGCGGCCTCGACCAACGACAGATGGCCCGCATGCAAGGCCCCCATCGTGGGCACCAGACCGACAGTTTCACCGGCCTGCACCCATGTGCTGCGCAGGGCGCGCAGATCCGCAAGGTTGCGCAAAATGGGGACTGTCATCACTTGGTGTCTTTCTTCTTTGGTGCCTGATCCGCAAACAAATGTTCTGCGGCCGGAAAATCACGGGCGCGCACCTCGGCGGCATATGCGGCGATCGCCTGCTCTGCCTGATGGCCAAGATCGGCGTAGCGTTTGACAAATTTTGGTTTGAAAGCGGTGAAAAATCCCAGCATGTCATCAAGCACCAATACCTGCCCGTCGCAGCCTGCAGATGCCCCAATGCCAATGGTTGGAATGGCGATGTCGGCGGTCAGCTGGTCCGCAAGAGACGCAGGCAGTTTTTCCAAAACCACCGCAAAAGCGCCTGCATCTGCCACCGCGCGAGCATCGGCAAAAAGGCCTGCGGCCGCGCTGTCGCGGCCCTGAACCTTGTAGCCGCCCAGCGTGTTCACCGATTGTGGCGTCAAGCCAATATGGGCCATCACAGGAATGCCACGCGCCACCAGAAAACGAATGGTGTCGGCCATTTCAACGCCGCCCTCAAGTTTGACTGCCCCCGCCCCGGTTTCAGCCATCAGTCGCGCCGCGTTGCGAAACGCCTGTGCCGGGCCTTCTTCGTAGCTGCCAAACGGCATATCCATGACCATCAGCGCTTTGGTCAAGCCCCGCATCACCGCCTGCCCATGCAGGATCATCATCTCCATCGTCACACCCAATGTCGACGGCAACCCATGCAGCGCCATTCCTACGCTGTCGCCCACCAATACAAAGTCACAGTGTTCATCCATCGCCTGTGCCATCGGGGTGGTATAGGCAGTCAGGCTGACAATGGGTGTTCCGCCTTTGAGGGCGCGGATATCTTCGGCATTGAGTGCAGTTTTGCGGGCGGTTGCGCTCATTGAAGGTGCTCCTAGCAGCTGGGGTTGGGTCGGACTAACAAGTTACGCGGTGCTGATCCAGTCCGTCAAATACAGCGAAAGCCGCAACAATGCAGCCCAAAACATTGCGATTTTGAACGAAGATTACCCTTGGAGTCGGATCAAAACAACCAGATCGAGAACCGGGCGATGTGATTGTAACCTTTAGCTATTCTATGCTTGCGCTAACGCGTTTGGCCGACCTGAGCGGCGGCGTCCCAGACGGTGATGTTCGCATGGCTTCCGGCGTGGTTTTGGGACTGGACGGTGGCGCTCCCGCCCGCCGCGCCGGCCCCTTTGGGGCTCAACCGCGTCCGTTGGGCCACGCGCCGTGCACGGCACGGCGCGTCACCGCGTCTAAGCACATGTTACGGCCAAAATTACGGCCAAAGCGCGTAACGGTCCGCCAGCCCATGACGGGCCCGCAATAGGGCAACACGCTCTGTGATCTCATCCCGAAGGGGACCTTCGCGGGGGGCATCCCGAAGGGTCGAAAACCAATGGGTCGGCGGGGCGCGTCCCAGACTATGGCCGGGGAACGACAGGGCCGCCAGCACCTCCTGTGCGGGATCGGGCAGCCGGTCGGGAATCTCAAACCCATTCAGCGTGGCCCAGACGCCGGTCCACAGACGCCCAACGGACCACGGATTGTAACCGCCGCCACCCAACACCAGCAGACGCGATGTGCAGGTGGCTATGTCAGCAATACAGTCCCAATGTGCGTTATTGGACAGGCACAGATGGGCCAGCGGATCTTCAACCACCGCATCTGCGCCGCATTGCACGACAATGGCCTGAGGCTGGAACTGTTCCAGCAGCGGAAGAATCAACCGCGTGCGGATGTGGCGCATTTCACGATCGTTCAAACCACGCGGCACCGGCAAGTTTACCGCAGCCCCGCCAGCCGTATCCATCAGCGCCCCGGTGCGGGGCCACAGGTCTTCCTCGTGCACCGAGATCATCAGCATGTCGGGATCCCCGTGAAAGCCATGTGCAACCCCATCCGGGTGATGTGCATCGATATCAATGTAGGCAATCCGCTGGACACCGTGATGGCGCAACGACAGCAGTCCCAACACCACATCATTCAGATAACAGAATCCATTGGCCCGACCGGGCAAACCATGGTGCGTGCCACCCGCAGGAGAATACACAACCGTCGCCTGACCGAGGCCCAGCAGCTCTCCAGCCAGGAGAGACGCGCCTGCGCCAGTTGCTGGGCGGCGGAACATTTCAGGGAAGACGGGATTAGAGACGGTGCCAAGGTGGAACCGCTGCGTGTCAGCCGCTGAAACGGTCTGCGTGCGCTCCACCCGTTCCAAAGCCGCGATGTAGTCTGGATCGTGCCAGTGGCACAACGCTTTGGCGCGGGCGCGCGGGGCGCGGCGGTAGGCGTGATCAGGCAACCAGCCCAATGCACGCGACAGATCCATCACCGTCGAAACCCGCGGAACTCGCAACGGATGGGTGCCTCCATAACTGGAGGTGCGGTAGAGTTCAGAACCAAAAAAGACTGGGCGATCACGCATGTACCAAGGATAGCCAAAGGACGTGTAGGTTTCAGCCCGGCAATGACAGAAACACAAAAGTAATTTTTACCAGCGATACCAGACTCTGGACCAGCGGATGCTGAATTTTAATCTATGGCAATGGCGCACTTGAAACTCAAACGCTTGATCTTGTTTCCCCGCATCTGTGGTAAGACACAACGGGGGATCTGCCTGCGCGCCGACCATGTGCTCCTACACAAGGCGGGGCGACCGCAGCGGTACGCCCCTGTGCAGCCTGTCTCCCTGCCCGCGTCGGCGCCCCTGCAGATCATGGCGCTGCCAATGTGGCCCCTTGGCCAACGGGCGCGCCAATGATTATGACCCTGCGCCCCCTTATTGCGGCAGATCAGCCACGTCTGTTGCCGGTTCTGGCCCGTTATCTGGCAGAGATCGCACCCGGGGCTGCGATCAATGTCTCGCAAAAGGCAAGCCGCAGCTTGAACCGGCAGGATATGCAGGCGGTTTGGATCTGTGCAAATAATACTGAGATTGGGTTTGCCTTTGTTCTGACATTGCCCGAAGGGCAGCGTGAACTGTCTGAGTTCACGATCTTTCCCAACATGCGGCGCAGGGGCTATGGGCAGGCGGCGGTGACCGCACTTCTCACCGCGTCTCCGGGGCGCTGGCGTCTGGGGATTTCCCAGCACTCGCTGCAAGCGGCGGGATTTTGGGGCACCTGTCTAAGTCTGGTGCCCGGCGTCACAGATCTGCAGACCGGCGCCCCCTTCACCACCCATCAGTGCAATAGCTACAGTTTCACAATAGCGCCTCACTCCGATGCGGGAGATTTGATCTGGTGTCCTCCCCACCCCGGTGCCCGACAAGGTGAAGCGCCTTAACGCCCAGAAATGACGGCCTGAGACCCACGCCGGGCACGCCCGGAGCGGGAGGCAGGCCGCGCCTTTGGCGCGGCCTGCCTGGCCCAAGGGGCACTCTTGCATGTCAATGCAAGGGCGCTGCGCGGGAGCACCTGTGTCAGACGATCACATCCGTCCGCGTTTGTGCCCCAACGCCAAACACCCGTTTGTAACGATCGATCTCCTCAACCGGGCCCATGGCCTTGTTCGGATTATCTGACAATTTGACCGTCGCCCGCCCATTGGCGGACACCGCTTTGCACACCAAAGAAAACGGGGCCAAAGCATCCTCAGCCACCAATCCACGGAAATCGTTGGTCAGCAACGTCCCCCAGCCAAAAGACACCTGCACCCGCCCAGCAAACTGCTGCTGCAACGCCTGTACCATCGCCACATCCAACCCATCCGAGAAAATCACCCGTTTCGTTGTTGGATCTTCCCCGCGGGCCTGCCACCAGCGGATTGCGCGCTCTGCCCCCGCTGCCGGATCCCCGCTGTCGATGCGAATGCCCGTCCAGCCTGCCAGCCAATCCGGCGCGCGGTCCAAAAACCCCTGGGTGCCATAGGTGTCGGGCAGAATGATCCGCAGGTTGCCCTCATGTTCGTCGTGCCAGTCCGACAACACGTCATACGGCGCACGGGCCAATGCGGCGTCATCCTTGGCCAAGGCAGAATATACCATCGGCAATTCATGCGCATTGGTGCCAATCGCCTCAACCTCGCGGCGCATCGCAATCAGGCAGTTAGAGGTGCCGGTGAATTTATCCCCCAGACCTTCGATCATCGCCTGTACGCACCAATCCTGCCACAGAAATCCATGCCGCCGCCGGGTGCCGAAATCTGCAATCGACAGCCCGTCCACCCCCCGTAAGGTTTCGATCTTTTCCCAGACCCGCGTCATCGCGCGTGCATAGAGCACCTGCAATTCAAACCGGCCCATCAGATCCAGAACCGCACGCGAGCGCAGTTCCATCAGCACCGCCAGCGCCGGGATTTCCCACAGCATGACCTCGTGCCATTTGCCTTCAAAGGTCAGCTCATACTGATCGCCTTTGCGTTCCAGATGATAGGGCGGCAAGCGCAGGTTCTCGAACCATCCCATAAAATCTGGGCGGAACATCTGGCGTTTGCCGTAAAACGTATTGCCGCGTAGCCAAGTGCTTTCACCGCGCGACAGGCTGAGAGAGCGGATATGGTCCAGCTGTTCGCGCAACTCGCCTTCGTCAATCAATTTGGCCAGTGGTATTTTGGTCGACCGATTGATCAGCGAAAACGTGACATCCGTGTCGGGCTTATTGCGAAACACCGACTGACACATCAGCAGTTTGTAAAAATCTGTATCAATGAGAGATCGAACAATCGGGTCGATCTTCCATTTATGATTGTAGACGCGGGTGGCGATATCCAAAGGGAGGTCTCATCAAAATTGGTTCCACAACTTGATAAAACGCCGCCGCGGCTGAGGTAAAGAACATTAAGGCAGTTGCTGTTCCAGACGCGCGCTATAAAATTGCGATATCCGCGCCAGAAGCTCTGCCCGATTGACCGGTTTGGTGAGAAAATCATCCATCCCAGCCTGCAGACATGCGGTGCGATCTTCGTCAAAGGCATTTGCCGTCAAGGCAATGATATATGGCTGTTTCAACGGCAACAGGCGAATGGCGCGGGTGGCCTCCAACCCGTTGACCTCGGGCATGGACATATCCATCAGGATCACGTCGGGCTGAAAATCCTGCGCCATTTCAATCGCCTGAGCCCCGTCAAAGGCATAGCGGCGTTCCGCATTGGTGGATTTCAGAAACTTATCCACCAAAAAGCGATTCACCTGATTGTCTTCGGCGATCAAAATACGCAATGCGCTGAGATCCTGCGGCAGCGGCGGCGCAACAGCCGGCCTTGGCTGCGCAACGGCGGGTTGCAGATGCACGGACACCTCAAACGTTGATCCCTGCCTCAATTGCGACGTAACGGAAATTTCCCCACCCATCGCGTGCGCCAAGTTTTGCGCGATGGTCAATCCCAGTCCGGTGCCGCCAAATTTCCGGGAAATCGCCGCATCCGCCTGCGAAAAACGTTCAAAGATCCGGGCAACTTTGTCCTCGGGTATGCCAATCCCCGTATCGATGACAGCTATCTTTACCTGAACACCCTGTGGTGAAGGTATGGTGCGGGCTGTCACCATGACCTCACCGATGTCGGTGAATTTAATGGCATTGCCCACGATATTCATCAAGATCTGGGTCAATCGCCGGTCATCACCGTGCAACTGTGCCAGCAGATCCGGCGCCAGATCCAACCGCAATGCGATACCTTTGTCGGCGGCCAGCGGCCCCAGCAGGCGCACGCAGTTTTCAAGACAGCGCCGCAGATCAAAATCTTCGCAGCTAAGCTCCATCTCCTGCGCCTCCAGCCGGGACAGGTCAAGAATATCATTGATCAGATGCAATAAGGACCGCGCCGAGTTGAGAATGGTATCCGCATATTCGCGCTGTTCGGTGTTCAGCGGCGATTGTTCCAGCAGCTGGGCCATGCCAATGACGCCATTCAACGGCGTGCGGATTTCATGGCTCATGGTGGCAAAATATTCGGACTTGACGCGTGCCCCCTCTTCGGCTGCCACGCGCGCTTGCTGAAGCTCTTGTTCATATTTCTTCGCGTCAGTGATATCGCGTTCGACTGCAATCAGCGTCTCAAGCGCGCCGGTGCTATCGACCAGCGGAACCTGACTGGTGTCGAGCCAGATATTATGTCCGTCTTTGTGTTTGTTGCAAATTTCAACCCGCACGGGTGTCGTGGTTTTGATCCCGTTGCTCAACTTGGCCAGGGTCTCTTCGCAGGTATCAACACTGTTGAGCAGGTCACCGGGCATCGATCCGACGGCCTCTTCAGAAGAATAGCCCGTGATGCGTGTGAAGCTGTCATTCACCCAAGTGATTTCACCTTGGCGCCCCATCAGGATCACACTGTCATTGGCACATTCAGCCACCGTCGCCAACTGTCGCGCGGCTTTTTCCTGCTCGCACAAGCGTGCGTTAACGGCCGCAAGTTCTTGTTGTTGTTGCGCGGTTTTGAGCTGGCTGCGGCGATTGCGGTCCTGTCGCTCCAGGATTTTCAGGCCCAGCCAAACAAGAGTGCCGCATAAAATGAGCACCCCAACCAGATCCATGCCAAAAGCAGTCCAGGTTTCATTCGGATGCGGCATGACCAAAACGACGAACCCCAATGCCACCCCCGCGATCGACAGCAGTCGGCACACGGTTGCAGAGACGTTCAACGGCAGGTGCAGGCTGCTGGCGACTGCGGTGCTGGTCAGAATACAGATCGTCAACACCGGAGACCACAGGCCTCCCTGGACCCCTTCGGGTGAGGCATAGGCCAGAAGGGGGAGACAGGCCGAGAGGGAAAACAGCCCCCCGTGCAACGCCGCGGACAGGCTGCTTTGAATGCGCAGCCGTTTGATATTGACCGGCGCGCACCGGGCAGGGCGCACAACCAGCGTGTCAATGACATCCCCGACAAGCCCCAACCCCAGACAGGCACAGCCCATCAGCGGCGACAACAGGATGCCAACGGCAAGACACCAGAACACCAAAAGCGCCTGCCGATACCAGAAACCTCTCTGTTTGGCCGCAGCATATCGGCGCATTAATCCCGCAGCGCCATATCTGCGGTGGTAGGCCGCTAGCAGATCTGTTCCAACCATTGAGATGCCATCTTACTCCGTTCTTTGCACGTTTGGTATCAGCAAGACGTTACCCAACTATCACTTTTTCAATCTTGCAACACCACACCAGCGTCTTTCATTTCGGTCAGCGCCGCTGCAAGCGAACCGTTCAGATCAATGGCGCGGCATGCGGTCAGATCAACGGTGACATTAAAACCGCATTTTCGGGCATCTAGCGCCGAATAGGCGACGCAGAAGTCTGTGGCCAGCCCCACCACGGTCAGATTTGTGATGCCGCGTGTCCGCAGATAACCATCCAGCCCGGTTGGCGTGATCTGATCGTTTTCAAAAAACGCTGAATAGCTGTCGAGTGCTGAATTGTACCCTTTGCGCAGGATCAGATCCGCGTCCGTGCGCAAATCGGGATGAAAGGCTGCGCCCTTGGTCTGTTGCACGCAGTGATCCGGCCACAAGACCTGTGTGCCATAGGTCATTTCGACGGTGTCAAACGGATGTTTTCCCGCATGAGACGACGCAAAAGAACTGTGCCCCGCAGGATGCCAGTCTTGTGTCAGCAGCACCGTGTCAAATTGCGCCATTTTGGCATTGATCACCGGCACCACTGCGTCGCCTTCGGGCACGGCCAACGCGCCACCTGAGCAAAAATCATTTTGCACATCAATCACGATTAAGGCCGATGTCATGGTGAGCTCTCCTTTTTTCCGTGCCCACACTTAAGCGAATACACTCACCGCTGGAAACAATGAACCGCGTGAATATCCAACAAAACATGCATTTCTGAAATGTTATTCACCAGACACAATGCAGCATCCCATAGCGCCATGATCGCGGGTGAAACGCTTGAAAATTTTGCCGATGGGTTCTATGGCCGGGGTATGTACACCATCGCTGCTTTATACCACTTTACCCGTTTCGCTGCTCCGGCTGACATCAAACCGGCGCTTTTGGATCTGTGCCTGACCTCTGGCGTCACTGGCTCACTCTTGTTGGCCCAGGAGGGGATCAACGGCACCATTGCCGGCCCGCGCGCGGGCATTGATGCTGTGTTGGCCCATATCAAAAGCCTGCCGGGCTGTGCAGGACTGGAATGGAAAGAAGCCATCAGTGACCGGGCACCTTTTGGCAAAATGAAGGTGCGGTTGAAAAAAGAGATCGTCACCATGGGCCAGCCCGACGTCGATCCCACGGCGAATGTTGGCAATTATGTTGAACCACAGGCGTGGAACGAATTGATCCAATCTGATGATGTGGTGGTGATCGACACCCGCAATGATTACGAAGTGGCCATCGGCACATTTGAGGGCGCGATTGATCCCAAAACCCGTACCTTTGGTGAATTCCCCGCCTGGTGGGAAGAAAACAAAGAGCGGTTTCACAACAAACGTGTGGCGATGTTCTGCACCGGCGGCATTCGCTGTGAGAAATCCACCAATTACCTGCTGGGTCAGGGGGTGGAAGACGTCTATCACCTGAAAGGCGGCATTCTGCGCTATCTTGAAGAGGTGCCGCAGGAAAATTCGACCTGGGACGGCGAGTGTTTTGTGTTCGACAACCGGGTGTCTGTTGGCCACGGGCTGGTCGAAGGTCCACATGAACTGTGTCATGGCTGTCGCCAGCCGATTTTACCCAAAGACAAAGCCCGGCCTGAATTTGAGCAGGGTGTCAGCTGTCATGGGTGTTATGGCACGTCGACAGAGGCCGACAAAGAGCGCTTTCGCGAGCGCCAAAAACAAATTCGGCTGACCATGGAGCGGGACGCCAAACAGGCCGCACAAACAGCCGCCGCCCAAAAATAACCCGCCCCGGCCGTTTGACCCGGGAGCTGATCCGCTGAAAAAAGGCTGCCGTGTGGCAGCCTTTTTGGTGTTTTCTCCCATGCGTGGAATTTAGCTGGCCGCCACCGCATGGCGTTGTTCTGGGATCAGCGGTTCGATTGCACCGTCGTCGTCCACCGTAATTTCATCACCGTTGCACAAGGTCTGTAATCCGCTGCATGACACCAGCATCAGCTTGTTCTTTTCGCGGGCAACAATCGACATATGACTGAGCCAGCCACCAACCTGACTGAGCACAGCCCCGGCCTGTAGAACCTGCGGCAACCACGCCGGATGGATCATCTGACACACCAGAATGTCACCCGGTTCAAATCCGGCAAACAGTGTTTCAGCATCGCTGCCATCATCAGCATGATCCGCATCAATCCAGAACACGCGCCCGGTGACTGGCCCTTCTCCGGCGACACAGGTGCCCGCAAGTCCAGCATGCTGCGCGGTGGATTGCGCACCAAGCGACAAGAGTTCGATGTCACGCAGGGTCAGAGACACCTCGGATGGAGCTAGGCTTTTGCGCATCTTTTCAATATCTTGCCGGATTGCAGCCGCCTCGCACACGGCGGTCGTGTTCTCCCAGTCAGCGGTTAAAAGTTCCTCGGTGGTCAGATAAAAGATCTGCCCGTCCAGACCGCTGCGTGCCGCCAAAGCCAGAAGCGCGCGCCGGATTTCTGCCCACAGGCGCAGTGCCTCGTGTTTGGCCTGCTCTTTTAGATCCTGATAGCTGATCGCCAGATCCACACGTTCTTGCAACGGTTCCGGCAGGATTTCCTGTGTCCCTCCCAACGGCTTGATGGGGGCAACCGATGGCGAGACTAACGTGTTCAACATCGAGGGGGCTTCGCTATAGCGCGGGCTGCTCAGCTCATAGTCAAACAGGGATCGGTGCCCCATCAGTTTGAGCGCCTGCGCCTTGTTCCCCTTGCATCCCGCCAGCAGGGACGAGGGCGCATTGGGCAGGTCCGCATGCATCAGCCGTGCCTTCAACGCCGGATCGCCAGCGGCATCCGACAAGGCTTCGGACATGGTGAACCCTGCGAGAATGTTGATCTTTTCAGCCTCGACATAGATGCCCTGCACAAATTCAGCGATCAGCGTTTCCAAAGTTTCGAGCAGCGCCGCCTGCGGCAGGGCCGCATAGTTCAGCGCCTGCCAATACGCCAGCTTGTCGGTGAATTCCGGCAAAACAGTGTTTTGGAACGTGTCCTGTACGGGGCGCGCCTGTTTGCGCAACTGGTTGGCTTTGGAACTGCTGAGACGCAGCGCCATGTCTGATTTCAACCGCGTGTCCACATAGGTTTTGCCAAAGAGATTGACCAAATGGCTGCCCGGTGTTTCCTGCAAACGATAGGGAATGGACAGGGCGCGGCAGGCCAGATCCAGGCTTCCGCCCGGAGCCCAGACACGGTTCATCAGATCAAAGGACAATGGCGTCGGCCGTGGCAGAACCTCGGACATTTCGTCTTGTTCCAAGATCACGGCGTCCGGGGCGCTGCCCTCAAACCGTTCAAGCACGGCACACCATTCGCTATTGCGCAGTTTTTGTGCCGCCGATCCCAGCGACAATGTGGTGATGTCGCGGGTTTGCACAATGCGGAATGCGCCGTCCTGATAGGCCCACTCCACATCCTGTGGTGTGCCAAACAGGGTTTCGATCTGTCGTGCCAATTGCAAAAGGGGGGTGAAATCAGGGGCGGTTGTGGCGGTCTCTTCCACGGACGCACCTGAGTAGCGGCCAAAACGGGCCACCTGTGGTGTAACCCGCCCCGAGACCAGATCTTCGCCGTTGCCGTGCACCCATTCCAACATCACCATGCCGGGCGCCATTGGGTCCTGGGTGAACAAGACGCCCGCCAGTTCGGCGTCGACCATTTCCTGCACCAAAATATTGGCCTGGCCTGCGCCTTCGTCCGAGGCATCATAGCTGTCACTGCGCGCCGACCGGAAACTGGCGTGCACCTCATGCAAGGCCGCAATCAACGTGTCGCGTGTGACATCGAGAACCGAATCAAACACCCCAGCAAAGCTTTGCCCTGCGCCATCTTCGTTGCTGGCAGAGCTGCGCACCGCACAGGGTTTTTGCCCGACCATCTGCCAGACACGATCCGCAAACTGTTGCTGCAGCGCGTCGGACATATCGGCAAATCGATCCAGCGCCACACCTTGCAACACCACGCCATTGGGCACGGGCAACCCGGCATTTTTCAACACCGACAAACGCAACGCCTTGTTGCCCGCCATTCCAAGCTCGCCGGTCTCAGACAAGGGCGACACCCCTTCAGGCAGGTTTGCCCGTGTCAGACGTGTCGCAACCGCCATGAGGCCCGCCCACTCCCGCGCCAGATGTCCAACGACATATGCACGCTGTATCAACAACAGACTGAGACTAAAGCACAAATACACATTCGCAGCAAAGCTGAGCGTCATCACCATGGCAAACAGCGCAGGCGCGCCAAGCAGGCTCCACAGCAGTTTCTGGCGCGGTGTTTTTGCCACCGCCCACATCAAATAGACCATGGCCAGGGCCGTAAATAACACAGGCACAATAAGATAGGGATCCGCCTGTCCAATGTCGGCGGCCCACCACAGTGAAACGTTCAAACCTTCGCTGGCCACGCCTGCCGCCGAAACGCCCAGCATCATCACCGGCAAAAAGGCCAGCGCCACGAGGTTGCGCATCGGGGTCAGGCCCTGATCCTTGTAAAATGCCTGCACCGCACGCGCCTTACGCACCGGATCCCGTGCCAAACGTCCCTTTAACGCGTCCAGTTCAGGTTTGGTGGCATGGGTGATCAGCTGATCACGTTCGGATTTCAAGGCAATGGGCAACACGAGGAGACGCGTCAGAACTGACAAGCCCAACAGACCGATCAACAGATGCGACTGACCGTGGCTCCAGACCAGCGCGGCGGCCACGGCAGCGATGGCCTTGTCCCACAGGTTGGTGTTTTGAGCGTCGATCCAGTCTTGAACATGGGGCTTGGGCGCCGGGGGGACAAAATACTCCCACGGCAGAGTGTAACGGCCCTGAAAATCAATCCCAGCACGGTTCAGTTCAAGCCCCAGAACCTGCGACATGAAACAGCTGCGACGGTCATAGCAGGCGGCAATTGTAGGCTTGTTTTCAAGCGCTTGAATACGGGTCATCAGATCTGCCGTCGACATGGCCCGGATTGGAATATTAATCGCGCCGGGCAGATGGCCGCTGGCAAAATCGCCGGGATAGCGCGTGTCGACGATCTGCAAATCGCCCGCATCAAAGAGAGAGGTAAATTCCTCGGTGTTCAACAGACGCGTGCCATTTGGATAGTCGGGAATGGCGCGCAAATCAGCGATGGTCTCGACCTTGGCATCACTAAACCGGTAGCCTTCGGTGATCCATTTCTCGATACCGCCAACGATAAAACGGCAGTCAATGCCGAGCTTTGCCAGCTCGGCACAGGTTTCAGAACTGCGATTGCCGTTGTGGCAAAACAAAACCACCTCTTTGCCCGCATCCACCGGGATGGATTCTAAGAAATCCGGAAACCGAATATGTGTGGCGCCCGGCAGGGTCCCCATTTCATGCTCTGCGGTCTCTCTAATGTCGAAAAACTGCGTATTGCCCTGCCCAAGCAAAGCAAATGCATCCGGTGTGGAAATGCCCAACGGATGATCAGACTGCGCGCCGAAACTTGTCTCTTTTAGATTGGCATCCTTGATCTGGCTGCCATCAAACTGTGCGGGTCGCAGCAGTGTGGCTTGCAGTCTGGCCTGCTCTTTTGTGTGACTTGTCGAGTATTGCCAATAATTCAACCCCACCAACGCGATCAGCGCCACGCCCATCATGGACAGCAGTTTGGTTGGGAAACGGCGCTGTGTACCGGATTTTGGAGCGAACCCAAATTTTGCGGCCACTGTGGCCCCTAGCGCGGTGACCATCGCGGCCCCCACCGCAAACACCTGCGACAAGGACGAGACGGAGCCGATGATCAGCTCTGGCGAGGGAATAGCAAACGCAGGGGACGCCAACGCAACTGTGACCCCAAAGATCGTTATGAATGGAGCAACAAGATATTGTGGGCCAAATAGTCGGGACTTTTTGATTTTATTATACACGACGTGCTCCGATTTTTTGTGAACGGATGAGCGGTTAAAATTTTCTTAGAATTTTCAACAGTGGTCTTAAAACTGTTACAAAAAAGTTAATTAATAAAACTACAGCAAATTGTCGGCTTGTGGTTTAGCCTATTTGCAGGCTTTTTGCGCCATTGGTGTTAGTTTCTAAACGAATGACACTTAGCCTGATCAACAGTTTGTCTGCATACGCTGCGGACACATCACGTTACGCGAAGGTTGGAGCAGCTATGAAATTGTTGAACACGTACAGCCTAGGCAAGGCCTTCCTCATGGGGGCCTTGGTGAGCCTTGGCAGTTGGATGGGCGCCACCGCCCCTGCCTCAGCCGAAATAAGCCTCACCTTTGGCACCTATGCAGCAGATAAGCCCACAGAAACCGTGCGCAAATACCGTCCGTTTCTGTCGTTTCTCGAACAACAGCTTTCAGAAGAGCTGAATGACACGGTTGTGATCAAAATGGTGATCGCCAAGGAATACGAAGACAGCATTGAACAACTGGCCACTGGCGTGGTTGATTTTGCACGTTTTGGTCCCGCCCCGTATGTGCTTGCCTCGGAACAAAATCCCAATATTCAGATTGTTGCGATGGAGTCCAAAAATGGGAAAAAGCGGTTCAAAGGCATTATTGCTGTGCACAATGACAGCCCGATTGCCAGTATCCAAGACCTGGCGGGGCAGACATTTGCATTTGGAGATGAGCTGTCTACGATTGGCCGCTACCTCTCACAATCTTTGCTGCTGACTTCGGGCATCACCGGGGCCGATTTGCAAAGCTATGAATTCCTTGGCCGTCACGACATGGTTGGTATGGCCGTCGGCAGCAAACGCTTTACCGCGGGCGCGCTGAAGGACAGCACCTTTAAAAAGCTTGTGAAAAACGGGGTTCCGATCCGGGCATTGCAAACATTTGACAACGTTACAAAACCCTGGCTGGCCTCCGGCGATCTGTCCGCAGACATCGTGGCGGCAATGCGCAAAATCATGTTGGACGAAAAAAACGCAGAGTTTGTGCGCAAGGTTGCAAAAAACGGCTTCCTCGAAGGCACCGATGCGGACTATCAACTGATCAGAGATGCCATGGAACAAAGCCGAGCCTTCTAGGCTGAAAGAATTGTAACAATGAAACGTACTGGTATCCTTGCGCAAATTGTTCTTTCGATGTCGATCGCAGCCGTGTTGGTGGCTCTGATTGTCGGAAATGTCGCGCAAAAAAGCGAAGCACAGCGATTAACAGATCAGCTGACCGAACAGGCTGATCTCACCGTTTCCTTGCTGAGCGGTTTGATGCTGGAACCGATCATCGTCGAAGACACCCCAGTGTTACAGACGGGGCTGACCGAAGCGATCGCCCGCAATCCAAAGCTCTTGGCAATTGAAATTCTGAACCCGTCTGAGACAGTGATCGCAAAGGCCAGCTCGCCGGCCGATCCGAACGCAGAACAGTTTGTCATCTATCGCCGCCCGATCGAAGTCGATGGGTTTGCGTTTGGATTGATGGTGGTGAAATGGTCAACCCGAGAGGCTAAAGGGCTGGTTCAGGACCGGGTACAGCAGACCATGTTGTGGACTGGTCTTGCGGTAGCGGCCCTGTCGGTTGTCGTCTGGACGCTCGTCCATATGCTGGCCCTGCGCCCGTTGGGAATGATCCACCAACGTATGTCTGATGCCATCTCGGGTCTCAAACGCCAACCGCGCTTCCTTCCATGGTACGCCTCCCGCGAGTTCTGGGCGCTGAACTATTCGGTTGGAGTGTTGGAAGACACGTTTGACGAACGCGATGAACGTGAATTTGCCTTGGAAAATGCCCGCGAGGCAGCGGATATCGCCAATCAGGCGAAGTCCGAATTCCTGGCCAACATGTCTCATGAAATCCGCACCCCAATGAACGGTGTGATTGGTATGGCCGAGCTGATTCTGGAGACAGAGCTAGATGCAGATCAGCGTATGTATTCAGAAACCATTGCCAAATCCGGTTCTGCGCTGCTGACGATCATCAATGACATCCTGAATTTTTCCAAGATCGAAGCCGGAAAAATGGAGCTCGAAAAAGAGCCCTTTAACCTACTGTCGGCAATGGAAGATCTGGTTACGCTGCTGTCCCCAACGGCCGCCGAAAAGAAAGTCGAGATCATCCTGCGCTATGACCCGCAGCTTCCGGAGGTGTTTGTCGGAGATGTCGGGCGTATTCGCCAGATTATCACCAACATCGCTGGCAACGCTGTGAAATTCACACCGCGCGGCTATGTTTATATTGATGTGACTGGTGAAGCCCAAGGCAACATTCAGGCTCTCAGCATCAAGGTGCGCGATACAGGGATCGGCATTCCACCCGAGAAATTGGACAAAATTTTCAGTGCCTTCGAACAGGTAGACGGCGCGGCCACCCGCAATTTTGAAGGCACAGGGTTGGGGTTGGCGATTTCAGAACGCCTGTTGAAACTGATGGATGGCGGGATTTTCGTAACCTCCAACTATGGGCAAGGGAGCGAATTTTCGATCCACCTGCCGCTCCCGATTAGCGACGAGACGCCCGCCGCCCAAGTGGGCAACATGAATATGTCGGGCCTACGGGTGCTGATTGTGGATGATCTCGAAATCAACCGCATCATCCTGAAAGAACGGCTACAGGCCTGGGGCATACGTTGTGAAACTGTGACTTCGGGTGTCGAAGCGCTTGCGCGGCTGCGCGGCAAGGACGATGCTCCGCCGCCGTTTGATATGGTTATTCAGGATTTTCAGATGCCCGTCATGGATGGGGGGGAATTGGCCCTGCAAATCCGCCAACTGCCACATTGCAAACAGCTCCCGATCGTCATGCTGTCGTCGGTTGAACATCCCCTGGATGCGCGGGAAATACGGGCCATTGGCACCTGCAAATTGACGACCAAGCCGGTGCGATCTGCCCAGCTGCAGCGAGTCATCAGCACGATGCTGACGCCCCATGACCCAGAAGATACCGAAGTTAATACGCCGCTCCAACAGACCGAAATGGACGCGCGGATCACGCTTTTGCTCGCCGAGGACAATCGCACCAATCAGCTGGTGGTAACGCGTATGTTGAAGGACGCGCCGGTGGATATCACCGTGGCCAACAACGGAACCGTGGCCATCGAGTGCTTTAAAAAAATACGGCCCGATCTCGTCTTGATGGACATGATGATGCCCGAGATAGACGGTCTGGAAGCAACCACTGCAATCCGCAATTATGAGGCTGCGCAAGGGTATGAGCCCACGCCGATTGTCGCGCTGACAGCCAATGCGCTTGAAGCGCATCGCGACAAATGTCTGGCCGCTGGCATGGATGATTTTCTAACCAAGCCCATAAAGAAAAAAGACCTGCTAGACACCTGTGTGAAGTGGACGCAGTCTGAAAAACCATCTCCCCGTCAAACGGGAACGTGATGTTTCGACGGACTTAACCCGTTGTTATTTGGCGCTTATCGCTCGATGCAGGCTGCGTGCCAGACTGGCCAACACAAACAGACAGGCCGCGAGGCTCACGATTGTTGGCCCGGTGGGGCTATCCATTTCAAACGACAGCTGAAGCCCTCCCAGGACCGCAATTGCGCCGGTTACAGCCGCCGCCAAGACCATCCGTTCGGGAGTGTGCGAGAAATTTCGGGCTGTGGCGGCAGGTACAATCAGCATCGCAGCAATCAACAACACGCCGACCACCTTCATGGCGACAGCCACGACCAGTGCCAACGCCAGTGTCAGCACCAATTGTTCCCGCCGTGGGTTCAATCCCGCTGCAAAAGCCAGATCCGGGCTGAGCGTCGAGGTCAACAAGGCCGACCAACGCCACCACAGCAATGCAATCACCGCCAGAGCTCCGCCCCAAATGACCCCAAGATCCACACGGCCCACGGCAAGGATGTCTCCAAACAGATAGGCCATCAAATCGATGCGGATGCCTTCAAAAAAAGACACGGCCACCAAGCCAAGCGCGAGCGCCGAATGGGCCAGGACCCCCAGCAACGTATCCATCGCATAGCCGCGCCCAGCCAACGTTGACACTGTGATTGCCATAACAAGCGCCGTGGTCAGGACCCCGGCAAATACCGAAATGTCAAACCCAAGGGCCAGCGCGACCCCAAGGATCGAGGCATGCGCGGTCGCATCGCCAAAATATGCCATCCGGCGCCAAACCACAAAACAGCCCAAAGGAGCCGCCGCCAGAGCAAGCCCGAGCCCGGCCAGAGCCGCCCGGACCATAAAATCATCCAAAAAGCTCATGCGGCTGTGTCCTTGGTTGCATGGTCATGGTTGCATCCATTTTCATCATGCCTGTGATTGTGTTCGTGGCGGTACAGCGCCAATGCGCCTTGGGTTCCCGAGCCAAACAGCGCCCGATATTCAGGGGCCGACGCCACCTGCTCCGGTGCGCCTTCACAGCAGATGTGGCCATTCAGACAAATCACCCGATCCGACGCCGCCATCACCACATGCAGCTCATGGCTGACCATCAATACAGCACATCCCAAATCCTGGCGCACGGCTTCGATCTGCTGATAAAACCGCGCGGATCCCGGTTGATCGAGACCCTGCGTGGCTTCGTCCAAGATCAGAAGCTGCGGGTCATTCAACAACGCTCGTGCCAGAAGCACGCGCTGAAACTGACCACCGGATAGGTCGGACATCTGCTGCTTTTCCAAAGCGCCAACCCCTGCCCGTTCCAAGGCGGCCCGTGCCCTGGACGTGCTGACACGTTTGGGCAGGCTCAGAAAACGACGCACCGTGAGGGGTAATGTGGGGTCAATATGCAGTTTTTGCGGGACATAGCCGATGCGCAATCCGGGGGCCCGTTCAACGCTGCCGGTGCTCGGGCGCAATGCCCCGATAATATTGCGCAGTAACGACGATTTACCCGATCCGTTCGGCCCAACAATGGTGACGATTTCACCCTTGGTGATGTGAAAATTCACCCCCGACAATACCGTGTTGCCGCCGTATTCGACGCCCACATTATTCAACGAAATCAGGTTCATTTCTTGGGGTGGTCCTGGCATTTCGGGCACAGGCCTTTGGCTTCAATCACCGACCCTTCGATCTGGAACCCCGCTGCGCGCGCCGCGTCGCCCAACTGACCTGTGTTCAACTCAGCATGCGCCTCGGCGACGGCATCACATTTGCGACAAATCATGAACGCAGGCGCATGGTCCTCACCGGGATGAGTGCAGGCGATAAAGGCGTTCAAACGTTCAATTTTATGCGCAAAGGCGTGCTTCACTAGGAAATCAAGCGCCCGGTACGCAACCGGTGGCTGCGATCCCAGACCTTCTTCACGCAGGCGGTCGAGAATTTCATACGCCCCCCACGCGCGATGCTCTTGGAGCAAGATTTCCAACACCCGGCGCCGCACGGGCGTGAACTGCAACCCCTGCTGGACACACTGGGCGCCAACGGCATCCAAAGTGCTCGCGATACACTGTGTGTGATCGTGGGGCTCAAAACTGAGACTACTCATCCGGGCACTTTCATCCGCTTATCCAAAGGTAATTTCCCTCTTGATATGTTATCCCATGCCGCATAACAAGCTCTGGAATGTTATAAGGTAACGCAGGCTCGCAATGAAAAACCTTTTGAAAACGGCAACTGCCCTATCCCTGATCTCAACTGCCAGCTGGGCGGAGGTGCCAAAGGTTGCAACGGACATTGCGCCTGTTCACGGGTTGGTTGCACGCGTGATGAAAGGTCTGGGGACACCAGATCTGGTTGTCCGCCCGGGCGCCTCCCCACATGCATATGCGCTGCGTCCCTCCGAAGCCCGCGCCCTGTCCAAGGCTGATTTGATCGTCTGGATTGGAGAGCCGCTGACGCCCTGGCTGGAGAGTTCGATAGAACAGCTCGGCACCAATGCACATGTGATAGAGCTTTTCGATGTTCCAAACACGCAGAAGCTGGAGTTCCGCAAGGGGGCAACATTTGAGGCCCATGACCATGCAGAGCATGATGATCACGACGGGCATGACGATCACGCAGGGCATGACGACCACGCAGGGCATGACGATCACGCAGGGCATGACGATCACGCAGGGCATGACGATCACGCAGGGCATGACGATCACGCAGGGCATAACGATCACGCAGGGCATAACGATCACGCAGGGCATAACGATCACGCAGGGCATAACGATCACGCAGGGCATGACGATCACGCAGGGCATGACGATCACGCAGGGCATGACGACCACGCAGCGCACGACGATCACGAAGGGCATGGCCATGACGGTCAAGACCCCCATGTCTGGCTTGCACCCGAAAACGGCATTCTTTGGTTGAATGCTATTGCCGAAGAACTGGCGGAACTGGACCCCGAAAACGCCGCAGTTTATCGGCAAAATGCGCAGGACGGCAGCGCCGAAATCCAGCAGATCAAAACGGAACTACTGCCGCAATTGGCGACGGTACGGGATCAGGGGTTCATTGTTTTCCATGACGCCTATCAGTATTTTGAAAACAGCTTTGGTGTCGCAGCTGCAGGGGCCATTTCGCTCGGAGACGCCTCTGACCCAAGCCCCGCGCGCATTGCAGAAGTCCGCGCCACCGTCCAAGAACTGGATGTCGCCTGTGTCTTTTCTGAGCCACAATTTAACAGCGGCCTTGTGACAACCGTGGTCGAGGGCACCGCTGCAAAATCTCTCACGCTGGATCCTTTGGGAATCGATCTGGAGCTGGGGCCAGATTTCTATCCTGCACTCTTGCGCAACATGGGGCAGGCCATGCGCGCGTGCCAAAAATAACCCTAACCTACGGGACCTGGGCAGCGAAGAGGGTCGATTGATCTCTCTTTGTTGCCCAGGTTCATTGATTTCAACAGGTGCCATGTCGCGGGCGGGGCTATTCTAAACCCACCGCGCAGAGACCCTGCGAGTACCTCCTGAAATCAAGACCCACAGAGCCCCTGAATCAAAGCAATTGATTTAAAACCAAAACACCCTATAGTTGTTTTAGTTTCTGAACAGTATGTTGTCACGAGTAAGCGTATGGCCTGTCCATTCAAGACGCTGCGATTGGTCGACTGAGCCTTACTTTTCCGCAATCAGGCCTACCTGGGAGCGTCCTAATGATAAGATCAAAGTCGGTACTACTAATAGAAGAAGATGCTTCGGCGCATTTCATGATGCGAAAAATCGCGCGTGCTCTGGAGCTGAGAATTGATATCGCGCCGGATTGGCGCGAAGCTGCGACGCGGCTATTGGTTCAACCCGAACGTTATGTTCTGGTGCTGCTGAACCTTGATTTGTGCACAAACGGAACAGATGAAGTCATCCGGTCCTTGCGAGACAACACCCGTGGGTCGTTTCGCAGAATTCCAGTGGTTGCAGTTGTGCCATCTCTGGACAGCTACACATCGGCCATATGCACCGAATTGGGGCTGGATGGCTGCGTACAAAACCCGATCACGCCGGTTGAACTGTTAAATTTGGTGGACCGTCACAGCGTTGAAACCGCAGGACCAGTCTCTTAAAAAGGGAAGCGGGCACCCCGCTTCCCCAATCGCAGTCAGCCACGGCCACGATACGGTGGCACGCCTTGATCTGGGATCCAGACGTCTTTTGGCAATTCGCCTGTTTGCCAGAACACATCAATTGGGATGCCGCCACGCGGATACCAATAGCCACCAATCCGCAGCCAGCGCGGATCCAGAAAATCCACCAAACGGCGGGCAATCGAAATGGTGCAGTCTTCGTGGAACGCACCGTGGTTGCGAAACGAGGTCAGATAAAGTTTCAACGCCTTGCTTTCAACCAGCCAGTCGCCGGGCACGTAATCAATCACCAGATGCGCAAAATCGGGCTGGCCGGTCATCGGGCACAGCGAGGTGAATTCGGGCGCGGTAAAGCGCACGTTATAATTCACATCGGCCTGCGGATTGGGCACGCGCTCCAACTCCGCCTCTTCGGGAGACGTGGGCACAATTGTGGCGCCACCCAACTGTTTGAGATTGCTATAGATACTGTCGGTCATCTTACCCTCACGGAAGAAAACTGGAGCTTAGACGCCCCGTTTGTTGCCCCAGAGGAGCACATGAAGTTGGGGCAGAATACGCGGGGTGAACCAGCCATCTGCCGTGGTTTTTTCAACCAGCCACAACAGCCGGTCAAGCGTGTCTTGGGTCTCTACCGGCATATCCGGATCCACCTCGGGATTGCCCGGCTGCAAGTACAGCGACAATTGCGGATAGCGGTCAGCTGCGGATTTGGCCCAATCATAGTCGATGTCATCAAAAATGACGATCTTTAGCACCGTAGTTGGCCCCTGCCCCGCCGCCGCGAGACAGGCATCAAACGCCGCCCAATCCGTGGTTTCCCCGCTAGAGGGAGGTTTAGGCGACAGAACCAGAGTGTCCAGATCCGCAAACCAGGGCTTGGCAATGGATCCTTGGGTCTCACAGGCAAAACGGTAGCCCGTCGGCTTCCCCAAGGCGATCACCGGTGCAAAATTCTGGATCGCCGGATTGCCACCGCTGATCGAAATCGTAAGGGGGCGTCCGCCGGACAGGTCGGTGACTTGCTGCCAAATCTCTTCGGGCTGCATCGGCAACCAGGTGTGCCGATGGGCGCTGTCCACCGCATGTAGGCTGTCACACCAGCTGCACCGATAGTCGCAGCCGCCTGCGCGGATGAACACCGTTGGCTCCCCGATCAGCACGCCTTCGCCCTGAATGGTTGGACCAAAGATTTCGACGATGCGCAGAGTCATGGACGGAATTCCGCCCAGGTCTTGGGTGTTTCCGAAACCTTCACCGCCGATGTTTCCGGCCAGCGTGCCTGACACCAATCATAGAAATGTCTGGCCATGTTTTCCGCGGTCGACGGGCCTTCGAGCACATCGTTCAGGTGACGATGATCGAAGGTGCTGTCGATATAGTCTTTCAGCACTTTTAGCTCGTGATAATCGCGTACGAACCCATCGCTGTTCAACGTGGGCGAGGCCAGTTCAACCACAACGATATAGTTGTGCCCATGAAGGCGCGCGCACTGGTGATCCTCTGGCAGATGAGTGAGCTGGTGCGAGGCGGAAAAGTGGAACTCTTTTGAAATGCGAAACATCAGGCACCGCCTTTTTCGGCAATGGCCTGCTGCCAGAACTCCGGATCAGCATAAACAGTCGGATCATTGAGGCCCGCAATATGGAACGCCTCACGCCGCTCCACACATGTACCGCAGCGCCCGCAGTGCTGTTCCCCACCTTTGTAGCAGGACCAGGTGTCGGCAAAAGGCGTGTTCACCTTGGCACCTTCCACCGCGATATCCGCCTTGGAGCGATGCACAAACGGTGTGTAGAGCGTGACGTTTGCGTAACCATCCAGCGCAGCCTGCTGCATGGTGTTGAACGCCTCGGTAAAGGCCGGGCGGCAATCGGGATAGATAAAGTGATCCCCACCGTGCACCGCAGTTGCCACGGCGTCATCCCCGTTGGCCGCCGCAACACCAAAGGCAATCGCCAGCATGATGGCATTGCGATTGGGCACAACTGTGACCTTCATGGACTCTTCTTCATAGTGCCCGTCCGGCACATCGATATCATCGGTCAGGGCAGATCCTGACAATGACGCGCCAATCCCGCGCATATCGATCACGTCATGGGGCACCCCCAGACGCGCTGCGGCACGCGCGGCAAAATCGATTTCTTTTCGGTGGCGCTGACCATAGTCAAACGTCACCAGACGGGTCAGTTCGTGCTGTTCAGCGACCATATAGGCGAGGGAAACAGAATCCATCCCGCCCGAGCAGATTACAATAGTTTTCATAGTTTTACCCTTGTTTTGATGACCGGGTAGGCTGCGACCGGTTCGGCGGCATATACCCCCAATGCAACGCCAAGATCAAGAGCAGAGGCTTTTTCAGCCATCTTGCACCAGCGTCAGGGCACACCGGTTTCTGCAAGTGCCACGGATTTCATAATGGCGTGACAGGTATCGCCCACCCGCAAGCCCAGCGCCCCCACGGAGCGTTGCGTCAACCGCGCCAATATGACCCCGGCCGATGTGCCCATGGACACAACCACACCCAGCCCTGCTTCGGTCCGGATGTCCGTTATCGCGCCTTCGATGATGTTCAACGCCGACAGACCCTTGGGGGGGGTGCGCGACAGGATCACATCCTGTGCGGACACCCGGATGCGTACAAGGCTGCCAACCACCTGATCCAAACGCGGCACCAAAATCACCTGTCCGCCAGCATTAAGTTCTGTCAGCCCATCGGCGTGATGGCAGATGACCTGCGCGTGTAAAATTGCCCCTGCCGCCTTGCCGCCCATATGCAGGATCACCGGATCGCCCAGCACCTGCGTGGCTGTTCCGGACGTTAACACGCGCCCCTGCGACAGCGCAACGACCGTCGTCGCCAGCCGTGCCACCTCCTGGATCGAATGGCTGACATAGAGGATCGGAATGTCGACGTGATCGCGTAGGCGTTCGAAATAGGGCAAGATTTCCGATTTGCGCGCCTCGTCCAACGCGGCAAGGGGTTCATCGGCCAAGATCAATTTAGGATTCGACAGCAGCGCCCGCCCAATCGCGACGCGCTGTTTCTCGCCCCCGGACAGAGTGGCGGGACGTCGATCCAACAGAAGGCCAAGGCCCAGAAGATCCACGATGTCGGCAAATTTCGACACCGGCGGTCGACGAGAGAACCAGCGCCCATAGGTCAGATTGCTTCGAACTGACAGGTGCGGGAACAGGCGCGCATCCTGAAAAATGCAACCAATCTGGCGCTTGTGCGGTGGCACCCAAATACCATTGGCTGTGTCACATTGGCGATGCCCCGCTACGGAAATCCGTGCGTGTTCCGGTCGTATCAGCCCCGCCACAGCATTGATCACCGTTGTTTTCCCTGCCCCGGACGGGCCAAACAGAACTGTCACCCCTTTGGGGGCCGTAAATCCGATGTCCAGCGCCATTTGGCCCAATTGATGCCTGATCTCAACGTCCAGCATTCAAGCCGTCCCCAACCTGCGACGTGCCTGTCGGGCCAAAAGCTCTGACACCAAGAGAGCAGACAGCGCCAGCGTAATTGAAAGGATCACCAGCCACGTGGCCGCCGCCTCTTGGCCCGGCACCTGAAGCGCAGCGTAGATGGCAGTGGGGATGGTCTGGGTTTGGCCCGGAATATTGGCTGCAAAGGTGATCGTTGCCCCAAATTCGCCCAGCGCCTTGGCAAAGGCCAGAATGAGACCTGTCAAAATACCCGGCAGCATCAAAGGCAATGTCACCGTGAAAAACACCCAGATCGGCGAAGCCCCCAAGGTGTGGGCGGCTTGTTCCAATTTGGGGTCAACTGCCTCGACCGCCATGCGCAACGCCCGCACCATCAACGGAAACGCCATAACCGCAGCCGCCAGTGCGGCACCCGTCCAGTGAAAGGCGAGAACGATGCCAAATTCATGTAAAAACTGCCCAATCACCCCTTGTCGCCCAAAGGTCAGCAACAGCAGATATCCTGTGACCACGGGTGGTAAAACCAGCGGAAGGTGCACCAGCGCGTTCAACACCGCCTTGCCTGGAAACTGCCAACGCGCCAACGCAAAAGCCACCCCGATGCCCAAGGGCAACGTCGCGGCAGTCGCCCAGGTCGCAACCTTTAGCGACAGCCAAACCGCCTGCCACTCATTTGGTCCCAGTACATCCATCATGATCCGGGCGACCTACCTGCGCGGGAAAACCCATGCTGACGCAAAATCATTTGCGCCTGCGGTCCCTTCAAAAAGGTCAAAAATGCCCGCACAGCGGCGTCGGGGTCATTGCCGATGGCTGCGGCAGGATAGCGAATTTCAGGGTGACTCGCAGCCGGAAACAAGCCAACGCGTGTGACGTTTGAACCGCCCCAGAGATCACTGTCATACACAATGCCAAATCGCGCTTCGCCCAATGCAACCAACGCCAATGCGCTACGCACATTGTCTGTTTGCAGCAGGCGGGCCTGTGTATCGGTCCATGCGCCCAACGACCTCAGCGCGGCCTGTGCATATTGCCCCGCTGGTACTGCATCAACCAAGGCGACCGAAATACGATCCTTGGGCCCCAGCATATGGAACGTCTGTGCTGTAACCTCCTGTGCCGGGACGACGGTTGGGTCCGAGGTGATCAGCGCCAGACGATTTGTCGTAAATTCAAATCGGCCTTCCGCGGCCAATAGCCCCTCAGCTGCGACCACATCCATCCACTGCGGACTGGCCGAGAGAAACACATCTGCGGGCGCGCCCAGAATGATTTGTCGGGCCAAAACGGACGATCCTGCAAAAGAAAGCTGCACAAGATCTCCGGTTTTCCGCTGAAACTCTGCCGCGATTTCATCCAGGGCGCCCTTTAGACTGGCCGCAGCAAAAACCGTCACCTGCCGCGCAGACACAGGCGCGCACATAGACAACACTATGGCCACAGCGACCAAAATCTTTTGGAAAATTTGCGCGGCAGACCAAGACACAGATCCAGTTTCACATCGCATAGGCTCACCAGAGTTCATTTCGCGCCACAGTGGCCTTCGGTGGAGCACTCTGCAAGGCCTCGTACAGGAGGATCCCCCGCAACAACGCAAGAAGACCCCCAAACGTATCGGTTTGGAGGTTTCTTGAACTACACAATGATGGGATCTGTTTAAAACAGCATAACGTCGCCCGCAGGTGCAGCGGGTTTGGGCGCTGGCGCGGGACGCGCTGCGGCTTGCTCCATCTCGCCCAGACGCTGGTCATTTTGAACATGGGTTTGCTGCGCGCTGCCCCCAACGGGATCAAAACGGACGCGACGGGCCGAGGTGCCACCGACGCTTGACGAAATACAAGGGATGCCCTCATCACGCAGGAAGCTTTGAATAAAGGCCGTATTTTTGGCACCGATGTCCGCCAAATTTACTGACATTTTTGCGCCACCAAAGACTTTTGCCTTTAGATTACGACGCTCAGCCCCCTTTTTCATGATGCCGTTAATCAACAACTCCATCGCATGAACGCCGTAGCGAGCATTGGCGGTGCCACCACCACCATGGGCCAGCAGGAAATGATTCATCCCACCCACACCATTTTTTTCATCATAGACACAAGCCGCGATGCAGGACCCCAATACCGTCGAGAAGTAGACGCCAGGATCATTCGACACACGAAACTCACCCTGTAGGACGGTCACGTTTTTCTTATTTGCAAAAACAGAGCTCAATTTCGGTTCCTTCGTGAGTAGTTATCTTTTGCACGCCTGAAGCAGCGTATTCCCCATGCGCGACAATGGGATTTGTTTTTCTGCAGCGCCGGTTTCCCACGCCACGCGGGGCATGCCGTAGACAACAGAGCTTTGCTCATCCTGAGCAAACGTTGTTGCCCCTGCTTTGCGCAAATCAAGCAATCCGCGCGCACCATCCTGCCCCATACCTGTCAAAATGGCGGCGACCACATCCTTGGCAAAAGGCACGGCCGCAGAAAATAGCGCATCCACTGACGGCAGGTGCCCCGAGATCGGCGGCCCTTCCTTCATACGGGTCCGCTGTGGCTTACGGGGCGACAGTCCAAGATGGCGCTGCTGGCCCGCGGCCACAACAATACGCCCAGGTTCCAACGGCAGGTTGTCTTCCGCTGCCACGACACTCGCGGAACAGATGCGATCCAGAAGAGACACGAGCCCAGGGCCAAAACTTTTTCCGGTGTGCTGTACAATCAATGTCGGCGGACACTGAGCCGGGAAGCTCCCCAAAACCGTGCGCAGCGCTTCCACCCCACCGGTAGAGGATCCAATCAGAATGAATTTCCCCGAATAAGCGCTTTGCGCGCGTGGTGCGGGTGCCGGTGCAGCCCGTCCCGCAGGGGCATTGCGGCGCGGCGCCTTCACCATCATTTCGAAATAACGCAGGAAATCCTGAGGTGGATCCGCTTTTGTCAGTTCAAAAATACCTGCGCCCACGTTCAGCAATGGCGAAACGCTTTGTCCCGGAGCAGAATTCACCGAATCCATCACCGAAACCCAACGCACATCCAATGCAGAAAACAACGCGAGCATCATTTCGAATTCAGGTAGCTTGGTGAACCCGTCCTCGACAAAGGCAAACGTAGGCTGCCCGGCCTCGGCCTGATTGTAGGCCATCATAAGATTGTTCGCCAACATGACCTGCATACCCGGCCGAGCCGATTGCATATGGCTTTGCAGCGAGCGCGCAAAATTACGATCTGTCGTGATAATTAATACACTTGATGATGGCAAAAGAGGCACCTGTGGTCTTTAACGGCAATACTACCGATCGTTTCGTTTTCGGACTTGGCTGTCACGGTGTCACCCGCCCTTAGATCTGTATCTCAGAAGTCTTCCCAAATTCTTTCCGTACCGTTGGCTGTACGTTGAATTGTGATTTTTTCAGGCATATTTTGCCGACTTTCTGCGCCCTGAGGGAGCACCGCTCTCCCCTCAGAGGGGGCACCAATCCGCTGCGCGGCAGACAACACCAATGGGGCAGCACCTAATTTGTAATGAGACACCAAATCGGTGAGCCTCCCGGCATCCTGATTTATTAGGTGCCCTGCGGCAGCCGTCTCTTTGATCATTGCCGCGTTTTGTTCGCTCACCTGATTCAATTTCAAAACGCCCGAGGTGATTTCGCCCACTCCCGCAGATTGTTCCGCAGATCCTGTTGCTATCTCGTTGGCGAATCCAGAAATTTGGTTCACGCGCTCCACAATTGAGGTTAGCGCAGCGCCGGCTTTGCCCACCAAAGTCACCCCTTCCGCGACCTGTTCTGAACTGGTGCTGATCACGGTTTTGATTTCACTTGCCGCTTCGGACGACCGCAGCGCAAGCGCGCGAACTTCTGACGCAACTACGGCAAAGCCGCGTCCAGCCTCACCCGCGCGCGCGGCTTCGACACCGGCATTCAGCGCCAGGAGACTCGTTTGAAAGGCGATATCATCGATGACACCGATAATTTTTGAAATCTGCCCGGAGCCGTCTTCTATTTTCGTCATCGCGGCAACGGCATTTTGCACAACTACGCCGCTGTTTTCCGCTTCACCTCTGGCTTCGTGCATCTTTGTCTCAACGCCCTGTGCTCCGTCGGTCACGGCTTTTACGCTCCCGCTCAACAGATCCAATGCAGCTGCGGTTTCGTTCAACGTCGCGGTCTGGCTTTCGGTACGTCGGGACAAATCATCTGAGGCACGGCTGATTTCCGACGCTCCACCGCGGATCCCGCCCGCAGTAACCGTCATACGTTGCATCACGGTGCTGAGCCGGGTCGTTGTGTTGTTAAAATCAGATCTCAGAGATTCGTGATTCTTTGGAAAAGGGTGGCGAATTTTGTAAGCAAAGTTTCCACTCTTAAGCTCCGCCAGTCCTGTGCGAAGGCTCTGTAGAACATGCGCTTGCTGCACCTGCATTCCGTTCGCTTGTGTTTCCGCAGCCCGCGCCAGTCGCAGCTGAGCCTGAAGCACCAGTAGGCTTTTGCCCATTGCGCCAAATTCATCCGTGCGCAGGGCTACGGGAATCTCCACCTCAAGATCCCCTGCACGCACAGCATTCATGGATTTTTCCAGCGCCGAAATCGGAGTTGAAAACGCGCGCGCAAACATCCAGCCGACGACAGAGAGCACCAACGTCATCGCAAGGGAAATCACCACAAGCGCCCTGCGATCTGCCCGGACTGCTAGTAGCACCTCGCCCCGATCTTGCTCGACAATTATCCGCCAATCCCTATCAAGTAGATTTAAATTTTCAGAATATGCTACAAGTTCTTGTCCATTCTGGCCACGACCCGCCGACGCGAGAAAACGCGCATCAGCCCGCCTGGGCTTGGCGTTAGAAATATGCGGCAAGAGGTCCAAAGCCACAAAGCCGTCGGCAAACCGCGAGGGCGTGCGTGCCTTCGAATCAGATCCTACGACAAAAACCTCGGTCGTTTTTCCCAGCGTGTTCTGTCCCAGAACGACGCGGCTGACCAATTGGTTGGGAATTGCCAGAACAATCACTCCGAGCGCCTCCCCAGCGCTGCCAGTGACCACCCGTCCGACAAACGCCGTGGGTTGAGTTTTCTGTGGTCCGTAGCGTTCAAAATCCGTCAGAATCACCTGTCCGGGTTCAGCGCGCATCAGGTCGCGAAACAACTGCGCCAAGGAGGTATTCTTCCACTCCCCCGAACGCAGATTCGTCGCATAGTCTTGGCGCTTTGCGGTGCTATAAATCACATCCCCAGCGATGTTGATCAACATCACATCCGCATATCCCTTTGACAAAATGAACTCTTGAAACGCTGGGTGAAAATCGGCATGTATTTCACTGTAAGCGTTTGTTTCAATGATTTTATTATAGAGATATCGCTCATTTTCTGCATGCGGGTTTTGCGTGATGTACATGTCCCGGAGTACACCCTGCGGCAGCCCATCCAATCCATTCCACGCGGCCGACAAACGCTGGATTTGCGTAGCGGTCGACGGAACACGCGCCAAAAATTCAACATCCGATTTGAAGCCCGAGAGAGTGCGGCGCACAGCTTCACTGCGCGCAGCCACGAGCGATTGAAACTGCGCCTCAACCCTGGCCCAGGCGGCCGCCTGAGACCTGTAAGAACTGACGGCGACCAGCAATGAACTGGTCAGCACTGCGACGGCAACCACCAAGAGCGGCAGCTTGAAACGAATCTGAAGTGCGGTGAGCGCTCGCATTTACCTCTCCGTTCCTGAAAGCACAGCGTATGGATTGTTCTGTTCTCAGTTCTCTCAGACGGGGTGTTAAATTCGGATTTAGACCGCGCATTTATTTTGACAGGTCCGGCGCTCACGCAGCCCAGCGCAGAATCGTTTGAACCGACGGAAATTTATTGGGCCAGGATTCCACGCGAAAATACCGGATTTTTCCAGGGTTCAGCAGCGCACTCATATATTCGGTATATTCAAAGGCACCGATTGTCCCTTTTTTCTGTTTGAGGCCCAAAATCTCTCGGATGTCGGCAATCAAATATTAAGGCCCTCGGCCTACCAATGTGTCATCGAAAATCAAATCTGTCGCCAACAACGGGGGTGCGAATCGCTGGATATGTCGATGGAAATTCAAAAATTCTCATTGGATCTGCCCAATGCATTTGCTGAACTTGATCAACTGGTCAATTTCTTGCGCGGAGCGCAAACAAACGCGGTCGAAATCGACTGCAGCAACGTCAAGGTCATGCCATCGCGCGGCCTGCAATTGCTATTGAGTGCAGAACAACAATGGCGCTCGGAAGAGCTTGGCTTTGCGGTCACGAATATCAACGAAGCGTGCCGCAAGTCGCTGACACTATTGGGTCTGGAACCCACCCGCTTTGTAGACGAGGAAACAGCATGAAGACCAAAGTTCTGGCAATCGACGATTCCCGCACTATCCGGAATCTGCTTGCAGCCGCTCTGGAAGAGGCAGGCTTTGAATATCACAGCGCGGTCGACGGCCGCGATGGTGTCGATAAATACGCCGATGTCGCACCTGACGTCGTTATCACCGACATCAACATGCCCATCCTCGATGGTTTTGGTGTGATCGAAGAGCTGCGTGGCACGCAGATCAACTCTAAGGTTCCGATTCTGGTGCTGACCACCGAAAGCGCGCCTGAGCTGAAATCCCGGGCCCGTGCTGCAGGTGCGACCGGCTGGATCACCAAACCGTTTGATGACCAATCGCTGATTTTTGCGCTGAAGCGCGTTACAGGGGCGGCGGCATAAGATGTCTGGGTCGATTCAAGATACATTCTTTGAGGAGTGCGAAGACCTCCTTGAAGCGATGGACGAGGGTCTGACCGCCATCGAAGGAGGCGAACATGATCAGGAAGTCGTCAACGCGATTTTCCGGGCTGTTCACTCCATCAAAGGCGGTGCAGGCGCATTTGGTCTCGACGAGTTGGTCGGGTTTGCACATAAATTCGAAACCGTTTTTGACGAGCTTCGCAGTGGTAAGTTGGAATTCGACACAGCGCTGATTCAGCTGCTGCTGCGTTCCAGTGACCACCTGGCGGATCTGGTGGCCAACGCACGGGATGGCGGCACCACCGACCAAGCTCATCACGATGTGCTCATCGAGGCTTTGGCGAAGTATATTCCTGAAGAGGAAGAGGATCTCACGTTTGAGCCAATGGGGCTGTCCGGTGCTTTTGCGCCTGAGCCGATCATGGACGACTCCGAGAAAACTTTTGAGATCCGCTTTCACCCGCTGAAAGAGATGTATGGCACCGGTAACGAGCCCTTCTTCCTCTTTCAGGCCCTGTCTGAACTGGGTGAACTGTCTGTTCGCCTCGATGACTCAGAGCTCCCGGGATTTGACACGATTGATGCCGAAGAGAGCTATCTCGCTTGGAATCTCACGCTCATCACCAAGGATTCGCAGGATTCCATTGAGGCGGTGTTCGAATTTGTAGAAGGCCTGTGCGAATTGACTATTTCATCAGATGCTGACCCGGCTGAAGAGGCAGATGCGCTGGCAGCGCTGAACGCCGCCTTTGGGACCGACGCAGAACCCACTGCGGACGCGGGGCAGCCAGACCCTTTTGAGCAGCCGGCCCCCGCAAAAGAAGCTGAGGTTTCGGCCCCTGTCGAGGAAAAAGCTTCTCTCCCCAAAACCGAGACCGCCAAGACGGAACAAAGAGGCCCAAAGCCCACGCTCCGTGTCGATCTTGAGCGGGTGGACCGGCTTATCAACGCTGTTGGGGAGCTCATCATCAACCATTCCATGTTGGCGCAACAAATTGCCAACCTCGACGCCGGCGACGTTCGCGATGTCGAAACCGAGCTGGAAGGGTTCAAAAACCTTGCGCGCGACATTCAAGAAGGCGTCATGTCTATTCGCGCGCAGCCGGTCAAACCGCTGTTTCAACGCATGGCGCGAATTGTCCGCGAAGCCTCGTCTGCAACCGGGAAAACCGCCAAGCTGGTGACCGAAGGTGAAGCAACCGAGGTTGATAAAACTGTTATTGAACGCCTGTCGGACCCGTTGACCCATATTCTGCGCAACGCGGTCGATCATGGCATCGAAAAACCCGAAGGTCGCGAAGAGGCCGGCAAGGACAAAGCGGGCGAAATCCGGCTGTCTGCGTCACACAGGTCAGGCAGCGTCTGTATCGAAATTCGCGATGACGGCGCCGGTGTAAATCGCCCACGTGTGAAACAGATCGCAATCGACAAAGGGTTGATCCCTGAAAACGCCGAACTGACCGACAGTGAAATTGACAACCTGTTGTTCCTTCCAGGCTTTTCCACAGCCAAAGAGGTATCAAACCTCTCAGGCCGCGGTGTTGGCATGGATGTGGTGAAAAACGCTGTGACAGGCCTGGGTGGTCGGATCAATATATCCTCAACCCCGGGAAAAGGCTCAACGTTTACCATCATTTTGCCGCTCACCTTGGCGGTTATGGATGGCATGGTGGTGTCAGTTGCAGATCAAACCATGGTTGTGCCGATTACGTCGATTGTCGAAACAATGCGCGGCAGCGACGAGATGATCAACAATCTTGGCGCGGATGGCACCCTATTGTCGATCCGTGGGAATTTCGTGCCAATCTGCGACGTGGCCGGCGCGCTGGGTCTGCGCCAATGTCACGATCAACCCCCTGGCGTCTATCTGCTGGTTGAGACCGAAACAGGTCAACGCAGCGCCTTGGCTGTCGATGATATTTTTGATCAACGACAAGTGGTTATCAAAAGTCTGGACGGCGTCTGCGGCAACATTCCGGGTGTCGCAGCAGCCACTATCCTCGGGGATGGCAAAATCGCCATGATCTTGGACCCCGAAAGCATCATTGCGGCCTCGCCTTCGGCAGCCGCCTTTGACACAGAGCGGAGAATAAGCAATGCAATCGCAAGCTGAAGTCAAACAGGTTGACCACGAGGTCAAGCACACCCAATTTAGCGAGTTTGTCAGCTTTTCGGTGGCAGGCCAGGCCTTCTGCCTGAAAATCACGCAGATCCGTGAAATCCGCCGTTGGTCTCCGGTTACCATTTTGCCCCATGCGCCTTCGGACGTTCTGGGTGTAATGAACCTGCGCGGTGCCGTCATTCCGATCTATGATCTGTCCGCCCGTTTTGGGCTCGAACAGACTGAGGCGAGCGAACGCAACGTTGTTATCGTGGTTGCGGTGCACGGCAAACAGGTTGGTTTGCTGGCGGAATCTGTGTCGGAAATTATCTCGATCAACCCCGAAGAAATCCAAGACACGCCGCAGGTCGATAGCCGAAACACCATGGAGTATATTCAGGGTATTATTTCCCATAATGAAAGCATGGTCCGGATCATCAATCTGGATGCGGTCATTACAGCACCGGAGCAAGTTCTCCTGTGACCATGAATACCCCCATAAACGCGGCCCAGCCCCAAGAGTTCTCTTTGTCAGACAAAGACTTTGAGATCGTTGCCGAATTTGCGCACAAGAATTTTGGCCTTGCCATGTCGAGCAGCAAGAAGCCGTTGGTTTCTTCCCGCCTGGCACGGCGGTTGAGACAGTTGAATATCAACGACTTCAAAAGCTACATCGCGCAGCTGGAGGGCCCCAACGCCAGCCAAGAGCGCAATGAACTGCTGTCTTTGCTGACCACTAATGTGACGCATTTTTTCCGGGAACCGCATCACTTTGATACGTTGCGCGATGAAACGCTGCCCCCCCTACTGGAACAAGCGCGTAAAGGTGGCCGTGTCAGAATTTGGTCCGCGGGCTGTTCGACCGGCCAAGAACCCTATTCGATTGCGATGCTGCTGAAAACACTATGTCCAGATGTAGCGAAATTGGATGTCAAAATTCTGGGCACCGACATTGATCCCGTCGTTGTCCGCACCGCGCAGGCTGCGACATATCAGTTGGATGATCTGGCGCAGTTGCCAAAAGAATACAAACCCAAGGACCTGACAGGCGACACCATGCCTGACAGCATCCGCTCGATGGTGACGTTTGGCACTCTGAACCTGATCGAACCCTTTCCTTTTAAGGGCAAGTTCGACGCAATTTTCTGCCGCAACGTTGCGATCTATTTTGACACGCCGACACAACAAAAGGTTTGGAGCGCGTTTCAGCGCGCGCTCAACCCGGGCGGCTATCTCTTTATCGGGCACTCGGAACGAATGTCCGGTCCCGCCGCCGATCACTTAACCACTGCAGGTGTCACAACCTACATCAACAACCCAACCTAAAGCACGCTTTATCGCTTGAAAGAAATGGGAAAACGAGGAACCAAATCATGAGCTTGAAAGACCAGCTACGCGTCATGGTCGTTGACGATATGTCCACCAGCCGAGGCATCCTGACACAATGTTTGGATGAACTGGGCATCAAAAATTACCTGGTTGAGAACAACGGCCAGTCAGCGTTTCAAAAACTCTCGACTACACCTGTCCATTTGGTGCTGTCCGATTACAACATGCCTGGCATGGATGGCTTGGGCCTGCTTCAGGCTGTGCGTGGTCACAAGGCGACCCAACGCGTCGGATTTATTCTGGTGACGGGCAAACCGACTGCAGAAGTGATTGAGGTCGGTAAAAAATTGGGACTGAACAACATCATCCGAAAACCCTTTACCGTGGCGACAATGAAGCAAGCCATCGAACAAGTGGTGGGACGGCTGTAAGAATGGACCGCCCGACAAACACACTAAATGAGCTGTGCGCTGTGTCTGCTAATGAGATGAGGCAGCTGCAACAAAAGGTGCAGGTTCTGGAAGACGTTGTATTGACAGTGTTTGAACGGGGTACCAAGCCCACCAGCCAAGAAATGCAGACGTTGCAAGACTTTGATCTTGTTTCGCAAACGCTTGAAGGCATGTCACATTTCTATGACAAGCTAAGCGAGCAGACTGCAGAAACCGGCGAGGTTGATTTGGCAGAGGCGAGTTCAATTTTAACATTGGAAAAATTGCGCCAACGTCTCACACAAGGCGACAATTCAACAGTTCTATAACATAACAATCGCCGCCTTAACGGGCGGCGATTTTTTTGAGAACAACCAAATCGTCAGATAGCCCCGGCTTAGGCTGGGACAATGGGGCGAACGTGTCACAATCCCAGTTGGGGAAAACGACATATCCGTCGTCAGAACCCGCAAACACAGGGTGACGACCGAACAACGAACACAAATTCAATATCGTGCCGAACTTGCTGGACCGCGACTTCGCGGCTGAACCAGAATGGGCAGGCGATATCAACTATGTTTGGACGCGCGAAGACTGGTTGTATCTGGCCGGGACCCTGGATCGACACTCCCGGCGCGTTATCGGTTGGGCCGCCAGCAATCGAATGAAACGCGATCTTGCGATCCGGGCGCAGAACATGGCCATTGCGTTCAGATCTCCGCCAAATGGCTACATCCATCACACGGATCGCGGGTCGCAATGCTGTTCTCACGATTATCAGAAAATCCTGCGGCAGCACGGCTTCAAAGTATCGATGAGCGGCATGGGAAATTGTCTACGGCAACGCCGCTGTCGAGACGTTCTTCAAAACCATCAAGGCTGAGCAAATCTGGCGGCGGTCGTGGAAAACAAGAACGCACGCCGAGATTGTCATCTTTGAATATATCAATGGGTTTTACACTTCGCGACGCCGCCACTCAGCACTGGGCTGGAAAAGCCCCGTCGCGTTCGAACGGAAAGCGGCCTAAACGAGCACTTGGGGCGGCACAAAAGTGCGACCGGATAATACAGGCCAGCAACGATGCCGTCATCAGTGCTCATGGCCGAAAACCTTGCAGGAACGGCTTCAAAACCCAAGAGGTATGGGTATTATCTGCCCCCTCAAGCCCCTGAAAAATAAGGGGAAGCGGCGAAAAAATCTGTGCAGAAACGTACTGAGATTGGGATTTTCTGGTGGATTTTCGGACCATCGAATTGATGGACCTAGAACACCCCAAATAGCGTTGCGCTTCAAGCGCTTTAGGTATTTGGTCAGGGGGGTGAAAATTAATGGTGCTGCTGGAGAGAATTGAACTCTCGACCTCTCCCTTACCAAGGGAGTGCTCTACCTCTGAGCTACAGCAGCGCCGATGAGGGGGCTTTTAGGCATAATCCCCAGACGGTGCAAGAGCAATCTGGACGGTTTTTACTCACTCAGGTACAGAAGTTTCATGGTAGATCAGAAAACACCTAAAAAGCAGGGTTCCGGAAGCACTCGGGATGACCGATTGAAGGCCGCTTTGAAGGCCAATATGGCGCGCCGTAAAGCGCAGGCGAAGGCGCGTGCGCCAAAAAATGAAGAAAAAACAGGCAAGTCCGAAAGGTAAGGGCAGATGGATTCGATTCTGGTAACGGGCAACGGCCCATTGAATGGGCAGATTGAGATTGCAGGTGCCAAGAACGCCTGCCTCACGCTGATGCCCGCGACGCTCTTGACCGAAGAGCCGCTGACGCTGACCAATGCGCCGCGGCTGAGCGATATTCGGACCATGACTACGCTGTTGCAGTCACTGGGGGCAGAGGTCTCTAGCCTGCAAGAAGGCAAGGTCATCGCGATGTCGAGCCACGACATTCACAACCACACGGCCGAATATGACATTGTGCGCAAGATGCGTGCGTCCATTTTGGTACTGGGCCCCATGCTGGCGCGTGATGGGCATGCGATTGTCTCATTGCCCGGCGGCTGTGCGATTGGCGCGCGCCCAGTGGATTTGCACCTGAAAGCCTTGGAAGCCTTGGGCGCTGAAATGGAACTGAAGGACGGCTATGTCCACGCCAAGGCCCCCAAAGGCCACCTGCAAGGTGGCGTGGTTGATTTCCCAATTGTTTCAGTGGGCGCGACTGAAAACGTGCTGATGGCCGCAACCTTGGCCAAGGGCACAACCGTAATCAACAATGCAGCCCGCGAGCCTGAGATTGTCGATCTGGCAGACTGCCTGCGCCGCATGGGGGCGCAAATCTCTGGGGACGGCACCTCAACCATCACCGTCGAAGGTGTGGACCGTCTGAATGGGGCAACCCATCCTGTTGTCACCGACCGGATTGAACTGGGCACCTACATGCTGGCCCCGGCTGTGTGCGGCGGTGAGGTCGAGCTGTTGGGCGGTCGTCTTGATCTGGTGGGTGCGTTTGTTGAAAAGCTGGATCAGGCTGGTGTCGCGGTTGAAGAAACCGCCGGCGGTCTACTGGTGAAACGCCGCAATGATCGGGTGAATGCGGTGGACGTAACCACCGAACCCTTCCCCGGTTTCCCAACCGATCTGCAGGCGCAGATAATGGCGCTGCTGTGCACCGCCGATGGCACTTCGGTGCTGGAGGAAAAAATCTTTGAAAACCGCTTTATGCACGCCCCGGAACTTATCCGGATGGGCGCGCAAATTGATGTCTCTGGTGGCACCGCCACGGTCACAGGTGTTGACCGCCTCAAAGGCGCACCGGTCATGGCCACAGATTTGCGCGCATCCGTCTCGCTGATTCTGGCGGGTCTGGCCGCCGAAGGGGAAACAACGGTGAGCCGCGTGTATCATCTGGATCGCGGCTATGAGCAGGTGGTGCGCAAACTGTCTGGTGTTGGAGCCAAGATCGAACGGATTCAGGGGGAGTAATGTCAGACGCGCGTTTTGAAGACGGCCGCGAAGCCCCGCTAAACCTTGGCGCGCTTGAAGGAGAGGATCTGGTGGTCCTCTCTTCTCTGGCGCAGGACGCGGTATTCCCTGTCACCGAGATGAGCTGGCGCGCAAGCAAGCAGCGTTTTGCCATTTTGCTCAATCGGTTTCGCTGGGAAGATAAGGCCGCCGCCAAGGCACGCGGGCGCGCGTATGAGCGGGTGCAATCCATGCTGGTGGTGGACAATGTCATATCCGTCGCCTCGCAGGGGATTGATCGCAGTGACAAAGACACCATTCTGTCCTTGCTGTCGGTGATCTTTGAACCGGGCGACGACGGCACAGGGCATGTTCTTCTCACCCTTGCGGGTGACGGCGCGGTGCGCTTGGCGGTCGAAGCGCTGGATGTGACATTAAAAGACGTCACCCGCCCCTATCAGGCGCCGTCAGGTCAGGCGCCCGATCACGGGACTTTGGACAACACCTAATCCATATAGGGCGCGACACCTTGAGTGACGCGCCCAAAGTCATTCCGTGCCCCCCCCCTGAGATCCCCCCAAATTCTTTGGATCTGGCAGCGCTATGGGCTGGAAAAGCTGCGCATGGCACTTGAGGATGCGCGCGTGCAGGGCTATGCCAAGCGCAAAGGAGAGCCGTCATGCCCGTTTTTCTGAACACTCAAGACGCTGATTTCGACACTGGTTTTGCAACCCTTCTGGGCGCCAAACGCGAAGATAGCCCAGATGTGGATGCCATCGTGGCCGATATCATCGCAGATGTGCGCGCACGCGGCGATGTCGCGGTTCTGGAATTGACGGCAAAGTTCGACCGGCTGGAGCTCGCCCCAGATGGATTGCGGTTTTCCGAGGCTGAAATAGACGCAGCCTGTGCGCAGGTGTCTGAAACAGATCGCGCTGCGCTGGAGTTGGCAGCGGATCGCATCCGCGCATATCACCTGCGCCAGATGCCCTCGGACGACGAATGGACAGATGACGCTGGTGCAACCCTGGGCTGGCGTTGGTCTGCGGTGTCTGCCGCGGGGCTTTATGTGCCCGGTGGCATTGCCACCTACCCGTCTTCGGTGCTGATGAACGCGATCCCGGCCAAAGTGGCTGGTGTTGAGCGACTGGCCATTACCGTGCCGACCCCAGATGGGCAGATCAACCCATTGGTGCTGCTCGCCGCGCGCATTGCGGGCGTAGATGAGATCTACCGCATTGGCGGAGCACAGGCGATCGCCGCGCTGGCCTATGGCACCGAAACCATTGCCCCAGTGGACAAGATCACCGGCCCCGGAAACGCGTTTGTTGCGGCCGCCAAACGGCGGGTGTTTGGTAAGGTGGGCATCGATATGATCGCCGGCCCCTCCGAAATTCTGGTGATCGCCGACAAAGACAACAACCCCGACTGGATTGCGCTGGATCTGCTCAGCCAAGCAGAACACGACGAAAGCGCCCAATCAATTCTGATCACCGATGATGCTGAGTTTGGTCAGGCGGTGGCGGCAGCTGTTGACGCCCGTCTGGAAACGCTCGAACGGCGCGCTATCGCCGCGCCCAGCTGGCGCGATTACGGTGCCATCATCACGGTGCGCGATCTTGATGACGCCGCCGCGCTGTCCAACCGAATTGCCCCTGAACACCTAGAACTCTGTGTCGCGGATCCCGAAGCACTGAGCCACAAAACCATTCACGCCGGCGCG
This sequence comes from uncultured Paracoccaceae bacterium, assembly GCA_947492585.1. Classification (GTDB taxonomy): domain Bacteria; phylum Pseudomonadota; class Alphaproteobacteria; order Rhodobacterales; family Rhodobacteraceae; genus Epibacterium. The sequence goes on from CANLND010000005.1 coordinate 182,917, forward strand.
ATCTTTCTGGGTCAGTATACGCCCGAAGCGATTGGTGACTATGTTGGCGGCCCAAATCACGTTTTGCCCACGGCGCGCTCAGCACGTTTCTCGTCCGGCTTGTCGGTGATGGATTTCATCAAACGCACCACATTGAGCAAAATGACCCCAGAAGCCCTGCGCGCGATTGGCCCCGCAGCGGAGGCCTTGGCGCAGAGCGAAAGCCTAGAAGCACACGGCCTGTCAGTACGCGCGCGTCTGGACGGGCTTAACCAGTAGTTCATACAGGATCTTTGACGTCCCGAACCCGGCCTCTGCAACAGAGGGCCGGGCTTGGGACATTGAAATTTGGGACGTCAATTGCATGCGATGCGGGGCACCTGATCAGACATGCCCCCATCCGCTAGCTGTCTTTGTGTGACAACCGCGTATCTGGCCGTTGCGCGGACGTGTCCAACCGGCGGGTCGCCCGGGTGCCCGGAACAAGCAGTTCGGCTTTTCTGAAATAGGCTCGCAGCTCTTCTTTGACGATCCCAAGATCCTTGCGGGCTTGCCGCACTGTTTTGGATTGCCACAGGGGGTCTTCGAGCGGAATCAGATGCAAATCACGGCTGGGTAGATTGTCGATTGAAAACCCAAGACCCAGCCGGAACGACACGATATGCGCCTCTTCAAAGCGCCAATGCTTGGGGTATTCGCAGGTGGACACCCGGATGAAGGTCTCCACAGCTGCATCGGAAATATCAGAGGCAGCCCCCATTGTTGCGCCAATGACGAACGCCTCATCCTGCACATGCAAGCCCCGCCCCAATAGCACATGAATGCAGTCATGCCGGGCCAGACCAATGGCCCCGGGCAGTGCTTCGGGGCTTTCTGGGTTTTCATAACGCCGGATAATTTCGGGCACGTCTTCGGCTTGGGCGGCGGGCAAGGTCGCCAACACTTGGGCCAGCGTCATGTCATCCGTATCAAGGCCGGGATTCCATTCATCCCAATTCAGATCAATCCGTCGTCCCATACCTCAGCGCTCGCTTTCTGCAAAATCAGTGATCGCGGTAAAATCAGTGTTCTCGGCAATCGCCGCCTCTAGTGCTGCTTCGAGCGCGCCAACATTGGCCACATCAACAAAACTCCCCAGATCAGATCTGCGCAACACATGGCCCCCGGTAATGTCGATGCCAATGGTTGTCAGTTGGATCGGCGTCGATTGCGCCAAAGAGCGCACAGCCTTGTCCAGCGCAGGGTTGTCATTGGCCTGGCCATCAGTTGTCACGATCATGCGAAAGGTCCCAAACCCACGGGCTGTTCCGGCTTCTTGCTCTAACAATTTGCGGGCATGTTGCAGCGCTGCCGTCAACGGCGTGTTGCCGTCGCTGGTGATAGGCGACAAGGCCCGGACAAGGTCGCCCCGCGCCTGTTTGACGGTGCTAAAGGGCAGCACTGTCCCAGCATTGAGCGCCACCACAGAGACGCGATCCTGCTCGTGCATGGCGTCCAGCGCATCGATGACCGCCTGTTTCGCCGCGGTGATATCCGATCCCATCGATCCGCTATCATCCAAAATGATCGCAGTGATGCGGCGATTGGGGTCGGGCTGTACATCGACGGTGGTTGTTTCAAGATTGGGCCAGACTTCGATGGCCGCCCAATCTGGAGCGACGGCGGACACCTTCGACGCGCTATCTTGGGCCTTTTGTTCTTCAAACATCCCATAGCCAATGACGCCCAGCCCGAGAAGAACTGCGGTAAAAAATTTCTTTTTCATAACAGCTCCTTACTACAACGGTGAAAAGGTCGTAGCTTCGGCCTGAACCGTCAAGACCCGGAACACCACCCGCATATTTTCCCGCCATTCCGCTTCGGTTCTTGGCGGGTTGTGACGCGGGCTGGAAATGCCGACACCATCAATCGTGAACTGGTCTCGGTTCATGCGCACTTTCAAATCCTTTGCATATCCATCAAGAGCTTCGACAACCGCAATGGCCCGGTCCAGTGACAGGTTTTGGGTAGAGGTTCGGATCGCGCGCAGTTCCGCGTTTTCGGCACCCGCCTGTTCACGTCGCAGGAAATGAAGCGGGTCAGAGTGACCTTCAACGGTAATGATTGCCCCTGAATAGGTGGATGCAAGTCGCAAAATCTCTTCAAAATCAGCAACATAGAGGCTGATCGGGAAGTCAGTGCTGTCGGGCTGGAAATATACCTCAAAATCGATCTTGGTGTTGGCGTCCAACTGTCCAGTCCGGCGCAATTTCTGCACGGCGGCGGCGGCGGCGGCCGGATTGAAGGCCGCGATTTGGCGATCATCCAGATTTTTCAACCCGTCAGACAGCGCAGCATAATCCCAATTTGCGGTGCTTAGATTGGCCGGGGCATCCAGCCGGTCCGCGCCGCGCAGCGCGACATTTACCTCACCCAATAGAACATCAAACCGACGGGCTTCGTTTGGGTCCCCAAAATGTTTGGCATTTCCGGCCCAACCGTCGGTGATTGCATCCTGCCACAGGAAGACGCCGTCTTCACTGGGCAGACCGCCCAGAAACTCATCTGCCATCAGCTGTGCCATGGTGGCCTGACGCGGATCGCCATCTTTGGCCATGAAATCGCGCATGTCTTCTTCGGCACGGAAGAATTGGTTCACCATAGTGGCGATTTCATCCCGGTGGGCGTCAAAATAATCCGCCCGCACTGCAATGTAATCGCCAATGACCGAGGCGGCTTCTTGGGTGGAAATGAGGATGGTTGCACCGTTGATGGACCCTTCGGCCCCGGTGCCAACATTGCCCCCTGACGTCAGAAAACGTGCGTCTGGCAAAATCACCGCAGCGGCATCGGCGCGCCCGTCAGCCAGAGCAGTCGACGGCGTGTCCCCTTCGCCTGTCAGCGCGGAGACCCAGACAATTTCGACATCCTCAAACGACAGGCCGCCATCCGCCAGAATCCTCCCCACAAAGTCAACATGGGGGCCGTTGGATTGAATGGCGATACGTTTGCCTGCAAGGTCTGAAATACGATCGATCCCATCGCCAACAACAATCCCGTCACCGGCGGAAAAGGAGTGTTTATAGAACACGATCTGCTCGGTGCGGGGATCAAATTCGGTCACCGGCGCGGCGGCGGCCAGCATGCCCAATGTTCCCCGCAGGTAGGGGGACTCGCATTTCAGATAGGCGTCCAGCTGCGTCTCGAAACTGTCTTGAACAGACAGTTTCAATGGCACGCCAGCCGATGCCAAGAGGCCCTGTTTGTTTTTCAAAGAACTGCCATTGGCATAAGCCACAACGCCGTCCGCCCCCCAGGCGATCAGCGGCATAGCTTCGTTCCAGCCAGCAGCGCAATCGCGCACCGGAGCTGTCACGGTTTCAGCAAGCTTTGCGCCTGAGTTGGCAAAACTGGCCTGAGCGCCAAGCATCAGGGCAATTGAAAGAGCACATGTTGTGAATAACTTCATCGTCTAAGATATTCCTTTGGTCTGAAAATGGGGAGACGAGCGGCGCGGTTTCAGCAGGGTTTCGGCCACCTCTGAGGCGACCTCAACCTCCTGCAACAACCCCCGCGCCGCCAGAAGATCTGTCGCGTCAAACGCGTCTTCAAGGGCGTGTAGGGCTGCACGTAGCTTTTCGCGGGATAGGTCTTCGGTTGTATCATGTTTTCGACGTCGCAGCGCCGCATGCGCGGCGGCGGCTTCTTCGATCAGTTCGGATCGGCCCAGCACATTGGCAAGCGATCGGCGGCGCTCGGGCACGTAAAATATTTCGCGGGCCGCGGCATCCAACCGATCTGCAAGCGCATCAACCTGTTCTGTCATATCGCTGCGCATGTTCTTGGCGGATTTACGCAACTGTGTGGCCCGCAAGTGGGCAACCGCAATAGAGTGTAGCGCCATTTCAGCGGTTGGACCTGCTAGATTATGACGGGCCTGAAACGCAAGGCGCAAGCGCTCCGTTTCAGACCAGATCCAGCGCCGCGGCATCCAGGCCAACAAACATAGCGTCCCGCCCCCAGCAACACCCGCCCCCGCCGCCACAGCAAAGCCGTCAAAGGGCAACGGCAACCGGGCAAACAAGGCCAACGCAACACTCGCAGCAGTCGAAATCGTGCCCGCCAGCCCCAGGCTGACCCAAGGTGTCATCGGCGCATTTGGAGAGTGGTCTCCACCCGTGCCAGACGTGCCTGATACGCCCGCGCGCCTTCGCCGTCGTTGCGCGGAACGGGGGCCGATCCACCGACCCCGGTTGTGATAATTTGTTCAGGCAAGATTCCCATGTCCCGCGCCAAGGCGCCCAGTTTTTCCGCACGAGCAATGCTGAGTTTCAAATTCGCGGCCGGATCACCTGCCTCGCCGGTGTGCCCAACGATTGTGACCCGAATTCGATCATCGTGCAAAGCTTTGGATAAGAAGCCTCGAGCTTGGTCTTGAACGTCGGCTGCCATTATTACGCCGCGTGAAAATCGGAAACTTGCCGTGTCAGGCTGCGTAACCGCTCCCAATGTCAACAACGCAACGACACCACCCGCGGTGAGCGCTGAAAGAGCGGCCGCGATAAAAGCACGTCGAGAAAACACCGGAGCCGTAAGCACGCTGGCGTCTTGTGTATCAAGGGTCATAGGGCCGCTTCAAATTTAATAATCAACATCTAGTGAATATAGCCATTCCTGCTGCGTTTCAAAGAGGTGAAGTGATCTAGGGTCAGGACCCATTGATTTCCGTTGGGCTTTATGATTCACGGTTCGGAAAAACGAGCGGTGAACATGTCTGAT
>CANLND010000006.1 GCA_947492585.1 uncultured Paracoccaceae bacterium
ATCAGACATGTTCACCGCTCGATTTTCGAACTGTGAATCACGCAGCTAAGCGGAAATCAATGGGTCCTGACCCTAGGTTTTGAACAGGGTTTCTGGCGCGCTCCTAACTTCCGCTACGCGGCTGCGTTGTTTTTCAGGATTGCAAATGAAAATTTTGAACATCTATTTCTTCGCCGTTGCAGTCCTTGCCCTTGCTGGACATTCCACGGCATCAGCGGCCGACATCGACTCCTTCCTCACTCATATAGGCCTTTCACGGGAGGCCATTCGCTATTTTGCAACGGCCGGACCGAACCACGCCCTGCCTATAACTCCAGCGATTGCACAGCGCCTCGACATCGATACAACAGTCACCGACGGCGGCCAGATTAGAATGCCACAGGAGAAGCCGACGCCACGTCGTATAGCTTTTGTGTCAGCTACCTACATTGGGCTAAGCGGCGATTTTGCCCCACTGCTCGGTCTCGACCCCGCGTTCCTGCGGAAGCAAGGCAGCCAGAGGCTCAAACTTGGACAATCCAATATCCTCACCTTATAGCAAAGCGCTATACCATATTGATGCCTAAAGTTGTATTTGTAGATTGGAAGCGGCTTGATTTGGTCGAAAAACCGGCAGCGATCGACGAATAGCGACCTGTTTGGGACGTCTAAAAAATTACATAACTGGAGTGCAGCATGCGCCTATTGATTACCACTTTATTGTTTACATATGCGACAGTTGCGTCGGCCTGCGAATTGCAAGGCAATACCCGGTATATGCCGCCAGCAAGCATTGCAGCGCAAATACGCAAATGTGCGGCCGCGGGATTTGATTTCAATTCGGCTCGCGAGGGCGAGGAATCTGTGATGCGAAGGCTGATCTCAATTGGCGGTTCGCCTGAAGCCGTTGAAATCGCATTAGCGGCAGGGGGAAACCCTAACATTCAGAACAGTTACGGATCACCTGCCTTTGTAGACATGATCAACTTTGCAGATCCGGGCAACGAGGCAATCGTCGTAGAAATTCTTGATCTTTTAGGAGCTGCCGGTGCAAATTTTTCGACACCTGATAACCATGGGGATCTGGCGCTTTCCAAGGCCGCAGGCGGCGGGGAACTGGACACGGTGCGTACTCTGTTACGTTGGCGCGCGGATCCCAATGGCCTAAATACCTATGGCCGCACACCTTTGTTTGAAACTGTCTTTGGTCGCTGCTCGCCATATGTCGGACGCATGCTCATTGCCAATGGTGCGCGTCTTGACCCAATGGCTCAAGTCCAAATTGACCGGATGTTCATAGAAGCGGCTGAGGTTTGTTCCTCGCGTGATGAAAGGCGTTACATCGCCGAACTTGAGGCTTTAGCCAGTAGCTAAGTTTTTCAAAAAAGCACCGTTTTGGGGAGGGTTCACCCAAGCCGCCAGTAGGGCATTTGCAGCGAAGGTCAGAAATGCCCGCAGAGATGCCGCAGGCACTCCTGCCACAGCCAAGCTTGCCCCCCCAAAAAAACCCTCTCTAAACCTATAGCCGTGCGCGCAGCATTCGATGCGATAAACTTTCCGACTAAATTTGTCAGTTTTTAGTTGCATTCGCGCTGAAATAGATTAATCGACTAAATCAGTCGGGTTACTCCCACCCATCGCGTCTTTGAACTTAGGAATCGTTACGATGAAATCGACACATCTGCTGGCTGGCGCTTTGACCGCCGTTGTTGCTACTTCTGCTGCTGCCGAAGGTGAGCTGAACCTGTACTCTTCGCGTCACTATGACACCGACGAGCGTCTGTATTCTGATTTCGAAGACGCCACAGGCATCACCATCAACCGCATCGAAGGCAAAGCCGACGAGCTGATCGCCCGTATGGAAGCCGAAGGCGCGAACTCGCCCGCAGATATCCTGCTGACTGTTGATACCTCGCGTCTGGCCCGCGCCAAAAACGCAGGCATCCTGCAATCGATCGACAGCGACGTGCTGGAAGCTGCGGTCCCTGCCAACCTGCAAGACACCGACAACCAATGGTTCGGCTTCTCGCAACGTGCCCGCATCATTTTCTTTGACAAGGCCGACGTGACCAACCCACCCGCCTCCTACCTGGATCTGGCCAAACCAGATTACAAAGGTCAGGTCTGCATCCGCTCGTCGACCAACACCTACAACCAGACCCTGCTGGCCTCGATCGTGACACATCACGGCGAAGCCGTTGCCAAAGACTGGGCCGCAGGTGTGGTGGCCAACATGGCGCGCGCGCCCCAAGGTGGCGACACCGACCAGCTGCGCGGCATCGTGTCAGGTGAATGCGAAATCTCGGTTTCGAACTCTTACTACTTTGCGCGCTCGATCCGCAAAAACGTCAAAGGCCTGTCCGACAGCCGCGATATGCTGGGGTGGGTCTTCCCCGATCAAGACGCCCAAGGCGCCCACATGAACCTGTCAGGCGGCGGCGTTGCAGCCCACGCGCCCAACAAAGACAACGCGGTGAAGTTCCTCGAGTATCTGGCCTCGGATCAGGCGCAGCAATATTTCTCCAATGGCAACGATGAATTCCCCGTGGTGGCCAATGTTGAACTGGCCCCCAGCGTTGCCGCTTTGGGTGAGTTCAAAGCCGATGATGTTGTGCTGGCCGATGTCGCCAAAAACATCCCCACAGCGCAGAAAATCTTTAACGAAGTCGACTGGAAATAACCCCCAGACACGGCTGTTGTCTTGATCAGGGCGCGGATTTTTCCGCGCCCTTTTTCGTATCTGACGAGCAGGTTTGCCCCCGCGCATTCTACGGCCAGAAACCACCGCGCAGCTCTACGCATAGCGGTGACAATCCCGCGCCCTGAATAACACTTGAAAAGAGGAAACAGCCCCGCTTATAGCTGCCCCAGGCAAGGCGACAGGACATCTCTCATGCAAAGCACACGCATTCCGGTGACCATTGTCAGCGGCTATCTGGGCGCAGGCAAAACCACGCTGATCAACCGGCTCTTGGCAGAGCCGCACGGGTTGAACCTGACCGTGATTGTCAATGATTTTGGCGCCATCAACATCGATGACACCCTGATCCAGCAGGCGGATGGAGATACGGTTGCGCTAAGCAATGGCTGTGTGTGCTGTTCTATGGGCGACGATCTGACGCGGGCGTTGTTTGACGTTCTGGCGCGAGACACCCGACCTGATCATTTGGTGATCGAAGCCAGCGGCATCGCAGACCCGCTGGCTATTGCTGATACGGTGATGGCACAGGGCGACCTGCGATATGGCGGCATTGTCACGCTGGTTGATGGCATCAACGGGCCTGATCTGCTGGAGGATCCCCTGCTTGCCCCGCAGATCGGCCAGCAAATCAAAGCCGCCGATCTGGTGCTGATCAGCAAAAGTGATCAACCCTCGCCCCCCCTCATGCCACATCTCAAAAACCTCAACCCACGCCCCCCAACCGTTCTGTCAGACGCCCCGATTGCCGATCTCCTGTTTGATGTGATCCCGTTGCCCAAAGGCCAGACGCCAGCCGCTCATCCGGCTTATACCACATGGCATCATCACAGCACGGATGTGCTGGACCGTCGCAAACTGGGCGACAAACTCGCCGCCCGCCCTGCGGGTCTGTATCGGATGAAAGGCTTTGTGCTGACCACCGGTGGCGCGTATCGCCTGCATGTGGTGGGCCAGCACGTCGAAGCCAAACGCTGTGACGCAGAAACGACCACATTGGTGGCGCTTGGTCCGGCCGAGCGTATCACACGCGACGATATCGACGCATGGTGGCGCAGTTAGCGCCGCCCGACCTGACGACAAATCAAAATGACCGGGATCAGCCCCACCGCCATGATCACCAGCGAGGGCACGGCTGCGCCTTCCAGTCGCTCATCAGACGCCAGCCGATAGGCCTGCACCGCCAGCGTGTCGTAATTGAACGGCCGCATAATCAGGGTCGCCGGGAGTTCTTTCATTACGTCGACAAACACAATCAGCAACGCGGTCAGCAGGCTTGGCGTCAACAATGGCAGATGCACCCGGCGTAGCATGGCAACCGGCCCATGCCCCAACGAGCGCGCCGCGGCATCCATATTGGCATGTACCGTGGCCTGTCCGCCCTCATAGGCCCCCAACGCCGCCGACAGGAACCGCACCATATAGGCCAGAACCAACAGCCAGATGGATCCGGTCACCAACAAACCGGTGCGAATATCAAACGTGGCCCGCATCCAGGCGTCCAGCGTATTGTCGAACGCCGCAAACGGCACCATCAGCCCCACCGCAATCACGCCCCCCGGAACGGCATATCCCAGTCGAGAGACATACGCCGCCATTGCGGACATCCGCCCCGGACGCAGCCGCTGAAATACCCCTAGACAGACTGCGGCCACCACCGTGACACAGGCGGCGACGCTGGCCAGCGTCAGAGAATTCTGGATGAAACCGATGTAACGGCGGCTCAGCAGGTTCTGTTCAGATTCCAGCCCCATATTGACCAAGATCACCACTGGCAGCACAAATCCCAACAGAACCGGAATCGCACACAGCCCCCATGCAATGCTCCGCCGCCACCCGGTCAGTTCTGCCGGTGGCATCCGGCTGTGTTGTTTGCCTGCCTGATGGTACTTCGCCCGCCCTCGGCTGCTGCGTTCGCCCACCGACAGGAACAGTGCAAAAATCAACAGGCACAACGCCAGCTGCGCCGCGCCGCCACGATCCGCGAGTGAAAACCAACTGGTGTAAATCCCCGTGGCAAAGGTCTGCACACCAAAATACGCAACCGTGCCAAAATCCGCGATGGTCTCCATCACCGCGAGCAACACCCCCGAGGCAATGGCAGGTCGCGCCATCGGCAGGCTGACCCGCCAAAAGGCGCTAAACGCGCTGTGACCCAAAGCGCGCGCCGCCAGAAAGGCACCCGCCGTCTGCTGCATAAACGCCGCGCGAGCCAGGAGGTAAACATAAGGATACAGTACCAGAACCAGCATCAAGGCGGCTCCGGGTACGGATCGGATCTCAGGGAACCAATACTCACGCGGGCCCCAGCCCATCACAGCCCGCAAACTGGACTGCACAATGCCGGGATGGTCCAGCACATAGGTATACGCATAGGCCAGTACATAGGCCGGAAAGGCCAATGGCAGCACCAGCAACATTTCAAACAGTCGCACGCCGGGAAAACGGGTCATCGTGACCAACCAGGCCGCGCCGACCCCTATCGCAAACGTGCCCGTGGCCACCATCACAACCAGAAACAGCGTTGTCGCCGCATAGCGCGGCATCACCGTGTCCACCAAATGCGAAACGGTGTCCAACCCCCCGGTCAGCGCCGCCAGCACCACCGCCAACATAGGCAATAGACTGGCCGCGGCCACCAACAATCCCACCCCAGAAAAGAGGCCGCTGCCACTTTTGCGCCCCCGGCGGCTGCCGTGGGGCGCAAGGTCTTTTGGGGAGGGGACATCGGTCATGCGAAGGGCCTCGTCAACGTGCTGCCCTTATTTCGATGATTTCTATCAGAAATGCCAGTGTGAAAACTGGCACCCCACCGGATCAGTCATAGACGCGCTGGTCTTCGATCACCTTGCCATCACGCGGCAGGCTCCCAGGTTCCAGCACTTCGATGCTGCCTTTGAGTTTCAAAACTTCCACAACAGACCGCGCATAGGACTGCGCATCACCGCCCCTCGCTTCGATTTGCACGGTCATGGCGTCCATTTCACCATCGCGGCTGGCGATGACGCGGGCGCGCTCAATTTCGGCGTGTTTATCAACCAAGGCCGCGACCTGCTCCGGACGCACAAACATGCCTTTGATTTTGGTGGTTTGATCCGCACGCCCCATCCAGCCTGCAATCCGCATATTGGTGCGTCCACAAGGCGATACGCCGGGCAGCACCGCGCTCAGATCGCCGGTGGCAAACCGGATCAGCGGGTAATCAGGGTTCAGTGTTGTCACCACCACTTCGCCAACTTCCCCCGGCGCAACAGGGCGACCTGTTCCCGGCGTAACGATTTCGATGATTACCTGCTCATCAACAATCATCCCCTCCATCGCCTGACTTTCATAGGCAACATTGCCCAGATCCGCTGTGGCATAACATTGCAAACAAGAGATGCCGCGCGTGGCGTACTCCTGCCGCAGAGAGGGAAACAATGCACCGCCGCCGACGGTTGCCTTGGTAAAGCCCAAGGTGACGCCCATGGCATCGGCCTTGTCCAGAATCACCTTCAGATAATCCGGTGTTCCCGCATATGACGTGGCTCCGACATCGCGTGCCGCAGTGACCTGAAGTTCGGTCTGACCAGTGCCCGCAGGCAGAACACGTGCACCAACCGCCCGCGCGCCGTTTTCAAAGATCATGCCGGCAGGCGTCAGATGATACCCAAAACAATTGTGCACTACATCCGTCGGGCCGACGCCCGCCGCATGCAAAAAGCGCCCCAACCGCCACCAATCATGCGCATGGCTACCGGGTTCATAAATCGGGCCCGGAGATTGGAACACATGCTCGACATCGCCGACTGGCACAGCACCAAAGGGTGGGGTGATGGCCTGAGCGGCCACCAGATCAGCTTTGCGTAACACCGGCAGCTCGGCCAATCCGGCCAGATCCTGCAAGGGTGCGACATCTTGCAGATACGCCCCCGGCGCGCCTGTCACCCGCGCAATTTGAGCGTTCACACCCACAAGTTGGGCTGCCAAACGCTCGTCCTGCGAGCGGGTTTCCAATGCATCATAAAAATTCATGTCACCTGCCCCTGTTCAGCTCAACCACCGCTTCCGACGACGATAAGAACGCACATCCCGAAAGCTTTTGCGCCCGTCTTCGGACATGCCAAGGTAGAACTCTTTGACGTCTGGATTTTCCCGCAGCTCAGCTGCCGGGCCGTCCATAACGATGCGTCCGGATTCCAAGATGTAACCGTAATGGGCATATCGCAGCGCCACGTTGGTGTTCTGTTCCGCCAACAAGAAGGTCACGCCTTCTTTTTCGTTCACCGCTTTGACGATCTCAAAAATCTGCTCCACCAACTGCGGCGCAAGACCCATAGAAGGTTCATCCAGCAAGATCATTTCTGGCCGGCTCATCAAGGCACGCCCCATGGCAACCATCTGCTGCTCACCACCCGAGGTATACCCCGCCTGACTTTTCCGACGTTCTTTCAAACGTGGGAAATAGCTATACACCATCTCCAGATCCGCCTGCACATTGGCCTGCCCATCAGAGCGCGTATACGCACCGGTCAACAGGTTTTCCTCGACGGTCAGGTGTTCAAAACAATGACGCCCTTCCATCACCTGGATCACCCCCTGACGCACCAGATCTGCGGGATCCAGCGAATGGATATTCTTCCCGTGATAACTGATCGCGCCTTTGGTCACCTCGCCACGTTCGGATTTCAGCAGATTGGAAATAGCCTTGAGCGTGGTTGTTTTTCCCGCACCATTCCCCCCCAGCAGCGCGGTGATTCCGCCCTTGGGTACATTCAAGCTGACGCCTTTAAGGACAAGGATCACGTGATTGTAGATCACTTCGATATTGTTCACATCCAGCAGGCTTTCAGCTGGATCGCGGTCTGTAGAATTCTGTGCAGCCTGCATCCTTTTGGGCTCCTGACACTATGAAAATTGTGTGCTGTGCCCCGCCACACGACGGGGCACAACCAGTCTTTAGTTACAGCGCTCTGCAATCTTGTTTTCAGCAGCAAAGGCACCAGAGTCGGCAAGGATCAGTGGGTTCACCACATCTTTGTCCGACGCGATTGGATCGGTGATCAGGCTCCAGGATTTGGCATTTGCGTCCCATTGCTGGACCATGCCCAGACCTGGGCCACCGTGGTTTTCGCAGTTGACGCTGAACTCAGGCCCAAAGTTAGGCAGGCCCGCCTTCTGCATCATCTCCTCGGTGATCTCCAAAGATTCCATACCGTCGCGCATCATCGCTGGCGTGATCTCGTCCACACCGTGGATTTCCTGCGCCTTCAGCGCCGCCATGTGAGCAAGGAAGCCCAGATACAGCGACCGGTTGTACAGAACCGTACCCAATTGATCGCCGGAACCCGAAGCTTTGCCCGCGTCTACAACGTACTTCTGCAAGTCGTCATAGATCGGGAAACCCTTACCGGTGTCATGCAAGGCCAAAGATTTGTAGCCATTGGCCTTTTCACCAGCGGGCAGAACGTCGATCTCAGCACCGGACCACCACACGCCGATGAAGTTTTCCATCGGGAAGCGGATATTGGAGGCTTCTTGAATGGCGACCTGGTTCATCACACCCCAGCCCCACATGAACACATAGTCCGGGCGCTCACGGCGGATCTGCAGCCATTGCGATTTCTGCTCCTGACCTGGGTGATCCACAGGCAACGCCGTCAGATCAAAGCCATGCTTCTTAGACAGCTCTTCCAGGGTCCGGATTGGCTCCTTACCGTAGGCCGAGTTGTGGTAAAGCAGCACGATCTTCTTGCCTTCAAGAGATCCCTCGTTGAGATCCAGAACGTGGTTCACCGCAATCGAGGCACCATCCCAATAGTTTACGGGATAGTTGAACACGTGGCTGAACACCTTGCCGTTCTTGGCCGACGTCCGGCCATAGCCCATGGTGTGCATCGGAATGTTATCCGCGGTCACTTTTGGGATCAGCTGATAGGTAATCCCGGTGGACAGAGGTTGATACACCAAGGCGCCTTCGCCTTTGGTTGATTCATAACATTCCACACCTTTTTCGGTGTTGTACCCGGTTTCGCATTCAAGCACCCGAGCAGGCAATCCGCCAATGCCGCCATCCCGTTCATTCACCAGCGTGAAGTAATCGCTATAGCCATCCGCCAACGGGATACCACCCGCCGCATAAGGTCCTGTGCGATAGCTCAGCCAGGGGAAAACGAGATCCGCCATGGCTGGCCCTGCAGCCATGACTGCCGTTAAGGCCAGTGTTGTCAGTTTCAGTTTCATCGGCTTATATCCTCCCTAGATCATCCGACAGTTTCATATGACGTACGCTGTCTGTCTGTTATTTTTTCGTACGCCGCCTTGACCGCCCCCATCAGTGTGGGAAAGGCCAGAGTCTCAGTTTTTCTTTTGCGACGCGCCACAGCTGCGCCAGACCGTGTGGTTCAAGGATCAGGAACAGCACAATCAAGGCGCCCACGATCACCAGTTGGAAATGCGCCACGATATCCGTGGGCCAGCCCAACACATCAACGCCAACCACTTTCAGAACCACCGGCAGCAACACTAGGAATGCAGCGCCCGCAAAGGCCCCAAAGATCGATCCCAGCCCGCCAATGATCACCATGAACAGCACCAAAAAGGATTTGCTGATGCCAAAGGCTTCGCCAACCTCGACCGCGCCGAGATAAACCGCAAAGAACAACGCGCCCGAGATGCCGATAAAGAAGCCCGACACAGCAAAGGCCGTCAGCTTGGCTTTCAACGGGTTCACCCCGATAATTTCAGCCGCAATATCCATGTCGCGGATCGCCATCCAGCTGCGGCCAACCGTGCCGCGTGTCAGATTACGCGCCACCAAGGCACAAACCGTCAAGAACACCAGGCAGAACATATAGGTCGCCCATGCAGGTGCATTAGGACCTGTGATGATCACACCCAGAACTTCGCGTTCCGGCGCATTGATCTGACCCGAAGCGGAATAGTTGTAGAACCATGGAACCCGGTTGAACAACCAGACCAGGAAGAACTGTGCCGCGAGGGTTGCCACCGCCAGGTAAAACCCTTTGATCCGCAACGAGGGCAATCCAAAGGCCACGCAAACCACTGCGGTCACACCGCCGGCCAGCAACACGTGCACAAACATCGAAACTTCGGGGAATGAGGTCATGAATTTATAGCAGGCATACGCCCCCACAGCCATAAATCCGCCGGTGCCCAGCGACACCTGTCCACAATACCCCACCAGAATATTCAACCCAATCGCCGCAATCGCGTAGATCAAAAAGGGCAAAAGCAGCGCGTTGGCCCAATAGTCGTTAACCATGAACGGCACCACGCCAAAGGCGAAAATCAGCACCGCAAAGTAACGATAACGGTCAAACCGGATGGGAAAAGTCTGACCATCCTCGGCATAGGTTGTCTTAAAATCTCCAGCTTCACGATAGAACATAGCTCAGATCTCCGCCTCCTGTAGACGCGCCGTAACAGGCACAATCTCGGTTAAAACAGCCAGATGACTCCGCGTCGGTGTCCAGCGCGCAACGCGGCTCTGTGCCGCCGCTCGGTTAACCGCCTTGTCAGAAAAATCTGATTTTTCCTGTGGCGCGACGCCGATTTTGCTACACTTGGCCTGGGTAAAATGGGTGGGTGCCATGACGGCAATCATAGATGAACTGCGACAGCTTGATGCGGCGCGGGCAAGAGGTGACCTTACGGACACCGAACTGCGTGCGGCCAAATCAAAACTGCTCGAAACTGTTGAAGACGCCAATCTTCTGGCGGTCACGCCAGCAGCTCCACGGGCGCCACAGCCAGCGCGCGATGCGTCAAACGGGCTGTGGTCATTGTTGTTTCTTGCGCTCTGTGGCGCAGGGGTGCTGACCTTAGTGCTCAATGCCATTTTGGGCAGCTTCTCGCTTGCGCTCACACTTGTTGTGTCACTCGCGGCGGCACTTTTGGTGGCTGCCGTGCGCCAGACCGAAGCCTGACGCTGGCCACGATTGCGGGGCGCAGGTTCCGGGCGGGCGGGTCTCGTGGCGCAGCGCGACACGGGGGCGCCAGCAGCGGAAACTGTATCACACGCGCTCAATGATCTTCTCCCCAAACAGACCCTGCGGACGGAACACCAGGAACAACAGTGCCAGCACATAGGCGAACCAGTTTTCGGTCGCCCCGCCCACCAGTGGGCCGATGGCAAATTCAAACAGTTTCTCACCAACCCCAATGATCAGCCCGCCGACAATGGCGCCCGGAATTGAGGTAAAGCCACCCAGCATCAGCACCGGAAGTGCTTTCAGCGCGATCAAAGACAGTGAGAACTGCACACCAGATTTGGTGCCCCAGACAATGCCTGCAACCAGAGCCACAAACCCTGCAACCGACCACACCAAAACCCAGATGAAGTTCAGCGAAATCCCGACAGACAGAGCCGCCTGGTGATCATCCGCAACCGCACGCATCGCCCGGCCCTGTTTGGTGTACTGGGCGAACAGAACCAGCCCACCAACCAGAAGCGCCGCAATGCAGGTGGCCACGATGTCCAGGTTGTCGATGAAGAAGCCATAGCCAAACCAGTTCAGCGTCGTCTCATCAATCCATAGGTTGATGCCCTGCGGCAGACCCACGTCCAGCGTCTTGATCTCGGATCCCCACATCAAATCGGCGACCCCTTCCAGGAAATACGCCAACCCAATCGTCGCCATGAACAGAATGATCGGTTCTTGGCCAACCAAATGTCGCATCACAAGGACCTGCACCAGCCAGGCCAAACCAATCATCACCACAACCGTCAGCAAGATGGCCAGGAAACCATGCACACTCCATCCGAAATGGGTGACATGAGTACCAAACAGCGCATTAATCACATGCGAGAACGGCACCTGCCCCTGCATGATACCCACCAGGGTCATCGCAGCAAACAGCGCCATCACACCTTGGGCATAATTGAAAATTCCAGACGCCTTGTAGATCAACACAAAGCCCAGTGCGACCAGTGCATAAAGCACCCCCGCCATCAAACCATTTAGAGTCACCTCAAGGGCAAAGATCCATTGCTCAGACATGGCAGGCCTCCATTACGTGCCGCGATGGCATACAGGGGGTGCACACAGGGTGTATGGCTGGTGCACCGCGAAAATTTTGCAAAACACTAGTCATGGCTCACCCCCAGATAGGCGTCGATAACCGCCTGATTGCTCAGGATCTCTGCCGGGGTGCCGTCACCAATCTTGCGACCATAATCCATCACAACCACACGGTCGCTCAGGTCCATGACCACGCCCATATCGTGTTCGATCAGCGCGATGGTGGTGCCAAATTCGTCGTTCACATCCAGAATAAAGCGGCTCATGTCCTCTTTTTCTTCGACGTTCATGCCCGCCATGGGTTCATCCAGCAGCAAAAGCTTTGGCTCAGCCGCCAGCGCCCGGGCCAGCTCGACGCGTTTTTTCAAACCGTAAGGCAACCGTGCAACAGGTGTTTTTCGAATGTGCTGGATCTCAAGGAAATCGATGATCCGTTCGACCACGGCACGGTTTTCAACTTCTTCAGCTTCCGCGCGGCCCTTCCACAAGGCCTGCTGAAAAATGTTTGTTTTCATGTAGTTGAGTCGCCCGGTCATGACGTTGTCCAAAACGCTCATGCCTTCAAACAACGCGATGTTCTGGAAGGTCCGTGCAATGCCTTGACGGGCCACCTCATAGGGGCGCATCGGCGGGCGCTTTTTGCCGTGGAACAGCACTTCGCCCTCTTGTGGCACGTAGAACCCGGAAATCACGTTCAACATGGAGGATTTACCAGCCCCGTTGGGACCAATAATGGAACGGATTTCGCCCTCGCGGATATTAAAGGAGATATCCTTGATCGCTACCACACCGCCAAAGCGCAGGGTGATGTTGTTCATCTCCATCACCACGCCACCAATGGTGCGCCCGTCTGGCGTTACATAACTGTCTGTCACGTCTGTCATGCGCTCCCCCCCCTACACGTCCAAATCTGATCTATTTTGCTCTGTCTCATTCTGCCGCCACCCGCATTTTTTTAGGGGTCGCGATCTCCGCATCCATCAAGGTCAGCGTCGCGCGGATTTCTCCCTTGCGGCCATCCTCATAGGTCACTTCGGTGGCGGTTGAGATGGTCTCGGATCCGTCATACAAAGCTGCGATAATGTCGGCGTATTTTTCTTCGACCACGCGACGACGCACCTTGCGTGTGCGGGTCATTTCGCCGTCGTCTGCGTCCAGTTCTTTGTGCAAGACCACAAAACGGTGGATCTGACAGCCGGACAGCATGTCATCTTCTGCCACAGATTTGTTGACCTCAGCCACATGGCTGGCAAGCGTCTCCAAAACCTTCGGGTGGGCAGTCAGCTCTTGATACGAGGCGTAAGCGATATTGTTACGCTCGGCCCAGTTGCCCACAGCCGTCAGATCGATGTTCAAGAACGCCACACACCGGTCACGCTGGTCGCCAAAAAGAACGGCTTCCAGCAGGTCGGGGTAGAATTTCAGTTTGTTTTCAACAAACTTAGGCGCAAACATGCTGCCGTCGGCCATTTTGCCAACGTCCTTAGCTCGGTCGATGATCCGCAGATGACCTGAACTTTCTTCAATAAATCCGGCATCCCCTGTCGCCACCCAGCCATCGGCATCTTTGGTGGAGGCAGTGGATGCCGGGTTGTCGAGATACTCCACAAACACACCCGGTGAGCGGTAAAATATTTCACCATTGTCTGCGATGCGTATCTCGACCTCGGGGGAGGGTACGCCCACTGTATCCGCACGCACCTGACCATCAGGTTGCTGCGTGATGAATACGGTGGCTTCGGTTTGACCGTATAGTTGCTTTAGATTGATCCCAAGCGACCTGAAAAATGCAAAGATTTCAGGGCCAATCGCTTCACCGGCAGTATAGCCGACGCGAATGCGACCATAGCCCAGCGTGTCCTTCAACGGACCGTAAACCAGCACATTCCCCAGCGCATATTTGCAGCGATCCCACAGACCAACCGGACGGCCGTCCAACAGATCGCCACCCACTTTTTGAGCGTGGTTCAGGAAATGGTGGAACATCGCCCGTTTCAATGGGCTGGCATCTTCCATACGGATCATAACGTTGGTCAGCTGACCTTCGAACACGCGCGGTGGCGCAAAGAAATAGGTCGGGCCTATTTCGCGCAGGTCGGTCATCATTGTGTCCGGGCTTTCGGGGCAATTGGTGCAGAAGCCACACCAATAGGCCTGACCGACCGAAAAGATGAAATCCCCAACCCATGCCATCGGCAGGTAAGACAGGATGTTTTCATCCGAACGCAAGTGATCAAACTTCGCCGAATTGCGTGCAGTTTCAATCACATTGCGATTGGACAACACAACACCCTTGGGTTTGCCAGTGGTGCCCGAAGTATACAGCATGATGCAGGTGCTATCAGCGGTCATCGCAGCAATGCGCTTTTCCATGATCGGCGCCAGCTTGTCGCGGCGCTCAGCCCCATTCGCCTGAACTGTTGTATAGGCGTGCAATTGTGTGTGGTCGTATTTACGCAGGCCGCGTGGATCCAGATAGATCATCTGCTTCAGCTTCGGCAGCTGTTCCTGCACATCGACCACTTTGTCGATCTGTTCCTGATCACCGGCGATGACAAAACGCGCGCCACAATGGCCCAACACATATTCCATCTCTTCGGCAACCGCGTCCTGATACAATGGCACGGGCACGCCGCCCGCCATCTGTACCGCCACCATGGACCAATACAACGCGGGACGATTGCGACCGATGATCGCGACAAAGTCCCCTTCGTTCAGCCCAAGGTCAATCAATCCTAGTGCGAGATTGGTGATCTCAACTTCTACTTCCGCCCAGGTCCAGCATTGCCAAATGCCAAATTCCTTTTCGCGGTACGCCGGGCGATCTGCAAACTTACGTGCGTTGCGTCGCAACAGCGCCGCAAGCGATATGTCCTGTCCGGCCTCTCTCTGCGCCTTTTCCAATGTTCGTCCTCCCCTTCTGGCGCGTTGGCCAGGCAGACCCTATGGTCTAGTTCTGCATTGAACGCTGCCAGTCTCTCGTTGAAGTTTTTCGCCATGTTTTCACAATCCTAACGAATTGTTACAGACCTCGCCCGACAGAAGAAAATAACGTCGCGTCTGGAAACTGGCTCTGGACAGAATGACCCAAACATACCGATGATACGCGCGATAGACGGAGGCGAAATGAACCAATCAGACACTTCTAACACCGCCATGACAGCGGCTGGACTGAACTTGATTGCACAGGCTTTGTCTATTTATGACAACAACTTACGACTGGCCGTTTGCAATCGTCGATTTCAGGAAATGTTTGACCTACCCGATGAACTGGCCACACCCGGTGGTTCGTTTGAGGACACGCTTAGGTTTATTGCGCAAAGCGGCGACTACGGAGCGATTGAAGATATCGACGCCTTTGTGCAGACTCGCATTGATCAGGCGTTAAATTTTGTTCCGCACTATTTTGAACGCACGCGCCCCAACGGGCAGGTGATTTCGGTCGAGGGATTCCCCTTACCGCAAGGCGGCTGGGTGACGGTTTACACAGATATCAGCCGCACCAAACGGATCGAACAGCTGCTGCGCACGCGCTCGGAAGAGCTGTCAGACAAGCTAATCGCGCACACTGAAGAGCTGTCAGCCACCAACCGCAAGCTTGCTTCTAGCGTCAATGCACTGGAAGAAACCCAGCGCCAGCTGACCGATATGGAACGACGCACCCGGCTGACCACCGAGATGATGCCAGCCCATATCGCCCACGTGAATGCCGAAGGGGTCTATACCTACACCAACAAGAGAATCAGTGAGGTTTTTCCGAATCGAGACACGGACATCGTCGGACGCCACACCCGCGATATTCTGGGTGACGTTAGCTATGACCGAATCGAACCCTACCTTCTGGCGGCCTATAAAGGGGCATCACCGGTTTTTGAGTTCACCGAAGAACGCAGCCGCCGCCGTGTGCGCGTGGCCTTTACGCCCGACCAACAGGGAGGGGTGTATATCCTGTCGATGGATGTCACCGAAGAAACGCAGGCGCGCGTTGCCCTTCAACAGGTCAGCAAACGAGAAACAGCCGCGCAAATGACCAATGGGCTGGCGCATGATTTTTCCAACCTGCTGACCATCATTATGGGCCTGCAAAGCAAGTTGCAGAAAATGACGCTTGAACCGGAGGCTGAGGCACTGGTGCAGGCCACGCAATCCGCCGCGCGCCGCGGCGGGCGGCTGCTCCACCGTATTGCGGAAATGACCAGCACCCGACCGCTGCGACCACAGGCCACGCGCATGCAAACGCTGTTGGATGAGCTGCGAATTTTGGCCTCGGCGTCCTTGCCGCGTGGCGTTGGCTTGTCGATTTTGAACCATGCAGCCGAACCTCCGCTGCTATTGGACGCGGGCAAATTGCAGGACGCGCTGGTGAATCTGGTGCTCAATGCCCGCGACGCCTGTGGCAGCTCGGGGCAAATCACAGTGACCGCCCACGACATTGGTGAAACCTGGCTGGAGCTCCAGGTCAGCGATACAGGTCCGGGATTTTCGGCGGCTGCACTTGAACATGCGTTGAACCCGTTTTTCACCACCAAGGGCAGCGAGGGATCAGGGCTCGGATTGTCGATGGTCTACGACATGGTCAAACTGGCCGGCGGCGAGATGCGCCTCGGCAATACGCCCTCTGGCGCCTCGGTGACTCTGCGCCTGCCGTATCGGCTGGCCCCGGCCCCTGGCGGCGGGATGGCGCTTTTGGTCGAGGACGAAGACCATCTGCGAGAAACCTTTCGCGACATGCTGATCGATCTTGGCTACAATGTCATTGAAGCCGTGTCGGTAGAAGAGGCCAGCGCCCTGTTGGCGGATCTGCCCGACATCTCCTTGGTGCTGTCAGACGTGAAACTCGCCGGAGAGGCAAGCGGCTTAGATTTGCTGGACCGTTTGCCCGAAGTCAGTCCGCCCGTCATATTAATGACCTCAATGCCCACCACTGATCCGTTGTTCCGCCTGGCGTTGAAACGCGCGCCGGTGCTGCGTAAACCCTTTACCACACATCAGCTGTCCCAGCTTATTAACCCGGAGCGCCGCTCATGACACAGGCCCTAGTGACCATTCTGGATGACGAACCAGAGGTGCGCCAGCTGCTCAGCCAGACGCTGGAAGAGGCCGGTTTTCGGACGCAAACCTTTGGACGCGCGCGTGAATTTGAAATCGCCCTTGAACGTCTGTCTCCAGATGTGTGCCTGATCGATTTGTCTCTGCCGGACACAGATGGGCTGGCACTGGTGCATCGGTTGGCTGCGGCCTCAGGCGCGGCGGTGATCATTATCTCTGGCCGTGCGCAGGTGCAGGACCGCGTGGCGGGACTGGAATTGGGCGCGGATGACTACATCACCAAACCCTTTGACCCCATCGAAGTCGTCGCCCGTATTCGCGCCCGGCTGCGTGTTGGCACCCGCACCACCGAGCTCGCATCCTCAACCGTTGCACAGTTTTCCGGGTGGACGGCGTATTTTGATCGCTTTGTGATGCGTGATACAGACGCGCAGGAGGTCAGCATTTCACAAGCCGAAGCAGAAGTATTGCGCCTGTTTCTGGAGAACCCGAAACGCCTGATTTCTCGCGCACAAATGCAGGAAACCTTTGGGGGTGTCGCGGGGGAGAGCTTTGATCGGGCGATGGATGTACGGGTCTCTCGCCTGCGCACCAAACTGCGCGAAGACCCCAAAAACCCACAACTGATCAAAACAATCTATGGGGCTGGCTATATTTTTCTGGGCGATGTGACCTGGGATTGACCCCCGTAGCCCCCCAGCGGCAACAGGCTTGATCCCCCAAAAAACCGGCGCTAGGCTGTCTCTATGGCGACCTGTCTGCTGTACTCCCAATCCGCACACGCACCAGCCCGATTTTACCGAATCGAACTGGCGATGAACCTCTTTAGCGAAGTGTCCGTGCTGCGCGAATGGGGCATGAGCGGACACGACGGCCAGCAGACCATCGATATGTTCGACAACTTAAAAGAAGCCTCTTTAGCAGCCGATGCCCACCGTGCCCGAATGCTGAAACGTGGATACCAGCGCCACTGATCCTGCGCCGCACCCTGAGGTGACGACCAACCCTTTGCCTCTGATGGCTTTGGTTTTTTGATCCCCCATGATGTAACGCCGACAGCGCGCCCGACTGCAAGGCTCTTCCCCCTGCTGAATTCCTCCCCTAAGACGGACCCGTCAGAAGGCAGGAGACGGCATGAGCCACATCACTTTAGTACGCCATGGGCAGGCCAACACCGGTGCCCGCGACGAAGAAAGCTATGATCGGCTCAGCGATCTTGGCCATCAACAAGCCCGATGGTTGGGCGCCCATATGCGCGACACCCAGACCAGCTTCTCGCGGGTTTACTGCGGCAGCCTGCGTCGCCACCGCGAAACGGCAACCTCGATGGGGTTTGGCGCAGATTTGATCGTAGATCCACGTCTGAATGAGATGGAATATTTCTCGCTGGCGGATGCGATGGAAGAGCAGCATGGTTTGGCAATCCCCACCGAGCGCGAAGGCTTTGCCGCCCATATTCCACAGGTCTTTGCCGCCTGGGCAGACGGGCGCATCGAGAATCCTTACGAAAGCTGGCGTGATTTCGAAGGGCGCGTTCAGGCGGCGTTAAAGGACATCTCCGCTGGGCACGGCCCCGCACTGGTTGCGACCTCGGGCGGCGTTATTGGCATGGTAATGCGCCATTGTCTGGACCTAGACCCACAGGCCACAGCGCGCATTGTGCTCGGCATCATGAACAGTTCGGTGCACCGGTTTTACACTCTGGCCGGACATCTCAGCCCCGAGCTATACAACGCGGTGCCACATCTGGAGGCACCAGATCGCCGACACGCCCAAACCCACCTTTGAGCCCACCACATTTCTCTTGGGAGGAGACCCTATGCAACTTTACTTTGCCCCCCGCACAATTTCGGTCGCCGTTGCCATCGCATTGGAAGAGGCCGGCGTCGAATACGAAGCAATTGCCATCGATTTTTCCGCCAAGGAGCAGACCAGCCCTGCCTATGCACAGATCAACCCAAAAGGCCGCGTCCCGGCCCTGGTTGTTAACGGTGGCATTCTGACCGAAACCGGCGCGCTTCTGGAATTCATCGCCGATCAAAAACCCGAAGCCGGACTGCGCCCAACGGATCAGATCCTGCTGGCACGCATGCGCGAGGTGATGTTCTATCTCGCCTCCACCATGCATGTGAACCACGCCCATAAATTGCGCGGCTCTCGCTGGGCGTCTGAGCGCTCATCTTACAAGGACATGCAGTCCAAGGTGGCCTCGAACATGACAGACAACTGCGCACATCTGTCGTCTTTTGGCCTGCGTGGCCCGTTTGTTTTGGGAGACACGCCCTGCCTCGCGGATTTCTATCTCTATGTGATCTGCACCTGGCTGGACGGCGACGGTGTAACGCTGGCGAACTTCCCCAAGATCCAAACCTTTATGAGCAGCATGGAAGAGCGCGACTCGGTGCGCGCCGTCTATGCCAAAGGCATGTTGTAACACCCCCAACGCCCTCCTCACAAACACACACAAAGGGTCGCCAAGGCGGCCCTTATTTGGTGCGCCGTTCCTGTCGGTCAGACCGTTTTGCCTTTGCATCACAAACGGTCTTTGGTGTGATCAACGCGAAACAGGGGGGGAGCCACATAGTCCACCCTTCATGCCTAGGTTGCTAAAAATCAGAACTCGCACTGTCTAACGCCGCGCTCCAACGCGCTGTGTGTCTAGCCATCGCCGGTGTCACCTTATGTTTCTGTTTCGGCGTTGCCGCTGGCAATGGGTCCCCTTCCAAAGAGGGCAATGGCCCCAACCCGCCCGCGCAAGACCTCCGCTTGCAGCGGGAACCAGCCGTCACGCGCGGGCGCGCGGGCCTCTGGCGCTTCGGCGAGGACCGTCTCGGACACCACAAATGAGACACCAGCCGTTTTGCAGCGCTCTTGCAAACGCGCCGCTACATTTACTGTGTCGCCAAACACCGTGTATTCCAGCCGCTCCTGCGTACCCACAACCCCGGCAAAAACCTCTCCGATATGCAGGCCAATGCCCACGGTCACCGGTGCGTCTCCAATGGCGCGACGCGCAACAGACCAGTCTTCCATTTCCGCCAATAGAGCCTCACCACAGGCCACCCCGCGCGCTGCGGCGTCATCGTCCACAAACAGAATCATCGCCGCATCGCCGATGTATTTATCAATAATTCCGCGGCTTTTGGCAGTCGCCCGCTCCACGCGGCGGCGAAACTCGGTGATAAACGCCCCGACTTCTTCGGGGTCACGCCCCTCGGACCAACGGGTAAAGGCGCGGATATCGACAAACAAAACCCCGGCGCGCCTATGTCGCCCCTGACGTAGCGCTTCGGGCCGGCTGTCGGCCATTTCAGCCGCCAGCTGCGCCGGAAGATAGCGGGTGAGATAAGCCTTTTCTTCGGCCTCAACAATCGACCGGCGCAACAAGGTGCGCGTGCGCAAGGCTGCAACAATCAACACGCCCCCCGCCAGCACCAGCATCACAATCCGCATAACATTAGGCGGCACCGACATAGCCGTCATCAATCGTGCAGTGGCATCCGGGTTGATTTGGGGTGGCTCACCAAAGCTCAGCCCGAGAAGGCCCAGGGCAATCAGCGCCACACAATAGGCCTGCAACATCGGATTAAATCGCAGCACCGCAAAGGCCAGAACCATAGGCGACAACCAGACCGAGGGCAGCGCAAACACCATGCTGCCCGGTAAGGCCGAATTCATCAATCCCAGCCAGGTGTTCACGATCACAAAACCACAGTCCGCCGTGGCCACGCCCCAGATCATCCAAACCCGAAACACCCCGCAGCGCACCGCCAAAAAGCTGCCAACGC
The DNA here is from genome assembly GCA_947492585.1 of uncultured Paracoccaceae bacterium. Taxonomy (GTDB): domain Bacteria; phylum Pseudomonadota; class Alphaproteobacteria; order Rhodobacterales; family Rhodobacteraceae; genus Epibacterium. The sequence continues at coordinate 20,538 of CANLND010000006.1, forward strand.
CAATCAGGAAATAAGCGAGAATGGTCAGATATGCCAAATTCATCTGCCGTTGCAGATACTCCAGCGCCGCGCTTGGCAATTGGTCGACCGTCAGCTGTAAGGCGACAAACAACCCTACGGAAACACCGATGCGCAGCAGCGCCACCAGACGTTCGGCCTCGATCTGCGCCTCATGCAACAAGGTAACGCGCGGCGCTTGGAACTGATCCAACAGGCGCGCCACGAGCCCCTTAGTCATCTGAACCAATCAACGCCATCTGCCGCGGCTCCGTTTCGACAGAATCGGGGCTTTCCAGCTCGCCGCCTTGCGCCACAACGCCCATCGTTTCAAACCGCCGGGCCGAGGGCAAAACGCGCGCCTCCAGCGAGCCAACCGCTTTGTTATAGTGGTTGACCGAAGACGACAGGGATTTGCCCACTGCAGCAAGGTTTTTTGAGAACGTATTCAGCCGATCATAAAGATCACGCGCGGTTTTCTGCACTTCGATCGCATTGGCCGCCATCTTTTCCTGCTGCCAGCCGTAGGCAATAGATTTCACCAGCGCCATCAGGGTGGTGGGTGTTGCAATCAGGACTTTGTTTTCAAAGGCATATTCGATCAAACTGGCATCGGCCTCGACGGCAGCCGACACAAAGGTTTCTCCGGGAATAAACATCACCACAAAATCCGGCGTCTCCCCCAATGCCGCCTGATACGATTTGGACGACAGCTGTTTCACATGGGTGCGCACATGGGCCGAGTGACGTTGCAAATGCGTCGCCTGTTCTTCAGGCGTTTCGGCCTCAAGCGCGTCTAGATACCCTTCCAAAGGTGTCTTTGCATCCACAATAATGGACCGCCCACCGGGAATACGAACCACCGCATCGGGGCGACGTTGACCCGCGTCCGTATCCATGGATTTCTCCAGCTCGTAATCCACATGTTCCGACATGCCCGCCATTTCAAAAACCTGCCGCATCTGCATCTCCCCCCAACGTCCCCGCGTTTTTGGGGCGCGCAGGGCCTGCACAAGCTTACGCGTCTCACCGCCCAGTGCCGCCTGCCCTTCTGTCAGGGATTTGACCTGCTCGCGGATGGCGCCATAGGCCTCGTTGCGGGACTGTTCGATGTCTTTGATCTGTTTGCCAAATTCTCCCAGTTTCTCGTCAAGCGGTTTAACCAGCCCTTCGATCGCGGCTTGCCGTTGGGCCAAATCCGCATCGGCGGTTTTCTTATGAGACTGGAACCTTTCGCTGACGAGATTGAGAAAGCTCTCGGAGTTCTGCTTCAACACCCCCGAAGCCATAGAGGCAAACTGGTGCTCCAGTTTGGTGTTCATCTGTTGCAGCTCTTCAAGGCGGGCGCCGTGCTCAGCCTTGAGCGCGGTGACCTGCGCTTCGGCCTGATAGCGCGCGACACGCTCATTGTCTGAGGTGCGGCGCAGGGTTGTTACCTCGTCCAGTACATCGGGCAGACGCGTTGCGGCTGCATGCAGCGTGGCATTGTCCGCCTGCAACTCGGCGTTGGTGTGCAATAGGTCCCGGTTTTCGGCCTGCAGGCGATCTGCCCGCGCCCCTGCACGACGCAGCATCAACGCGCTGATGGCAGCGCCCGCCAGCAAAAGGGCAGTCAAAGCGAGGGGAACAAACGTCTCAGTCATGAGAACTCCGAAAAATGTCAGCTGCGACCAAAGAGGCGTTCGATGTCAGCCAGTTTCAATTCAACATAGGTAGGGCGGCCGTGATTGCACTGACCCGAATGGGGCGTCGCCTCCATTTCGCGCAAGAGCGCATTCATTTCTTCTCCGCGCATGCGCCGACCTGAGCGGATAGAGCCATGGCAGGCCACACGGCTGAGGATTGCCTCGACCCGCGCTTGCACCAGCTGGCTTTCACCCTCGTCATGGAGTTCATCCAGAATGTCGCGCAGCATGGCTTCGGCGTTGACCTCTCCCAAAAGGGCCGGAGTTTCGCGCACCGCGATCGCGTTGCCACCGAAAGGTTCGATACCAAGGCCAAATTTGTAAAGATCGTCTGAGACATCCAACAGGCGGGCGCAGTCCCCGTCGCTGAGCTGGACAATTTCCGGAATCAACAGAGCCTGCGCGGTAACGCCGTTTTCGGCCATCTGAGCTTTCAGACGTTCATACACCAGCCGTTCATGGGCCGCATGTTGATCGACGATCACCATGCCATCCTGGGTTTGGGCTATGATGTAGTTTTCATGCACCTGCCCACGTGCGGCCCCCAACGGCAGGTCTTCAGCCAACTGTTGAGTGTCCACCGGGGATTCGATGGTTTGACCACTGTAAGCGTCAGCCAGTTCGGCAAAACCCGGTTCTGACGGCATCGATGGCGGCGCAGGATATGGCGGCACGGGCGGCTGGTCGGGAGATTGCGCCGCGTAAGACTGTTGGCGTGCGCCATAAGACGGGCGATCCATTTGATAGACCCGCGGCCCGCCGTTGGCCGTGGGGGCCTCGGGACGCATTGCCCCCAATGTCGCCCCCGCCACAGTAGAGGATGCCCGGTGGCCAGCTTCGGCCAGCGCATGACGCAAGGACGAGACGATCAGGCCACGCGCAACGCCGGGATCACGAAAACGGACTTCGGATTTGGCAGGATGCACGTTGACGTCGACCTGTTCAGGGTCGCAATCAATGAACAACGCCGCCGCAGGATGACGATCCCGATTGAGGAAATCCATATAGGCCGCGCGCAACGCCCCCGTGAGCATTTTGTCCTTCACCGGTCGCGTATTCACAAACAAAAACTGGGTCACGGCAGCGCCGCGAGAATAGGTCGGCAAGGCCGCGTAACCATACAGCCGCAAGCCCTCGCGGCTGGCATCAATCCGTAGGGCATTTTCGGCAAACTCACGCCCAATAACATGGGACAGACGCCCATGCAGCGCATCAAACAGATCTCCGGGCAAGGGATCAGCGCGAAACGTCACCCGCCCCTCGCCACCCCCTGACACATCGCGCAGAGTGAACCCGATGGAGGGTTCCGCCATCGCCAGCCGTTTGATGGTGTCCGAGATCGCCTGATTTTCCGCGCGATCCGAGCGCATAAATTTCAGCCGCGCAGGCGTGGCAAAAAACAGATCGCGCAGTTCAACAATGGTGCCCGTGCGTAGACCTGCGGGTTTAACCGGTTCCAACTGCCCACCAGACACGCGGATTTGCGCAGCCTCGTGATGTGCCGCACGGCTGGTGATGGTCAGCCGCCCAACCGCTCCCAACGACGGCAATGCCTCGCCCCGGAACCCAAAGGTGTGAATGTTCAAAAGATCACTGCCATCGATTTTTGACGTCGCATGACGGGACAGGGCAAGCGGCAGATCTTCGGGCGTCATGCCAACCCCATCATCCGTCACTCGGATCAGGGTTTTCCCACCATCCGCGATTTCTACAGAGATACGCGTGGCACCGGCATCAATGGCGTTTTCCACCAGTTCCTTTACGGCTGAGGCTGGGCGTTCTACCACCTCTCCCGCCGCGATGCGGTTGATCGCGCTGTCATCCAGCTGGCGGATCACCGGTCGGGTGTTTAGACGTGCCGCATCATCGGTTTGGTTTTGGCTGATTTGGGGGTCACTGCTATTCATACCCCCAAATTTAGCATATAGAGCCGCATTTGCGCCAGCGGCAAATTAGAACAAAACGTGGACTTGCGCACCCGTCACGATATGCCACTAGGCGCACCCGCCCGGGTACGGCAAGGGCCAAACCGGGCACAGATAGCCAGAATAACGCCCGACACGGTGGCGATCATCCCCGCCGCTGACACCGCATCATTGAGCCCGATCAACAATGGTCCATAGCCCGCCAAGACATAGCCCAAAATTGCCGAGAGCGTGGCAAAGATAGCGCTCCAGCCGACCTGCACTTCTAACTGGTCGGTCATCATCCGGGCAGACGCCGGCGGGCAGATGAACATTGCGATCACAATAATCGATCCCACCGCATCAAAAGCCGCCACGGCCGCAATGGCTGCGGTGACCACAAGAGCAAGCCCCAACGGCCCAGTCGCGATGCCAACGGCCTGCGCGAAACCTTCGTCAAACGTGGAAATCTTCAACGGGCGCCAAAACACGGTGACAAACAGGCCAACCCCAAGCAGAGCCAATGCCATACGGGGAAGTTCCGGCGGCAGCCCCGCCAAAGCGACAGGGTCCCATAGGGACGACCAACCGATGGCATCCAACCAGATCAGGCTTTCGAGATTGCCATATAACGCGTGTTCGACGTCCAGATGCACGGTTGAGGTATCGGTTTGCTCTAACAATAAAACACCTGCGGCAAACATGGTGGTAAAAACCACCCCCATGGCCGCGCCGGGTTCGATACGGCCCAAACGGCGAATGGCCTCGATCAGCGCAACCGCCACCACCGAGGCCCCAGCGGCCCCCAACATCATGGGCCAGGTTGAAATCGCCCCGGTCAACAAAAAGGCAACCACAATACCCGGCAGCACCACATGGCTGATGGCGTCGCCAATCAACGCCTGTCGGCGCAACAGCAAAAAATTCCCCGGCAAGGCACAGGCGACGGCGGCAAACGTGCCAATCAGCAAAGGCGGCAGAGACAGCGGAACAAATTCAGCACCGATCACGTGCGCACCTCCTTTGGGCCACCAATCTTGCGGTCAATCTCAGCGATCTGGTCGGCCGTCAAAACGGTCTCAATCGCGCGCAACCCGTCGTACAGGGCCGCGGCGGGCCCATGGGCATGATCACGCCGCAGTACTTCCCAGCGCGCTTCATCCCGCAGCGCTTTGGCCGCGCGGGCCTTGCCACTTTCGGTGGCCACCCCATCGGCGCGCGCCAGGCCGGACCGCCGCAGCAGTCGCAGAGTCAGCGCTTCATAGATGGGCTGACCCTGCGCCAGCGCGAGCAACCCCTGACGCAAATGCACCCGACGCTGAAACCGACGCTGACGCACAACAGCGGCCAAAACACCCCGCCCCGGCGCAAACATCAAAGACAGCGCAAACAGCGCAAAACTGACCAGCACGATCAACGGCCCGGTGGGCAAATTGGGTGCTGAGGCGGACAGCGCAGCGCCAAAATACGCCGCCACCGCCCCAAAGACCCCGGCCAGTAGCACGACCCGCTCTGATCGTTCGGTCCAAAATCGCGCCGTGACAGCCGGGATGATCAGCAGGGCCACAATCAGGATAAGCCCGACAATCTTCAAACCAACCACCGTGACCGCCATCACCAAACCCATCATCAGCATGTCAATTCTGGCAACCGGCAGCCCCTGGGCGGTGGCATAGTCGGGATCAAAGGCCACCAAGGTCAGCGCGCGGCGGGCGAACAAGATCACAACAAGCGCGCCGGCACCACCCGCCGCTATGACCAGCGCATCACTGAACAACATGCCCGCAGTAGATCCCAGCAAGAACCCTTCCAGCCCCGCCTGTCGGCCAACACCCAAGGTCTGAATCACTGTCAGCAAGACAACACCAAAACCAAAAAACACCGAGAGCACCGCGCCAATGGCGGCATCTTCGGCGAGACGGGTGCGTTGTGTCAGCCAGTTCAAGCAACATAGGCCAGCCCAAGCGGACAAGGCAGAGCCGAGCAACAGACCTGCCAGATTACGCCCATCACCACCAAACGCAGCCATCAAAAGAAAGGCAACGCAAACACCCGGCAGCGTCGCATGGCTGACCGCATCAGACACCAAGGCGCGTTTGCGCAAGAATAGAAATGTGCCGGTGATGCCCGCCGCCGCCCCCAAAAGGGCAGCCCCCAACGAGACCAGCGTGGCATTATAACCCAGCTGGAGTAAAAGCGCATCTAACAGCACCATGACTAGCCCACGACAGCTTGCAACTGATCAACCTGCGTTGCCGCCAAACGCCCACCATAGGCCTCTTGCAGCGTATCAGCAGTAAAGGTGGTCTCAACCGGACCTTCCGCAATTTTGCGCGTATTGATCAGGAACACATTGTCAAAATAATCCCGCACGGTGGCCAGGTCGTGGTGCACAACCACAACCGTTTTTCCAGCTTCGCGCAGGGATTTCAGGACAGAAATAATCGCTTTTTCAGTGGCGGCATCGACCCCCGCAAAGGGTTCGTCCAGCAAATATAGATCGGCCGCCTGTGCCAATGCCCGCGCCAAAAACACCCGCTGTTGCTGCCCACCCGAAAGCTGTCCGATCTGACGATTGGCAAAGTCCTGCATACCGACGCGCTCCAGACATGCCTGCGCGCGGGCGCGGTGTTGGCCCCGGATACGCGCCATCAACCCCACTTCGCGGTACAGCCCCATCAGGACAACATCGATCACACGGGTCGGAAAGTCCCAATCCACGCTGGCACGCTGCGGCACATAGGCAATGCGCGCGCGCTGCTGCGCCAGATCCGCGCCAAACACTTTCACCCGACCTGACACCGAAGGGATGATCCCCAGCGCAGCCTTGAGAAGGGTTGATTTACCCGCGCCATTTGGGCCAATGATCGCGGTCATCTGCCCCGCCGCAACGGTCATATCAACCGAAAACACCGCCGGTTTTTGACCATAAGTCACCGTCAGGCCACGAATGGCCAAAGGGCTATCAGCCCACAGACCATCCTGCGTCTGCACATCCCCATTTTCGCAGATCAAATCCAACATGTTCAGAAACCCGCCGTCAATTTGCCATTCACCCCACCCGCGGGCACCTCAGCGCCCAGAGCGGCAGAAATCGTGGTAATATTGTGATCCAGCATGCCAACATAAGTGCCTTCATAGGTGCCATCAGCCCCCATCGCGTCTGAGAACAATTCACCGCCGATGTGCACCTCGTGCCCCTGCGCTGCGGCCCCTTCGATCAAGGCCCGGATCGAGCGATCCGAAACCGAGCTTTCAACAAACACCGCGGTAATCTGGCGCGCCACCAGCATGTTCACCAGTTCACTGATCCGGTTCAGCCCCGCCTCGGATTGTGTGGAAATGCCCTGGATGCCCATAACTTCAAACCCGTACTCGCGTCCGAAATAGCCAAACGCATCATGGGCCGACAGCAACACGCGACGATCCTCGGGCACTTTGGCCAAGGTGTCGCGGCCGTAAACCACTAAGGCGTCCAGCTCGGTCTGATGCGCCGCAGCATTCGCGGCAAAGACGGCAGCGGCCTCAGGACGGGCTGTGGTCAACGCCGCTTGAACCTCGTTCACCATAAGTTTCCACAAGACCGGCGTCATCCAGACGTGCGGATCGAATTTATCGGCGTAATCATCATGACCCCGCAGCAGGGATTTGGGCAGCTGATCCGCCAAGGCGATCACCTGTCTTTTCCGGCCAAGCTGATGCATAAAATCTTCCATCTGGGCTTCCAGATAAAGACCATGCCACAGCACCAGATCCGCCCGTGTCAGTGCCACAATATCCGTACGGGTCTGACGATAGGCATGGGGATCCACACCCGGTCCCATCAGTGCCTTGACCTCAACCTCATCGCCGCCAACCTGACGGACAGCATCGGCGATCATACCTGTGGTTGCGACCACCTTCAAAGGTGCCGCCAGCGCCGAAACAGGCAAAGCCAACACAGCGCCAAGAGCTGCAATCGCGATACGACGTGTCCACATGACTCACGGATTCCTTAATCAAACGTTACTTGAGAATGACTTTGCGAATTAATTGCAACTAAGTCAACGAAATTGAGAATTATTCTCAAAAAATGATTTCTATTTTTGTCCAGAAAGTCAAAAAATAGCCCAAGGGCACCTCCCTCAGCTTGCCAAAAAGCCCATTTTCTGCAAGCGTTCGCCTAGTTTTTCGAGGACCTCCATGGAACGCCACATCGAACAAAAGGCGGTGCATCAAACAGCCGTGCCGCGCCTTCCCGTCATGCCACTGGATCTGGATTGGGTTGCATCTGTGCACGCCAATACCTCTGCAATTGAGCGCCGTTGCGCCACATTGCCGGGTCGCCGCAGTGTCAAAAATGAGTATCAAGCAGCCTGGTTGCTAAAGGCCATTACCCTGATGGACCTGACCACGCTTTCGGGCGATGATACACAAAATCGCGTGCGCCGCCTGTGCGCCAAAGCCCGCCAGCCGGTACGGGCTGACCTGCTGAAGGCGCTTGATATGCAGGGCATTACCACCGGTGCGATCTGCGTCTATCACGATATGATCGAAACCGCCGTTGACGCCCTGCAGGGCACCGACATTCCTGTTGCTGCGGTCTCGACGGGCTTCCCGGCAGGCCTGTCACCGCTGCACCTACGCATCGCAGAAATTCGCGAAAGCGTGGCGGCGGGCGCCAAGGAAATCGACATCGTAATTTCGCGCCGCCATGTGCTGAACGGCAACTGGCAGGCGTTGTATGACGAAATGAAAGCCTTCCGCGAGGCGTGCGGCGAGGCCCACGTTAAGGCCATTCTGGCGACCGGCGAGCTTGGCAGCCTGCGCAATGTCGCGCGCGCCTCTCTGGTGTGCATGATGGCAGGCGCTGACTTCATCAAGACCTCGACCGGCAAGGAAAGCGTCAACGCGACTTTGCCCGTGTCATTGGTGATGATCCGCGCCATCCGCGAATTCTACGACCGCACCGGATATATGGTCGGCTACAAACCCGCTGGCGGCATCTCCAAAGCAAAGGACGCGTTGGTCTACCTCTCGCTGATCAAGGACGAACTGGGGCCGCGCTGGCTACAGCCGGATCTGTTCCGTTTTGGCGCTTCGTCCTTGCTGGGCGACATCGAACGCCAGCTGGAACACCACATCACCGGCGCCTACTCCGCCGCGCACCGCCACGCGATGGGATAATATATGATGCTGGGCCACTGGACCTTTGACGTTTGTTTTGTTGCACTTTGGGTGATCCTATATCAGCGCCGCCGTTGGCATCTGAAACAGGCCGTCTCAGAGCTGCCTGAAGATATACGAAATCTGGTTGGCCCCGGACCTTATTTTGTTCCCCCTCAAAAAGAGCGCCTGCCCAACGGTTTGCGTGGGTACGCAAAGTACCACCGTCGCAGCCGCCTGCCGGGAACGGTGCTTTTTGTCTTCTTCGTAGCGATCGTGCTTATCCGCTACGCCATCGAAAGCTAACGTCATGACCGTAAAAGAGATTTTTGAGACCATGGACTATGGCCCTGCCCCCGAAAGCGCCGCCGAGGCTTTGGCCTGGCTTGTGGATCAGGGCAGCCGCTTTGGCCATTTTATCAATGGTGAATTTACCGCCCCCACCGATGGTTTTAACAGTAAAAACCCCGCCACCGGCGAAATTCTGGCAACGCTGAGCCAAGCGCGCCAAGCGGACGTAGACGCCGCCGTTGCCGCCGCCCGTACAGCGCAACCCAAATGGGAAAAACTGGGGGGCGCAGGGCGCGCCAAATACCTGTATGCGCTGGCCCGCCTGTTGCAGAAACACAGCCGCCTGTTTGCAGTGCTGGAAACCCTGGACAACGGTAAACCGATCCGCGAAAGCCGTGACATCGACGTGCCCTTGGCGCAGCGCCATTTTTACTATCACGCGGGCATGGCCCAGCTGATGGACAGCGAACTGCCCGACGCCGAGGCGCTGGGGGTCTGCGGCCAGATTATCCCATGGAACTTCCCGCTGCTGATGCTCGCATGGAAGATCGCGCCCGCCATTGCCATGGGCAACACCGTGGTGCTGAAGCCAGCGGAATACACGACGCTGACTGCACTGCTCTTTGCGGATATCTGCCGTCAGGCGGGGCTGCCAAAAGGGGTGGTGAATATCGTCACAGGCGACGGCGCCGTGGGGGAAATGATCACATCCGCAGAGGTCGACAAGATCGCCTTTACGGGCTCGACCACCGTTGGCAAACGCATCCGCGAAGCCACGGCAGGGTCTGGGAAGGCGCTGACGCTCGAACTGGGCGGCAAGTCGCCTTACATCGTCTTTGATGACGCGGATCTGGATTCGGCCGTCGAAGGCCTGGTCGACGCGATCTGGTTCAATCAGGGGCAGGTCTGCTGCGCAGGCTCGCGCTTACTGGTGCAAGAAAGCGTCGCAGAGCGGTTCCACACCAAACTGCGCGCCCGCATGGATCGTTTGCGCATCGGCAACCCGTTGGACAAATGTATCGACGTCGGGGCCGTGGTGGATCCGATCCAACTGAACACCATCCAAGGTTTGGTAGCCGCCAATACCGCCGGCACAATGTATCAGGCACAAATCGCGATGCCACAGGGCGGCTGTTTCTACCCCCCCACCCTAATCGAGGGCCTCGCGCCATCAGACAAGCTGATGCAGGAAGAGATATTTGGTCCGGTTCTGGTTTCCTGTACCTTCCGCACCCCGGCTGAGGCCGTCGAGCTGGCCAACAACACCCGCTATGGTCTGGCGGCCACGGTCTGGAGCGAGAACATCAATCTCGCGCTGGATATTGCGCCCAAACTGGTGGCTGGTGTGGTCTGGATCAATGGCACCAACATGTTTGATGCGGCAGCCGGATTTGGCGGAAAACGCGAAAGCGGCTTTGGCCGGGAAGGCGGCTGGGAAGGTCTGACGGCTTATACAAAACCCAAATCCAAACCCAAAAAACTGTCACCCATCGTGGCGTTGATCGGGGATGGTGCGCCAGCGGAGACCATTGACCGCACCGCCAAGATGTACATCGGCGGCAAACAGGCCCGCCCCGACAGCGGTTATTCTCGCAACGTTTTTGGCCCCAAAGGCGCATTGCTGGGTCAGGTGGGCCTCGGCAGCCGCAAAGACGTGCGTAACGCGGTTGAGGCCGCCGCAGGTGCCAAAGGTTGGGCCAAGAGCACCGGCCATTTGCGCGCGCAGATCCTGTATTACATCGGTGAAAACCTGTCGGCCCGCGGCGATGAGTTTGCCGCGCGCATCAACACGATGACCGGTAAATCCCAGGGCGCACGAGAGGTCGAAACCTCCATCCAACGCCTATTCACCGCTGCGGCCTGGGCCGACAAATACGACGGTCAGGTGCACGGCGTGCCCCTGCGCGGTGTTGCACTGGCCATGAAAGAACCAACTGGCGTAATCGGCGCATTGTGCGCCGACGAAGCGCCGCTGCTGGGTTTGGTGTCAGTCATGGCGCCTGCTGTGGCGATGGGCAACACCGTGGTTCTGGCCGCCAGCGATCCCTACCCCTTGGCGGCAACTGATTTCTACCAAGTGCTGGAAACCTCGGATGTGCCCGCCGGTGTGGTCAACATCCTAACGGGCGCACATACTGATCTGGCCCCGTCGTTGGCGTCGCACCTCAACGTAGACGCGGTCTGGAGCTTTTCCTCAACCGATCTATCGGCAGAAATTGAACGCGCCAGTGCGGGGAACTTAAAGCGCACATGGGTCAACAACGGCCAGGCGCTGGACTGGATGCAAGACCACAGTAAACGCGTCTTGCAGGAAGCAACTGAGATCAAAAACATCTGGGTGCCCTACGGCGAGTAACGCCGACAACGGTACAAAGAAAGGCGCAGACATTATCGTCTGCGCCTTTCTTTATTCACGGATGTGATTGATGTTTATTGCGTCGGCTGAATGCCTTCTGGGCGCCCCACAATCACAAAATGCAATCGCGCCGGATCATATAACTCAGCAGCGATGCGATTGGCCTCTTCCAGCGTGACCGCATCAATTTTTTCGTTGCGGGTCTCAACATAAGAGATCGGGAGACCATCTATCTGCATGCCTGCAAGAATCGACGCGATGCGGCCATTGCCATCAAACCGCAAGGGATAGGCCCCTGTCAGATAAGTCTTGGCGTCCTGCAATTCGTCGGCGGTCACGCCGTCGCTTGCGATACGCTCCCATTCGGCGCGGACCACATCCACGGCTTCGGCCATCTTTTCGTTGGCCGAGGCAAAGGAGCCCATATAAACCGCCGCCAGATCCCGCGGCACCAGATAAGAATACACCCCGTAGGTTAGTCCGCGTTTTTCACGCACTTCGGTCATCAGACGGCTGTCAAACGATCCGCCACCCAAAATCTGGTTCAGAATAAACGCTGCAAAAAAGCGCGGATCTTCACGCTTGATCCCCGGTTGCCCAAACAAGGCCACCGACTGAGGCGTGTCAAAGTCAATGATACTGACCCCTTGATCCAACGTTACCGATGCGCGATCTGGAAATGCCCCTCCCGTTTCGGGCAGGTCCAGCAGCAGAACATCGAGCATCTCGCCCAGCTCTTCGGCGGTGATGTCACCCACCGCACCGATGTACAAACGATCGCGGGCAAACACCGCTTCATAGGCATCAAAAATATCCTGCCGGGTCAGGCCGGCCACCGTTTCAACGCTCCCGCGCCCTGAGGTGCCGTAAGGGTGGTCACCAAACACCATCTCCGAAAAGCTGCGATTGGCCAGCTCGTTTGGGTCTTTTTCTTCTGAACGCAGTCCTGCAATGACCTGCGCACGCACGCGATCCAGCGCGTCCTGATCAAACCGGGGTTCTTGCAAGGTCTGGCGCACCAGCTCCACCGCGGCCTCGCGGTTTTCACTCAGAAAACGCGTGGAAATCGACACGGTGTCCTTATCGGCATCATAGGCCATGCTGGCGGCGAGGTTTTCAAGCGCCCGCGCATAGTCCTGAGCACGCAATTCGCCCGACCCTTCTTCCAAGAGGCCGGTCATCAGATTGGTCGCTCCTCGTTTACCCGGTGCGTCCAGCGAGGTGCCGCCGCGAAAGCGCAGCTCAAGTGCCGTAAAGGGAATGGAATGATCTTCAACCAACCAGGCTTTTACGCCACCTTTTGACGTGACTTCCTGAATCTTGATCTCTGCTGCGGCAGGCATCGCCAGCAGGCAGGTCAGACAGGCCAGAACAATCAGCTTTAACCCGTTCATTGTGTCACCTCCTCGGCGCGGGTCATCCACCCGGTCACCGATGTTTCCTTGCGCAGCACTTCTTGGGCAACGGCGATGATTTCATCCGCGGTGATCGATTGCAAAATCTGCGGCCAGGCCTGCACATCCGCAACAGTCAAACCAGATGTCAGCGCACGACCATATCGATTGGCGATCCGATCCACGTTGTCACGTTCATAGATCTCAGAGGCACGCAGCTGCAATTTGATCCGCTCCAGCTGCGTTTCATCGATACCGGCCTCCAAAAAGGCCACAATGGTCTCATCCAGCGCGGTTTCAGCCTGCTCCAGGCTGACGCCCTGCGCCGGCACCACCAAGAATGAAAAAGTCGTGTCATCCAGCGAGATGCCTGAATAAAACACACCAGAATACACCGCGACCTGTTGATCAAACTGAAGCGCATTCGCCAGATAGGACGTGCTGCCCCCCCCCAGAAGCTCAGACAAAAGATACAATGCCGCGGCTTTTTCCTGCGCACCGCTGTCGCGCTCTGGCGCCAGATACGACCGCTGTACATATGGCTGGGCAACGCGCGGATCTTCGAATGCAATCCGGCGCGCAGCTGTTTGCGGCGGCTCCTGACTGCGCTGACGGGTGTCGGGCAGATCTGGATTGCTGGGAATCACACCATAATAGGTTTCAGCCAGTGTTTTGACTTCGGCCGGATCCACGTCGCCCGAAATCACCAAAATGGCATTGTTGGGCGCGTAATACGTCGCATAAAACGACAGCGCGTCGTCCAGATCCAATGCCTCCATCTCATGGCGCCAGCCGATCACCGGCTGACCATAGCGATGGTTCAGATACTGCACCGCGCTCATCTGCTCACGAAACAAGGCGCGTGGATCATTGTCAGTGCGCTGGTTGCGCTCTTCCAAAATGACTTCGCGCTCGGTCACGATATCCTCTTCGGTGAGACGGATATTGACCATACGGTCGCTTTCCATTTTCATCATCAGCTCAAGTCGATCTGATGCAATCCGTTGAAAATACGCGGTATAGTCGTAACTCGTAAAGGCATTGTCGCGCCCACCATTGGCCGCAACGGTCGCGGACAGTTCGCCAGCAGCCAACGTGTCTGTCGCCTTAAACAACAAATGTTCCAGAAAATGCGCGACACCGGACTGCCCCACCGGCTCATCCGCGGAACCCGCCCGATACCAGACCATCTGCTGAACCACAGGGGCGCGATGGTCTTCGACAACAACCACGTCCATGCCATTGGTTAGAGTGAACGTTGTGACCATAGCGTCATTTGCAAAGGCCGCCCCGGACACCCCCAGAACGGTCGCAACCACGCACGCGATCCTTCGGATCATAATATAACCTCCGTTTGCAGCAACTGGCGTCTGCCTGTGCCACCATAAACCTGTTTCACGACAAAGACATAGCCCCAATGTGACCACCAATTGCCACACCGTTCCCCTGTCGGCTCGTTCCCCGCAGATTACGGACCGTAAACGGCCGTACAAGTCCCGTGACGCGAATGTGAAATGAGTATGCGAATTACTCGGCAGGAGGTGCCGACGGGGTCACCGCACCGGCATTTCGGAAAATGCGATTGGTACGACGCGCATCCAAAGTCTGCCGTCTATAGGCCTCTTTGTAGCGATCCACCGGGAACAGCTTGAACCGGGCTGTGCGATTTTCGCGCCGACGGAATTTTGCATCCTCAGCCGCCAGATCCGCGCGCACATTCGCCTCAACACCGTGTCGGCTGGCCGCCGTCAACAACGCCCCATCACCAGAGGGCACATTTGACGTATCCAACGCAGTTGCAGCCCCGCCCAACGCGGCGACAGCCTCAGCCTTAGGGTTTGTATCCGTGCGGTTTACCCCACCGGGCGTGGGCGCAGGAAGCGCGGAAAAATCGGAGGGCTGTTCCAAAGGTTTATTGGGCAGAATCAGAAATTCATCCGGTCCGGTTCCTGCAGGACGCAGATCACGTAAACCAGTCTGGCTACAGGCTGATACTGCCAGCGTTATCATCACGACCATCAGTGCAATCGGAAACCGCATACCACCCAAACTCCTGCCATTTTTGGCGTTCTAACGTATATCTCACGCCCAGTCACGCAAGCTTTTTCGCCTGTCCTTCAAACAGGATCAACCCTGCGGCGCCCGCAAAGATGAACACATCTGCGAAATTGAACACAAACGGATTGTGAATCCCGCAACAAGACATATTGAGAAAATCCAAAACATAGCCATAAAGCAGCCGATCCGAGACATTGCCAAGCGCGCCACCAATAACCAAACCAGCTGAGAGGCGCAGACCACGGTGGGCAGGCAAACGTCGCAACCAAACCATCAACCCAAGGCAGATGGCCAAAGACAGACCAATCAAGATCCAGCGCCCCGACTGCTCGCCACCATTAAACAAGCCAAAATTGATGCCCGTATTTTCGCCATAGCGAAAGTTCACAAACGGCGGCCAAATATCAATGGCCTGCACCCGCGCCAGATCCATGGCGTGAATCACCACATATTTGCTCAGCTGATCCAACCCAAGGGCGACCACTGCCGCCGCAGATATCAAACGCATGTCCACACTCCCCGCACAGGTTGACCCACGGATCACACGGGACCCCGGCTTCTTTTTGGCCTGAAATACCCAAGTCTACGATCTGCCATGACCGAGAGGTTCAAACCGGAACGCCAAGGGCGGCAAAATACGCCGCCCCCAGCCAGAAACGATCAGTGACGAAAGTGGCGCATGCCGGTAAAGACCATCGCCAGTCCCGCGTCGTTTGCGGCCTTGATGACTTCATCATCCCGCATGGACCCACCGGGCTGAATAACGCAGGTCGCGCCATTGGCCGCCGCTTCCATCAATCCATCCGCAAAGGGGAAGAACGCATCAGATGCCACAGCTGAGCCTTTGGCCAGGCTTTCGTCCAGCTCCAGCGCATCCGCCATACGTTGCGCTTTGACGCCCGCGATTGTGGCTGAATCGACCCGGCTCATCTGGCCCGCGCCAACGCCTACGGTTTGACCCGCTTTCACGTAAACAATCGCATTAGATTTCACGTGTTTGGCGATCTTCCAGGCAAACAGCAGATCGGCCATTTGCTCTTCGGTGGGTGCCTTTTCAGTCACCACCTTCAGATCGTCCATGGCGCGGTGACCGATGTCTTTGTCCTGCACCAGCATACCACCTGACACCTGACGCGTGGTCAGACCGCTGTCTTGTGGATTGGGCAGGCCATCAGTCAGCAACAGACGTAGATTTTTCTTTGCTGCAAACACCTCAATCGCCTCATCTGACGCACCGGGAGCGATAACCACTTCGGTGAAAATTTGCGTGATCTCACGCGCGGTGTCAGCGTCCAGCGGCTGGTTCAGCGCCACGATGCCACCAAAGGCAGACGTGCGGTCACAATCAAATGCCTTTTGATAGGCCTCCAGCAGGGTCGCGCCACGGGCAACACCGCAGGGGTTGGCGTGTTTGATGATGGCAACGGCGGGGCCGGTTGCAGGATCAAATTCGGACACCAGTTCAAACGCCGCATCGGTGTCATTGATGTTGTTGTAGGACAGTTCCTTGCCCTGCAGCTGACGCGTGGTGGCGACACCTACACGATCAGATCCATCCAAATAGAAGGCCGCGTCCTGATGTGGGTTTTCACCATACCGCAGCGTCTGCGCCAGCTGGCCTGCAACAGCGCGACGACGGGGGGCCTGCAGTTCCAGAGATTTTGCCATCCAGTTCGACACAGCCGCATCATAGGCCGCAGTGCGAGCATAGGCGTTCTGGGCCAGCCACTGTCGGAAACCGTACGAAGTCTGGCCGTCGTTCTTGTCCAGCTCCGCCAACAGCGCGTCGTAATCTTCGACATCCACAACCACGTTTACAAATGCATGGTTCTTGGCTGCGGCGCGGATCATCGCAGGGCCACCAATGTCAATATTTTCGATCATCTCATCGTAAGCAGCGCCACGCTTCAACGCGGCCTCAAACGGATAAAGGTTCACAACCAACAGATCGATGGCGCCGATGTTGTGTTCTGTCATCGCAGCAACATGCGCGTCATTGTCGCGCAGGGCCAGCAGACCACCGTGCACGCCAGGGTGCAGGGTCTTGACGCGGCCGTCCATCATTTCGGGGTAGCCCGTAACATCCGCCACGTCTTTGACCGTCAGGCCAGCGTCGCGCAGCGTTTTGGCGGATCCGCCAGTGGACAGCAGTTCAACACCACGCGCGGCCAGCGCCTGTCCCAGCTCAATCAAGCCGGTTTTGTCGGATACAGAAAGCAATGCACGGCGAACAGGGTGCAGATCGGTCATAGGGGGCAGTCCTTTGCGGGCTCAATCAAACGTCTCGGGCTCATCCCGGATCAGGTCGCGCACGGCAATCGCAGTTTCCTGCGCCTTGCTCAGCGCCCACCGGATGCGGGTCGCATACTCTATTGTGACGCCAGATAGAATGATTTGTTTTGCAGCACGCGGTTTCAGACGGTTTTTTTCCAGATAAACACTGGGTTCCAACCGCAATTGGCCGATGCCATCATGGCGAAACACCCAGATCTCTCCACTTTTGAGCGCCAGCGACACCGCGCTGCCGCCCAAATCTGCGGTGGCATCAATGTCAGGATGCAGATGGAAACGGATATCAAAGGCGACGCCCTCGGCCTCTCCCTGGTGGGCTTGCGTTTTGAGCGCGCGATCAAATCGTGCCTTGGCGCTGTCATCCAACGCCAGCAACATATCCTCCCCCACCAACGCGCGCCCGTCGGTCGACAGATCAAGGGTCCGCGCATGGGTCAGACCAAAGCCGGGCTTGTACCCGTCGTGCGCCCCTTCGAACCGAAACCCATCCTCTAATTCATGTCGGGCCAGCGGTACATCACTGGGGGTATCGATCAGTAGTTCATACCCCGTGTCGCGCTGCGGCGCCGCAAGCCGGGCCGAGGAATGTCCATTAAGACATAGGGTCGAATGCGACGGTGTCGCCCGTCCCGCGCGCCGCCATTCCAGCCCAAAGGTTTCGCCTGACCCGCAATTTACCACCACTGGCCGCCGCCCCGAGGTCAATTCAAACGCCAAGGTCGAGGCATGCCCATTGTACGACGCCCCGCCCGACGGCGGCAGGCTGGCATCAATCACAACCGAAGTCCGCCCCGCAAAAAGCCGGGCAAACCCCATGGCCAGCCCGTCGGCATGTTTTTCAACCACATGACTGGCGGCCAGCGCGTGATCCAGTCGACCTTCAAGACCGCGCCCCCCGCCATGAAATCGTGCCAACCCGCCATCCGCATGGCGCAGGGTGCGCAGAGTTGGCGCAATTCGCGCGATGGCAGCGGTGTGTTCTGGTGGCACGCTGCGCCCGACCTCATGCAGGGCCGCTGCTGCCCAGGTCAGCAACGTAAACACCTCAAGCAGCTCTTCGGGGTTGCGGGTTTGCAACCCTCCTTCGGCATCGATTTCCGTTTTGCATTCTTCGGCCAACGCCCGAATTGCCGGATCCGCCAGTTCTTCGCGCCCCTCAAGTGCCAGACCAGCATAGATCAGCCCCGTCAGCGCCTCAAATCGCGGCAAGCCGGGCGAAGCGCCCCGCCAGCGATGAGACAAAAACCACGTTTGCTGAGACAGCGACTGGTAAAACGCGTCAGAGGCCACTTTGTCCTGCCCGGCCAGCAAAAACAAAGCATGGTTGATCCAGCGAATTACCCGCCGTCCGGTCAGATCTGGGGACCAGCCCGGTCCACGTCCCGGCCCATGCACATCAATCCAGCCCCACACCCATTTCTGGGCCTTGGCTCGTGCCTTTAGATCTCCTGCCGCCGCCAGATCGTCCAGCCAGGAAAATCCATGCCGTTCCGCATCAAACGCCGCATCTGGGGCAACAACCTCCCACAATCCGGTGGTGGGCGATTCGACCAGATAACCCGCAAACAACAGATTGCCCGCCACCAACTGACGTCCACGCGCAAAACTGCCAATGGTGCGGGGTTCGGGCTGCGATACAAACCCTGTCGCCGCAGCCTGCGCGCGCGCGCGATAGGCATACCAACGGTTCAGCAGCCGCGTGCCACGATGGGAAATGCGATCGAAATTGGACATTCTCAAAATTGCCTTTGCCGTGCGCGGCGCCCTTGCCCCGACGTTTTCAGCAAAGCATAGACTGGGGCCGCGCCCAAGTCACCGATCAAGTCACCAATAAATCTGCGATGTCACAAGCGGTTAGGCGGATTTGCGCAGAACCGCCATGTAAAACCCGTCCATTCCCCCGCGGTCCGCCCAATAATCAGGCCGTAAACGCAGGCCACCCTCTTCGGTGATCCAGTCAAGTTCGATACCGTCACGTTGCAAAGCATCGCGGTCCACGCGCATGTCTTCGTACATGCCCAGCGCGTCTTCGACTTGGCATTCGCCTTCGTCCGGCAGCAAGGAACAGGTGCAATACACCAGACGCCCGCCGGGCTTCACCAGTGTCCAAGCATGCGCAAGCATCTGCGCCTGCAGTTCGATCAACGCGCCAAATCCGCTCCCGTCTTTGGCATGGGGCAGATCCGGGTGGCGACGGATGGTGCCGGTGGCAGAACAGGGTGCATCCAGCAGCACGGCATCATATTGGCCGATCTGTTCCAGCGCGTCCCCGGTGACAACCGTGGCCGATAGTTTTGTGCGGTCTAAATTTTCCTGCAAGCGCGCCAAACGGTTCTTGGACGTGTCCACTGCCGTCACGACTGCGCCTGCTGCCGCCAGCTGCATGGTTTTACCGCCTGGTGCCGCGCAGAGGTCCAGAACTGTTTCGCCCACCTGCGCATCCAACAGTTTCGCCGGCAGCGCCGCCGCGGCATCCTGCACCCACCAATCACCCGCATCAAAGCCCGGCAAACCCGACACCTGCGTGCCAGCTGCAATTCTAATGGATCCTGTGGGCAGGATTTCTCCCCCAAGAGCGCTGGCATCCGCACCGGGCTTCACTGTCAGATCCAACGGCGCACCTGCCTGATGGACCAGCTCGATCGCCAGCATGGTGTCTGCACCCCAGGCCTGCGCCAAGGGGCTGCGCAGCCATTTTGGCAGACGCGGCGCGCGCAGTTTGTTCCATTCCGCAGCGCCTTCGCTGGCCACTTTGCGCAGGACCGCATTGGCCAGACCTTTCAGGGCTCCGTGGCGTTTGTGTTTGGCAAGGATGTTGACCATCGTGTTGACCACACCATGCGCCGCCCCTCCGGCACACAGTTCTACCGTGCCCAAACGCAGGACATTTTTCACATGTAACGGCGTGGATTTTTTAAGGTAACTCGCCAGCACCCGATCAGCGCGCTCCAACT
Source organism: uncultured Paracoccaceae bacterium (assembly GCA_947492585.1). Taxonomy (GTDB): domain Bacteria; phylum Pseudomonadota; class Alphaproteobacteria; order Rhodobacterales; family Rhodobacteraceae; genus Epibacterium. Next base: position 40,614 of record CANLND010000006.1, read on the forward strand.
CGCGTAGAGTATGAACCGCCAAACGTTGTGCACGGGCTTTGTCTTCCACCGCGAGCTTGTCCAACGCGCCGGCCGCATAACATTCCGACAACAGGCGCCCCTCTCCCAGAACCTGATCCAACAGGTAAACCGCAGTACGGCGGGCGTGCGAGGCATCGGACATGTATATTTCTCCATTTGGACGCCAGCACGGCGCGCATCTTGTTCCGCATCTTGTTCCGAGCGGACAGGGGCGTATATCATGGGCTGATCATAAAGGAACCCGAGAATGAGCGACGAAAACACCCCAGCCGTACAGCCCGATCTCCCGCCCGCAGCACAGCGTGCTCTCGCCGAAGCCGACGCCCGCCGCAAAGCTGCCAGCGATGAGACACGCCCCGTAGAACTGGGCGGGCGTGATGGCCCCGAACCCGTGCGCTATGGCGACTGGGAGAAAAAAGGCATCGCGGTGGATTTCTGACCTACCCGGGCCTTGCCGCCCTCCGCTTTATCAGCCCCCACAGTTTGGCATAACTCTCCTATGAGCGTTTCACGGTTAGACGCCGATGAAACACTTTCAGAATATGCCTATCAGCTGAACTATCGCGGCACGGAGGCCAGTGCTGAAAATCTGATGATTGCGGCGGCCCATGTCCCACCTGAGGTCGCCTTTGTTACAAATTCACCACCAGAGGCCAAAGAGCTGGCACGCACATTGTTGCGGTACGCAAGTTCGAGCTGCCGTTAAGTGCGGCAGTATTCGGGGGCGCAGCCCCCGGCCCCTTGGGCCTCCCCCGGGGTATTTTGGCCAAAAAGAAGCCCGTCACTCTTCCTGCCATATTGCCCTGAAACCGCCGGGTGGACGCGACGGGGCCACAGGCCCCGTTCGAATTATAACCCAAGCACATCCAGCATGTCATATTCTCCGGGCGCTTTGCCCTGGCCCCAAAGTGCGGCTTTGAGGGCACCGCGGGCAAAAATGGCGCGGTCGGTGGCCATGTGGCGCAGCACGATGCGTTCACCTGCGGCGGCAAATAGCACGTCATGCTCGCCGACGATGTCGCCACCGCGAATGGCCGTGAAGCCTATGTCGCCTTTCTTACGGGCACCTGTAATGCCATCCCGCCCCGAATCGCGCACATCCTTCAAATCAACGCCCCGCCCTTCGGCGGCAGCTTCGCCCAGCATCAAAGCAGTGCCAGAGGGAGCGTCGACCTTATGGTGGTGGTGGGCTTCGATCACTTCGATGTCGAAATCGTCGTCCAATGCGGCCGCGACCTTTTTGGTGAGCTGTACCAATAGGTTGACGCCAAGGCTCATATTGCCAGCGCGCACGATCACCGCATGACGTGCAGACGGTTCCAGCTGGGCGATCTGTTCATCCGTCATGCCGGTGGTGCCGATGACATGCACTGCGCGCGCCTGAGCCGCCAGTTTGGAAAACGCAATCGTCGCTTCTGGCGCGGTGAAATCGATGACAGCCTGTGCTTGTGCAAAGGCTTCCAGCGCATCATCGGTCACGGTGACGCCAACCGCCGCGCCGCCCATGGCCACGCCGACGTCCTGCCCCACCCACGTGTGGCCCGCGCGTTCGACGACGCCCACCAGTTTTGCCTTGTCGCTGTCCAATACAGTCTTGATCAACATCTGCCCCATACGGCCAGAGGCGCCGGTGATCACGATTCCTGGAGTATTGGTCATGGCTGCGGTCCTTTGTGTTTTGTCCTGAAATCCTCCTACTCCCTTTCACGGGTGCTTGGCAATTTCCGCGTTACCCCTTAGATCCTAGACATGGCAAAGAACAAATCCCAAGATGGCCGCGGCCCCTCACAGCGTCAGTTGCGCGTTGGCGAACTGATCCGACGCACCTTGTCCGAGGTGCTGTCCCGTGGTGACATCCATGATCCCGACCTCAACCGCATGTCGATCACCGTAGGCGAAGTACGCACCTCGTCTGACCTGAAGATCGCAACCGCCTATGTGCTGCCTTTGGGCGGCCAAGGCGACGGCGACTTTCTGAAGCTGCTCGCACGCAACAAATACGAATTGCGGCGCGCCGTTGGTAAAAAGCTGGGCCTGAAACACACGCCGGATCTGCGGTTTCAGATTGATGGCACCTTTGACCAGATGGACGCCACCCGCCGCATGCTGGAACAGGACGTGGTGCGCCGCGACATCGAAGAGTGATCCGCGCGGCCCTGACACTGGCGGGTCTGTTGGTGGCGGGGCCTGTTCTGGCAGTGGAGTGTCAGGACATCAAATATGACAACAACCGCTACACCCTGTGTGAGGTAGACACGCGCGCAGAACAGCTGGAGTTGTTCCTACAAGACAGCAGTGGTGCGGTGATTGGGCACTTTTCGACCCTTCAAGACACATTGGCCGCTGAAGGCAAAGACCTGATTTTTGCCACCAACGCTGGCATGTACCATAGTGATCGCGCGCCGGTCGGTCTGTATGTCGAAAATGGCCAAGAGCACAAATCCATCGTCACCCGCGCAGGCCCGGGCAATTTTGGCCTGTTGCCCAATGGGGTGTTCTGCGTCGGCGCCGACCGCGCGGATGTGTTTGAAACACGCGCCTTTGCGACAGATGGGCCGGAATGCCGTCACGCCACCCAATCCGGGCCCATGCTGGTGATCAATGGCGAATTACACCCCCGCTTCCTACCCGATTCGACCTCATCCTATATCCGCAACGGGGTTGGCACCTCGGCAGATGGCGGCCGCGCGGTGTTTGTGATCTCACGCAATGCGGTGACCTTTCACCAATTTGGCAGCCTGTTTCGCGACCATCTAAAGCTGCCCAGCGCGCTTTACTTTGATGGCAATATCTCGCGTCTGCATGCACCACAGCTGGGACGCAGCGATATTGGCTTTGCGATGGGGCCAATTCTGGGCGTCGTTGCACCGCAAAACGCGGGCAATGATTGACAGTTAACCCGGCCTGCGCTACCCCGCGCGCCTTACATGAACATTGGGGAACACCATGGCACGCAAACGCAAAGGGCGCGATATTTCTGGCTGGCTGGTGCTGGACAAACCGGCGGGCATGACCTCGACGGCTGTGGTCAACAAAGTTCGCTGGGCACTGGAAGCCAAAAAGGCCGGCCACGCTGGCACGCTGGATCCAGAAGCCACGGGTGTTTTGGCTGTCGCCCTTGGGGAAGCCACCAAGACCGTTCCCTATATCACCGATGCGCTAAAGGCGTATACGTTCACGGTTGTTCTGGGTCAGGCGACCAATACAGATGACGCCGAAGGCGAAGTGATTGCCCAAAGTGATCTGCGCCCTTCTGATGAGGACATCAAGGACGCGCTGGCACCGTTTCTAGGCGACATCATGCAGGTCCCGCCTAAATTTTCTGCGGTGAAAATCGACGGCCAGCGCGCCTATAAACTGGCCCGCGATGGTGAAGACGTTGAACTGGCCGCACGCCCCCTGTGGGTCGAAGAGCTGGTGATGGTGGATCGCCCCGACGCAGATCATGTGGTGCTGGAAATGACCTGTGGCAAAGGTGGCTATGTCCGTTCGATCGCACGGGACCTGGGGGCCGCACTTGGGTGTCATGCTCACGTGAAAGAGCTGCGCCGGATCTGGTCCGGCCCGTTTGATGTGGAAAAAGCCCTGAACTGGGAGGATGCGATGCGCATGGAGCGCACGCCCGAACTGGACACCCATATACAACCCCTTGAAATCGGCCTCGATAGCCTCAGCGAAGTGCGCTGCACCCCCGAAGGCGCGGCCCGGCTGCGCAATGGTAACCCAGGCATGGTGATGCCGGTTGAGGATGTCGAATACGGCGAAGAAGTCTGGGCGTCCTTTCAGGGCAAGGCGCTGGCGATCGGCATCTACAAAGCGGGTGAACTGCATCCCAGCCGCCTTATTCTTCAGACCCCATAAAACACCAAGGCTGGCGCAGATCGCCAGCCTTACTTTTTCCTGTAAACTGCAACCACCCTGCGCCAGAATCCGAACCTGACCGATACTGTTACACTAGGATCACCGCATAAAGATTCACCCCCCTGCGAACCGCACCCCTTCGCCGCGTGGTGTCTGCGCAGGAAGTCTCGTAATGAGCCCCATGATCACCCGCCACCACACCAAAGGCGATTCGCCATCCACTGCCGTTTATTCAGACTGCGAACGCTATAGATACAGCCTGACCCGGACATGGGATCCGGCTGGCGCGCGGGTGATGTTTGTGATGTTAAACCCGTCCAAAGCAACCGAAATTCAAAACGACCCCACCATCGAACGCTGTGAACGACGGGCGCGGACCTTGGGGTTTGGAGCGTTCCGCGCCACCAATATCTTTGCCTACCGTGCGACAGATCCAAAAGACATGCGCCGGGCCGCCGATCCCGAAGGCCCAGACAACCAGGACGCCTTGATCGAAGGGGTGAACTGGGCGGATCAAATTATCTGTGCCTGGGGCACCCATGGGACCTACCGCAATCAGGGGCCTATGATCGAAACGATGCTACGATCTCATGGAAAATCCCTGCATCACTTGGGGTTAAGCAAGGCAGGCCATCCCAAACATCCGCTCTATATCGCTTATGCCCAGCAACCCGTGCAGTGGAATTCCGACATCAATTTTTCGACGTCATAGTGCGTTCGTTAACCCATGTTCCCGTTTTGTTTTGATTTCAGGGGCATCATCGTGCAAGCCTAACCCTGCATTGCGTGTGTTTGCAGTGGTGGAGTGGTGTTTATGTTTATGCTTGCCAGCCTTATGGGCTTAATCGCAGCCGGGGGGCTGCTGATGGGCGATGGTCCAGACTCGGAAATGACAGCGGAGGAGGATCCTGCAGAAGCTCCCCCGACGCCTGATTCTCCCAACGGCGACTCGGATCCCTCCGAGGGGGCCGACGATACGATCTCATTGGGTGAGTTTTTGGCAACTCACGGGGCGGACGTCCTGTCAGGCACCGACAACGCGGATGACATTGCCGGCAACGACGGCGACGACCAGATCAATGGGGCCGAAGGTCAGGACACGCTGCTGGGTGAAGCAGGCACCGATGTATTATGGGGCGGAACCGAAGCCGACACACTGGACGGCGGCACCGGCGCGGATCTTTTGCACGGTGAAAACGGCGCGGACCTGCTGGTCGGCGGAGCGGGCGACGACACGTTGTTTGGCCATTTTGACGCGGACACCCTCACGGGAGGGGGCGGCGATGATCTGGCCCACGGCGGGCAGGACAATGATCTGTTACGTGGCGAAGCCGGATCCGACACATTGCATGGCAATGATGGCGATGACACGCTGCGGGGGGGCATGGGGGCTGATACACTGTTTGGTGGGCGCGGCGACGACCTGTTGTCTGAAAACGCCGACGGCGCAACCGACCTGCTAAACGGCGGAGATGGCGACGATACCATACTGGCCCATGCGGGTGACATAGTGCATGGCGGCGCAGGACAGGACCAGATTATTCTTGCCGGACAGGCGCATCTAGATGCGGTCGAAATCTCAGACTTTGACCGCAGCGAAGACGTGCTTTTGCTGCCTTGGGATATGTCCCAAGAGGCTGATCCAGATATCTGCATCAGCACCGCATCAGAAAACAATGGTGATACGTTGATCTCGGTCGACGGCATCCTCGCCGCACGTTTAACCAACGGCGCAGCAATCACCGCTGACGACATCCTGTTGATACCCGAAGGTGATGTGCCGCAACTCTGACAACGCGACCGGCCTGCATTGGGATCGATCTGTTACGCGACACATTTATTTTGCGTCATGGCCCAAAACAGCCTATACGCGCCCATCTGCTGAGGAATCAGCGGATACTCCATGGGCCTGTGCTGGACGACATCCCGGCCTGCGCCATTCACATATATACTCAGATAGGAGACCCCGATGTCGATTACTGCTGAAGAAAAAACACGCCTGATGAAAGAATTCGCAATCAAGGACGGCGACACCGGTTCCCCGGAAGTCCAGGTTGCAATCCTGACCTCGCGCATCACCACCCTGACCGAGCACTTCAAGACCCACAAAAAAGACAACCACGGTCGTCGTGGTCTGCTGAAGATGGTTGCTCTGCGTCGTAAGCTGCTGGACTACACCAAGGCAAAAGATGAGGCCCGTTATCAGGACCTGATCAAACGCCTGGGCATCCGCCGCTAAGGTTTCAAATCCCTTGGGATTTGCCAGCGCCCGTTCCTTTGGAGCGGGCGTTTTTTATTGAGGTGCCGATATCGATCAAACCGGGAGCCGCAGACGTAGGCCGCGGCCCATTGGCCCAGCACACATATCTGGGCCGCAAGCGATCACATCATCAAACCTTGGGCCCCGTCCCAGATCAGACGCACGCCCGCGGCAAACAGCAACACATTGACGATGTGGGTGAATTTGCGCTGATCCACTTTGCCATGCAGCCAAAATCCTATGCCAATGCCAACCGCCAACATCGGCGACAAGACAGCGCTGATCTGCAGGCTCTCGGCCGACAGATGACCCAGCCCGACATAAGCGACAAACTTCAGCGCATTCAACGTGCAGAAAAACACCGTATTTGTCCCGACAAATGTCGACTTTTCGAAACCCTGCTGCAGCAAATACCCCTTGACCGGCGGCCCGCCAGCATGCGCGACAAAACTGCTGAACCCGGACAACGCCCCAAGACCAAGCACCTGAAGACGGCCTGACGTTGCCGGTACGGATGCGCCCTGTTTCAGCGCAAATTGCAACGCCATCGCCACTGCCATGATGCCGACGGCAAGCTTGACCCAGGTGGCGTCGACCGATTGAAACAGCAACGCCCCCAAAACCAGGCCAATCAGCGCACCGGGCAGCATTGTGCGGATCAAATTGGCTGACCAGGTCTTACGATATCGCCAGATGATGACCGCATCCATCACAACCAGCAATGGCATCATCACAGCGGCGGCCAGTTGCGGTGCCACAAATAACGACATCAAAGGCACCGCCATGGCCCCGAGCCCGCCGCCAAAACCGCTTTTGGAAACCCCGGTGATCACGATGGCAAGGGCCGCGATGACGAAAAAACCTGATGTCATGGAAGATGCCATTTTCTGTTTGTTTGTATCGCCAACCTTAAAGCTTGGGCATAAATCTGAAAAATGATTTATAATCATTCAAAATATCTTGAATTGAGATTTTCAGATGCCACTGGACCTGAATGCCCTGCAAAGCCTGATCGCCGTCGCCGAAACACTCTCGTTTTCTGAAGCCGCCGCGCGACGCAACACGGTGCAATCCGCCGTCAGCGCGCATATTTCAAAACTTGAACACGAAACCGGCCAGCGCCTGTTTGATCGCGGGCGAGGGCAGCGCGCACGGTTAACCCCACAAGGACGGGCGCTGGTCAGCTATGCCAACCGTATTCTCAATCTGGCGGATGAGGCACTGGACCATCTACGTGCGCATGATGACCCGCGGATCATCCGTTTGGGCACCACCGTGACTCTGGCGCAGGCACTATTGCCGCAAGCTTTGCGAGCGTTTTCCGACACATATCCAAACACCGAAATCCATATCATCTGTGACCGCAGCGTCCGTCTGATGGACATGTTCACCGAAGGGCAGCTGGAGGTCGCATTTATGATGGATCAGGGCAAACACCCCGGACGGGTCAGCGTAGAGACCACTGGGTTGGCCTGGGCACAGGGACCCGGATTTGATCTGAGCAGCCACGACACCATTCCGCTTGCCTTTCTGAATGAAGGACCAGACCTGCGCCGATATGCACTGGACGCCCTCGATCGCTGCGGAAAACGGGGCGCCGTGACCCACGCCAGCCCCCACCCGGTAGGATTACGCGCCTTTGTTGAGGCCGGGCTGGCCCTGACTGTGATTCCCCGCATTGCTCTGAAATCACCGTTGTCAGAAATCCCTGCCGCAGCGGGGCTGCCCGACCTGCATGATGTTGCGCTGTCGCTCTATCAGACCGCACAAAGCAACGGGCCAGAAACCGAGTATCTGATCCAGATGCTGCGCCGAGAAATGCAACGATAATCCGGCCAGACAATCTTGCAACGGCCCTTACGTTGCCAGACACGCCGCCATTATATCTTTGCTTTCAAATCATGCATTTTTCCGATATGGACCGAACCATCTGAGACCGCGTGCCCAGACCCTGGCACGCGCAAGAAAAGATAGATGGGGTCGGCGGCAATGGGGCCGCCATGCAAACGGGAGACCCGGGATACGCCTGGGAGCGCTCCCAATTAGGATACGCACGTATGTTTGACGTAACGAAAAAATCTATCCAGTGGGGCGAAGAAACGCTGACACTGGAAACCGGCAAGGTTGCACGCCAGGCCGATGGCACCGTGATCGCCACTTTGGGTGAAACCAGCGTAATGGCCAACGTGACTTTTGCCAAAGTGCAAAAGCCGGGTCAGGACTTCTTCCCGCTGACCGTCCACTACCAAGAAAAATACTATGCAGCCGGTAAAGTCCCCGGTGGTTTCTTTAAGCGCGAAGCGCGCCCAACTGAAAAAGAGACCCTGACCGCGCGCCTGATCGACCGTCCGATCCGCCCGCTGTTTGTCGATGGCTTCAAAAATGAAGTTCTGGTGATGTGCACTGTGCTGAGCCACGATCTGGTCAACGACCCTGATATCGTAGCGATGATTGCGGCCTCAGCTGCGCTGACCATCTCTGGCGCGCCATTCATGGGCCCAATCGCCGGTGCACGTGTTGGTTTTGTGGACGGTGAATACGTTCTGAACCCAACCGTTGACGACATGCAGGACCTGCGCCTGAACCCTGAACAGCGTCTGGATCTGGTTGTTGCCGGCACCAAGAACGCCGTGATGATGGTGGAATCCGAAGCTTACGAACTGTCTGAGGCAGAAATGCTGGGCGCCGTGAACTTTGCGCACCAACAGATCCAACCTGTGATCGACCTGATCATTGATCTGGCCGAAGAAACAGCCAAAGAGCCGTTTGATTTCCAAGCGCCTGACTATGCGGACCTGTTTGCAGCTGTCAAAGCGGCTGGCGAAACCGCCATGCGCGCAGCCTTTGCGATCACCGACAAGCAAGAGCGTACCGCAGCTGTTTCCGCAGCGCGCGACGTGATCAAAGCCGCTCTGACCGAAGAGCAGCTGGCTGATGCGAACCTCGGATCCGCCTTGAAAAAGCTGGAAGCGGGCATCCTGCGCGGCGACGTTGTCAAAACCGGCAAACGTATCGACGGTCGTGACACTGCCACCATCCGCGGCATCGAAAGCGAAACTGGCCTGCTGCCACGGACCCACGGTTCTGCCCTGTTCACACGCGGCGAAACCCAAGGTCTGGTTGTGACCACATTGGGCACCGGCGACGACGAGCAATTCATCGACGCGCTGCACGGCAACTTCAAATCCAACTTCCTGCTGCACTATAACTTCCCTCCCTATTCGGTTGGTGAAGTTGGTCGTGTGGGTGGCCCCGGCCGTCGTGAAATCGGTCACGGCAAATTGGCATGGCGCGCGCTGCAGGCTGTTCTGCCAGCCCCAACTGATTTCCCCTACACCGTTCGCGTTGTATCCGAAATCACCGAATCCAACGGCTCTTCGTCGATGGCCTCGGTTTGTGGTGGCTCCTTGTCCATGATGGACGCGGGCGTTCCATTGAAAGCACCTGTTGCGGGTGTTGCTATGGGTCTGATCATGGAAGACAGCGGCGAATACGCTATCCTGTCGGACATCTTGGGCGACGAAGATCACCTGGGCGACATGGACTTCAAAGTAGCGGGTACCGAAAACGGCATCACCTCGCTGCAGATGGACATCAAGATTGCAGGCATCACTGCCGAAATCATGGAAAAAGCTCTGGCACAGGCCAAAGACGGCCGGATGCACATCCTGGGTGAAATGTCCAAAGCCATCACTGGCGCGCAGGAATTCTCGGTACACGCACCACGCATCGAGACCATGCAAATCCCAACCGACAAGATCCGTGAAGTGATCGGTTCTGGCGGTAAAGTAATCCGTGAGATCGTGGAAACCTCGGGTGCCAAGGTCGACATCAACGACGACGGCGTGATCAAAATCGCGTCCGCCAACGGCGAAGCGATCCAAAAAGCCTACGACATGATCCACTCGATCGTGGCAGAGCCAGAAGAGGGTCAAGTTTACACTGGTAAAGTTGTCAAAATCGTCGACTTCGGCGCCTTCGTGAACTTCTTCGGCAAACGCGACGGTCTGGTGCACGTGTCCCAGATCCTGAACAAGCGCCTGAACCACCCTTCGGACGTTCTGAAAGAAGGCCAGGAAGTTAAGGTTAAACTCTTGGGCTTTGACGATCGCGGCAAGGTTCGCCTGTCGATGAAAGTTGTCGATCAGGAAACCGGCGAAGAGATCGCACCTGAAACCGCAGAAGGTTAACCCTTCTATTGCGGAGCGGCCCCCGGCTGCTCCGCATTCCCCCTCGCACAGGCGCTATGCGGTATGTGTGTCTACGGATAACGTTCCTATCATTTCCTAAGTACTTCAAAACAGGCCTCAAAAATGCAGCCTACTGAATTCAACTCCTATCTTGCCGCTGCAACCCCAAACTGGTCAGGCACCGCGCAGCACGATAGTCGAGACAATCGGGCGTTTGCTTTATTACGAGATCCCAATGGCGAAGATGCGACAGCGCACGCCAACCTAAAATCCGAAATTTCATTTCTGGAAACACCGCGCGGCACACCGCCTTTGTTTGTCAGCTACTACACTGAAAACACCCCCTATGAGGCCTTGGCGAACCGCCTGCGGGCGTCCTTGGACCGGCTCAATTTGCCACACCGGATCGAAGCAGTCCCCTCGCAGGGCAGTTGGGTGGCCAACACGGGCCTAAAATCTGCCTTTATCGAACGCTGTTGGGCCGAAACCGACAGCCCAATCTGCTGGATAGATGCGGACGCCGAAATCCTGAGAACACCCCATTTCGTCTTCGACAGCCCGTTTGATTTTGGCATTGTGCGCCGCAAAGGCTGGTATGACATTTCCAGCTTTGTGTATTTTGGAAAGGCCCCCGTCGTAGGAGAGATGATCCAAAACTGGGCGCAAATGTGTCGTGACAATACCAATATTTGGGATCAAGCCCTGCTAACTTTGGCCTGGTATAAAACCGCCCAAACCGGCCAGATCTCGAATCTCTGGATGAACGATGGCATCTTCCGCTTCCCCCGCCCCTTCGTCCGGGACCTGCGAGATCGCATTTTCTATTATCCGTACAACACAAAAATTCGCCCTTTTGTGGATCAGAAGCAAGCCTCCAATGATTTGAAGGCTTTCGTCGACACTTCAAAGCGTAAAGACAATGAGCTCGGATCAGACGACATCTGTCCAACCTTTCAACGCGCCTTGTCCACCGGCTCTTTTGAGTTGCCTGCCACCGTCGATAGCATGTTCGGACTATAGCTAGAGCGAAGCGGTCAGCGCCCTTTCAAGGGTGTCAGCGATCTCGGGAATGGCTGCGAAGTAAGAGAAATCTTCATCTTCAATATTCAGAAGGGCGTTCAGATTACCGTGTTCTGGCGCCTGATACGCACTCAGGTCTGGCCGCCCGATCGCCGAAGCATAATCGTGAAACTTCGACTCCGAATGATCCAGATGTGGTCCAACGCGCAATCTGATATTGGGAATGCCATAGCAGTCCGCGGCGATCAAACCATGCAAGCTGGATGAGGCAATATACTCACACTCCCCGATTAAACGTAGCGTTTCCATTGGCGGGGCCGCTACCGGAATGCTGACGATGCTTGGCGTGTTTTCCAGCATCGAACGTGCAATCGGATTGTCCTCGTCCGAGTAGTGCATCACGAGGCCCCATTTGTACTTTTTGTCCAACTTCGGGCGATAAAGGCGGTCAAACAGCAAGCCTGGGTCGCCAAGCGGTACATCATGTCGATTACCCAACCGCGCCTGCGTCAAGCTTCCGCGCAATGCAATTGGATGCAACAGAAAGGAGGAGATCTGGTCTCCCGTCGTCAAACACCCTGACCCCCAAACCCGGATTGGCGAAAACCGCAATCTGCGCAACCGCCTCAGGCGCCGCTCAGCAATCATTTCAAGTATACTACCAATCCCGGCATAATCACAGCCAGATACGCGCGCATGTTGCACCTCGCGACCGGTGATTGCGCCTACCAACAACGGGCAGATATCATCTCCAAAGTTGATCTCACCATTGCGTCTGCGGCTATAAAACAGCCGGATAGCCTGCTTGCCCATGTGCATCCTCTAGCATCAAACTTTCAAAAGGTTTTCATTTCGGGTAAGCCCCAGAAAACCAGTGAGCAAGCCGCAACCGCCCACGAAGATAGTTCCGTGCCAACCCTGTATCCCGAATAGGCAATTTGATGAAACGCAAAAAATCCAGATTTGAGAGTTTCTTTTCACTAAGCCATCACAGAAAACGCTGGGGCGCGTCTGGGTTTGCGACCCAAGATACCAATTATTCTGCTCTCAAATCGCGCGTAATCGACGCAGGCCCCACTGCCCAGACGCGTGGCTCTGAAAAGTCTCTTGAGGCGCATCTGGACAATCTCAAACGTGAATTTTCAGGCCAGCCTGAAATCATTTGGCATCATGCCAAATTGATCGTGCTGATCCGGCGCGGCTACCAGCCGGATCAGACCTATGCCCAATTCCGCGCGCTGTGGGACGCCGAGGGCCCATTCCTGTGCGACACTCTGAACATCCGCTGGCTGGTGTCCGCAACCGACACGTTTGCAGAACACGACACTGATCCCCAGGTGCGGGCCGTTGCGATGATGGCCTCAATGCTGACCAATCTCGTGAAAATGCAAGAAAGTGAGCGCCACATCACCAACAGTGAAACGGCGCAACCAGATAGCGCTCGGATTGAACATTTGCAAACCGATCTGGTGCCCCTGTTCGAAGGCCTGTCCTGTTTCACCGTCGGCACCGACGACACCCTGCGCAATATGTACTGGCGAATGGAACCGTTCTTAAACGTCGCCCCCGCAGGGCCGGTACTGCGCACCATCTGGGATCGCATGCAAGCCAATGACACCGTGTTTGCCCGCATGCGCGCCCTGCATCAACGCGATCGTACGGGATGGTGGACCGACTAGCGGCGCCTAGCGCTCAAAATTCCGGGCAGTTACCGCGACCTCACGTCGATCCGCCCGCCGCGCGACACACAAGGCTCGCAACCCCATGCGCAGTTGAGCCGCCACCCGGCGCAGTTTGAATTTCAGGGTCCGCTTTTGAACGCTGCGGTTCTCAGCATCAATCGATGATACCGGAGCAATGGGTGGCTGCACCCCATGTGCCACGCACCGATCCAATTGCAGGGCACAGGCTGGCTCGATCTGAAAACTGTTCATCACATAGCCCCGGCAAATCACCGCATCCGCCAGCCCGGCACAGGTTTCGATATCGCGCAACAGGTGCTTTGCGCCATTTGGCCACAAAACATACGCCGCCGCCCCCGACCGATCCTGATACAACCGCCGCAGCGCCAGACCTGGCAAAATGTCCTGTTTGTCTTTGGCCAACAGCTTGCGACGACCCCGTGCCTCTAGCGTCAGATGGTCAATTCCTTCGCGCGTTTCCAAGGCCTCCAGTACCGCAGGCAGCTGGTCGGCCAGCACCGCGTCGTCTTCGAGGATCAATACTGGTTGATCGTCCTGAACCACCTGTTCCCACGCGGCTTTATGGCTGAGCAAGCAGGCCTTTTCGGTCTGCTTCATGGGGCGCTCCCAGCTGTCCCAATATGCGGCATCGGTGGTGTCGGATAGATCCGCCGCTGCGACGGCCTCAAGCCGCTGAAACACCAGCCCCAAACCCTGCAACTGGGTCGACATAAACGCCATACGCTCAACTGCGGAGCTCATATTGATAACGAGGATCTTCACGGGCGGCACCTATCGCATGTTGCACGAAACTGTTTGCCTATATCCACATCCATGCCACGATGGCAACTGTGGCGGCCTGCCCCAGGCGGGGCAGACCTGGTATCGCTTAGCTTGGCGCTTTGGTTTTGCGCAGGTAGGGGAAGACGGTCTCAAACTCACCAAATTTGGCGGCAGCGTCTTCATTCGAAACGGAGGGTGGGATGATCACGTCTTCGCCCGGCACCCAGTCCGCAGGTGTTGCCACACCTTTGCCAGACATCTGCAATCCGTCCAGAGCACGCAGAATTTCCGCAAAATTACGGCCCACGGTCATCGGGTAGGTCATCATCAGTTTCAACGTTTTGTCGGGCCCAATGATAAATACAGACCGCACGGTGGCGCTGTCAGCGGCAGTGCGGCCATCTGGCAAATAGGCCTCGGACGGTAGCATATCAAACGCCTTTGACACCGCCAGATCCGCATCCGCGATGATTGGGAAGCCCGCGGGCGCCTTGGCATAGGCTTCGATATCGACCTTCCACTTGACGTGATCCGCCGCGCTGTCGACCGACACACCGATGACCTTGGTGTTGCGCTTGGCCCATTCATCGTTCAGCCGGGCAACGGCGGAAAACTCGGTGGTGCAAACCGGGGTGAAGTCTTTGGGGTGAGAGAACAAAATTGCCCAGCTGTCACCAATCCAATCGTGGAACGTGATAGCGCCCTGATCGGTTTCAGCGGTGAAATTTGGAACGGTGTCGTTGATGCGCAAGCCCATGGTGGGTCTCCCTCTTTTGCTATGACCAAAGATTGTTTCAGCCATTACCTAAGTGCTCAAAGCGTAGGTTACAGGAGGAGACGCGCTGTGCCACTGGGAATTCCACAAAAAGTTATTTCACTTCCTTCGATCAGCGGGCAGCAGCAGTACGCGAATTTGACAACCCCACTTGCTCGCCATCCGCGCCACTGCCAGACTGAGCCCGAACAACGGCACGCCACTGGCAGGCCACCCGCTTGAACATATGAGGCGCAGATGATCGAGAAACGCGAATTTTACATCAATGGCGCCTGGGTGCCGCCCGCTGCGCCACAGGATCTGGAGGTCATCAACCCCTCGACCGAAGCCCCCTGTGCGGTGATCTCTGCCGGGGGTGCCGCAGATACAGATGCGGCCGTTGCCGCCGCCAAAGCCGCGCTGCCGGGCTGGATGGCCACCCCTGTAGCAGAGCGGATCAAATTGATTGAAACACTGCTCGATCTGTATCGTGCCCGCAACGAAGATCTGGCCGAAGCCATGAGCCTTGAGATGGGTGCGCCTATTGCAATGGCACGTAAAAGCCAGGCCACGGCAGGCAGCTACCATCTGAAGAACTTCATTCGCGCGGCCAAAGCATTTGAATTCGAACGCCCCCTGAATGACCGCAGCCCCGATGATCGCCTGATCTATGAGGCCGTTGGCGTGGCCGCGTTGATCACGCCCTGGAACTGGCCGATGAACCAGATCGCCCTAAAGGTCGGCGCCGCTGCCGTTGCGGGCTGCACTATGGTGCTGAAACCCTCAGAGGAGAGCCCGCTCAGCGCGATGATCTTTGCCGAGCTGATGGAGGCCGCAGGCTTTCCGCCCGGTGTGTTCAATCTGGTCAATGGCACCGGTCTGGGCGTCGGCAGTCAGCTATCTGGCCACCCCGATGTGGATATGGTGTCGTTCACCGGATCGACCCGGGCGGGCACTGCGATCTCCCAAAACGCCGCACAATCCTTGAAGAAGGTCCACCTGGAACTGGGTGGCAAAGGGGCCAACCTGATTTTTGCGGACGCGGATGACGCGGCCGTACGTCGGGGTGTTATGCGGATGATGGAGAACACAGGCCAAAGCTGCAACGCGCCTAGCCGGATGTTGGTCGAGCGCAGCATCTATGACCACGCGGTCGCAGAAGCTGCTGAGATAGCAGGTCGTATCAAAGCCGCCCCAGCACATGAGACAGGCGATCACATCGGCCCCGTCGTCAATGCGCAGCAATGGGGAAAAATTCAGGATCTGATTCAGACCGGCATCACCGAAGGGGCCAGATTGGTGGCCGGAGGCCCTGGCCGCCCCGATGGGATGACACGCGGCTATTTCGTGCGCCCAACTGTTTTTGCCGATGTGAACAATCAAATGACCATCGCGCGCGAAGAGATTTTTGGGCCGGTGCTGTCGATCTTGCCATTTGACAGCGAAGACGAGGCGTTGGAAATCGCCAATGACACGGTCTACGGCCTGACAAACTATGTGCAGACGCAGGATCCGGCCCGCGCCAACCGTCTGGCCCGGCGCTTGCGCTCTGGCATGGTAGAGATCAACGGGAAATCGCGCGCGGCTGGGGCCCCTTTTGGCGGGATGAAACGCTCGGGCAATGGGCGTGAAGGCGGGGTCTATGGAATTGAAGACTTTCTGGAAGTTAAATCCGTCGGCGGCTGGCAACACATAGACGGATAAAAGGGGCGCCGCCCCTCTGGGCCTGATGGCCCATTCACCCCGGGGTATTTCAGGCCAAAAAGACGCGTCAGGATCAGAAAGGCGCTTTGGCGCGGAACTTCAGGCTTTCATTGCTGTTGGGGTGTTTGATCCGCAGGTCCTCAGAATGCAGCATCATTCGATCGTGATCGAGCGCTGCGCCTGTGGCGTACAATGGATCGCCGAGGATGGCATGGCCAAGAGACAGCATATGCACCCGCAACTGATGGGTGCGGCCGGTATGGGGGGTCAGGCGTACGCGGCTTTCGCCGTCGCCATATTTCACCACGCGCCACTCCGTCATCGCGGGTTTACCTGTCTCGTGGCAGACCATCTGGCGAGGGCGGTTTGGCCAATCCACGATCAAAGGGGCTTCAACCGTGCCACTGCGCGGGTCGAGATGACCGGCAATCCGCGCAACATAGACTTTTTTGGTGGTGCGTTTTTCGAACTGCATCGACAGGTGACGCTGCGCATGGGGGGTCATGGCAAAAACCATCACGCCTGAGGTATCCCGGTCGAGACGATGCACCAAGAGGGCATCCGGGAAGACAGCCTGAATGCGGGTGAGCAGGCAATCGGCCAGCTGCTCACCGCGTCCGGGCACGCTGAGCAGCCCGGCGGGTTTGTTCACTATCAAGATTTCGGCATCGTGATGCAGAATGTCCAGAGGGTCTTGCGGGGGAGTGTAATCGCTGCTTGGGGCCATGGCGCCTGCCTACTGGCAAGCGCCTCCTGTGGCAAGCGGATCACGTGACTTTGGGCACGCGGCGCATCTGCGACAGCATCGAGGTTGAGTAGATCACCAGCGCCAACCAGATCATCGGGAACGCGATCTGACGGGCGTGGTCGAACTCTTCGTCGAACAGGAATACCGCCACCAGAAAAATCAGGGTTGGGGCGATGTATTGCAGGATACCGATGGTCGACAGGCGCAACAGTTTCGCGCCGTTGGCGTAGATGATCAACGGAATCGCGGTGATCACGCCACACCCCATCAATAGCGCTGTGTTCATCGGGCTGTCCGAAAAGTGGCTGTGTCCCTGCGCGGCCAAATAGGCGACATAGCCCAATGCCGGCACTGCGAGGATCAGCACTTCGAGCATAAAGCCCTGATTGGGACCGATGGGCAGCATCTTTTTGAAAAACGCATACAGGCCCCAGGAGAACGTCAATCCCAAGGCGACCCAGGGCACCGATCCAGCCTCTATCGCCAGCACAACCACCCCCGCCACCGCCAGTGCGATTGCCAACATCTGCGAGCGGCTCAGCCGTTCGCGTAGAATCACGGCGCCCATAGCCACGCTGAACAAAGGGTTGATATAATAGCCCAGGGCCGCATCCAGCGTCCGATCTGCAGCTATGGCCCAGACGTATATGCTCCAATTGACGGAGACCAGCACAGCTGTCACTGCGGCCATGATCAGCGTGCGCGGTGTGCGCAGGGCCTCGATCAGATCGCCGGTCCGACGCAGGGCCAACAGGATCAGCCCCGCCACTGGCACCGACCAAAGGACTCGATGCGCCACCACCTCAGCCGCGGGGACATGCGCCAACCATTTCATGTAGATCGGCAAGCCTCCCCACAGGACATACGAGGTCAACGCAAAGGCCAGTCCAGCCGGAGTGTCTTTGTTTTCAGTGAATTGGGTCATGGCACGCTCCTCGGTCTTTCATAGGACAGTGTACAATGTTCGGACATTCACATTCTGTTGCCCGCCCCATCACGCGTTGTCATACGCCGCTGAAAGACCAGCCAAAACGGGATCAGCCCCCACAAACTGTGGGGGCTGATTGAATTCGTACCGGATGTAAATTTGATCAGGCTTTGACGCGCTCAGACTTGGGATCGTACATCGGTTTGAGCGAGGCTTCGGCTTTAACGCGGGTGCCCATGACGTCGATCTCATACGTCGAGGCCAGAACGTCCGCGGCTTTTTCACCGGCAGAGGGCACGTAGCCCAGGCCCACAGCCGCACCCAAGGTGTGACCATAGTTGCCCGATGTCAGGTAGCCCACAACTTCGCCGTCCCGCAGGATCGGCTCGTTGTGGTACAAAAGCGGCTCGGCGTCGGTCAGCTTGAACTGCAGTAAACGGTTCTGTGGGCCCGTGGCCTTGCGCTCTGCAACGGCTTCGCGACCGATGAAGTCACAGCCTTTGTCGACCTTGACGGCAAAGCCGAGGCCCGCGTCCACAACGTGGTCTTCACAGGTGATGTCGTGACCAAAGTGGCGGTAGCCTTTTTCGATCCGGGCGGAATCCATCATGTGCAAACCGCACAGTTTCAGATCCATGTCCTGACCTGCTTCCCACAGGGTTTCAAACACGTGGCCGGCCATATCGGTCGAGGCGTAGATTTCCCAGCCAAGTTCACCCACATAGGTCACACGGTGCGCCCGTGCGAGACCCATACCGATTTCGATGTCCTGCGCCGTACCAAAAGGATTGGTCGCGTTGGTGAAATCGTTGGGGGAGACTTTTTCGAGCAGTTTGCGCGAATTCGGCCCCATGATCGCCAGAACCGCTTCACCGGAGGTCACATCGGTGATCACCACATTGAAGTTGCCCTGATGACGCATCATCCAGGTTTGGTCCGCCAAACGGGTCGCCGCTGGGGTGATCACCACATAGGCGTTTTCGGCCAGACGTGTAACCGTCACGTCTGCCTCGATACCACCGGTGCGGTTCAGGAACTGGGTGTAGACGATCTTGCCCACTGGCACAGAATAGTCGCCGCCACCAACATAGTTCATGAAAGCTTCGGCATCGGGGCCTTCAACGCGGATCTTACCAAACGACGACATGTCGTACATGCCGACGTTTTCACGCAGGGCACGGTGCTCGTTGGCCGAGTTTTCGAACCAGTTTGGACGTTTCCAAGTGTATTCGTATTCTGCTTTTTGACCGGGGTTGGCGATCCAGTTGGCGCGCTCCCAGCCAGAGAATTCGCCCATGACCGCACCGTTTTCCAGCAGGTGATGGTGGAACGGCGAACGACGGATGCCGCGCGCAGTCTCTTTTTGTTTGAACGGGAAGTGATCCTTGAACAACAGGCCGAGGGTCTCGGTTGAACGTTCATAGAGATACTTTTTGTTGCCTTGGAACGGCTGCATGCGGCTGATGTCCACATCGCCCAGATCAAACGGCTTGGCACCAGTATCCATCCATTCGGCCAGTGCCATGCCAGCACCACCGGCAGATTGGATACCAATCGAGTTGAAGCCCGCGGCCACCCAGAAGTTGTCCAGCTCAGGCGCGAGGCCAAGGTGGTAGGCGTCATCCGGGGTGAAGGATTCTGGACCGTTAAAGAAGGTGTGGATGCCGGCTTCGGCCAACAGCGGCACACGTTCTACAGCCATCTCAAGGATGGGTTCAAAGTGGTCAAAGTCTTCGGGCAGCTGGTCGAATTCGAAATCGTTTGGAATGCCGTCCATCGCCCAAGGTTTGGCAACGGGTTCAAAGGCGCCCAGCAGGATTTTGCCAGCATCTTCTTTGTAGTAGGCGTATTCATCCGGCACACGCAGAACGGGCATCTGTGTCATGCCATCAATGTTTTCGGTGACGATGTAAAAGTGTTCACAGGCTTGTAGCGGTACGTTGGCGCCGGCCATTTTTCCGACTTCCTGGCCCCACATGCCCGCGCAGTTCACGACCATATCACATTCGATCTGACCACTTTCGCTGCCGTCATCGGATTCCCAGTCAACGCCAACAACCTTACGGCCTTCTTTGGCAACGCCGGTCACTTTGATGCGCTCTTTGATCAGTGCGCCGCCTTGCTTTGCACCTTTGGCCAATGCCAATGCGATGTTGGCAGGGTCGCCCTGACCGTCTTTGGGCAGATAAACTGCACCTTTGACACCTTCGAGGTTGATGTGCGGGTACAGTTCCTGCACGCGCTCGTTCTCGATCTCTTCGACCTCAACACCAAAGGCACGCGCCATCGCAGCCTGACGGTAGATCTCTTCTTTGCGCTCTTCGGTCAGCGCAACGGTGATCGAACCGCAGCGCTTGAAACCGGTCGCAACGCCAGTTTCTTCTTCCAGCGTGCCGTACAGCTCTTGGCTGTACTTCGCCAGCTTGGTCATATTTTTGGTCGCGCGCAGCTGCGCGATCAGACCGGCAGCGTGCCAGGTGGTGCCGGATGTCAGCTGCTTGCGTTCCAGCAAGACAACGTCTTTCCAACCCTTCTTGGTCAGGTGATACGCGACCGAACAACCGATGACACCACCGCCAATGATGACGACGCGGGCCTTTTTGGGGAGATCAGACATAAAAGAGGCTCCAATTTTCATTTTCCGCAGAATGACAGGGTTGGCCGACAGGAAATGCGCGAAATCCGTCAGATTTCCCTGCTATTCGGCTGCCTGTTGCATTCGACGGCTCTTGCGCAGAGCCGCTGGCGTTACGCCAAAGAAGCTTTTGTAGAGACTGGAGAATCCATTGGCAAAACCGCAGGCCAAACCCACGTCACGCACACTCATTGTAGTGTTCAGCAACAGGTTATTGGCGCGGTGCAAACGAATCTCGCGATAAAACGTATTGGGCGAGCTGCCCAGATAGGCTTTGAACTTGCGCTCCAGCGAGCGAGGCGAGATGCCCAGCCGCGAGACAAGATCACTGATTGGAATCGGGTCTTCGATGTTTTCCTGCATAATGCGGATACACCGATCCAGATCGTTGTCGCAGGTCACGGTGGACTTCATCGAGGCACTGGGCTGCAAGGTGCTCAGATCGCGCACCGTTTCGTGCAGCAAAACATTCGACACTGTCATCTGAACGGCAGCCGACACCAGTTGACCGATCAAAGACAGGACCACATCAACCGTGGCTTCCATGCCCGCACAGGTGACAACGGATCCGTTGTCCGACGCCAGCGACTGGCCCGCTTCAAACAGGCCCAGTTTTTCGCGCAGGAGCGACGAATTCTCCCAGTGGGTGGCCAGACCAACGCCGTCATCCCCTTCCGAGATGTAACGGGTTGCCGCTTCGGCCAGCAAATAAATCTTGGTTCCTTGGAACCGGTAGCGCCGCAATGTCGGGCGCAGGGACAGACCCGGATTATCCGGATCTGCGTTGCCAAGCACGAACAAGAAGTTCGCGCTTGGCTTTTGTGAAACATCGCTGGTGTCGACCATCACGCCGCAAGCATTGCGCCGGATGCCACCACCCACTGAATGGAAAGACCAGGTAAAAGGCGCGTTGGCCACGGTGCGGTTACAGATCCGCAACGTGTCCGTGATCGCTGCCAACTCTGACAGAACGAACCCTTCACACAGAAGAATGTCGATATGCCAAGACTTTTGCGATTCAAACACACCCATTACCTTAACTCCCTATTCAGTACGATTATGCGCGCAGGCGCTCGTTTTCCGGATCCCACAGGGGTGCGTCTTCTTGCACCACGGCCTTGCATGTCTCACCGAAGATGTTGATCTCCAGCTCGGTGCCCGGCACAGCCAGATCCGCGCGAACAACACCCAAAGCGATCGAGGCGTTTACACGGTAGCCATAGTTGCCCGATGTGGTTTCACCCACGATCTCGCCATCCTTGGAGATGGTCGACATGTAGGGCGCGTCTGAATTAGGCGCGTCTACGATCAGGGTCACAAAGGTCTTCTTGCTGCCTGCCTCGGATTCGGCTGCCAGGGCGGCTTTGCCCGGGAAGTCCTGTTCCTTGTTCAGGCGTACAAAGCGGCCCAGACCGGCTTCGAACATGGTGTAATCGGTGGACAGATCGCCCTTCCATGTCCGGTAGCCTTTTTCGATCCGCATCGAATCCAGCGCGTACATGCCAAACGGTGTTGCACCTGCTTCGCGGATTGCAGCATAGGCCGCCGCCGCGTTTGCGGTTGGTACGTGAACTTCCCAGCCCAGTTCGCCAACAAACGACACACGTGCCAGCAGCGCAGGCTGACCAGCAACAGTGGCGTTTTGCAACGACAGCCAACCCGCCGACAGATCCGCGTCCGAGATACCCGCGAAGAGTTCGCGCGATTTCGGGCCGGTGACCAGCAAGGTGGTGAAGTCTTTGGAGACGTCGGTCAGTTCCAGACCTGCGGGCAGGTTGCGCCACAAGAGTTCATAATCGTGCCACTGGGCCACGGCTGCAGTCATCAGGGTGAAATCATCATCACCATGACGGATGCAGGACATCTCTGTCACAACGCGGCCACGGGTGTCCGAGAAGTACACCAGATTCATGCGGCCCACTTTGGGCAGAGCACCGGCAACCTGCGTGCGCAGCCATTCCGCCGCACCTTCACCTTTCAGGGTGAAACGCGAGAAGCCACACATGTCGATGACGCCAACGCCGTCACGAACCGCTTCGACTTCGCGCTTAACCGCGGCTGTCCAGGACCCTTCGCGCAGCCATGTTTCTGTGCCCGCTTCCGATGTGTCTTCACCTTCGGCAGCAAACCAGCAGGCACGCTCCCACCCGTTGAAGGCACCCATTTGTGCGCCATCCGCGACCATACGCTCGTGGTTCGGCGACAGTTTCTTGTTCCGGCCTGCAGGCCACTGGTGGTGCGGGAAGTGCATGGCATATTCGTGGCCATAGGTTTCCAGCGCCTTGGCGTGGCAGAAGTCGGCATCCGCGTGGTCGGTGTAGCGGCGGCTGTCCACAGCCCACATGTCCCACTCGGTTTCGCCGTCGATGATCCATTCAGCCATACATTTACCGGCGCCGCCGGACTGTACGATACCAAAGGTAAAGCTGTGCGCTTCAAAGGCGTTCTTAACACCGGGCATTGGGCCCATCAGTGGCAGGCCATCGGGTGCATAAGGGATGGGGCCGTTGATGTTGCGGCCGACACCTGCGGTGCCCAGCTGCGGAACCCGCTCCATCGCATCTTCGATGTACCATTCCAGACGGTCCAAATCATCTGGGTACAGCTGGAACGAGAAGTCTTCGGGCATTGGATCGTCTTCGGTGACCCAATGCGCTTTACAGTTGCGCTCATAGGGGCCGAGGTTCAGACCATGGGTGTCCTGACGCAGATAGTACGAGCTGTCCACGTCGCGAACCATCGGCAAGTGCTTACCGGTTTCCTCGGTGAACTTCGCAACGTCTTCGATCCGCTCGGTCAGGAAGTACTGGTGCGACATGACTGTCAAAGGCACATCACGGCCGCCGAAGGGCTTGAACCATTCGCCGATACGGGCTGCATAGTAGCCACCACAGTTCACAACGTAGTCGGCGTGGATGTCGCCTTTGTCGGTGTGAACGATCCAGGTGTTGTCTTCGTTCTGCGTCACGCCGGTGGCAGGGCAGAAACGCTGGATGTTGGCACCCAGATCACGCGCGCCTTTGGCCATCGCTTGGGTCAGCTGCGAAGGATCGATGTCGCCGTCAAGCGGATCCCACAGAACAGAATCCAGATCGTGGGTTTCCAGGAACGGGTAGTACTGCTTGGCCGCTTCTGGCTCCAGCATGTCCATTTGCAGACCCTGGTAACGCGCCATCGATGCTACGCGTTCAAATTCTTTGGTCCGCTCTTTGGTGTGACCCAAACGCAGAGCGCCTGTGACGTGGTAGTTGATTGGATAATCAACATCTTCCGCCAAGGTGCGGTACATTTCCAGAGAGTACCGCTGCATGTTCATCACAGCCCAAGACGCAGAGAAGTTCGGGCAGTTGCCCGCTGCGTGCCAGGTCGAACCTGCTGTCAGCTCGTTCTTTTCGAGCAGAACACAATCAGTCCAGCCTTTTTTGGCCAGGTGATACAGTGTGGAAACGCCAACCGCGCCGCCGCCGATAACGACGACCTTTGCGGTTGTGGGAAAATCAGACATGGTAACTCCCTAGTTTAAGTCTGTTGCGGAACATCGTCCGCAATTTGGTAATAGTCGCCCTTGTCGGCGACAAAGATATGCTTGGTCAGCGTCAGGCCGGTGGGGCCATCAATTGAACCAAGCGAAAAACTGATCGTGTCTTCGTTCTGGGCCTTCCAAAACAGAAACGATCCACACCGTGCGCAGCTGCCGCGTTCAGCAGAGGCACTGGAGGAAAACCAATTTACAGGACCCGAAATTTTCAGATCCTGTTTGTGCACGTAAGCGGAGGACCAAACGCCACCGGACTGTTTTCGGCATTGCCCGCAATGGCACATGGATGCGCCCTGCGGCGCGGCCATGACTTCAAACGAGACATCCTGACACAGACAGCTTCCGGTGATCATGCGCGCCCCCTCCGTCATCTCAGTAAACCGGTGGCGCGATCACCCAGATCGCAACAGCAGGTTCATCGTAGGGGTTTGACCAGCGGTAGGTCTCACCGCGAATGCGGAAACTGTCACCGGGGCCGACCGAAAATTGGCGGCCACCGATTTGCAGATCCAAACGGCCCGAAATCACATAGCCCACTTCCTGTGTTGGACGCACAGCGGTGTCCTGCATCTGTGAATTGGGCCGGAAGGTGGAATGCACCATCTCAAAATCATCGGTGAGATCCGGAGACAGCAATTCTTCGATCAGACCTTCTTCACCAGACCCCATCGGGCGGCGCGATCCAGACCGGACAATGTATCCCTGCTCTTCTGCCGGAGCGACCGAATGTGAAAACAACATCGACACCGGCACCTCCAAACAAGAGGCGATTTTGCGCAGATCCGAGATAGACGGAGCGGACATATCGCGCTCGACCTGACTTAGCCAACCAACCGATCGCTGTAGCCGATCGGCCACCTCCGAAAGCGTCAACCCCCGTGCCTTTCGCAAAGCCCGAATGTCCACTCCCAGTGTTTCGCGTTGTCGATTGTGCAGATTCACCCGATTTATCCCGTGAAATTTTCAGCTTGTTTTTCATCGTGCCTGACCGTCATGAAAATTTCAAACTTTTTTTCACGTAATTTTTCAGCCAAAAAAAGAGGGGCCACCGGCCCCTCAGTCTCTTTCTATACGCTGTAACCCCTTACAGACGCTTGAAAATACGCTCCAGCAAAGAGGCCATTTCCGTCGCATCCTCTTGCGTAAACGCCGCCGGTTGGTCGCTATCGATGTCTAACACGCCAATAACGACATCAGCGCCGTTTCGCACCGGCAGCACAAGTTCGGATCGTGTGCTTGAAGAACAGGCAATATGCCCTGCAAATGCCTCAACATCCTTCACAAGCTGCACATCACCCGTGCGTGCTGCAGCGCCGCATACTCCGCGTGAAAACGGAATTTTGAGGCATCCATGACCGCCTTGGTAGGGTCCGACCTTCAAAATCTCGGGTTCACTCACCCGATAGAATCCCGTCCAGTCGAATCGCGAATCACTGTGGTGAATTTCACAGGCCAGCGTGGCCATCAGCGCCACCTCGTCCGTTTCCCCTTCGGTCAACGCATCAACTGTCTTGTTCAGCTCCACATAGTCCACACGCATGGGACAGCCTTTCTATTGCATGGTATCCTGGGTCGTGATCTATGCGTCCACCACGACCCAGGTGCAAGAGCTGAGGCCTGTTAAACCCGCTCAATCGCGATGGCCGTTCCTTCACCACCGCCAATGCAGATCGCCGCCACACCCCGTTTCAACCCGCGCTTTTCCAACGCGTTCAGCAAGGTGACCATAATCCGGGCCCCAGACGCGCCGATCGGGTGGCCCAAGGCGCAGGCGCCGCCGTTCACGTTGACCTTATCACGCGGGATGTTCAGCTCGTGCATAAAGGCCATGGGCACCACAGCAAAAGCCTCGTTCACTTCCCAAAGATCGACATCGTCAACACTCCAGCCGATCTGGTCCAGCAGCTTTTGTGCAGCAGGAACGGGCGCGGTGGTGAACAATCCCGGGGCCTGCGCGTGGCTGGCGTGCCCGGCAATGCGCGCGCGCACTGTCAAATCTTGTGCCTTGGCCGCATCAGCCGAGGCCAGAACCAAAGCCGCAGCGCCATCTGAAATAGACGAGGCATTGGCCGCAGTCACTGTGCCATCCTTGCGAAAGGCCGGACGCAGCTGTGGGATTTTGTCGGGACGGGCAGAACCGGGCTGCTCATCGATCTCTGTGACCACATCGCCCTTGCGGGTCGACACAACCACAGGTGCAATTTCATCTGCAAACGCGCCACTCTCTTGGGCCGCTAATGCATTCGACAAAGAGCGCAACGCATAGTCATCCTGCGCCTCACGGGTGAATTGGAATGTCTCTGCGCAATCTTCGGCAAAGGTGCCCATCAGGCGGCCCTTGTCATAGGCGTCTTCAAGACCATCGAGGAACATATGGTCCACCACGGCGCCGTGTCCCAAACGTGCGCCACCGCGCATTTTAGGCAGCACATATGGTGCATTTGTCATGCTCTCCATACCGCCGGCAATCATCGTATCGGTGTGCCCCAAAGCAATTTGATCAAAGGCAATCATCGCCGCCTTCATCCCCGAGCCACACATTTTGCTCAATGTCGTGGCGGGGACTGTTTCGTCCAGGCCTGCGGCGAATCCCGCCTGTCGTGCGGGAGCTTGTCCTTGCCCCGCAGGCAATACACACCCCATCAGCAGTTCATCTACTGTATTTGTCTTCGCATTTTCCAATGCCGCACGAATCGCCACACCTCCCAAAGTGGCTGCGCTAACATCGCTAAATGTGCCCTGAAATCCACCCATTGGGGTTCTTGCAGCGCCACAGATTAGTACGTCTTTCATTTAGTTTCCTCCAAGTTTAAGCAATACTAATACCCAATAGTAAGCTTTCAGGTCTAGGCTTTGGGTCAAACCTAGATAAACCAGGAAGAAAACATGAGCCTGACAAGCAGCAATATCGATGGCGCGCAAATCGTAGCCGTCAATTCTGAACGCATCGATGCGGCAATGGCAATTCAATTCAAAGAAGACATGCGCGTCCAAACGGAAACCGGTCCCGCCCGTGTCATTCTGGATCTGTCGCAGGTGAAATTCATCGATTCCAGCGGACTGGGCGCCATTGTCGCGGCCATGAAACAGCTGGGCGGCGCGCGGCGTTTGGATCTGGCCGGCCTGACCCCAGTGGTTGAAAAAGTATTTCGCCTCACACGCATGGATACGGTTTTTCAACTATATGCGACGCTAGATGAGGCAACAAACGCCACCGCCGAAACCGGAACCTAACTCCATCCGCTCCTATCTCTAAGAGAATCTCTATGGTTGAAACATTCGCCTGTTCGTTCACGGCCACGGAACTGGAAGCCCGATCCGGGATTTCCGCCGTTGTGGACCAACTAAGGGGGCTTGGCCTCCCGACCGGGCGTGTCGACGAAGTTCAGATTGTTCTTGCCGAAGCGGTAAACAACGTTGTCGAGCACGCCTATGCAGGGCACACACCCGGCGACGTCAATATCCATTGCAATCTAGCCTCAGACCGCCTGACAATCTATGTGCAGGATGCCGGTGCGCCGCTCCCGGACCACCAGCTGCCCATGGGCGCGCCCCAGGACCTGACCGGCCCCGTCGAAGACCTGCCCGAAGGTGGATTTGGCTGGTTCCTGATTCACGAGCTGACAAGTGACATTCATTACGAGCGCAGCGAAGGACACAACAATCTTCAACTGAGCTTTGAAATTCAAGTCACTCACAACTGACACAGGCGCCGTCAGTCCGGTGATCCTGCGTCCCAGTCTAGCCAGCGGCAGGATCTGGGCGATCAGGTGTGCATCCCCGAAGCCGCAGGGCCGCGCACAGACGTTTCGAATTCATGACAGCGGCGTTCTGGACGAAGCCAGTGACCCCCGCAAAGTCGGATATGCGTGGGGTATCAATGCCCTGTACAGGGCAGCATCAATTCATCTGAAATTGCAGCCCATAGGCCGCACCGTCGAAGGTACCGAACATATCTTTTACGTCTGGGTGTTCAACGGGTTCGCCGGAATAATCCGCAACAAGATTTTGCTCTGAGACATAAGCGACATAAAAGCTTTTGTCGTTTTCCGCCAACAGGTGATAAAACGGCTGTTCCTTTGGGGGACGGCTGTTTTCAGGAATGGCCTGATACCATTCTTCGGAATTGGAAAACTGCGGATCCACATCAAATACAACGCCCCGAAAGGGGTGATTGCGGTGGCGCACGACCTGGCCCAATTTGTATTTTGCATGTGTTCTGAGCATATGATCTCTACTTTCGTGCATCTACCCTACCGCAAATCACCCGATAAAGTCCAATTCTAGACATATTTTTACAAGGAAACAGACTGTGTATTTCAGCGGGACAGTGCCGATTGGCCCCCGCATTCGGCGACTTCCGCATTGAGGTGTGAAAAATGGTTCCTATCTCAATCCGATCTTGTAAACTAAGACAAAACAAAAGGCAGGCAGATGAGCAGAGTTTTTTGCGCCATGATCGTGGTGCTGCTGGTGGCGTCCTGTGGTGGTGGCGGAAGCACACCGCCGCGCAATCTGGACAATGCCTGTAGTATTGTGTCTCAGCGCCCCGAATACCTGAAGGCGTTTCGCGCCACTGAACGCAAATGGGGCGTCCCCGTGCATGTTCAGATGGCAACCATCCATCAAGAGAGCAAATTCAGGTCGGACGCCCGTACCCCACATAAATACCTGTTAGGGGTCATTCCTAACGGCCGCCAATCCAGTGCCTTTGGGTACAGTCAGGCGTTAGATGGCACTTGGGACGATTACAAACGTGCCACCGGTCGCAATTTCGCCCGGCGGGATCGGATCAAAGACGCGACGGATTTTATGGGCTGGTACATGTCCCAATCCAAAGAGCGCAACGGCATTTCGCTTTATGATGCCCGCAACCAATATCTGGCTTACCACGAAGGGCACAGCGGCTATGCCCGTGGGTCTTATCGTTCAAAATCCTGGCTGTTGCGCGTGGCCGGTCAGGTGGAGAGCAGATCACAACGGTATCAGACCCAGCTGACAACCTGCCGACGCTTCAGATAAACAAAAAAGCCCGCCTCTTCGGCGGGCTTTGTCCTTATCGATCCCGTTCCGGGCGAGAGGTGCTAAACAAGCTGCGTTTGAATGTCATTCCGGTTTGCAACGGGTCCAGTACAGTGCGCGTTTGCCCGCCCACCTCATCGTAGATGATCCATTCCCGCAAACGCACCGGATCATCGGAAAACAGGAATTCGATGCTACCATACTGCGGGTTCTTGGGATCTTGTGCCCGCACCCGCGTATGGGTGCCATCAAAGGAATGCCCCACCACCATTTTGGCCCCCTGCAAATCAACCTTACGTGCCAGCAAAACCGACAGCGGCGTACGGCGCAGCGGGTAGGTTTCGGGCGCTTGGTTTGATTTGGGGTCCACAATCACCACCGCACCATTGCCTGCGATGACGATGCCGGAATGCGGCGCGTCATATTCAAACCGCATCTTGCCCGGACGCGACAACAACAGCCGCCCGGTGGCCTCGCTGCCATCTTCATTGACTTGAACAAACCGGGTAGCGGCCGTTTTGAGGCCATTCAAATAACCGGAAACTTCAGACAGGCTCAGCTGTTCCGCTGCGGAAATCGCAGGGGCACAGACCGCAAACGCAATTGCATAGACAAAATGTTTCATACCAACCTACATATGCAACCACGCCGGAATTAAAAGCCGGTCGGCTTATTCCTGCTCAGGCACCAAAATCTCACGTTTGCCCACATGGTTTGCCGCAGACACCAGACCTTCGTCTTCCATCTGCTCCACCAGACGCGCAGCTTTGTTATAGCCGATTGCCAGCTTGCGCTGAATGTATGAGGTCGAGCATTTGCGATCCTTGATCACAATGGCCACCGCAGAATCATACAAAGCATCTTCGCCGTTGGTATTGCCGCCCGTGTTCAGCCCCAGCACCGCATCGATATTGCTGGCATTTTCATCTGCGGGGCCATCCACAACGCCGCCCACATAATCAGGTGGGCCAAATTGTTTCAGATGGTTCACCACCTCTTCGACTTCTTCATCCGACACAAACGGGCCGTGGCAGCGAGTGATTTTACCGCCGCCGGCCATGTACAGCATATCCCCCATGCCCAAGAGCTGTTCAGCCCCCATTTCACCCAGAATGGTGCGGCTGTCGATTTTTGAGGTCACCTGAAATGAAATTCGCGTGGGGAAGTTTGCCTTGATCGTGCCGGTGATCACATCCACGGAGGGACGCTGTGTGGCCATGATCAGGTGGATCCCAGAGGCCCGTGCCATCTGCGCCAGACGCTGAATGCAGGCTTCGATCTCTTTGCCCGCCACCATCATCAGATCCGCCATTTCATCGACGATCACCACGATATAGGGCAGCGCTTCGGGCGCGAATTCTTCGGTCTCAAACACCGGTTCACCCGTATCGTCATCAAAACCGGTCTGCACCGTGCGGCTGAACATCTCACCTTTGGACAGCGCATCCTTCACCCGACCATTATAGCCGCCGATGTTGCGCACGCCCATTTTGGACATCTTGCGATAGCGATCTTCCATTTCACCGACGACCCATTTCAGGGCGACAACCGCCTTCTTGGGGTCGGTTACAACCGGGGACAACAGATGAGGAATGCCATCATAGACCGACAGTTCCAGCATCTTGGGGTCGATCATGATCAGGCGGCATTCGTCCGGCGTCAGTTTATAAAGCAGCGACAAAATCATGGTGTTGATCGCTACAGATTTACCCGACCCGGTGGTCCCCGCGATCAGCAGGTGGGGCATCTTGGCCAGATTGGCGACAACAGAATCTCCGCCGATGTCCTTCCCCAGCGCCAAGGGCAACGACTGATTGCCATCGCCAAAATCACGGCTGCTCAGAATTTCGCGCAGCACCACAGTTTCGCGCTTTTCGTTGGGCAGTTCGATCCCGATCACCGAGCGTCCAGGCACCGTCGAAACCCGCGCCGACAAAGCCGACATCGAACGTGCAATATCATCCGCCAAACCAATCACCCGGCTGGCTTTTAGACCCGGCGCAGGCTCGAGTTCGTACAGTGTCACCACGGGGCCGGGACGGACCGAAACGATTTCACCTTTGACGCCATAATCATCCAGCACACTTTCCAACATGCGAGCGTTTTCTTCCAAGGCATCGTCGCTGAGATGAAAGCGCTCAATGCTTTCAGGACTGGTCAACAGGCTATGGGGGGGCAGCTCGAACCCGTCGTCGCCGTCAACAAAGCTCTGGTTGCTCCGGGCTTCAGCCTTGGCGCGCTCTGACGGCTCAGGCAATGTGCGCACATTGTTTTCAACCACAACTTTGCGCGGCTCGGACACCGGTGTCGGAGCAACAGGCGTGACGATACGCAGAGTTGGTTGCGCCGCGACAGGCGCGGCAACCTCGGGATCACTGTCGAGGTCCGGTTCGCTGTAATATCCGTGGTCGTCCAGGTCATCCCCTTCCGACTCTGCGTGATATGATGTCGGCTCCCACTGCGCCGCTTGAGGCATCGCTAGTTCTGGCGCGGACGGCACATCCACGGCACGCGGTGCCGCAATAACAGGTTCCGCAGGCAGATCTGAAAAATCCGAGGTCAGAGGAGGTTCCGCGCGCAGTTCAGCGTCCGAGCGTGGGTTCAAGATCAAGGGGGCAGGACGACGTCCACGCCCCTTGGTCAGTGGCAGATTTGGATCGTTTTCAGGGGTCACATTGGCCGCGCGGCGCACCCGAACGGCATTGGCAATCTTGGCTGAGATCCGATCATCTCCGTCCAACGTGTCAAACTCATCCGCGGGCGCATCGACACCCGTTTCGGGCTCTTCCACAACAGGCTCCGCCCGCCGGATCAGGCCCGGCACACGTGACAGCAATCCGCCCTTGGCCTCCGGCACATCGGGCTCGGTCTCATAATAAGGTTCATCATCAAAAACCTCGGCCTCTTCGGCCAAGGCACGCTCCGCAGCCTCGGCTTTTTCAGCTGCTGCGCGCTCCAGCCGTTGGGCATGATAGGCCTTGGCGGCCTGCACACTGCTGGAGGCTCCGCGTCCCAACAGGCTGGCGATGGTGGCATAAGTCATGATCACACCAACCAGCAAAAAGCGGCCATAGCGCTTTAGGTCAGCCATGGTAAAGCCGAGCACAAACGCACCCAGCCCCAGCATGCCAAAGGCCAACGCCACCGACAGGGTTTTCAACGCAACATGCGAGCCAATCGGCAAGAGATTCAGCAAAACTCCCAGAACCGTATCGCCAAACAACCCTCCCAAACCAAAACTATGGGTGGCGCGCCACTCCGCCCCTGGGATCAGTGTCGAGGCATAGACAGAACAGACAGCCACCCCGATGGGTGCAATCGCGGCCCGAGGAAAGGCGCGTTCCGCGCCCCAATGCAGTAAAAACCGCAGCCCCCATACAAAAAAGGTCGCAGCGATCGCCCAGCCACCCCAGCCAGCCACCATAAACAGAGGGGCAGCAATCGACGCACCCGTGCGACCCAGCCAGTTTTGTACCGGTGCATCGGTCGAAACCATCCAATTGGGGTCATCCGGCGTATAAGACGCGATCATGGCAGCGGCCAACAGGCCCAGTCCAATCAGGACCAGTCCCAACAATTCCTTGCCCCGCTTTTCGATGGCCGCCTGCGTGTTGCTGTCCAACAACGGATTACGGCTTCTCGACTGAAACGCCATGCCTACCTCGATTTTTCTGTTCCGAAACCAGCGCGCCTCTGCGGGCGTGTCTGGCCTCCAATGCTCTTGTTCTTTATTGGCCCCAGCCCGTGGTGGGCTGGGCGCGGTGTTCAATACAAACAGCTGCGCACGGACATCAACGCCGCGCGCGTCTGTTCAGCAGGCGCAACAAGCGCCAAACGAATATACCCTTTACCCGAATTTTCGGCCCCTTCGCCCTGCGCCAGATACGCACCGGGCAACACACGGACACCGGTTTCCTGCCACAGTTTCAGCGCAGCCTGTTCGCCATCGGGAACCGGCAACCACAGGAAAAATCCAGCCTCTGGTGACACATAGCCCTCAACCCCTGCAAACACTTCATCTGCGATCTCGAACTTTTCACGATAAAGCGCGCGGTTTTCCGCCACATGCGCCTCATCGGCCCAGACCTTGGCCGCCGCCGCCTGCAATGGCGCGGGCAGAGGCGCGCCGGAATAGGAGCGCAACTGTTTGATTCGGCGAATGGTGTCAGGGCCGCCCGCCACCAACCCCGAGCGCAGCCCGGCCAGATTGGAGCGTTTGGACAAGGAATTGAACAGCGTCACCCGCTCGGGATCAGCCCCCATTTCTTGTGCCACCGTCAGCGCCCCCACGGGCGCGGCATCACGGTAGATCTCGGAATAGCACTCATCTGCAAAGATGCGGAAATCATGTTTTTCGGCCAGCGCGATCAGCTCCTGCCAATAAGCACGCGACGCGACAGCGCCCTGCGGATTGGCCGGTGAACAGATATACGTAATCGCCGTACGGTCGAGCACCTCCGCCGGCAGGCTGGCATAATCGGGCAAATGACCGGTCTCGGCCGTGGCGGGCACAAATACCGGTTCGGCAGCAACCGACAGGGCTGCAACCATATAGACCTGATAAAACGGATTGGGGATCAGCACGACCGGCGTGGCGCCGTTCTTGGTTTCCGGGCACAAGGCCATGGCCGCATTATACAGACCTTCACGGGTGCCGTTCAGCGCCATCACCTGCGTTGCAGGATCCAGCGGCACATCATAGCGCCGTTTGATCCAATCGGTCATCGCACCGCGCAGCACATCGCTGCCCTCGTTCACTGGATAACCTTTGAAACCATCGGCATTGGCAATGATCTCGTCCACCACCCAGCTTGGGAAATCATGCTGCGGTGCGCCAATGGTCAGATGCACCACCTCGCCACCGGGCGTATGATGGTCCAACAGCTCACGCAGGCGTGGGAACGCATATGAGGGCAGGTTCGAAAACCGCTCAGGAGTATTCATTGCAAAGGCCTCTGGTTCGGGGTCGTTCACGCCCCGTTCCCCCCTAGGCTACAGAGGCCACAGGCAGAAATCCAGCATCCCGTGACTCAGGACGCTGGAAATGTGTTTTTCACGCCAAAGCAGTCTCTATCGCGGCGCCCACACGTAGCAAAGCGGCCTCGCCGTCACGTTTGCCCAAGATCTGTACTCCACAGCTGGCAACTCCGGTCGGCAGGCTCAATGCAGACACGCCCATCATATTGCCAATACGGGTGTTGCGCAGCGCGAGAATATTGGATTTGACGTAATACTCGTGGTCCAACTGCAACCGCGCCACATTGGGCGGCAGAATTGGGGCCGTCGGGCACAGCACCCCATCAAATGGCGCCACAGCCTGCTCCCAGACCCGGCGCAGGTGCTCCAATTTGGCCCAAGCCGCCACATAATCAGCGCCCGCGTGATTGCGCCCCGACCGGAAGCGCTCCAGAATTTCCGGGAACATACGATCCGGGGCCGCTTCGATCACGTCCTTCCACAACCCATAGGCCTCGGTGGTAAATAGGATCGCGCTCAGCGCCATTGCCTCTTGCACCTGTGGTACATCTATCGGGGTGATCTTGGCACCTGCGGCACGCAGTCGGGTCAATGTCGCCTCATGGGCGGCCGCAACCTCGGGCGCTAGATCGTCCCGCGCCACTGTCTGAAGATCGGCAAACTGCATGCCCTCCAG
Organism: uncultured Paracoccaceae bacterium; assembly: GCA_947492585.1. GTDB lineage: Bacteria > Pseudomonadota > Alphaproteobacteria > Rhodobacterales > Rhodobacteraceae > Epibacterium. The sequence goes on from CANLND010000006.1 coordinate 75,413, forward strand.
AGTGGCACCACGCAAATCCACAGGCTTAGACCCATCCAGCGCCGCCAAATACAGCGCCGCATCCTCAACCGAGCGCGCCAAGGGACCGATGGTGTCAAACTTCAGGCACAAGGGCACCACGCCATCCAAACTGATCCGCCCCGACGTGGTTTTCAACCCCACCAAATCATTCCACGCAGACGGGATTCGCACCGACCCCCCCGTATCAGAGCCTATCCCGCACACCGCCAGATCAAACGCCACCGAGGCCCCAGCCCCCGAAGACGACCCCCCCGGAACCGCATCGATATCGTTGACACAGGGGGGGGTGGCTTTGACCGGGTTCAGACCCAGACCAGAAAACGCCAGCTCGCTCATGTGGGTTTTTCCCAGACACACAGCGCCCATGGCCGAGGCCGCTTGCAGCGCCTGTGCATCATGGTCTGGCACACGTCCCCGCAGCAAATCAGACCCGGCTTCGGTCACGGTGCCCGCGCTGTCAAACAGATCCTTCCAGCTGATCGGAACACCGTCTACCAGCGACAGGCGCAGGCCCAGTTTCGCCCGCGCCTCTGCCGCCTCAGCCTCGGCTAGGGCACGTTTGGTCGTCACCACCGTATAAATACGATCCCGCAGGGGATGGGCGGCAATCGCATCCAAATAGGTCTGCGTCAGCGCAACCGGCGAGATCTCTCCAGCGGCAATGCCACGGCCCAGATCCCCCGCGCTCATTTTCAGCCAATTGCTCATCAAGTCTTCCCTTTTTGGTCTCAATCCGTGCCTAGCGTCACCTTGGCTCATGGACAATCCCGGCCACAACCGCATAGTGCACAGCATGACCCAAACATCTGACATTCTGATCGTAGGCGGCGGGCTGAATGGCCCGGTTCTGGCATTGGCTCTGGCACAGACCGGGCACAGCGTAACCGTGGTGGACGCCTTGCCGCGCGCGACCCGCGATGCCGCGGATTTTGACGGGCGCGGCTATGCCTTGGCGCTGGCCTCGCAACGCATGCTGGCACAGATCGGCCTGTGGCAGGATCTTGCGGACCACAGCCAGCCCATGAACGAAATCAAAGTCACCGACGGCGAAGTCGGACGCGGCCCCTCGCCGTTTTTCCTGCACTTTGACCATGCTGAGATCGAAACAGGCCCGATGGGCTATATGGTCCAAGACCGCCACCTGCGCCGGGTGCTGCTGGACGCTCTGGACGCGACGCCAACAATCACCGTGATCAATGACCGCCACGTTGTGGCACAATCCGTGACCGCCACCCATGCAAGCGTGACCTTGGACACCGGCGACACGTTACAGGCCGGCCTGCTGGTCGGCGCCGATGGTCGACGCAGCGGCACCGCACAGCGTGCAGGCATCAAACGCACGGGATGGGACTATGATCAAACCGCGCTGGTCTGCGCAATTGAGCATGACCTGCCCCACAACGGCATCGCACATCAGTTTTTTATGCCCTCCGGCCCTTTGGCGATTTTGCCGCTGCCGGGAAATCGGTCATCAATCGTCTGGAGTGAACGCACAAAAACCGCCCAAGATATCCAGAATCTGGACGACGCCGGATACCTCGCGGCTCTGCGCCCGCGTTTTGGCGATTTTTTGGGTGATATCCGTCTGGCTGGCACCCGCTTTACCTATCCGCTGGGCCTGACAGTCGCGCACAGCTTTGTCGCGCCGCGCGTCGCCCTAGTCGGGGATGCCGCCCACGGCATGCACCCGATTGCCGGTCAGGGGCTGAACGCTGGCCTGCGCGACGTAGGAGCCTTGGCCGAGGTACTGACCGACGCCACCCGGCGCGGCGAAGATCTCGGGTCCCAACTGGTGCTAGAGCGCTACCAACAATGGCGGCGCTTTGACACCGCAACGCTGGTGGCTGCGACAGATGTGTTCAACAAACTGTTTTCCAACAGCAATCCAATGCTGCGGTTGGCCCGAGATCTGGGAATGGGGGTGGTCAATGCCATGCCAGGCCTGCGCCGCACATTCATGCGCGAAGCCGCCGGCCTGACCGGCGACTTGCCCAAACTGTTACAAGGGAAACCCCTGTAAGCGCCGCGCCTTACTCCAGCGGGCGGGCCTCATCCACCAGCATCACTGGAATGCCATTGCGGATCGGAAAGGCCAGATTGGCCGCTTTTGACACCAATTCCTGCGCCGCTGCATCATACTCCAGCAGACCTTGGGTCTGCGGGCACACCAGAACCTCTAGCATGCGGCGGTCAAAGGACGGGGTGGTCTCGGCGCTCATTGCAGCGTCTCCTCATCTGATCCACCGCATAGGGCGAATTCGATCAATGTGGTCAGGGTCTCCCGCCTTGTGGCAAGGCATGGCGCTTCAAGCAAGGCCTGTTTGTCCTCGGGGGGGAAATCCAGCAGCATCGACAAAGAATTAATCAACAGCTCGTCCTCCGCCTCCTGCAACGTATCCCAATCTGTCGACAGGTTCTGCGACGTCAAAAACCGTTCCAGCAAGACCATAAAGCGCGCGCGCTCAAATTCTGTATCCGCTTCACACCGCCCCAAATCGCGATCAAACCCTGCCCAATTGACCTGACAGCGACGATAGGGTGTAAACCCATTGACCTCGGCGCGAATACGAAACCGCGACACGCCAGACAGCGTCACCATATATCGTCCGTCTTCGGTCTCGGAAAACTGCGTCACCCGCCCGGCACAGCCGATGGCATGCAGTGCTTCGTCCTGCTTGCGGGCACAGGGCTGCACCATGCCGATCAGACGCTCGGGCGTTTTCAGCGCATCTTCAAGCATTTGCAAATACCGCGGCTCAAAAATATGCAGTGGCAACCGCGCCCGAGGCAGCAAAAGCGCCCCGGGCAACGGAAAGACAGCAATCGTGTCTGGAAGATCAGCAGCCTTTATCATGATGCCATGAACTGTAGCGCGCCAGGCGCATTAGGCAAATATCAACGAGCTCAGCTTTCGACGGCCATTCAAAACCACCGGGTCATTTGCCTTGAGTGCTTCAAAGATTGTGAACAACTGCGCCTTAGCGGCTCCCTCGTTCCACTCTCGATCGCGACGGAACAGCTCCAGCAGCTCATCGACCGCGGCCTCAGCCTCTCCCGCTGCATGCAACGCCTGTGCCAGATCAAACCGTGCCTGATGGTCCGCCGGGTCCGCATCGACCTTGGCACGCAGTTCACCCACTGGGCCTGCATTTTCCGCCTGTCGGGCCAGCTCAATCTGCGCACGGGCGGCTTCGATCTCAGCCGCATCAGAAATCTCAGCGGGGGCACCATTCAGCACCGCTTCGGCCTGATCCACATCTCCCAGCGCGATCTGCGCCTGCGCAAGACCGGCATAAGCCGCCGCGCATTTGTCGTCTTCGCCAATGATCGCCGCATAGGTCTGCGCCGCGTCTTCAACGTCGCCGTCAGTCAGCATCTGCTCAGCCGCTTCCAGCGCGTCTCCCAGACCACCGTCAGCCGTGCCCCCCGCAGCGTCGATCAGCTTTGCAATGAAGGCATCAATTTCTGACGCAGGCTTGGCCCCCTGGAACAGATCAACGGGACGCCCCTGATAAAAGCCGACAACCGTTGGAATGGACTGCAGCGGCAGACCCTGCTGCGCCAGCGCTGCCGCCAGCTGCTGATTCTCGTCCACATTGATCTTGGCCATGGTCACTGCGCCCTTGGCCTTAACCACCGCCGCTTCCAGCATCGGGATCAGCGTCTTACACGGGCCACACCAAGGTGCCCAGAAATCCACGATCACCGGCGCCTGCATCGAGGCGTCCACAACATCCTGCATAAAGGTCGCTTCGGTCACGTCCTTGATCAGGTCTCCCGCCGGGGCTGCAGCGCCCGCACCGCCCAGAATATCCATCATCTCACTGTTCTCCCTTTGGAACTTGCTTCCTATATGAAATGGGAACGGCCAGAAACCAAGAGGGAGTTCCACAAATGACCCGATCTCGTTGGGATATCTTTGCCCTGTCGGAACGGATGATGCAGATGGACGAAGACAGCTGGGCGCGGCACGCCAATCCGCTCAGCGTGCTGTCCCGCATGACCATCCTGCCCCTGTTCACGCTCGCTATCCTGTCGCGTGCCTGGTGGGGGTGGGGAGCGCTGGTGCCTGTTGGGCTGGTTGTCGTGTGGGTCTGGTGGAATCCACGCGCGTTTGGAAAGCCACGAAACAAACGCAGCTGGGCGGCGCATGGCACCTTTGGGGAACGCCTATTTCTCAACCGCAACACCGTGCGAATTCCGCCCCATCATCGCGTCTGGGCACTGGCTCTGGCCAGCATCAGCGGTATCGGGCTGGCCCCGTGGATTTATGGCCTGTGGAACGTAGATTTCGGCTTTATTTTAACAGGGCTCACGCTGATGATTGGCGGCAAGCTGTGGTTTGTCGATCGGATGGTCTGGCTGTATCAGGACATGAAAACCACCCATCCAACCTACGCCACATGGGAAGAGTAGCGCCCGCCGCGCACCCGCGCGGCGCCACGCCCAACCGGGCAAGCCCAAAGGGCTGAGCGGGCGGGAGTGCCCCCGCCCCCTCTTTATTACAGATCAAATGTCGCAAAAACCGGCGCGTGGTCGCTGGGTTTTTCCCAGCCCCGCACATCGCGCAATACCCGGCTGGAATGGGCCGAACCCGCAATATCTGCCGTGGCCCAAACATGATCCAGCCGGCGGCCTTTGTCGGCGGCATCCCAATCTTTGGCGCGATAGCTCCACCAGCTGTACAACTTGCCCTCAGGAATGTCTGCCCGCGTCACATCCACCCAATTGCCCGCCTTCTGAACAGCGGCCAGGTGCTCTACTTCAATTGGAGTATGGCTGACGATCTTCAGCAATTTCTTGTGATCCCACACATCGTCTTCCCGCGGTGCGATGTTCAGATCCCCAACCAAAATCGACTTTTCAGGGGCATTGGTTGTGAACCAATCCCGCATCTCGGTAAGATAATCCAGCTTCTGGCCGAACTTTTCGTTCTTGTCCCGGTCCGGCACATCCCCGCCCGCAGGCACATAGAAATTGTGGATGGTCACGCCATTTTGCAATCGCCCGGCAATGTGGCGGGCATGGCCAAGGCTGGCGAAATCCTCGCTTGCCACTTCTTCAATCGGCAGACGCGAAAAGATCGCCACACCGTTGTATCCCTTCTGCCCGCGCGCCACCATGTGGGTGTAGCCAAGCTCTGCAAACCCCTCGAGCGGGATTTTATCAACGGGTGATTTGGTTTCCTGAAGACACAGCACATCCGGTGCTTCGTCTTTCATCAATTGCTGCACAATCGGCTCGCGCAGGCGGACCGAATTGATATTCCAGGTGGCCAGAGTGAAGGTCATCAGAACTCTCATAATTGATGGAAACTGGGCAGATACTGCCTGCCCCCCACCCAATTCACCAGCCCCACATCACCGCAGATGGTCATTTTTCGCATACGCCACGGCGTCACCTGCACCAAAACCCCACTGGCCCCTGATCCAAAGGCACGTCACGAAAAAGGTCGGACCGCAAAGCCCGACCAAATCCAACAGAGAGATACATTTCAGACCCCGGATAGACGCGGGACCTCTGTCAGCCAGCCGACCTATAGTAAGGGCCCCTGCCCCCACCAGATCGCCAAGCCCAAATTCATGACACCAAACGGTATCCACCTGATTCTGTCACCAGCAACCGTGCATTCGACGGATCCGGTTCAATCTTTTGACGCAGGCGATAGATATGGGTCTCTAATGTGTGCGTGGTCACCCCTGCATTGTAGCCCCACACCTCATGCAACAACACATCGCGCGGCACCACACCATCGGTCGAACGGTACAGGAATTTGAGGATATTGGTTTCCTTCTCCGTCAGCCTGATCTTGCGATCATCTTCGGTGGTCAACAGTTTCATTGCCGGCTTAAAGGTGTACGGCCCCAACGCAAATACCGCGTCTTCTGATTGTTCGTGCTGGCGCAACTGGGCGCGAATTCGGGCCAAAAAGACGGGGAATTTAAATGGCTTGGTGACGTAATCATTGGCGCCGGCATCCAGCCCCAGAATGGTATCGGCATCACTGTCATGTCCGGTCAGCATCAGGATTGGAGATTTCACCCCCTGCTTGCGCATCAACCGGCACAGCTCTCGCCCATCCGTATCCGGCAAACCGACATCCAGAATGATCAGATCATACAGCGCTTCCTTGACCCGCTCCATCGCGCTGGCCCCGGAATCAGCCTCAAAGACATCAAAGTCTTCGGTCATGATCATTTGTTCGCTCAGCGCTTCACGCAGGTCTTCGTCATCGTCGACCAGCAGAATTTTCTTCAATTGAGCCATCGGCCAACCCTCCTGTTTCGTTCTAAACACATGTGCCCCCCACGAGCATTCAACAAGGTTTCAATCACCTGTCTCACGTCGACGTGTCCCCAGTGTGGGAAATGTTTCACTTTCCTTGCAATTCATCGTATCCACTGCCAGCTAATGTTTCATAAAACTACGGACACCCGCATGAGCCTAATGCCCACAATGATCGAACTATTGGCCCGCGCCAGGGTTGATCTGCGCATGGGCCTGCCCGTGGTCCTGCGCGGCACCGCATCGGCTGCTCTGGCGATTTCAGCGGAAACATTGACCGCCGCGCGCTTACAAGATCTGCGTGCACTTGGCTCCCTGTCTTTGGCTCTGACCGGGCGACGCGCCACCACGCTCAAGGCCCGTATCTATGATCAGGATATGGCCCGTATTGCGATTCCCTCAGATGTGGATCTCAAATGGATTGAAGCTCAGGCAAATCCCGCAGATGATCTGAAACACCCCATGAAAGGCCCACTCCAAAGCCTGCGCGGCGGCGATTCGAGCCTGCATCAGCTGGCCATCGATCTGACAAAATCCGCCCGCCTGCTGCCCTCGGCCGTTTTGGTCGATCTGCCCGACGCCGCAGAGTTTGCCGCCTCCCATGGCCTGACGATGATCCAACAATCCGCCGCCGCCCCCTTGCTGCACAAAAGCTCCCCACTGCATCCCGTCGCCGCCGCCCGCCTTCCGATCGAAGCCGCCGAAGCAGGTCGCCTGCATATTTTCCGCCCCGAAGACGGCAACGAAGAACATTACGCCATCGAAATTGGCCGCCCGGATCGCAGTCAGCCGGTGCTAGCGCGCCTGCATTCAGCCTGTTTCACCGGGGATGTCCTCGGCTCGCTCAAATGTGATTGCGGCCCCCAACTGCGCGGCGCATTGGCCCAAATGGGTCAAGACGGCGCTGGTGTCTTACTCTACTTAAATCAAGAGGGGCGCGGCATCGGCCTGGCCAACAAGATGCGCGCCTATTCCCTACAAGATCAAGGGTTTGACACAGTTGAAGCCAACCACAGGCTTGGATTTGAGGATGATGAACGTGATTTTAGGTTGGGCGCCTCCATCTTAAAAGAGCTGGGTTTTCACTCCGTGCGCCTGCTCACCAACAATCCAAATAAGATCGCGATGATGGAGAAAACCGGCATTTCGGTTGCTGAACGCGTGGCGCTGAAAGTGGGCAAAAACCCGTTCAATCAAAACTATCTCGCGACCAAAGCTGCAAAATCCGGACATCTTCTATGACTCCACAAGATCTGGTGTTCACCCCGCAAGGCGTGCGCTTTCGCGGCCGTCGTTTCCCCTGCACGATTGGCAAAGGCGGACGAACCACCGACAAATGCGAAGGCGACGGCGCCACCCCCGTAGGCATCTGGCACATCGAATCGGTGCTCTACCGCCCCGACCGCATCGCGCGTCCCTGTGACTGGGCCGAACCGATTTTGCCGGGCGATCTATGGTCAGACGCTCCCGATGATGACGCCTATAACACCCAGGTGCGCGCGCCCTATACGCCCAGCCATGAACAGCTGCGCCGCGCCGATCCTTTGTACGATCTGGTCTTGATCAGTGATTGGAACTGGCCGGTTGCGGAACCGGGGCGCGGCTCGGCGATCTTTCTGCATCAATGGCGCAGACCGGGCTATGGTACTGAAGGGTGCATTGCCTTTCGCCGCGACCATCTGCGCTGGATCACCCGGCATTTGGTGCCCGGCAACCGGGTGATTGTGCGCGCCTGATCAGCCCTCGTTTCCAGCCACGGGTTTGACCCGTTCACCAAAGATGGCGGATCCCACCCGCACATGGGTCGCCCCCAAAGCGATGGCTTTTTCGAAATCGCCGCTCATCCCCATAGACAGTCCAGATAGGTCATTGCGCTTAGCGATCTTGGCAAGCAGCGCAAAATGCAGGCTGGATTCTTCATCGACAGGCGGGATGCACATCAAACCTTTGACCGGCAGATCCAACGCCCGGCACTCGGCAATAAAACCGTCGGCATCACCGGGCAAAATACCGGCTTTCTGCGCTTCTTCGCCGGTGTTTACCTGTACAAACAGGTCCGGGCAGCGCCCCAATTCCTGCGCCAACCGCGCCAAAGTTTGCGCCAGTTTTGGACGGTCCACCGATTGAATGCTGTCAAACAGCTCCATCGCCTGGCGCGCCTTGTTCGATTGCAACCGGCCGATCAGATGTAGATCAACGCCTTCAAACTGCTTGATAAATTCGGGCCACTTTCCAGCAGCCTCCTGCACGCGATTCTCACCAAAACAGCGTTGCCCTTGTACGAGCACCTCCGCCACACGTTCATTGGGCTGGACCTTGGAAACCGCCACCAACTGGACAGATCCAGCCGCACGGCCAGCAGCAACCTCAGCCGCCGCAATTCGGGATGTGATGTCAGACAAAGACATGGTGCACCTCATGAAACTTTTAGCTGAGAGAAACACTGTTTCGCCGCAAAAGAAAAGGGCGCACTCCCGAAAGAGTACGCCCCAAGAACCGTGTGGTTCAGCTTAACTTAGAAGTTGAAGCGAACACCAAAGTCAGCAGCCGTAATGGCATTAGAAGCAGAAGTCGGTTTAATGGAACCGATGCCACCACGCAGCGATACACCGCCACCCAGATCGTGGACTGCACCAAAGCCAACGTGACGCGTGTCACCATCGCCGGAACCGTCGCCGTAAGCGAAGTTCAAAGTGGTCGCTGAGCTCAGCTCATATTCAGCCGAAATACCGTAGAAGGTGTCGGATACTGCCGCGTTGTTGCCAACACTTTCGTCACCAACAAACAGAGTCGCGTTAACCGGACCAAGATTACCGTTCAGGGTCAGAACAGTCATGTCATCGTCGGTTGCGTTGTCCGTTTGACCGTGTGCCAAAGCAGCAGTGATATTGCCGAAGGTATATGCGGCATGGATATCCCACCGGTCTGCGCCTGTCAGCGAGCTATCGTATGATGCTGCAACTGCAAAATCACCAATTTCGTAACGTGCGTAAACGGCGTTCGCACCAGTTGCGCCAGTTGCATAGCCTAGGAAGGAATAGTCATTGCCTGAGTACTGACCCAAGAAGTTTTGCAGGCCAGGCTCTGCGCCGTAGTAGTTAGGCGCGTTGTCGATTGCACCAGCAGTGTTGCCAACGTCAACACGCAGACCACTGTACTCAACAGAGAAACGAGCACCGTTCAAAGCAGCGGAATTGGCTTCGCCGTCTTCGCTGTCGTCAGCTTGCATACGAATACGTGCAGAGAACGTTGCACCGCTATCGCTTTCAACAGACGCATCGATGTTAATACGGAACCGTGAGACAATAACAGTGTCGGAAGCGTTGGGGGTGCGAGTGTTTACATCACGGTCTTCAACGTAACCGAGACCAAAGCGACCGTAGCCACCAAATGTTACGTCTGCAGCTGCAACACCTGCGGTGGCGATCAGCGCGGTAGTAGCGAAGAGAATCTTTTTCATGATTATCCCTCGGGGTTTTTAGATTTCATTTTCAAACTGCGCTGACTGCGCTGTCTGAGTACGCTCTTCGTTTCGCTCGTTTTGGGGGAGTCGCGCAAGCGTGCCAGCCAATGCTCAATCCTTTCGCAACCATGTTGATGCATCGATGCCACACATCAACCACCCTTCCAGCCCCGTTCCCTCGCAAGCGCGCGAGTCTTATAAAGAATACACTTGTTGCCTGAGAAACCGTTGTTTAGGACTTGTCAGCGACCACAACAGGAACGGACTGAGCCCATAATGCGTGTGTTGTTGAATATCACTTTAGTTGCCGCTTTGGCCGTCACTGCTGGCTGTGGTGCGTCGGGCAGCGGCCCAAAAGACCGAGATCAAAGAATCGCGGACCGCGAAGCCGCCCGCGAAGCAGTGCTCCAGCGTCGCGCGAGCAGGATCAACCGCTCCGGGCGGCAGGAAGATGATCTCGATAACCCAAATCGGACCACCATATGGGACGCCTTCAAGCGTCAGGAAACGGAAACATCGGTTCAGGTGAATCGTTATATCTGGACAGCTGCGCTGGATGTGCTTGATTTTCTACCTGTGCAATCCGTGGATCCCTTTACCGGTATTATCCTGACTGGCTATGGCACGCCCCCCGGTGGCAACCGCGCGTATCGGGCGACTGTGCACGTCAAAGACCCGGCACTGGACGCACGGGCTTTGAATGTGGCGCTGCAAACCCGCGATGGCCGCGCTGTCAGCGCCGCAACCGCCCGCGCCGTCGAAGACGCGATTCTGTCGCGCGCGCGACAGCTGCGGATTGCGGACAAACGGCTCTGACCTGACATCCGTCAGCCCCCACTGGCCTCGCTCTGAAAAGACACGTATTACACACGCCGGGCCCTGATCCCGGCGTTTTCATGTAAAAGGACCGCTCTGATGTCGCGCTACGAAGCCTCAGAAATCGAAATGAAATGGCAAAAGGCCTGGGATCAGGCTGAAATTTTCCAGGCCAAACCACCCAGCGACAAGCCCAAGTATTATGTGCTTGAGATGTTCCCCTATCCGTCGGGCAAACTGCACATGGGGCATGTGCGCAACTACACGATGGGCGACGTGATCGCGCGCTATAAGCTGTCAACCGGCCACAACGTGCTGCACCCCATGGGATTTGACGCCTTTGGCATGCCCGCTGAAAACGCCGCCATGGCCATTGGTGGCCACCCCAAAACCTGGACTTATGACAACATCGACACGATGGTTGAGCAGATGAAGCCTCTGGGCCTGTCGCTTGACTGGTCGCGCATGTTTGCCACATGTGATGTGGATTACTATGGCCAGCAACAAGCCTTGTTCCTTGATTTCCTTGAAAAAGATCTAGTCTACCGCAAAAACGCTGTGGTCAACTGGGACCCCGTAGACATGACCGTTCTGGCCAATGAACAGGTCGAAGGCGGCCGCGGCTGGCGCTCGGGGGCTTTGGTGGAACGGCGCGAACTGACGCAATGGTTCTTCAAGATCTCCGACTACTCGGATGAGCTGTTGAACGCGCTGGACACGCTGGAAAACTGGCCCGCCAAGGTCCGCCTGATGCAGGAAAACTGGATCGGAAAATCGCGCGGTCTGCAGTTTGGCTTTGAACGTGTGGACGGACAGGAGCCGATTACCGTCTATACGACCCGCCCCGACACCCTGAACGGCGCGTCGTTTGTTGGCATCTCGCCCGACCACCCAATCGCCAAAGAACTGGAAGCCGCAGATCCCAAAGTGGCGGAATTTGTGGCCGAGTGCCGCAAGGGCGGCACCACCGAAGAAGCCATTGAAACCGCTGAAAAGCTGGGGCTCGACACTGGCATCCGCGTGAAACACCCGCTGGATCCCAACTGGGAGCTGCCGGTCTGGATCGCCAACTTCATCCTGATGGATTACGGCACCGGCGCGATCTTTGCCTGCCCGGCGCATGACCAGCGCGACTTTGAATTTGCCACCAAATACGATCTGCCGATCATTCCTGTCTTCCAGGATCCGGCAATCGATGCGCCCCTGACCGAGGCCTATGTGCCGACCAAGTCCGAGAAGGTCCGCTATGTAAACGGCTTCTGCGGTGCAGAAGAGCAAACCGGCGAACAGGGTGTGGATGCAGCAGTTGATGCCGCCGAAGCTGCGGGTTGGGGCGAAGGCGTCACCAAATTCCGCCTGCGGGACTGGGGTCTTTCCCGTCAGCGCTATTGGGGTTGCCCAATCCCGGTCGTTCACTGCGACGATTGTGGCGTGGTTCCCGAAAAGAAAGAGAATCTACCGATCGAGCTGCCCGATGACGTGACATTTGATCAACCCGGCAATCCGCTGGACCGTCACCCAACCTGGCGCAACTGTGCCTGCCCATCCTGTGGCAAACCTGCGCAGCGCGAAACCGACACGATGGACACCTTTGTGGATTCGTCGTGGTATTTCGCCCGCTTCACCGCGCCCAAAGCCGACACCCCTACCGATCTGGCCACCGCTGATTACTGGATGAACGTCGACCAATATATCGGCGGCGTCGAACACGCGATTCTGCACCTGCTGTATTCGCGCTTCTTTGCCCGCGCCATGCAGATCTGTGGCCACCTGCCCGAATCCGCGGCGGAACCCTTTGATGCGCTGTTCACCCAAGGCATGGTCACCCACGCGATCTTTGAAAACGCCGAACGCAAAGCCGACAATGGCCGCGCGCTGTACCACTACCCCGCCGAAGTCGAAGAGCGCGATGGCGCCACCTTCGTCAAAGAGACCGGCGAAAAGGTCAAAGTGATCCCCTCGGCCAAAATGTCAAAGTCCAAAAACAACGTGGTCGACCCGCTGGCGATCATTTCCGCCTATGGCGCTGACACCGCACGTTGGTTTGTTCTGTCCGATTCTCCCCCCGAACGGGATGTAGAGTGGACCGCATCGGGCGCCGAAGCTGCATTCAAACACCTGAACCGTGTCTGGAACCTCTGCGACAAGATCGCCAAAATGGATCCCAACGCCAAAGGGCAAGGCGACGAAGACCTCCTGCGCGAAATGCACAAGGCCATCCGCGATGTGACTTTGGGGATCGATTCCTTTGGCTTCAACGCCTCCATCGCCAAACTCTATGGCTTCACCAACGCTTTGGCGAAATCCAAGGCGGGGGCCGCAGCTCAGAAACAGGCGATCATGACATTGGCACAGCTGATGTCGCCAATGACACCGCACCTGGCCGAAGACATCTGGGCGCATCAGGGCGGCGAAGGCCTGATCGCGACAGCGCCGTGGCCCGTTGCTGATGCCGCGATGCTGGTGGAAAACACCGTCACCCTGCCGATCCAGATCAACGGCAAACGCAAAGGCGAGATCGAGGTCGCCAAAGATCTTGATAAATCCGAGGTTGAAAAACTGGCGCTGGCCCACGAAGCTGTCCAAAAGGCGCTGAATGGCAGCGCGCCAAAGAAAGTCATCGTGGTGCCGGGTCGTATCGTCAATGTCGTTGCTTAACCGCAGAAACACACTTCTCGCAGCCTGCGCCTTTGGGGCGTTTGGCTGCGGCTTTACCCCGGTCTATGCCCCGGGGCAAAACGGCGCAGCCCTGTATGGAGAGGTCGCGATTGTGGCCCCCCAAGACATATCAACTCGCGACACCGTCGCCGCCTATGAATTGGTGCGCACCCTAGAAGAGCGACTGGGACGCGGCGGCAGCACCTACCATCTTGATCTAACGCTCAGCCAGCGCCGCGAAGGTCAGGCGATCACCGCCGAAAACGAAATCACCCGCTTCTCAATCGAAGCCACAGCCGGTTACACGCTGACCCGCTCCAGCGATGGCATGGTCGTCAGCAGCGGCACGGTGCGCAACTTTACCGGATATTCGGCGACCGGCTCCACGGTGGAAACTTTGGCAGGCGAACGCGATGCCGAACGCCGCCTAATGGTGATTCTGGCAGACCAGATCAACATTCGCCTCTTGTCCTCCGATCTTCCCCCCCGGGCCTCAGCCGAATGAAACTGGGCGCACGCGACGCCGAGGGCTATTTCGCCAAACCGGATCCACAAAAAACCGGCATCCTGATTTACGGTGGCGATTCCATGCGGGTGGCGCTGAAACGCCAGCAACTGCTCGCGGCCCTTCTGGGCGCAACCGCCGAAGAAGAAATGCGCCTGACCCGCATGCCCGGCAGCGATTTGCGCAAAGATCCCGCGCAATTGCTTGATGCGGTCAAAGCGGTGGGTTTTTTCCCCGGCCCCCGCGCAGTCTTTGTCGAAGAGACCAACGACACCGCAACGCCTGCCATTGTCGCAGCCCTCCAGGAATGGGCCCCCGGTGACGCCCAGATTGTGATCACCGCAGGCCAGCTCAAAGCCACGTCAAAACTGCGCAAAGCCTTTGAAAATCACCGCAACGCCTATGCGGTCGGCATCTATGATGACCCTCCCTCCCGGGCTGAAATCGAACGGATTTTGATCGCCTCCAACATCCGCGACATCCCCCAAGACAGCATGTCCGCGCTCAGCGACATCGCCAATGACATCGGCCCCGGCGATTTTTCCCGCATGATCGAGAAACTCGCGCTCTACAAATTTCAGGACCTCAGCCCGCTCACACTCGACGACATCGATGCCGTCGCGCCACAATCCACCGAAGCCGCGCTGGATGATCTGCTGAATGTTGTCGCCGAAGGGCGCAGCACCGAGATTGGGCCTGTTCTCAGCCGCTTACAGGCACAGGGGACACAGGCCGTGACCCTATGCATCGGGGCTACGCGCCATTTCCGCACCCTTTATAACATCGCGGCAGACCCCGGTGGGCCGGCGCAGGGCATTGGGCGCCTGCGCCCGCCCCTTTATGGCAAACGCCGGGATCGCATGTTGCGCCAGGCACAGACTTGGGGTGCGGTGCGACTGGAAACGGCGTTGACCTTGCTCACCGATACCGACCTCTTATTGCGCTCAGCCGGGCAGACCGCCCCGGCTCTGGCCCTGATGGAACGTGCAATGATCCGCCTGGCAATGCTCAGCCGCAAACGCTAACTCGCCTCTTGGTCACACACCCTTTGCCTCTTTTTGGCCCTTAAATACCCCGTCCCCCCGGCCCCCACGCATGTTACCTCACGGCCCTTGCGCTGGATCCATATTGCAGCCCGCCGCCGCGCTCCCCATAGTGGACCCGCACGCAATTGGGAGACCACCACATATGTACACAGTCGCTGGCTTCGCCCTGACCCGCACATACCGGGTGCTTTGGACATTAGAAGAGCTGGGTCTACCATACACCCATAACCCGCTACGCCCCGGCAGCGCGGAAATGAAGGCAATCAACCCATCGGGCAAAGTGCCGGCCTTGCTTGTTGATGATGAGGTTCTGACAGATTCAGTCGCCATCATGACCTATCTGGCCGACAAGCACGGTCAACTTTTGGACCCTCCCGGCTCCCTACATCGCGCCAAACAAGACGCGATGATCCACCAGGTACTGGATGAGGTCGACGCACTGTTGTGGCTTGCGGCACGACACAAATTTGTTCTGCCGCCAGAACGCCGCGTGCCAGAAATCCGCGACAGCTTGATCTGGGAAATCAACCGCAATCTGGACAATATCGCCGAAGGATTCGCCACGCCATTTCTGGTTGGAGACACGTTCAGTCTGGCCGATATCATGCTGGAACACTGCGTTGGCTGGGCCAAGAGTTTAAGTATCCCGATCAGCAACCGTAAGGTTCTGGACCACGTCAAAACCCTACGCGCACGTTCCGCCTTTCAGCGTATCCGGCCACTTTTGGCTTAACGGAACATCCAAAAGGGGGGGGCGCTGCACAGATGGTGCACCAAAGGTGTACGGGTTTCACCCCCTCGAATGTCACAGATTATCCAAATACGCCGCCGCTGCACGCCCGGCCCAGCGCCCGGTGGCCAGACAGGCCGTCAGCAAATATCCCCCGGTCGGAGCCTCCCAATCCAGCATTTCCCCGGCGCAAAATGTGCCCGGTCGGCAGGTCAGCATCAAGCCGTTGTCCACCGCGTTTTGCGAAACGCCGCCCGCTGTTGAAATGGCCTCATCCAGCGGGCGCAGGCCAGCATGCGCCACCGGCAGTGCCTTGATCACTTGCGCCAATGCTTTGGGCTGTTGCGGCAGAGGGCGCGCGAACTCTTGCAACAACGCCAGCTGGGCTGGTGTCAATTTCAACGCCTTGCGCAGATGATTGGAAAATGAGGCCTTCCCCCGAGGACGCATCAACCGGTTCGCGATCTCATCCACGCTACGATCAGGGCACAAATCCAGCGTCAGCGCCGCGCCCTCCCGCACGGCAGCTGACACGGAATAGATGCCGCCACCCTCAAGCCCACGCGCGGAAATCACCGCCTCACCGCGCGATGACAGGGTGCCTGCATGCAGCGCAATCCCTTTTAGAGGCTGACCAAAATGGCGCGTCATGTGATCTGACCATGTCAGCACCAACCCGGCATTCGCCGGAGCAAAGGGGGCCAAGGGCACCCCAGCCTGTGCCAGCACATCGGCCCAGGCCCCATCCGACCCCAGCCGTGCCCAACTGCCCCCCCCCATGGCCAATACCGTCACTTTTGGCGATAGCTTTTGTGGGCCCTCTGGGGTGTCAAACTGCAAGGTGTCCTGCTGCCAGCCGCCCCAACGCCAACGGGTGCGCGTCTCAACGCCATGGGTTTGCAAATCAGCAAGCCAGGCGCGCAGCAAAGGAGAGGCTTTCATTTCTTTGGGAAACACCCGGTCCGTCGAACCAGTGAACACTTCACGTCCCAGCCCCTGTGCCCAGCCTTGCACATCTGCCGGGCCAAAAGCACGAATCATAGGCTCTAACCAATTGGATGCCTGACCGAAGTTCGACAGGAAGGGTTCAATCTCTTCGTCTTTGGTCAGGTTCAGGCCAGATTTTCCCGCCATCAACAGCTTGCGCGCAACCGAGGGTTTGGCCTCGGCGATCAGGACGGAATGCCCCTGCTGTGCCAGCGCATCGGCCGCCATCAATCCCGCGGGACCCGCGCCAACAACCACTGCATCCCATGTCTGTGCCATACCGCCCTCTTGCGCCGATTGCCCCGGTTAGCCTCTACTGGAATTGCATCCATATTGCGAGCGCTGTGGCGCAACTGCCGACCCGGCGCGGCTCACGAACTGACGTACCCGCCCCCGCGCGCCCGGCAGGCCTCACCCCGGATCAGACGGCAGAGCCTTTTTGCACCGTCGCCCCCGGCACGGGGGCACTGATGGTTTCAGTGACCGGGATGGCGTAGCTGGTTACGGGTGTGGACACATTGTGCAGCGCTAACGCCCCCAAAGGTGTTGCAGTACAGGTTTGGCAAAGGCTTTTGTCGTCAACAACGATCTGTTCACCAATGGTTTTTCCGTAATCGCCCAACCGCGCCGCGATGTTGGCGGCCTGACCGATGACCGTAAAATCCAACCGTTCGCGCGAACCGATATTACCATAGGTCACACTGCCAAAGGCGATACCGATGGCGCAATCCAGATCTGGGGTTTCACACTCCGCACCCATCGGACCCAGAGCCTGTACGATAAAACGGGCCGAACGCAGTGCCTGTTCACGCGCCCGATCAGCATCGGCCCCCGCCGGAAAAACCGCCAGAACCGCATCGCCGATAAATTTCAACACCTCGCCGCCATTATCTTCGATGATGTCAGACACGCCTTCGAAAAATGTATTGAGCAACGAAATATAGGCCCGTCTGCCCAATGTCTCTTCGAGCAGGGTAGAGCCGCGCAGGTCGCAGAACATGATAGCAGCATCGATTTCATCACCATCCCCACGGCGAATTTCACCTCCCAAGACCCGCGCACCCGACCGTTTTCCGACATAAGTTTCCAACAGGGATTTGGCGTTTTCACGCTGCATAAAGACTTCGTAATAACGGGCGATCACCGCCGAGCATTCAAAGATCAGCCCTAAATTTTCGGTGGTGAACCCATCAGGGTGATCTGACGCGACGGTCATGACATTGATACGGCCATCCGAAAATGGCAGGGGCATGGCCACATAGTCGGTGGCGCCTGCGCGTTGCAGATCCTCTAGAATAGGAAATGCGCCGATTTCATTGCCTTTGGTAAGGCGATGACGCACGCCACCCAGCCCTTTTGAAACATGGCGCATTGGGCTGTCGCGATATTTGGGTTCATCATAGATTTCATAGGACGGCGCGCGCACCTGCAATTCAGATTCGCCTTTGGTCCAAATAAAATTGCGCCCGGCAATCATTGGGTGCAAAGACCAGACCAGAACCGACATGCGGGAGAGGGCGATGCCCTGTTCGATGAACTTTTCAACCAGCGCCTCGGTAAAGGCGTCCGGCGTGGCGATATAGGCCGCATCACGCAGCAACCAGTCGATCAGTGGGCCAGAAATGTTGCGATATGTCGGATTCGCGAGATCATTGTCCCCAGGGTCGACCTCCAGATCTTCATGCGGCCCAAAACAAATGTGATTGCAGATTTCATGGGCTTCGCTGAAGGCGCAATCATATTGCCACGCAATGTTCGGCACTGTGCCTGCCGGAGACTGTAGATCCCGATAGGTTGCGGTACCTTTGAAGGGGCAAAAGGTCTTGAGCGCAGTGGGAGCCGACAGGGGCGCGATCAGATCTGCGGTCGGGATATAAATGGCCGGCGGCAGACGCGTTTCATACATCACTTTGGCGCGGCTGCTTTGCGCGATGAGCTGCCCTTTGTGGCGGACATAGATCGGCTTGTTTAACTGTTCGACCAGTATGCCGTAACCCGGGCGAGAGGGAGGGGCCTGCACATTCATCCGTCAGTTCCTTTTAAAGGCGTTATCCTCTGTCCCACAATATGGGGTGGTTGCCTTAAGATTCCAGAACCGCCCCCAGAGGCGAGGATGTATTGATGTGATCAGATCATGCGGATCACATCTTTATTGATCGACAGGACATATCCGCGTTTGGCAATATTTTTGACCAGCAGTTCACTGACCAGCTGATTGCCCAAGGTATCGCGCAGACGCTTGATCCGGGTGGCCCCTGCGGCTTCCTCGCAGTCGGTTGCGTTGCGGCCTGAAATCACCGCCTCAATTTCGACACCAGACAGGACGTCATCATCCAGACGCGCCTCGGCCAAAACAGCCAGCGTTTCCATCGCCGCCGGGGTCAGCTTGAACCCCATATTGTTCAGATAGACGGTGTTTTCATCACGGCTGATCAGCAACTCTGTCACTTGGATTCCGGCCCGTTCAATCTGTGCCATGCGCCGGTTCAGCGTTACCAACATCGCCAGGACGCCAAGCGCTGCAATCATCATGGCCGTGGCAAATACCAGCAAGACAAAGATCACCATCCGATAGCTGCCCAGCGTATCCGCAAAGGCGGTGCCCGACTGGGCAAGGATCTCAAGCAGCTTGATTTCGGCCTGTGTGGTCAGATCATTTTCAACAAACAACTGCTCAACCTGTGCGTTAAACGCATTGGCATCTGGCAGAGTCAGTAACAGCACCGTTCCCGCAACCGCCAATAGCGCAACGATAGACACGATACCAATTGTGATAATGCGGCTTCCAACCGCGCGGGCCTCAGAAACGGAGATAATAGGGTCCGGCATTGCCCTTCCTTTGCTTCAATCCTTCGGGTCCAAAGACCGACATCACGTTTAGCAAGGTCCAGCCCTGAGCGGAAATGCGTGCCGCGATTTCGCCCTTGGCCGCCTGTTTCTTGCAGACCCCGCGCAACTGCACAACGCCATAGTGAAGGCGCAGGGGGTTGTCCTTTTTGGCTTTGTAGTCGGCATAGCAATCTGCGGCCGAAACCGGAGCAGACAGGCCAAGTACAAGCACGACGCTGAGCGGAAGAAGGGTTTTGTACATCATAGGGTCATCCTGCGCGGAACCACCGCGATATTCAATAACCACAGGGGGTTGATCACGCTGATATTCGATAACAGGGGGCTGATATTGCCTGTCTGACGGGGCTGGCCGCAATTTGGGACCAGCACAAGACTTGTTCAACACAGGTCGCATGAACCCACCGATTGGAAAGGCCCCTTAGATGACACGCACCGCTTCTGCAAAACCCCACCGGAAATTCATCGCCTTAGTTCTGGCCGCCTCATTGGTCATCAGCGGCTTTTCAGCCGCCCCGGCCCGCGCTGGAGACGACGTCGCCAAATTCATAGCCGGGGCTGCCCTGCTTGGTATTTTGGGCGCTGCGATCAATGATGCAAAACAGGATCGTCGCGACCGCCACAAACAGACAACCCATCGCCCGTACAAACAACACCATCCCAAACCCATTCCACCACGAGTTGCGCGTTATGACTTACCGGCAAAATGTGTGCGTAACTTTCACGGGCATGGCCCACGCAGCATACTGTCGCGTGGATGCCTGAAACGGAACTACACTCAGGTTCAGAATTTGCCACGCTCGTGCCGGATCTCTTACTGGAATGGCGACCGCCAGCGCAAAGGCTACGGCACCCGGTGTCTGCACAAACATGGATACCGCCTGGTACACCGCTAAACCGTCAAAGTTTAGAGCAGGACGGGAGGGGGAGACCCCTCCCATTTTGCGTGTTGTCTTGTCAGGCCCGGGGTTTTGTCGCATTCGAAGGGAATGGAACAACCTGATTATAGCCTTGAGTTGGCCGCCCACGCGCGCGGCTATGTACGTATCGCCGGAGTGGATGAGGTCGGGCGCGGCCCGCTCGCGGGACCAGTTACTGCGGCAGCGGTGGTTTTGAACCCCAAAGACATCCCCGACGGGCTGAATGATTCTAAAAAGCTGAGCGCCAAAAAACGAATTTCTCTGAACGAAGTGATTCTGCTAAAGGCCGATGTATCGATCGCGCATGCGACTGTTTCCGAAATCGACGAAATCAACATCCTGCGCGCGTCTCATCTGGCGATGGAACGGGCTGTCGCGGGTCTGTCAGAGGCTCCAGATTACCTGTTGATCGATGGAAACCTGATACCCAAAGGGTTGTTTTTACCATCCGAAGCGGTCGTAAAAGGGGACGCTCGGTCGGTGTCTATTTCTGCCGCCTCTATTGTGGCCAAGCAGGCGCGCGACGAAATCATGAGTGATTTGGCGCAACAGTTCCCGGGCTATGGTTGGGAAACCAACGCAGGATACCCGTCTAAGGCGCATCGCGAGGCGTTAACCACATTGGGGGTGACACCACATCATCGCGTTTCCTTCAAGCCCGTACACAAGATATTGTATCAAGAGTAAAGCGCTAACCATCTGTGCAAAAAACGAATTGACCTCGAATCCCGGATGACTCATCCTGTGGACAACCAAAATGAGCGTCAAAAGGCGCCGTGGTTTGAGGCAGAGCAAAAATGAATAACACCATTGAAAAGGGCGCGGCAGCGCTCCCTTTGAACACGATCATTGGTGGTGACTGTATCGACGTGATGAACAGTCTCCCCGAAAATTCGGTCGATCTGATCTTTGCAGATCCGCCCTATAACTTGCAGCTAAAAGGCCAGCTGCACCGCCCCGACAACTCCAAAGTTGACGCGGTGGATGATCACTGGGACCAATTTTCCAGTTTTGGCGTCTATGACCAGTTCACCCAAGAGTGGCTGAAGGCGGCGCGCCGCCTGTTGAAGCCCAATGGCGCGATCTGGGTCATCGGATCATATCACAACATTTTCCGTGTCGGCACAGCGTTGCAAGACGCCGGCTATTGGATCCTGAACGACGTGGTCTGGCGCAAGTCCAACCCGATGCCCAACTTTCGCGGCAAACGGCTGACCAACGCGCATGAGACGATGATCTGGGCGTCCAAGAAGGAAGGTGCCAAATACACCTTTAACTACGAAGCGCTGAAGGCCCTGAACGAAGGCATTCAGATGCGGTCTGACTGGGTTTTGCCCATCTGCACCGGCCACGAGCGTCTGAAAGACGACAATGGCGACAAAGCGCATCCAACGCAAAAGCCAGAATCGCTGTTGCACCGCGTGCTGATTGGGTCAACCAATCCGGGCGATGTTGTGCTGGATCCCTTCTTTGGCACCGGCACCACCGGCGCGGTTGCCAAAATGCTGGGCCGTAACTTTATCGGTATTGAGCGCGAAGAGAGCTACCGCAAGGTCGCCGAAAAGCGCATCGCAACCGTGCGTAAATACGACAAAGAAGCGCTACAGGTGTCGACCTCCAAGCGCGCCGAGCCGCGCGTTCCCTTTGGCCAGTTGGTCGAACGTGGCATGCTGCGCCCGGGCGAAGAGCTATTTTCGATGAATCGTCGCCACAAAGCAAAAGTCCGCGCAGATGGAACGCTGGTGGGCGACAACGTCAAAGGCTCTATTCACCAAGTGGGCGCCCACTTGGAAAATGCTCCTTCCTGCAATGGCTGGACCTACTGGTGCTTTAAACGCGATGGCAAAACTGTGCCCATCGACGTCCTGCGCCAGCAGATCCGGGCTGAATTGCAAAACTGAACCTGCCCGTCCTACCAACTCGATCAATGCGCCTCCCCTTTAGTGGGGAGGAGCGTAAATCTAGAGTCAAATAGGACACTAAACTTCCCCGCCTTTCTCAGGCGGGGCTTTTTCCCCTTGGGACAGGGATGCAGTATTGGGGCATCGCCCCTATATTTGTTCCTGCGAGAGAGGGACACATCATGACCGATACGGTGCTGGATCCAGCAAAGTCACGTGAATTGGCAGCACAGCCGGATCGTTTGGGCGACAGCGATGTGGCTGACAATGATCACGCGCTACAGTCGCTAATGGAACACAAACGGCGCGGGCTGGAATTGGCCGTGCGGGCCCGTTGGGTGGCCATGATTGTGACCTCAGTGTTTTTGCTGTTTGTGTACCCCGATTGGGGCGTGGTGTACTATTGGGCGCTGTCAGGCCTGTTGTGCCTGAACGGGTATTTCATCCAGAGAATAGGCCGGGTGGGGCAATCCCCCCGCGAGTTGTCTTTGATCTTTGTTGATCTGGCCATCCTGACTTTTGCCATTGTGATGCCCAACCCCTTTGCGAGCGTCGAACTGCCTGTCGCCTTCCAATATCGTTTTGACAATTTCATGTATTTCTACGTGATTCTGGCAACCGGGACCCTCGCCTATTCCTGGCGCACGGTGATCACCATCGGCACCTGGACCACGGTAATCTGGTTTGTGGGTCTTTTTCTGGCCTGGTCCCTGTCAACTCCGGACGACCAGTTGCAGGCCTTGGTCTATGACGCCTATGTCGAATACCCACGTATTCTGGAACTCTTTGATCCCAACAGTTTCATGTTTTCCTTCCGGGTGCAGGAAGTCATGGTGTTTTTGCTGACTGCCGTGATTTTGGGGTTTTCGATCCGCAGGTTTGACAGGTTGCTGCTGTCCAACGCGGCCCTGACGCGCGAACGGGTGAACCTGTCGCGGTACTTTTCACCCAATGTTGTGGATCAGCTGTCCAAGAACGATGAACCCTTGAAGCAGGTAAAGCGCCAAAAGGTCGCGATCCTGTTTGTCGACATCGTCGGTTTCACCCAGATCTCAGAGGATCAAAACCCCTACGAGGTGATCACACTCCTGCGTGAATTTCATGCCCGTATGGAGCGGGAGGTGTTCCGACACAGCGGGACATTAGACAAATATCTGGGCGACGGATTGATGGCGACCTTTGGCACTCCAATTGCCGGTGAGCAAGACGCCGCAAACGCGCTTGCCTGCGCCCGAGCGATGCAAGAGACCATGGCGCGCTGGAACCAAGAGCGCAAACGCCGGGGGGAAACGCCAATCCACATTGGGGTTGGGGTGCACTATGGCGACACGCTGCTCGGCGACATTGGCGCAAACCGTCTGGAATTTGCGGTGATTGGCACCGCTGTCAACGTGGCCTCGCGACTTGAAGGCCTGACCCGCACGCTAGAGGCGCGGATTGTCATCAGCAAAGTAGCGTTTGATCGGGCCAGAACGGTTGCGGTTGATCCCGCGCTGTTCAACGATTTTGTCCCAAAAGACAATCAAGCCGTACGCGGGCTCAGAGACCCCATATCGATTTACTACCTGCCCTGATCAGGTCACGTCGGACCATCTATCTGGCCCTATGATCACAGGTCAGGGCGTTCGCCTCGATTGTAGGCGCTCCAGTCGGTGATGTCCGGATAATAGGTCTGCCGCCATGCCCGGACTTTTGGGTTCATGATCCGGCGCCACAGCGGAGGTATCATAGCGGCAAAGGTCATCATGGGGTACCCGTGCGGCAATTGTGGCGCGTCTGCTTTACTGTGATTTTGCAACAGCGGAAATTGACGATCCGGTTTGTAATGGTGATCTGAATGGCGCTGAAGATTGATCAACAACCAGTTCGACGCCTTATGTGCAGCGTTCCACGAATGTCGCGGTTGGACGTGTTCGTATTTCCCCTGCCCCAGATACCGGCGGGTCAGCCCGTAGTGCTCGACATAGTTGACCAGCTCCAGCTGCCAGATCGCAACACCAGCCTGCACCAGCAACAACAGTACTCCCGTGCCACCACCACAGAAAAACGCCCCGCACAAAACCAAGAGTTGCAGCCCCCAATACCGAAAAAACGGGTTTCTGCGATCGTTCCACGGCAGGTTTTTGCGCGCTAGTTTCGCCTGTTCGGCTCTCAAAGCAGACAACAGGCTTTGTCGGAGCACCCGTGGATAAAACCGGTGAAACCCTTCGTTATAGCGTGCGGTGACTGGATCGTTAGGCGTGCCCACATGGCGATGGTGAACCAACAGATGTTCGGACCGAAAATGCGAATAGAGCACCATTGCCAGCAAGACGTCCCCCAACCAGCGGTCCAATCGCGGCTTTTGGTGCATCAGCTCGTGGCTATAATTGATGCCAATGGTGCCACTGATCACCCCCATACCAAACAACACGCCGAACTTTTCCAGCGATGACAGGTGATCGGCGGGGGCGACATAGGCAATCAGCCCAAACAGGCTGATCATTTGCACCGGCACCCAAACCTTGGTCAGCGCGGAATACAGCCGCAGATCATGGTCGGAGCGCAAGGGATCGGCGTTGCCCAGTTCCAGCCCTAACAGCCCATCAAGTGCGGCGAACAGATACCACGTGATGACGGGTGTGAGCAAAATCCACCAGCCCCCCGCAAGGGCACCGATCCACACCAAGGGCAGCAGCAAAAACGACAGCCAAAAGGGCAGCGCATTGCGCCAGTTTAAAGGACGAGGATCCGAGGCCATGCATCTCTCCTGCAATCAGCGCGCGTTTCGTCCCGAAACTTACGCGCCTTTTGAAATCAGCCCAAGCCCTGATTGTCCTGAAACAATGAAAAAGCTTTGCGCATAACGGTAGGTAAATCCTTGGCGCGAAATGCATCTTTTGTCAGCACCAGCTGGCCTTCGCGCGCATTAAACCCTTTGGGCAATTCTGCGACCTCGACGCGCAGATGCAGGTGGAAATGGGTAAAGGTATGGCGCACCTCGCCCCCGATGTCCTGCCAGTCCGCTGAAAACGGAGGCGCGGCCGTGGGCACATCAGCCCAATCACTGCCGGGCCAGCCCAGCATCCCCCCCAACAACCCCTTGTCGGGGCGACGCTCCAGCAGCCAGTCGCCGGTTTCTGACCGCGCCAGATAGGCTATGCCGTGACGGGTGGGTTTTGGGGCCTTTGGGGTTTTCTTGGGCAGTTCTGCTGCCGTGCCGTTGATGCGGGCCTGGCACGGGGTCCGCCATGGGCAAATACCACACGCCGGAGATTTGGGCGTGCACAGGGTGGCCCCAAGATCCATCACCGCCTGCGCGTAATCGCCGGGACGCATGGGCGGTGTCAAAGCCGCGGCAAAGTCCTTGAGCGCGGGCCTTGATCCCGGCAATGGCGCGTGATGATCATGCAACCGCGCCATGACGCGTTCGACATTGCCGTCCAAAACCGTTTCCGACAGATCAAACGCGATTGAGGCGATTGCAGCCGCTGTATAAGGGCCGACACCAGGCAATTTCAGTAGTGTTTCAAGGGTATTTGGAAACACCCCGCCATGATCGTGATGCACAACCCGGGCACATTTCAACAGGTTGCGGGCGCGCGCATAATAGCCAAGCCCAGCCCATTCCGCCATCACATCGCCATCTTCCGCTTCGGCCAATGCAGCCACCGTAGGCCAGCGGGTGGTGAAACGAGTGAAGTATTCTTTTACGGCTGCGACCGTGGTTTGCTGTAACATGACCTCGCTCATCCAGACGCGATAAGGATCTGGTCTCATGCCCGCCTTGCGGTCCGCAGGACTGGTGCGCCACGGCATGGTGCGGGCGTGCGAGTCGTACCAATCAAGCAGTTCTAACGAGAGCGCTGGCGATGTCGGGGTCTGGTCACGCATTGTTTATCCTTTGACGGTGGGTTTTAGTGGTTCTGCCCACGCGGCTCTTTACAATAGGGCGAGAGGTCACGCAAAACCACACTCATGGCATTTCGACGTTCATCCACACGCGGTTTCAAACGCACCGGCTCAGTTCTGAATGAGCAGATCCGTAAAGCGGGCGAAACGCGCGGCTTTGCGGTCTCGCGATTGCTGACCCATTGGGAAGAAACCGTAGGCGCAGACATCGCCGCCGTCGCGCGTCCGGTCAATATTGGCTATGGACGCGGGTCGTTTGGCGCGACGTTGACGGTGCTGACCACGGGCGCACAGGCGCCGATGTTGGAAATGCAAAAGGAACAGCTGCGGGAAAAGGTGAATGCGGTTTATGGCTACAATGCCATCTCCAAGGTCCGCATCACCCAGACTGCCCCAACCGGCTTTGCCGATGGGCAAGTGGCCTTTAAATACGCGCCCAAGGTGCAGACGCCAGTGGCGCCTGATCCGCAGGTACAAACCGAAGCCACGGAAGTGGCCGATGGGGCCGAAAACGACGAATTGCGCGCGGCATTGGAAAACCTTGCGCGCAATTTTCTCAGCAAGCAAAAAACACAAAGGAAGGGGTAGAAATGACCCGTCTCATGTCTGGTGTTCTGGCGGCCATCGCCGTCACCGCGGGCGCTTTTGCGCTATCAGGTGCGCAGGGCGCCAACACGTCGTTGATTTCGGCAGCCTCGGCACAAGAAGCCGAAGTTGACACCTCGACCATCGTTGAAATGGTACAGGGTGCCGAAGATGCCCCAGTGACGCTGATCGAATATGCGTCCTATACCTGCCCGCATTGCGCCAGCTTTCACGCCGACGGCTACAAAAAGCTAAAGGCGGATTTCATCGATACCGGCAAGGTCAAGTTCATCTACCGTGAGGTCTATTTTGATCGTTACGGTCTGTGGGCGTCGATGATTGCGCGTTGTGCTGGGCCAGAAAAATTCTTTGGTATCACTGATTTGCTATTCACCGATCAATCCCACTGGGCTCGTGCAGGTGATGCTGGCGCAATCGTGGACGAACTTCGTAAAATCGGCAAGCTGGCCGGTCTGGGCGCTGACCAGCTGGAAGCCTGCCTGCAAGACGGCACCAAGGCACAGACATTGGTGACATGGTATCAGGAAAATGCCACCCGTGACGACGTGCGGTCGACGCCGTCCTTTTTGCTAAACGGTGCCAAACTGGACAACCAGCCATATGCTGACATGAAAGAGCTGATCAAAGCCGAATTGGGCAGCTGATCTGCATCACACCCACGTTTCGCGCCGTCTCAGTTATCCCGGAGGCGGCGCGATTTTTTTTAGTTCCGACACCAAGGCCTCGGGCGCGTCGATCTGTAAACGCACCGGCAGCGTGATCACCTTGAACCGGAAATCAACGGGCAGGCGCACCGCGTCTTTTTCCGTTGTGACCAGCTGCGCGTTTTGTTGCGCTGCGTCCTGTTCCAAACGTGCCAACAGCGTTTTGGACAACGGCTGATGATCATCCAGCGGCTCAGCGCGCACGATCTCGGCCCCAAGGTTGCGCAGGGTCGCAAAAAATTTCTCTGGATGCCCAATGCCTGCAAAGGCCAACACCCGCGCTCCTGCCCAGGGCATGCCTGTTTGCAAGGGGGTGACCACGCCTGCGTAATGCGGCACCGCAGACACAGCCGCGGACCAATGTTGTGTAAAGTGGCTTTGCGCGGCGTCCGCACCCAAAGACAGCACCACATCAGCGCGCGTTAGCCCCACATCAACGGGTTCGCGCAATGGGCCCGCGGGCATACAGCGCCCATTTCCAAAACCCTTGGCCGCGTCGACCACAATGATGGAAAAGTCTTTGTGGAGGCTGGGGTTTTGAAACCCGTCATCCATTACAATCACCGTGGCCCCCCCTGCGACGGCAGCCTCGGCCCCCGCAGCGCGGTCTTTGGCGACCCAGACTTCGGCAAAGGCCGAGATTAGCAGCGGTTCATCCCCCACAGCGTCCGCCTTGTGCAGCGCAGGGTCTACGCAAAGCGGCCCCTGAACCGTTCCGCCATACCCACGGGACACCACATGCGGTTCATGCCCCATGTTGCGCAAGGTCTCGATCAACCAGATGACTGTCGGCGTTTTTCCGGTGCCGCCGGCATTCAAATTCCCCACGCAGATCACCGGAACCCCGACCTGCTTTGGCGTTCCTTTGGCCAGGCGCTTGCGGGTTGCGGCTGCATAAAGTGCGCCCAACGGTGACAGGGCCACGGCACGCCAATCAAACTGCGACGCCGGCGTATCCCAAAACTCAGGCGGTCTCATGTTCGACCTCTTGCACGTCCAGCAACTCCTGTGCCACCTCAAGCAGGTGGTCGGTGGCTTCTGCCCCTTCTGTCACGATCCGCCACCCCGCCAAAGCCATTTCCGCAGCTTTATCAGAGGCCGAAAGACGCAAGACTTCATCCGCCAATTCGCCCATGGAGCGCACCTGCACGGCGGCTCCGGCTTGGGTCAGCTGCCGATACAGATCCGCATGGCCCCGGTTGCCCTTACCGTACATGATAGCAGACCCCAATGCCGCAGCATCAAGCGGATTGTGCCCGACAAACCGGCGCTCTAACGATCCAGCCATCAGGCACACCGGCGCCAGCCGATACCACAGACCAAGATCATCCGCATCACACAGCAAAACCTGCGTCAGCTCTTCGGGCTCTTCGCCAGTGTCCCAATCCGCCATGTTCAACCCACATCCACGAATGATCGCCCGGGCGGCTTCCAGATCGGACCAATTGTCGAGCGACACGATCAGAAGCAAACGGTGCAGCAATTTCAATGCCTTGCGGTGTGCATTCAGAATGCTGGTCAGCTCTTCCAGCCGGGTATGCGTGGTCAGCCAGACAGGCCGGCCGCCCAGCTGTTTCTGCATCTGGTTGAGGTCTTCTTCGGAGTAGGTCGGTGGGCAAGTCGACCCGCGCAACGGTCCGGTATGAGAGATCTTGGATGTATCAACCCCAGCGCGGACCAACTGATCATAGACCTCGGCGGCTGGGGTCATGATTGTGTTGAACGCGCTAAGCAGACGCTGGCGTTGATCCGGCAACCAGCGCGACGCCCGTGCGGGCAATTCATCTGTTGTCAGGTCCACCAAAACTGATGGAATATTGGCGTCCCGCAACCCCCGCATCAACGTCCGTCGCGGAACACCACTGCCCCAGATGCAAAGATCTGGACGCCAGTGATCCAGAAACTGCCTGACGTCACCGGGGGCCTCGGTGGGAGCCTGTTCCAGATCAATTTGCCCGTCTTGAAACGGCGCGGGTATTTGCTCGGCCAGATCACTACTGATCAGCAGCGTCAGGTCAGGACGATGTTGACGCAGACGTGCGCCCAAATCACACAAGGCAAGATAACGATCTATGCTGTTCACATGGGCCCAGATCAGCTCCCCTTCGGGGCGAGCCTGTCCGGGACGCGTGGCAGACAAAGGGGGGCGCCAGTTCATAAAATGCGGGATCCTTGTGGGACAACGGACTGATTTAGGGTCTGCACCCTAAGGGATTGAAACTATAGGTCAAGATCTGCCCAGGTCAGCTTTGAGCCTGATCAACAGGGGCCAAAGCCTGCCACAGAGACTGATGCAATGGTTGATTTGCCGCCAAAACACCGTTCAGTTTGGCCTGCGGCGAGTTAAACCGCAAAGCCTGCCCTGTACGATCTGAACAATACCCGCCCGCCTCACGGATCAGCAAATCGCCAGCCGCGATGTCCCACTCCCAGCTGGCGCGTAAAGTCATCATGGCATCAAAGCGACCCGAGGCCACTGTGGCCATGCGATAGGCCAATGAGGGGCGAAAATGACGCTGAAAGCTGGGGCTTTGAGCCGCACGCCAATGCTGCGGCTCCAGATTAGGTTTGGGAGCAAGAACGCTGGCAGTGGTCCAATCGTGATGCGAAGACACCTGAAGAGCGCTGCCATTGCAAAAGGCGCCGCCCCCTGCGCTGGCGGTGAACATCAAATCGCGTTGCGGCAGGTAGATCACCGCCTGGGTCACAATCCCCTTGGAGGCAATGGCAAAGGAATGCGCCCAGGTGCGCGAGCCTTCGGCAAAACTTCGGGTGCCATCAATGGGATCGATGATAAACACCTGATCCCGATCCAGCCGATCTGACGTGTCTTCGGTTTCTTCCGACAGCCAGCCGTAGTCAGGCCTCGCCTGTTGCAGGTGCTCTTCCAAATAGGCGTTTACCGCAAGGTCGGCTTCGGTCACCGGGCCTGCCCCATCGGGTTTGTCCCAACGTTTTGCGGTGGGTCCGGTGTACCGACAGGCAATATCACCCGCGTGCTCTGCGGCCCGGACCAGTAGATCTAGATCAGGTACCAGCAACAGTCATTCCTTCGACCAGCAAAGAGGGCACCACGCGGGAAAGATAAGCCCGCGCGTCATTGGCAGCGATCATATTGCGCAGCATGTCTTTGAGATTTCCCGCGATGGTGCATTCATTGACAGGGTGCATGATTTCACCGTTTTCCACCCAGAACCCGGAGGCTCCACGAGAATAATCCCCAGTGTTGGGGTTGATTGTGGACCCGATCATCGAGGTGACCAACAGTCCAGTGCCCATATCGCGGATCAAATCGGCGCGGCTGCTGGAGCCCGGTGTCAGCGTCACGTTCCAGTTGGCCGGCCCCGGCACCGAGCCGATGCCGCGCACAGCATTGCCGGTGCTTGTCAGACCCAGTTTACGCGCCGAAGACAAATCCAATGTCCAACCGGTCAGCACGCCATCTTGGATGATGGCACGGCGCTGGGTGGCCAGACCTTCGCCATCAAAGGGGCGCGATCCGGCAGTGCGCGGGCGCAGCGGGTCTTCGATCAGGGACATCTGCGCGGGCAACACCTGTTCGCCCATCGAATCTTTGAGCCACGACGCTCCACGCGCAATGGCGCCACCGTTGGACGCGGACAGCAGATGCCCAATCAATGACGCCGCGACGCGCTCGTCAAAGAGGATCGGAAAACTACCAGTATCCGGCTTGCGGGCCCCAAACCGGGCGACCGCGCGTTCACCTGCGGTGCGACCGATTTCAAGCCCCCCCCGCAGGTCCCCCTGAAACGTACGGGAATCGCCGTCGTAATCGCGTTCCATATCCGTGCCGGTTCCGGCAATGGCGGTGGCCGACAGGGACCGGCTGGTGCGGGCGTACCCGCCAGAAAAGCCATTGCTGGCAGCCAAATGCACCACTTGGCGGCCATAACCTGCGCCTGTGCCTTGCACCTGCGTGACGCCCTGCACACCACGCGCTGCGGCCTCCGCCTCAAGAGCGTCTGATTTGAGGGCATCGGGCGAGGGTTCCGCAGCGTGATCCGCCAGCTCCAGCGCCGCAATATCCCAATTTTGAGCCAGCTGGTCAGGTTCTGCCAAACCCGCATAGGGGTCTTCGGGGGCTTCTTTTGCCATAGCAACGGCGCGTTCTGCCATGGCCGTCAGCGTCTCGGCACGCGCGTCAGACGAAGAAACCAGCGCCTGACGTTGACCAATCAGCACCCGCAACCCCAGATCCTGACCTTCCGAACGCTCAGCATGCTCTAATTTACCCTCGCGCACTTCGATCGACAGGGCTTGCCCCTGGGCGACCATGGCATCGGCAGCCTCCGCGCCGGCGGCTTTGGCGGCAGACAAAAGGGCATGGCATAAAGCTTCGGGAGACTGGGTCATGGGCACCTGCTGTTGTTTTCTGTTGTTCCAGAGCTATCCAGCCCCAGCGCCCCGTGCAAGGGCGACGGCGTAAAAAGGGGCCACACTGTGCGGCAGCCCCTTTGGTATGTGTCGCCAATTTGGCTTATTTGATGCGTTGGCCGTTGGCGCGAATTTGACCGTCTTCGCTGATCTCGATCTTTGACTTCAGAGAATCGTCGCCATCCGCAGGAACCGCCAGAAGACCCATCATCAAACGCGCGCCAGTGGCGTCGCCTTCGCTCAGGATGCCCATCTTGATCAGATTGTCGAGCAAAGCGTTGGCACCTGTCAGTTGCAGGTTGGCCACGCCAGAAGGAGCAGGCAGACCATCAAAGGTTTCAACATCATCATTGTTAAAGGTGAAATCACCAGTGCCACTCAGCGCCGCACCCGCCGCAGAAACCAGCAGTTCTTTGACTGTCAGAGCGGTCAGCTCACCGGGTTCTTTCTCTTCCACAATCAGCGCGGCCATCGCATCATCTGCCAGAAGATCGGTCAAAAGCTTACCCTTGCCCGCCAGATCCAGAACAATTGTGGCCGGATCACGTGGCAAAACACCCGACGGGTCCACCATGCCCCAGACAAGGTCGGGCAGTTTGAAATCACGCAAGGAGACCCCAAAGGCAAAATCCTGCTCTTCGTCAGAAGCAGACACAGGCATCAGGAGTTTCAAACCAGCTTCAGCCAGCGACAGATCCAGCGGGAAAGGCACATCCGAACTGGTGATGCTCAGGTTGGTGGCATTCTGCGTCAGCGCATAGTCCAGCGTATTTTCGTCAAACGTAAATGCAAACTGCCCGCCGTCAGAGCGGCTTTCCAAGCCAAAATTGTCGGATCCATCAACACCAACAATCTCACTATTGCCGCTGTCATATGACATGGCAACTTTGCCGCTGATACCACCTAGGAGGTTTTTCGAAGAATCGGTTTCGCCAGCACCCAAAGGCACAACGCTTTCGCCCTCGAACGCCAGTTTGTTCAATGTCCCCTTGAAGGCCCCCTGTTCGTTGGCATCAGGGTCCTTGAAAAACACATTATAGGACAATGCGCCAATGGAGCCGTCTTGTACGTAATTGCGCAGCGCGTTCAGCGTCATTTCAGTTTTGCTGGTGACATCATCTAGTGTCACCGAAACGCCAAACAGATCATCAGACAGCGGCGCGCCATCAACGGTCAAGGAGACCAGCGACATGACAACCTGCGAAGAATTGAAATCATACCGCATGTTGTCCGGCGTACCCGAAACCACCATCGCATTATGGTCCTGACGGTACATCAGCTCACCAGCCACCGGTTCTTTTGCGTCGTTGATGGTAAACCCTATGGGGAATTCACCCGGCATATCGACCACAACGGTGCCGTCGCCGTTTTCGGTAAAGGTGATCTCGGGCCAGGTGAGCGCCAAGCCCGCGTCTGCGTCATCCAAATAAATCTGCATCGCAATGTCGCGGACAGTCAAAGTGCCCCCAGACGTGGATTCGGTCGCCGTGATTTCATAGCCAGTGCTGACCATATAGGCTTTCCAGTCGCTCCAGACATCCTGCGCGCTGACATCCGCCACTGCCATTTGTGTTGAAAACGCCAGCAGCGCTGCGGCGCTGCAGCTCTGTTTAAATGTTACCGACATAGAAATACCTTTCGTGGTGATCGCAAAGATCAGGTTTCGCGAAGCAAGGAAGCGCGTCAAGGTGCCAGAGACTGGACCGCTCCCCTTCGCCAGTTTATCACAGTTATACGTGTGAGATTTGGAGATTTACCCCATGGATTTCAATAATAAATCTGTCGTCATTACGGGAGCAAGTCGCGGAATTGGCGCTGCAGCTGCGCGACTTTTTGCCGAGGCAGGCGCACGCGTCGCTTTATTGGCGCGTGACGGAGACGCATTATTGGCCTTGGCTGACGAAATCGGCGGCAACGTGCTGCCCTTGCCCTGTGATGTCTCGGACTATGCTTCTGTGGCGCGCGCGATTGATCACGTTCATGACGAATGGGGCGGCGTGGATATCCTGATCAACAATGCCGGCGTAATCGACCCGATTGCACGCCTGTCCGATGCTGATCCCGCCGCATGGTCCAAACTGATCGACGTGAATATCTCCGGCGTGTTCAATGGGATGCGGGCGGTTTTACCCGCAATGAAACAGGCCGGTGCCGGCACGATTATCACGGTGTCCTCGGGGGCAGCCCATCGCCCGCTGGAGGGGTGGAGCGCCTATTGCACCTCCAAAGCGGGTGCAGCCATGCTGACGCAAGCGCTTGATCTGGAAGAGCGCTCCAATGGTTTGCGCGTTCTCGGGCTGTCCCCCGGAACCGTCGCCACCCAGATGCAACGTGACATCAAAGCAAGCGGCCTCAATCCGGTCAGCACATTAGAGTGGGAAGACCACATTCCCCCTGACTGGCCGGCCCGCGCCCTGATGTGGATGTGCACCCGCGATGCGGACGCATTCATCGGGACTGAAATTTCACTGCGGGACGACGCCATCCGTGCACGGGTGGGTCTGATATGATTACGGTCAACACAGACGCAAATGACGTGTGGACCGTCACCTTGAATCGCCCCGACAAAGCCAATGCCTTGACGGCGGCAATGCTGCAGGAATTGGTCGAGGTTTTTCAACGGGCGCAAACGGCGCGCGGCGTTATCCTCACTGGTACAGGCAAAGTCTTCAGCGCAGGCGCCGATTTAGACGAAGCCCGCGCGGGACTGGCAATTTCTCCCCTTTGGGAGCAGCTGTCCGCGGCTGTTGCCGCACTGCCCTGCCTGTGTATTGCAGCGCTGAATGGCACATTGGCGGGCGGCGCCAACGGCATGGCGCTGGCCTGTGATCTGCGCCTTACAGTTCCAGAGGCTAAGGTATTCTACCCGGTAATGAAATTAGGGTACCTTCCGCAACCATCTGACGCAAAACGTTTAAAATCCCTAGTCGGTCCAGCACGAGCAAAAATGATACTGGCCGCCGGTCAAAAAATCCCAGCCAGCGAAGCCTTGGCGTGGGGATTGGTGGATCGCATTGTGCCCGAAAAAGATCTTCTGACAACCGCACATACGCTGCTTGCAGATTCTGTTGCTGCGGATCCAACGCTTGCCCACAAGATCATCACCGACTGCGATTGACGCCCGGCGTTTCCCAGAAGATCTTAGTGGGATGCGGGTGGCACGTCAGCACGTTCGTTTGGGCTGAACCTGCCCGACGTGCGGTCTCTGTCGAGGTCCGTCATAGTGCTCAAGCAGCAGAAAGCGACGTGAGGCAGCTCGGATCAATTAGGCGAAACGAGCTGCCCGAGAGCAAAGTTATGCGTGATTCTACAGTGAATTAAAAATCCAGATTTTCTACGCTCAGCGCATTTTTCTGGATAAATTCACGCCGTGGTTCAACAACGTCACCCATCAGTTTGGTGAACAGATCGTCCGCTTCGACCATATCGTCAACTCGCACCTGCAACAGGGTCCGTGCATCGGGGTCCAGCGTGGTTTCCCACAGCTGGCCCGGATTCATTTCACCAAGACCTTTGTAGCGCTGTAATGACAGACCTTTTTCGCCCTCTTCCAGAACCGCTTTCAGCAGGTCCAACGGGCCATGGATCAATTGTGTTCGATCGCGACGTATCAGCTGGCCGGTTGTGCCATAAATTTCCTGCAAGCTTTTGGTAAAGCTGCCGGTTTTACGGGCTTCACCGGAACGCAACATCGGGCCATCAAGGGTGCGAACCTCTTCGACACCGCGCAGAATACGCGCCAGACGGATGCCGTGATCCTGCGTGATACGGCCCTGCCAGCCCTGTTCATATTCCAGTGCAATTGCATCAAGACGCGCAGCGACTTTGTCAGCCACCCCCTGTAGATCGGCATCAACGGCCCCCGGAACAAAGGCACCCGCAACAGCCGCCTGTTCCAGAATGTGACGCGGGTAATGGGTTGGGAACGCGTCTAGCACGCGGCGCAATTGGCGCGCTTCATCGACCACACGGGCCAAGTCTTGCCCCAACAATTCCTCGCCGGTGCCCAGTTTTAACACAGCTCCATCGATGCCCTGATTGATCAGATAATCGTCCAAAGCAGCCTGATCCTTTAGGTAGACCTCAGACTTACCGCGCGCCACTTTGTACAACGGCGGCTGGGCAATATAGAGGTACCCACCTTCGATCAGTTCTGGCATCTGACGATAGAAGAAGGTCAACAACAACGTCCGAATGTGGGCGCCGTCGACGTCTGCATCGGTCATGATGACGATCTTGTGGTACCGCAGTTTATCAATCTTGAACTCGTCCCGACCAATGCCGGTGCCAAGCGCCATCACGAGGTTACCAATTTCCTGGCTCGACAGCATGCGATCAAATCGCGCGCGTTCGACGTTCAGGATTTTACCACGCAGCGGCAAAATCGCCTGTGTTTGACGATCGCGGCCGGTTTGTGCGGAACCACCAGCCGAGTCACCCTCCACGAGGAAGACTTCGGTTTTGGACGGATCTTTTTCCGAGCAGTCTTTCAGCTTACCCGCAAGGAAATTTACATCCATCGCAGTTTTGCGTCGGGTCAGTTCGCGGGCCTTACGGGCGGCTTCACGGGCATGGGCGGCTTCGATGATTTTGCCGACAACCTGTTTCGCCACATTGGGGTTCTCTTCGAACCACTCCGCCAGCTTTTCGCCCATTAGGCTTTCGACCACCGGCCGCACTTCGGAGGAGACCAGTTTGTCTTTGGTCTGGGACGAGAATTTGGGATCCGGCACTTTGACCGACAACACACACGTCAGGCCTTCGCGGGCATCATCACCGGTAAAGGAGACTTTTTCTCTTTTGGCGATGCCAGAAGATTGAGCGTAGTTGTTGATGGTTCGGGTCAGTGCCCCACGGAAACCCGCAACGTGTGTACCGCCGTCGCGCTGTGGAATATTGTTGGTAAAAGGCAGCACGGTTTCATGGTAGCTGTCGTTCCACCACATCGCGATTTCGATACCAATCTCATCTTTTTCGCCCGTGATATAGATCGGAGCGTCCATGACCGGAGATTTTGATCGGTCCAGATATTTGACGAACTCGTTGACGCCACCCTCATAGAACAGCTCTGTCTCAAGCCGCTCGGCCGGGCGTTCATCACTCAAAATGATCCGCACGCCGGAATTCAAAAAGGCCAGCTCACGCAGGCGCTTTTCCAAAGTTTCGAAAACGTATTCCAGATTGGAAAACGTATCGGTCGACGCCATAAAACGCACTTCGGTGCCGGTGCGATCACCGCACTCGCCAACAACTTCAAGATGTTTGGCCGTGTCACCGCGTTCAAAACGGGCCACGTGTTCTTTACCACCGCGCCAGATGCGCAGTTCCAGCCAATCGGACAGCGCATTCACAACGGAAACACCCACACCGTGCAGGCCGCCGGAGACTTTGTAGGAGTTGCTGTCAAATTTACCACCAGCGTGCAGCTGAGTCATGATGACCTCGGCGGCCGACACGCCTTCTTCGGGGTGGATATCCACTGGAATTCCGCGACCATTATCGCTGACAGAGATGCTGGAGTCGGCGTGAATTTTCACCGTCACAGCGTCCGCGTGACCTGCCAAAGCTTCATCGATGCCGTTGTCCACGACTTCGTACACCATATGGTGCAGGCCTGACCCGTCATCGGTGTCACCGATGTACATGCCCGGGCGCTTGCGCACCGCCTCCAAACCTTTGAGAACCTTGATGGAATCCGCGCCATATTCGGCGGGGGCGTGCTCGTTTCCGGACATTCGCGCCTTCCTGTTTTTGCTTTCAGTTTTTATACGCATGTCCGGTGGGAATGTCACGCACACACCCCTATTTTTATTGGCAGAATCAGACCGCCTGAGCCCCCAGGGCTGCGGCCTTTTTCAACCAACTGTCAACCTTGGCGTCTTTGGCAGCGGTTGCTGCCGCAAAAGCCGTGAAACGGGTTGGTTTGACCCCGATAAACCCGAACAACTGACGGCTGATGATCTTCTTGATCGCATTGCCGTACATGAGGCGTAAAAACACTGACGGCGTATCACTTGTCAAAAACACGCGCGCGGTTTTTCCGGTCATCAATGGCGTGGGCAGACCCGAGACCTGTTTTGTCCGCGTGTCAAAGGCACGGCCTGGTAGCAGCACCCGGTCAAACAGCCCTTTGAGCTTGGCAGGAACCATGCCCCACCACATCGGTGTTGCCATGACCACATGTTCGGCCCATTCCAAATCTTCCAGAAACTGCGCCAGCGGGGCCTCCAGCGGCTTGGAAACTTTGTAGCCGCCGTCGCCATGGTCCATATCAAAGCTCATCTGGGACAAATCGTGCCAACGCACCACA
Source organism: uncultured Paracoccaceae bacterium (assembly GCA_947492585.1). Taxonomy (GTDB): domain Bacteria; phylum Pseudomonadota; class Alphaproteobacteria; order Rhodobacterales; family Rhodobacteraceae; genus Epibacterium. The sequence continues at coordinate 113,498 of CANLND010000006.1, forward strand.
TGGCCCTGCGCCTCGGCAGCCTCGCCGTAGGCAACGCTCAGGGATTTAGACAAGGATTTGTCACCGGGGTGCCCATTGAGCACAACTATTTTCTTGCTAGACATAAGATACTCCAAACCGATAAATTGACCTCGGTCACGTTTTAAAATCAAAAAGTGACTACGGTCAATTGCAAATTTGACCGCGGTCACTAAATAATTGTGAGAACCAAATGGTACGCGCACCACAGCAACGCAGGTTAGAAACACGGGCCAAGCTGCTCGCCGTCGCCGCAGACATTATTGCCTCTGAGGGCATTGGAAACCTTCGGGTTGAGGACGTGGTGCAGCGCGCGGGCGTGGCCAAAGGCACGCTCTTTTCCCACTTCAAGGACAAGGATGGCCTGCTGGCGATTCTGGTCGGCGCGCAGGTCATGCAATATCTGGATGACATGGACGCACTTGGCGCCCCCAGCAGTATCGACAGCCTGCTGAACCGGATCGAACCGTTGTTAAACTATATCGCGGCAGACCGGGTGATTTTTGACCTGCTCCTGCGCTATTCCGGTTCGATCAGCGATCATAGCGACGAAGTGATCACTGCAGGTTTTTATCGCCAGATCGAACTATGGGCCAATTGGGTCGCGGTGCTACAGGCGCAGGGACATGTGCGCAACAATCACCCGCCTGCCCTGCTTGCCGAAGGGGTCCAGGCCTTTATGAACCAGGTTCTGGCCCTTCGATTTTGCCAAAAAACACCAGCAGATGTGCCCGCGATGTCAGCCTTGCGTCCGTTTGTGATGGCGTGGTTAGCGCCCTAAACGCAGCTTAGCCGTTGGTGCAGGGCATTTGCACGGCTCCAGTCCTGTCTCTGAGGCCGCGCCGCTTCGGATGCTAGCCAGATCTTTGCTCTGTCTTCTTCGTCTGCCACCAACTGATCCAGAAGGGGAACGGTCGCTCTTGCCTCAAACCCTTCGCGAACCTGTTTTTTCTGCTCGGTTAGCTGTGCAATCTCACTGCTAAGCACCGGGTTCAACTCGCAGCCCGCCAGCAACCCCTGCATATGCATCGGCGCCATTGCCTGCTCGTTCAGACGCATCCATCGCAGCGCAAGCGCGGGGCGCAGCATGTAAAAATAGCGTTTCAGCCGGGGGTGGCCATCTGGACCAATCAGTTTGGTCCGCTGACGTTTTATCAGGTTCAGATAATGCCACGTCACCGCGCGCCGATCCAAAATGTCTGCACAAAACGACGTCAGCTGTGCCAGAGCGTCTGGCGTTTGAACATAACAGATTGGAGATTGCAGCCATTCTGCAATCACGGCGTTTGATCCCATCGCAAGCGTCAACGCCTTACCCAGCTCCCAGCCGGACACATCCAGTTCGTCATCAATGGGGCGCTCAATCACGTCCCGCCGCGAATCCAAGCGAAAATGCCAATCCATTGGGCGTGCATAGACAAATCGAACGTCATAATCACTATCAGGCGAGTGAAACCCCCACGCCCGCGATCCAGATTCAATGGCGAAAAGAATGCGGACGCCCTCGTCGCGCTCAATATCACGCAGTTGTGCCACAATGCGCGCATGCATCATCTGATTGACTGGCTCATCCATCGCGTTCGCCGACCTCAGAGATGCCGTTTGCGTCTGTGACCTCAAACCTCTGTGCCCTCTGTCCCAGGTCGGTGAACAATTCAGGACCGGTCCCCGTCATCCACGCCTGAACCCCAAGCGCACAGATCTCATCATACAGCGCGGCGCGGCGGGCGGCGTCCAGATGGGCGGAGACCTCATCCAGCAGCAGTATAGGTGGCGCGCCTTCGCGCGCTTTCAACGCACGGGCATTGGCCAAAATCAGCGAGACCAGCAGGGCCTTTTGTTCGCCAGTTGAGCAGTCTCGCGCCGGCACGCCTTTGGCCCGGAATGTGCCCAGAAGGTCACTGCGGTGCGGCCCAACCAAGGTACGCCCGGCGGCCAGATCGCGAAACCGGCTTTCCTCCAGGGCGGCACGAAAGTCTTCGCTACTGTCTGGCATAGCCCCGTCGGCTTGGATCAGTTCCAATTCCGCAACTGGAAACCCCGTTTCAACGTCGCTCTGGGCCGCATGCAATACATCTACCGCCTGCACCCGGGCCTGATGAATGCGGTGGCCGACTTCGCTCATCTGCGATTCGATCACGCGATACCAAGCCGGATCGCGCACCTGTTCCTTGAGCAGCTTGTTGCGCTCCCGCATGGTTTTTTCATAGATTAGGCTGGCCTCGGCATGGGCAGGTTCCAACGTCAGCGCAATGCGGTCCAAAAACCGGCGACGCCCCTCGGCGGCCTCTATCCATAGCCGGTCCATTGCAGGCACCAGCCAGACCACACGGCACATCTGTCCCAAACTGGTTTGATTGCTGGCCTTGTTGTCCACACGCACCTGACGCGCGGCACCATTTTCGGACCAGGTTTCGATTTCATAAATCTGATCACGGGCCTTCAACTGCCCCTTTAGCTTCCACCCCAACTCTTCGGGGCGGCGGGTCATGTCGGCGGCACTGGCGCGGCGAATGCCGCGACCGGGTGAAAACAGCGACACAGCTTCCAAAATATTGGTTTTGCCCGCGCCATTGTCACCAAACAAGGCAACTGGACGACCATCCAAAAGCAATTCCGCCCGCAAATGCGAGCGAAAATGAGAGAGCATCAAGGAAGTAAGGGCCAACACGCCGCGCGCTCCCATGTCATCTTGTAAAAAATACGACCACCAAAAGGAATGGGCGTTTAGACGCGCATCGGCATCACAACATAGACCGCGCTTTGATCATTTCCTTCGCGCATCAATGTCGGATCCCCGGACGAGTTGAACATGAACACCGCGTTTTCGCGGTCCACCTGATTGGCGATTTCCAACAGATATTTGGCGTTGAACCCGATATCCAGACGTTCATCGCTATAGGCGACGGCCAGCTCTTCTTCGGCGGCACCACTGTCGGGCGCGTTGACTGACAGGATCAGGCGATCTTCGTCCAGCTGCAGTTTCACCGCGCGTGAACGTTCCGAGGACACCGTTGCAACCCGGTCAACAGCCTTGGCAAATTCCGACGCATCCACTTCCAGACGACGGGTGTTGCCGGCCGGAATAACCCGTGTGTAATCGGGGAACGTACCGTCGATCACTTTGGAGGTCAGGGTGATGGTAGGGGTGGCAAAGCGCACTTTGGTTTCGCTGACGGAAACCGAAATTTCCATTTCGTCATCATCCAGAAGCTTGCGCAATTCACCAACTGTTTTACGTGGAACAATGACACCCGGCATATCCGCGGCACCAGCGGGCAGATCCGCATCAATGCGCGCCAGACGGTGGCCATCAGTGGCAACACAGCGCAGAGCTTGGCCGTTTTCGGCGCCCTCCGCCACATGCATGTAGACACCATTCAGGTAATAACGCGTCTCTTCGGTAGAAATTGCAAATTTCGACTTATCGAACAAACGACGCAAAACGGCAGCATTGGCAGTAAAGTTCGATTGGTATTCGGATGTCGCCATCACCGGAAAATCTTCGCGCGGCAAAGTCGCCAGCGAGAAATTTGAGCGCCCAGCCTCAACCGTCAGACGTCCCGAAGCAGCATCCGCCGTCAGCGTGACCAATGCACCATCGGGCAACTTGCGGACAATTTCATGCAGCGTGGTTGCAGCCACGGTGGTAGCACCAGCCCGCTCAACCTGCGCTGTGGCTTTGTCGACCACCTCAATATCCAGATCGGTAGCGCGGAATTGAACCGTTTCACCTTCGGCTTCAATCAGAACATTTGCCAGAATCGGAATGGTATTGCGTCGCTCGACGACCGATTGGGCCTGAGAGACCGCTTTCAGAAGTGTTGCGCGTTCGATGCTGATCTTCATGTCCATCAATCCTTTTCGTCAGGCCAAGCCAATGACCAAGCGTCTGGCCGGAAGAGCAAACTAACGGTTTACCCCTGTGACACAAGACTTTTGTCATTTTCTCCGATTGTAGAGCCTGAGCGTCAAGAGGCCAAAAGCCTCAAATGACCAGTTGACGGGTGACCGTTGCTGCCAGACCCCCAAACCCATGAAAAAGCGGCCTCGATTTACATCGAGACCGCAAAGTCTGTGATAGATAGGCAAAGGGTTGAGCCTGAGATTACGCCTCAAGCGCGCGGCGCAGCATCTCCACGTCTTCGGCGATTTGACCATCAACCGATTTCAGCTCTTCAATACGTTTGACGCCGTGCATCACCGTGGTGTGGTCACGCCCCCCAAACCGGCGGCCAATTTCAGGCAAGCTGCGGCTGGTCAGCTGCTTGCACAGATACATCGCAACCTGACGCGGGCGCGCATAAGAGCGCAGGCGCTTGGGGCCAATGATGTCGGACATACGAATATTGTAATATTCCGAAACCTTACGCTGGATCTCTTCGACGGTGATCTTGCGCTCGGAGGCACGCAGGACATCAGCAAGACAGTCCTGGGTCAGTTCCATGTCGATTTCACGACCAACAAGAGAGGCAAAGGCGAACAGACGGGTCAACGCACCTTCGAGCACACGCACGTTGGTTGAAATCCGATGTGCCAGAAATTCAAGAACACCATCGGCGATTTGCAGATCAGGATACGTTTGACGCTGATGCTGTACTTTGGTCTGCAAGATACCAAGGCGCAGTTCATAATCCGTGGGGTGCAGGTCGACGACCAGACCACACTGCAAACGCGATTTCACGCGCTCTTCCAGCTCTTTGATCTCACCGGGTGCACGATCGGCCGAGATAATGATCTGTTTGTTCTGATCAACCAGCGCGTTGAAAGTATGAAAGAACTCTTCCTGTGTGGAATCTTTCCCTGCGATGAATTGGACGTCATCCACCATCAAAACGTCGACCGACCGGAACAAGTGTTTGAAATCCATCATCTTGCGTTCGCGCAAAGCTTGCACAAAGCGGTACATGAATTGTTCCGCGGACAGATACAGTACGTTCAGATCCGGATTTGACTGTGTCAGCTCCCAGGCAATGGCGTGCATCAGGTGGGTTTTACCCAGACCAACGCCCCCGTACAGAACCAACGGATTAAACGTAACAGGGCCGCCTTCGGCGACACGACGGGCGGCGGCATGCGCCAGTTCGTTGGGTTTCCCCACAACAAAGCTGTCAAACGTAAACCTTGGATCCAAAGGCGCAGCCTGCAGCGTTTCCAAAGGCTCTTTGCCCGCAGCGGGTGCGGAGCTGGCTGCGGATGTCACAGGGGCAGCGGTTGCCACTGGCGCGTCATCCTGCATCACCTCAAACAAGGGAGCGGGCGCATCACCAAGAGCTGACGCCGGAGCCTTTACAGCCACCTTGAACGCCAGACGCTGAACTTGTTCGCCAGCCAAATTGAATTCGTGCAAGATGAGGTCAGAGAAATTCTGCCCTACATAGTTGCCCATGAAGTTCGTCGGCACTGTGAACACAGCGATACCAGAATCCATGGCTTGCAGCTCTAGTGGTTCAATCCACGTCTTAAAGTTGTTTTGTCCAACCGCGCCCAGCAAACGTTGCTGGACATGATCCCATGTCTCTTCATTCATATTTTGCCCCTCGCGTGCCCAAAAAGCAGTGGCCATTTTTGGCCTTTTTGTTTCGTCCCGTTCCCAGAAAACCCTGGAGGGCCTGAGCAATAACAATTGAATAGCCAGCCCTATCACCAGCTGACTTTACCCCGTGGGGAATGCGCTCAAACGCCATTAATTTTACCAATAACACCCAGCGGCTCTCACCGCGGCCGCAACAACACCCAGATAGGAAACACCACATCGCCCCATACAGAACCTGTACAAGTCGACTAAGCAGACGCACGGCAGATCGCGCGTCTTATGTGATGATGGTCGTCTCAATAATTGGTGGCACCAATCTGATCAGCCCGTCCCCCAGCGAGTGGAATCGCTGGATCAGTGGTAGCAATTTGGCAGGGGCATCAGCAACGAAACTATGATGTTGACTCTACCTTTGACGCCAAAGAATCTCTCGCAATTGCAGTAAGGTTTTGTCCTGTTGGAAAAAAAACGAAGCGCCGCAAAATGCGACGCTTCGGTTCATTTTTTTCTTGTGAAAAGGTCTTTTTCAGACCTTGGTGCTGGAATCAGCCCAGAACCTTAACACGTGCAGCAAGACGCGACATTTTGCGCGAAGCGGTGTTCTTGTGGTAAACGCCTTTGGTCACGCCACGCATCAGTTCAGGCTGTGCCAAACGCAGAGCAGCAGTTGCTGCTTCTTTGTCGCCAGTCTCGATCGCTTCTTCAACTTTACGCAGGTAGGTGCGGATGCGCGAACGACGGGCTTTGTTTACCGCAGCGCGCTTTTCGTTCTGACGGGCGCGTTTTTTTGCTTGGGGCGTATTTGCCATGGTGATGGACCTTATAAGTTCGAGTTTTCTAAGCGCATATCGCAAGCCAACCCGGATCTGTCACCGGTGTGATTCTAGCCTGAGCGGGCTGCACGCGCATGTATAGCGGCGGTGATTAGCTCCATTGGCGCTCAAATGCAAGCCCAAGTGACGCCGCACCGCCACAATGACAAAGGCAGGCCAATAGGCCTGCCCCGAACCGCTCAAATCAGCGTAAGTTTACTTGTCGCGGAACTGCGCTTCGCGCTTTTCCAAAAACGCGGCCATGCCTTCCTTTTGATCCTCGGTGGCAAACATCGAATGGAACAGGCGGCGTTCAAACAGCATACCTTCGGCCAAGGGCAGCTCATAGCTGCGATTCACCGCCTCTTTGGCAGCCAAAGCAGTCAGTTGTGATTTTTCCGCAATCTTCTGCGCCGCAGAGGTGGCTTCTTCCAGCAGTTTCTTGGCCGGCACAACACGAGACACCAGCCCCGAGCGTTCAGCCTCTTCAGCTCCCATAAAGCGACCTGTCAGGTTCATGTCCATCGCTTTGGACTTCCCAACAAAACGCGTCAGACGTTGGCTTCCGCCCATGCCCGCGATGACCCCCAGATTGATTTCGGGTTGGCCGAACTTGGCGTTATCGGCCGCAATGATGAAATCACACATCATCGCCAGCTCACAACCACCGCCCAGCGCATAGCCCCCGACAGCGGCAATCACTGGCTTGCGGATTGCCGAAATACGATCATTGGCTTGCGCAAGAAGGTTCTCGCTATAAACCTCCACAAAGCTCTTTTCCGACATTTCCTTGATATCGGCGCCGGCCGCAAAAGCCTTGTCTGATCCGGTGATCACGATGCTGCGCACTTTGTCGCTGGCATCCGCCTCTTCTAGGGCCGTACAAAGTTCTGACAGAAGCTCAGTATTTAGAGCGTTCAGCGCATCAGGGCGGTTCAGTTTAATAAGACAAACGTGGTCCTGCACATCAACGTTGATCGTCTCAAAGGCCATGGTGCATTGCTTTCATTGTTTCTTTCAAGAGTGAGTCATTAACATGCACTCTACATTGATCAAGCTATCTTTGACACTTGCCACAATAGAAGGACGAGCGTCCTGATTGTGTAATTCTCAAAACAACCCCATCACACCCGGACCGCCTACAGGCGGCACCTTCACGCCCGTAAACATCGAAAGAATGCTGAAAATATCCAAGTTCTCCATTGGCTTGCCGGAAATCTTTTAGTGATGACCCACCGGCGTCTATGGCCTCTTGCAACACGGTTTTGATGATCGGAATCAGGGCCGAAACACGTGATTTGGAAATCTGCCCTGCTTTGCGTTTTGGAGATATTTCGCTACGGAACAAAGTTTCGCAAACATAGATATTTCCCAAACCTGCAATGATTCTCTGATCCAGCAGCGCCGTTTTGACCGGCGTATTCCGCCCCTCAAACGCGGCGATCAGATGGGTTTCGTTGAAATCATTGCCCAACGGTTCGGGCCCCAGAACCCGCATCAGCTTGTGCTCTTCCAGACCCTCAGTGGCGATCAGATCCATCGCACCAAACCGGCGTGGGTCGTTGAACGTAATGCGCGCGCCGTTGTCCATGTCAAACACCACATGGTCATGTTTCTGCGCCTGCGGGTGGTCGTGTACGAATTGCCCCAGAGGATCCCCCGAAACCGTCATACGACCGGACATGCCCAAGTGTACCAGCAGGGTTTCGCCGCGATCCAGATCCGCCAGCAGGTATTTCGAACGCCGCCGCAATCCGACGATGCGCGCGCCGGTCAGGCGTTCCGCCATGTTTTCCGGGAACGGCCAACGCAGGTCTGGCCGGTTCACTTGCGCTTTTGTGATCACTGCCCCCTCCATAGAAGGAGCCAATCCACGCCGCACGGTCTCGACCTCGGGCAATTCAGGCATTACATCCCTCCTGAAACAGATGACGTTGGGCCGCATTGTGCGCGGCGAATTGCGCTCTATAACTGGAGCGAACCTGAGGAAACGGCAAGCCCCATGACCGAAACACAAGAAACCACCACGCACTTTGGCTTTGAAACGGTACCCGAGCACGAAAAAGCCGGACGTGTGCAGGGGGTATTCAACTCCGTTGCTTCAAAATACGACATCATGAACGACGTCATGTCGATGGGCATCCACCGCGTGTGGAAAGACGCGATGATGGATTGGCTGGCACCGCGGCCGGGCCAGAAGCTGCTGGATGTGGCGGGCGGCACGGGCGATATTTCGTTCCGCTTTTTGAAACGGGCTGGCCAAGGGCATTCAACAGTGTTCGACCTGACCCGCCCGATGCTGGAAGAGGGTCGCAAACGCGCCGACGCTGAACACATGCAGGACAGTCTGGACTGGGTCACTGGCGACGCCATGGCCCTGCCGTTCAAGGACAACACATTCGACGTTTACACAATCTCCTTTGGGATCAGAAACGTCACCCGGCCACAAGAAGCCCTGAACGAGGCGTACCGTGTGCTGAAACCCGGTGGTCGGCTGATGGTGCTGGAGTTCTCGCAACTGCCCAACGAGGGCATGCAAATGCTCTATGACCTTTATTCCTTCAACGTGATCCCGCGCATGGGTCAGCTGATCGCTGATGATTACGACAGCTATCAGTATCTGGTGGAATCCATCCGCAACTTCCCCGATCAGGAAACCTTCCTTGGCATGGTGAAACAGGCTGGGTTTGAAAACGCCAAATACCGCAACCTGTCGATGGGCATCGCTGCCCTGCATTCTGGCTGGAAGATCTGATCGATGCGGGGCCCCCACAACATCATCCGCCTGATCCGTACAGGCGCTACATTTGAACGCTCTGGCGCGATGAATCTGGTGCTGGATGCCTTTGAAACCCCTGCCCCCTTACGTGCAGTTGCCCATGCCTTGGGTTGGCCGTTCAAATGGTTGGGCTACAAGGGGGACCTGAATATGCCCCCCGCCACCCGGGCGCTGACGGCATTGGGACCCGCCTATATCAAATTTGGCCAGGTGCTTTCGACCCGACCCGATGTGGTGGGCAATGAACTGGCGCAACAGCTGCGCGTTTTGCAGGATCAGCTACCGCCGTTTTCACGCGAAGAAGCGCTGGCACAGGTGGAGCAAGAGCTGGGCCAGCCCTGGCAGGAGATCTTTACCGAATTCAGCGAGCCAATCGCCGCCGCATCCATCGCGCAGGTGCATCGGGCCAAGCTGGTCAAAGACGGCAGCGATGTCGCGGTCAAAATCCTGCGCCCCGGTATTGAGCGCGCTTTTAACAAAGACGTGGATGCATTTTACCTGGCAGCCCGCATTGCCGATCTTTTTGCCCCCGGTGCGCGCCGTTTGCGCCCGATGGAAGTGATCGAACACTTTGACGGCGTGGTGCAGGGCGAGCTGGATCTGCGCCTTGAAAGCGCGGCCGCCTCGGAATTTGCCGCCAACACCAAAGACGACAAAGGTTTTCAGCTGCCGCAAATCCGCTGGGCGCATTCCGCGCGCCGGGTGATGACGTTGGACTGGGCCGATGGTACCGCTCTGGGCGACAACGCCGCGCTGGATGTCGCAGGCCACAACCGGCGCGAGCTGGGTGAACGTGTGTTGTCCCTGTTTTTGCGCCACGCGCTGCGCGATGGGTTTTTCCACGCAGACATGCATCAGGGCAACCTGAAGGTCGCTGCCAATGGTGACATCATCGCGTATGATTTTGGCATTATGGGCCACATCGATGAATACACCCGCCGGGTCTATGCCGAGATCCTGTATGGCTTTATCAAACGTGACTATAAACGCGTGGCTGAGGTGCACTTTGAAGCAGGCTATGTCCCCGCTCACCAAGACGTGGATGAATTCGCCCGCGCCCTGCGCGCGGTCGGTGAGCCGATCTTTGGTATGGACGCCACACAGATTTCCATGGGCCGCCTGCTGAACTACCTGTTCGAAGTCACCGAACGGTTTGGCATGGAAACTCGAACCGAGCTGATCTTGCTGCAACGCACCATGGTGGTTGTCGAAGGCGTGGCCCGCTCACTTGATCCCCATATCAACATATGGGAAGTCGCGCATCCGGTGGTCGAAGACTACATCAAACGCTCTATCGGCCCCAAAGCCATGATCAGCGACCTGGGCAAAACAGCGCTTGTACTGGCCCGCTTTGGCCCTCGATTGCCCGGTCTCGTTGAAAAAGCCCTGATTGCACAAACCACCGAAACTGCCCCCAAGAACTCAGGTTGGCGCGCCTGGGTGAAGCCAGGTGGCGTGGGTCTTGCGCTTGGCGCCTTTCTGACTCTTGGTGCCAGCTGGCTGTTCTAATACCAAATTTACAGCCCCGGTTTAGTGTGGAAAATGGCGGTTCGGAGTGCGTAGTTCGTAGGTCAAGAGGGGCAGATACCCCGCCAGTGCAGCGCAGGCTGGATTGACAAGACACCCTGTGTTGCACAAAGACTCCGTTATGACGGAACATAGCACAGACATCCTCACCCTCTTGCCTGCCCGCCTCAAAGAGGCGCGGCGTGCCCAAGGTCTTTCCTTAGAGGCCGTGGCCAACCTTTCCGGGGTCAGCCGATCCATGGTCAGCCAGATTGAACGCGGTGAATCCTCGCCCACCATTGCCACACTCTGGAACCTGACCCGCGCCTTACAAGTGGATTTTGCCGGCCTATTAGAGGCCGGAGATGCTGCCGATCATATCGATGTCCTGTTGGCTGCGGATGTGCCCAAGATAGAAAACATGGGCCAAGGCTGCCGTATTCGTATCCTGTCGCCTCCCGAAGACGTCGGCGGCCATGAGGTCTATGATATCCGTTTTGATGCCGGTGGCGCGCTGGACAGCCAACCACATGGGCGTGGCACCCGTGAGCAACTGACGGTGTTGGAGGGACAGGTACAGCTGATCTCGGGCGCAGCCAAATCGCACCTGGATCGCGACGATTCTGCCCGCTATGCAGCTGACGTTCCGCACATGATTACCGCCATCAACGGCCCTGCCCGCGTTTTTTTGATTGTAAAGAACAGTTAAGAGAAAAATCCGTATTGACGGAAATTTGTCCCAAATAACTGATTTCCCCTATTTGGGAAAATAATCCGTTATGATAGAACTCTCGCAAATGACCGAGGGAGTTTTATCGTGTCCACTGCATTTCTGACCCACGTTTCGCAAACCCTGTCCCAGATTGATGCGGATGGCCTGTATAAGCGCGAGCGTATGATCACTTCGCCGCAACGCGGCGAAATTGCGGTTGGCGACCATAAGGTGATCAACCTGTGCGCCAATAATTATCTTGGTCTTGCGGATCACCCAGACCTGATCAAAGCAGCCTGCGACGCAATGGAACCCAAAGGGTTCGGCATGGCCTCGGTACGCTTCATTTGTGGCACGCAAGATCTGCACCGTAAGTTAGAGCAGCGGCTGGCCCGTTTTTTAGGGAAAGATGATTCCATCCTTTTTGCTGCGTGCTTTGATGCCAATGGCGGTCTGTTTGAACCCCTGCTTGGCCCCGAAGACGCAATCATTTCCGACAGTCTGAACCATGCATCCATCATCGATGGCATTCGCCTCTGCAAGGCCAAGCGCTATCGATATATGAACAACGACATGATCGATTTGGAGGCGTGGCTGCAACAAGCCCGTGCAGATGGCGCGCGTCATATCATGATTGCCACCGACGGCGTGTTCTCGATGGATGGCTATCTGGCGAAACTTCCCGAAATCCGGGCTCTGGCCGACAAATACGATGCCGTGGTAATGGTGGATGATTGCCACGCGACAGGCTTCATGGGACCCAACGGTGCCGGTACACCTGACCACTTCGGCGTCGACGTCGATATTGTCAGCGGCACTCTTGGCAAGGCCCTGGGTGGTGCCATTGGTGGATACATCGCCGGCCCTCAGCCGGTGATAGATCTGCTGCGCCAACGCGCGCGACCTTATCTGTTTTCAAACTCCTTGCCCCCGGCCATCGTCGCCGCAGGAATCGAGGCGCTGCGCCTTGTTGAAGAAGGTGCAGAACAGCGGGCACAGCTGTTTGAAAACACAAAATTCTGGCGTGCAGGGCTGACCAAGCTTGGCTTTGACCTATTGCCCGGAGAACACCCGATTGTGCCGGTGATGTTAGGAGAGGCCAAACTGGCGCAAGCCATGGCCAATCAGCTGTTTGACGAAGGCGTCTATGTTTCCGGATTCTTCTTTCCTGTCGTGCCCCGCGGGCAGGCCCGCATCCGTACCCAGATGAACGCCGCGCTGACCCGCGCCGATCTCATACGTGCTTTGGGTGCGTTTGAACGAGCGGGCAAAGCTCTGGGGGTGATCTGATGCGCCCCAACACCATGAAAGCGCTGGAAAAATCCGAAGCCCGTGAAGGGCTTTGGCAGGTGCGTGCGCCCGTGCCTGAAATCGGCCCCGATGAAGTCCTGATCAAAATCAACAAGACGGGCATTTGTGGCACTGATATCCACATCTGGAATTGGGACGATTGGGCCGCAGGCACTGTGCCTGTTCCGATGATCACGGGCCATGAATTCGCAGGTGAAATTGTGGAAATCGGCCGCGACGTCACAGGGTTAGAGATAGGACAACGCTGTTCAGGCGAAGGCCATTTGGTGGACACAGACAGTCGACAAAGCCGCGCGGGCAAGTTTCACCTGGATCCCGGCACCCGTGGTATCGGCGTGAATGAACAAGGGGCCTTTGCCGAATATCTGAAATTGCCGGCGTTTAACGTGGTCCCCCTGCCCGACGACATCCCCGATGAGATCGGCGCCATTCTGGATCCCCTGGGCAACGCGGTGCACACAGCGCTGAGCTTCGATCTATTGGGGGAAGACGTGCTGATCACAGGTGCAGGCCCGATTGGCATCATGGCCGCTGCAGTTGCGCGCCATGCTGGCGCGCGCAATGTAGTCATCACTGACATCAATCCGGATCGCTTGAAGCTGGCCGAGCATGTGGTGCCGACGGTGCGCCCAGTGAATGTGGCGCGCGAAGACCTAAATGATGTCACCCATGAGCTGGGTCTTGCGCAGGGGTTTGATGTGGGGTTGGAGATGTCCGGCAGTCAGGCCGCCATGGATCAAATGGTGGACGCGCTGGTGATGGGCGGTAAGATCGCCCTATTGGGCATTCCACCCGGAAAATCACCCGTGGACTGGAACCACATCGTATTTAAGGCGATCACCATCAAAGGCGTCTATGGCCGCGAGATGTTTGAAACCTGGTACAAGATGATCGCCATGCTGCAAAATGGGCTGGATGTGTCCCGCGTGATCACCCATCGTTTTGGCGTCGATGACTTTGAGCAGGGCTTTGCAGCGATGAAATCCGGCCAGTCCGGAAAGGTGGTGCTGGATTGGTGCTAGCTCAACGGTGTGGCCCCTGATCTATTGGAGCCGCAATGACCAGAGGAAAACGCAGCCTTCCAGCCCCACTTAGACCCGCTGTTATATGCCACCCATCATACGCCAGGCTCTCACCGCCAGCCGTATTCCTGACCGCCTAAGAGCCGCCGCAAAGCGCACCATAATTCAAAAACCCAATGGCGGCAGAATGGAGAGGCAAAAAGCATCGTTTGCCCTCGTGAAATACGTTCAACGGTACAAAAAATGCCACCCAAAACAAGGGTGGCATTCATGACTTCGAGGAGGGAATTAACTTAGGTCACATCAAACTTTAGCGGCTTCACCTGCGTAAACATACCAGTTTCCGCCAGCTGTGCGCGGACCTCGGCCGGAACCGGTGCATCCACATACAAAAGCGCAATCGCCTCGCCACCTGCATCCGAACGACCCAAAGTAAAGTTGGCGATGTTCACATCATTTGCGCCCATGGTCTGCCCCAGTGCGCCGATGATGCCGGGCACATCTTCGTTGGTGGTGTACAGCATATGCGCGCCAACTTCGGCATCGATGGTGATGCCTTTGATCTGGATAAAGCGTGGCTTACCATCCGAGAACACAGTGCCTGCAACGGAACGCTCGCGCTTGGCTGTCACAACGGTGACTTTGATATAGCCATCAAAGCTGCCCGATTTGTCCTGATTGGTCGTCGAGATCTGAATGCCACGCTCTTTGGCGACAACAGGTGCCGACACCATGTTCACATCCGGGTTCACGTTCTTCATGATCCCCGCGATGACGGCACAGTTGAGCGCCTCAAGGTTCATATCTGCGACAACACCGTCATAAAGAACATTGATCGCAGTGATCGGCTCATCAGACATCTGACCAGCAAAGTTGCCCAAGTGGTCTGACAGCTTGATCCAAGGGCCCATGATTTTGGCTTCTTCTGCAGTCACCGAGGGCATGTTCAGCGCATTTTCAACGGCACCGGTCAGCAGATAGTTGGACATCTGTTCAGCCACCTGAAGGGCGACGTTTTCTTGTGCTTCAGTGGTTGCAGCGCCCAGATGTGGTGTGCACACAACATTGGGCAGATTGAACAATGCGTTTTCCTTGGCAGGTTCTTCTGCAAACACGTCAAACGCAGCGCCAGCCACATGGCCCGATTTCAACAGCTCGGCCAGTGCCTCCTCATCGACCAGACCACCGCGGGCGCAGTTTACAATGCGCACGCCTTTTTTGGTCTTGGCGAGGTTTTCTGCCGACAGGATGTTGCGGGTGCCATCCGTCAGCGGAACGTGCAGGGTGATGAAATCGGCCCGCGACAAGAGATCGTCAAGTTCGACCTTTTCCACACCCATTTTGTCGGCTTTTTCTTCTGACAAGAAGGGGTCAAACGCAACAACCTTCATTTTGAGACCGCGCGCGCGATCGCATACAATGCCACCGATGTTGCCCGCACCAATAACGCCCAGCGTCTTGTTGGTCAGCTCAACACCCATGAATTTGGACTTTTCCCATTTACCGGCATGGGTGGATGCACTGGCTTCGGGAATTTGGCGCGCGACGGCGAACATCATCGCAATAGCGTGCTCGGCGGTGGTGATCATGTTTCCAAACGGCGTGTTCATCACGATCACGCCCTTCTTGGACGATGCGTCCTTGTCGACGTTGTCGGTGCCAATGCCGGCACGGCCCACCACTTTCAGATTGGTTGCAGCGTCCAGTATTGTGGGCGTCACCTTGGTGGCGGATCGAATTGCCAGACCATCGTATTGGCCGATCACTTCGGCCAGTTTGGCTTTGTCTTTGCCAAGGTCAGGCATGAAATCAACATCGATGCCGCGATCACGAAAGATCTGAACAGCGGTTTCGGAGAGTTTGTCGGAGACGAGTACTTTGGGCGCCATGGATCTGGTCCTTGATACTAAGAAATTGAGATAAGAGAACGGGTGCCACACAGTCCGGAATTTCAAAAAACTCCGAACCCTGTGGGCGTCGTATCAGCAGTCTTGCGCTGCCAGTTCGGCCTCAAAGGCCCAGGCAAGCCAGGGCAACATGGCCTGAATGTCAGAGGTTTCGACCGTGCCGCCGCACCAGATGCGCAATCCCGCAGGTGCATCACGATAGGCACCGATATCCAGCGCGACATTTTCCGCTTCCAGCCGTTTGGCAACGGCTTTGGCAAAAGCTGCACCATCTTTGATGCGATCATCGGTGAACTTCAGGCAAACGGATGTATTGGACCGCGTGGCCGCATCTTCGGCCAGGTTATCAATCCAGTCATTTGCATCACAGAAATCAAACACCGCCTGCGCATTGGCATCAGCCCGCGCGATCATTCCGTCCAGACCACCAACCGAACGGGCCCAGTCCAGAGCAAACAGGTAATCTTCGACAGCAAGCATCGACGGGGTATTGATTGTGGCCCCGGTAAAGATGCCTTCGATCAATTTGCCGCCTTTGGTCATGCGGAAAATCTTGGGCAGCGGCCAAGCGGGAGTGTAGCTTTCCAGACGTTCAACGGCACGGGGGCTCAAAACGATCACACCATGCGCCGCTTCACCGCCCAGAACCTTCTGCCAAGAGAACGTAGTCACGTCCAATTTGTCCCAGGGCAGATCCATCGCGAAAGCCGCTGATGTCGCATCACAGATCGTCAGCCCGTCGCGGTCGGCATCAATCCAATCCCCGTTTGGAACCCGCACACCCGACGTGGTGCCGTTCCAAGTGAACACAACGTCCTTGTTGAAATCGACCTGCGAAAGGTTCACGATTTCACCATAATCCGCCACTTTGGCCAGCGCATCGGTTTTCAGCTGTTTGACCACATCCGTGATCCAGCCCGCACCAAAGCTTTCCCAAGCCAGCATTTCGACTTTACGTTCGCCCAGCATGGACCACATGGCCATTTCCATCGCGCCAGTGTCGGACGCGGGCACAATGCCGATGCGGTAATCTGCGGGGATGCCCAAAATCTCGCGTGTGCCTTCAATGGCAGCCTTCAGCTTATCCTTGCCAACCGCGGCACGGTGGCTGCGGCCCAAAGGGGCATCCGCAAGCTTAGCGAGTTCAAATGTAGGGGGTTTGGCACATGGGCCAGAGGAAAAACGCGGGTTTGCCGGGCGCGTTGCCGGTTGCTGAGTAGCCATCAATGCTATCCTTACAGATAAATGCCTCTCGTTGGGGAGAGGTGTCCCGCAGACAGAGCTAGAGGCTACAGGTCAGGCTCACAAGCCAAAATTTCGCCTATTTCCGGCAAATCCGCACCCAAATGCGACCCAAAATTTCGCCTTTAGGAAACTTGCGCGCTAAGTCGTGGGGGCAATCTCCCTGCCCTAGGGCTGGTTCCGCCGCCCAGAGAGGGCTAAGTCTGAGGCAAAATCAGTCCAAAGGAATCGCCCTGATGTATGTCGCAACTCTGCTGTGCAACCCAACCACACCCTGTGTGGAGCTATCCCTTGCAGAATCGCTGCGCAACGCCTG
This sequence comes from uncultured Paracoccaceae bacterium, assembly GCA_947492585.1. Taxonomy (GTDB): domain Bacteria; phylum Pseudomonadota; class Alphaproteobacteria; order Rhodobacterales; family Rhodobacteraceae; genus Epibacterium. The sequence goes on from CANLND010000006.1 coordinate 130,659, forward strand.
GGGCGGCGGCGACCTGCGGTGGCTGGCGGAGGGCATCGCGGTCGAGTTTGATCTCCCACAGCAACCAGACAATCAATGGGACATCTGGGCTGATCTTCAAAAGCTAAACGTGGATCTGGTGGTGCAGCCGACACAAGGCCGCCGCAAAAAGATGCTATTGGCGGATATGGATTCAACCATGATCCAGCAGGAATGTATTGATGAGCTGGCCGACGAATCCGGTGTCGGCCCTCGTGTCAAAGAGATCACCGCACGGGCAATGAACGGTGAACTGGACTTTGACGGCGCACTCAAAGAACGTGTGGCGCTGCTGAAAGGTCTGCCCGAAACGGTGATCGATCAGGTTCTGGAGACGCGCATCACCTTGATGCCCGGAGGGCAGACGCTGCTGGCCACGATGAAGGCAAATGGCGCCTATGCTGCACTGGTTTCTGGCGGGTTCACCGCATTCACGGCAAAAGTCGCGGCTATTCTCAACTTTGATGAAAACCGCGCCAACACGCTGATCACGCAGGAGGGCACGCTGACCGGCGACGTCGGCCTGCCCATTTTAGGACGACAGGCCAAGGTGGACGCATTAGAGGACATCACCAACCGGCTGGGCTTGGCGGACGCTGATGTGATGGCGGTGGGAGATGGAGCAAATGATCTGGGCATGCTGGAACGTGCGGGCACCGGGGTTGCGCTGCATGCCAAACCCGCCGTTGCCGCCCAATGTGATGTGCGCATCAACCACGGCGATCTGACCGCCCTCTTGTATGTGCAAGGCTATGCGCGATCTGAATTTCAGGCCTGACACCCATGTTCGAGGTCAGTTTTGACGTTCTGCTGTTGCTGCTGTCCGCGGCATTCGCAGCCGGGTTCATTGATGCCATCTCCGGCGGAGGCGGGTTGATCACCTTACCGGCCCTATTGATGGCTGGCGCGCCGCCAATCACCGCCCTGTCGACCAACAAAGTGCAGGGCCTGTTTGGCGCGGCCTCAGCTGCAATCAGTTATGCCCGCGCCGGACATGTCAATTTACGCCATCAGGTTGGCGCTGCGGCGCTGGCCTTTCTGGCGTCGCTACTCGGTGCATTGCTGGTTTCAGTTCTACCAACCGACTTTATTCGCTGGCTGCTGCCTCTTTTGCTGGTCGGAATCGCTCTTTTCTTTGCCACCAAAAAAGGCCTGAACGACACCGACAGATTGCAGCGGATGACACCACTGGTCTTTAGTTTGACGCTTGTGCCGCTCTGTGCGGCCTATGACGGGTTACTGGGGCCGGGTGCTGGCAGTTTTTACATGCTCGCCTTTGTTTCTCTGGCAGGCTACGGGGTACTCAAGGCGACAGCCCACACCAAACTGTTGAACTTTGCCTCCAATGCCGGGGCCTTGTTGGCCTTTGCTGTCGTGGCGCCCCCTTGGGTGTTTACCGGGTTGGCGATGGGGGGCGCACAAATTGTTGGCGCTCAGTTTGGCGCACGGCTGGCACAACGCATCGGATCGCGCCTGATCAAGCCCCTTTTGGTTCTTGTTTCGCTGATTTTGGCCGCAAAACTATTGTGGGACATGCTTTGACGCATCTGTTCTGCTAACCTGTTTCTGCGCGGGCTGGCCTGCCATGAAGGCAGGACGGGCACAGATCTACGCCCATTCAATAGCCCCACATTTTTGCGACTGCAAAACTTCACTGGATCAAACACTTAGCCTGATCCATCATAGGGGGAAATACAAAATGCCACAGTATATTTTTGCTTATCACGGCGGTGCAAAACCCGAATCCCAAGAAGAAGGCGAAAAGATCATGGCGGCCTGGAAAGCCTGGTTTGCGGGGATGGGCGACGCTGTTGCCTTGCCGGGCGCACCGGTTGGAATGTCCAAAACTGTCAGCGGCAACGGCATCGCTGACGACGGCGGCACTAACCCGATTTCGGGCTATACCGTCGTGGCTGCCGACAGCATCGACGCGGCCTGTACCATGGCTCAAAATTGCCCAATGGTAAAAGATGGGACCGGTTCGGTCGAAGTCGCTGAAGTCATGGAAATGGACATGTAACACGGAGGCTCCAAACGTCGCCCCGATACAGAGACCAGATTGCCACGGGGCCAATGGAGCCGCACAGATCGTTTTGCCGGTACAACAATTGCGCGTTGGACCGGCAAAACATCAACGTGGGGTTTCAGCGCAATAACCAATATTTGCGCTGCATGCTCGGTTCGTTAAAAAAATTCAGCCCCCTTTCCGGGACACCGACGACCCTAAGATGCCCAGACGTCGGCCCATATCTGTACGCACATCAAAGGTTCCAAAGGGGGCGAATCTGCGCATAGGTCGCACGATATTGACATGGCTCAATTGCGGGCTTTCGCGCAAAGCTCAGCCCCATTTTTCGGCCATCGACACCGCAGCAATCATGCAAAATCACCTCGATCTTGGCAAAATTCTGCCAAAATCTACAATAACCCGTGGAACTTGATACGTTAGTGTGGTTGTGTAGCGCCAGCGAGGGACAGGGCATAGACGGCGCATTTAACGTCGCGATACCCTAGCGCAATTGAGGTAAATATACAGTCTTGGAGTCGGGACGAATGGCATTAAAACTTGTCCGTATGATCGCGGGCCTGAGCCTGGCCTGTATCGCCAGCACATCGGTGATGGCACAGCAGGCAACATCTGAAAACCGCGTCGGTGCAAACGTCGACTGGAGCGTCTTTCAAGGTGACAGCCCCAAGGAATGCTGGGGCGTTTCACAGCCCAAAGAAACGGTCAACACCCGTGACGGGCGCGTGGTCGCTGTGCGTCGCAGCGAAATTCAACTGTTCGTCTTTTTCCGCCCCGAAGTCGGCAAAGACGGCCAGGTTACCTTTACTGGCGGCTATCCCTTTGCACCCGGATCAAAAGTGCTTTTGGAAGTTGGCGATGATCAATTTCAGTTGATCACCAAAGGTGAATGGGCCTGGCCAGAAGTCGACGCAGACGCAAAAATCATCGCCGCCATGAAACGCGGCGCAGATGCGGTTCTGACGGCGCGTTCCGCGCGCGGCACCCAAACCAAAGATACGTTCTCATTGCTGGGCTTCACTGCGGCCATTGACGACGCAGGTAAACGCTGTAACAGCTGATCCTAACGCATAATCACACGCACGGCCGCTCCTTTGGGGCGGCCTTTGTTGTTGGCTGACATCTTTCGTTTGGAAGTTGCGATTTTCTCCTATATAGAGCTGCATCCACCGTCACAGCCCTAAGGTCCGCCGCAATGTCCGACATGCCCGCCACAGCGCCGATCACACAAGATGTCATGACTCTGCCCCGCAAGATGCCAGAAGGGGGCAAGATCAACCTCGTTGGCCTGACACGCGATCAGATGCGCGATGTGTTGATTGAAAATGGCACCGCCGAAAAACAAGCCAAGATGCGCGTTGGTCAGATCTGGCAATGGATCTACCAATGGGGCAAACGCGATTTTGCAGAGATGACCAATCTTGCCAAAGCCTATCGCGCTGAGCTGGCGGAGAAGTTTGAAATCACCATTCCTGAGGTGGTCAGCAAACAGGTCTCAAACGATGGCACCCGCAAATATCTGGTGCGCATTGCCGGCGGTCACGAAGTTGAAGTGGTCTATATCCCCGAAGAGGGGCGCGGCACGCTGTGTATTTCGAGCCAAGTTGGATGCACGCTGACCTGCACCTTCTGTCACACCGGCACCCAAAAATTAGTGCGCAACCTGACCGCGGCTGAAATTGTCGGTCAGGTAATGATGGCGCGTGATGATTTGGACGAATGGCCCGTGCCCGGAGCCCCCAAAGACGAAACACGCCTGCTGTCCAACATCGTTTTGATGGGCATGGGGGAACCGCTCTATAACTTTGACAGTGTGCGCGACGCGATGAAGATCGCCATGGACCCCGAGGGCATTTCCCTGTCCCGCCGTCGCATCACCCTGTCGACCTCTGGAGTGGTGCCCGGCATTGTCCGCACTGCCGAAGAAATTGGCTGCCTGTTGGCCATTTCCTTCCACGCGACCACCAACGAAACCCGCGATGTGCTGGTCCCGATCAACAAACGCTGGAACATCGAAGAGCTGCTGCAAGCGCTGGCCGATTATCCCCGCGGGTCAAACTCTGAGCGGATCACCTTTGAATATGTGATGCTGAACGGCATCAACGACAGCGACGAGGATGCGCACCGTCTGATTGATTACATCAAACGCTACAACATTCCCGCCAAGATCAACCTGATCCCGTTCAACGAATGGCCCGGAGCGCCGTACAAACGTTCGTCGAACAACCGGATCCATGCCTTTGCCGATATTATCTATCACGCAGGATTTGCCTCCCCGATCCGCAAACCGCGTGGCGAAGACATAATGGCGGCCTGTGGCCAGCTGAAGTCGGCCACCGAGCGGGAGCGCAAATCGCGCAAACAGATCGAAGCCGAAGCTGGCATCGCAAAATAATCAATCACCTGATCAGGGGCCGTCAAACCGAACGGCCCCTGTTTCGTTGAGAAACCCGGTTTACTTTTCCCGACCCGGCAAACTGTCGCGCGGCGGCGCAGGTTGCCAGTTTTCAAAGATCTCCATCGCCTCTTCGGCCGTGTCGACAAATTTGAACAGCTCCAAATCCGTTTCGGCGATGGTGCCCGCCTCGGCCAGCACATCCCAGTTGATGATGCTTTCCCAAAAGCTTTTGCCAAACAAAATGAACGGCACCCGCTCCATACGGCCGGTCTGAATAAGGGTCAGGCTCTCAAACAGCTCATCCAATGTGCCAAATCCACCCGGGAACACGGTGATGGCCGCAGCACGCATCAGGAAATGCATCTTGCGGATGGCAAAGTAATGGAAGTTAAAGCTGAGTTCAGGGGACACAAATTCGTTCGGCGCCTGCTCATGCGGCAATACAATACTGAGCCCAATCGATCGACCGCCCGCATCAATCGCGCCACGGTTACCGGCCTCCATCACACCGGGCCCGCCACCGGTAACAACCACATTTTGCCGTCCGCCCGTTGCCATGGACTTTTCGGTCATCAACCGGGCAAAACTGCGCGCCTCATCATAGAAATGCGACAGATCCGCCAGCGCCTTGGTGCGCGCTTTGTCTTTGTTTTTAGGCTCAGGAATGCGGGCACCACCAAACATGACGATCGTGCTTTCGACGCCTTGCTCGTCCAGCATCAATTCAGGCTTGAGCAACTCAAGCTGCAAGCGCACCGGGCGCAGCTCTTCGCGGCAAAGAAATTCGTCGTCCGCAAAGGCCAGCGCATAGGCCGGTGATTGCGTTTGCGGGGTCAATGGCACATGTCCTGCACGGTCACGGTCAGAATGTGCATCAGGAAATCGGCTGTGGCGGTCTTCAGTCATGTCGCTCAAGGCTCTTTCTAAATCAAAGGGTTTTGCCCTCTACCCTGCCCGCGAAATTCCCCGAGTGCAATTGCGTTGATCTGCACCACGCCGTAGGTTGCGTCAGCCTCCCATACCTGAACCGTGCACAAAGGCCCGCCTGATGAGCGAAACTATATCCGATAAGATCTTTGACAGTTTGAGCCAGCAGATCGTGATCGGAGAGCTAGAGGCCGGCACAAAACTACGCCAGGATCACATCGCCCGAGAGTTCGCAGCCAGTCATGTGCCCGTACGCGAAGCACTGTTGCGTCTGGAGGCACGCGGCCTGGCCCAATCACTGCCGCGTCGGGGTATGCGCGTGAGCGCGCTTGACCCATCGGAAATTCGTGAAATTGTGGAAATGCGCACCTCGCTTGAAGTATTGGCGCTGTCGCATGCTGTACCACGGACCACCCCCGAAGATCTGGAACTAGCGGCTGTCCTTCAAGCCAACTGTGATGCAGCCACAGATATGGAAACGTGGGATCAGATGAACCGCGCGTTCCATCTGGCGATCCTTGCCCCGTGCCAAATGCCGCGCTTGTTAAACACTGTTCAGGATTTGCACTTGGCAGCCGCCCGGCATCTTTTTGCCAATTGGCGCCACCACTGGCGTCCCCGCGCGGATGCGGATCACGCGGCCATCCTGCACGCCATTCAATCGCGCAACACCGGCGTCGCCTGTGACACCCTGCGACGGCATTTGCGGCGCGTACGCTAACAGTTCCGGCGCAATGGACGCAGGAATTTCGCAATGTGCCGCATTCGGCGCATGACCTTCGGCAAATTTGTCGCTATGTAGCCTCGAAACCTTTTGACGCTCGGAGACCGCATCATGTCCAACGCCCAGCTGGAAACTGCAATCGAAGCTGCCTGGGAGGCCCGTGATACCATCACGCCCGCCACCACAGGCGAAACCCGTGACGCTATCGAATCCACGCTGAACGCTCTGGACAGCGGCACCCTACGCGTGGCCGAAAAACAGGATGACGGCTCTTGGCACGTCAACCAGTGGGCCAAAAAGGCCGTCCTTTTGGGCTTCCGCATCAAAGACATGGAAGAGCAATCCGGCGGCCCACAGGGTTCTGGCTGGTGGGACAAAGTCGACAGCAAATTCAAAGGCTGGGGTCCTGAGCAGTGGAAAACCGCAGGGTTCCGTGCCGTTCCCAACTGTGTTGTCCGCAAATCCGCCTACATCGCCCCCGGCGCCGTACTGATGCCCTCTTTTGTGAACCTTGGCGCACACGTTGGCGAAGGCACCATGGTTGACACATGGGCCACCGTTGGCTCCTGCGCCCAGATTGGTAAAAACGTACACCTGTCCGGTGGCGTTGGCATTGGCGGCGTATTGGAGCCCATGCAGGCAGGCCCGACCATCATCGAAGACAACTGCTTCATCGGGGCACGCTCCGAAGTTGTCGAAGGCTGCATCGTGCGTGAAGGCTCGGTTCTGGGCATGGGCGTGTTCATCGGCCAGTCGACCAAAATTGTTGACCGCGAAACCGGCGAAGTCATGTACGGCGAAGTGCCTCCTTACTCGGTCGTGGTTGCAGGCTCCATGCCATCCAAGAACGGTATTAACCTATACTGCGCCGTAATCGTTAAGCGCGTCGACGCAAAGACCCGCTCCAAAACCGGCATCAACGAACTGCTGCGTGACTAAGCTCCGGCTGTGAGGAACGGCAACGTTCCATATCAGCTAAGCTGACATCGTCGCTTCTGTCGGATAAGACGCGCCCCAAACTGCGGGCGCGTCTTTTGCTATTTTGCGCGCCTCGCAGGCTGACAGGAACTGTGCTGCAGCCACGCAATCCCCACCGTTTTCACGCAACGCCTGTCGCCACAACCGTTTCACGGATCGCGGAGACCAAGGGAGTTTTGCATCGCTCAACCACTGCCGCAGCTCTCTGGGCAAGTCATCATATTCGGACAAAGGGCGCGTGACACGGCGACGGCACCGCAGACGAGTATTCAGATTTACAGACATGATCAGATATCGAGCAGGAAACGTTATGTGATAATATACACGTCAACTATACGCAAAGGCAACTTGACTTTTTCCATGCAGCCTCACAATGAGAACACATGGAAAAGCAAAAAAAGATATCGCGTCAGCAAGTCTATACGCTGTTGGTTCAAATCGGCCGCAAGGACGGAGATGGCCTGCCCGAAGGTGCAAGCGGGGCCGCTTTGATGATCTATGCATCGGGCATAGACGAAGCCGAAGCGGTACGGGAAACAGTTGCGATCCTAAAACAGGCTGACACTGCGCCCCTGGATGTCACGGGCTATGGCACACTGAATGAACGTCTGGACGAAGGTCACGAGATTCATGAGGATGAGCGCGAACTGATGCAGCGAGCCCTGGACGAAAACGCAGTTATCGTTGCTCAGATGACGCCCTTTTTTGGCGACGCGCCAGAAACACTGCATTAAGTTCAGCGTAGAGCCCGCCACGGGCCATGTCGGACATATTAGCGCGCGTGACCAAACCAATTCTGGTAAATCTGGTCATAACTCCCATCTTCGCGCATCGTCAAAAGCACGCGATTGGCCTCTTCTGTCAACGGCGATCCATCTGGAAATGCCAGCCCATAGTTTTCCTGCAAAAACGGCTGGCCCACGGTGCGCCCATGGGCGCTCCCCCCCTTGAGCACATAATAATTCAGTACCGGCGCATCAAAGACCACGATGCGCGCCTCCCCGTTTTCAAACGCGGCGATCATCTCGTCTAGATTGTCATAGCCATAATGATCAACATCGCGACGCGTTAAAAAGCCCGCAGCGGTGGAGCCTTTGATCGTCCCCACTTGTTTTCCATATAGATCGTTCACCGAATTAACGGACCCGCTGATCGCCTCTACCGTCATGGCAGCCGTGATTTTGGCGACAAAAACCGACACCACAAACAGCGATGAAATCACCAAAATAACGCCAAACATGCGTCCAAAGGGCGTGCGAGGCACCCGCTCCTCAAACCCACCATTCACCACAAGATTCAGCGCCCACCAGAACGACGGAAACCAAGCCTCTTTCAGCGGGCGATCAAAATAGGGCTGTGCGCGGCGTTCAAACACCCACATCATCATACCACCGCCAAACAACAGTACAAAGGCCACGCAAATCGCCATCACAAGATCCCATGACCATAGCGCTTTGAACAGTGAAGGTTCATGTATGTCATCTGCAGACACCATGATCTGCAACCCGCTGGCAAAGATCGGATGACTAAAATCCATTGCCACTTCTCGGGCCGCCGTGATCGAAATGTTGGCCGCCGCCAGATCCGCTGTACCGTTGGTTACGCCAGCCAACATCTCGGCGAAACTGTCCACACGATTGAATTCGAGTTCCCAGCCCAGCCGATCCCCTATGGCCGTCACCAATTCAACAGTGAATCCGGTGTCTTGTGCATTTTCTTCCATCGAAAATGGCGGTCTGGTGACCGTATTCACAGTCACAGCCTGCGCGTACACAGAGGCCGCGCTGAACAAGAACATCAGAAAAGTGAGACACAACCGCAAGACTCTGACCTCATATACAGACCGTAGACATCAATCGACAGCGTGCTTAGGCGCTGCTGTCGCACATCGCAAGCCCCGGACAAGCGCGCAAAAGTACAGGTTACGCTTTGAAACTGGTAAATTGCCCAAATGTTGCGCCCGCAAGTGTTCCGCGCTACCCCTGTCCTTTGACCATTTTCAGGAGCCTGCCATGTCTGCCATCGACCCTATTCAGCTGACGGCCGATCTTATCCGTTGCCCCAGCGTCACCCCCAATGAAGGTGGCGCACTGGTGCTGTTGGAACGCATGCTGACAGAGGCAGGTTTTGTCTGCACCCGTGTGGACAGAGGTGGCATATGCAATCTTTTTGCACGTTGGGGCGACAAGGGGGCAGCGCAAACCTTTGGCTTTAACGGGCACACAGATGTGGTGCCGCTGGGGGATGAGACCGCCTGGACCGTGTCCCCCTTCGGTGCGGAAATCAAAGACGGATTTATGTACGGCCGCGGTGCCACGGATATGAAATCAGGTGTTGCCGCCTTTGTCGCAGCCGCCATCGATTTTGTGCACACCTCTCCGCCCGATGGGGCGATCATCCTGACCATCACCGGGGACGAAGAGGCCGACGCACTCGACGGCACCACGGCCCTGCTCGATTACATGGACGAACAGGGCGAAAAAATGGACGTCTGTCTGGTCGGCGAACCCACCTGCCCCAATGAGATGGGCGAAATGCTCAAGATCGGACGTCGAGGCTCGCTGAATGCCTGGTTCACGGTGACCGGTGTGCAGGGTCACGCAGCCTATCCTCACCGCGCCAACAATCCACTGCCTGCGATGATGCGCCTGATGGATCACTTGGCCAGCCATGACCTGGATCGTGGCACCGAGCACTTTGATGCCTCAACCCTTGCAGTCGTCACGGTCGACACCGGCAATCCGGCCACCAATGTCATCCCCGAACGTTGCACAGCCACCGTCAACATCCGCTTTAACGACGCTCATAGCGGCACAAGCCTCAGCGCGTGGCTAAGGGCCGAAGCCGACAAAATCGCCGCAGACTATAGTGTGGGCATTGACCTCAACATCAAGATCTCAGGCGAAAGCTTTATCACCCCCCCCGGCCCTCTGTCAGATCTGGTGGCGCGCGCAGTGGAAGCAGAAACCGGTATCATGCCGGAACTGTCCACCACCGGCGGCACCTCAGACGCACGATTTGTGAAACATCACTGCCCAGTGGTTGAATTTGGCCTCGTTGGGAAAACCATGCACCAGGTTGATGAACGCGTCGAAGTCGCACAAATCCCGCAGCTAAAATCCATCTACAGCCGTATCCTGACCGATTATTTCGCATGACCTGGACCATTACAGAAACCGACGACATCGCCGCGTGTCACGCCCTACGTCAGACCGTCTTTATCGACGAACAGGGCGTGCGCGAGATCGACGAATGGGACGAATTGGACGATCAAGCCGTCCACCTTTTGGCTATAGTACATGGCCAGCCTGTCGGCACGGCCCGTCTGCTGACCCAAGGTGAAACAGGCAAGATCGGCCGCATCTGTGTCGTCAAAGACCAGCGTGGCACCGGACTGGGCGCCGCATTGGTTCAGCACGCAATTGACCGCCTTGTCGCAACACCCGGTATCACCCGCCTGATGCTGGGCGCACAAGAACACGCAATTGGGTTTTACCAAAAGCTGGGGTTCACAGCCTACGGCCCCACGTATGATGATGCCGGCATACCTCATCGGGACATGGAGCGCCCAAGCCACCTCTAATCCGCAGGCCTCTCTTTTTGGCAATAAATACCCCGGGGTGAATTAGCGGCCAATCATTTGGTCGCCAAGAGGGGCAGCGCCCCCTCATTTTTGCCCATGACCTCACGTGCAGGGCATGATAGGCCCAAAAGCATGAGCCGTATTCCCTCCAAGGCCGAGATCCTCGATTGGATCAGCGCCCACCCGACCCAGACTTCCAAACGTGACATCGCCAAAGCCTTTGGCATCAAAGGTGCGGATCGCATTGATCTGAAACGGGTGCTGAAAGAACTGGAAGCCGAAGGTCATCTGCAAAAACGCAGCAAAACCTATCGCGATCCCGACAATCTGCCCCCCGTCAGCGTGCTGGTTGTCAATGCCCCCAATGACGATGGGGATCTGTTTGCACAGCCAATGGAGTGGCACGGTGAGGGCGAAGAACCCCGTGTTCTCGTCATCACGCGTGCGGCTGACCCGGCGCTGGGACGCGGTGACAAAATCCTTGGCCGTCTCACCAAAGTCGAAAATCAGGACCACGACTACGAAGCGCGCCTGATCCGCCGTATTGGCACCAATCCCAAACGTGTGCTTGGCCTATACCGGCAGAGTGCTGAGGGCGGCCGTATTGTGCCCATCGACAAAGCTGCCTCCAACGAGTGGTTTGTCGCCCCGGATGCGACAGGGGGCGCCAAAGACGGCGAGCTGGTCGAAGCTGAACAGGCCGGGCCCAAAGGCCGACTTGGCCTGCAACGTGCCCGCATCGTGGAGCGCCTTGGCGACCCATCAGCCCCAAAAGCCGTCTCTCTGATCGCGATCTATCAACACGGTATCCCCGACCACTTCCCGGACAAAGTGGTGGCCGAAGCCGATAAGGCAAAACCAATGGGGCTGAAAGGTCGCGAAGACCTGCGGGAAATGCCTCTGGTCACCATTGATCCGCCCGACGCACGCGATCACGATGACGCCTGTTACGCCCACGCCGATGACGACCCTAACAACCCCGGCGGCCATATCGTCTGGGTCGCCATCGCCGATGTCGCCGCCTATGTCACCCCCAGCTCCGATCTCGACCGAGAGGCGCGCAAGCGCGGCAACTCCAGCTATTTCCCAGACCGGGTTGTTCCGATGCTGCCAGATCGCCTGTCCGGCGACCTATGCTCCCTGCACGAAGGCGTGCCCCGTGCCTGTCTGGCCGTGCGCATGCAGATCGATGCCGAAGGCAATAAAATCAGCCATCGTTTTGTGCGCGGGTTGATGAAGTCCGCCGCCTCCCTGCACTATGCCGAAGTGCAAGAAGCGATGGACGGTGCGCCAAACGATAAGACTGCGCCTTTTCTAAAGGATGTGATCAAACCGCTTTACGCGGCCTATGATGCCTTGGTGCGCGCCCGCGCCACCCGGCAACCGCTGGAACTGGACCTGCCCGAACGCCGCATTGTGCTGGATGATCACGGACAGGTCACATCAGTCGCATTCCGCGATCGTCTGGATGCCCACAAGCTGATCGAGGAGTTCATGGTGCTGGCCAATGTCGCCGCCGCCGAGACCCTGATCGAAAAGCGTAGTCCACAACTGTTCCGCGTACACGAAGAGCCCAGCGACGACAAACTCAACACCCTGCGCGAAACCGCGCAAGCCGCCGGGCTTAATCTCGCCAAGGGTCAGGTGTTGCAAACCCGGCATCTGAACAGCCTGCTGAACGCCGCCGCGGGCACAGATGATGCCGAGCTGATCAACATCAGCACCCTACGTTCAATGCAGCAGGCGTATTACAGCCGGGAAAACTATGGCCATTTTGGTCTGGCCCTGCGCAATTACGCGCATTTCACCTCACCAATCCGCCGCTACGCGGATCTCATCGTTCACCGCTCACTGATCAAATCACACGGTTGGGGCGATGATGGCCTGTCGGTGCAAGATATCGACCAACTGGACGACACCGCCAAACAGATTTCCGACACCGAGCGCCGCTCTATGATCGCTGAACGCGACACCACAGATCGTTATCTGGCGGCCTATCTGTCCGAACGCGTTGGCAATGAATTTTCAGGCCGGATCAGCGGCATCGCCCGGTTTGGGGCCTTTGTAAAACTGGATGAAACCGGCGCGGACGGGCTCGTGCCTGTGCGCACCATTGGCCGCGAATTTTTCCACTTTGACGCCGAGGCTGGCACTCTGATGGGGGTGGATACCGGCCTGACGCTCGCGGTAGGTCAACGTGTCACCGTGCGTCTCGCGCAGGCCACGCCTGTCACAGGTGGGTTGGAGCTGGAACTGCTGACGCTGGAAGACGCCAAAATGCCAGCGGGTGGGCGCAGCAACGGCCGCGGTCGACGCAGCCCCGCAGGCCGCGCCCCGCGACGCAAAGCGGCAAAGTCCAAGGCCAAAGCGGCCAACACCAAACGCAAGGTTGAGCGCAAACGACGGTAAAGCGCGGCATTCCTATACACCAACAAAAGGCCCCGACTTTACAGTGCAAAGCCGGGGCCTTTGGCCTGATACTATTTGGGCAACGGAACTGCTGACATAACGCGAGCCACATAGCTCATCAAAACCGTATCACCGGCCAATCGCGTAATCAGCGGACGATCAAAAGGCATGTTAGCCACCGCCTGCAAAAACGGCGCGACCGACAGATCTGCCGCGCTGAGCTGCGCGCCCATCAAAAACGGCTGTTCCGCCACAACCGCTGCGATTGCCGTAAAATCATCTTCAAAACGGGCCTCGACCTCAGCCGCGCTGTAGCGCGTCATGCCCTGGAAATCCAATCCTCCCAATACCCGTTCCCGCACCGGCGCGCTGACGGTGTCCCGCAGGGGCGCAGGCACCATCGCAAAAAACACATCCCGCACCTCAGGCCAGATCACATCATCCCCCCAGCGCGCGAAGACGACCAGCTGTTGCAGGTGATGTTCGGACATCCGGATCCACGCCAGCGCATGCGCTTTTTCCGTCGCGTTTAGACCTGGGAAAAACTCAGCTCCCTGCGCTTCCAGCCAATGCCGAATGGTTTCGGAATCTGGAATTTTGCCCTCAGGCGTCTCTAATACAGGCAACTTCTGATGCGGCATCTCTGCCAAAATCTCAGGATTTCTGAGATCCTGACGTTGCCAGGCCAGACCCGACAGTTGCAGCATCATCGCCACTTTGGTGCAAAACGGGCTGCTGCTATAGCAATCAAAACTGGCCGGGAAACTGTGAAGGGTGATCATGAAACGCTCCTAAATATCAAATGCGTGTTGAACCTGCTTTCCTTCTAGGGCCCTCTCATGCCAATTTCTGTCATGAGCCGTTTGCAAGGTGAGCCAATGACAAAAACACTCCGTTTGACCAAAGTGATGGATGTTCTGCGACGGCACACAGGCCCTGTGACGGCACAATCGCTTGCGGATGATCTGTTGGTTTCCGTACGCAGCATTCATCGCGATATTGCAACCTTGCGCGAAATGGGCGCGGTGATTGATGGCGAAGCAGGCTTTGGTTTCACATTGATCGAGGACAATGCGCTGCCGCCGATGGCCTTTGGCGATACCGAGCTTGAAGCCTTGGTTTTGGGTCTGCGCGAGGTGCAACAAATCGCGGATCCGGATCTGGCAGAGGCCGCACAATCGGCTCTGCGCAAAATACAGGCCCGTTTACCAGACCGTCAGGCCCAGGCGTTACGCCATTCTGTCTTGTCTGCCCGTCGGTTTCATCCACCCGAACGCCCCACCGTCAATGCGGCGGATCTGCGTCAGGCCACCCGCGATGAATATGAAATCACATTTGACTATTGCGACGCCAAAGGCAGCAAGACGGCGCGCCATGTCAAACCCTTGGGGCTGGTCTATTTCGACAGATCAACCGCGCTGGTGGCGTGGTGCACGTTACGCCAAGCTGACCGCGTCTTTCGACTGGACCGCATGTCACAGCTGACCGTCCTATCCACCAGCTTTCGCCCCCACCGTGTGGCCATGCTGCGTGAAGCCCTCGATAAATTTTGCAAACTCTATCCTACAAAGCAGGCGAAAGTCCTCTCATCCTCGCAGTGAAGACTTTTTTATCAAAAATTCCGGGACTAGACTAAATTCAAAGCAAGGCGTCTTTGAGGTGCAAAATGTACAGGTTGATTTCCACGCTCACGCTCATATTTGTTATGGTCCAGACCGGGATGGCATCTCCGGTCTCGTCGCTCCGGCCATTGCCACGGCCAGAAACGCCTCAAACAACACCAGTCTCCGTCAACGCCAATACCGCAGGATTGCAAAGCTGGATCACAGGGTTCCGACTACGCGCTCGCGGGGCAGGAATTTCAGATCAGACCCTAAATAAGGCATTTTCGGGCATCACCTATGATGCCGAAGTGATCCGCCGAGATCAGAACCAATCTGAGTTCACCAAGTCCATTTGGGACTATTTGGATAGTGCTGCATCAGATACCCGAATTTCCAACGGGAAATCAGCGCTGCGCACGCATGGGAAAACCCTGCGCCAAATTGAGTCTAAATATGGTGTTGATAAGGAAATTGTTGCTGCGGTCTGGGGTCTTGAAAGTGCCTATGGCACCTTCAAGGGTAAGAAAGACATCGTGCGATCCTTGGCCACGCTTTCTTACGATGGTCGGCGTGGCGCGTTTTTCGAAGAACAGCTGATTGCCGCTCTAAAAATCCTACAAAGCGGCGATGTGCGACCGCGTCAGATGACCGGCAGCTGGGCCGGGGCAATGGGGCATACCCAGTTCATGCCCACGTCATACCTGTCCTACGCGGTGGATTTCACCGGCGATGGCAAACGTGACATCTGGTCAGATGATCCTACGGATGCGTTGGCCTCAACGGCCGCATATCTGGCAAAATTCGGCTGGGTCAAAGATCAACCCTGGGGCGTAGAGGTCAAAATCCCCTCTAGTTTTGATTACCGGCTGGCCAATCGGAAAGTCAAAAAATCACCACAGGACTGGGCGCAACTGGGCATCACCGACTTACACGGGCGCGCAGTGCCAAATCACGGTGAAGCCTCGATCCTGTTGCCCGCCGGGAGTGCGGGCGCGGCGTTTATGATCTTCAAGAATTTTGCAGTGATCGAACGCTATAACACCGCGGACGCCTATGTGATTGGCGTGGGGCATCTCGCCGACCGTCTCAAGGACCGCCCAGCCATTCAAAGCAGCTGGCCTAGATCCGACCGGACGCTATCCTACAAAGAGCGCAAAGAAATGCAGCGGCGCCTGACACGCGCTGGGTTTGACACACAAGGGGTCGATGGCAAGATCGGACCCAAAACCATCGATGCCATCCGCGCTTATCAATCCGGGAACGGGTTGTTGCCCGATGGCTATGCGTCGCTACGCTTGCTAAAATCGCTTCGGTAGACTGGGTTTCGCAGCCTAAATGAGGCCCCGTTCTTTCAGAATCGCATGGCATTCGTCGAGTGACGTGCGCGCTCGGGCGATCATCACATCAATTTCTTCTGGCGTAATCACCAGGGGCGGCGCGACAATCATACGATCCCCAACATGGCGCATCACCAAATTGTTGGCGAAACAGCGCTCGCGGCAAATGTAGCCAACCGTTCCTGTGTCAGCGGCAAAAACGGCCCGGGTGGCTTTGTTCGGCGTCAGCGCAATTGATCCCATCAGGCCGACAATCTTGGCCTCGCCCACCAAGGGGTGATCGACCAGCGCAGCCCACTTGTCCTTTAGATAAGGGGCGGCGACATCCCGAACGTGCTCTATAATCCTCTCATCTTCCAAAATACGCAGGTTTTCCAGCGCAACTGCAGCGGCAACGGGGTGACCAGAATAAGTGTAACCGTGGTTGAACTCACTCTTTGCAATCACCGACGCAACCTCATCACTGACGACCGACCCACCAATTGGGGCATAGCCAGAGCTAAGACCTTTGGCGATTGTCATGATATCTGGCCGAATGCCCACCGTTTGAGAACCAAACCATTCCCCCGTGCGACCAAAACCGCAGATCACCTCATCTGCGATCAACAAGATGTCGTATGTGTCACAGATACGTTGAATTTCCGGCCAGTAGGTCTCGGGCGCGACAATCACACCGCCTGCCCCCTGAACGGGTTCGGCAATAAAGGCGGCAACCCGGTCCTCGCCCAGCGACAAAATAGCCTGCTCCAGCTCTTGCGCACGGTGTAGGCCAAACTCTTCCGGGGACATATCGCCGCCATCTGCCCACCAGTTGGGCTCGTTTATGTGATGGATATCCGGGATTGGCAGGCCGCCTTGGGCGTGCATCGCAGCCATCCCCCCCAGAGATCCGCTGCCGACACTGGACCCATGATACCCATTGTTGCGACCAATCAGGATTGACTTGCTCGGCTGACCTTTGACCGCCCAATAGTGACGCACCATGCGGATGTTGGTGTCATTTGCTTCTGACCCTGATCCCGCAAAAAACACGTTGTTTAACGCGCCCGGAGCCAATTCAGCAATCTTGTGAGCCAATGCAATTGCTGGCAAATGCGTGGTCTGGAAGAAGGTGTTGTAATAGGGCAGTTCCCGCATTTGGCGCGCGGCGACCTCCGCCATTTCATCGCGCCCATAGCCAATATTCACGCACCACAGACCAGCCATGGCATCTAGAATTTCATGGCCATCACTGTCCGTCAGCATCACACCTTTCGCGCGCGTGATAACGCGTGCACCTTTCTGCGCCAGTTCCGCATTGCAGGTAAACGGGTGCATATGATGCGAAGCATCCAGGGCCTGAAGCTCAGCTGTGGGCAGATGATTGGAGATCATGGGCATGAGGCAAGATCCTATTCTGATGTGAGCCTCCAGAATATGATCAAATTATAACCTGTCAATCGAATCAGCCCTATGCCGGGAGCCCCTGCGCGATTTGCTCCATCCCCTGCATGACATCTCGCTCCATTGCCAACGCAGCCATTTCGGGATCCTGACGGCGTAGCGCTTCTATGATGTCCTTGTGTCGATCAGGAAAGCTTTGCGTGCCAAACCGACCACACACCACCCGCAAAGAGGGGCCAAACCGCAGCCACAATCGCTCGGCCAGATCAATCAATACTGGGGCGTGTGCCCCTGTATATAAGGTCGTGTGAAAGGCATGATTGTGAACAAGATACCCCGGTATATCACCGTCGCGAATCGCGCTATCCAACGCCAGATCGATCTCTTCTAACTTGTCAATTTGTGTTGAGTTCATCCGCAGCGCGGCACGGCGAACCAACTCACACTCAATTGATTTTCTTGCATAAATGAGTTCATTTACATCAGATAGGCTCAACAATGGGACTGACACCCTCCGGTTGCCCTGAAACATCAACGCCCCGTCAGAAATCAATCGGCGAATGGCTTCGCGCACAGGCGTCATACCAACGCCTAACGCCTCTACCAGCCCTTGGATTGTGATCGCCTGCCCAGGTGCAAGTTCACCAAACAGAATCTGTGCACGTACCCGTTGATACACGACTTCATGGGCCGGGTGTTTTTCGGGCGCGGTTGAGGATGTTGCCAGTTCTGAGAGAGTCGATTTCAACGGAGCCTATCCTTCTGATTCTCATTCAAAATGCACCAAGACATCCAGACAGGAAACACATAGATAATACGGGCGCGCCAAAAACTTGATCAAATTACCCCAGATAGACGCTCTGCGTCCAATGAAACGGCGCTTAAATTTGAAAATCTAAAGGTTCGGGCCGCTCCCTTCCGGTGCTTAGGGGGCATTGCCTCATCCCTGAACCCTAAGTCGCTGTTAGGGCTGCAATTTCGAGATCACGTGCGATCAAATCTTGCGCCTCACCGTTTTGACCACGCCATTGGCAATATGCCGCCATGCGCCAGTGATACCAAGGTTTGAGCGTGAGATATCGCCTGACCGTATGACGATCCTGATAGGTCTCCAGGAACTCCTGCTCTTCGATCGCTGTTAGCGCTTCCCCCCGGTACAAATACTGCATCGCAGGCGACAAAAAGATCGCGAGATCTTCGGCGGGATCGCCGATTTGTGGGCATTGCCAATCAATTAGGCGCAGCCCCTTAGGTCCACAAACCAGATTGCCGGCCACAGGGTCCCCATGGATAAGAGACAGATGCTTTGTGGGACTGACCGCTGTTCGGGGTTTCAAACGCGTTAGGGCGCCAACATCTTGTTGCGCGTTCAAAATGGCGTAGGTCTGTTTTTGCAATTCTGCTGAACCATTTTTCCCACGCGGAAGATCAATCGATACAGGGCGACAGTGAATCTGTGACAACAACCGTGCGACCGATGCCGGCATTTCACGCCAGTTTCCGCCCGGCTCATGCTGATAGGCGATCCAAGGCCGTCCGTCATAGCGCCCCATTCCGACAAATTTTGGCGCGATCTCTTGCCCATCCAGAGCTTTCAGAACTGCCGCTTCCCGATCCGACGCATTTGCAAACAGAGGATTTTTTCGGCGAACATTATATAGTTTGACCACGATCGCACCCAGCCGCCACACATCGTTTGATCGCCCTCCCCGGAGGGATTGCGGCTCAGTACGATACAGATCGTACTCGGGCAAATGTGCGGAAAGAGCCGATATAAATTGGCTGGGTAGGGTGGTCAGGGCGTGCTCCGATCGTGATCAAAGAAATAAGATCTGGATCAGCGCACGCTCTATTTGACCAGGTTACGATCGTCCGTCGCGCAGCGCCGACACAGATGACGCATTGATCGCTGAGCCGCCCGCAAGGATCAAGTGCACTTGATTGTCTTTCATCTGAGTTTCGACAACAGGCATGTACAGATCAGCCTGTTCCGATTTGATCAGCGTACCTTCTTTATCGTAATTCTCTGCTGTGAATGAGTAGAGACCTTCAGAGTAAGCTTGGCCCTGATCGTCCAAACCGTCCCAATCCATCGGCTCTGGAATGTCAGGCAACGCGATTCGATCGACCACCTTTCCATCCTCATCACGCACCACCAACTTCGCACTATCAGCGTTACTTAATGCCGCCGGGGGAACAATTGTGATTGGAGACGCACCATCAAAATAGCCATCCACAGTGGCCCGTGCTTCCATTCCGACCCACCCGGACATCGTTGCCATCGCTGATACATTCATTTGAGATTGCATCGCAGACAACAAATCATTGGTCTGAACTTGTTGTTCAACTTGCGAAAACTGCGCTAGCTGAGATGCGTATTCAGATGAATCCAATGGTTCAAGCGGATCCTGATATTTTGCCTGCGTCGTGAGCATTTTCAAGAAGGTCTCAAAATCCGTAGACAATCCGCTTGAGCTACCTTCTTCGGTACCGCCTGAAAAAATAGACGCGGTGTTGGCCGCCGCAGAGGTTGTTGCTGATATTGCTGGGGTGGTCATGTTTTATACTCTCATATCCAGCCCAGACTCTCCCAGGCGCAGCGATTGAACGATTTGTATTGGGTCGAGCATCTCATCGACTTCGGTCAGGGTGGGCTCCGTTACAGCTTCGTCTTCAAGCTGATCCGTGGTCTGCGCCGATGAATTGTCATCTTTGAACTCAAAACTCACGTCCGCAAAACCCATCTCGTGAAACTCACGCTCAAGCTGCTCGATGTGCTTGCGCATAAGGTCACTTGTTTCGGGCCTCTCGGCATTGATGGTGATCTTGACGCCGGTTTCGCTTGTCTCAACCTGCATTTTTACGCGCCCCAATTCTTTGGGGTTCAACAAGACATCAACCTTCTTTTCGCCTGTCGTCGCAAACGCATCTCCGAGCTGAGCAGCGATTCGCCGCGCCACGTTCTGCGTATTGGATTTGTTGTTCTTGAATGTCGCCTCGGTCAGCATTTGCGACAGGCCGATGACCTCTACGGGTACTGAAAAACCGGTACTCTCTACCACATGCGCGACCCGGTCAGCAGCCTCTGCTGAAGCCCGTGTTTGGGACTGAGTTTGCAATCGAACCTGATGTACCAAGCGCTGCACAGCCTGAGGAATTACAGTTTGTGTTGGGGAGTTGTGAATGGCACGTTCGATCAACCGCTCTTGACCAACTTCACGCGTAATATCGATGCTATCCTCAGCGGCACCACTGTCATCGTCTACAGTCTTAGATGACTCTGTTTGCTCAACAGCTTTTGCCTGACGTGCCGCCATTGCCGCGGTCACGGACTGCTGGACGACAGTCGTTTGTGCCGTAGCAGCAGGTCGCGTTTCACCACTCAGACGGCTCAGAACCGCAGGCTCGTCGTCTGAACGTAACAACCGTTGAGAATCCCCTGGATCCTCAGAGTTTTGACCAAATTGTTGAGAAAGCGAGCGTTGAGCGCTAGCAGGCTGCGCAGGCGTCACGTTTTGTGCAGCTACAGGCGCCGAATTCTGAGGCTTTTCGCCCTGTTTGTTCCCCTCAACCGCTCGGGCGACCTCTACTGTGTCAGAATCGTCTGAGGGGCGCATACGTCCCCCAGAATCCAAAGTGCCCGCCTGCGCAGAACGCGCAGCATTGTCGGGAAAAGTAGAGGATGGAGCCGGTTGCGCTACTGGAGTGGATTTATTTGTGACATCTGCCGCATCCGCATCTACGTCCTCGGAGGGTTGTGTTGCGACTACAGTCGACGACACTTCACCCTGCGCCGGTCTTACCACAGCGTGTTGAGGCGCCTCAGCAGGTGCCCGTTTCTCGCTTTTGGGCGTCAATTTTTCGCCGGTGGCCCCCTCAGCGGCGGTTGTCGGAGACGTTGCACGCAATGCGGCGTTTACATTTTGTGATACCGTAGGACTCTTTTCGAGCGTGTCCTGTGGAACCGAAACTGGAACCGGAGCGACCGCTGGCTTCTCAACTTGTTTTGTCGGGGACAGCCCACGTGTTACGCCCTCATGCACTGGCGCTTTTTGTAAGGGCTGCTCAGGCAACGGAGTGGAAACGGCGACTTCAACCGCGTGTTGCACGGCCGAATCATTCGGCGGCACCTCCACTTCAACGGACAGCTCAGCGTTCGACAGCGTATCAACACCCCTTGGATCTGGATCTTCGGCGGCGAATACTTCTACGTCTGTCGAAACCGTGATTTCAGGTGTTGGCGTGACTTCAGGTGCTGGCGTGGCATCACCTTCAGAACTGCGTTCCGCCAACACTTTACCCGCATCCGTCGTCTTGCCAGCATCCGTTGGCGTTTCAGGCCCCGTATTGGCATTCTCGCGAGACGTTCCTTCGAAATGCCTCTCAAAACTATCCCGCGCCGGTCGGTCCGCAGTTTCAACGGTTTTCGCGCTTTTAACAGCATCCTGGTTGTGACCAGAGACCTGTCTTAATATCCCAGAGTTGATCATAGGTGTTCCAGACATTCTATCTTGACACAACGACCCTAACAAAAACCGGTTACCGTATTTTTAACCGCTCTTGGGGCATTCTGAGAAAAGTCGATGCAAATCGGGCTTATTCTCAAATGAGGTCCAGAATGGATAATATACTGAATAGCCGCGCGCCCAACGGACATGCGCCCGCAAAAATGCTCCCCCTCGAAAAAGACCCCATGCGCAAGGCAGCGATGGATCTTGAGGCCTCTTTTCTAACCGAAATGCTGAAATCCGCCGGCTTGGGCGAATCACGCGATGCCTTTGGAGGCGGCGCGGGCGAAGACCAATTCTCCAGCTTTCTCGTCCGCGCGCAGGCTGAACAGATCACCAAGGCGGGCGGCATCGGCCTTGCCGAATCTCTTTATCACGCACTGAAGGAAAAATAGTCATGACCGAACCTACCTCCCAAGACCTGATTGATACATTGGATGGCATCCTCGAACAGGAACGCACCGCATTGGTACATGGTCAATTGGATCAGCTCGAATCGCTTCTGGAGCAAAAGGACGATGTTATCAGCCAGCTGACGACGATCGATGCCCTAGAACAAGACGCTCTGGAAACCATCCAGACCAAAGTGTCACGCAATCAAGTTCTCTTGGACAGTGCGATGGAAGGTATCCGTGCAGTGGCCTCCCGCATGCAAGAACTCAAACGCGTGCGCCGCGGATTGGACATCTATGACAAATCCGGCCGCAAAACCAGCCACCCCAATGGATACAGCATGAAACTAGAGAAGCGCGCCTAATACATGGGGATTTAAGGAAAATTCTAACTTTCAAAGTTTTCCTCTTAGCACTCCTTTAGGATCTAGTGGTGCATGTTGTCTGTGCATCTCGAGAAACGGGGTGGCGCGAAAGCCAACGGCAGATCGCATTGTCAGAAAGACGGTAGAGAGCGTCCTCTTCGGAGGGCAGGGATATACTGAGGGAAAAATACCCCTCACACACAAGGAATACATGCTATGTCCAGCATTCTGACCAACAACGGCGCCATGGTTGCGCTGCAGACCCTGAAAACCATCAACATGGATATGGAAGGTCTGCAAAATAAGATCTCCACCGGTAAAAAAGTCTCCAACGCCAGCGACAACTCTGCGGTTTGGGCAATCGCCAAAACCATGGAATCGGATGTAGGCGGTTTTAAGGCTGTCTCCGAAAGCCTAGCGCTTGGCAGCTCCAAAGTTGCGGTTGCCCAGAATGCAGCTGAATCCATTACCGATCTTCTCATCGAAGTGAAAGGAAAGATCGCCGCAGCACAAGATGCCACCACCGATGACCGCGCCAAACTTCAAACAGACATCGGTGCTCTCAGAGATCAAGTGATTGCTGTTGTAGAAGCAGCGCAGTTCAACGGTACAAATCTGATTGATGGTGGGGCTGGGGCCAGCATTCTATCATCTCTGAACCGTGACAGCGCTGGCAATGTATCATCTGAGTCAATTACTGTGGCGAACCAGGATTTGGCGACAGGTGGCTACACTCTAAAAGCTGCGTTTACTGGCTCTGCTGGTGCCTCCACTGCAGCGGATACATTCGCAACTACCCTTGCCGCCAATAGCGGTACAGCAGTAAACGTTGTTATTGTTGACCCGACATATGCCGCCGGAGACTCAATCTCAATCTCAATTGGCGACGAAACGGTCAGCCACACTGTGACTGCTGAAGATGTCGCCTCCACATCTACACATGACTTGATCGCGACTTCGTTGAAAAGTAAAATCGACGAACTTGGCATCGAAGGTCTTGTAGTTGACTACAACGCTGCCAATGCTGGCACGCTGGCAATTACTACAAACGGTGGCACTGGTACGACTCAAGACCTTACACTAACCGGCCAGTTCACAAATGCCGGGTCCGGTGGTTTGGGCGCCTTGGCTGGAATCAACGTCTCATCTAATGCCTCAGGTGCACTTACAACAATTGAAGGTTTGATTGACACTGCACGTGACGCGTCCGCAAACTTGGGTTCCGCTGCAGGCCGGATTAATAAGCAGGCTGCCTTCATCAGCAATCTGTCTGACTCGCTGACATCCGGCGTTGGTTCTCTGGTAGATGCGGATATGGAAAAAGCATCTGCGCGTCTGAAGGCTCTGCAAACACAGCAGCAGCTGGGTGCACAGGCCCTGTCGATTGCCAACTCGGCGCCGCAGGCTCTGCTGACACTGTTCCGTTAATACACGGATTGATCAGAGCGCCTCTGGCGCTCTGATCCCCCATGCCGTTGTGCCCAAGACCAGAAGGTAAGGAAAAGACGTGAACGCAGCCCTGAAAGCCAAGAACCTTTACGGCAACGCTCGTAAAACCACGCGATCTACGATCGATACAGAATATGAATTGCTTGGCCAATTGACCCACCGGATGATTGCCGCCACACGCAAAGGCAAACCCGGCTTTAATGAGCTGGTCGCTGCGCTCCACGACAACCGAAAGCTTTGGACATTGTTTGTTGCTGACATCTCATATGCTGACAATGATCTTCCCAAAGATCTGAAAGAGAACATTCTCTACCTTTCTGAATTTACCGCACAACACACCAACCAGGTCCTCGCCCGCAAGGCTGACGTCAGACCATTGGTAGAAATTAACACGGCCATCATGCGTGGCCTTCGCAGTGGAGGCTCTTAATCATGAGCGGACTGGTCCTAAAACTTGCACCCAAAGAGCGCGTTCTGGTGAACGGCGCTGTCATCGAAAACGGTGATCGCCGCAGCCGCCTGTCCATTGTGACACCGGATGCAAACATCCTGCGCCTGCGGGACGCAATTTCCCCCGAAGACGCCAACACCCCCGTACGTCGTGTCTGCTATGCGATGCAGCTGATTTTGACCGGTGATGTAGATCCACAAGAAGACCGGATGCAAATGCTGCGTCGGATCGAAGAACTGAGCCAGGTTTTCACCGATGCCGACAGTCGCGCGTCCCTTGCCGAGGCGACAGACGCGTTTCTCGAAGACAACCACTACCGATGCCTAAAGGCTTTGCGCGCGCTATTACCGCGTGAAAATCGGCTGCTGGCAATTAGACCATCATAGAGACTATGTATCCGGCCGGCGTCCGTGTGCTCCCTTATGTTCACGGATCAAATTGGCACATGCAAACCGTCTCCAATTCTGTGTAAATCGCGAAACCGGTATTCGATGTAAATACGCCGCGGTCAAAATTGACTGAACACATCGGCCAGTTACGCAGATACAGCGAAATCTCTAGTAGTATCGCCCCCTAGGCCAAAGATAACGGAGCACTATGTTACGTGCTTCATATCTAAGGGCCTTGTGGCACATGCTAACGACCGAGCTGACTGCTCCTTTTTGCGGACGCAAATATTGCTCAACCTTCGTGACAGATGTGCCAAGCGCGGTACAGCCTGAGAGTAGTGAGCCGCGCTATTGGACCGCACCAGTTGTCCGGTGCCGCTGCCCACGGGATGTCGGCGATAATGCGGATCTGGATCTCCACAACCTGCCGATCACAGTCCCAAACATTCAACGTTTCAATAACAACGAAGCTGGCGGACGTTCTCTTCACCTTGAGCACGAATAGTACCCGTGCTGCCGCTGAAAAGATTCAGTCGGCCTGCTTCGCTGGGCTCACGTTCAGCGTCCCTGCCTGCCTGATTGTACAATACTGCACATCGCAAAACCATCGCTTTGCGTTTATGATCCGCTTGTTTCGCACCATTCTATCAGCGTCCCGCGCGGCGTAACAACAAGCTCAGACGTGAAAAGCTGCTATCGATCCCGTCAGGAGACTCTTTTCCAAAAAACGCGTCGAGTTCCGGCCATAGCTTGACCGCCTGATCCAAAACAACGTCATTGCCCTGCGAATAAAGACCCGCGCGGATCATGACTTCACTTTGCTCATACGCCCCCAGATATTTTCGCACCTCAAGTATTTGAGCATTCTCTTCTGGCGTGGCAGCGGCTGGCAAACTGCGAGATACAGATCTTGAGACATCGATCGCAGGGAACCGACCTCGTTCCGCAATATCTCTGTTGAGAACAATATGCCCATCCAACACACCACGCAGGATGTCGGCGATCGGCTCATCCATATCCGATCCTGCGACAAGTACGCTAAAGACTGCGGTAATGTCTCCCTGCCCGTCCTGTCCGGGGCCTGCGCGCTCACACAGACCGGTGATCAATGGTGTCACTGATGGAGGGTAGCCGCGCAAAGCTGGGGCCTCACCAGACGCGACAGAGATCTCACGGTGGGCTTCAGCAAATCGAGTTACGGAATCGGCCAGAAATAAAACGGTTTTTCCCTGATCTCGAAAATGTTCCGCCACCGACATTGCCGCCCAGGCACACCGCCGCCGCACCAACGCGGACTGGTCAGACGTAGCAGCAACAACGACAGCGCGACTCATCCCTTCGGGACCTAGAACATGTTCCACAAAATGATTCACCTCGCGCCCCCGTTCACCAATCAATGCCATGACGACGACGTCCGCATCCATTGCCTTAGCCAAGGTCGCAAGAAGCGTTGATTTACCAACACCCGATCCAGCAAAAAGCCCAACGCGCTGTCCTTTTACGATGGGGAGTATCGTGTTCAGCAAGGCCAGCCCCGTGGGCATTCGCTCGCCGAGGCCGCGCCTAGAAGCCGCTTTTGGCGGCGGCGCCATCAGATCGCGCGCCTGTTCGCCGCGCAGCATAGGACGGCCGTCCAACGGCTGCCCGAACGGATCGATCACTCGGCCTATCCAATTGTCAGCAGGGGCAAAATCCTGTGTCGGGTGCAGTAAAACGGCATCGTCCATACGAATACGATCCGGCGCCGTGTCCGGCAACATACTCACCGTATCGCCGTCAATTTTCATGACTTCTCCGGCCAGCTCATCTCCGGGGGCGCGGCGCAACAGCACACGATCGCCAATCCGCGCAACACGTGAGAGGCCGGAGACCTTGACCACTCCGTCAGAAACTCCGGACACGCGTCCAACAGCCTTGGCCAGCTTCTTTGACGCGAGTTCTTCGGTCAGTGCGTTCAGTTCGGGGATCATGATCGGATTCTCCAATGTGCCTCTGAAAACAATTTCTAAAGGAATCAGGGTTAAGCCTTGATTGAAATTGTTCGAGGGAGAAGCCCCGGTGTTCACAGAATTGAACGTGTTTAAAATATCGTACGCTATGGCGACCCATGCTGGGACGCGCCAAGCCTTGGTTGCTCAGAATATCGCAAATGCCGATACGCCTGATTACCATGCCAAAGATATCCGCCCCTTTACTGAGGTCTATGCCCGCCGTGGTGCGAGCGCTGGGGATATGATTTCCACCCGCTCCGACCACCTGAATGGTGCGGGAAATGGCATGCAATGGGCCATCACAGTCGATGATTCCAACGCCGACCCCAGCGGAAACTCCGTGTCACTTGAAACGGAGATTTTAAAAGGCGTTGAGGTCGAACGTCAGCACAAACGCGCGTTGGCGATCTATCGGTCGTCCATGAATATTTTGCGTACGAGCTTGGGACGATAGGGGGTTAATCAATGAGTGAATTTGCAAAATCCCTGTCGATCACAGCCAGCGGCCTAAAGGCCCAGGCAAATCGCCTGCGCCACGTTTCAGAAAACATCTCAAACGCGGATACACCTGGGTATCGCCGTAAATCTGTCCCGTTTGAAGCCGTGCGGGATCTCAACACAAACACCGATCAGGTGCGCGTGGGGCGTGTCGTCCTAGACCGCAGCGACCTCGAACAGGTGTATGATCCCAGCCACCCAATGGCCGATGAATCAGGCCATTACGACAGTTCAAACGTCGATCTGATGATTGAAATTGCGGACGCCCGCGAGGCGCAACGCAGCTACGAAGCCAACCTGAAAATGTTTGATCAAACGCGGAAGATGTCCTCATCCCTGATGGACCTGTTGCGCAAATAATTTAAAAATGGAGATCCAGAATGGATATTCGCAGTCTTTCCGCCGCCAATGGCTATTCCGCCGCGCGGCCTGCTACAAAGATCGACCCGACTCACACGGGCCCAAGTGTTTCCGAGACGCTGAAAACCAGCTTTGAAGATTTTGCAGCGACGCTACAAACCAGCGAGCAAGTCTCTGTGCAGGCAATGACCGGCAGCGCTGATCCACATGCGCTCGTACAGGCGCTTGCACAAACAGAACTCGCCGTTGAGACCGCCGTAACCGTTCGCAACAAGGTCGTCGAGGCCTACCAAGAAATTCTGCGGATGCCGGTCTAACCCCATGATGAGTGAAGGTCTCTTCTACGACACATTGCGCCAGGGGCTTTGGTCTGCGGTCTTGATGTCTACGCCCATTCTGACGGTCGCGTTGGTTGTCGGCCTAGTCATTGGCCTGTTCCAGGCTCTGACATCTGTGCAGGAAATGACCCTGACCTTTGTACCCAAACTCATCGCCATCCTGGTCGTTTTCTGGGTGTCGATGGGCTTCATGACGCAAACACTTGTTGCGTTCTTTAACGGTCACATTGTGCCCATGATTGCAGGAGGTTCCTAATGGATACGGGGAGCTATACCACGCTGTCGCGTCAGACAGGATTGATGCGCGAAATGCGCGTAGTTGCCAACAATATCGCGAACTCAGCCACCACTGGGTTTCGTCAGGAAGGGCTGATTTTTTCCGAATATGTCCGTTCGTCTCCGGGCAGCGAATCTATCTCCATGTCGCGTGCAAACATACGCAATACCTCGTCTGAACAGGGGGCACTGACCGAAACCGGCGGAACCTTTGATCTGGCGATCGAAGGGGATTCCTATTTCATGGTGGAAACCCCACAAGGACAACGCTTGACTCGCTCGGGCGCCTTTTCTCCCAACGCGGCCGGTGATCTGGTCACGATGGACGGTCACCGCGTTCTGGATGCCGGACGCGCACCTGTGTTTATTCCATCGGATGCCAAGTCGATCAAATTTGGTCAGGACGGCACCTTGAGCGCAGATGGTCGCCCCTTGGGTCAGATTGGTCTTTTTAAACCTGTTGAAACCCACACCATGGTCCGTGAAGACGGCGTGATGTTTCGCGTCGATGGCGAAATAGAAGACAGTTTCGACGGCCGGGTTCATCAAGGTTTTATTGAAGGATCCAACGTGAATGCCATCGGACAGATCACCCGAATGATCGAAATCCAGCGGGCCTATGAGATGGGGCAGAGCTTTCTCGAGACCGAAGATGAACGCGTGCGCTCTGCAATCAACAACCTGATGAAATCGTAAGGAAAAATACCATGCGAGCCCTTAAAATTGCAGCCACCGGTATGAGCGCACAACAGCTGCGTGTTGAAACCATTTCGAACAACCTCGCGAATATGAACACCACCGCCTACAATGCGCGTCGAGCTGAATTTGCGGATTTGCATTACCAACAGGTGTCCCGTGCAGGCACCGTAAATGCGTCAGACGGCACGGTCTTGCCAACGGGTGTTCAGGTTGGACTAGGTGTCCGGCCGGCGGCAGTGTCGATCCATCTGTCCCAAGGTGCGTTGACTGAAACGGGAAATGACCTTGATGTCGCGATCGATGGCAAAGGGTATCTCGAAGTAACCCTGCCCTCGGGGCAAACAGCCTATACCCGCGACGGCGCGCTGAAACGCAATGCTGAAGGATTAGTGGTCACATCAGATGGATTTACGGTCTCACCTGAAATTACCATTCCCGACGATGCCCGCAGTCTTTCGATCAATCCCGAAGGCGAAGTTTACGCGTATTTCCAGGACGGTACGGCCGGGCAATTGCTTGGGCAGCTCAGCCTTGCGAGCTTTACCAACCCAAAGGGTCTGGAAGCAATTGGCGGCAATTTGTTCACTGAAACCGAGGCTTCAGGTGGCGCGACCGTAGCCATCGCGGGCGAAGGCGGATTGGGGACGATCCGGCAGGGATATATCGAGGCCAGCTCGGTAGATGCCGTGCGCGAAGTCACCGAATTGATCGCAGCACAGCGCGGATACGAAATGAACTCCAAAGTCATTTCTGCCGTTGATCAAATGATGAGTGCAACCACACAGGTCCGCTAATGAAACTTTTGCTCGCCTTGATGATTTCCCTGATGGCTCAATCCGCTTGGGCCGAGATTTTGGTGCCAACACGTACCATTCGCCCCAGAGAAGTCATTTCTGCCCAAGATCTTGCCTACAAAAACGTCGAGGTATTGGGCGCCCTACGAGATCCAGAACGGGTCATCGGTCAAGAGGCGCGCGTGGCACTTTATGCGGGCAGACCCCTGCATGCGGGGGATATCTCTCCCCCTGCCATCGTCGAACGCAACGATCTGGTGTCAGTTACATTCCATCGCGGCGGGCTAAAGATTTCGACCGAAGGGCGCGCACTTGGCCGTGGTGCTAAAGGCGAAACGGTACGGGTGATGAACCTGTCTTCTCGGACAACAATTTCGGGCCGAATTCAGGCCGATGGCTCGGTTGAGGTAAAATGATGCAAAAGAATATGCTTCCAAAATTTGTCATGCTGTCTGGGCTGGTCCTAACCTCAGCCTGCGGCCGCATCGACCATCTGGGCAAGCCTCCCAGCTTTACGCCTGCAAATGAAACGCCAGAACATGTTGCAATGTTGTGGGAAGGGCTTCCTCAGGAAACTCGACCGCAACGGGCCGTAGATCACGCCTCGCTGTGGAGTGGGGAGCGTCAGTCATTGCTTGGCGATCGCCGCGCGATAAAACGCGGGGACATCATGACCGTTGTGATCGAGATCGACGAAAAAGCCGAAATCTCAAACGACACCCAACGTTCGCGGAACGGAGCAGAGTCGCTTGGGGTTCCACATCTGTTGGGATTGCCGCAGCGCCTGGACGAAAAACTGCCCGAAGGCGCAAGCGTGGGCGAAGCTGTGTCCGTGAACAGCTCGTCTTCCTCTGGTGGTGCTGGATCCGTGAAACGGAAAGAAAAGCTTGAACTTCGGGTCGCCGCAACCATTGTCGATGTCCTGCCAAATGGCGTTCTGGCGATTAGCGGGTCACAGGAATTGCGCGTCAATTTCGAAATCCGTGAACTGCTGGTGACTGGCTACGTTCGTCCCGAAGACATCAGTCGCCAAAATGAAATCACCTATGACAAAATTGCTTCGGCCCGCGTTTCTTATGGTGGCCGCGGACAGATAACCGATGTTCAACAACCGCGTTACGGCCAGCAAGTGCTGGATGCCGTTCTGCCATTCTGAGGTCCAATATGCTTTCGAAACTCCTGCCAGTGATCTTGTTGATCGTCGGAACTGCCGGTGGCATCGGCGCAGGCATCGTCATGGCCCCTGCCCCCGAAGAACACGTCGAAGAAGGCGGCGGTGATCCCGCAGAAAAAGGCGATGATCATCACGAAGAGATAGCCGAAGACGAGAACAAGATCGAATATCACTACATCAAAATCCAAAACCAGTTTGTTGTGCCCGTCGTTGAGCGCGAAGAGCTTGCCTCTCTTGTTGTTGTGTCCTTGTCCTTGGAAACGTTGCCCGACATGGAGGCCAAGGTTCACGCCTACGAACCCAAACTGCGAGATGAATTTCTGCAGGTCCTGTTTGATCACGCCAATATGGGAGGGTTCAGAGGGGCGTTCACCAGATCCGACATGTTAGAACCGTTGCGCACAGCATTGCGCGAAACTGCGCAGAAACATCTGGGACAAAACATACACGATGTCTTGATCCTCGAAATTTCTCGACAAGACGTCTGACGCACAGATTACTAACAATCTGATTTACGACATCATGGAAAAAGGCGCTTCTTTTGTAAGGAGCGCCTTTTTCCATGATGTGGTGCCACGTTCAGATCTATTCTACGAATGTCCACACCTTGGAAATATGATGTGGTTCTGAAACAAAAATGGGCGCATCTAAGCGCCCGATGTGTTCAAAACGTCCAAGCCAGGACAGCACCTCCCGCGCGTCTGTCAGCCAAAGAGTAATCGGTTTTGGAGGGCCGCTATTTGCTCTTTCTTGCGTCGTTTTTTTTCATCTTCAAGCATGGTTTCAACAGCATGCTTACGTCCAAAAGTTTTGCGTAAACGCTCCATGGCCATCATTTTTTTGGCCGTTGCCTGAGCCAATTCTAGGTTCAACTGTCGACGAGACCGGGCATGCCAGCCCTGCCAGAGCAAATCAGCACCAAGGGCTTTCATTGGCACATCTTGCCCAACCTGGGTCTGGCTCGCCTTGACCTGTGCGTCCAGCTGAGCCAACTGCCCCCGCAGCCTCGCCTCTGCATCCAAAATCGGTTTGATTCGAGCGTGTTCTTGCATGTATTGCGCGGTCGTCACCGCCGCCATCTGGTCCAGCATTTTCTGCTTCATCACACTCTTCCTTTCGCCTTCTGACGCATCGCTTCTGCAAACCGAATGGCCGCTGCAACAGGTGCATAATGTTCTTCTGAGATCTCATCTCCAATTTCTACGGTCGCATACATCGCGCGTGCCGTCGGAGGATCGCTATGGATCGGTACACCGTGTTCCTGCGCTTTTTCACGAATTGCGGCAGCCATCTCGTCAACGCCTTTTGCCACACAGGTTGGGGCCGCCCCCTTTTCACGGCTCCACTGAAGAGCGACAGCATAATGCGTCGGGTTCACCACGATCACATCTGCATCTGGCACTGCGCCCAACATTTGGCTCAATGCGATCTCCTGCCCACGTTGACGCCGCTGCCCTTTGAAATGCGGATCCCCTTCTGAGTTTTTCACCTCGTCAGTGACCTCTTTGCGCGACATCATATTTTTACGCTTGTGATCAGCATGTTGAAACGCTGCGTCGACAACTCCGATCGGCAGCGCCAACAAAATCGCAATCACCAAAAACTCCATCGCGAGTTTGGCCAACAAGATAATCACCGCCATCGCCCCCGTCGCCGACGACGCAATCATATCGGGCAAACGCATATAGACGTACACACCCAGACAAATTGAATAGACAATAAGTTTCAGAAAACTCTTGCCGAACTCAAACAGTCCTGAGCGACCAAATTTGTTTTTTGCGTTGGAGATCACTGATATCTTTGACAGCTTTGGTTTTAATTTTTTTGGTGCAAAAACAAAGGCCTTTTGCGCCAAAATCGATAGAAACACCAAAACAAACGGTATCGCGAACCACGGCAGAACAGCCAGGACCGTGGCTTGCAACAGCATCCCAACAGGGGCCGTGGCCGCACCCCCAAAAAAAACACTGGCCAATCGATCTGGTTGATCCAAAAAGGCCAGTAGGATGGTGCCAAATTCTTCCACCACGCTTTCACCAGTGGCATAAAATGCGATAGCGAGGCCGACATAAGCCGCTGCAACAGACAAATCCACCGATTTGGGGACATTGCCCTCTTCCCGCGCCTTTTTCAGTTTTTCGGGCGTTGGATCAAATGACTTTTCAGAATCGTCGTCCTTATCGCTCATCGCATACCCACTCCGGGGTCCAGGACAAAGGTAAACAAGGCGTCGCGCCAAATTTGCAGAATCATCGGGCCAGCGATCATCAGAATAAACAGCCCGCCAAATGTGATCAGCGGTGCCCCAACAAAGGCCACCATCAGCTGTGGCATCGCTCGGTTAATAACCCCAAGCGCAAGATTGTAGATCACCGCCGTAATCAGGAACGGTGCCGCCAAGGCAAAGGCCAATGAGAAACTTTGCGAAACCCTATGCACGCCCCAATCCGACAGGCTGGCCGCCGCTGGAAATTGCCCCACGGGAAACATATCATATGAATAGATCATAAACGCCGCGACGCGCACGTGTAGCCCCATCATCACCGCAAGCGCCGTTGCCGCAATCATCAAAACAGCGCTGATCGCCGGCATGGCTTCTGCGCCGATGCCACCCAACACCTGTGACAACGATGTACTTTGGGCCGCGATGCTGCCAGCGGTTTGAATTGTATGGATAAAAAAACGAATACTCACCCCAAGCGCCAAGCCGATGACGGCTTCGCTCGCCGCCAGTCCAAAATATTGCATGGTGCTGGCAGGGGTCGGCATCGCAGGTAAAGCTGGCGCCACGATGAGGGTAAAGGCGATAGCAACCGCAAGTTTCACCCGAGTGGAAACATACATTTCCCCAACAGCTGGCAATACCGAAACCATTGTAGACACGCGCAAAAACACAACTGCCGCATGCCAAAACCCAGCGCCTAACAACGCAACAAGCTCTGGCGGCAGAAAGTCCGTGTTCATGCGGGAACCATCCCCACAAGAGCCGGTTGCGCCTCTAGCCCGATTTCTTCAAAGGACAACACCGGATTGCTGATACCACGGGCCCGCAGGATGGTTTTGAGATACCGGCGGCGGCGTGTCGAAGTCACAACGGCGGCAAAGATACCTTGTTCCGTCACCGTGTTCAGACGCTCATTCAGGCCGTCGGCCAGGCGATTGAATTGATCAGGGGGCAATGCAATGTCCAATCCACTCCCTTGGGTGTCAACTTGGTAGGTTGCAAACGTTTCTTCCCATTCTGGCGCCAGCTGGACCAATGGGATTGTCCCATCCTCGCGCTTCATTTCTGCCACCAACTGAAACCCAAGGCGTTGACGCACGTGTTCGCAGATCAATTCTGGTTGGGTGGTCTGCAAACGTGCCTCGGCGATGGTTTCTAGAATTAACGGCATATTTCGGATTGAAACCCGCTCTTCCAGCAATAGGCGTAGCACCGAATGCAGCGTATCCATTGGCACTTTGTCTGGCACCAATTCATCCAACAACTTGCGATTCGCCTCAGCCCGGAATTCATCTGACAGCTGGGTCATTTCGTTCAACAACCGGCGCAGCGACTTCAACGTCAGCAAGCGAGAAAAATTCTGTTTAATCACTTCCAGAAGATGCGTCGCCAGAATCTCAGGCGCAGAAACCACCGTTGCACCAACCAAATTGGCCTGTTCCTGATATTTTTCAGAAATCCAACGGGCTGGGGCGCCATAGACAGGCTCGGTGACATCAGTGCCTGGCGGCAAAGCTTCGTGATTGTCGGGCATCAGGGCCAGCACCATATCCGGGTGAAGCGTACCGCGGACCTGCTCAACCCCCTGAACTTTAACGATATAAGTTCCACTCTCCAGTTCCGGCTGATCGCTCAGGCGAATTTCTGGCAAGATCAACCCAAAACTGGTCGCCACATGAGTCCGCATATTGGCAATGCGCGCGTCCAGCCCGGTGCCCGCATCCAGAACCATGCTGACCAGATCAGGCGCGAATTCCAGATGCAGATCGTCCAGATCCAGAATGTCCCCCAAGGCCTTGGTTTCGGTGGGCTGGGCCGTCTCTTCCATCTGTTCTTCAACAGCCGCGTCTTCTTCTTTTTGCAAGGTTCGAAACCGTGAAAACGCCATATACCCCAAGGCGCCGCCCCCCAAAATAAAGGGCAAGAACGGCAACCCCGGCACGAGCGCAAACATGATCATTAGAATAGACACGGTCGCCAATGCAGCTGGGTGCTTGCCAAATTGATCAAACAGAGCGACGTCAGTCGAACCTGTGGCCCCACCACGCGCCAACAACAAAGCCGCAGCAATTGAGATAATTACCGACGGAATTTGCGACACCAGACCATCGCCAACAGTCAAAATAGCGTAGGTTTCAAAAGCTGCGCCAATAGGCATGCCCTGAACCAAGATCCCCATGATCAGACCCATCACCAAGTTCAGCAGCGTGATGAGCAAGCCAGCAACCGCGTCGCCTTTTACAAATTTTGACGCGCCATCCAGAGAACCAAAGAAAGTGGTTTCCTTTTGGTCTCGTTCGCGACGTTCTTTGGCCGTTGCGTGATCAATTGCGCCCGCGCTCATATCGGCATCAATGGCCAACTGCTTCCCGGGCATGCCATCCAGGGCAAAACGGGCACCAACCTCGGCCATACGCGCCGCGCCCTTGGTGATGACCATGAAATTGACGATCAACAAAACGCCAAACACCACCAAACCCAAAAACACGCTTCCATCCATGACGAATTGGGCAAAGCCTTCGATCACATTGCCCGCAGCATCGGTGCCGGTGTGTCCCTGACCAATAATCAACTTGGTCGAAGATACGTTCAGAGACAGACGCAGCATCAGTGATGCAAGCAGGATGGTTGGAAACGATGAAAAATCTAACGGCCGTTCGATGAACAACGTGATGGTAAAGATCAAAATCGCCAGCGCAAAAGACGCTGCAAGCCCGACATCCAACACCCATGCAGGCATGGGAAGAATCATCATAACAATGATCGCCATCAAGGCGAGAGCGAGCAAGATTGTCGGGCTAAACAGTTGTTGTATGCTCAATTTTGGCACGGATCACATCTCATTTTCTTGCGGCGACGGGGCCGACACTTGCATCATTGGTGTCAAAAGCAGCACAGGGGAGTGCAGGTGCTGTGGAGCACCCGTGCAAGACGGTATCTGAGCGGTGAATGAAAAGGAGTGCGGGCCAGCGGGGAGCCGTTCCCGCACAGCGTGCAAAAATACTTGGTAGACGCGTGCGAGCGCATTCGGAGAGTTGGTTGTTTGCGGCATTCTGCCCATTCCAGATCAGGTTTCACCCATCATCGAACCTAAAGGCAGGGGCTTTACAAAGTGTTACGAGAAAAGATCAACGGCCGCCGTTTCCGGCAGCCGTTCAAGAACTTAGGTTAGAGTGCTTCGTTATTCTGACGAATCTTGCGTAACTTTGTTCAGCAACTCTTCGATACGGTCCCGTGTTCCGATACTGCTTTCGACCAATGCGCGAGCCTC
This sequence comes from uncultured Paracoccaceae bacterium, assembly GCA_947492585.1. Taxonomy (GTDB): domain Bacteria; phylum Pseudomonadota; class Alphaproteobacteria; order Rhodobacterales; family Rhodobacteraceae; genus Epibacterium. The sequence continues at coordinate 167,225 of CANLND010000006.1, forward strand.
AGCCAAGGGCGGCATACCTTCCGGATCTTTGGCCGCTTGATCTAATTCTGTCGTCACAGATGCAAGCGCGCCATATCCGAGTTGCTCGGAGTTTTCGATACCACTAATCGCCTGATAATTTTCAGACAACCAATAGCCGCGCGCCGCTTCGTCTGCCTGCTCTTCTTCCAGCAAAAACTCTCCCGCGCGTTCATAGTCACCGCTGTTCCAGAATGCCTGCGCCCGCAACCGATTCGCATCGGAGCCGGACAATTCTGCCAGCTCCGCAAGGGCCTGTTGTGGGGTGTCCATACCAAGTGCAGCCTCTGCCATCATCAATTTACGCTCGTCGGTTTTTTGCTCCAACGACAGCTTGTTAAGCAGCGATTGCGCAGGCTTCGCAAACCCAAGCTCCAAAAACCGCTCCGCCATAATGTCGGCCACTGGTGTCGCTTCTGCCATCGTCGCGTCATCACTAAACGTCATACCGTACTTCAAAAAGGTGACGTCGTTCGCCCGCTCGGTCAGCAGTGTAAACAGCGATTCTGTGGCCTCTGATCGCGCAACTGGTCCGTCGATTCGCGCCAGCTCCGCCAATTCAAGAAAGGCCTCCTCAAAGCGACCTTCAAGAGAGAGAGCTAAGACCTGGGCCTGCCGCAACCCGGAACCTAGCTCAGTCTCACGATTTTCCACTTCGTATGACGCCACAAGTTCAGGAATATCCGGCAACAGTGCGAGTCGCTCTTTGTAGTGAAGATCAATCAGGTCAATCAGCGCCTGCGGAGTGTTTTCACTGCGCGCTGCCACTTCTTCGGTCAACTCGTCCGCAACCGTTTCCAAATCTCCCTCAAGCTCTGCCAATGCAGCCTCAGCCAGATTGAGATCAGGAACATGATCAACGCCAGTCCGATCAACCGAACGCAGCGCTGCTTCGGCCATGTGTTTTTCGCCCAAGCGAGAGAACAATGTGGAAATTCGCGGCCCAAGGTGCACCCGCAAATGCACGGGCATCTTGGCATAAGCCTGCTGAATTGCATCGTTGTCAGCATTGTTCTTGATTTCACGTTCGGCCAAAGCAGCCCAAAACGCCGCGTAACCTTCGCAGACCTGCTGTCCCGCGAATGGACTGTTAATTGAAACCTCTCGCCCGTCCAAAAGGTCCGCCATCGCGATTAGAATTTCCGCATTTTTGGGTTGTTTCGGAAGAAGGTCCAACATCAGCTGCGCTTCGGCGCCAAAGCCAAAAAACAAATAGGTCTTTGCAAGATCCAACACCGCATCTTCGTCGAATTTATCAAATTCCTGCACCATCTTGCTGCGGTACGCACCGACTTGCTGGGAAAACGGCTCTTCCGATCCCCATCGGTGAATAGCCAGATACTTGTCCGCGATACAAAGCTGATCTTTCTTCTCGGTATCGGAACGCGTCGCAAACAAGCCTGTTTCACGGTCGATCGACGATGTAACTGAGACATGATCCAAGGGGTTTAACGGCCGGTCACGCGTTCCCAATGGGTCTAGGCTCACGTTTCCGATCCCGCCGTTGACCTCTGTCACCACCAGATCAAGCAGTCCTTGATTGGTTGCCCGGCCGATCTGCTGCAAAAGCCTGCGCTCTGTCTCACCCACAGCTGCGGCACGCGCGGCTTCTTCCATATCCAGAAGCTGACTGACTGGCGGCGTCGGCGTAATCTGCAATTCAATAACTGGTTCGGGTTCCAAGGGCACAGGCTTCGCCGCAACACTGCTTGGCGCGACAACGACTTTTTCAGGCCGCTCGCTGGCTGCCAGCGCAGATGCCAGATTTGTCGCAAATTGCGACTGCGCGATATCTCTATCATCAAGAGGCATCGCCTCGCGGGAAGATGAAGTATCCTCAAAGGCAAGCGGCAGAATTCCCTGTTCAGGGACATATTTGCGTAGGCCGGAGCTCTCTCCGCGCACGTCCACAACTAGGTATCCATTTGACATAACGTGGGATTGCACGTCGCAATCACATCCCAAACCGATCTGCAATGGACGCCCTGGCGCGGCCTGGGTCAAATTCTGAATCCGATCGCGCGGAATGAGGTTGAATACCTGCGTCGTGTCAAAAACCGTATCTGTTCCCGAAATATTCAAAATGGCGCTGCGCCCGTTCTGGGTCAGCGACCAATCGGCACCCGTGGGAAGGCGCATGACAAGGCGTGAAAACCCGTCATGCTCTCCTGATCGTGCCACTATTGTCTCAGCCTGCGCAGCTCCCAGGGGGAGCACCGTCGCGAGAGCAATTGAAAGAGCGCGCCAATTCATGCTGCGTCCTGTTTCACCGATTTCAATGCTTCTTCCAGCTCAGAGAACCCGGGCCGGATGTGTGAGGGCGTATTCTGACGGCCCACTTCAATACAGATGGCAGCAGCGTGATTATGTAGGTTAGCCACCAAAACTTCGCGGATCAGCTGGTGGAAATGCGCGTCTTCTTCGGTCACGGATTTCACCTTGCCTGCAAATGGCCCAACCAGACCATACGCCAGGAAAACTCCAAGAAACGTCCCCACCAGAGCGCCACCGATCATTTTACCCAGAACTTCAGGGGGTTGGTCGATTGAGGCCATGGTTTTCACAATCCCCAAAACCGCGGCAACAATTCCAAGAGCTGGTAGACCATCTGCCAACATCTGAAGCGCGTGGCTTGAATGCATGGCATGGTGGTGGTTGGCCTCAATTCTCTTTTCCAAAACCTCTTCGACCTGATGCGGATCATCATAGTTCATCGACGCAGACCGCATTGTGTCACTGATCAGATTTACCGCTTCTTTGTCCGCAAGGATTTTCGGGTATTTGTTAAAGATCGCCGAGTTCTCTGGATCCTCAATATGTTGTTCCACCTCTACCGGGTTGGCCTTCTGGATGCGTATCAGTGCAAACAGCAAACACAGCAAGTCACGGTAATCTTCTGGCTTCCATTTGGGCCCCTTGAAGACTTTACCCATATCAGACAGCGTGTGCTTCACAGCACTCATGTCATTGCTGATCAGGAATGCGCCGGCGGCAGCCCCCCCGATCATCATAAATTCAAATGGCAGCGCTTTGAGAATGATTCCCATTTTGCCGCCCGCCAGCAAGTACCCTCCGAACACCATCACAAAGATGACGACAATGCCTACAATACCGAGCATAGGTTCACTCCGAAAATTCGTTACTTTTTAGTAGGCTACCTGAGTCTTCTTAAGAAAGACTGAGCGGCTCAGACCTTATTCCGTTGGGACCGAACCGTTTCGTCCCGCAAGCACAACACTGATGGTATACGCCGCTTCGGGGCTGAGACCTGCCATGACCCCCGCCGCAGCATCCGGGCGCATCCGCGCCAGAAAGCCCGCTGCGAATGTTGGGTCCATTTCCTCAAACAGCGCAGCCGAATCTTTTGGCTTCATCTGCTCATAGACCGTGGTCAATCTATCCACATCCGCTTCGGTGGCGCCATCTGCCAAAGCAACCGTGGCCCGCAGTTTGGCCTCCGCGGCTTCCAACGCTACAAGCTTTTGCTCAATGGCCTGATCCGCAAGCTCAAGCGCCTTTTTGCGATCTTGGATCTCAGTTTCCTGCTTGACCAGCAAGGCTTCGCGCTCTTTGAAAGCCATCAACATGGTCTGCAATTCAGCTGATGACGGCTCCGAAGACCTTTCCATCATTGCTTCATGGCCCTCTTCAGCCATTTCATGTTTTTGCAAACCCGCGACTTCGCGCGCAATGGCTGGGCCCGCTTCCAAACCGATTCTTAGAACCGCAGATCCAACTAAAAGCAGCGCCAATGCAAAAAGCGCACCACCACGCACGCGCTTTGCCTTTGTTTTCTTTTCTTTCTTGCTCATCACGCGACCCGGCTTTGATTACGGTTGTGACGGACAAACATCAGCCCTGCCGGTTTTTCTTCGTCAGTCGTTGCTTCTGCCGGCTCCTGCGCCTCGGCCTCGTAAGCTTCAGCCAGCGCATCGCTTTCTTCGGGCCCGCGCGTCTCTGACGCGGCGACCTGCGTTTCTTGCGTCGCCTTGGCAGACGCCGTTTCAGGCAAGTCGTGCATAGACGCCATCATCAACTCGAGCCGTTGTGCAACCGTTTCTGCACGCCCAGTAAGCTGCTCCAACGCCTTGCTCGAGCCATTCGAAATGCTCTGCGCGTGATGCAACGACTTGTTGAGATCATCAACCTGCGACGACAGCACGGCAACAGCCCCGCCCACGCCTTTTTCCAGGTCATTAAAACGTTTCAGCCTGCGCGACAGCACATAGCAATAGAAACCAGCGCCAAGCGCCCCTGCGGCCAGCAGGATATCAGCAATAAGGTCCATCCTGTCCTCCTAGTTCAATACGAAATCCATAATCAGCAAATCACGCACACGGCCCTGGCCGGTAGCGATATTGATTCGCCGCAACATTTGCGATCGTAGCTTTGGCAGCACCATCGGATCGGTCAGATCCTCAACCTCCAAAGCCCGGAGATAGCTGTTCAGAATATCGACAACTCTTGGAAGAACTTTTTCAACCTCTGCCTGATGGGCAATGTTGACCTCAAGTTGTGCCTGGAACCGCAGATGGTTGAGACCGCCTGCATTGCGCAGGCCAATCACCAGCGGATCCATATCTATAAAGGCGAGGTTGGCGATTTCTTCCGCGCTCTCACCGGTGTCCACGCCTTCTGGCGCCACTTCGGCCATTTGCTCCTCGGCGGGAGCTGACTTTTGACCAAAGGGAAGAAGGCCTGATGAAGCGGCAAAGAATCCGCCTCCACCACCAACCAATGCCAGCACAACCCCAATGATGAGGGGCATCTTGCTGCTCTTGGCCGGAACTTCGTCTTCTGTATCAACTACAGCGTCTGTCATGGCTATCCCTAAATCGTCGTGTGAGTTCTTCATAACCTGCGAGGAACTAACCGAATGTTAAGGCCGATGAGGGAAAAGGGTTGCACACCATCAGAACGACGGTGCGACGGAGGTTTATTGTGCAGCAGATCAAAGATGTCTGGGCAGGATTGGATACACGGAAGCGAATGATCGCTGTGGGCGCCACAGTTTTCATGTTTCTGAGCGTTTTCGCAATGTCCCAGTTGGCGAACAAGCCAACCATGCAACTGCTTTATGCCGGGCTTGAAAGTGGCTCAGCAGGAGATGTCGTACGTGCGCTTGAAACGCGCAGTACCGAATATGAAGTGCGCGGCGGGTCAATTTATGTCCCCGCAACGCAACGTGATGAATTGCGGATGACCCTTGCAAGTGAGGGACTGCCAGCGAATGGCGGTAAAGGCTACGAACTGCTTGATACATTGAGCGGTTTTGGAACCACATCCCAAATGTTTGATGCCGCCTACTGGCGTGCAAAAGAAGGGGAATTGGCCCGCACTATTGTTGCCAGCCCCCATGTGACTCAGGCCCGTGTCCATATTGCCAACACTGGCAGCAATCCGTTTCAGCGGACGGTGGAGCCCACGGCTTCGGTCTCGGTTACCCCTTTGGGTACACCAATCACACCGGCGCAAGCCAATGCGATTCGCTTTCTTATTTCCTCGGCGGTGACCGGACTGGCGGTCGATAACGTGGCCGTCATCGATGCCAACGGCACGCTCATCGGATCACCAGAGGCCGCTGCGGCTGCGGGTGCTGGAAACGATGATCGCTCCCAATCGATTCGCGAACGCGTCATGCGACTGGTTGAGGCCCGCGTTGGCAAAGGCAATGCTGTGGTCGAAGTGAGCGTGGAAACGATCACCGACACCGAATCTATTCGCGAAAAACGGGTTGATCCAGATAGCCGCGTCGCTGTCAGCACCGATGTTGAAGAACGCGCTGATTCTTCAACCAACCAATCGGGAGAGGTCACCGTCGCCTCGAATATTCCCGATGGCGATGCATCATCAGGTGAAGGTTCCAAGGCCAACACCAGCGCAACGCGCGAACGGATCAACTATGAGATTTCGGAAACTGAAAAAGAGGTGATCCGCGGCCCAGGCGCCATCAAACGCCTAACGGTTGCCGTACTGGTCAATGGGCTCAACATTGCCGACGATTCGGGATCTACGAACTTTCAGGCACGCCCAGCAGAAGAGCTACAAGCGCTGCATGATTTGATCTCAGCCGCCATCGGGTTTGACCCTGAGCGTGGCGACGTGATCACTCTGAAATCTATGGAAATGCCGGTGACAGAGCCGCAAGGCACTACCGTATCGTCTTCTTTCATGGACAACGTTTACATTGATGCAATGTCGGTCATCCAGATGGCTGCTCTTGCCATCGTCAGCCTCGTGCTTGGATTGTTCGTTGTAAAACCAATTTTGACCTCGGGCGCGGCATCAGGTGTCCCGGCGCTTGCTGGCCCCACTGGCGAATCGGACATGGATGGAGGCGGTCTTGCCGATCTTCCCGCTTTGGGCGGCGCGGATTTCATGTCTAATCCCAACTTGGGCGCAGGCATCGCGCTGGACGGTGAGATTGAGAACTCCGAAACCGGCCAGTTCGAACCCCTTGGCGAACTTGGCGGCATGGGAGGCGGCATGGCCATGCTTGGCGGCGGCGCGGATGGTGATCCTGTAGATCGCCTGAGGTCCATGATCGGTGAGCGTCAGGAAGAAACCGTCCAGATCCTACGTGGATGGCTGGAAGAAAACGAGGAACGAGCTTAATGACGATTGCGCATCTCCTTGAAGACTTCGGAATAGCGGCACCTGCGGAACCTGCGATGCCCGCCGTGTCAGAAGAAGCCATGGAAGAGACCCGTCTTGCGTCCTTTGAAAACGGCTATAGCGCCGGTTGGGAAGACGCGGTGTCAGCCAAGGACAACGAAGCCACCAGCATCTCCTCCAATCTGGCCACCTCTCTGGAAGACCTGAGCTTTACATACCACGAAGCTCAATCCCAACTGATCGAGGCCCTGGACCCAATGTTCAAGGTGCTGACCAGTGCGGTCTTACCGGATGCAATGGCCGCGTCTTTTGGTCACCATATTGTAGATCAACTGACAGAAATGGCCCGCAGTCAGACCGATCAGGGCATGGAAATTGTCGTGGCCGCTGGCGAAGGCGCTCCAGTTAGGTCGCTGTTATCACAACAATTTTCCGTCCCCGTCAAAGTTCAAGAAGACAGTTCTTTAACAGAAGGCCAAGCCTACCTGCGCGTTGGATCCAACGAACGTGAACTAAACAGCGCAGGGCTGATCGACTCGGTGAAAGACTCCGTCGACGCCTTCACCTACCATTTCAAAGAGGAAAGCCAATATGGATGAGTCCGCAGACCTGAACATGAAATCGACGGACGCGGGCAACCCCTTCGTCTCGGTTCCTGTTGAAGTTGTCGTTTCCGTCGGGAAAGCCCGCCCCCTGATTCGTGATCTGGTTACATTGGGAGAAAACGCGGTTCTAACACTGGACAAACGCGTCGAAGATCCCGTTGACCTTTATGTCGGAGATCGGCTTGTGGCCCGAGGTCAACTGGAAGAAATGGAAGGCGATCAAGCGGGCCAGCTTGCCGTACGTCTGACCGAAATCGCAGATTTGCAAAACGGATTGGGATGATACGTTTACCACTATTGAGCGCGCTGTTGGCAGGGGTGATTTTGCTCACCCTGCCGGGCGCTGCGGTGGCTCAAGAACTGAGCCTTTCACTGGCGGATGGCCAATCCATTTCTGCCCGGTCCATTCAACTGATTCTTCTCATCACCGTGCTCAGCATTGCGCCGGGCGCCTTGATGATGATCACCTGTTTTCCGTTTTTGGTGACAGTTCTGTCGATCGTTCGCCAAGGTGTGGGCCTGCAGCAATCTCCCCCCAATATGATGATTGTGAGTCTTGCACTGTTCCTGACCTATTTCGTGATGGAACCGGTATTTATGGAGGCATGGGACACAGGAATTAGCCCCCTACTGCAAGAACAAATCGAACCTGGTCCTGCGCTGGTCAAAAGCTTGGAGCCTTTTCGAGCCTTTATGGCCAATCGATTGGATCCTGACACATTCTACGCAATCGCAGATCTACGCGCCGAAACAAGCGGGATCGACCCAACGCCAGAAGCGCCTCTGTCCGCGCTAATCCCCAGCTTTATGCTCTCTGAACTTTCGCGGGCCTTTCAGATTGGATTCTTGGTTTTTCTCCCCTTCCTCATCATCGATATGGTTGTCGCAGCCGTTTTGATGTCGATGGGTATGATGATGGTTCCGCCTGCCATGGTCGCAATGCCGTTCAAACTGGCGTTCTTCGTCGTCGCAGATGGTTGGTCTTTGATCGCCAGTGCACTTGTAAGAAGTTACTATCCTTAAATATACTTATCGCGTTGCGAGCCCAATTTACTGCTCGCGACGTTTTTCAACATACGTCAATATCTTCGCCCTGATCAGGCCCTGACTGCCCAGGTATTTGATCCGGTAATCCCCCCCTAAAATTAGTGGTGTTCAAAAGTAGAATTTTCTCGGCAAGATATCTGAGGAGATTTTGAATGAAGAATGGACGAT